>NZ_JBHTVV010000001.1:1483869-1610516 GCF_042792755.1 Nocardia sp. NPDC056611
CGCGGGCCAAACCCGGTTTGGGCGTGTCCCGGCAGCGGATAGGTATTGCGGCGGCTTCCGCTCACCTCAGGTGAGCCGAACCCTCAGAACCGGCCGCCCCGGCTGATCCGCCGGGAGCCGTCGGAACCGCCGAAGGAGCCGGGGCCGTAGCTGCGGCCACCGCCCCCGCCTCCGAAACCGCCGCCGAATCCGCCACCGCCGCGGCGGTATTCATTGCCCATCCCGCGCAGCATGCCGTCGATGAGGATGCCACCCAGGATGGCCCCGGTCTGGGAGCCGCCGGAGGACACGCGTTGCTGCTGCTGGGCCTGCCATTCCTGCACCGCGGCCTGCGCGGTGTGCAGCGCGCGAGCGCCGAGTTCGACGGCGCGCTGGGCGGATTGGAGAGCCTGTTCGGGATTCGAGGCGGCGAGCTGATCGGCCTGCTCCAGACTGCGCTGCGCCTCGGCCAGACGGGTACGCGGTTCGGCGTCGACACCGCCGCGACGGGTACTGATGTAGTCGGCGGCCGCATTGACCTGGCTGCGGGCCGCGGTCAGCGTCTGGTCGAGGCGGCGACGCAGGTCATCGGCTGCCCGCTTGCGATCGCCGGCCGCGGCAATGGCCTGATCCAGCGCGGCGTCGGCGGCGACGGCCTGCCGGAAGACCCCGAGCGGATTGGTGGCCCCGTCAGCGGTGGCCTGATCGAGAGCCGTGCGCGCGGCGGCCGTCGCGGCGGGCAGATCGGTGCCGCCGTGCTCCGACAGTCCGTCGGCGGTGGCCAGATCACCGCGCAGTTCCTCGATCATGGCCGACAGCCCGGCCCGCGCCTGCTCGATATCGGTGGCGGCCGAATCGACCGCGTCCAACAGCGTGCGAGCCGCGTCCACAGCCGATTCGGCGGCGCGAATGTCGGATACCGCCGCGCCCTGCTGCCCGACCGGTTTGGCGGCTGCGGCCCGGCCGTCCGCGATCGTCCTCTCCGCGAACCCGATTCGCTCGCTCGCCATGCTCACGTTGTCGTGGATGGGCGCGAGCACCGACGCGGGATGCGCGGCCACCAGCGCCGTGAGCGTGGCCTGGGAGCCGGGAACCCGCGCGGTGAGCTCGATCAGATCGCGGGTCAGCGCGTCCAGCCGCTCCACGGCATTGATGAGCAGATTGCGCATGGCGTCGAATTCGCCGACCTTGGCGTCGAGGTCCCGATTCGCGCTGCCGCAGCTGCTGACCAGGTCGATCAGCATGCGCTGCTGCTGATCCGGGGTCTCGGGGATGTCGTCGTCGAGCTGCTGGCGGATCGAGAACGCCTTGGCCAGCGCCCGTTTCGCGCCCTCCAGGGCGGCGGTGAACGGGGTGGTGGCGGTGGCCCCGAATTCGTCGGTGGCCAGCCGCAATTCCTCGGTGCTGGTGCGAATGGCGTTGTCGGTGTCGACCAGCGTCTCCTTTGACAGGGCGTCCAGTACGACCAGCGGCAGGGCCTCCAGCGTCCGGGTGTCGGTCGGATCGGCCTTGCGCGCCGAATCCATGACCGAGCGTTCCCGCCGCGTCTTGCGCCGCTTCGACCACCACCAGATCCCCAGCACCGCCAGCGCGACCAGGAGCGCGATGATCAGTATCGGGAACAGCCCGATGCCGCCGGACCCGCTCATGGCGTCCGAGAGCCCGGTCGCCGTGGCCAGCCCGGCCCCGGCCCAATTCCCGTCGCGCAGCTTCGGCTCCACCCTGTCGGTGAGCAGCCGGTCGAGTTCCTTGTCGCTGACCGACTGCGGCACCGTCCCGGTGAACGCGTACGCCCGATCATCGACGGCGACCGACAGCAGCACATCGCGATCCCCGAACCCGGACAGCTTCGCGGTCTGCTCACCCCAGGCGTGCGAGTCCATTCCGCTGAAGTCGCGCACGTAGACGATCCACAGCCGCTCGTGGTCACGCGAGTACAGCGCGTCGATGGCCTGCTGCAGCTCCGCGGCCTGTCCGCGGTCCAGCGCCCCGGCCTGGTCGGTGACATAGCCGGGCAGTCGCAGGGGCGTCTCGGCCGCGGCCGGCGCGGCGTGGCCGCCGACCAGGGCCAAGGCCGCGAGCAGACCGGTCACGAGGAGGGACAGCTGCTTCGGTGGCCGCATGCATCGAATCTAACTGTGGAACGCGGAGGGTCGGTTTCTTCTGCACACTGTGTCGGGAGCCATGACTACGATCGGTGACGTGATCACCATCGATTCGCCCTACACGGGCCACGTCTCGCCCGGCTCCAATCCGCAGCAGCGTGAGGTTCCGGGCGCGCGCATCGTGAAGATGTCGGTCGGTGGCATGGACAACAACACCTATCTGGTGCAATGCGCCGCCACCGGCGCGACCCTGCTGATCGACGCCGCCAACGAGGCCGAGCGGATCCTCGAGCTCATCGGCCAGGAGGCCCCGGGCCGGCTGGAGCTCATCGTCACCACCCATCAGCACCAGGACCACTGGTTCGCACTCCAGGATGTGGTGGCGGCCATCGACATTCCGACCGCCGCGCACGAGCTGGACGCCGCGCCGCTACCGGTGCCCCCGGCCCGGCTGCTGGCAGACGGTGACAAGGTCCACGTCGGCGACCTCGTGCTGGAGGCCATCCACCTGAGCGGGCACACTCCCGGCTCGGTCGCGCTGGCGCTGACCGACGGCGCGGGCGGCGTCCACCTGTTCACCGGTGACTCGCTGTTCCCGGGCGGCGTGGGCCGGACCCGGTCTCCGGAGCAGTTCACCTCGCTGCTCGGCGACGTCGAGACCAAACTGTTCGACCGCTATCCGGACGACGCCGCGGTGTATCCGGGCCACGGCGACGACACCACCCTCGGCGCCGAGCGCCCGCACCTGCCCGAATGGCGGCAACGCGGTTGGTGAGACTCCGCAACCACCGAGCCGAACCGGACTGGTTGGCACAGGACATGGCCACATCCACCGCCCCCGAACGCGGTGGCGGCACGCTGCGCTGGGTGCGGCGGCTGCTGGTCGGCGGGGTGCTGATGGGCCTGGTCGTGGTGGGCGGCACCGCACTGCACGTGTGGCAGGTGGCCCGCATCGACGACTACACCCACGCCGACGCCATCGTGGTGCTGGGCGCGGCCCAGTACGACGGCACCCCGTCGTCGGTGTTCGAGGCGCGACTGGACCAGGCGCACAAGCTGTTCCGCAAGCAGGTCGCCCCCATGATCGTGACGGTGGGCGGCAAACAGGTCGGCGACAACTACACCGAGGCGGCCTCGGGCAAGAACTACCTGAAGGACCAGGGCGTCCCGGAGGACCGGATCCTGGCCGTCGAAACCGGCTCCGACACCCTGCAGAGCGTGGAAGCGGTGTCGAAAGCGCTGCTGGCGCGCGGAAAATCGTCGGTGGTGCTGGTCAGCGACCCCTGGCATTCGCTGCGCACCCGCACCATGGCGCGGGACGCCGGGCTGTCGGCGTGGACCGCGCCCACCAGAACCGGGCCCGCGGTGTACACGCGGGAATCGCAGGCGCACGGGATCTTCCGGGAGACCTTCGCATTGCTCTGGTATCAGCTGACCCATTTCTCGGCGGACTTCAAATACACGGCGGATCAGTGAGCAATGAACGCACGCATCGACTATGACGGGGTCTACACCGACGCCGACCGGGAACGCATGGTTCCCGAGACCGAGCACACGGCCGGACTGAGCTGGTCGCCGTGCCCCGCCCGGCGCAGCGAGTTCGCGCGCGACCGGGCCCGGGTCCTGCACTCGGCCGCGCTGCGGCGGCTCGCCGACAAGACCCAGGTCATGGGCCCCCGCGACGGTGACACCCCGCGCACCCGGCTCACCCATTCGCTGGAGGTCGCCCAGATCGGCCGCAGCATCGCCGACAGCCTGGGCTGCGATCCCGACCTGGTGGACCTGGCCGGGCTCGCCCACGACATCGGGCACCCGCCCTACGGGCACAATGGCGAGAAGGCGCTCGACCAATTCGCCGACGCGCACGGCGGTTTCGAGGGCAACGCGCAGAACCTGCGCATCCTCACCCGGCTCGAACCCAAGGTGATCGACGATCAGGGCGTCAGTGTCGGGCTCAACCCGACCCGGGCGGCCCTGGACGCCGTCATCAAATACCCGTGGGGCAGAACGGGTCCCAGCTCGAAGTTCGGGGCCTACGGGGTGGACATGGACCGGCTGGCCTGGGTCCGCAAGGACGCGCCCGACCGCCGCCAGTGCCTGGAGTCGCAGATCATGGACTGGGCCGACGATGTCGCCTACTCGGTACACGATGTCGAGGACGGGGTCATCGTGGGGCGTATCGACCTGCGCGCCCTGGCCGATCCGGTCGAACAGGTGGCGCTCGCCGAACTCGGCGCGCGACGGCATGCCGCGCATTCCGTGGACGACATGGTGGCCGCGGCGCAGCGGCTCTCCGAACTACCGGTGGTCGCGGCCGCCGCCGAGTACGACGGCTCGCTGCTCGCCTCCGTCGCGCTCAAACGGCTGACCAGCGATCTGGTGGGCCGCTTCGCCACCGCCGCCGTCGAGGCCACCCGCGCCGCGTGGGGCGGCCGCCAATTGTCGCGTTACGCCGCCGATCTGGAGGTGCCGCGCATCGTGGCCGCCGAGGTCGCGGTCCTCAAGACCATGGCGTTGCGGTACGTGCTCTCCGACCCGATCCACCGGGTGCGGCAGGCCGGGCAGCGCGAACGCATCCTGCTCGTCGCCGACCGGCTGCTCGCCGCCGCCCCGCACGGGCTGGACCGGCTACTGCTGCCGTGGTGGGAGGAAGCCGCCGACGACACCGCGCGGGTGCGGGTGATCGTCGACCAGATCGCCTCCTACACCGAGAGCCGCCTGGAACGCATCGCCGCCGCGATACCCTGATTCCGGTGAATCCGGCGGCAGGGGGCGCGCGATGACACGCGAGGTGGACGACCTGGTCGACCTCGAGCGATATCCGCTCGACCGACGGTCCGTGGCACGGCTGCGCGAGGTGATCGAGCGGTCGCAGGCGGACTTCCTGGTCAGCGGAGTCACCGTGCTGCCCGAATTCCTGCGGCCCGCCGCGGTCACCGAGATGGCGGCCGACGTGCTCTCCGACGGACTCGGCGACGCCATGCGCTTCGAATACACCGTGGCCTGCGACCGGATTCCGGACTCCTCGCCGTTGAAGGCGCTCTACCACTGGGAACCCTTGCGGGAGTTCGTCTCCCACCTGGTGGGGGAGCAGGCCTACCGGTCCGCCGACGAACTGGGCGCCATGACCGTGCAGATCCACGAGAACGGGGACATGCAGGACTGGCACTACGACATGTCCGATTACACGGTGATGCTGCACATCGTCGCGCCGGAGCGGGGCGGAGCGCTCGAATACATCCCGCTGCCCGGCGCTTTCATCGAGCGCGGGGGCGGGCTGCCGATGCGGCACCGGCACATGGTGAAGATGCTGCCGACCGTGCCCGGGACGCTGGTGCTGCACGCCGGGCGGCGCTCCCGGCACCGGGTGACGCCGGTGCAGGGTGAGATTCCGCGGGTGAGCGTGCACATGGCGTTCAACGCGCGGCCCGGGCAGCGGTTGAACGCGCATGTGCGGCGGCATCTGTTCGGGCGCGAGGACTGAAATCTTGGTGGGCGCGCATGGCCTGAAGCTCAGTCGGCGCGCATGGCCTGAAGCTCAGTCGGCGCGCATGGACTGAGGCTCAACCGGAGTGCATCGACTGAAGCTCAGCCGGAGTGCACGGACTGAGGCTCAGCGGGTGCGCATGGACTGAAGCTCAGCCGGAGCGCACGGACTGAGCGTCAGTCGGAGTGCATGGCCACGTAGTGCGGGATGGTCTTCGCGGGTGGGCCGTCGGCCACGACGCGGCCCTCGTCGAACACCAGCACGCGGTCGAAATCGGCGAGCAGGTCCAGATCGTGGGAGACCACGACCAATCGCTGCGGGAGGTCGCGCAGCATCCGGGTGATGCGGCGGGTGTTGCGGAGGTCGAGCAGGGTGGTCGGTTCGTCGAACACCACGTACTCCGGCCGCACCGACAGCACCGCGGCGATGGCGAGCAGTTGCTTCTGGCCGCCGCTGAGCAGATGCGCGGGATGGTCGCGGAATTCGGTGAGGCCGTAGGTCGCGAGGGTCTCGGTGACCCGTTGCGGGATGTCGGATTTGGCGACGCCGTGGTGCTTGAGCCCGAAGGCGAGGTCCTCGGCGACCGTCGGCATGACGATCTGCACATCCGGATCCTGGAAGACGAATCCGACCAGTTTGCGCACGGCCCGGCCCTGTTTGCGGGTATCGAGGCCGTCCACTCGGACCGTCCCCGCGGTCGGCACCTGCAGGCCGTTGAGCAGCCGCGCGAAGGTGGATTTGCCCGAACCGTTCGCGCCGACGACGGCGATCCGATGCTCGCTCAACCGCAGATCCAGGTCGCGCAGTACTGCGCGCTCGCCGAATCGGTGTGAGACGCCGTCGAGTTCGATCATGCCCGGGCCGGAATCATCGGATACGCCTTGCGCACCGCCACCGCGGCCAGCGACCCGATCACCGTCTTGACCACGTCACCCGGCAGGAACGCCACCGAGGTCGTGATCGCTTTGCCCAGCGAGATGTGCGCGGCCGCGGCCATCCACGGGATCCCGATGGCGTACAGCACGATCGCGCCGCCGAGGAAGTTGATCAGCAGGGCCAGCGGCAGGTTGTAGTGCTTCCACAGTCGTTCGGTGAGCAGGCCGATCACCAGCGCGCCGATCGGATAGGCGATCACGAAACCACCCGTCGGGCCCATGATCACCGACAGGCCGCCGCGCCCGCCCGCCAGCACCGGCAGTCCCGCGAAGACCATGACGTCGAAGAGCAGCATGGCCAGCGCACCGCGCTTGGCGCCCAGAATCGAGCCCGCCAGGATGACGCCCAGGGTTTGCGAGGTGAATGGTGCGAAGGCGCCCGGCAATTGGATCAGCGGGAAGAATCCCAGGACCACCATGATTGCCGCGAACAGCGCGATCTGCGCCAAATCCCTACTACGCACCCGAGGCATCCTAAATGGCTGCCGGACCGACCGGTCAGTCCAGTCCCCGAGCGTCCAAGGCCTCGCCGACCCCGTCGGCCATGCGCAGTGTGCGGATCAGTAGCGGGACCAGGAAGACGGTGCTGCGCTCGATGCCACGAGCCCGCTGGGCGGCGCGCACGAGTTCGGCCTGCTCACGGATGACCGGGATGAATCGGATGGTCATGGCGACCAGCAGGCCCACCCGTTCGGGACGGACGCCGAGCGGGCGCAGCGGGGTGAGCGCGCGTTCGATGGTGTCGACCATGGCCGAGGTGCGGGTGGTCAAGGTCACCAGATTGGCCAGCAGGACCAGGGTGAGCAGGCGTTCCCCGACCAGGACCGCCGTACGCGCGTCGGTGAAGACCACCTGCGCGATCACGATCAACCCCAGGAACGGCAGCAGCGCGAGGACCTGCCGCCCGGTCGTCCGCCACGGAATCCGCGCGAGCGCGTACAACCCCAGCACCACGATGAGCACGCCGGTCAGCACCGTGATCGACGACACGAAGAACAGCGCCGTCCCCGCGACCGCGAGCCCGGCCAGCTTCACCCCCGCGGGCACGACGTGCACCGGCGTCCGGGCGTCGTGATAGAGGCTGAGCACGCATCGATCTTCGCAGCTCGGCTCCGCCGCAGGTCGTCGGGGATCGGGCGACTGGTTTCGTCGGGAGTGGGGTAACTCGTCGGGGACGTCCGACATCGGTTCGGAGCCTGGCCGCCGGCCCGCATGCATGGCCATCAACGGCACTTTGTCGTGCGCCGAGGCGCGGAGAGGCGGGGAAGCGCGTGTCGCGGTGCCGGGGCTAGACTCGCTGGGTGGCTGGCCGACTTCCGGACCGCGATATCGCGGCGATTCGTGAACGTGTCCGGATCGAGGATGTCGTGGGGGAGTACGTCGCCCTCCGCCGAGCCGGCGCCGACTCCATGAAGGGCCTGTGCCCCTTCCACGACGAGAAGTCGCCGTCGTTCCATGTGCGGCCCAATCACGGCGTGTTCCACTGCTTCGGCTGCGGTGAGGGCGGTGACGTCTTCGCGTTCCTGCAGAAGATCGAGCACATCGGCTTCGTCGAGGCCGTCGAGCAGATGGCCGACCGGCTCAACTACAAGATCAACTACGAGGGCGGCGGCACGTCGGTCCGCGTCGACCGCGGCACCCGCGCCCGCCTGGTCGCCGCCAACGCGGCCGCGCACGAGTTCTACATCTCACAGCTCGGCGAGCCCGGGGCCGAGGCGGCCCGCAAGTACCTCACCGACCGCAATTTCGACCACAATGCCGCCCACCAGTTCGGCTGCGGCTACGCCCCCGGCGGCTGGGACACCCTCACGAAACACCTGCTGCGCAAGGGTTTCGAGTTCAAGGAGCTGGAGGCCGCGGGCCTGTCCAAGCAGGGCCAGCGCGGCCCGATGGACCGTTTCAACCGCCGTCTGCTGTGGCCGATCCGCAATCTCGGCGGCGAGGTGATCGGCTTCGGCGCCCGCCGCCTCTACGACGACGACACCATGACCGCCAAGTACATCAACACCTCGGAAACGTTGCTGTACAAGAAGTCCCAGGTGCTGTTCGGGCTCGACCACGCCAAGCGGGAGATCGCCAAGGGTCATCAGGCCGTGGTCGTGGAGGGCTACACCGACGTCATGGCCATGCACCTGGCCGGGGTCAAGACCGCGGTCGCCTCCTGCGGCACCGCCTTCGGCGACGACCACCTCGCGATCCTGCGTCGCCTGCTCATGGACGACAACTTCTGGCGCGGCGAGATCATCTACACCTTCGACGGCGACGCCGCCGGCCAGGCCGCCGCCCTCAAGGCCTTCTCCGGCGACCAGAAGCTCGCCGGCCAGACCTACATCGCGGTGGCCCCCGACGGCCTCGACCCGTGCGAACTGCGCCAGCGCAATGGCGACGGCGCGGTCCGCGACCTGGTTGCCCGCCGAGTCCCGTTGTACGAGTTCGTCATCCGCGGCCTGCTCGCCGAACACAACCTCGACGCCCCCGAAGGCCAGGTCGAGGCCCTGCGCCGCGCCGTCCCCGTGGTCTCCCAGATCAAGGACTTCGCCCTCCGCAAGGCCTACGCCACCAAACTGGCCGGTTGGGTCGGCTGGGACGACATCCAGCAGGTGGTCCGCCGCGTCGGTGAGGAGGCCCGCAAGGGCGCCCGCACCGGCGCCAAGCCCGGCATCCCCGAACGTCAACCCCACCACGAGGTTTCACCCGGCCCCGCCGCCCGTCCCAACCCCACGGACCCGGCCCTGCTGCCCCAGCGTCAAACCCTCGCCGCCGCCCTGCAATACCCCGCCTTCGCGGGCGCGGTCTTCGACTCCCTCGAGCCCGAAGCCTTCACCCACCCCGCGTTCCTCGCCGTCCGCGCCGCCATCGCCGAAGCTGGCGGCACCGCTGCGGGCCTCACCGGCGCGGAATGGGTCACCGCCGTCGCCGACAACACCGACGACCTCACCCTGCGCGCCATGGTCTCCGAACTGGCCGCCGAACCGCTCCCGGTGAAATCGGCCGAAGACATCCCTCGCTTCGTCGCCGGCGTCCTGGCCCGCACCCAGGAATCCTGGGTCGGCCGCCAGATCGCCGAACTGAAGTCCAAACTCCAGCGCATTTCCTCCACCGAGCAGCCCGACGCCTACATGGCGCTGTTCGGCGACCTGGTCGCGCTGGAGCAGTACCGCAAGAGCCTCCTCACCCAGGCCATGGGCAACTCAGGCGACTTCGCAGGCGTCTAGCGACGCCGCCCACACCGCACCCGCCCGGCAGGCGGCGAAGCTCGCCGCCCCAGGGCAGGGGTGTGGGGGCGCAGCCCCCACCAGGGGGCAAGGGGCAAAGCCCCAATCCCTTACCGCCGCAGCTGATCCTGCGGCACGAGGATGGTGGTCCGCTCGTCCAGCGGCACCATCGGTTCCAGCTTCGGCTGGGTGTTCAGCTTGTCCGCGAGCTTCTGCCGCCCCATCAACACGACCTTGCGCGTGACAGGACTCTCACTGATCGCGCGGGTCGTCTTGCTGATCTGTTCATACCGAACCCGCCCGGCCTTGGCGCCCAGCACATACCCAGCCGCCACACCGATGATCAACCGCAGCATCCCGAGAAGCTCCTCCCATAGGGTCAGACACGAATGGTAATCCGTTGTCTTTTTGTCGTCCTCCGGTGGTGTCCGGAGGATCGGCAGTGGGCGTGACTCGCGCCGCCCCGTGACGCTGTCGCTGAGCGATCTCGGCGAACGTCCAGCCCCAACGGGACTGAAATCGTTCGTCGAGGGCATTCAGGACTTGTCCACGATTCCGAGACGAGTCGGAGCCCACTAGGTGAGAACGTCTCAGCAGTGTTCGGGCTCCGCCAATGTCGGCGTGGACGGTTCTCCCGCAGAACCGGCACCGGAAGCGTGCTTGGGTTCGACGGTTGCTTCTGGCGGTGTATCCGCAGCTGCCGCATTCCTGACTGGAGTACGCGGCAGGGACTTCGAGGATCTCGATGCCGAGATCCTCACGCAGGGAAGCGAGTTTGGTGTCGACCGCGGCCCGGCCCGAGAACGCGAGCAGTCGGCGCAGGCGTTTGGACAGTTTGCCGGCCTGGGCCAGACCGCGGAAGTCCAGCTTCTCCACGATGACTCGGGCGACATCGGGTGCGCCGCCCTTGTCTGGGTTCAGGATTCGGTTCAAGCACCGGTTGACCTCGTTGGTGACGAACCCGCGAATGTCTTGGACCAAAGCCCGGTAACGACGCGAATCCCGCAACCGGATGTGCTGGCGGTTCAACGCCGCGACCAGCGGTTGCAGACGGGCGTCGTAGGCGCGCAACCGGTCCAGGAAGTCGCGCCCGTGCAAGGTGCCAGCACTGGTCGCGAACAAAGTCGCCATGCCCCAGTCCACGCCCAGGTCGCGGGTCCGCTCGTCACCGGGTATCGCTTTCCTGGTTTTCACGACAAGCCGGAACTCGACCCGGCCCTCCCCGGTGATGATGACTTGGCAGTGGTTGGCCACCACCGCGCCCGGGCGCGCCAGGCGCGCCTCGAACGCCGCTTGGGTGCGCAGTGGGATCCACACCGGCTTGTTTCTTGTCAGGGTGGAAATCCGGACCCAATAAGCGTGTGTGCCAGCGTGTTTCGGGGATTCGACGACGGCGATCTTGCCGTCCATCACCATGGTGCGGACACGCCGCAGATCCGGAGCCCCGACACGCTTGCGGACCTGGCGCATGATCGTGCGGGCCAGGGTCAAGATCTCGGCCGCGATCACACGGTGCTTCGACATCTGAATCTGCCCGGCCTGGGCCCCGTCCTGCCCGAGGCCGGGCTTGCCGGTACCAGGCGTTGGCCTTGTTCACGTACAGCAGATCCTCGGCGACCTTCTCGGGCAGAGTTGAGCCGGTGACGAGGTCGCGAAACACGCGTTCGCAGCTGCCCAGCCATGACCGGTGCGTGGCCACCGCCTGCTGACCGACCGAGTCCCACTGCCGTTGCGATAAGCCGTCGTCCCAGCCTTTGGTGTCCACCCACCGGGGCAGTACACCGGTGGTGAACAACTGTCGCCGCACCGCCGATTGGGCCCGCCCGAGCCCGGCCTGCCACACCGGCAACACCGCCGCGACCCGCGCGAGTTTCGCCGCGTTCGCGCATGACGGCAGCCGGTAGGACCGGCAACTCATCGCAGCGACCTCCGCAGCGGGCTTCATGACTCCAGTCAATACATGAGGCCACCGACAACTTCAGGCCCCGAGCGCGAACAGAAGGACAGAACGGACGCGTTTCCAGCGGACCCGCGACTCTTCGCACATACCATCCCGCCTCCGGCCCTGCCCGCCCCTGTCGATCTGGCACCCCATCTCGCCCCCGTCCATATTCCCGCAGGTAGAGCCACGATTTGGGAACTGTACAACCGATACGCTAAAGTTTTCCCCGGCCGGTCCGGAAGGGCCAGCCAGGGAAACAATCCCCTATAGCTCAATTGGCAGAGCAGCCGACTGTTAATCGGCAGGTTTCTGGTTCGAGTCCAGATGGGGGAGCCGAAAAGGCCCCTGACCAGCGGTTCACCCCGCAAGGTCGGGGGCCTTTCCCGTTTCCGGGTCCGAATTCCTCAAGAAAGTCTCACGAAACTCGGCATCGATCCATTCCCGTCGTGATCATGGTCCGCCGGATTCGTGCAGCCGGCCGCCTCGTGCAAGATCGCCGCCGCCCCGTGGTGAACTTTGCCCCGCGCCATGTACTTCCGCTGGGTCATCGCCGGATCCGCGTGCTGGAGAACATCGGCCACCACCCGCGCGGAAAGCCCCGCGTCATCGGGCAATAACGCCATGAACTTGCAGAAGGTATAGGGTTGTCGATCACCGGCACCGAAACACGTTGTGGTTCAGGGATATCCGCCAATACTCCCTTGGCAGTCAGGTATTCGTTCTGCCACGCCGCGCGCTGGGCGACCGACGGCGCACCCGAACAGCAAATGAGATTCGGACTTCAACAGATCTGCGGCGCGGAGGTTGACACCCTTGGACGGCGGAACGGGGGCTCAGCCGACCGGGAGTTTCACCACCGGATCGGGGCCCTGGTCGGTGATGTAAACGTTTCCCGCCGTGTCGACGGCCACACCCTGGGGATTCTTCAGGCCGGTGAACGGCAGCGGGGTCGGCGTCGACGCGCCCGCCGCCAACCTCACCACCCATTGATTACCCCAGTCGACGACGTACAAGTCTCCCGCCGTGTCGACCGCCACACCCTGGGGATCCTTGAGCCCGGTGAACGGCAGCGAGCTCGCCGTCGACGCGCCCGCCGCCAACCTCACGACCCGCTCGGTACTCAATTCGGTGACGTATACGTTTCCCGCCGTGTCGACCGCCACCCCTTGGGGATCTTGGAGCCCCGTGAACGGCAGCGGGGTCGGCGCCGACGCGCCCGCCGCCAACTTCACCACCCGATCGTTACCCCGGTCGCTGACGTACACGTTTCCCGCCGTATCGACGGCGACACCCTGGGGATCCTTGAGCCCGGTGAACGGCAGCGGCGTCGGCGTCGATGCGCCCGCCGCCAATTTCACCACCCGATTGTTACTGGTGTCAGTGACGTAAATGTTGCCCGCCGTGTCGACGGCCACACCCTGGGGATTATTCAGGCCGGTGAACGGCAGCGGGGTCGACGTCGATGCGCCCGCCGCCAATTTCACCACCCGATCGTTACCCATGTCGGTGACGTACACATTGCCCGCCGCGTCGACAGCCACATCGGTGGGCAAGCTGACGCCGGTGAACGGCAGCGGAGTCTGGGCCGAGTAGCCCGAGGTGATAGGTGTGGGCGAGTTGCCACCGCCTGATCCGAGGCGGACGCCGATGATGGCGGCCACCACCGTAACCGCGACCGCGGCGGCGAGCAGCCCGGCGGTCTTGGGCGACAATCTGATTCGCCGCCCATGGCGCGCAGCCATGCCCCCGGTGGTGCTGACCGCGGAATCGCCCACCGCGGTGCGGGCCGCCGCGGCCAGCTCGCGCGCGGTCTGGTAACGATCGTCGGGGTCTTTGGCCATTCCCTTGGCGATGATCGCATCGAACGCAGCCGGTACATCGGGTGTCATGGTGCTGGGTCGCGGCGGCGGGGTATGCAGGTGATGGGCGATCACACCCTGCACCCCCGCTGCGCTCGCAAACGGTGGTTGGCCGGTCAGGCACTGATACAGCACGCACGTCAACGCGTACACGTCCGCTCGGGCATCGGCCTTGACCTGCGCGGTGAGCTCCTCCGGCGCCATATAGGCAACGGTGCCGAGGGTTTCGCCGATCGTGGTCAGCGTACGGTCATCGGCGGCGTGGGCGATCCCGAAGTCGATCAGGTAGGCGAACTCATCGGCCCCCAGCAGGATGTTGGAGGGTTTGACATCGCGATGGACCAGCCCGACGTCGTGGGCCGCCTGCAGCGCGCCGGCCACCTGTGCGCAGATCGCCACTGCCCGCCGCGGCGACAAGGCACCTTCTCGGCTGATCACTTCACGCAGGTCGGTGCCTTCGATCAAGCGCATATTCAGATACAGCCGACCGTCGATGTCGCCGAAATCGTGGATGGGGATCACATGCGGCTCGGTCAGCTGCGCCACCGCCCGGCACTCCCGGCGGAACCGTTCGCGCAGCTCCTCGTCATCGGCGAAGCGCTCAGGCAACACCTTGACCGCCACCACCCGGTTGGTCAGCGAATCATGCGCCCGCCACACCTGGCCCATGCCACCCTGCCCCAGCAGGGACAACAGCCGATAGCGCCCGAACACCTCCGCTGAGGTGGTGTCTCTGCCACCCACTGATGTGTCGTCCATTGTGCCGTCCCGTGACCACCCGACTGGCAAACGGTGTACTTGCTTGCAACCCAACCCCCGCCCGAGCTGGTACTCCGCCCTAGTTGATTCAGCCAGGCCAGACAGTCGAGAGTCGGCGCTAGCCGCCAACAAACCTGTAGCAACTTCAGCGTACCGCTTTATCGATTTGTATCGCTCGCCGGCGAGCTGGCGGCCCAGTAGCCGCGTCCCGCGCCGAGCTCCACCACCGTTCTGGTCCCGCAGAACTCGCGAACCCACGCGATCGTCCGCGGCGAGGGAATCGTGTATGCGTAGGCCGCCCGCAGGATCGACTGCGCGTAGGCGAGGCGTCCGCTGCCGGATGTCTTGCCGCCGTTCACCACTCGGCGACCGTCTCGTTCGCCCACGGACGCCGCGACGGTGTCCCAGTACGGGTTCCGGGACTCGCCGCTGGTCAGGTAATGCACCAGGCGAAGGTCGAAGGCGGCGTCGTCGCCGGTGCCCGACGGCATGTCGGCGCTGTCGTCAAATACTAAGCAACGCGGGGAAATTGCGTTCGCGGCTGGTGTTCGTCGCCGAGCAGGGCGGCTAGTTGGTCGCGCTGCTCCGGTGTGAGAACGAGCTCGGCCATGACACCGGTTTTCCTCGGCCGTACAGGGCGAGTAGGGGTTTCAGTGGCATCCATTCGCCGAAGCGGTACTCGGCGCCGCGCACGAGTCGCTCGGCCAGGTCCGGGCGTTGGCGGACGAGGTAGGACCGGCCTCGTTCGGCGTGGTAGGGGAGCGAGACGATCTTGATCCGGTCGACGCTCTCCAGGTACGGGAGGGCGAAAGCGATGTTCTCCCAGGTGCTTCGGCTCTGCGGTTCGACCGTGAGTGGCCCGCGATAGCCGTGGGTGGTGGCGTAGTCGGCCATCAGTGCGGCTTCGGGGGTCGGGCCCGCGCACGCGCCGCCGCACAGGACGAGCCGACTACTGGCCGCGGCCGGGTCGACGGACCGCAGTCCGGCCCGCACCCGCCAGCGGTTCATCACATTGGCCCGGGTGCCCGCGTTGCGGTAGCCCAGCACGACGACTGCCTCCGTGGTGCCGGGAGCGGACCCCACGAATCTGCGTGAGGCGCGCCAGTTCTCCCACTCGCCCCAGAGGCCCACCGCCACGACTGCCCCGATCGACAGCCCGATCCGTCCCCTACGGGTCGTCACGTTCATGTCCTCTCACCGGCGTCGATTCGTGTTCGAGCCTACGCTCGCCACCGTGTTAGACATTTGTTCTAGACAAACGTGTCAGACCTCGTGTAGACATATGTCTTAGACAAACGTTCTTCACCACGAACCGGGAGACACCCCATGAGCACCACCGCCAACACCCTCCGCGTCCTGGTCGCCGGCGGCGGCATTGCCGGCAATGCTGTTGCCCTGCAGCTGCTTCGGGCCGGCATCGCGGTCACCGTCGTCGAGCGGGCGGACGCGCCGCGGCCCGGCGGGCAGGCTGTCGACCTGCGTGGGCCCAGCCGGGAGGTGGCCGAGCGGATGGGGCTGATGGAGGGGATCAAGAAGAGCCTGCTGCACGAGAAGGGGATGGCGATCGTCAAGGCGGACGGGTCGTCGGTGTACCGGATGTCGATGGAGATGTTCGACGGCAAGGGTCCGGTGGCCGACATCGAGATCAGCCGCGGCGACCTCAACAATGTGCTGCTCACCGAACTCGCCGGTGCCGCAGGCGAACTCGACTACCGCTACGGCGACTGGATCGAGACCATCGACCAGGATGGCGACGGGGCCACGGTCGGATTCGCCTCCGGCCGCGAAGAGCGCTACGACCTGGTGATCGGCGCGGACGGCGTGCACTCCCGGACCCGCAAGCTGGTGTTCGGCCCGGAGGAGGAGTTCACCACCTACCTGGGCGGCTACATGTCCTTCTACACGATCCCCACCCCGGCGGGCGTGGAGCAGGACTGGATGTCCATGCACGTGGTGCCGCGCGCCTCACTCGGCCTGCGCCCCGATTTCGACCCGGCCACCTCGAAGGCCATCATCACCCTGCGCACCGACGCCGACCCGGCCCTGCGCCGCGATATCCCGGCCCAGCGCACGCTGATTCGCGACATGCTGGCGGACGCGGGCTGGCTGGTCCCCGAGGCCCTCGAGCACCTGGAGACCACCGAGGACTTCTACTTCGACGAGCTGGTCCGCGTCGACATGCCCACGCTCTCCAAGGGCCGTGTCACCCTGCTCGGCGACTCCGGCTTCTGCGGCTCCCCGATGACCGGCATGGGCACCGCCATGGCCATCGTCGGCGCCTACCTGCTGGCGGGCGAAATCGCCGCTACCCCAGCCGATATCGACGGCGCCCTGGCCCGCTACGAGGAGCAGGTCACCCCGTTCCTGGAGAAGGCCAAGGAGCTCCCCGGCGGCGGCATCCAGATGATGCTCCCCACCTCGAAACTCGGCCTGAAGATGATGCAGCAGGTCGGAAAGCTGATGACCACCAAGCTGTTCCGCCCCATCATGATGAAAATGCTGGACCAGACCCAGGACTACGTCCTCCCGACCTACTGATCAAACCGCGCCGAAAAGGCCTTCCTCGACCGATCAACCGGTCGGTGAAGGCCTTTTCGTGCGACTGGCCGCTAACTCGAGCCGCTGGTCGCCGCGCCGAGCAGTCCCGACAGGATGCTGGATATCACCGCACCCGGCAGGTCGCTGGTGGCCGATCCGGACGCGGACCCACTGGCGGAGCCCGTCAGATATCCCCGGCCCGGCCCGGTCGTCGAGCCGAGGAAGGCGTCGCCGCCCCCATTGGCCAGCTCGTCGAGGGCGCAGGTGGCGAGCCCGCCGCCGGAGCCGCTGGTCAGGGCCGTGATGATCCCGTTCGTCAGACCTGCGGCGAGACCGGCCTCGGGGCCTGCGGCGGAACCGCCGAGGAACCCGAGCGCGGAACCCGTCACCGAGCCGGTGGCGGCCGAACTGGCCCAGCCTTTGAGGAATCCCTCGAGGCAGGTCATGCCGGGATCCAGTGCGGTGGGATCGGCCTGGGCAACCCCGGGGCCTTCAACTGTGAGTGGTTCGGCGGCCGCCGGCGCGGCCGCGATGGCGAGTGAAATACCGATAGAAGCGGTGATCAGAATGATGTTTCGCATCGAAGTACTGCTTTCCCCGAAAAACCTGGACGCATGACCAAATTAACCCCGCCGCCGATCGCTCGCAGGCCGAACGTGAAACTTGGCGGGAACGGCTCAATGCGGACCGCTCGGTGAAAAGTCTTGGGGGAAGGCCTGACTCGAGTAACGAATACCGGCCGGTGCCGCGCTGGGGAAGACTCGTGTACTCATGGTCAGGGGATGAGAGGGGAGTATGTGGTGAGCGGTACACGGTGGCTGTTGATCGAGACCTTCGGCGGCGGCGAGCCGACGGTGGTCGGACTCGGAAGTGCGCCAAGGAAATTCGTCCCGCTCACCCAGATGTTCCGGCAGCGGGAGACTCTCTCGGTCATTCGTGGCGCGGTGGCGGCGACCTTGGCTCGCCTCGAGTCGGTGGATGTCGTGAGCGAGGACGGGCGGCGGCGCACGGTGACGGTGCCGCTGCACATCACACCGGAACGAGTGCACGCGGTGCTGTTGTGGTCGGGCCCGGTCGAGGAGGAACTGCCGCCGCGAGATCGCGTGGGGGCGTGGTACTTCAACCTCTCGACGTCGAAATCCACGCGGTCGGATGATCTGCTCGAGCTGTACGGGGTCGCGCCGGAGAACCGGGCTCGGGAGCATGCCATCGCGGGGGTGTTCGCCCGCGTGATCACCAATAGTGACGAATCCGATGCGCTGGCGAAGATTGTGCGGTCGGCTCCCGGGACCGAGCATCAGGCGGTGTGGACCGTGCGGCGGGATGACGGTGCGTTGCGGGCGGCGCACTTCTCCTGCCGGATCCTCGAGGAGCACACGTCCGCAGAGGGGCCGGAGATCTTCATGCGGGGCGTTACGCATGACATCGGGGACGCGACCGAGGTGAGTTCGGCGCCGCCGCCCGTCATTCTGGAGCATCGGGTGTTGGATGCGGCTGCGGCGGAAGGGGAGTATCGGGCGATCGTGGATTTGCGGAATCTGCGGTTGTTGCGGTGGATGGGGCCGGCGATGCCGGGGATCGCGTGGCAGTCGTTGGCGGGGGAGCCGGAGCCGGGGATTCATCCCGAGGATCTGGGGATCGCGAAGGCCATGAGCCGGGATCTGGCGCAGTCGCGGACGTCGGGGGTGTTGCGGTTGCGGGCGTTGGACGGTGGGTGGCGGGTGGTGCGGGCGCGGGCGGTGTTGATGGCGCTGGATCAGTACACGACGGCCGCGTTGGTGACCGTTCGGGACCCGGACCTGGTGGATTAGCCGGCCAGCAAACAAACCACCAGTAATGTTTGTTGGGTATATAACAGCCGTTCGCCGCGCGTCGCGGGTTTGCGGCAGGTCAGCGTGATCAAGGGGGAAATACGCAGGTGGGCGGGGGATTTGCTCAATTGATCACGGTATGTCCGGATCGCTACACTGCCGCCAGTACGCACCCGCGCGAGCGGGAATCTTGCCGGTTCTCCCCGTGAGGCCGCCTGGCGCGTCGTTGACAGGCCCTGCCCGGAAACGCTGTTGCGGCTCCGGCGGTCGTGGCTGCTCGGCGTAGGGAGGCGGCAACAGTGCTCGGACCGAACAATGCGTGGTGGCTACGTCTTCTCACCGGTATCCGGCTGTGGCTGGCGGCTCGAATGGTGCGATCGATGGGGTTGCGCACCTATCGGGGCGCGAATGTCCGCGGACTCGAGCCGAATCCCGCCGAGATCGTCCGAATCCCTCTGGACCGCGTGCACATCGGCGCGACGCTGCGGCAATCCGGGGAGAACGCCCGGCATGTCGCCGCGCTGTCGGAGGTCGCCGCGGCCCTGCCGCCGATCGTGGTGCACCGGCCGAGCATGACTGTCATCGACGGCGCCCATCGCGTACGGGCCGCGCAGTGCAGCGGGTCGCAGTGGATCGACGCGGTCTACTTCGACGGCGACGACGGACAGGCGCTGCTGCTGGCCATCCGGCTGAACACCGCGCACGGCCTGCCGTTGTCCGCCGCCGATCGCAAGGCCGCCGCCGAACAGGTGCTGATGTACTACCCGGACTGGTCGGACCGCCGGCTGGGCATGGCACTCGGTCTGTCCGAGCGCACGATCGCGGCCGTGCGGCGCAGAACCGCTGTGCTGCCGACCTGTCAGCCGCGCCCCTGCCCGACCCCGGTCGCCGCGCCGGGCGAGATTCATCGCCGCCCGGAGCGCATCCCGCAGGCCGATTCCCGTCCGATCCAACGCTGTTCGGTCCCGGCCGCCGGAGCCGATCAACCGTCGGCCCTGCGGACTTCGGACCCCGCGCTGCATCGCACCGAATCCGGCCGGCAGTTGCTCGACCTGCTGGCGACCATCCCCGCCGATCCCGCGACCTGGGCCGAGCTGATCGGTGATCTCCCGGCCTATCACGCCGCCTTCCTCGCCGAATTGGCTGCCGAGCAGGCCGAGAACTGGTCGGCCCTGGCCCGTGCCGCGACCCGGCACGCGGTGACGGAGGAGAACACCGCGGCGTGACGATCGCCGCGCCCGCGGCGAGCCGGACGGCGTCGAAGGGCCTGGCGCTGTTCGGGGCTCGAATCCGGCCATGACAAAATGTTGAACAGCGTGGTGAAGGATCGATCGGAGTAGGTGCGGTGCAGGGGGTCCGGCGAGTCGAGGTCCGCGGCGGCGAGGGGGCCGATGCGGGCCGGCTGTTCGAGCAATGGGAGGCGGGGCTCAGCGAAGCGTATGTGCCGCTGGCGGTATCGCCAGGCGAGAGCGAGAGCTTCCAGGGCTGGATCGTGCACGGCCGCTACAACGAGGTCGAGCTGTCCACCTTGGGCGCGAGCAAGCAGCGGGTTCATCGCACCCGTACCCTGATCGCCCGCACCGATGACGAGTTCCTGCACACCAGTATTCAGATCGCGGGCCGCGGCCGGCTGCATCAGGACGGCCGGGTCGCGGAGGTGGGTCCGGGTGAGATGGTGTTCTACGACAGCACTCGCCCGTACCACTGGGAGTTCGAGGGCGCGTGGGAGATGTCCGCGGTCCAGGTGCCGCTGAGCCGGTTGCGGCAGCGCTCCGGTATCGCCCCGTCGGAGATCCCGACCGCGACCACGGTGGCGGGGAACAGTCCCGCCGGGGTGGTCACGAGCTTCCTGCGTGAGCTGACCGAATTGCAGAACACCGACCCCGCGCAGGCCGCGGTGCTGGCCGGTTCGACGGTGGATCTGCTGTCCTCCGCGATCGCGCTGACCGCCGGCCGCTCGATCCCGGGCGAGGCGTCGGAGACCCTCACCCGCCGTCAGGTGCTGGATTTCCTCCGGAAGCATTGCCTGGACGCGTCGCTCACCGTGGAGTCGATCGCGTCGGGCTGCGGGGTGTCGCGGCGCACGCTGTACCGGGTGCTGGAGGAGTTCGCGGAGGGCCCGGCGACGCTGCTGCGCCGGATGCGGATCGAGTACGCGTGCGGATTGCTCACCGCGCGAAAGGATCTCCCCGTGGCAGCGGTCGCGCACAGTTCCGGCTTCACCAATGAGCGGCAGTTCTATCGCGCTTTCCGGGTCGAGATGGGCACTACTCCGGCCGCCTACCGCGAGATCGGTTGCGGCTGACCGCAGCCCGCCCGCGAAGGAAATCCGCCCGTTGATCCGGCCGCAACCTTCTGCTAACTTCTACGTATCTACTAAGTAGGTACGTAGAAAGCTTGGGGCGTAGACCACCTGCGACCCGGGGGCGCCGTGGGGACGGCGTCGTGGCGGCGGCGGCCTTGTACGGACCCCTCATCGCGTGCAACGCCGCCGAAACCACAAGGGGCGGGGCCGCCTTCCAGCGGCCCCGCCCCGAGCGGTGGTCTTCGATACGCGATGCGCTCAGACGCGTGCGCGGATCCACTTGTAGATCGCCAGCACCACGATCGCGCCGACGATCGCGCCCAGGAAGGCGTGCTTGACCGGCGGATGCACGCTGAACTCGTGCGGCGAGAACAGCAGGCTGCCCAGCGTTCCGCCCACATAGCCGCCGACGATGCCGAGCACCGCGGTCCAGATGATGCCGAAGTCCTCCTTGCCGGGGACGATCAGCCGGGCGATCGCGCCCGCGATCAGGCCGATGATGATCATCGTGATGATGCCGCCCATGACATTCTCCTTGTCGTTGGGTTCCGCTGCATCGACGGTAGCAGGGCGAAGGCCCGTGATGAGCGAGCCGAAACACCCCAATTCGCCCGTGGCGGACACGGCCGCACGCGCCGGAATCAGGGTCCCGGCACGTGGGCGGGCGGTCAGACCAGGTGCAGCGGCAGCGCCGCGATGTCGTTCTGCGTCATGACCGGAAGGTTCACGATGTCCGCATCCGCGCCGGCCAGCCGCAACGCCGGGAAGCGGTCGAACAGCGCGGGCAGCGCGATGGCCGCCTCCAGCCGGGCCAGCGCCGCGCCGGGGCAGATGTGCGGGCCGTATCCGAAGGAGATATTGCGGTGCGCGGTCGGCCGGGAGATGTCGAATTCGTCGGCGTCGTCACCGAATACGCCGATGTCGCGTCCGATCGCGCGGTACGACATGACCACGCCCTCACCCCGCTCGATCACGGTGTCGCCGACCGTGATGTCCTCGGTGGCGAACCGCATCAGCAGATGGGTGACCGGCCCGTCGAAGCGCAGCGACTCCTCGACGACCTGCTTCCACTCCACTTCCTCCGACCGCACCCGGGCCAGCTGTTCGGGCCGGGTCAGCAAGGCGCGCACCGTGTTCAGGATCAGGCTGACGGTGGTCTCGTGCCCGGCCGCGACCAGCGCCTTGAGGTTGCCGACCACCTCTTCCTCGGTGAGCGGCTCGCCGCCCTCGTCGGCCAGGATGAGGGCGCTGGTGAGATCGTCGGTGGGGGTGGCGGTCTTGCGGCGGACCATCTCGGTGAAGTAGACGTCCATGTCGTCGATGACCCGCAGCCGCTCGTCCTGCGGGGTCATCATGGAGAAGAACTTCTTGTACCAGTCCAGCAGCATGGGGTGGTCCTCGCGCGGCACGCCCATCAGTTCGGAGATCACGCGCATGGGCAGCGGGTAGGCGAAGACCTGCTTGAGGTCGACCACCGCGCCCTCGCCGCCCGCCGCGTCGAGGTCGTCGAGCAACTCCTTGGTGAGCCGTTCGACGGTGGGGCGCAGCTCTTCGAGGCGGCGCGGGGTCAGTGCCTGGGTGGTCTTGATGCGCAGGCGGCGGTGTTCGGGGCCGTCGACGGTGAACATGGACCGCCCGGCGTCGATCATGCCGATCAGCGGCCACTGCCGGGTGATCACGCCCTCGCTGAACAGCTTCCAGGCGTTGATGTCCTTGACCAGCCGGGTGTCGGTGAGCAACTGCCGCGCCACGGTGTGATCGGTGATGGTCCAGGCGGGCGCGCCCAGCAGGTCGATGCGGGTGATCGGTCCGGCGGCGCGCAGACGGGTGGTCTCACCGGCGAGATCGCCGACCATCGGATCGATGGCGATGGCATGCGGGCAGGGGGAACTCACTGGAAACCTCCGAGAGCACGAACAGGTGTGAAAACAACGGGCAGAGAAGTCATTCCGCACAGGAACGGGGAGGGCCGGCGCACCAGGCTCGCCGCGGGCACCGCCAGATCGATGTCGGGCAGCCGGTCCAGCAGCACCTCGATGCCGGTGCGCGCCACGGTCTCCGCGATCTGCTGCGCCGGGAACGGGCACCGGTATTCGCCGTGACTGAACGCGAAGTGGGCGTTGTTGCCGCTGTTGATGCCGTCGCCGACCGATTGGCGCACATGCGGATCGGTGTTCGCGGCGGCCAGCCCGAGCAGCACCAGATCACCGGCGCGAATCTGGGTGTCGGCCAGCCGGGTGTCGCGGGCGGCCCAGCGCCCTGCCAGGATCGAGTTGGGGGAGTCCTCCCACAGCACCTCGTTCATGGCCTGGTCGACGCTGCGCCGGCCACCGCCGAGCGCGGCCGCGAACCGGTCGTCGGTGAGCATCAGCCGCACCGAGTTGATCAGCCAGTCCGCGGTGGGCAGATGCCCGGCGGCGGTGACGGCCATCAGGTCGTTGACGTACTCCTCGTCGGTGAACTGTCCCGGCTGCGCGAGCATGCGCGAGACCAGGTCGTCGCCGCGCGCGGCCTTCTTCATGGCCAGCAGGTGCTGCATGTACTGCATGAACTGCAGGTGCGCGGTCTGGGCGTCGGCGCCGCCGTCGGCCATCACCTTCATGGCGCGCGCCAGGCCGGGGCCCTCGACCTCCGGAAAACCCAGCAGCGCGGCCAGCACCAGCACGGGCAGCGGTTCGGCGAATTCGGCGACCAGATCCGCGGAGCCGCGCCCGCAGAAGGCGTCGATCAGCTGATCGGCCAAACCCTCGGCGACCCTGCGCAATTCGAAGTTGTCCACCGATTCCAGCGCCGGCTCCACCATGGCCAGGTGGCGGCGGTGCTCCGCGCCCGCGGTGAAGTAGATCGACGGCATCGGAGTGCCGACCATGGGCAGCAGCGGCCAGTCCGGGGGGATGTTGGGCCACTGGTTCCACAGGCTCACATCACGGGGGAACAGTTCGGGCGAGCTGGTGACCTGGTGCATCTCCCGGTAGCCGAGCACCAGCCAGGCCGGGATCCCGCCGATCAGCTCGACGGCGGCGACCGGGCCGTGGTCGCGGCGGATCTCGCGATAGAGGGAGTTGCGGTCGGTGTGGAAGCGGGGGCCGCTCAGCGGCACCGCCGCCGCGGCGGCGTGCGGCACCGGGCAGCCGCCCTGCGCGGGCGAGGTCATGAGACGGTCTCCGGGTGGTAGAGGAACTCGACCAGGGTGATCAGGACGTTCTTGCAGGAATCGCGCACGCGGGCATCGCATTCGACCAGCGGGATGTGCGGGCCCAGATCCAGCGCCTCCCGCACTTCGGCCATGGACGGTCCGGGCCCGAAGCTATTGCAGGCCACGATGAACGGCGTGCCCTGATGTTCGAGCCGGTCGATGGCGTACCAGGAGTCGGCGATCCGGCGCTGATCCACCAGCACGATCGCGCCCAGCGCGCCCGTGAACAGCCGATCCCACAGGAACCAGAAGCGTTCCTGGCCGGGCGCGCCGAACAGGTAGAGCACGTGCTCGTTGTCGATGGTGATGCGGCCGAAGTCGAAAGCCACCGTGGTGGTGGACTTTCCGGGTATCCCGGCCGGGTCGTCGACGCCCTGGCCGACCTGGGTCATGGTGGCCTCGGTGTCGAGCGGGCGGATCTCGCTGATCGAGCGCACCATGGTGGTCTTGCCGACGCCGAAGCCGCCCACGATGACGATCTTCAGGCCCTGACGGGCGTCGGCGGGCAGCGGAGCCTCGGCCCGGTACGGGCGGAGATCAGAGTTTGCGGAGTCCAACGAGCACCTTTTCCAGCGTGTCGGTAGTGGGCAGCCAATTCCATTGCCGCGACGCGTGATCCGGATGACGGACCGTGATCTTGCCCGCGTGCAGCAGGTCCGACAGGAGGATCACGGTGATGCCCACCGGCAGGCGCAGCTCGGCCGCGATCTCCACCACCGCGGTCGGCGCGCGGCACATATCGAGGATGGCGGCGTGCTCGGACTGCATGCCGCGCACCGGAGCGCTCTCGCTGACCACCAGGGTGACCAGGTCGAAGGCGTCCGAATCCGGTTGGCTGCGACCGCCGGTCAGCGTGTACAGCCGATCCGGATCCTCGTCTGGCCTGGTCACGGCACGCTCGCCCCCGGTACTCGCGGGGCGGCGGCCAGATGCTCGCCGAGCTGTTCGACCAGCTCGCGCATATTGTGGCCGACCAGTCCGGCGTCGGCGTCCTCCGCGGCGACCACCGCGATGTGCGCGCCCACCCCGGCCTCCACGATGAACAGGATGCCCCCGTAGAACTCGGTCATCGACTGCCGCACGCCGCCGCGCCCGTCCCCGAACTCCACCGAGGCCCCGTGCGACAGGCTCTGGATCCCGGCCGCGATCGCCGCCAGCTGATCGGCGCTGTCGTTCCCCAGCCCGGGCGTATGACAGATCTTCAAACCGTCCCCTGACAGCAGCAGCGCGTGCCGCGCCCGCGGCGTGCGCACCAGCAACTGTTCCAACAGCCAGCCCAGATGTGTGGCGGACGGTGTCATCGATCGGTCTCCCAGGGGTTCGCAGGGGCAGGGTAAGCGCCGGTGCCGGGCTCGCGACCGATCTCGCCGTCGGGGAGCTGTGCGGTCCGACCGGCGGAAGGCGAAGCCGCGGAGGCGTTGTCGCGCAGATCGATCCCGCGCCGGACCGCGTCCATCAGTGACCTCGGCAGCAGGGAGGCGTCGCTCGAGCCGTCGAGGCCGAGCGGATCCGGCCGGGTCGAGACGGTGGGGACGCGGCCGCCCGCGGGCGGATCGAGGTTGGTGAGCGGCGAAGACCCTGCGTCGGCGGGGGTCTCCCGGCCGGAGACGGCACGCTGGAAGGCGGCCATCGACGCCGGAGCGGCCGGCGGACGTGGCGGAGGCGGGGCCGCCGGAACCGCGAGGCCCTCCGGGTGGACGGCGGCGAGGGTGCTGCCGCGCTGCCGCTTGGGCAGCCCGCTGGAAGTCGCTGCGTGCGTGCCGGATTCATCCGGCTGATGACCCGGGTCATTGCCGTGCGCGGGGAACTGCGCCGGACCGCTCGGGGCGGTGCGGGCCGGGCCGGCGGGATCGGCGTGGTTCGCCGCGGTGGAATCGGGCGCGGCCGCGATGGGCTCGGATCGTTCTGCGCTCGCCGGGTCGAAGGATCCGGTGCGGGCCGATCCGGCGAGCTCGGTCCCGCGCCCTGGTGCGGTGGCCGAGCCCGCCCACGCGGGTTCGGCGGCCGAGTCATCCGAGCGCGCTGGGACGCGGGTGAGCTGGGGTTCCGCGGTGCCGGCGGCCACCGGGGTGAGGCGGGACAGGGTGCCGGACTGGCGTTCCAGGCGGGTGGTCAGTTCGCGGGGGATGACCACCACCACGGCGGTGCCGCCGATGGCGGAGGGCCGGTAGCTGACGGTCAGGTCGTGCTTGCGGGCCAGGTGCCCGACCACGGCCAGACCCAGGCGGGTGCCGGAGAGGGAGGAGAGATCGGTGTCGGCGCGGGGGCCCGCCACCGCGGATTCGGCTCTGCGGAGCGCGGATTCGCTCATGACGAGGCCGCTGTCCTCGATGGTGATCACCACGCCGGCCGGGACCTCGGCGGCGTAGACGTGCACCTCGGTGGTGGGCGGGGAGAAGTTGCAGGCGTTGTCGAGCAGTTCGGCCAGCGCGTGCATGACGCCCTCGGCGGCGTGGCCCGCGACGGCGATCTCGGTGACCGCGCGCAGCCGCACCCGCTGGTATCCGGCGACGCGGCCCATGGCCCCGCGCAGGATCGACTCCATGGCAATGGGTTTCGCCCACCGGCGACCGGACCGGGCGCCGCTGAGCACCGCGATGCTGTCGGCCAGTCGTCCGGCCTGGGCGGTGCGGTGGTCGAGTTCGAGCAGGTCGGCCAGCACCTTCGGGTCGGCGTGGCGGTGTTCCATCTCGCGTAGCTCGGCCAGCATGGAGGTGCTCATCGCCTGCATGCGGCCGGCGGCCCCGGCGAACGCGGCCAGGGCCGCGGCCCGGCGGTGCTCGTTGTCCTTGGCGGAGCGGGCCTGTTCGGCGGCGTGCTCACGGATGTCGTGAACCCGGGCCTCGGACTCGGTGATTCGCGCCTGGGCGGCCGACATGGTCGCGGCCACATGGGCATCGGCCTGCGCGGTGTAGGCGAGGGCCTCCCGGCGCACCGCGTGCACCCGGTCCCGGTAGTAGACGGCCGCGCTGAGCGCTCCGGTCAGCAACAACGCCGCCACACTCGCCCCGATGGCCAGTGGTATCCGGAATTCGCTGGGGGACAGCAGGACCGCGACCGCGACCAGGATCGCGGTGGCTACCAGTGAGACGGCCGTCGTCACATACGGCGGGCGTTGACCCCGAACGGTGTGCTGTTCCCCGTTCGGCGGATTGACTGATTCCGACACGCTCCGCACTTCCGAACTACGTCCACCAGGGCGGACGCCCCGATGCCCCCGACCGCGCCCGCCTCGCGGAATACCGTGCCAAATGCCCGGACCGCCAAGCGGATTCGGTTCTGCCGGACGCAGCATAAGCGCCCCCGGTCAGCGGCGCTACCCGAGCGCGTACCCACGGGCAAACATCCGTCCCACCCATTGGGACAACGGATCTCTGGTGTTCGCCCGGAGTGAACGTTCGCCGCCCGGCCTTGACCTCAACATATGTCGAGGTTCGATGCTGGATGCAGTGACGGCCGGTCGAAGCGGTCGTCGGAAGCGACAGGGAGGCAACGAGATGCGTGCGGTGCAGGTCGAAGAGTTCGGCGGACCCGAGGTGCTGAAGGTCGGCGAGGTTCCCGACCCCGTCGCCGGGCCCGGCGAAGTGGTGGTGCGGGTCGCCGCCGCCGACGTCATGTTCCTGGACACGATGCTGCGCAGCGGCGCGGCGCGTGACTACTTCCCGGCCGAACCGCCGTTCATCCCCGGCGGCGCGGTCACCGGCACCGTCGAGTCCGTCGGCCCGGACGTCGACGCCGCGTGGGTCGGCAAGCGGGTGGCCACCCCCACCGCGGCCAGCGGCGTCGGCGGCGGCCTGCCCATCGGCGGCTACGCCGAACGAGCCCTGGCCAAGGCCGACACCCTCGCGGCCATCCCCGCCGAGTTGAGTTTCGAGCAGGCCGCCGCCCTGGTCCACGACGGCCGCACCGTGCTCGCCATCGCCGACCGGGCCGCCATCGAACCGGGGCAGTGGGTGCTGGTCACCGCCGCCGCGGGCGGATTGGGCACACTGCTGGTCCAATTGGCGCGCACCGCCGGAGCGCGGGTGATCGCCGCCGCCCGCGGCGAGGCGAAACTCGCGCTGGCGCAACGACTCGGCGCGCACGAGGTGATCGACTACTCCGAGCCCGGCTGGGCCGAGCGGGTGCGCGAACGCACCGGCGGCGTCGCCGTGGTCCTCGACGGCGCGGGCGGCGAGATCGGGCGCGCGGCACTGGCCGCCGTCGCGCCGGGCGGTCTGCTGATCGCCTACGGCAACGCCGCGGGTGGCTTCGCCGCAGTGGACGCGGAATCCGTTGCGGCCCAGGACGTCACCGTCGTGACGCTGTTCGAGCTCACCACCCCGGACACCGACTGGCTCGCGCTGCACCAGCGCGCGCACGCCGAAGTCGCCGCCGGGGGCCTGGAAGTCGTGATCGGCCAGACCTTCCCGCTCGACCAGGCGGCCGCAGCGCACACCGCCATCGGATCGCGTGCCGCACTGGGTCGCACCCTGCTCACGGTCTGACCGTCATCGGCGTGTCGTGAGCGTGCGCCCGGCGCCGCGGAGCAAGGTGACACCGGGTACAACGCGACACGGAGGTGGGCGATGGGCAGGCGGGCGGGTGTGGTCGAGACCGTGGCGACCGGGGTCGGACTGGCACTGGGCGTCTGCGCCGGCGGAGCCGCGAGCGCGCAACCCGCGCTCGACCCCGGCGCCTTCGACCTGTCCCGCGTCCCGCCCCGCACCGCGCTCTCGGTGCGCACCCTGGTCCCCGGCGCGGGCTGGGGCACCGCCAACCAGCACGAGGAGCGCGCGGCCCTGTCCCTCGCCAAGCTCTACCTCGCCGACTACGCCCTCGAACACGGCGACGGCTCCGCCGAGGACCGCGACCTGAGCGAACGCATGATCCGCAAATCCGACGACGGCGCCGCCGACCGCATCGAGGCCAAATACGCGTACGCCATCGACGCCGAGGCCGCCGAGTACCACCTGCGCTCCACCCACAGCCACGGCGACTGGGAATTCTCGACCACCAGCACCGCCGACGTGGCCGACTTCCTCGCCGCCAAGATCCGCGACGAACCCGACAGCCCCATCCTGGCGTGGATGGAACAGCCCGCCGACCGAGCCGCCGACGGCACCCGCCAGGACTGGGGCACCGCTCGACTGCCGCTGGTGTACGGAACCAAGTGGGGCTGGGCCGATGTCGGCGACCCGGAGGTGTCGTCGGTCTCCTTCGGCCCGGGCTTCACGGTCGCCGCCCACACCTACGGCACCCCCGATCAGCAGACCGAGGACGTGCTCGCGGCGTGGTCGGCCTTGATGCCCGAGGTGAATCCCAAGCACTGACACCGGGACTCGGTGCTACCGCCCGCGCAGCTTGTCGGCCATGATGACCAGCCGTTCCGACAGGGGACCGGAGATCTCGTCCGGGGTCATGGCCGTGGGGTCGTCGCACCACACGAAGACGCCCGAGCCGATCAGTTGTGATCGGCTCGCGGCGGGCAGGGTGCTGAGGTCGACGAAGATGCCGGGATTCCACAGTTTCAGCAGGGCGGGCGGGGTGTTCAGGCCCGATGCGGGTCCGCCGGTGACGAAGTAGGTGGGGGTGAAACCGGCGTTGACCAAGCGGTTTCCATTCGCGGCGAGCTCGGCGGGGCCGCGGCTGGTGCGGATCCACGGCGCGGTGCCCGCGGACCAGTAGTCGATGATGATCGACGGGTCGAGGCCGAGTGCGCCGGGCCACTGGAGCCCGTCGTTCCAGACGATCGGCGTCTTGCCCGTCTCGGCCAGAATGCTTGACGCCCAGGTGATGTAGTCGCGCACCGCGTACGGGCTCAATTGCGGATAGCGATCGAAGTCGCTGACGTACTCGTCCGCGCCGAGGTGCCAGTACGGGCCGGGGAACAGCGGCAGGAATTCGCGCAGCAGATCACCCATGAGCTGATAGGCCGCCGGGTTGGACAGATCGATCTTGGTCTCGGGTCCGCCGAGCAGCGAATCCTGCTGGGCCTCGGCCGGTGTGGTGTGCGCCGGCACCAGCTGGAGTTCCGGATGATGGGCGAGGATCTGCCCCATGTGGCTGGGCATGTCGATCTCCGGCACCACCGTGATGCCGTAGCCCTCGGCGTAGGACACCAGCGCGCGGATCTCGTCCTTGGAATAGGTCTGCGCCGAGTTCACCTCCGGATGGGTGTCGTTGCGCAGCCGGAAGCCCTGATTGTCGGACAGGTGCAGATGCAGCGTGTTCATCCCCAGCGCCGACAGCTCCCGCACCCGCGCCTCGAGCCAGTCGATCGGGAAGTACTCGCGCCCGGTGTCGACCATGAGCTGACGCCACGGGTACTCGATGGCGGCGACGGGCGCGGGCTGCGCCGCGGCCGGTGTCGCGGTGACCAGTCCGGCGGTGAGCATCGCGGCGATGGCCGATCGCCGCTTCACGTTTCCCGTCATGGGTGTCGAGTGTCCTCTCGGTGCGGGCGATCGGGGTGTGATCGGGTCCACAGCGCGAGACCTTGCGTCCGGAACAGTTGTGAACACACAATGATTGTGTGCTTACAACTGTTGAGGGGCTCGACGCGCGGCGTAAGAAGATCATCCTGGTCACCTGCTGCCTGAGCCTGCTGATCTCGTCCATGGACGCGACCATCGTGAACGTCGCCATTCCGGCCATTCGCGACGATCTCGGCGCGCCGCTGTCGCGGTTGCAGTGGATCGTCGACGTGTACACGCTGACGCTGGCCAGCCTGCTCATGCTGTCGGGTGCGGCGGCGGACCGGTTCGGGCGCAAGCGGGTGTTCCGGATCGGGCTGCTCACCTTCGCGGCCGGATCGCTGTTGTGCAGCCTCGCGCCGAGCATCGAGATCCTGATCGGGGCGCGGTTCGTGCAGGCCATCGGCGGGTCCATGCTGAATCCCGTTGCCATGTCGATCATTACGACGACCTTCACCGGGCGCGTGGAGCGGGCACGCGCGGTCGGGGTGTGGGGTGCGGTGGTCGGCATCTCGACGGCGCTGGGGCCCATGGTCGGCGGTGTGCTCATCGACAGTCTGGGCTGGCAGTCGGTGTTCTGGATCAATCTGCCCATCGTGGCGGTCGCGTTCGCACTCACCACGATCTTCGTGCCGGAATCGAAGTCGGCCAATCCGCGCGGCATGGACCCGATCGGACAGCTGCTGGCCATCGCGGTGCTGTTCACGCTGGTGTTCGGGCTCATCGAAGCCGAGCCCGCGGTCTTCGTCATCGCGGCGGCCGCGCTGGCCGGATTCGTGTGGCACGAGTCGCGGCACCGGTCGCCGTTCATCGACCTGCGCTTCTTCCGCAGCTTCCCGTTCTCCTCGGCCACCGTCATCGCGGTCTGCTCGTTCGCCGGGCTCGGCGCGTTCCTGTTCAGCATGTCGATGTATCTGCAAGGGACACGGCACTTCTCGGCCGTGCACACCGGACTGCTGTACCTGCCGATGGCGCTGGGCATGCTGTTCTTCTCGCCGCTGTCGGGACGACTGGTGGGCCGCTACGGCACCCGGCCGTCGCTGCTGGCCTCCGGTTCGCTGATGGGCGTGGCCGCGGTCCTGCTCACCCTGCTGCGCGCCGACACCCCGATCTGGCAGCTGATCGTCACCTTCGTGCTGTTCGGCATCGGATTCGGCATGGTCAACGCGCCCATCACCACCACCGCGGTCAGCGGGATGCCGCTCGATCGGGCCGGGGCGGCCGCGGCGGTGGCCTCCACCAGCCGCCAGGTCGGGGTGAGTCTCGGTGTGGCACTGTGTGGTGCGCTCACCGGCGCGGGATTGTGGTGGACCATCAGCGGATTCGCCGTGGCCGTCACCGCGCTCGGCGTCGCCGCCAATACCGACTGGGCGTACCGTTCGCGAGACCGGATCGCGCCCCTGCTGGAACAGAAGGTCCCCGTTCATGCCGGATGACACGCCCACCACCGACCAGGTCTGGCGGCAGCTCACCCACCTGGTGATGGACACCCGCGACGGGTGGAAACGCGCGGTGACCGAGCGAACCGGCATGCCGTTCAGCCGGATCCGGGTGTTGCGGCGACTGCGGCCCGGACCGCTCAGCGCCAAGGATCTGGCACGGGCGGCCGCCATGGACGCGCCCGCCACCACGGTGGTGGTCAACGACCTCGAGGAGCGCGGACTGGTGACCCGCGAGATCGACCCGACCAACCGGCGCAGCAAGCTGATCTCGCTCACCGACGCCGGCGAGCGGGTGGTGGCCGACGCGCTCGCCACACCCGACCCCGCGCCCGCGGAATTGGCCGACCTCACCCCGGCCGACCTGCGCACCCTCCACGAGATCCTGCGCAAACTCGAACTCTGACTTACCTCTTCGTGATTCAACCGTTATCGTCGAGGCGTGCGACACCGACACTGGAAGTCCATGGCGGCACTCTGCGGCGCGCTGCTGCTCGCGGGCTGCGTGCAGAGCCAAGCCGTCCCGGTCTCGCAGTCGCGCCCGGCGCAGGACGCCCCCGCGAAAGCGGATCTGCCTGCCCTCCCGATCTTTCCGATCGCCAACCGGACCGTGGTGATCGATCCCGGCCACAATGGCGGCGGCGCGGCCCACGCCGATGAGATCAATGCCAAGGTGCCCGACGGGCGCGGCGGCATGAAGCCCTGCAACACCATCGGCACCAGCGGTGACGACGGCTACACCGAGCACGAATTCAATTGGGCGGTGGCCCAGCTGGTGCGCGATCAGCTCGCCGCCCGCGGCTTCCAGGTGATCATGAGCCGCGACAGTGACACCGGCGTCGGCCCCTGCGTGAACGACCGCGGCACCCTCGGCAATCGGGTCGGGGCGGCGGCCGTGGTGTCGATCCACGCCGACGGCGCGCCCGCCGGGGCGCACGGCTTCCACGTCGCCTACTCCTCGCCCGCCCTCAACGACGCTCAGTCCGGGCCGTCGGTGCAGCTGGCCAGCCGGCTGCGCGACACCCTGTCCGGGGCGGGCTTCACGCCCTCGACCTACGTCGGCTCCGGCGGCATGAACCCGCGGCCCGACCTGGCCGGGCTGAACTTCTCCGAGCGGCCGACGGCCCTGGTCGAATGCGGCAATATGCGGGATCCCGGCGATGCCGCCCTCATCGAATCCCCGGACGGCCGTGCCCGATTCGCGCGGGCCATCGCCGACGCCATCGCGGCCTATCTCGGCTAGCACATTCCCCTGATCGACTCACGGCGCGGGCTCGGACCGTGCCCGGTTTGCCGTGAGTACATTCATCACGTCATTTCGGAAGATTTACGGGAAACCGGACCGCAGCGATCCGGGGAGGACTTCTTGACCACGACCGATGTACGGCCGCGCTCGCGCTTCGCGAACTGGCTACTGGAAGACGCGGGGGAGCGCCACTCGCAGATCCAGGGCCCGATGGTGAAGAAGCCGCCCAAGGAGCATCAGCACTCCTGGTGGAAGGTGATGTGCCTGACCGGTGTCGACTACTTCTCGACACTCGGATATCAGCCGGGCATCGCGGCGCTGGCCGCGGGCGTGCTGTCCCCGCTCGCGACCATCGTGCTGGTCGCGCTGACCCTGCTGGGCGCGCTACCGGTGTACCGGCGGGTGGCCACGGAGAGCCACGAGGGCGGCGGGTCCATCGCCATGTTCGCCAATTTCCTGCCCAACTGGTGGGGCAAGGTCTTCATCCTGGTGCTGCTGGGCTTCGCGGCCACCGACTTCACCATCACCATGACGCTGTCGGCCGCGGACGGCGCGGCGCACATCGTCGAGAACCCGTACGTGCCCGAGTGGCTGGCCGACCAGAACATGACCATCACCCTGGTCCTGCTGGCGCTGCTGGCGGCGGTGTTCCTCAAGGGGTTCAGCGAGGCCATCGGCATCGCGGTCGGACTGGTCGGCGTGTACCTGTCGCTGAACCTGGTGGTGGCCGTGGTCGGCATCGTCAAGGTGCTGGAGGCCCCGCATCTGGTGACCGACTGGACGCATCTGCTGACGGCCGAGCACGGCAATATCTTCGCGATGATCGGCGTCGCGCTGCTGGTGTTCCCGAAGCTGGCGCTGGGTCTGTCCGGCTTCGAGACCGGTGTCGCGGTCATGCCGCAGATCAAGGGCAATCCGGCCGACCCCAAGGACTTTCCGCGCAGCCGCATCATCGGCACCCGCAAGCTGCTGACCACGGCCGCGCTCATCATGAGCGGCTTCCTCATCGTCACCAGCTTCATCACCACCATCCTGATTCCGGAGCAGGAGTTCCGGGAGGGCGGGCAGGCCAACGGGCGAGCGCTCGCATATTTGGCGCATGAGCATCTGGGCAACGCGTTCGGCACCGTCTACGACATCAGCACCATCGCGATCCTGTGGTTCGCGGGTGCGTCGGCCATGGCGGGCCTGCTGAACCTGGTCCCGCGCTACCTCCCGCGCTTCGGTATGGCTCCCGAGTGGGCGCGTCAGATCCGGCCGCTGACCCTGGTTTTCGCGCTCATCGCCTTCGGGATCACCTGGTACTTCGATGCCAGCGTGGACCAGCAGGGCGCCGCGTACGCGACCGGTGTGCTCGTGCTGATCACCTCCGCGGCGGTGGCGGTGTCCATTTCGGCCTGGCGCAAGCAGCAGTATTCGCGGGTGCTGGGCTTCGGGCTGGTATCGCTGATCTTCGTCTACACCACCATCGACAACATCATCGAGAAGCCGGAAGGTCTGCACCTCGCGATACTGTTCGTGCTGGCGACCCTGGTGGTGTCGTTCGCCTCGCGCATCCGCCGGGCGTTCGAGCTGCGGGCCGTCGAGGTGATCTTCGACGAGAAGGCCTGCGCGGTGATCGACCAGCTGGCCGAGCGCGGCGAGATCCGCATCGTCACCCACGACATCACCGACGGGCGCTCGCCGCAGGAGTACGCGGAGAAGGAAGCCGACCAGCGCCGGGAGAGCCACATTCCCGACAGCGAGCCCATCCTCTTCCTCGAGGTCATCGTGAAGGACCCCTCGGAGTTCAGCACCACGCTGCACGTGACCGAGGTGGACGTGGAGGACTATCACATCCTCACCGTCGAGGCCGCGGCCGTGCCGAACTGCATCGCGTCCATCCTGATCGCCATCCGGGACCGGACCGGGGAGTGCCCGCACGTCTACTTCGAATGGACCGAGGGGAACCCGCTCGTCAATCTGGTGCGGTTCATGTTCTTCGGTGAGGGCGAGGTCGCGCCGGTGACCCGGGAGATCCTGCGCCGGGCCATCCCGCGCCGGTCGCAGCGCCCGCACGTGCACGTCGATAGCTGATCGGGGCCGAAAAATCTAGGTGTAACTCCTGGTTTCATACATAGGTAGAATGTTGCTACGCTCACGCAGCAAATCGCTACGAGACCAGGAGTACCGATGAAGCTACTTCCGAAGCTGGGCCGCCGAGAGGTGACCGAACCCGGAGAGGTAGCCCTGCACGCCCGCAATGTCCGGTTCGATTGGTCGCAGACCGAACCGGTCTGGATGAAGCAGGAACCGATCGCCTCGCACGTCCTCAATGCCCTGAGCATGCTGCTGCCCGAAGGCGAGCGCATGTTCCTGGTGACCTTCGGTGAAGCCCTCGAACTGGTCAAGGACGAGAAACTGCGCGAGGCCATGATCGGGTTCATCGGCCAGGAGTCCATGCACGCCGAGAGCCACCACGGGGCCCTCGAAGAGGTGCTGGCCGCCCACGGCATCGATGTCGAGCCGTACGTGCGACAGGCCGAGTTCCTGTTCCGCAAGACGCTGGGCCCGCGCCGGCTCGGCACCACGGCCGCCCAGCAGCAACAGCTCGTCGAGCGGCTCGGTGTCATCGCCGCGCTCGAGCACTTCTTCGCCTTCCTCGGCGACTGGGTGATCAACGCCGACCTCGAGCAGTTCGACGCCGACCCGCAGATGCTGGACCTGTTTCGCTGGCACGGGGCCGAAGAGGTCGAGCACCGCATGGTCGCCCATGACGTGGCCGAGTACTTCGAGATCGGCTACGTGCGCCGCGGCGCGCTCATGCTGATCGTGTTCCCGATCTTCATCGCGCTGCTGCTGCGCGGCACCAAGTACCTGGTGCACGCCGACCCCACGCTGCCCAACCACCGCTATCCGATGCTGGTCGCCCGGATCTTCGCGGGCATGTGGCGCGGCTCGGTGCCCGGCATCCCGTCGCTGCTGATCAGCGCGCTGTCCACCTTCAAGCCCGGCTACAGCCCCGAGGGCGTCGGGTCCACCGCGCAGGCCGTGGCCTATCTGGCGCAGTCCCCGGCGGCGCGTGTGATGGCATCGTGAGCGCGGCTATCCGGCCCGTCCCCGTCACACCACCACAGGACCTGTTCGGCAAGGGACGCGCCGACCGCACCACCCGGGTCCTGGACTTCATCGCCGAGAGTCGTTTGCGCTGGAGCACTTTCGTCAACCGGTACGAACCCGATGTGCGGGTCGACGCCTGGCGGATTCCGCTGGTCGTCGTCGAACGCCGCGTCGAGGCGCATGACAGCGACGTGATCAGCCTGCTGATGACCGCCCCCGACGGGCGGGAACTGCCCGCCTGGCGGCCCGGAGCGCACCTGGATCTGGAACTGCCCTCGGGCAAGGTGCGGCAGTACTCGCTGTGCGGGGACCCCGCCGACCGGCACGCGTATCGCGTTGCGGTGCGGCGCATTCCGGACGGCAACGGCGGCTCCCTCGAGGTGCACGACGAGGTGCGGGTCGGCACCACGATCACCGTGCGCGGGCCGCGCAACGCCTTCCCGTTCGTACTGCCCGGCTACGGATCCTCCGCCGCGCGAGTGCATTTCGTGGCGGGCGGCATCGGGATCACGCCGATCCTGCCGATGATCCGGATGGCCGATCGGCTCGGCGTCGACTGGACCATGGTGTATGCCGGGCGGTCCCGCGACACCATTCCGTTCTTGTCCGAGGTGGAGTCGTTCGGGTCGCGGGTCACCGTGCGCACCGACGACGAGCACGGCATCCCCACCGCCGCGGACCTGCTGCCCGGCGTCGGTCCCGACACCTCCGTCTACTGCTGCGGACCGGTCGTCATGACCCAGGTCATCGCCGACACCGTGCGTGGCATGCCCGGCGTGGAACTGTATTCCGAACGGTTCTCGCCGCCGCCGGTGGTGAACGGCACCGCCTTCCAGGTGGAACTGGCCCGCACCGGCGAGGTGCTCGACGTGCCCGCCGACAAGTCGGTGCTCGAGGAAGTGCTCAAAGCCCGTCCGGACAGCTCGTACTCGTGCCGCCAGGGCTTCTGCCGCACCTGCGTGGTGCGGGTGCGCTCCGGCGAGGTCGACCACCGCGACACCGTGCTCACCGACGCCGAGCGCGCGGCCGGCGACATGCTCATCTGTGTATCCCGTTGCGGCGGGGACCGTTTGGTGCTGGACCTCTAGCACCGTCTCAACGAGGAGAAGATCGTGACCGAAGCCACCGTCGTCCCCGCCGCCGAGCGCCTGGTGCGCTCGGGCGAATTCGATATCGCCGTCTACGAATACGGTGAGCCGTCCGCCGCTGGGACAGTGAAAGAAACCATTGTGCTGGTGCACGGTTGGCCCGACGACAACCACCTGTGGGACCGGGTCGTGCCGCTGCTCGCCGACCGCTTCCACGTCGTCACCTACGACACCCGCGGCCACGGCCGCTCCACCCGCACCGACCGCACCGAGGACTTCCGGCTCGAACACTTCGCGGCCGACTTCTTCGCCGTCGTCGACGCGGTGAGTCCCGATGCGCCCGTGCACATCCTGGCCCACGACTGGGGTTCGGTGCAGATGTGGGAGGCCGTGTGCGAGCCGCAGGCGGTCGGCCGGGTCGCGTCCTTCACCTCGGTGTCCGGGCCCAACCTCGACCACTTGGGCGCGTGGGTGCGCTCGCGCATGTCGCAGGGCAAGGTGTGGGGTCCGTTCACCCAGCTGCTGTCCTCGCTGTACACCGGTCTGTTCATGACGCCGGGCGTGCCGCGGGTGGTGCTCAAGCCGCTGGGCACCGAGAAGATGTGGTCGCGCTTCGTCGGCCTGATGAACGAGACCTCGCCGGAGAACATCAAGCTGGGACCGGAATTCCGGCGCGACTTCTTCGACGGCATGCGCATCTACCGCGCCAATATCCTGCAGCGCCTGGGTGATCCGCGCGAACGCCGCACCGAGGTGCCGGTGCAGCTGGTCATCGCGCGCCGCGATGTGGCGGTGCGGCCCGCGGGCTACGCCGACACCAAGGAGTACGCGCCCAACCTGTACCGCCGCGAGGTCGGCGGCGGGCACTGGCTGCCGTTCTCGCACCCGGAACTGCTGGCCACCTCCACCATCGAGCTCATCGACTCGCTCCGCACCGGGGACACGCCGCGCACGCTGCGCCGGGCCGAGGTCGGTTCGGAGCAGCGGCCTTTCGACCACCAGCTGCTGGTGATCACCGGCGGCGGCAGCGGTATCGGCCGTGAGACCGCCCTCGCCTTCGCGCGCAAGGGCGCCGAGGTCGTGCTGTCCGACATCAACCTGGACTCCGCCAAGGAGACCGCGGACCTCATCGCCGGGATCGGCGGTGTCGCGCACGCCTACCAGCTCGACGTGTCCGACGCCGAAGCGGTCGCCGAGCACGCGAACGCGGTCATCGCCGCGCACGGCGTGCCCGACATCCTGATCAACAACGCCGGCATCGGCGCCGCGGGCGACTTCTTCGACACCTCCGCGGCCGAATTCAACCGGGTGCTCGACATCAACCTGCACGGTGTCATCAACGGCTGCCGCGCCTTCGGCAAGGCCATGGCCGACCGCGGCCTCGGCGGCAATATCGTCAACCTCTCGTCGATGGCCGCGTACACCCCGCAGCGTGGCTTCGCCGCCTACTCGACCTCCAAGTCCGCGGTCTTCATGTTCTCCGACTGCCTGCGCGCCGAACTGGCGGGCCAGGGGATCGGTGTGCAGACCATCTGCCCCGGCATCGTGCACACCAATATCGTTGCCAACACCCGCTTCTCGGGCGTCTCCGCCGAGGAGGAAGCCGCCAAGCAGCAGCGCTACGACAAGCTGTACGCGGCCCGTCGCTACGGCCCCGAGAAGGTCGCCGACCAGATCGTCAAGGCCGTCGAGAACGGTCGCGACGTGGTGCCGGTGACGCCGGAGGCGTGGCTGCAGTACCGCTTCAACCGCTTCGCCCCCGCCGTCGCCCGCTTCTTCGCGGCGCGCGTGAAGCTGACATAGGGAGTACCCGCCGTCGAGGGGCTCGCATCGGTGATGAGCCCCTCGGCAAATGCGCTTGTCGCACCGGCCCCTCCCCGCGTAGCTTTCGCCTCAGCCTCGCAGCCACAGGGGCGGCGGGACGGGGGAGGAGGCCGACGATGTTCGCTGTCGGATTCATTGTTGTCTTCATCGTGTTCACGCTGGTCGTCGTGGCGGTGGTCACCAACCGAGGTGAACGCGATCGTGCACGTGGAAGACGCGACAAGCGCTGGGGAGTCGGCTCCGGCGGCGGCGACTGGACCGTCGACTCGGGCGACCGCGGTAGCGGATGGTCCCCGGGGGGCGACGTCCACGGCCATCACCTGGGCGGTGGCCACGGGAGCAGCGGCCACGGGCACCACGGGAGCAGCGGCCACGATCACCACGGCGGCACCGGCCACGGCCACCACGGTTGCGGGGGCGGGCACAGCGGCTGCGGCGGTGGCAGCAGCTCGAGCAGCAGCTGTGGCGGCGGTGGTTGCGGCGGAGGCGGCAACTAGCCCGCCCGCAACTCCGCCTCGATCGAGTGGACCCGCTCGGTGGGGATACCCCACGGATGGTCCACTCCCACAACGCTGTCCAGGTTCCACAACACGCATTCCTCGCCCGGTCGCGCCACGAACGACCACGCGACGACGGTGCGTCCCAACTGCTCCGCCATCGGGTCCCCGGACCCCGTGCCCTCCCCGTCCGGGAAGTGGTGCAGGAATCGTCCGTACGCGTCATCACACAGGCGCGCATACCGTTTCGTGCACAGGATGAGCCCGTGCCACGCCTCGTCCACCGCGTGCGACGGCATCCCGATCACCCGATCGTCGCGCATGGCCGCCCCGCAGCACCGCAACCACTGCCGCAATCCGGTCTCCACCAGCTCCCGGGGCTGCCACGGGCAGGTCTTGAATACCGCCTCCGGAATCTCCAGCGCGTCGACCACCCGATTGACCTGTTCGATGCTCGGACGCCGAGAACGGTTCAGCAACATGGCTACACGCTACGTCGAATCCGGTGACCGGGCAGGGCCCGATAAATAGGTTGGTCGAAGCGGTTCCCCGAGCGTATTTTTCGGCTATATCTCGCGGTCACGGCTGCCGCGAGACGGGGGAGGAGGCCGGCGATGATCGGCATCATAATTTCCGTGATCCTGTGTATCGGCTTCGTGAGCGCGCTGAGTTACGGGCTCATAGAGGGCATCCGGTCCGATCTCGAGGTGAAGCGCCGGAGGGAGAGATGGCGGGCCGGGGGAGGCTGGGTCGGTGGCTCGGCCTACAGCGGCGGTTCCGTCAACAGCAGCGGCGGTGTGATCAACTGCGGCGCGGGCGGGGACCCCGGTAGTGGCGGTGGCTGCGGCGGCGGGCACAGCGGCTGCGGTGGTGGCAGCGGCTGCGGTGGCGGAGGTTGCGGCGGTGGCGGCGGCGGAGGGGGTTGCGGCGGCGGTGGTGGCGGCGGGTGCGGTGGCGGCGGCGGTTAGCCACGCGTCCACCGCCCGATCGACTGGATCGAGCGGTGGACGCGGGAACCGGTTCGGCGGCATCGGGTGACGCCGCGTTGGCTCACCGCGGGTCGGCTACGGGTTCGTTCTCCTCGCCGCGAGTGGCGTAGATGCTGGTGAGGGTGACCGTCGTCAGCACCACCACGATCACCACCAGCGAGGCGGCGGTGGGGATGGTCGGAACGCCGCTCCAGATGCCGTGGGCCCAGTGCAGGACCAGCTTCACGCCGATGAAGGCGAGGATGGCGGCCAGACCGTAGGCCAGGTGCACCAGGCGGGACAGGGCGGCGTGCAGGACGAAATACAGTGCGCGCAAGCCGAGTAGCGCGAAGGCGTTGGTGGCGAAGACCAGGAACGGGTCGCCGGTGACGCCGTACACCGCGGGGACCGAGTCGACGGCGAAGACGATGTCGGTGGCCATGACGGCGGCCACGACCAGGGCGAGCGGGGTCAGGACGCGGCGGAACCGGCCGGGCCGGTCCGGGTCGGCTTCCTTCACAGTCATCTTGGTGCCGCGGTAGTCGTCGGTGACCGGCCAGATGCGGCGCAGCAGCTGCACCGACCTCATGTTGGCGACGTCCAGTTCCTGCTCGTGTCCGCCGGCCGCGTCGGCCAGCAGCTTCAGCGCGGTGACCAGCAGGATCAGGCCGAACAGCAGGAACGCCCAGTCCAGGGTGGCCAGGGCGGCCGCGCCCAGGGCGATGAAGATGCCGCGCAACACCAGCGCGCCCGCGATGCCGTACAGCAGCACCCGCTGCGCCAGCGCCGCCGGGACCGCGAACGCCGACAGCAGCAGCATGAAGATGAACAGGTTGTCCACCGACAGCGACTTCTCCAGCAGGTAGCCGGTGAAGAACTCGACCGCGGGGGTGCCGCCGTTGTTGAACCACAGGAACACGCCGAAGGCGACCGGCAGGGCGATGTAGAAGGCCGTCCAGCCGATGGCCTCCCGCATGGACACCTCGTGCGGGCGGCGGGTGAGCGTGAAATCGAGAATCAGCAGCGCCAGCACCGCGGCGATCGTTCCACCCCACAACCAGGGGGTTCCGATGCTGTCGATGACGGGGGTAGCGGCTAGGAGAGTGGGGGTAGCACTCATGGGACCTCCTCGGACATGGCAAACCAGCCGAGGTCTCCTTCACCCGCGGACACCGTGGGCAACCACCCGGGGGACGCGACGGCGCGGCCCGTACTGACCGGAATGGTTCGTGGGAAGTACTCCCCTCTGCCCAGCAGGGTAGCCGACCCTTAGCGGGTCGGTCTACCTGCTCCGCGTTTCAGCGCGGTGTGAGCACCACCACCGCGATCGGCCGCGATGTCATGGTCTGATACTGCGTATAGCGGCCCTTGTTCACCTTGTCGGCCAGCTGGAACCGGCGCGCGTAGTCCGGATTGTTCGGATAGATGGCGGTGGCCGTGACCGGAATCCGCGAGGTCCCGATCTGGATCACACACTCCGGCCGGGCCTTCACATTCGCCAGCCAGCCAGGCGGCCGCGGCGACCCGCCGTTGGAAGCCGTCACCAGATAGTTCTTGCCGTCCTTGGCATAGGTCAGCGCGTTCGTGCGCTCCTGACCGGTCTTCCGCCCCACCGTCCGCAGCAGCAGCGTCGGATTCCCGAACAGCAACTTGTGCCCGATCGCCCCGTGGCTGTTCTCGTAGATCCACTGATGCGCCTTCAGCACGTTCCCGAACAGACTCGACATCCTGTGCCTCCCTGTCGTTGGTGATCGCCTCAGATTAACGCTTCACGATCAGGTCACGATTCTGTGGATACGTTCTGGCAGCCGGCTTCTACCGGGACACGAAAATCGCACGACAACAAAAGGATTCACCCCATGACCACAGCCCTCGCCACACCGATCAAACCCCGCAACCCCGTGCTGGTGTGGCTGGTCTGGCCGCTGTTGACCCTCGGCATCTACTTCCTGGTCTGGTACTACAAGATCCACAAGGAGATGGCCGAACTCCGCCGCGACCCCGAAGCCCCCGTCGCCGGCCCCCTCCTGGTGATGATCCTGCTCTCCTGGACCGGCATCGCCGCCCTGATCAGCTTCTGGCGCACCGGTACCCGCATCAGTCAGTCCCAGCAAGCCGCAGGCCTCGAACCCACCTGCAACCCCCTCCTCGGCTTCCTGCTCAACTTCGTCTTCGGCCTCGGCATCCTCTACTACCAACTCGAACTCAACAAGATCGCCGACGGCCCCACCGCCGCCTGATAGGTCCGACTGGGCATCGCCCCCACCGAAGCGGTAGCATCTCGCGGAGCCCGCGGTGATCTGCAGCGGTCTGGGGCGGTAGCTCAGTCGGTTAGAGCCGTGGACTCATAATCCATTGGTCGCGGGTTCGAGCCCCGCCCGCCCCACTTACCCCCTCTGAGCAGGGGGTTTCGCTGTTTCTGGAGAGGTTTCAATCGGCGCAAGAACAGAGCCAAGCAGACGATCGATGTGTACCTCGTCCATATCGGCTACTTCGCCGATTACCTTCTCTCCGACGCACTTCCGATCGAAGCGTCCGACATCACCCGCGACCATATCGGCGGATACATCGAGACGTTGCTGTCGCGAACGAACGCGCGAGCCGTGCGGCCTACCGCAGCATTCGGACACCCAAGATCATGGCTATGGCGAAAGGTCCGCCACTCGAACCACTCGAAAGCACTGGTAGGGGTGCAGATTGCGCCGTGCCGGTCGGCGGGTTGCGCGTGATCCATTGAGCCCGGTCTGTTTTCCGGCAGTGTATTTATAGGCGGGTATCGGCTCGTCGGCAGGAATTCCCTGATCGACACGCCTTATCGCCGCACTGCTCCTCAGCCTGATGTCTCCGATAGGCTCTATTGCCAGCCAACAGCGGTGTTCCTGTGATATCGGACTTTGGAAGAAGCGCTAGCGCACATCTTCGAGAAAGGATCCAGGTTTGCGGCGTCTACTAATCGTCGCCGCGGCGGGCACGGCCGTGGCAACCCTGGGCGTGTGGGTCTGGGGTACCAACCTGGGCCGAGCCCAGCCGCTCGGCTCGGAGGTAACCGGTTCGGGAGTTCATCTGACGGCATCCGTCGACAGCGTCGGGGTGAATCTGCCCGGTGACCGGACTCCGAATTTCCTCATGACGTTCGCGCATGCCGCGCAGATGTCCGGCGATTACTCGGTCACTGTGGAGGGTGGCCCGATCACCTCCGGTCAGGCCGTCGCAGGGTTCATCCTCGGCTGCGGGATCGGTGTGGCCGGCGGCTTCACCGTCGGAGTCGAGCCCAATCAAGGCTTGGTCGGCGCCCTTGCCCCGACAGTGATCCCTGCGAGCCCTGTCAGCGCGCCGATTGCGACGGCCACTCCCGTGCCGACTACGTCCATCGCTTCCGTCATCACCCCCAGCGCCATCCCACCCAGTACCCGCCCGGCCGGCTTCGCCATAACCACTACCGGCCCAGCCGCTGCCCCAACCACCCCGACGACCCCTACAACCACGACCACCACGACCACCACGACCACTACGACCACCACGACCACCACCCCAACCACGACCACTACCACCCCAACCAGTGCCAGTCCACCCAGCATCGACCTCGGACCCAGTGTCGGTGGAGTACTGGGTCTGATAGAGGTCTTGACGGCCACGTTGGGGCCCGGCCAGGTCACCGTCGCGACAACGGCGACGTCGGCCCTGGACGACACCACCGTGTTCCCGTACCGCATCTCTTTCGACAACGCCGCGTTGAATGTCGCCCAATGCGCCTCGCCGGTGTCGGCCGTCCCCTTCGTTACGGCCACGGTGGGTACCGTGCGGGGGGTTGTACAGACCACCGCCTACGGCGATCAGTTCACCTTCTGATGCCCGGAGCCGCTTCGAGAAGGGTTGGGGGTCAGCGAATCCGGAACGCCGGTCCGCGGGGGCGGAACGGCAGCGCAGCGCCGGCGTACCTACCGGAAGATTTTGCCGGGGTTGAGAATCCCGTCGGGGTCCAGCGCGGTCTTGACCGCACGGTGCATGTCGAGGACCGCGGGGGACAACTCCTGCCGGAGGCCGGACATCTTCAACAGCCCAACGCCGTGCTCGCCGGTGACCGTGCCGCCGAATTCCAGCCCCGCCGTGATGATGTCGTCGAACGCAGCCTGCGCGCGGATGCGCTGCGCGTCGTCGTCGGGCGGGACGATCAGCAGCGGGTGCAGGTTGCCGTCGCCGGCATGCGCTATGTTCGCGATGACCACGTCATGCGCGTCGCCGATCTGTTCGATCCTCGCCAGCATGTCCGGCACATGCTTTTTCGGTACGCAGATGTCCTCGGTCAGCACCGGGCTGAGGCGCTCCATCGCCGGGTAGGCGAGGCGTCGCGCTGCGAACAACGCGTCGGCCTCGGTCTGATCGGTGGACGCCGCCGCCCACGTCGCACCGCCCTCGGTGAAGGACCGCACCATCCGTTCGGCCTCGTCGTCACCGACGGCGCCGGGGGTGTCGATGCGGCCGAGCAGCACCACGTTCGCCTCGGCCGAGATGCCCATCTGCTTCCAGTCATCGACGGCCTGCAGGCACCTTTTGTCGACGAGCTCCAGCGCGGACGGCGTCAATCCCGCGTCGGCGACGGCCCGGATGGCCTTTCCGGCGTCGACCAGGGAGTCGAAGTAGCCGGCGATCGTCCGCTGCTGTTGCTGTAGCGGACGCAGCTTCACGGTGATCTCCGTGATGATGCCGAGCGTGCCCTCGGATCCGACCATCAGCCCGGCGAGGTCATATCCGGCAACGCCTTTCGCGGTCTGCCGACCCAACCGAACCAGCTCGCCGGTACCGGTGACGACCTCGACACCGAGGACATAGTCGCGGGTGACGCCGTATTTGACGCAGCAGATGCCGCCGGCGTTGGTCGCGACGTTGCCGCCGATGGTCGACCACGGCGAACTGGCCGGATCCGGCGGATACCAGAGCCCCTCGGTGGCGCACTCCGCCCGCAGGTCATCGTTGACGACGCCCGGCTCGACGACCGCGATCCGCTCGAGCCGGTCGATCCGCTTGACCGCCGTCATCTGCTCCAGCGACACGATCACGCATCCCGGCACGGCGTTGGCGCCGCCCGAGAGTCCGGTTCCCGCACCGCGCGGTACGACGGGGATGCCGTGCCGCCGGCAGTACCGCACCAGCGCCTGGACCTCGGCCGCCGATCGAGCGCGCAGCACCGCGAGAGCATCGTGGTAGGGCGCCCACGCTGCCTCGTCGTGCTGGTATCGGTCGACGATGTCGGGGTCGGTGACGAAGCGATCCCTCGGGATCTCGTCGCCCAGAGCGGCGATCAGATCCGGCCCATCGACGGCTGCACTCATGTCAGCACCATAGGCCGCACAGGACATCCGTTCCGGGCCTCGAGCGGAAGTTCATCCGTTGAGTGGGACGGTCGCTTCCGGCCTGTCACTTCTCGATCGAATGATCAAGAAGCTGAAATGAACCGTCAAATCGTAGGTTTCCCACGTGGCCTCGAGTCTGCAAAGGCGATTGCAAATGTCTGACGTATTCCTCCCGGAACCGCGGTTCGTCGACACCGACGGGGCCCGCCTCGCGGTCTTCGAGGTGGTGCCGGAGAAGATCACCCGCGACGTGTGTGTCGTTCTCTGCCATGGCTTTCCGGAGCTGGCGGCCTCGTGGCGGCACCAGCTGCAGCCAATCGCGGACGCCGGATTCCACGTCCTGGCACCCGATATGCGCGGCTACGGTCGGTCGACCGGGCCGGAGGATCCCCGTAAGTACAGCATCGCCGAAACCACGGCGGATGTGGCGGCGCTGATCAAGGACGCCGGTTACGAGAAGGCCGTCGTGGTCGGTCACGACTTCGGCGGCATGGTGTCATGGTCGATGCCGTACCTGCGGCCCGATTCGGTCGCCGGCGTGATCACGCTGAACACCCCGTTCGGGTTCTCGGAGCACAATCCGATCGAGCTCTACGAGCAGGTGTACGGACCGCGAAACTACGTGGCGTACTTCCAGACACAGGAGTGCGAGGTTCTGCTCGACAAGGACCCCGCGGCCACGTTCCGGTTCTTCATGCGCCGCGACACCGGCAACGGGACAAACCTGTCGCGCTCGGGACAGCACGATCCGGAGTCGATGTCGTACATCCACTGGCTGCACGACGACGAGTCGACGTGGCCGGGCGAGGTCGTCATGAGCCCGGAGGAGCTGCAATACTACGCGAATGCGTACGCGCGCAGCGGTTTCCGCGGCGGCCTGAACTGGTACCGGAGCATCCTCCGGAACTGGGAAGTGCATACCGAGCGTTTCCCGGACGGCGTGCCGCAGGTGGACGTGCCCGCGCTGATGATCGCGGCACGCCGCGACCCGATCTGCCACCCGATGCTCAGCAACAACCTGCTGCAGTACTTCGAGACGTTCGAGCGCCGGATCATCGACACCGGCCACTGGACGCAGCTGGAGGATCCGGACACCACGACCGCGATGATCGTCGAATGGCTCGACCGCCATTTCTGAGCAGGCCCGTCCGATCGGGGCGGGTAGCCTGGCCGGCATGAATCGCGTGCTGCCGAACCGGCAGGGTGATGCCACCCGGGCGCACCTGATCCGCACCGCGGAAAAGCTCTTCGCCGCCTACGGCGTCGACGCCGTGTCGGTCCGCGCGATCAATGCCGCCGCCGGACAGGGTGCTGCTGCGGTGAACTACCACTTCGGCACCAAGGAAGACCTGCTGTCCGCGGTGCTGCTGGACCTGGGTTCCGCAGTGGTGGAGTCGATTTCGCAGCGGATCGATCGTCTCGAGGCCGGCCCCGCGCCCGACCTCGAGGCGGTCGTGCGGGCGCTGACCGATCCGTACCTGGAATTGCTGCTCGCACATCGGGTTCGGGGTATCCGCTGGACCAAGATCGTCGTGGACGTGTCCCGCGACTACACCCGGCCGGCGATCGCCGACACCCCGCAGGACGAGCTTGCCCAGCGGCTGCGAGCCCAGCTCGGCCGCGCGCTGCCCGATACGCCCGACGAACGGATCGCGCAGCGCTGGCCGATCGCGGTGATGAGTTTTCTGCAGTCGCTCAGCCGCGTGGATCTGTGGTCCAGCAGCCCGAAGATGAGCGATGTGGAGCTCATCGACTTCTATGAGGACCTGGTGTCCTTTCTCATCGGCGGTGCCGAACGCATGCTGCGCTGACCGGCCGATCGGCGATTGGGATCGCGAACGCGGCCGGCCCAAGCTTGTGCGCGGCGGTGCAACGGCACCTTGGCCCGGGGCCTACATGCGGGTTCGAGCCCCGCCCGCCCCACCGCAGCCGCGGTGCGCAGTCCGGAATGCCGAAGCGCCGCAAGGGCGTTCGGCCGCTGGTGCGCCGGCTTTCAGATGTGGTCGACCAGGCCTATGGCACCCTCGGATACGGCGCAGTGCACGCAGCAGAAGAATCGGCCCTCCGACTCCACGCCGTGACCGATGATCTTGACGTTGCAGTGCTCGCAGATGGGTGCCATGCGGTGGATCGCACATTCGAAGCAGTCGAAGACGTGCCGCACTCCCTGAGCTTCGACGACGATCGGCATGGCGTAATCGTTACCGCAAACCTCGCATGCGCTCATGGACCGCACGCTACTCCGCGGGGCCGGTTCGGTGTCCCTGGTTCCAGCTTATGTACGCCTCACCAGGGGCTCGGGAGTCGTGACGCACCCGGTCCCGAGGACGGGTTGCCGCCACTCGAGGTGCGATTTTCGCGGTATCACTCCGCGCGTGTCGCTCAGGAGAAGTCGCGGATGGGGCGTCTCCGCATCCGTTGAGAATGTAAATGGTCGACCGTATGCTTAGTTTCATGACGACGATTGCGCAGCCTCTCACCGAGGAAACCGACCCTCACGTTCTCGCTCCGACAGACCTCGCCGCATTGCTCTTCGGCGCTCCGTGGCGCCGCTATGCCGTGCTCGGAGACAGCCTGTCGGTCGGTGCGGGTGATCCGACGCCCGGTTATGCGAACCTGGGCTGGCCCGCGCGGGTCGAACGCGTGCTCAGGATGGTGAATCCGGATCTGGCCTACCTCAATACGGCCCGCGTCGGGGGCACGACCGCGCAGGCGCTCGAGGAGCAGGGGCGTCGGATCCTGGACTTCAAGCCCGACCTGCTGCATGTGAACAGCGGTGCGAACGACATCGTGCGCCGCAGTCCCGACTGGGAGCGGATCGAGGCGGGACTGCGTGAGATGTATCGGTTCGCCGCGGGTACCGGCGCTCAGCTCGCGGTGTTCACTCTGGGGCGGGCATTCGTGATCCCGGTCTTCCCGGATTGGGCCGAGCGGCTCACCAGGCTCAATGACATCACCCGGAAGCTGGCCGCCGAGTTCGACGCGGTGCTGGCCGATTCCGAGGATCATCCACTCAACGATCGCCCGAATCTGTTGAGCGAGGACAAGATTCACTTCTCGACCTCGGGTCAGGCGATCCTGTCGACGATCATGGTGCGCGAACTGGCGTTCCGGGTGGAGGCCGCGTCCTAGGTCTGGGTGTGGGACCGCTCCGGCGGGGCAGGTAGGTAACGTACGATCGGATGTATGTCTAGTTCGATGACGCCGGCCGTGGGTGCCACGGCATCGGACGCTGTCGGTGAGATCACCGACAAGCGACTCCTGCGCGGCGCTCGGACCAGGCAGGCCGTCCTCGCTCACGCCGTGGACATGGCATCGCTGGACAATCTCGAGGCGCTGAGCTTCGGGCGGCTCGCCGCCGAAGTGGGGCTCAGCAAGGCCGGTATTCAGACCCTCTTCCGGACCAAGGAAGCGCTGCAGCTGGCCACCATCGAGCATGCCCGCCGCATGTTCATCGACTTCGTGATTCGCCCGGCGAATGCGAAATCACGTGGCGTGGAACGCTTTCGCGCATTGATCGAACGCTGGATCGCCTATGCCGAACAGCCCTTGTTCGAGGGTGGCTGTTTCCAGGCGGCGAATCTCGCGCTGTACGACAGCCGGCCCGGCGTGTTGCGCGACAAGCTCGCGCAGTATCAGCAGGAATGGGTGGACGTGCTGTCCGCGGAATTGGCGTGCGCCGTCGAACGAGGCGAAATCGCGCACCTGGATACCGATCTCGCCGCATTCCAGATAGACGCCGTGCTGCGGACGGCGAACACTTCCATGCGCCTCGGTGACCAGACCGTCGAGGGCAAGATCCACCGTGTCGTCGAGCATTTCCTGGTGCCCGCCGGCAAGGAATAGGCCAACCAGCGCATCGCTGTACCGGCGCTTCGTCATGTCACCAAAGACGCGACGGTGACTCGGATTCCAGACCTGTTCGGAGCGCTGATCCCGGCGATCGGTCTCGGCGCGCTGGCGCTCGCGCTGGTGAAGGGGCAGGAGTGGGGTTGGTCGGGGAGCTCGACGCTCATCGCCTTCGCGGCGGCCGCAGTTGCCGCGGCGCTGGCGATCGCCCGAGTGCTCACCCCCTATGTGTCGCCCATCGTCGATCCGAACTCGATGAAGGTTCGAACCTTCTTCTGGGCCAATGTGACCGTCCTGCTGTCCGCCGTAGGTCGTGTCCTGACCGCAGGTCCGGAACGCGATCTGAAGCTGCCGCCTCTCCCTCGGGAAGGTTCATCATTTTCTGAATACAGATTCTGATGTACTGTCGGAGGGTGGACACTCTGCTGCACCGTGATGCGCTCGCCCGGTTCGGGCATGCCCTGTCGGATCCGACGCGGACCCAGATACTGTTGAGCTTGCGGCGGGAACCGGGTTATCCGTCCGAGCTGGCGGAGCGGATCGGGGTGTCGCGTCAGATTCTGTCGAATCATCTTGCGTGCCTGCGGGGTTGCGGACTCGTCGTCGCGGTGCCGGAGGGGCGGCGGTCACGGTATGAGCTGGCGGATGCGCGGATCGGGCGGGCGCTCGATGATCTGACCGGGCTGGTGCTGGCGGTCGACCCCGCGTGTTGTGCGGCGGCCGAGGCCGAAGGGTGCTGCTGATGTCGGCGTCGCTGGGGATGCCGTCGCTGCCGTCGGCGGTGGTGGTGGGGCCATCGCCGGAGCGGCGGGCGGTGCTGGCGAGCCGGATTCGCTGGTTCGTGGCGGCGACCATCGGTTACAACGTGGTCGAGGCGCTCATCGCGCTGAGTGAGGGCACTCGGGCGTCGTCGACGGCGCTGATCGGGTTCGGGCTGGACTCGGTGATCGAAGTGTCCTCGGCCGCGGCGGTCGCGTGGCAGTTCGCGGGCCGGGATCCGGAGCGACGGGAGCGGACCGCCTTGCGGATCATCGCGTTCTCGTTCTTCGCGCTGGCCGCGTACGTCACGGCCGACTCGGTGCGCGGGCTGGTCGGTGCCGGGGAGGCTCGGCATTCACCGATCGGTATCGCGCTGGCGGCGGTGAGTCTGGTTGTGATGCCGGTGCTGTCGTGGGCGCAGCGCCGGGCCGGGCGGGAACTCGGGTCGGCCTCCGCGGTGGCCGATTCGAAGCAGACGCTGCTCTGCACCTACCTGTCCGCGGTGCTGCTGGTCGGACTGGTGGTCAACAGTGTGTTCGGCTGGTCGTGGGCCGACCCGATCGCGGCTCTCGTCATCGCCGCCATCGCGATGCGGGAAGGTGTCAACGCGTGGCGCGGTGACACCTGCTGCCCGTCGCCGACCGCGCTCGGAGCGGGCGCCCGAGCGGCGGACCGTGATTGCGACTGCCGCGAGCACTGAATCCGATGGCGCGGCGGCGTTGTTCGACCGTGTCGTTGCCGCGAATGTCAGCCGATCTCGACGACACGGGCCCAGGATGGGGGCTGGTCGGGGATGTAACCCGTGTCGTCGTCGGTCCAGGTGATGGGTCGGCGGAAGAGGCCGACCACGGTCCGGGCGGACGGGCGGTGCGTGGGCCAGGGGGTTTGGCCGTCGGTGAGGACCACCAGGACGTCCGGGCGGGGTTGGGCGCGTGCGGCTTTGGCGAAACCTGTACAGAGGTCGGTGCCTCCGCCGCCGATCAGGGGGATGCTCTCGGAGTGGCAGAAGGGGCCCGCGATGTGGGCGGCGGCGTCGCAGGAGATGACGGTGAGGAGGTCTTTGCGGCCGCCGAGAGTGCGGGCTATGGCGGTGGTTTCGAGGAGGGCGCTGCCCAGTTCGGTGTCGCTCACCGAGGCTGATGTGTCGATGATGACGGTGACGTGGGGTGGGGTTCGGCGCAGGGTCGGGAGGATGGTTCGGGGGAGGGCGGTGGCGCGGCGGGAAGGCCGCGAGTAGGTGTGGGTTTCGCCGAGGCCGGGGGCGGAGGCGGCGGAGCGGAGGGCCGCGCCGAGGAGGTCTCGCCAGGGCTGGGGTGGGTGCAGGGCGCGGTCGGCCCAGCGGCGCCAGCCTTCGGGGGCATCGCCGGGCCGGCCGACGATGCCTTGGGCGACACGGAATTTGACGGCGTCGCGTTGTTGTTCGGTGAGGGCGTCGGTGCCGTCGGGGCCCAGGTCCCACTCCCGGTCGAGGCCGTCGGCGCCGCTGCCGCAGTCGAGCCAGGCCAGGTGCTGGGTGGTGACGGTGAGCCGGAATTGGTGGAGGTAGTCCTCCATCAGCTCGCCCGAGGAGAGGCCGAGGGTGGCGGGGGTGACCGCGTCCTCGGGCTGGATCAGGCCGTCGCCGAACGCGTCGTCGTTGATCTCGGCGTCGGCGGCGATGTTCATGCGGAGGCGTTCGGCGGGGCCGGACAGGTTGTGGGCCTGCGCGAACCGATCGCTGCGACCGTGGTGGTCGCGGAGCAGATGGGAAACCTCGTGCACGAGAATCGAAGCCAGGTTCTCGACAGGGGTGTGGTCGACGAAGGCGGGGGAGACGTAGCAGCGCCAGTAGCGGTCGACGGCCATGGTGGGGACGCGGCGGGATTCGACGATGTTCAGGGCGTAGAGGGCCGTGGCGAGGTACGGGCGAGCGCGGACGGCCAGCAGGCGGGCGGCGAAGAGCTTCTCGGAGTCCAGGATCGGGGTCATCGGCCCACCTGCGCGGTGATGCGGGCGGCCGCGCGGTCCGCGCCCTGGGAGACCGAGACCATGCCGGTGAGGCGTTCGATCGAGGCGGGGACGTCCCAGGTTTCGTGGCGCACACTCGCGAGGGTGGTGGCGGGGACGACCACCAGGTCGGGTGCGCCGGTTTCGGCGGCCTTCGCCAGCAGCACCCAGGCGGCGTCCCACCGTGCCTTGGTGCGGCGGCCGCGCACGGCCGCCACCACGGCGTCGAGAGCGGCCTGACGCAGATCGCCGCGGGTCGGCAGTTCGGCGGCGTCGGGATCGGCGAGCAGCAGCTCGGGGTCGGGGAGATCCATGCGGTCGATACTGGTGAGCAGCTCGAAGCCGGGGCCGTCGCCGACCGAGCCGCGGACCAGCAGAGACAGCACGTCGCGACTCGCGCCCGCGGCGGTGGCGAAGGCGATGAGCCGCACCGTCATCTCCCAGCTGCGCGGGGACGGCCACGCGCCGCCACGGCGAGCCTCGCTGCTGGGCAGCTGGTGCACGAGCTTCGGGCGGCCCGCGAGCAGGCCGCACACCGCGCGACGGGCGAAATCCACAGCCTCCGGGAACTTTTCGGGATCGAGCGTGGGCAGCGTCGCGTACGGCCAGGTCCCGCCGAGACCGCGCACCACCACCTCGTGGTCGTGCACCCAGTTCAGGTGCACGAACCGGTTGGCCAGTGGCGGGCTCAACTCCCAGCCGTCGGCCGCCGAGGAACGCGGGTTGGCGGCGGCCACGATACGGACGCCCGGCGGCAGTCGCAGGGTGCCGATCCGGCGTTCCAGCACCAGGCGGAGCAGCGCGGCCTGGACGGCGGGCGGCGCGGTGGACAGCTCGTCCAGGAACAGCAGGCCGCGCCCGGCGCGCACCAGGCGGACGGCCCACTCCGGCGGGGCCATGGGGACGCCCTGGGTGGCGGGATCGTCGCCGATGATCGGCAGGCCGGAGAAGTCCGACGGTTCGTGCACGCTGGCGATCACCGTGGTGAGGGGGAGGTCGAGAGCGTCCGAGAGTTGGGTCAGGGCGGCGGTTTTGCCGATGCCCGGCTCGCCCCACAGGAGGACCGGCAGGTCGGCGGCCACGGCCAGGGTGAGGGCTTCGAGCTGGAGATTGGGCCGGGGCTCGGTGGCGACATCGCCCAGCAGGGTCAGCAGGTCGCCCGCGATGGCGAGTTGGGAATCGGAGTGGGCTTCAGAGGACATGCGTGAATCACCTTGGGAGTTCAGAGGAATGGGAAGAGACGCGACGATCGCGGGGATCAGCGGAAGGTCGCGTTTCGCGGATGGGCTCGGTGCTTCGGCCGGGGCATGCACGGGAACGGCTTGGCCAGACCGGATCGGAACAGGCCGTAGGTGATCCGCTGGCGCGCGGCCGCCTCCAGCTCGTCGCGCAGCGCGCCCTCGCGTAACAACGCGTCGGGACCCAGAGCGCGCTCGACAACGGTCAGCGCACCGGCCGTGTCGCCGTGCATCAACCGTTCCCGGACATCGGACAGCCAGTCCGGTCGCCGGTGGGCCCGGTCGATCGCCTGGAGACAGGGCAGGGGAGTTCCGGTCAGGGCGACCAGCAGCTCTTCTCGCCGGACCTCGGCGGGATCGTGATCCAGGGCAGCCAGCACCCCGTCCACGAGTGCCACCCGATGCAGCTCGCCGCGGCACTCCACCACCAGTGTCCGGCCGTCCTGAGCTGCGCCACCGGAGGTTTCGGACCTCGAATGGCCCGGGTCCAGTGCCGAGGCGACCAGTGGATGCAGCCGATCGGCTGTGATCGCACCCGCGCGCATCAGCTCCAGATCGGGCAGCATCCAGGTCGCGGCATCGGGCAGCACAGGTAGCCCGGTCATCTCGCCACGCGGATATCGCTCGGCGATTCGCACGTCGGGAGGATCGCCTGCGTGCGAGGGCAATTCGAGGACGATCCGCCGCCGCACCCCGGCCCGTACGAGAACCCGGCCGTCCGCACTCCGTTCGGCGCGCAGCAGGATCCCGGCCTCGTCGGACCACCGATCCACGGCGCAACCGGGCGGGGCCGCACCCGAGAGTTGGTTCTCGATGTCACCCGGGCTGTCGAGTCGCACTGCCCCGGAACGTATTCGGAGCTCGTCGCTGCGACGGGAGTCCCACAGGTGGCGATGAAGATCCAGCCGATACCGCCGGTCCGGCCGGGGATGCGGATGCAATGTGCCGACGTCCCGGTCACCGGATCCGTCCCACAGCGCGAGGCTCACCCGTTGGCCGGCATCCGCCCACGCGGGCGCGGTCCGCGCCACCAGATGAACCGAACCTGCTTCGCCGCAACCGTTTCCGTGCTCGTCGCCGCCGTACCGGGCCAGCGACATCGTCAGCCCGGGCCGCAGCAATCCGTCAGGAGCGACCCGTGGCAGATGCCAGCGCAGCAGATCCGGCGCCAGACTTCGCAGATCGTCTCGCACGCGAGCGGCAAGTCCTCGCCCGTGCACCCGGGTGACGGTCCGCAGATCGATATCCACATCGAAACCCGCTGCGGCACAAGCCCCAGCCCAATCGCCGACGCGTCGCCGAGCGGTAGCGGTCTCGATCATGGAGGGCGGCACGGCGAACTCCCGCACGCGCAGCCAGAATGAATGTCGGGAAGTTGTCCCGTTCGCGGTGGATGGGTGCATCAGCACTCACCACAAGCGAACGAAACCCCCAATCCTTGATGGGAATGAGTAGTCATCGAGCAGATCATAACGCCCAGACTCGATCCGGGCCACCCGGCCGGATCGAGGGGGGTCGGCATCCGCTCGGGGAATCAGAGGACGGTGCAGTGGGACGGGGGCGCGGTTTCGGCGGCGGAGCTGGTCATGGTGCCGCCCTTGAGCTGGCACAGCAGCATTTGGAGGCCGAGGCCGGCCACAGTGCCCGAGCCCGAGGCGGAGCCGCTGTCGGCGACGGGCGTCGCGGCGGGCTCGGGCGCCGCGGAGGCGGTGGCGGCCAGCGGGCCGAGGGCGAGAAGTGCGCTGGTGGAGGCTGCGGCGATGAATCGGTTCACTGAAGGTCCCTTTCGACGGGACGAACAGTAGTTGCGGTCGTTCCGATTGGAACGACCGCAACTTTGGGGGCATCGCGTGAGAGCCGGGTCAGAGCACCGCCTGGGTCTGCGTCACCTTGGCGACGAGAGCGCCCGCGTCATCGCGGATCTCGGTCTCCACGACGATGAAGCTCCGGCCGGCGTGCAGCGGTGTGGCGGTGGCGGTGGCGTGACCGGACCGCAGGGCTCGCACGAAGTTCGTCTTCGACTCCACGGTGGTCGTACCCTGCTTGCCCGCCGGAAGATTCAGGTACGCGCACACCGCCGCGGTGGCGTCGGCCAGCGCCATCAACGCGCCGCCGTGCATGGAACCACCCAGCGTGCACAGGTTCTCGCGCCAGGCCAGCCGGCTGCGCACGAGTTCCGGGCCGCAGTCGAGAACCTGCACGCCGAGGCCCTCGGTGAACGGCATGGTGGCGAACAACTGGGAGCCGATCGGATCGTCGGAGATATCGGTCATGGGATCGACTGTGCCCGGCGCGGCGCCCGGAGTCGATTACCTCCGGGGTAATCGGCTGTGCCCCGCCGCGATCGGAGACCGGTGCCGGGCCGGTGTGTCTGGAAGACTCGCCGGGTGCAGGTGAGTGTGCTCGGACCGGTTCGGGTCCATGCGGAGGACGGGACCCGGGTCGAGATCCCCGGCGTCCGGGTGCGAATGCTGGCGGCGCGATTGGCGCTGGAGTCGGGGCGCGATGTGTCCGTCGCCGCGCTCGTCGACGGACTCTGGGGTGAGGAGCCGCCCGCCGAGGCGTCGGGCGCGCTGCAGGCGCTGGTGTCGCGGCTGCGCAAGGCCCTGCGCGAGGTGGGCGCCGTCGAATTCGGGCCCGGCGGCTACCGGCTGCCCGGGGTGAGCGTGGATGCCGATCGGTTCGAGGATCTGGTGCGGCGCGGACGGCAGGAACTGGCCGCGGGCCGTGCCGAACCGGCCGCCCGCCTGCTGGGCGAGGCCCTCGCGCTGTGGCGCGGGCCCGCTCTCGGCGATGTTCTCGACGCCCCCTACGCCCAGCCCGCCGCGACCCGGCTCGACGATCTGCGGGCCGCCGCCCTCGAGGACCGCTTCGAGGCCGAACTGCGGTTGGGCCGCCACGCCGAGGTGCTCACCGACCTCGAGGTCGCGGCCTCCGGCAATCCGCTCGGCGAACGGCTCGCCGCGCTGCGCATGCGGGCCCTGGCCGCGGCCGGACGGCAGTCCGACGCGCTGGCGGCCTACGAGGAGACGCGGGCCCGGCTCGACGAGGAACTGGGCATCGACCCGTCGGCGATCCTGCGCGAAACCCACCTGGCCCTGCTGCGCGGCGAACTCGAAAGTCCGCCCCCGCGACGAGAAGCCGCGACCCGGAAGCTCCCGGCCCGCCTCACCGGATTCGTCGGCCGCGAAGCCGAGATCGCGGAAGTGACCGGGCTGCTGGCGGATTCACGACTGGTCACCATCGTGGGACCCGGCGGCGCGGGCAAGACCCGCCTCGCGCTCGAGGCCATGGACCGGCCCGGCGCCGGCGCGGTGTTCTTCGTCCCGCTGGCCGAACTGGGCGCACCCGACCAGCTCGCCGACGCCGTCGCGGGCGCTCTCGACAGTGACGCCGCCGAACGTCCCGGCAAAGCCGGTCGGCTGATCGAACTGCTCGACGTCGGCCCTGCCGTGCTGGTGCTCGACAACTGCGAGCATGTCGTCGCGGCCGCCGCCGGGCTCGCCGAGACACTGCTGGATCGGCTGCCGCAACTGTCGGTGCTCGCCACCAGCCGTGAACCCCTCGCCATCACCGGCGAGACACTGTGCCACCTGGGGCCGCTCGAGGTCCCTGCCGAGGCAGCGGATGTCACTGCGGCCCAACGCTCCTCGTCGGTGCGGCTCTTCGTCGAACGCGCCGCCGCCATCCGTCCCGGCTTCACACTCGACGACGACACCGTCGCGCCGGTGGTGGAGATCTGCCGCCGACTCGACGGCCTCCCGCTGGCCCTGGAACTGGCCGCGGCGAAACTGCGCGCCATGAACGTCGACCAGGTGGCCCGGCGGCTCGGCGACCGCTTCCGGCTGCTCACCTCCGGCAGCCGCACCGCCCTGCCCCGGCAGCGCACCCTGCTCGCCCTGGTCGAATGGAGCTGGGACCTCCTCGAAGAACCCGAAAGGATCCTCGCCCGCAGGCTTTCCGCGTTCCCCGGCGGGGCGACCGCCGAAGCCGTCGAGATCGTCTGCGGCGACGAGGAACTCCTGGCCGACGACCTGCTCTACCTCCTGGACGCCCTGGTCGAGAAGTCCCTCGTCACCGTCAGCTCCGACGATCCACCGCGCTACCGCATGCTGGAGACCATCCGCGCCTACGCCGCCGACCGGCTCGCGTCCTCACCCGACCACCTCACCGAGCCGTTCACCGACTACTACCTGACCCTCGCCGAGCAGGCCGAACCTCACCTGCGCGGCACCGAACAGCTCGCCGCCATCGCCCTCTTCGACGCCGAACACGCCAACCTGGCCGCCGCGCTGCGCACCGCGCTGGGGGAACCGGCGTCGCCGGAGATCGCGTCGCGGCTGGTACGGGCACTGTTCTGGTACTGGGGGATCCGGGGGATGAGCACCCAGTTCGAGAGCTCGCTCGCCGGAGTCCTGAGCCTCGCGGACCAGCTGCCGGAATCGGCGCGCGCCGCGTTCCGGGTCATCGCCCTGATGGCCGGAGCCCCGCCCGCCGGAAGCTCGCTGCCGACCCTGATCGAGGAATGCGTGGCAGCCGGTGGACTGGAATTCCATCCCGCCGTACCGCTGTGGACCGCATTGCTGGCCGCCCGCGCCGAGGACGAGAAGCTCGCCGAACGACAGCTGAAGCAGGCCATGACCTGGCCGGATCCGTGGGTGCGGGCCAGTGCGCAGTTCGCCCGCGACATCGCGCTGACCGGGGAGGGGCGGCTCTCGGAAGGCGTCGAGGCCCGGCGAGAAGCATTGCGGGGCTACGAGATCGTCGGTGATCGCTGGGGCCTGGGCATGGCCCTGCTCGCGGACGGACGCGCCCACGCGGGGGCGGGCGAGCATGATCGGGCCCTCGCCGACTACGCCCGCGCGGTCACCCTGGCATCCGAACTCGGGACCGAGGACGATATCGCCGCCGCTCGCACCGCCCTCGCGGAAGAACGAATGCGCGGCGGTGAACTCGCCGAGGCGGCCCGCGATATCGAGGCCGCGCAACGACTCGCCGCCGACCAGGGCCTGGCTCGGCTGGGCGCGGTGATCCTGTTCATCAGTGCCGAATTGCATCGCCGCACAGGTGATCTCGATCGGTCCGGTCGCGATCTGGATCAGGTCGAACAGCGGATTCGCCACCTGCCCTATCCGGAGTCCATGGCAGCCAACCAGATAGCGGTCGCGCGGCTGCGGAATCACCTCTCGGGCGCGGATGTCGAGTCCGCTCGTGCTCTCCTCCCGCAGGTGATCGAAGGCTCGTTCGTCCACGGCGATTCCGCCCTGACCGCGCACGCGCAGGCTCAGGCCGCCGAACTCGTCGCGAGACTTCTTCTCCTGGAGGACGATCCGACAGCGGCCGCCACGGCCCTCGGTCTCAGCGAGGTCATCCGCGGCATCTTCGATCACGGAGAACCCGAGCTGGCCACTCTCGTCGCCACCCTCACCGAGCGTCTCGGCGAGGACGCGTACCGCCGCGCGTACCGACTCGGAGCCGATCTGTCCAGGCCGGAAGCCTTGGGCCGCTTGACGCGAGCTGTGGGCTGACGCCACGACAGCGCCGACCCGGCAAGGGGCGGCGCTGTCGATGCGTGCCGTTCAGGACACCCTGCCGAACAGTCGCCCGGCCAGATCCACGCCGGAGATCTGCCCGCCGGCGTCCCGGCTGAAGAATCCGCGCTGACCCTCGAAAGACCCCGCGGTGATCACATATTCGTCCCCGTCACCCGGCAGGATGCCGAACGGGAACGGCGGGTGATCCTGCGGGATCTCCGCGCCCCCGGCGGCCCGGATCTCCGGCTTGACCTTGCAGTCCAGGTACAGCTGATCGCCCTCGGCGTAGCAGGTCATGGTCATGGCGTCGATGTCGTACACGCCCGACAGCTCCCGGACGCGGGTGGCGTCGAACGGCACCGGCACCGGGTCCTGGTCGACCACGCCCAGGTAGTGCTCCAACGCCCAGCGGACGATGGCCTGGTTGGCCGGAATACCGTCCGGGCCGGCATTGGAGAGCACCACGATCGCGAAATCGCGCTCCGGCGCCAGCTGGAAGTCCGCGAACTGGCCGAACCCGGAACCGCCGTGCCCGGCCATACGGACCCCGTCCACGTCGCGCAGCATCCAGCACAGGCCGAACGCGTCGGCGAGGGTGCTGTTGCGCAGCGTGACGGTCGGCTCCCGCATGGCGCGCAGCAGGTCGGTGGGCAGCACGGTCTCACCGTGCGCGCCGCGGCCGTCGCCGAGGTGGAATCGGCCCCAGCGCAACAGATCCGACACCGTGGCGCCGATGCCGCCGCCGGGATTGTTGGCGCGGGTCCCCTTCCAGACCCGCGCCACCTCGAGAGTCCCGTCCTGCCGGCGTTCGTGCCCGGCCGCGAAACGGCGGGTCATGATGTCGCCCTGGAAGTAGTGGCTCTCGGTCAGCCCGACCGGCGCGAAAACCGTGTCGGCGACGACCTTTTCGAACGGCTCGCCGGTCACGTTCTCGATGACGCGGCCCAGCAGGTTGAAACCGGCCTGACTGTAGGACGCGCGCTCACCGGGCGCGGCGAGCAGCGGCAGCTCGGCCAGCGACGCCACGAACGCGGCCAGCCCGTCCTCACCCTCGCCGGTGTTGTTGATCAGGTTCCACTCGAACCCGGCGGTGTGGTTGAGCAGCTGCGCGACCGTGACGGTGGCCGCGGCGTGCTCGTCGAGCAGATCGAGCTCGGGAACGTAGGCGCGGACCGGCGCGTCGAGGTCGACCCGGCCGTCGGCGACGAGGCGCAGCAGCGCGGTGGCGGTGAAGGTCTTGGAGGTCGAGCCGATCGCGAACACGGTGTGTTCGGTCACCGGAACCGGGTTCTCGATGCTGGTCACGCCGACCGTGGCGTGGATCTCACGGCCGCCCGTCCAGATACCGACGGCGATGCCCGGCATGTCGTACCGCGCGGCCGTGGCCTCGACGAAAGCGGTCAGAGCGGCGTCGGAAGTGGTGGTCTGTGTCATGTCCATGACGATGCCGACCGGCGCTGACAGCTCACCGACAGTGCGCTGACAGCCGCTGACCGGGGTTCTCAGCCGCCACTCAGTTTCGAGCCAGCAATTACTTAGACGAGATCGGCAAGGTGAGGCGCTGAGTCGTAACAAGCTGGAAAACACTGCCGAAGGAGAAAGCGTGCGTTCAACGAAGATCTGGGGCAGTGGAGTACTCGCCTTGACCGCAACCGTTCTGCTACCAATGGCCGCGGGTGCCGCCTGGGCCGACCCGGGCGCCTCGGTGGACTACGCCGGGGCCTCCACCGACGGCTCCCGCATCGCCTCCAGCAAGCCCACCGATGCGCGGAACCTGACATTGCAGGTCTATTCGGCCGCCATGGACAAGAACATCCAGGTCGACGTGCAACGAGCCGCCGACACCTCGGGGCCCACCCCGGTGCTGTACCTGCTCAATGGCGCGGGCGGCGGCGCCGACACCGCGACCTGGCGCAAACGCACCGACGTCCTGAACTTCCTGTCCGACAAGAACGTCAATGTGGTGCAGCCGGTCGGCGGCGCGTTCAGCTACTACACCGACTGGCGTGACCCGGATCCCACACTGGGCGTGAACAAGTGGACGACCTTCCTCACCCAGGAGCTGCCCCCGCTCATCGACGCGGCCTTGAACACCAACGGGCGCAATGCCATCGCGGGTCTGTCCATGGCGGGCACCTCGGTGTTGCAGTTGCCCATCGCCGCGCCGGGCCTGTACAAATCGGTGGCCGCCTACAGCGGTTGCGCCCAGATCAGCGATCCGCTCGGCTACAACTTCGTCAATATGGTCGTCGCCGCGGGCGGCGGTGACAGCAAGAACATGTATGGCCCCCAAGGCGATCCGGAATGGGCCGCCAATGATCCCTACCTGCACGCCGATCAGCTACGCGGCCTGGATCTGTTCATCTCCAGCGGATCCGGCATGCCAGGCGAATGGGATACCCTCGACGGCCCGCACACCCTGCCCGGTGCGGGCGGCCTGATCAACCAGCTCGCCCTCGGCGGCGGGCTCGAGGCCGCCACCAATTACTGCACCCACAATCTGAAGGTCAAGCTCGACGGCCTCGGCATTCCGGCCACCTACGACTTCACGCCCACCGGCACCCACTCCTGGGGGTACTGGGAGGACGCGCTGAAGAAGTCGTGGCCGGTCCTGGCATCCGGTCTGGGCCTGCCCGCCTGATCGGGGTGGTCGCGGGACGGCCACAGTGCGGTCACCGGGGGTGGAATCCGGCCCTGACCGGCGGCGCGGAATCGTACCCTCAGGCATAGTTCCATCGCCGAAGGAGACACCGTGCGATCGACAAATGCCCTGGTCAGAGCACTATCCGCCGTGGCCGCAACCCTCCTGCTCACGACCGCCGCGGGCACCGCCGCCGCCGAACCCGACACCGCCGACGCGCGCCTCCAGACACTGTCGGTCCATTCCGACGCCATGGGCCGCGACATCCAGGTCGAAGTGCATCGCGCCGCCGACACGTCGCAGCCCGTCCCGGTGCTCTACCTGCTCGGCGGCGCGGGCGGCGGCGCCGGCGCGGTGAACTGGCAGACCGCGACCGACGCGATGGACTTCCTGGCCGGAAAGAACGTCACCGTGGTGGCGCCGATCGGCGGCGACTACACCTACTACACCGACTGGCGCGAGCCCGATCCCGTTCTGGGCGTGAACAAATGGCGGACCTTCCTCACCCAGGAGCTGCCGCCGGTCGTGGACCGCGAACTGAACGGCAACGGGCGCAACGCGATCGCGGGCCTGTCCATGGCCGGCACCTCGGTGCTGCAACTGGCCATCGCTGCACCCGGGCTGTATCGATCGGTCGCGTCCTACAGCGGCTGCGCCCAGATCAGCGACCCGCTGGGCCATCATTTCGTGAGCACCGTGGTGGAGAAGGGCGGCGGTGACCCGGAGAACATGTACGGGCCCGCGGGCGATCCCGAGTGGGCGGCCAATGATCCCTTCCTGCACGCCGATCAGCTGCGCGGCCTGAATCTGTTCCTCTCCAGCGGATCCGGGCTGCCGGGCCGATGGGATCTCCCGGGCGGCCCCCACACCCTGCCCGGCCTCGACGGCTGGATCGACCAGCTGACCCTCGGGGGCAGCATCGAAGCCGCCACCGACTACTGCAGCCACCATCTCGCGGCCCGGCTCGAGTGGCTCGGCATTCCCGCCACCTGCTTCTTCACGCTCACCGGCACCCACTCCTGGGGCTACTGGCAGGAAGCGGTGAAGCAGTCGTGGCCGGTGCTGGCGGCCGGGCTGGGACTGCCCGCCTGAAACAGCGAAACCGGCTTGCCCCCCAGGGAAGCAAGCCGGTCTCCGCGGTCGATTACGCCGTCAGCTCGAAGTTCGGGTAGCCGTTGTCGCGCTCGTCGTCGCAGTAGCGGCGGTAGTTGCCGAAACCGCCGATGTAGGGCATGAACACGCGCTTCTTGCCTTCCACGTTCGCGCCCATGTACCAGGAGTTGGCCTTCACGAACAGTGTGCCCTCGGCGACCTCCAGCAGGTGATCGGTCCACTTGACCGCCGCCTCCGACCGCGCCTCCGCGGTGCGGATGCCGTTGGCGCGGCAGTGCTGCACCAGCGCCAGCACCCAGTCCAGCTGCTGCTCCGAGTGCAGCACCATGTTCGCCATCACCGACGGGGTGCCGACACTGTTGATGCTGAACATGTTCGGGAAGCCGGGGATGCCGAAGCCCAGGTAGGTGACCGGGCCGTCGGCCCACAGGTCGCCCAGGCGGGCGTCGCCCGCGCCGTGCAGGTCGATGCGCAGCAGCGCGCCGGTCATGGCGTCGAAACCGGTGGCGTAGACCAGGGTGTCGAGCTCGATGAACTGGTCCGCGGTGCGGATACCGGTCGGGGTGACCTCCTCGATCGCCTCGCGGCGCAGGTTCACCAGCGACACATTGGGCCGGTTGAACATCTCGTAGTAGCCCGAGTCGGTGCAGATGCGCTTGGTGCCGATCGGGTGGTCGCTGGGGATCAGGTCGTCGGCGACGGCCTGATCGTCGACCTTGGCGCGGATCTTCGCGACCGCGAACTCGCGCACCAGCTCATTGGCGCGGATATCGCTGTTCTGGTCGGGGAAGACCTTGTTGAACAGCACGCCGCCGCCGTTCCAGCGGTCCTCCATGGCCGTGGCCCGATCCTCGGCGCTCATCTCCAGGGCCTTGGTCTCCAACGAGGCGTGCGGCGTGGCCGCGCCCGCGTAGTAGGACTTCTCGCGACGCTGCCGGTAGGTGGCGCGGATATCGGTCTGCTCCGCCTCGGTCCACGGGCGGTTCGGGACCGGGACGCTGAAGTTGGCCGAACGCTGGAACACGGTGAGCGCCTGCGCCTCCCGCGCGATGATCGGCGACACCTGGATGCCCGAGGAACCGGTGCCGATCACGCCGACCCGCTTGCCCTCGAAGGACACGCCCTGCTCGGGCCACTGCGCGGTGAACAGCTCCTCGCCCGCGAAGGATTCGATGCCCGGGATGTTCGGCTTGATCGGCGCGGACAGGCAGCCGGTCGCGAAAATCACGAACTGCGACCGGAATTCGTCGCCGCGCTCGGTGCGCACCGTCCAGACGGCGGCGGCGTCGTCGAAGCTCGCGCCGATCACGCGCTGGCCGAAGCGGTAGTGGCGCTTCAGTTCGAAGCGGTCGGCCACGTGGTTGATGTAGTCGAGGATCTCCGGCTGCGCGGCGAACCGCTCGGTCCAGGTCCAGCTCTGCTGCAGGTCCTCGTCGAAGGAGTACGAGTAGTCGACGCTCTCCACGTCACAGCGCGCGCCGGGGTAGCGGTTCCAGAACCAGGTGCCGCCCACGCCCTCGCCGGCCTCCAGGCCGAGCACGTTCAATCCGGCCTTCGCCGCCTGGTGGACGCCGTACAGTCCGGCGAATCCGGCCCCGATGATGATGACATCGAATGGGCTGCCCTGCTCGGGATGCATGCGCGCGACCTCTCACTATTCGTCCGGCGATATTTCGAATAGGCATATCGTCGCGGCGAATGCGGGTACACGGCGATACCACGTCCCACTGACCAGGAGCGCAGGTCCGGGGGATGGTTACTCGTGGGAGGGTTCGCCGGTCACGACGTGATCGGCATGGTTGAGGCCCTCGCGGACCAGGCGGGCCAGGTGGCCGTCGCGAATCCGGTAGATGATGCGGCGTCCCTCACGGCGAGTGTCGACCATGCCCGTGAAGCGCAGCTTCGCCAGATGCTGGCTGACCGCGGTCCGGGACGCGCCGCAGGCCTCGGTGAGCGCGGAGACATCGGCCTCGGCGGCGGCCAGGATCCACAGGATGTGCAGGCGGGTCGGATCGGAGAGCATGCGGAAGGTCTCGGTGGCCACATCCAGCCGGGCCTCGTCCGGAGCGACCGGATGGGTGAGGCTGGGAGTGGCGGCGGGCAGCGATTCGGCCTTGCTCACCTGATCACCTTCCTGCCGCGGGCACCGCCTCGATGTCGGCGGGGACGGACGCGGGCCAGACCCGCGCCGCGGTCGTCGCTGCCAGTGTAGCGAGCGCGGCCAGCACGATGGCCGTGGTCGGCAGACCTGCCAGCGCGCCCAGCTTGCCCGCGATCGGATAGGTCACCAGGAAGCAGGCGTGCGACAGCGAGAACTGGGCGGTGAAAACGGCTGTGCGATCGGAGAGTTGGGTCTGGGCGCGCAGCAGGCGGGCCGACGGGGTGCTGATCATCGAGGTGCCCGCGCCGAGCAACAGCCAGGTCAGGGCCAGCACGATCGTCCCGGCGGTGTGGGGGAGCAGGGGCGGCAGGGACGCGGCGATCAGGCCCAGCGGCAGCAGAGCAGCGCCGGTCAGCAGGAATCGCCGGTCGGGGAGGAGCGTCAGCAGTCGCGGGGTCGACAGCGCCACCGCCATCGATCCGAACCCGAAGCAGGCCAGCGCGAGTGCCACACCGGTATTGGAGCCGTCGAGCCGGTCGCGCACGTACACAACGGTGTTCACGATGACCAGCGAGGAGGCGGCGGCCACCACCATGTTCAGGGCCAGCAGGCCGCGCAGCACCGGGCGGTTCATCATGATGCGCGCGCCCGCGGTGATGCGCTCCAGCAGCGGGGCCGAGTGGTCGGCCGGGTCCAGGCGCGGGAGTCGGGTGGTCACCACCAGCAGCGCCGACGCCACGAAGCCCGCGGCGGTGCCGACGAACAGCGAGTGATAGCTGATCACCGTCAGCAGGGCGGCGGCCAGCATCGGGCTGAGCAGCGACTCCAGGTCGTAGGCCAGGCGCGACAGGGACAGGCCGTGCGTGTAGTCCTCCTCGTCGACCAGGATCGACGGGATCAGCGACTGGAACGCCGGGGTGAAGGTCGCCGAGGCCGACTGCAGCAGCGCGATCAGCACGTAGATCTGCCAGGTGTGGGTGACGAACGGCAGCATGAGCGCGATTCCCGCCCGCACCGCGTCCGCCGACACCAGCACCAGGCGGCGCGGCAGCCGCGCGGTGAGCGCCGAGATGACCGGCGCCACAGCGACATACGCCACCATCTTGATGGCCAGCGCGGTTCCCAGCACCGCCCCCGCCTGGCCGCCCGCCACCTCGTAGGCGAGCAGGCCCAGCGCGACGGTCAGCAGGCCGGTGCCGACCAGGGCGACGACCTGGGCGGTGAACAGCTTGCGGAACTGGGGATGGCGCAGGACTACGAGCATGCCGCCACTATAAGCCAATAGGTGCGCAGGTGTGCACATGATGTCGCGTGTATGGTCCCGGTGCCTCGTCGCCGTGCGGGTGACTGGGCGATTCGTCGCTATCCTCACTGTCATGGGGAGGAATCTCGCGGCCGGCGTCCTGGTCGCCGCCGCGACACTGGCACTGGCCGCCTGCGCCCGTCCCAGCGCGCCCCTGGCGGGCAACCTCGACCCGCAACCCAGCGCACCCCGCGACATCGCGGCCACCGACCCGCCCGCCCCCGTCTCCGGCCTGGAGCCGTGCGGCGATATCGGTTCCGCCGCAACGCCTCCCGACTGCTACCTGCAGTCACACGACAGCGCCGGACTCACCTTCGAGGTCCGCCACCACGGCCACGGACAGCAGAGCGCGGTCACCGTCACCACCCTGGACCCCGAGGGCGTCACCCTCCAGACCCTGACCGAACCGGCCGTCGGCACGACCGAACCGCGCCTGCGCGACGTCGACAACGACGGCCGCGACGAGCTGATCATCCCGGTCATGGCCGCCACCGCCAATATCCGGTACGTCATCTACCACGCGGCGCCCGACGGCAAGCTTCAGCGCTCCGGCGAACTCGCCGGAATCGGCATCGACACCTCCGCCGCGGGCTACACCGTCATCACCGCCCGCGACTCCTACGAACTGTGGAACATCCAGTTCTGGACCTTCGACGCCGCCGTCCTGCACCCGCTCGTCACCGTGGAGATCCACTTCCTCGACGACGGCACCGGTCACGTCGGCGGCAGCGAATGCAAGGTCGTCGACACCGGCGGGCTGGCCCGCACCGGGCTCAGCCCGGACCAGGCCACGGCCCAATTCTGCGCCGAACCAACGGTTCTGCGGGTCAAGCGCTGACCGTCCGGGGGTGGTAGGCCCGGTTCAGGGGATTCTCCGGGCGATTCCGGATGCCCATACCGCCCCGGCGCCGCCACCATGGAAGCAGGTCAGCTCACCGGCTTCGCGTATCGCCGGCGCAGCCACTCGGCATAGTCGAAAGACACTGCCTCGCCAGCGGAGTCGAGGCACAGCGCAGCGTCGCGCACCCGCCGGATGGCCCGGCCGATGGGCGGCACCGGGAAGGGCAGCAGGGCCTGGCCGAGGGTTCGGCGGCGGAGTTCGGCGAGTTCGGCCAGGGTCTGCACGGCCGGTCCGCCGACATCGCGGACCCGGCCCGACGGCCCGGCCTCCACCGCGTCGGCGAGCCGGCCCGCCACCGCGGTCACGTCGACCGGCTGGAAACGCATGGCGCTGTGCGGAGCGATCCGGAACTTCGCGCCGCCGCCCAGCAGTTCGTCGATGAGCTCGTGGAACTGGGTGGCGCGCAGCAGCGTCCACGGGATCGGGCCCTGGGTGACGGTGCGCTCCTGGGCGACCTTCGTCCGGTAGTAGGCGAACGGGACCCGCTCGCAGCCGACGATGGAGATCTCCACGTGGTGGCCGACCTTCGCGCGCTGCTCGGCGGCCAGCAGGCCGCGCACGCCCTCGACCATGGTGCGGGCGCTGCGCGGGCCGCGGTGATTACCGGCGTCGACCACGGCGTAGACGCCCTCGAGCGCCGCGTCCAGGCCCGCACCGGTCACCAGGTCCACCGCGTGATGCTCGGTCCCCGGCACCGGGTCCGCCGGTGCGGACCGGCTCAGCACCCGCACGGTGTGGCCCCGGGCCGCCAGCTCGCGGACCACCGGCGCGCCCAGGGTTCCGGTGCCGCCCACCACTGCTACCTGCATTTCGACTCCCCTTTCTCGACCTGCTCGTCTCGGACGCTAGAACTACAAGGGATGGCGCTCAACATGATTCATCGCATGGTGTTCGATTGCCCACAGGGTTCGACTACCTATATTCGGTGCGCTGTCGCGGGGTGGCGCGGTGGGATGCCGGGCTCAGATGTGCGCGCCCTTGGTGCGATTGCAGGCGCGGCACAGGATCTGCAGGTTGGCGGGGCTGGTCGCGCCGCCGCGGCTGATCGGGATGATGTGGTCGAACTCCAGGTAGTGGGTGTCGCCGCATTCGACGCACTTACCGCCGTCGCGCTGCCACACCACGGCCTTGACGTCCGGTGGGACCGAACGGGTGTCGCGGCGGCCGGGGGTCAGGGCCAGGCGTTTGGCCACCCGTAGCGCGCCCTCCATGGCGGCGGCCGCGTAATCCGGATCGGCGAGCTCGAGGATCGCGCCGCCGCGCGCGGAGGTTGCCGAGATCTCGATCCGCCCGGCGGCGGGAGTCACCGAAACCACTCGGGCCCAGGGCATCTCGATGCCGGTATCGGGGCCGGTGAAGCGGAGTTTGCGGTTGCTGACGATCAGGCGGCCCTCGGTGCGTTTGGGGCCGCGGGCCAGCTGGCGGACATGGACGGCGGGCAGGTTCAGGTGGACGCGCTCGTCGGGGTCCAGGTGCAGGCCGGTGGCGGGCTGCTGTGGGAGTTCACCCGAGCGCAGGCGGGTGAGCAGACGGCCGCGGTGCAGGCGGCGGCGCAGCTCCTCGATGCGCGGGTCCGACAGCGACAGTTCCCCGGCGATGTCCTCGAAGGAGTCCAGATCGGACTGCTCGACCACACCGTCGGCGAGGGTGAAGGCGACCACGCGTTCCAGGTGCGCACCGGCGATCGGGCGCAGCGGATCGACGGCTACCGCACGCTCGATCCGCTGCAATCGCAACTCGGTCCACAGCGCTTCCCAATCGCCGTCGGCAGCGCCGGACGGGGCGACCCGATCCTCGCGCGGGCCCGGGGCACGCAGCACCCGCTCGGCGCGCTGCCGCCATCCGCGCAGGTAATCGGCTGTCTCGGTGGCGCATTCGCGGCACAGCGACGCCGACCCGAACAGTCCGGCCGCCGCGCCGAGCAGCCCTTTACGCGGCGTGCCGCAGCGCGGGCAGTGGCGGGCGTCGCGGACGACGACGGGCCGGGTCGAGGTGGTCCAGGTTGTGCCGTCCCACCAGCGCAGACGCGCCGGATCACGCGGGTCCGGATGCCAGTCGGCCCGTTCGGGATCCGGCGGCGGCGGAGTGCGGCGCGGCTCGGCCCGGACCGTGCGCGCGGGATCGATCCGCACCCCGAATTCGCGCACCAGCCCGGCCAGGCTCACCCCGGCATCGGCCAGCCCCCGGAACTTCCACCCGCCCTCGGCGCGCGCGAATTCACCCAGTACCAGGGCGGCAGCGGTATCCGCCACGGCCACCGGGTAGGAGACCACGGGGCTGTCATGGTCGAACACCGTGAGCGTCAGCCCGTCGACCCCGGCGAAACCTCGGCCGGACCCGGCGGATCCTCGGCCCGGAGCCGCCGCGCCCGGGGAGAGCCGAGCGGCGTCCTCGGCCTCGACGGCCGACTCGTCCACCGATCCGATGACGACGATCCCGGCGATGTCCGGCCCGGTCCGCGGTAGCGACACCGACAGCCGGGCGGTCCCCGCCGCGGGCTCGCGATCCAGCGTCACCGCCTGCGAGACGTGGCGGGGCGCGTCGAACCAGACGAAATCGCGGTCGGACCGGGCCCGGCCGTGCTCCGCCACCAGGACGGCCTGCGCCCGCACCGCATGCGACGACCGCCACGAAAGCACAACCGTCAGAAGCGATGTCGGAACCGTCGTTCGCTCACCCTTGGTCAGTTTCATCGTGGTGGCACTATGCCACGAGCCACCGACACAAACGGCCACCAGCCACCGGCGAAACCGCACGCCCGCGCTCACGGCCGATCCGGAAATCGTGCGGCACAGTAGAGGGATGACCAACCCCAAGGGGAGCGACCAGCAGAACCCCGCCCCGCGCGGCAAGGGCGCCGGCGCGCGGGTGCCCACCGCCGGCGACATCCTGGCCGCGGCGCAGGCCGCCGTCGAGGCTGCCCAGAACGCCGCCGGGCTGGCCCTGGACTCGGCGCAGGTCACCGCCTCGACCGCGTTCGACACCGCGGTCCGGCTGCCGCCCGCCTCCATCCAGCTCGCGGCGCAGCTGCCCGACCTCATCCAGAGCCTCACCATCGCGGTCGAACGCCTCAACTCGACCATCGACCGGCTCGACCGCACCCTCGCGCTGGCCGAACCGGCTTTCGTCGCCTACGACCGCGTCCTGACCCGGCTGGAATCGGTCACGGCGCTCGGCGAGGACATCCTCGAGCGACTCGACAAGCTCCCCGGCGTCTCGCTGCTGGGCCGTCTCACCGGCAGCCGTGACAATCCGGAACCCGAACCGCCGCAGGAGAAGTCCCGCCGCCGCAAGTGAGGTGACCGCGGCGGTCAGGCCAGGGGGAGCGGAGCGCGCGGCGGGACGCCCAGACCGGGCAGGGCGCGCAGCGCGGCCGCGGCCTTCCACACCATCTCGTGGTACTCGCCCTCGGGATCGGAATCCAGGACCACCGCGCCGCCAGCGCCGATCCGCCACCGGCCGTCGTAGCGGACCGCGCTGCGGATGACGATGTTCAGGTCTGCCGTGCCACCCAGGCCGAGGAAGCCGATCGTGCCCGAATAGACGCCGCGGGCCTCGGTTTCGAGGGCGTCGATGATCTCGAGGGTGCGCAGCTTCGGCGCGCCGGTCATGGAGCCGCCCGGAAAACAGGCGCGCAGGCAATCGACGACATCCAGCTCCGGGCGCAGCCTGCCGCGGACGGTCGAGACCAGTTGGTGCAGCGTCGTGTACGTCTCGACGGCCATCAGCTCGGGCACGTGCACCGAGTCGACCTCGCAGACCCGGCCCAGATCATTGCGGAGCAGATCCACGATCATCAGGTTCTCGGCGCGGGTCTTCGGGTCGCGGGCCAGGTCCGCGGCGATCTCCGCGTCCGCGGCGGGTGTGTGGCCGCGCTTCGCGGTGCCCTTGATCGGCTTGCTCTCCACGGTCCGGGCCCGGTCCAGCTTGAGGAAGCGCTCGGGGGAGGAGCAGGCGACTTCCAGGTCCGCGAAGCGCAGGAAGGCCGCGTAGGGGGCCGGATTGCAACGGCGCAGCGTGCGATACACGGTCAGACCGTCGGCGTCGCCCGGCGGATACGCGCTGTCGGTGATGCAGATTTCATACGACTCGCCCGCGTGCAACTGCTCCTGGCAGGCGGCGACATCGGCCAGATAGCGGGCACGGCCCCGGGTCAGCAGCGGCGCGACCGTCGCCTCGTCGGCGCGCAGCTCCAGTAGCGGCGGGTTCTCCCATGTCGGAAGGGTTTCCACGACGGCGCGGGTGGTGGCGAGCCAGCCCCGGGCGGCGGCGGTGGCCTCCGGTTCGGTGAGGGCCAGCAGGTGGGTGCGGCCCGCCTCGTGGTCCACCACGATCAGGCGGTCGGCGAAGATCCACTGGGCATCGGGGGTGGGGGAGCGGTGCGGTGCGGGGGCCCCGCAGTCGGCCTTCATCTCGTAACCGAGGTAGCCGACGTAGCCGCCCGCGAAATCGAAAGGGACGTCCGGGAAGTCGATCCGGCGGCGCCGCAGCTCGGCGGACAGGTAGTCGAGCACGCTGCCGGGGACCGTGCGTCGCCCGGCCGCGGACTCGATCTCCACGTGGCCGCTGCCCACCCGGTAGCCGACCACCTCGGCCAGCGGGCCCGACGCGTCGCCCAGGAACGAGAAGCGGTCCAGGCCCGGCTCCACGTGTTCGCTGTCGAGCCAGAAGGCGTGGGGGGAATGGGCGTACAGGGCGTCGAAGACGGCCTCGGCGTCGACCGCGCGCTCCACGACGGTCCGTTCGACGAGGTAGTGGACGGGTGCGTCGACCGGGCGCGTGGCCGTGGCCTCGATCGGACTGTGAGCCAAGGGCGTTCGCTCGGACGGCAGGGAGACGCCCTGTCCCCGATGGTATTCGGCGGTCAGCTCGGCGAAATTGCGCAGCAGCTGTTTGCCGTGCTCGCTGGAGACGGACTCGGGATGGAACTGCACACCCCACTGCGGGCGGGTGCGGTGGCGCACGCCCATGATCACGCCATCGGGGGCGGTGGCCGTGATCTCCAGGGCCGCCGGGACCGGCTGGGCGGCGCACAGCGAGTGATAGCGCACCGCCGAGAATCCCTGCGGCACATCGGCGAACAGGCCGCGGCCGTCATGGCTGATCAGATCCGGATACCCGTGCCGGGCCCGCGGTGCGGTGACCACCTCGCCGTCCGCCGCGATCACGATGCCCTGATGGCCCAGGCATACACCCAGCAATGGGAGGTCGGACTCCGCGATCAATGCCGCCGAGATGCCGAAATCGCGGGGCACATCCGGCCGTCCCGGCCCGGGGGAGATGACAATATTGTCGAATCGTTCGAGCCCGAGCTCCTCGATCGATCCCGCCTCGTCGTTGCGCACGACCACGGGTTCGACCCCGTTCACCCGGCTGATCAGCTGATACAGGTTGTAGGTGAACGAGTCGTAGTTATCGATCAACAGCGTGCGCATTTGACCCAGCACATTACGCCTGCCGTGTCGAAACACCGCGCTCCGACCTGCGCGAACGAGTCGCCCGCCACTACTGCTGGCACACGCCTTCAGTTCGGCCGGCCGACTACGGCACAATGGTCGGCATGTCTGTTGCGCAGCCGTCCGAAGTGGATCGTGACGTCGTCGATTTCGCCATCGTCGGAAAGTGGATGGAGGAGCAGGGCTTGCCCGGCGGCGAGTTCGAGGAGGTGAAGCCGCTCGGCGGCGGCACTCAGAACATCATGCTGCGCTTCCGGCGCGGTGGCCGCGACTACGTGCTGCGGCGCGGGCCCAAGCATCTGCGCACCGCCAGCAACACCGTCATCCAGCGCGAATCCCGCATCCTCGGCGCCCTCGGCGACACCGAGATCCGCGCCCCCAAGGTGATCGCCGCCTGCCCCGACGAATCCGTGCTCGGCGCGTCGTTCTACCTGATGGAACCCATCACCGGCTTCAACCCGCAGAATGAACTGCCCGAACTGCACGCCGGCGACCCCGAGGTGCGGCGGAAGATGGGCCTGTCCGCGGTCGAGGCCATCGCGCGGCTCGGCTCCCTCGACCACGAGGCGCTCGGCCTGGCCGACTACGGCAAGCCCGAGGGCTTCCTGGAACGCCAGGTGCCGCGCTGGCTCAAGGAACTCGACTCCTACAGCGTCAACGAGGGCTACCCCGGCCCCGAGATCCCCGGCGTCCAGCGGGTCGGCGATTGGCTCGACCGCAACCGGCCGGCGCAGCCCAAAGCCGGGATCCTGCACGGCGACTGCCACCTCGCCAACATGATGTTCTCCTTCGACGGCCCCGACGTGGTGGCCATGGTCGACTGGGAGATGTCCACCATCGGTGACCCGCTGCTCGACCTGGGCTGGCAGATCGCCACCCGCCCCGAACCGGGCACCACCGGCGCGGCCCTGATCGGCACCCTGGGCGCGGTCGGCGGCCTGCCCACCGCCGAGGAGATGATCGCCCACTACGGGCGGTTCTCCGACCGCGACCTGAGTCACGTCACCTGGTACACCGTGCTGGCCTGCTTCAAGCTCGGCATCGTCCTCGAGGGCACCCATGCCCGGGCTTTCGCGGGCAAGGCGCCCAAGCAGGTCGGGGACTTCCTGCACGCCATCACCCTCGAACTGTTCGGCAAGGCGCACCAGCTGATGGAGTGACGGCACACCTGTCGCCATCTCGACGGCGGCTGGCTGAATATTGGTGGCCGACAAACAATTGCCACCGTAAGTTGGGGGCCATGCCGATCGTTCCCGACGCCAAAGACTGGACCTGGGTGCTCGAACGCACCTGCGCCGACTGCGGGTTCGACCCCGACGCCATCGCCTTCACGGCGGTGCCGGGGTCGGCCCGCGACAGTGTCACGCGGCTGCTGGCCGCGCTGGAACGGCCGGACGCGCGGGTCCGGCCCGACGACTCCACCTGGTCCGCGCTCGAATACGCGGCCCACGTACGCGACGTGTGCCGGATCTTCACCCATCGGCTCGACATCGCGCGCACCGGCGGGCCCCGGCCGGGGCCGGCGATCGCCGCCTACGACACCGCGGTCACCGTGGGGGACAACGGGATTCCCATGTTCGCCAACTGGGACCAGGACGCCACCGCGCTCGCCGAGAACTACGGCGCGGCCGAGACCGCCACCGTGGCAGCCGAACTCGCCGCCGCGGTCGACGTGGTCGCCAGCGCCTTCGAAGCGGTGCCGGGCGATGAACACGACCGGGCCGCCTTGCGCAGCAACGGTTCCGCGTTCACCATCGGCTCCATGGCGCGGTACTTCCTGCACGACCTCGTGCACCATGCGCGCGACGTCGAACGCCGCTGAGGATCAGCGGCAGCGCAGCAGGGCGTCGCGCAGATTGCGTGAACGGACATCGTCGAGCACCGCCATGCCCAGGCGGTTCATCACATAGCCGAAGCCGAGACCTGTTGCCGGATCGGCGAAACCGAACGAGCCGCCGTAGCCGGTGGTGCCGTAGGCGCGCTTGTCGGAGCCGAATCGGAAACTGCCGCGTGACTTGCGGAAACCCAGGTGATAGCGGCTCGGGGTGAGCAGCACCAGGTCCTCGGCCGGGACGTCGTCGGCGGTGTCGGCGGTGGCCAGGCGGTCCAGCAGGGCCCGGTCGATCGGCAGCTCACCGGTCTGCCCGGCCGCCGCCCCGTAGACCCGGGCCAGGGCGCGTGCGGTGCCGACGCCACCGGCCGCCGGACTCTCCACGGAGAGGAACTCGCGTCGCGCGGCTCGGGCGGGCGCGCCGACCTGCGGGCTGTTCAAGGCGCGGTAGGACAGGCCGCGCTTGCCGTAGAGCTGGATTCCGATGCGCACCGGGAGATCCCGCTCGTAGCGGAGGATGTCCAGGCCCTCGGTCGCCGACAGGGTCGCCACCCGATCGAGCGAAATCTCCTCCGGCAGGCCGATATAGAACTCCGCGCCCACCGGGGCGGCGATGTCCTCGGCGAAGATGCGGCCCAGCGTGCGATGCGCGGGATCCACCCGTCGCAGCAGCTCACCCTGATACAGGCCGGCCGTGATCGGGTGATAGCCGTGCCGGGTTCCCAGCCGCCACAACGGTTTCTGCTCGGCCAGCACCACCGCCATGCCGTCCAGATCCGCCATGTCCGTGAGCCGGAACGGGCGATCCAGGGCCGCCAGGCCGCCCTGATGGTCGAGTAGCTGGCGCACGGTGATCGATTCCTTGCCGTGCGCGGCGAACTCGGGCCAGTGCAGCGCCACCGGATCCTCGTAGTCGAGCAGGCCCTTCGACACCGCCGACGCGACCACGAACGCCGTCATGCCCTTGGTCGAGGACCACACCGGGGCCATGGTGTCGCGCTCCCACGCCACCGTGCGCTTGCGATCGCGATACCCCGCCCACAGATCCACCACCGGCCGATCCCCGTCGAAGACGGCGACCGCCGCACCGATCTCGCCGTGCCGGGAGAAATTGCGGCGGAACGCATCGGCGACCGGACCGAAACCCGCGTCCACCTCGCCGTGGACCGTGACCTGCTCACTCATGATGGGGACGATCGTAACCGGGTTCTCGCAGAGCGCCAGGGCGGTGACCTCGCCGTCCGCCGATGCGGGGGTGCCGGGAGACGCCGCGCACACCGAGCGAAGCCAAGGCATAGCTGCTGGTTGTTCATGCCCTTCCCGGACTTGGTGGGCGAAAGGCATTCCTGCCGGTCCGAACCGGTATCGTGCCCGGACATGCCCGGAATCCCGCGGATTACCGCATCATTGCTGCGCACCAAGCCGGTGGAACAACTCACCTCCGACGGCGAGCACACCGCACTGCGGCGCAGCATGGGCCTGATCCCGCTGATCGCCCTGTCGGTCGGCGCGACGCTGGGCACCGGCATCTTCGTCGTCCTCGGCGAGGCCGCGCCGCTGGCCGGGCCCGCCGTCGTCGTCTCCTTCGTCATCGCCGCGCTCGCCGCCCTGTTCTCGGCGCTGTCGTACGCCGAACTCGCCGGCGCCGTGCCGGTGTCCGGGTCGGCCTACTCGTATACCTATGCGACGCTGGGCGAGATCGTGGCCTGGGTGTGCGGGTGGTGCCTGCTGCTCGAGTACGGCGTCTCGGTGGCGGCCGTCGCGGTCGGCTGGGGCGCGTACCTCAACGAATTCCTCGGCTCCACCATCGGCTGGCGCATCCCCGACGTGCTCGCGCAGCCGCCGGGCGCGGGCGGGGTGATCAACCTGCCCGCCGCGGTCGTCGTGCTGCTGGCCACCGCGGTGCTGCTGGGCGGCGTCCGGGAGAGCGCGCGGGTCACCACCGTCACCACCGTCATCAAGATCGCGGTGCTGGTGTTCTTCGTGGCCGTGGCGGTCACCGCGTTCAACTCCTCGAACCTGCACCCCTTCGCGCCGGAGGGGATCTCCGGGATCGGGGCGGCCGCGTCGATGGTGTTCTTCTCCTTCATCGGCTTCGACGCCGCCTCCACCGCGGGCGAGGAGGCGAAGAACCCGCAGCGGGATCTGCCGCGCGCCATCATCATCTCGCTCGGCATCGTGACCCTGATGTACGTGCTGGTGGCGCTGACCGCCGTCGGCGCGGTCGGGGTGGACGACGTGAGCAGCTCCGGCGCCTCGCTGGCCACCGTGCTCGACCAGGTCACCGGGCGCGGCTGGCCCGCCACCATCCTCGCGGCGGGCGCGGTCATCGCCATCGCCTCGGTGGTGCTGACCGTGCTGTACGGGCAGACCCGCATCCTGGTCGCCATGTCCCGAGACGGGCTCATGCCGAGCGTGCTGTCGCGGGTCGGGCGGCAGCGGGTGCCGACGATCAACACGCTCATCGTGGGCGGCGTGGTCGCGGTGCTGTCGGCGCTGGTGCCGCTGGGCGAACTGGTGAACGCCACCAATATCGGCACCCTGGTGTCCTTCGCCCTGGTGAACATCGGCGTGCTGGTGCTGCGGCGCACCAAACCCGACCTGCCGCGCTCGTTCCGGACGCTGGTGCCGGTGGTGCCGGTGATCGGCGTGGCCATGTGCGTCTGGCTGCTCGTCCATCTGCCCGGGGTGACCTGGCTGGCGTTCACCGTGTGGTCGGCGGTCGGGCTGCTCGTGTACTTCGGGTACGGCAGGCGGCGATCGGCGCTGAGCCGGGCCGCCTAGGCTCGACGTATGCGATCGCTCGAGCAGATTCGACAGTGGCCGGTCCGGAACGCGGCGGCGGGTGTCGTCGTCAGGGGCAAGGGTGTGGTCGACACCGAGGGGGATGCCGCGCGGGTGTTTCCGCTCGCCTCGGTGACCAAACCCCTTGTGGCATACGCGGTCCTGGTGGCGGTCGAGGAGGGGGCGATCGAGCTCGACCAGCCCGCCGGGCCGCCCGGATCCACCGTGCGGCACCTGCTCGCCCACACCTCCGGGCTGGCCTTCGACACCGACGCGGTGCTGGCCGCGCCGGGCGCGAAGCGGATCTACTCCAGCGCCGGATTCGAGGTGCTCGCGGATTTCGTTGCGGCGCAGACCGGTATCGCCTTCGACCGGTATCTGCACGAGGCGGTGTTCGAACCGCTGGGTATGACTTCCTCGGTGTTGACCGGTCCGGCCGGGCATGCGGGCCGCTCGTCGGTCGCAGATCTGCTGCGCTTCGCTGAAGAATTGCTGGCACCGGAAATTCTGAGTGCCGAATTGGCTTCCGAGGCAAGCGAAGTGCAATTCCCGGGATGCAATGGCGTACTGCCCGGCTACGGCTCGCAGCGGCCCAACGACTGGGGACTGGGATTCGAGATCCGCGACCACAAGGCGCCGCACTGGACCGGGGGCGCGAACTCGCCGCGCACTTTCGGGCATTTCGGGCAATCCGGAACGTTCCTCTGGGTGGATCCGGACGTCGGCATGGCGTGTCTCGCGCTCGCGGACGAGAATTTCGGGGACTGGGCCCGGGCCGCGTGGCCGACCCTCAGTGATGCCGCGATCGCGGAGTTTGCGTAGACGGCGACACGGTCGCGGAGTAACACACGCATCATCGGGCACTCCAGTAAGCTCGGGCCACACCGCGCTCGGCTCAGGGGTCGTTGGGGAAGACGTACCTCGTCGAGCCGGAGGTGTCAGTGGTGCGTGCGTCGAGTCAGTTCGCGGAAGCGACGTCTGGGGTCGTCTATGTCCATTCGTCGCCGGCCGCGCTGTGCCCGCATATCGAATGGGCGCTCACCTCGACCCTCAAGGCCCCCGCCAAACTCCGCTGGACCGTCCAGCCCGCCGATCCCGGACAGCTGCGCGCCACCACCGATTGGTACGGGCCAGTCGGTACCGGGGGGAGATTAGCCAGAGCATTGCGCGATTGGCCCGTACTGCATTTCGAAGTCACCGAGGAGCCCAGTGAGGGCGTCGACGGCGAACGCTTCAGCTTCGTCCCCGGCCTCGGCATGTGGAGCGGCGCCACCGGCGCCAGTGGCGACGTCATGGTCGGCGAGATGCGGCTGCGCGCCATCGTCGCCGAGGCTCGCGCGCACGGCCGCGGCTCGGCCGCCGAGATCACCGCCGAAATCGATCGCGCCCTCGGCACCGCCTGGGACGACATCCTCGAGCCCTACCGCCTCGGCGGCGACGGCGCGGACGTCACCTGGCTGCGCCGCGACGTCGGCTAGACCCGCACCACCGGACACACCGCGCGGACCGCCGAACCATGCGAGCCTGCCGTCGCAAACGCCCCGAAACGGGCAGAATGCCCAGAGGAGGGGCAGCCGACGAGGAGGATTCGTGCGGACCACAGCGCAGATCGCGGGCACGGCACTGGCCGTCATCACCACGGCCCTCACCCTGACCGCCTGCAACGACGCCACCAACAACAGTTCTTCGGACGCCACCAGCAGCGCCGCCAAACCCGCCACCTCCGCCGCCGCCTTCCCGGCCGCCGGCCACGACGCCGTCCAATGCGGCACCGGTCCCTGGGGTCTCGCCGTCGTCGCCTCCACCGCCAAGGGCAACGACTTCTGCTCCACCGCCCTCTCCGTGGCGGGCGCCTACGCCGACCAACGCGCCAAACAATCCAGCGGCGACATCGCCGTCACCGTCGCCACCATCCGCTGGGTCTGCGGCGAACGCGCGGGCAACCCCAACCCGTACCAGGAATGCGCCAGCCAGAACGAATCCGCCGACCGGGTCCGACTCCAGTCCTGAACCCGGTCAACGGATTCGCGCACCACTACGCCGGTGCGACCGCGCTGGTTTCGATCGGCCGGATCACGCCGATCGCCGGTTATCGCCGGTGCGGGCCAACTCGGCCGCATTGACCACGCCCAGCGCGAGCAGCGTTGTCGAGAACAGCACGGGCAGGGCGAGAATCCAATGCTCGGCAGCGCTGTCGCCGATCGACACCGACTGAGTGATGAGCAGAACGCTGATCGCCGCTTCACCTGCCACGCAACCGATGGTGAGCAGGATGGCGAGCCGTCGCGGGTGGAGGGCCGACAGCGCGGCCGGGGCCAGAGCCAGAACTGCCGCCGAGGCGAACTGCCAGAGGAAATCCGTGCGCAGGATCGGCGGGATGATGGTGGACAACACGAGGACGGCACTCAGCAGCGCACAGCCCGACACCGCCAGAGCCGCCGTGGCGATCGCGAATCGGCCACTCGGCCACCGGAGTTCGAATCGAGGCGCGCCGAGCAGCACCGTCGCCGCGGCCAGGAGCCCCGCCAGACCCAGGAACAGGTGCGCGTTCAGCGCGAAGTGCGCGCCGGTGGACGTCGCGAACCCCGGACGATCCGAGGCGATCCAACCCTCCAGCCGGGCGATGACGATGGCGCCCCACGGACTGGTCAATGCGAACCCCGCGACCAGTGCCTGCCGCGTGGTCCGATGCGGCCGTGGGAAGAACGTGAACAGCCCTGCGATGACCGACATCCAGGTCACGGCCGCCAGATACCAGGAGCCGTGCGCGAGAACGTCATCGAACGAGTACGCCGCGTCGTACTCGGCGGAATCGGCGAAGGGCATATGCCGACTGTCCAGCAACACGCCACCCGCGACCAGCGCCGCAACTCCGGACAGCGCGGTGGTGACACCGGCGACCTTGCCACGCCGACCCGCGAGCCCACTGTCCTGTCGCGCACGCTGATTCGCCTCGCGTCGTCGCGCCCTCGGGGGAGCGCCGGCCGCCGCGACCGTGTCCGCACCCTTCGGGGTCGCTTCGGCCCGCGGTCCGGTTCGCACGCTGTTCTGCTCGGGAATCGGATTTCGCCCCGCGTCGCCCTGGTTCGCGCGACCGGAATCGGCCCGCCGAAGCCGGCCGTGCCGGGGTACGTCTCCTTCTCCCGCTGAACCTTCGCGATCGCCGAGCGGATCGGGTTCGCCGTGGGATCCAGGCGCTACGCCGAATTGCCTGCTCGACAATGAATCCGGGTGGTCCGCTTCCCGAACGGCAGCTGTGGCTCCGGATACTTCGGCGAGCGCCGCGGGCTGCGTGTGCTCGCGCCTCGGGCGGCTGCCGGGCATGCGCGGGCTGTCCATGGTCGAGGCTCCGCCCAGGACCTCGCGGGCATAGGACGCGACGGCGGGGTTGTCGTGGAGTGCTATGTAGTGCAGGGCTTTTCGGGCGACATCGGCTTGGAGCTGATCGGATGACGAGAGGCGGATGCTCAGGGCCTGTACTGCGCCGCGACGAATCTCCGGATGGGGGCTGTCGAGGGCGACCCGGATCGACTCGGGGATGCCTGTCAGGGCACCGTGATCGGCGGAACTCGTTGGACTGATAGGGGATTCGTCAGCTCTCGCCGTGGCGGGTTCGGGTTCGAAGGTGGGCGGGAGGTGGTTGGCGGGGGTCGGGGAGGAGGTGGCGGGGAGGGTGTGGATGAGTTCAGGGTGGGGCGGGGCGGCGAGAGTTGGGGCGGTGCGGGGGTTCGCGGGGCGGGATCGGGTCAGGATCTGGGTGGCGGCTTCGGCCAGGGCGGCGCAGGTGGGGTAGCGGTCGGCGGGGTTCTTGGCGAGGGCTGTGGCGATGACGTCGTTGATGCCCGAGGGGAGTTCGGGGCGGATGTCGGTGGGGCGGGGCGGAGGAGTTTTGAGGTGGGCGGCGATGACGGCGGCCTGGTCGGTGCGCGGGAAGGGCTGACGGGCGGTGAGGAGTTCGTAGAAGGTGCAGCCCAGGGAGTAGATGTCGGCGCGGTGGTCGGCGGTGGCGCCGTCGAAGCGTTCGGGGGCTGCGTAGGCGAAGGTCGCGGCGGTGCCGGTGAGGGTGAGGGTGTCGTCGAGGGCGCGGGCGATGCCGAAATCGGTGAGTACGGCGCGATTTCGGTCCGCGCCGGGATGAGCGGGGTCGTCGTCGAGAAGGATGTTGCCGGGCTTCACGTCGCGGTGCAGGATGCCGTGGCGGTGGGCGTAGTCCAGCGCGCGAGCGGCGTCGGTCAGGATGCGGACCGCGTGGTCGTCGGGGAGGGGGCCGCCGCGCGTGGTCATCCGCTGCGCCACATCACCGCCGCCGACGTATTTCATGCTGATCCACGGCAGGTCGGCGTCGGAGGCCGCACGGTCGTAGATGGCCACGATGTTCGGGTGCTCCAGGCGGGCCGCGAGCGCCGCCTCCCGTTCGAAACGGGCCCGCCCCCGGGTGTCCGCGGCGATCAGCTCACCCAGCACCTTCAGCGCGACCAGCCGGTTCAGCCGGGGATTGCGGGCCAGATACACGACCCCCATGCCGCCCGTGCCGAGCGTTCGCTCGATCGTGAACCCCGAGAATTCCGCCCCCGGATCGAGCCGCATACCGCCGCCTCCGCCAGTCACCCCAATGCCAGCCAGGTCACCATACGCCCGGCCACCGGCCCCCGCCCGGCGTTTTGCCACCCGGCGCGCCGCACGAGCGGGACACGCGCCACACGCGACTCGCCGACCATTTCGGCGCGCACCGGCCCATGAACCCGTTCCGCGTCTCCTGCGTACTTCCGGAACACCCGAGCGGCGGCGTTCAATAGGGCGAATGACCGATGTGCTGTGAACCCGTACAGCGCAGCCTGAATTTCGCCACGGAGGCAGACCGACACCTTTGAGGAGCGGACCATGACCACTGCGGAAATCGATATCGAGGGACTGCGCTCGGCCGTCGACGGGGTGGTGATCACGCCCGCCGACCCCGACTACGACACGGCCCGTCAAGTCTGGAACGGCGGCATCGACCGCCGCCCGGCCGTCATCGTCCGCCCCGCCTCCGCGGCGGGTGTCGCGGCCGCCGTGCTGGCCGCACGCCAGTACAACCTCGAGATCACCGTGCGCGGCGGCGGCCACAACTACGCGGGCCACGCGGTCGCCGACAACGCCATGATGATCGACCTGCGAACCCTCGATTCGGTCACCGTCGACACCGACGCCGCGCTCGCGCACATCGGGGGCGGCGCCACCTGGGCGCAGGCCGACGCCGCGATCTCGCCGCACGGCTTGGGCGTCACGGGTGGCTTCATCTCCAGCACCGGCGTCGGCGGCCTCACCCTGGGCGGCGGCATGGGCTGGCTCACCATGCGCTGCGGACTGAGCTGCGACAACCTGGTCGCCGCCGAGGTCGTCACCGCCGACGGCCGCGTCGTGGTCGCCTCACCGCGCGAGAACGCCGAACTGCTGTGGGGATTGCGCGGCGGCGGAGGCAATTTCGGCATCGTCACCACCCTCACCTTCGCCCTGCACGACGTCCCGGCGCTGGCCCAGCTCACCATGCTGTGCTTCGCCCCCGAGCACGCCGCCGCCGGCCTCGCCGCGGGCCGCGAACTCATCGCCACGCTGCCCAAGGGCTACGGCGGCGTGATCTTCGCGGTCAGCGCCCCGCCCGCGCCGTTCGTGCCCGAGCACTATCAGGGGCAGCCCGGATTCGTGGTGATGGTGGCGGGCTTCGGTGACCCGATGGAACTCGAGGCCATCGTAAAACCGATGCGTGACGCCGCCCCGGCCCCCGCCTGGGAACTGGTCACCCCCATCCCGTACACCGCGCTGCAGCAGATGTTCGACGAGTCGGCCCCGCCCGGAATGCACGCGTACGAGAAGTCGCTCTACGTCGATGACCTGTCCGACGCCGTCCTCGCCGCCCTGATCAGTACCTTCCCGCAGCGGCGCTCCCCGATGACCCTGATCCCGATCTTCGCGCTGCGCGGCCGCTACAGCGAAATCCACGAGGACACAACGGCATTCAGTGGCTCCCGGAACCCCTGCTGGGCCATCAACATCAGCGCCATCACCCCGGACCCGGACGAATTCGCCGCCGAACGCCAGTGGACCCGCGACCTCTGGGACGCACTGCGCCCGTACGCCAACTCCTCGGCGAGCTACGTCAACTTCCTCGTCGACGACGACCCCGCCCGGCTCCGGGAATCCTATGGCGAGAAGTATTCCCGCCTCACCGCCCTCAAAGCCGAGTGGGATCCCGACAACGTCTTCCACCACAACGCCAACATCCCTCCGGTCTGAACCGGAACTTCTTCTCCCACAACGAAAGCGGGCGGTCTCCGAAGAGACCGCCCGCTTTTACGTTGCCGCGTAACGAATTACAGCGGAATGTTCTTGTTGTGCTGCGGCCGCGACGGCGCGGCGGCCAGTGCGGCGGCGATGGTGGAGCGGGTCTTGGCCGGGTCGACGACCTCGTCCACGACACCGATCGCCATGGCGCGCTCGACACCGCCCGCGATCCGCTCGTGCTCCTCGGTGAGCCGCTCCAGCATGGCCTCGCGCTCCTCCTCGGGGGCGGCCGCGAGAGCCTTCTTGTGCAGGATGCCGACGGCGGCCTTGGCGCCCATGACCGCGACCTCGGAACCCGGCCACGCGTACACGGCCGTCGCGCCCAGCGAGCGGGCGTTCATGGCGATGTAGGCGCCGCCGTAGATCTTGCGGGTCACCAGGGTGACGCGCGGGACACGGGCCTCGGCGAACGCGTGCAGCAGCTTCGCGCCGCGGCGCACCACGCCCTCGAACTCCTGCGAGACGCCCGGCAGGTAGCCCGGCACGTCGGTGACGACGATCAGCGGGATGCCGAACGCGTTGCACAGGCGCACGAAACGCGAAGCCTTCTCGGCGCTTTCGGAGTTGAGGCAGCCACCCAGACGGATCGGGTTGTTGGCCAGCACGCCGACGGTACGGCCGCCGAGGCGGCCCAGACCGACCACCATGGACCGGGCGTACCCGCCCTGCAGTTCCTCGAAAGTGCTTTCGCCGTCGACATTGTCGAGCAGCTCGTTGATGATCGGCTTGACGTCGTAGGCGCGCTTGGCCGACTCCGGCATCATGGCCTTGAGGTCGACATCGCCGTGCGCGGCGGCGGCCAGGTCGAATTCGCCCTGCTCGGCGAACATCGAGACCAGGCGGCGCGCACGGTGCATCGCGTCCTGCTCGTCATCGGCGACGATGTGGCAGACGCCGGACTTCTTGCCGTGGGTGACCGGGCCGCCCAGGGTCGCCATGTCGACGCTCTCACCGGTCACCGTCTTCACGATGTCCGGACCGGTCACGAAGACCCGGCCTTCCGGAGCCATGATGACGATGTCGGTCAGCGCCGGCCCGTAGGCGGCGCCACCGGCGGCGAAGCCGAGCACCACGGAGATCTGCGGGACCTGGCCGGACGCGCGGACCATGGCCTCGAAGACCAGACCGACGGCGTGCAGGGCCTCGACGCCCTCCGCCAGTCGCGCCCCGCCCGAATGCCACAGGCCCACAACGGGAATCTTGGAGTCGATGGCGGTATCGATCGCATCGACGATGTGCTTGCACCCCTCGACGCCCATGGCGCCGCCCATCACGGTCGCATCGGAGCAGTAGGCGACGGTGCGGACACCGTCGATCTCACCGATGGCGGCGAGCACGCCGGACTTGTCGCGGGGGTGGAGCGGGAGAACGGTTCCGGGATCGAAGAAGCGCTGCAACCGACCCAGCGGGTCACGGGGATCGGTCGTGGTGTCCGCGTGTGCGGGGGCCATGATGGTCATCGCAAACTCTCCTCATGAGGAAAATGCGGTCGCTGAGAGCGGCTGCGAAATGTCGAAATCCCGGCAGGGGATCAAGGTTTGGGATCTCGATCCGAAAATCCCCTGCCGGGACCGCTTGTCTTACTGACCGGTTCTAGAAGTGCGCGGTTCGTCTAGACGGTTGATCGTGAAAACTGCGCGTCAGTACCGGCCGAAGGCGAGCGCGACATTGTGCCCACCGAAACCGAAGGAATTGTTGATCGCGTACTGAATGTCCTGATGGCGCGCAGCGCCGTGCACGACGTCCAGATCGATCGCCGGATCCTGGTTCTCGAGGTTCAGCGTCGGAGGGACGACACCGTCCCGGATGCTGAGCACCGTGAGAATCGACTCGAGTGCGCCGACGGCGCCGATCGAGTGGCCCAGGGCCGACTTGGGTGCGTAGACCGACGCGTGCTTGACGCCGGCCTTGTGAATCGCGTTGGCCTCCGCGGTGTCACCCACGGGGGTGGCGGTCGCGTGAGCGTTCACGTGGGTGATGTCCGAAGCGGACAGACCCGCGGTCTGCATCGCGCGCTGCATGGCACGAGCCGCACCGCTGCCCTCCGGATCGGGAGCCACGAGGTGGAACCCGTCGGAGGTGATACCCGCGCCCATGAGGCGGGCGTGGATGGTGGCGCCACGAGCCTTGGCGTGCTCCTCGGTCTCCAGGACCATGAGCGCGCCCGCTTCGCCGAAGACGAAGCCGTCGCGATCCTTGTCGAAGGGACGCGAGGCGCCCTTCGGATCGTCGTTGCGGGTCGACATGGCCCGCATCATGGAGAACGCGGCGATCGGAATCGAGTCGATGAAGCCCTCGACACCGCCGGTGACCACCATGTCGGCGTCACCCATGACGATCATCCGCCAGGCGTTGGCGATGGCCTCCGAACCCGACGAGCAGGCCGAGACCGGAGTGACCACTCCCGCGCGGGCCTTGAGCTCGAGGCCGACCACGGCGGACGGACCGTTCGGCATGACCATCTGAACGGCCAGCGGCGAAACCTTGCGGTAGCCACCGTTCTTCAGCTTGTCCACCGAATCGATCAGCGCGTCGCCGCCGCCGAGACCGGTACCGATGGCCACACCCAGCCGCAGCGGGTCGACCTCGGGGGTGCCGGCGTTCTTCCAGACCTCACGACCGAGCACGGTGGCCAGTCGCTCGACATACGCCATGCGGCGGATCTCGACCCGCTCGAGCAGAGTGTCCGGCGACACCTTCAGGTGGCCGCCGATACGAACCGGAAGGTCGTACTCCGCAATGAAGTCGTCCTCGAGCGTGTCGATGCCGCTCTCGCCATTGAGGAGGCCCTTCCACGTCGCATCGACGTCACCGGCGATCGACGTGGTCGCCGCCATGCTCGTTACGACGACGTTGGGAAAGTTCCCGTTCAAGGTGGAAGGAGTGGTCACGGTGTCGGTCCTACTCGCCCTGGTGCTTGGCCTTGAGGGCCTCGGCAGCCTCGGAGTTCTCGGCCTCGAGCTTCTGGATGTACGCCACCGCGTCGCCGACGGTCTTCAGGCTCGCCAGGTCCTCGTCCGGGATCTTGACGCCGTACTTGTCCTCGGTCTGGACGGCGATCTCGACCATGGACAGCGAGTCGATGTCCAGGTCGTCGACGAAGGACTTCTCGATGGTGACCTCGGAGGGCTCGATACCGGTCACCTCTTCGATGATCTTACCGAGCTCTTCGACGATCTGTTCCTGGGTCAGAGCGGCCACTGTGGTGGCTCCTTATCTTCTGTAGAGGGGTGGGGATTCATTGTTTGCGACCCGGTGCTCCATCGCCGTTGATGGGAGCGGGCCGCCAGCCAAGCTAGCTTGCTGAAGTCAGCTCGGCGAGCGCGGGGAGATCCGCGGGGGTCTTCAGCGCCAGGTTCGGGGTGCCCTTGAGCTCCCGCTTGGCGATGCCGACCAGGGTGCCCGCCGGTGGCAACTCTGCCACCGCGGAAACCCCTGCCGCACGGATCGTTTCGGTGCACAGGTCCCAGCGCACGGGGCGCGTGACCTGAGCAGCGAGCTTGTCGATCGCATCCTTGCCCGAGCTGACCGGCTGCCCGTCGAAGTTCGACAGCAGGGTCCGGACCGGCTCGTTCGGGACGATCTGGGCGATGGCCTCCGCCACCGCGTCCTGGGCGGGTGCCATGAACGCGGTATGGAAGGCGCCGGCGACCGGCAGAGCACGGACGCGGGCCTTTTCGGGCGGGTTCGCGGCCAGGGCCTCGAGCGCCTTGAGCTTACCCGCGGCCACGATCTGACCCACCGCATTGCGGTTGGCCGGGACCAGGCCGAGTTCCTCGAGACGAGCGAGAACCTCCGCTTCGTCACCACCGAGCAGCGCGGACATTCCGGTCGGCTCGAGCGCGCACGCCTTGGCCATCTCCGCACCGCGGATGGCGGCCAGGGTGACCGCGTCGTCGGCGGAGATGACTCCGGCGACGGCGGCGGCGGCGAACTCACCGACCGAGTGTCCGGCGACGACTGTATCGGCGGGCAGTGAATCCTGCGGGATTTCGGCGAAAGCCAGCAGGGCGGCCGCGACGACGAGCGGCTGGGTGACAGCCGTGTCGACGATTTCTTCGGCGGTCGCAGTCGTGCCCAACCGCAGCAGGTCCAGCCCCGCGGCCTTGCCCCACAGCGCGACGCGGTCCGCGGCGCCGGGAAGCTCCAGCCATGAGGTGAGCATGCCGGGTGTCTGTGAGCCCTGTCCGGGCGTGAGCAATGCGATCACGGGTTTAAGAAAACACTGTGAGGCGGCTCTCACGAGATGTCGGCGCGAATGAAGCTTCGTTGGCAGTTTTGTGAGGAGTCCACAAAAGACCACGTGGGTTGTCCGGATCGCCCCATCCTCGAATCTCGTTACACCCCATCCTTGGGCTCTGTGACGGGAGTCACGTCAGTGGCAGGAGTGGGTGATTCGTTACGGGTTCGTGTCAGCCGGCCTACTGTGGCCGCGATCCGTAACACATAGGCATCGCGCGGATTCATCGGATCCCGACCCGTGATGTCGCCGATCCGCTTGAGGCGATAGCGCACCGTATTTGGATGAACGAACAGCTGGCGGGCGCAGGTTTCGACGGCTCCACCGCAATCCAGATACGCGTCCAGCGTGTCCGACAAATCGGCGCTGGCGGCGGCCAACGGTAGCACGAGAAGCTCGTTCAGGGCGTCGATGGCGGCGCGGTCCCCGAGCAGGGCACGTTCGGGCAACAATTCGGACGCGTGCACAGGTCGGGGGGCTCCCCGCCAGCCCACCACGGCCTCCATCCCGGCCATCGCCTCCACCGAACTCACGTGCGCCGCGGACAGCGCGCGCATGGTCGGGCCGATCACCACCGGGCCCTCACTGAAGGCATCCGCCAGCAGATCCGCCAGGAACTGCGACGGATACATCGGGTCCCCGAGATGTCCGCTGACTACCATTACCAGCCGCGAACCCTGCACGACGGCGAGCGCGTTGCGGCCGTGCCGGGCGGCCACCGCATGTACGGAACTGACAACGGCCACCTGATCCTTGGGTGGAGTGCCCACGAGAACGGTGGCCGGTGCTGTCGCATCCCAATTGAGGGTGGACGCGCGGGAGAGCATCTCCGGGCCGTTGTCGCCGCGCACCACGGCGTCGACGACCAAGGCTTCCAATCGGGTGTCCCACGCGCCGCGCGACTCCGCGGCCGAGGCGTACACCGAGGCGGCGGCGAATCCGAGCTCACGCCCGTAGCGCAGCACCGCCTCGGTCAACGCCACCAGCTGCCGGTCGTTGCGGGCCAGCGCCGGCAGCCACTGTTCGAAGAACTCCATGGCCACCCGGACCATGTCGACGGTCTGGCGCAGTGTCAGCCGCCGCGCCAGATCGTCCGGAATCACCTGGAAGGCATCGAGACTGAACCGGATGTCGGACTCCGGGTCCTGCAACCATTCCAGGAAGTTCACCACCGCCGTCTGCACCAGCATCTGCACCCCGGCCCGCTGGGCGGCATCCAGATTGGCGAAGAACGGCAACCGATCCTGCATCGAGGCCACGGCCTCGGTCGACAGGCGACCGGAGAACTGCTTGACCCGTTTCAGGAGGGTGTCCGGAAGCGGGTCGCGCGTCTGCCGATTCGGGGAGAGCGCGCCGGTCGGAAGATAGACCTCGTGGGAGGAGGTGCCCTCTTCGTTTATCCGGCGCGGCCTCGGCGGTTTACGTTCCACAGTTCTTATGTTCGGCTATGCGTCGCCGCCTTCGGTACCGGGTGCCGCCTTCGGCGCGGCGTTCACGTCGTCGACGCCGTACCGGCGGGCCGCCTCGGCCACCGTCGCCTGCGCGATCCGGCCCTGATTGGCCAGTCCCTGCAGCGCGGCCACCACGATGGACGCGGCATCCACATTGAAGACGCGGCGCGCGGCCGGGCGGGTGTCGGAGAAACCGAAACCGTCCGTGCCCAGGGTGATGTACTCGCCCGGCACCCACTGGCGGATCTGATCGGGCACCGCGCGCATCCAGTCCGAGGCCGCCACGAACGGGCCCTGCGCCTTGGACAGCACCTCGGTGATGTACGGCAGGCCCTGATCCTGGTCGGGGTGGCGCAGTTTCGCGATCTCCTTGGACAGCGCCTCCTTGCGGAGCTCGCCCCACGAGGTCACCGAGTAGACGTCGGCCTGCACGTTCCAGTCCTGGGCCAGCATCTCCTGCGCGCGCAGACCGTCGGGCATGGTGACGCCCGCGACCAGGATGTTCGCGCGCAGGATTCCCGCCGAACCGGGCTGATAGAGGTAGATGCCCTTCAGCAGGCCCTCGACGTCGAGGCCCTCCGGCTCGGCCGGCTGGACATACGGCTCGTTGTAGAGGGTGATGTAGTAGAAGATGTCCTCGCCGCCGAACTCGTGGTGCACCGAGTGCGATTCGGGATCGGTGCCCGGCAGCGCCTCCTGATACCCGGTGGCCACGCCGCCGCCGTACATGCGGCGCATGCCGTCGCGCACGATGTGGGCGATCTCGAAGGAGAAGGCCGGGTCGTAGGCGACGCAGGCGGGGTTGGTGGACGCCAGCAACAGCGAATGACCGTCGTTGTGCTGCAGGCCCTCACCGGTCAGCGTGGTTCGCCCGGCCGTTGCTCCGAGCACGAAACCGCGGGCCATCTGATCCGCGGCCGCCCACAGGCCGTCGCCGGTGCGCTGGAAGCCGAACATCGAATAGAAGATGTAGAGCGGGATCATCGGCTCGCCATGCGTCGAGTACGAGGTGCCGACCGCGGTGAAGCTGGCGGTCGAACCGGCCTCGTTGATGCCCTCGTGCAGGATCTGGCCGATGCTCGACTCTTTGTAGGCAAGCATCAATTCCGCGTCGACCGATGTGTACAACTGGCCGTTGCGGTTGTAGATCTTCAACGAAGGGAACCACGAGTCCATGCCGAAGGTGCGGGCCTCGTCGGGGATGATCGGGACGATGCGCTTGCCGATCTCCTTGTCGCGCAACAGTTCCTTCATCAGGCGCACGAAGGCCATGGTGGTGGCCACGCTCTGTTTGCCCGAACCCTTGCGGACCGAACGGTAGGCCTCGTCGCCGGGAAGTTGCAGGGGCTTGGACATGGTGCGGCGCTCGGGGACGAAACCGCCGAGCTGGCCGCGGCGGGCCATCATGTACTGGATCTCGGGGGCGTCCATGCCGGGGTGGTAGTACGGCGGCAGGTACGGATTCGCCTCGAGCTCGGCGTCGGTGATCGGAATGCGCTGCACGTCGCGGAACGCCTTCAGATCGTCGAGGGTCATCTTCTTCATCTGGTGGGTGGCGTTGCGGGCCTCGAAGTGCTTGCCCAGGCCGTACCCCTTGATGGTCTTGGCGAGGATGACCGTCGGCTGGCCCTTGTGCGCCATGGCCGCGGCGTAGGCGGCGTAGATCTTGCGGTAGTCGTGGCCGCCGCGCTTGAGGTTCCAGACCTCGGAGTCCGACAGGCCCTTCACCAGTTCCTTGGTGCGCGGATCGCGGCCGAAGAAGTGCTCGCGCACGTAGGCGCCGTCATTGGCCTTGTAGGTCTGGTAGTCGCCGTCGGGGGTGGTGTTCATCAGGTTGACCAGCGCGCCGTCGCGGTCGGCCTGCAGCAGCGAGTCCCACTCGCGGCCCCACACCACCTTGATGACGTTCCAGCCGGCGCCGCGGAAGAACGACTCCAGCTCCTGAATGATCTTGCCGTTGCCGCGGACCGGGCCGTCGAGGCGCTGCAGGTTGCAGTTGATGACGAAGGTCAGGTTGTCCAGGCCCTCGTTGGCGGCCACCTGGATCAGGCCGCGCGACTCCGGCTCGTCCATCTCGCCGTCGCCGAGGAACGCCCACACGTGCTGATCGGAGGTGTCCTTGAGGCCGCGGTCGTGCAGGTAGTGGTTGAAGCGGGCCTGATAGATGGCGTTCATCGGGCCCAGACCCATGGAGACCGTGGGGAATTCCCAGAAATCCGGCATCAGGCGCGGGTGCGGGTACGACGAGAGGCCCGCGCCCGGACCGCCGTGGCTGTACTCCTGGCGGAAGCCGTCCATCTGATCCTCGGACAACCGGCCCTCGAGGAACGCGCGGGCGTAGATGCCGGGGGAGGCGTGGCCCTGGATGAACACCTGGTCGCCGCCGCCGGCGTGGTCCTTGCCGCGGAAGAAGTGGTTGAAACCGACCTCGTAGAGCGCCGCCGAGGACGCGTAGGTCGAAATGTGGCCGCCCACACCGATTCCCGGGCGCTGGGCGCGGTGAACCATGACGGCGGCGTTCCAGCGGATGTAGGCGCGGAAGCGGCGCTCCACCTCCTCGTCGCCGGGGAACCACGGCTCGTTCTCGGTGGGGATGGTGTTGACGTAGTCGGTGGAGGTCAGCGCGGGGATCGCGACGTGGCGTTCACCGGCGCGCTCCAGCAGGCGCAGCATGAGGTAGCGGGCGCGGCCGGGGCCCTCGCGGGTCAGCATTTCGTCGAAGGAGTCGAGCCATTCGCTGGTCTCCTCCGGGTCGATGTCCGGCAGGTATGACGCCACCCCCTCGCGAATCACTCGAACCCGGCCCCCCGCCGGGCTTTTGCGTGCCGATCCGCCCTGGGGTTCCTGTGACCCGTTGGTGGAGTTCGACGACGTAGGGTGCATCAAGTCGGTCAAGACGATTGCTCCTCGTACACATGGGGTGGGACATCTGGTGTGGCGTCAATACCCCGGGTAGCCGTTGGTGCGCGGCGTACCCGTTAACGATTGGTTGGGGCGCATCTCACATCCTTGCCGATGATGCGGCCCAGGTCATCATGTCAGCCGGAAATCCAGTACCGTGGCGCAGGGAACCGCGCCGCTCGCGACTGGTTCCATCACTTCCGGGCTGGATCGGGGAGGAACCGAGTGAAGCTGCTGAACCCGAGGGGGTTCGGATTGCTGTGCGCGTCCGCGGCGGTGGCGGCCGGACTGGCGCTGGCCGGGTGCACGAACACGGTCGAGGGTACCCCGACGGCGAATCAGGTTCAGGTGTCGTCGTACAAGGCCGACGCGGCCACCTCGGCGGCGGCGGCCAGCTCCTCGAAGGCGGCCGCGGCGAAGGCGAAGGCGACCGCGGACAACTGCGGTCCGTTCCGCAAGACCACCGGCACCCAGGTCGATCGCTACAACGAGTTCGTGGACGCGCACGACGCGAACGACGTGAGCGCGGCCGACAAGAACGCCAAGCGTGACACCGCGGCCCAGGCGCTCGAGGACGCGGCCAAGACGGTCGAGGCTCAGGTGACCGCGTCGGGGCCGGACCTGTCGCCGGAGGTGGCGCAGAAGTTCACCGACTACGTGTCCGCGGCCCGGGATCTGGCGGCGTCGGTGCGGAAGCTGACCACCAACTCCTCCGTCGCGCCGTTGAACGACGCGAGCCGGAAGGTCAACGACACGTTGACCGCGGTTCGCAATGCCTGCCCGGTCTGAACGCCGCTCCTGCTCGGAGCCCGATCGATCGGCCAGGTCGGAGGGGGTCTGGGCGGGCTGTCCACTGAGCCCCGGCGGTCTCACATACGACATTTAGGGTGCGATTTCGGCCGATCGGCTTGCGCTGGGGGCTTTTACCATGTTCGCTTGCAACTACCTATTGTCGGGAATTGAGGAGGACACCACCGTGGTCGCCGCGGCGGACGCGCAGAACTACGCTCAGAAGCTTGGCATTTCACACGACATGGTGGTTCAGGAACTGGGCTGGGACGAAGACGCCGACGACGCGCTTCGCTCCGACATCGAAGAGGCCACCGGATCCGAGCTGCTCGACGAGGACACCGATGAAGTAGTCGACGTCGTGCTGCTCTGGTGGCGGGACGGTGACGGCGACCTGGTCGATGAACTGCTCAATGTGATCACCCCGCTCGCCGACGACGGCGTCGTGTGGGTGCTCACGCCCAAGACCGGTCAATCCGGCCATGTCGATCCGAGTGAGATCGCCGAGTCGGCCACCCCCGCCGGCCTCACCTCGACCACTCCGGTCTCCCTGGGCACCTGGACGGGCACCAAGCTCACCCAGCCCAAGACACCCTCCAAGCAGCGCTGAGGCCTTCCACTAAGGTTTTCGGTGAACCGGGTGCACCCGGTGGATCGGCTCGTCCGATCCACCGGGTCGCACGCGGCGCCGCGTCGCACGCTGCGTCGCCACATCAGGATGGAGGGGAACGCATGCCGCTCGAGATCGGTACGCTCGCACCGGACTTCACGTTGAAGGACCAGAACAACCAGGACGTCACCCTGTCGGGCTTCCGTGGTGAGAAGAACGTCCTCATCGTCTTCTACCCCCTCGCCTTCACCGGCATCTGCCAGGGCGAACTCTGCAAGGTCCGCGACGAACTCCCCAAGTTCCAGAACGACAACGCGGAAATCCTCGCCATCTCCGTAGGCCCCCCGCCCACCCACAAGATCTGGGCAGCCGAACAGGGCTACACCTTCCCCCTGCTCTCCGACTTCTGGCCCCACGGCGAGGTGGCCCAGGCCTACGGCGTCTTCAACGCCAAATCCGGCTACCCCAACCGCGGCACCTTCGTCGTCGACAAGGATGGCATCATCCGCTTCGCGGAAATGAACGGCCCGGGCGAGCCCCGTGACCAGCAGGCTTGGGAAAAAGCCCTCGCCACATTAGATTCATAACCCGTCGCCCGGCATGTTCGGGCGATCAGGGCGTATAGCTCAGTGGTAGAGCTCTGGTTTTACACACCAGCGGTCGGGGGTTCGAAACCCTCTGCGCCCACTCTGGGAGAAGCAGGTCACGGCCTCGGTCGTCATCGATTCACCGATGGGGATGACGCGCCGCTCGAAGTCCTTGGGAGGCTTCGGCCGTCGGCCGGCCTTGTCCCATGCCCACTCGGCCCCATGCCCACTCGACACCGAGCGCTCGGCGCCCGCCGGCATCGTGGTCTTTCGCGGACATCGTCCGACACCCGCACCGCCGGCGGCCACGCAGCGACACGCAGTCGAATCGCCGTAGATGGACGCGAATTCGGCGTTTCTTCCGCTGCTTCACAAGGATTCGATAATCCGGCGTATAGCCTCAACACCCGATTCTGTGCCCTGGGTCGCTCACATCGCAGGAAGGATCGGAAGAATTGCGGAGCCGACTGTTTGGATTGGCTGCAGCTTTGACAGGAACTCTCGTCATGATCGGAGGGGGCGTCGCGAACACGGCGCTACTCGCCAGGGCCGAACCCGTCGCGGCAGGTGACGACTTCTACTTGCCGCCACCGCTACCGCCTGTACCGGGAGCCATCGTGCGCGCGGAACCGGCGCAGGTGGCTCTCTCCGCACCGGGAATGCCCGGCGTCGTTCCGGCCGCCGCGACGCGGCTGATGTACGTCAGCAGCGATACCCACGATGCGCCGACGGCGGTCGTGGGCACCTACCTGCAGCCGACTGTGCCGTGGACCGGGCCAGGCGAGCGCCCGTTGATCGCGTACGCGGGAGGCACGAAGGGGCAGGGCAACCAATGCGCGCCGTCGAAACTGATGACGCAGATCGTGCAATACCAGCCTCCGGCCGACGTCACGTTCGAATACGACCTGCTGGCGATCACGTCCCTGCTCACCCGCGGAATGGCGGTGGTGGTCACCGACTATCACGGGCTCGGTACCCCTGACGTGCACGACTACCTCAATCGCAAGGCACAGGCCTACGCCCTGCTGGATGCGGCGCGCGCCGCGGTGCAATTGCCCGGCAGCGGCCTCAACCCCGGTACGCCGGTCGCTCTCTACGGATACTCCCAGGGCGGGATGGCCTCTGCGGGAGCGGCCGAGCTGCAGTCGAGCTACGCGCCGGAGCTGAATGTCCGCGGTGCCTACGTAGGCGGTCCGGTGGTCGATGACGAGTACTTCATCGGGTACAACGACGGACGATCCCTCATGGCGCCTGCCACCGCGTGGATCCTCAACGGCATCGCCGCCGACTATCCCGAAACCCGCCCGATTCTCGACGCCGAGCTCAATGACACCGGTAAGGCGATCCTGCACGAATCTCTGGGCAAGTGCGCTGTCCCGATCGGCTTGGCCCAGGCACATCCGAACACCTCCGAATGGACGACCAGCGGCGAACCCATCACCGCGGTCATCGATCGGAACCCCGCGCTGAGTTCGGCCTTCGCCGAACAGCGCCTCGGCACGCTTTCCCCGTCGGTACCGGTCCTCACCGCCTCGGCCATGCACGACGAAGGGGCGCCGTACGCGCCGGTGCGGGCGATGGCGGCGGCATGGTGTGGTGACGGAGTGCCTGTCCAGCTCGATGCCAACGCCGAGATCCCCTCCGTCTCCGGCATGGTGGGAACGCATGTGATGGCCTTTTTCCCGGCGCTGGCAGTCTCACAGCAGTGGGTGACCGATCGGCTCGCCGGCGTGCCCGCCCCGAACAACTGCTGGTCGCTGCCCTGACCCTGTGACGTTCGGGCCACGATGCCCGGTAGCCGCGATTCGGCGCTCTTGCCGATCCGGCTACCGGGCATCACGCGTTCGAGCACAAGGTTGATTTGCCCGGTCAGTCCGTATTTTTGGCCGTTCCAGCAGAATTCGCGGTGGAAACCGCTAGCCTGGAGCGACGTTTGGGCCCAAACGATTTCGACCGCACACACTTTCGACCCAAGTGTTGTTCTGTTGAATCACGAGGCACATACACATGTCAATTTTTCAGAATTCGAAGGCGCGCGACCCCAAGCGATACCTATGGATTCTGGGGCTGATCGCTCCGTCGTGCGCTGTGGTTCCATCGCAATTGGTAGCCCGCACCGGGCTCCCCATATTCTGGTGGATCGGTCCGGTTTTCGTGCTCGGCCTGATCCCACTGCTGGATCTCTCGGTCGGCGATGACGGGAGCAATCCACGCGACGAGGACTACCAGTCGTTGTCCAACGACCGGTACTACCGGTGGTGTACGTATCTTTTTCTGCCGCTGCAGTTCGCCGGGCTGTTCGTGGCAGGCTATCTGTGGGCAAGTCCCGAGCTGAGCGTAGCCGACAAGCTCGGATTGGCTGTGACGCTCGGATTCGTGTCGGGCATCGGCATCAATGCCGCCCATGAACTGGGGCACCGAGTCGAACACCTGGAACGCTGGCTCGCGAAGGTCGCACTGGCACAATCGTGTTACGGGCACTTCTTCGTCGAACACAATCACGGCCATCACGTGCGCGTGGCGACGCCCGAAGATCCGGCCAGCGCCCGCTTCGGCGAGTCCCTGTGGGGATTCCTGCCACGCAGTGCGACGGGTGGCTTCCGCTCCGCCCTGAAACTGGAGCGGGAACGACTGCGCCGCAAAGGAAAACGTTGGCTCAGCCGAGACAATCAGCTCTTGCAGGCCTGGACGATGTCCGTCGCCCTGTGGGGCACCCTGATCGTCCTATTCGGCCCCGGCTTGATTCCGTATCTCGTAGTGCAGGCAATGCTGGGCGCCGGCCTGCTGGAAACCGTCAACTACATCGAGCACTATGGACTGCTGCGCCCGCGCCGCGCCAACGGCAAGTACGTACGGTGCTCCCCCCGCGACAGCTGGAACAGTGATCGCCTCGTCACGAACATCTTGCTGTTCCACCTCCAACGCCACAGCGACCATCACGCCAACCCAGGCCGCCGCTACCAAACCCTGCGCAGCTCCGAACAGGCCCCACAACTCCCGGCCGGATACGCCACCATGATCCTGCTCGCCGTCGTTCCTCCACTCTGGCGCGCAGTCATGGACCACCGCGTCCTCGAGCACTACGGCGGCGACCTGTCCCTCGTGAACAAAGGGGGGCCACCATTGACTACTCGGGACCCGTCATCGCTAGCCAAGAACTAGCCGGACCAGGGACCGCTGACTTTCACCAAGACTTGCGTCGCACGACGGCTCCCGGTGTGGGCACCAGCGGCGGCGGCAGGTAGAAGTCGTCGCCCACCGCGACGGGTAAATCAGTGGATGAAAAGCCGAACTCACGTCGGCCTACCGCGTGTCGTTATGGGATTGCCCCTCGTGTCGGCATTGCCAATTCGGGGATGTCTATGAATGACCTGTGCGCCCTACGAGATTAGGAGTCGTCGGATTGCGCAGGCGCGAGGGCTCGTTGATCGGGTGGCCGGCGTCGGGCAGGCGAGCAGGTGAATCCCGGTCTCGGGGAGGACTGTTGGCCGATCAATGACACACGCGCATTTTGACGTGTTGCTGGAAGTTGGCCGATATAGTCGCGTCAGAACTTGGACTGGCTTGTCGAACGACGTGAACAATTCATGGAGGTCAGACACGTGCTTGGTCGTTTTCCTGTTTTTCTCCGCAGCCGGTCGGCGAAAGTTGTGGTTGCGCTGGGTGGTGTGGTGCTCGGGTTGTCGATGACGACGACGGCTGCGGCGGATCCGATATATCCGATCCCCGATCCGGATCCGTTCTACGCCGCGCCGCCGGATCTGGCGGCACATCGGCCCGGTGATGTGCTCCGCACGCAGACACTGCCGCCGGTCGCCGTATTTCCCGGCGCCACCGTTACTCTGGTGCAATTCCGATCCACCAACTCCCAGGATGAGCCGATCGCGGCTACCACCACGGTCCTCACTCCGATCGGTCACCAGCCCGACGCGCCGTTGATGTCGTATCAGCACTTCATCAATGCGCTCGGCACCCGTTGCGCGGTGTCGCATCTGTTGTACTCCGACGATCCGAATCTCTTGGTGACGGCGTCGATTCTGAATGCGGTACTGGCGCAGGGCTGGAGCATTGCGCTGCCGGATCATCTCGGTCCGTACTTCGCATTCGGCGCGTCGCGTCTGGGTGGCCGGATCGTTCTGGACGGCGTCCGAGCGGTGAAACAGGTCCCGAAACTCGCTTCCCAGCAGAGTCCGATTACCTTGGCCGGCTACTCCGGCGGCGGCATGGCCACCGGGGCGGCGGCCGCGCTCCAACCGTCGTACGCGCCGGAGCTGAAACTCGCGGGCGCGGCCATCGGCGGTGCCCCGATGAACCTGGAGACGATGGTCGAGGCGCTGGGCTACGACCCGCACCCGGCCTTCGGGCTGGCCATGGCGGCGGCGATCGGCCTCGAGCGCGAATATCCGAGCCAACTGCCGATCAGCTCCTACCTCAACCAGCGTGGCTTGGCGATCCGCGATGGCATGGCCAATGACTGCACCAATCAGATCCTCGCCGAGGGCGTCGGCGGCAGCGCGGGGGCATTGATGACCGATGCCTCGAGCTTCAACGTCCGTGAAGGCCGGGAGGTGCTGCGGGAGAACAGCTTGGAACTCTTCGGCGAAGTGCCGCAAACACCGGTGTTCGAATGGCATTCACCTACCGACCCGCTGATTCCGGTCCAAGCGATCGACAACACCGACCGCCGGTGGTGTGCGGCCGGCGTTCCGGTGCAGACGCTGCACGTTCCCGCGCCCGAGCATCTGTCGGGAGCGGTGATGGGTGCCCCTGAGGTCCTGGCCTGGCTCAACGGCCGGGTTCGCGGCGAGCCGGCACCCAGTAACTGTTGACGGGTTGCCGTGACTTCACGGCCGGCGTTCTCACATGGTCCGGGCGGCCTGACAGGTCGCCCGGACCGGGCCGAGCAGACGGGATCGGGCGGCTCCGACTTCCCGCCCCGGCGGGGCGGTCGGCCGAGCTCGACGTTCTGACCGCCCGGTCTCGATGAGGTGCAATAGAGTCCACGCGAGACCGTAACAATCGTCTGGAAATCCAGGTCCCTCTCGGGACCCGAGTGTCAGCTGCGATCTTGTTTGCGCCGGTGGGGGTCAATCCCAATCCTCATCGGACCGTGCCGCGCGTGCTCTGAACGCGCTGGCGCTTCCGCTGACCGGAATCTCGACCCGGGCAAGGGGGAGGGTGGGGTCACGATGGCACGGTTGGTTGGGCTCGGCGGGTAATTTTGGCGGAGACGACAACGTCGGCAGGACATCACAGACGGAGGGACGCCGTGCCACGCATCGCGGAGGATCGGCTTCCGGCTCAGCCGAGTTCGCCCGAGCAGGAGTCGCGGCGTCAGGCGATCCTGCGTGCCGCGGCGCATCATGGGGCCGAGAAGGGGTTGGAGCGGGTTCAGATGCACGATGTGGCGAAGGATGCCGGGGTGGCGATCGCCACGCTGTATCGGTATTTTCCGTCGAAGACGCACCTGTTCAACGCGCTGTTGTCGGACCGGGTGAAGCATCTCGCCGAGGCGACTCCGCTGCCTCGGCCCGGCGTCGACCGGGTGCAGGCGGTCAGTGATCTGCTGGTCGAGGGTGGTCGGGAATTGTTGTCGCGACCGTTGCTCGCGCACGCGATGTTGCAGTCGAATCTGGCTGCCGTCGCCCAGGCCGGCGGTGTGGTGACCAACCGGTTCAGCGACTTGATCACGCAGCTGCTGGGGGTCGAACACGCGAGTGACGCCCAGGCCCGTCTGGTGCGCATCACCGAGGCGGCCTGGTACGGGGTGCTCAATGCGGCGCTGAACCATCACATCACCGCCGAGCAGGCCGAGGAGGACACGCGCGTCGCGTGCCGGAAGCTGCTGAGCGGTATCGGAGAACTGGCGTGATGTGATCGCGCCACGGGCGGCCCCGGTGTCGATGGTGGCCCTACCGGCGATGTCTCGCTCACCGAAAAGCTCCCACTTGCGGTGCCGCGCAGCTCCGTAGCATCGCCGTCCATGAAATACGCGATCATCGCCCCGGCTGCCGCGGGCACCAGCGCCGATCCGGCGTGGATATCCGGGTTCGCCAAGCATGTGGAAGCGTGCGGCTTCGAATCACTGGTCGCCATCGAGCACGCCGTCGTGATGAGCCACTACTCCAGCGTTTATCCCTATGCGTCGTCGGGAAGAATGGAGCTCCCCGACGACTGCGATATTCCCGATCCCCTGGAACTTCTGGCATTTCTGGCGGGCCAGACCACGACGCTCGGCTTGGCGACCGGCGTACTCGTGCTGCCCAATCACCATCCCGTGGTGCTGGCCAAGCGGCTGGCCACCCTCGATCGGTTGTCGAACGGGAGGCTGCGGGTCGGCATCGGTATGGGGTGGATGAAGGAGGAGATCGAGGCCTGCGGAGCCCCTTTCGAGGCCCGCGGGCGACGGGCCGACGAGCAACTGGAAGTGCTCGCCAAGTTGTGGGCCGATTCCGGCGCGACCGGCGTCGACCACAAGGGTGAATTCTTCGACTTCCGGTCCGCGATGTGCTATCCGAAGCCGGTCCGGGCCGGCGGTGTGCCGATTCACGTAGGCGGCCACACCAAGGCCGCGGCGCGCCGCGCGGGACGCTACGGCGCCGGGCTGCAACCGCTGGGAGTCACCGGCGACCAGTTGGCCGCGCTGGTCGGGCTGATGCGCGAAGCAGCGACCCAGGCAGGTCGCGACCCCGCGGAGCTGGAGCTGTCGCTGGGCCACCTGGTCTCCCGCATCGACCTCGACCGCTCCGGCCGGCTGGCCGAACAGGGCGCCGATCGGCTCCTGCTGGCCCCGACCCCGACAGCGGATCTGCACGAGGCGATGGACGAGCTGTCGGCCTGCGCGGAACGGCTGGGCCTGTCATGACCGGGCTGACCATGCACGACCGAATCGCCTTGCAGGACCTCGTCCACCGCTACGCGGATGCGATCGACGAGCGTGATATTCCCAGGGCCGCAGCGCTTTTCACCGGGGACGGGGTGCTGGAGCTGCCGAATCCGCCGGCCGCTCTCGATCCGGTCGTCTCTCACGCCGGGATCGACGCGGTGACCGCGGCACTGGTCGCGGTGGCCGCCGTGCCGGTGACATTCCACGCGATCGTGGGCGCCGTCTTCGATCCCGGGCCCACACCGGCAACGGCTGTCGGGAGGGTCACGTGCACCGCCCATCACCTCACCCGCCGCCACGGCAGCGACGTCGACTTGGTCTGGCACATCATCTACCGCGACCTCTACCGCGGTACCCCCGCCGGCTGGTTGTTCGCGCGCCGCCGCCTGCATGTGGCATTCATCGAATCCCGGCCGGTGGCGGCGATGCGGGCACCGGGCCCGACGGTGTAGGCGTCGCCGAACCCGCACCGCGGCGGAACCGGTGATCGGTTGCCGCCCAACGACGTTCGTCCCCTTGTCTCGAGGAGCTTCACACCATGTCTTCGTCTCGTCCCACAGCGCTCGTGACCGGCGCCAGCCGAGGTATCGGCCGTGCCACCGCGCTGGTGCTGGCAGGTTCCGGATTCGATGTCGCCTTCACCGCGCGCACCGTGGTGGAGGGCGAAGGGACCGTGCCGGCCCGCACGACGCGGGAAGGGGAGGTCAGCTTCGGCGTGCCGGGCAGTCTGGCCACCACCGGCACGGAGATCGAATCGCTGGAAGCGCGTGCGTTGCCGCTGCGGATGGACCTGGCGGATCCGGCCTCGGTGACCGCGGCGGCAGTGGAGTTGCTGCACCGCTGGGGCGCCCCGAACCTGGTGGTCAACAACGCCATTCTGCACAAGCCGCATGCGCGGTTCCTCGAACTGGATCTCGATGACCTGCGTGAATCATTGGAAGCCAACCTCATCGAGCAGATCCGCCTGACCCAGGCGCTCCTGCCCGCGATGATCGACTCCGGCGGCGGCACGATCGTCAACCTATGTTCGGGCTCAGCCGTCGTCGATCCCCCGGCCCCGCCCGGCGAAGGCGGTTGGGGGTTGGGCTATTCGGCGGCGAAGGCGGCCTTCGGCCGGTTGGCGGGCGCCATCAACGCCGAACACCGCGGCGACGGGATCCGCGCGTTCAATATCGAGCCCGGATTCGTCATCACCGAATCGGGCGCCGCCCGGGGCGGCACCGCCGACATCAAGGCGAGCGGCTTCACCGGGGCGCCCGCGGACGCGTCGGGCCGAGTGATCGCCTGGCTGGCCTCGGCGCCGCACACCGAGACCGACCCACTCCTGGGGACTTTGATCAATGCCCCCCGCGTCGCCAGATCCTTGGCCCCGCGCCCGCAACGGTAGGTTCCCCGCCGGCACATTTCACAACACACCGTCTTGGGCGGCGCCGTCGAGCGACCATCGACGACGCCGCCCCGTTTGGCGTTCGCCGATGGCTCGTGATCGCCCAAATGCCTTGTCCCGGTGAGCAGAAGGGCCGGTTGCGGGTTCTCGCCTCGACACCAGAATGACGACCCATGGATCTGCGAGAGACTTCCCGGCAACGGGCCCTGCGCACAGAACTGCGCGAGTACTTCGCCCGACTCCTGCCCCCGGCGCAACGTCGAGAGGTGGCCGAGGCCGGTGCCGGCGGGCCGCGCTTCCGCGAGGTGACCCGCATGCTCGGCCGGGACGGATGGCTCGGCGTCGGGTGGCCGCCCGAGTACGGAGGCCGCGGATTGACCGCCGAGGAGCAATTCGTCTTCTATGACGAAATCCAACGGGCTGGAGTGCCGTTCCCCCTGGTCACCATCAATACCGTGGGCCCGGCGCTCATGCAGTACGGCACCGAGGAACAGAAGGCCAGGTTCCTTCCGGGCATGCTCAGCGGCGAGATCGTGTTCGCGATCGGCTACACCGAGCCCGAGGCGGGAACCGACCTCGCGTCCCTGCGCACTCGCGCGGTAGCCGACGGTGACGGGTTCGTCGTCGACGGAGCCAAGATCTTCACCACCGGCGGCAACACCGCCGACTACGTGTGGCTGGCCTGCCGCACCGACCCCGAAGCCCCGAAGCATCAGGGCATTTCGATCCTGATCGTGCCCTGCGCCGACCCCGGCTACTCGTGGACCCCGATCACCACCGTCGGCGGCATGACCGTGACCGCCACTTACTACTCCGGCATCCGTGTCCCCGCGACCGACGTCGTCGGCGAGGTCGACGGCGGCTGGCGGCTGATCACCACCCAGCTCAACCACGAACGGGTGGCGCTGGCCGCCCTCGGCGGCCGGATGATCCAGCTGTGGGAGGAGACCCTCGCCTGGGCCCAGGACAGCGGCGCCGCCGAACAACCCTGGGTACGACGCGAATTCGCGCGCACCCACGCGCGGCTGGAAGCGATGCGGCTGATGAACCACCGGCTCGCCGCCGAGGTCGGGGACGGCACCCTGAGCCCCGAGAAGGCCGCCGCCGCAAAGGTTTACGGCACCGAAACCCATATCGACCTGCAGCGGTCGATGAGCTTCGTGCTCGGCGCCCGTGGACGGCTCCGCCCGGGGGCGGCCCGGGCCGCGTTGCACGGACAGGTCGAGCAACTGTCCCGGCAGGGCATCGTCAACACCTTCGGCGGCGGAGTCAACGATGTCCTGCGCGACATGGTCGCCACCGGCGCCCTGGGCCTGCCCCGAGGTGCGCGATGAACCAGGACTCCTCCGACAGCGCTGACGCGGAAATCCGCGAGCTCCGCCCGCGGCCGGCGATCAACCTCGACAACCAGTTCTGGTTCGACGCCGCACGCCGGCATCAGCTCCTGGTGCAACGCTGTGCGGCGTGCCGAACACTCCGGCACCCACCCGGTCCCCAATGCCCGCGGTGTCAGTCCTTCGACTGGGACGCCGTGCAGGCGACCGGCCGGGCCACCCTCTACTCCTGGGTCGTGGCCCACCATCCCCGCCACCCCGCCTTCGACTACCCGCTGATCGTGGGGCTCGTCGAGCTCGACGAAGGAACCCGGCTGATCGCCAACCTCGCCGATGTCGCCGTCGCCGACCTCGAAATCGGGATGCCACTGACCCTCGGCTGGTTCGACGCCGACTCCGAGCTGAGCCTGCCGGTCTTCTCGCCGGCCACTATCGAGGAACGCTGATGGACTTCCGACTCACCGATGAACTGCTCGAGGTCCAGGCGCTGGCCGCCCACCTGTTCTCTGCCCTCGGCGATTCCGACACCCTGTGGGCTGAACTGGGCCGCACCGGACTGCTCGGGCTGGCTCTCCCCGACGAGCACGGCGGCGCCGGACTGGGCATGGACGCTGCGTGCGTGCTGCTCGAAGAACAGGGCCGGACCGTCTCGGCCGCCCCGGTCTGGGCACACATCGTCGCCGCCTCGGCGCTGGCCCGCCACGCCCGCGGCGACGTGCTCACCGGCGTGGCCGACGGCGCCGTCCGACTGACGGTCGCGCTCGAGGAATACGGGAGTGCCGCCGCGGCCGCACCGACGTGCCGAGCCACCCCCACCGAAGGCGGAAGTGGTTCGGGCACCTGGCGACTGACGGGTATCAAGGCGGCGGTCCCGACACCCGAAGGCGTCGATTTCGTGCTCGTCTCCGCCACCGCCGACGACGGCCCGGGCCTGTATCTGGTGACGAACCACGATCTGGTCTGGGAACCCGCGCCGACGACCGATCTCGACCGCGCGCAGGATCTGGTGCTCGAATCGACACCGGCGCTGCGGGTCGGTGGCGGGCAGGCGTTGACCGAGGTGGTGCGCTGGTCGCGGCTGGCGGTGGCGGCACTGCAGGTGGGCGTTGCCGACGGCGCGCTGCGTCTGGCCGCCGACTATGTCCGCGACCGCCGCCAGTTCGGCCGCGCCATCGGCTCGTTCCAATCCGTGCAGCACCAGCTCGCCGACTGCTGGACCGACGTCGACGCCATGCGCCTGACCCTGTGGCAGGCCCTCACCTGTGATGCCGACGAAAACCACGCGGACAGAGCGGCTTTGGTCGCCGCATGGTGGTGCGGGCAGGCCGGACTCGACGTCGTGCACCGCGTCCAGCACGTCCACGGCGGCATCGGCGTCGACACCGACTACCCCGTCCACCGCCACTTCCTCTGGGGCAAACAACTCGCCGCCACCTTCGGTGGACCCGAAGCCGTCCTGCAGGAACTCGGCGAACTGCTCGGAAGGAGCGAACGATGAGCCCATCCATCAGCGGTGCGGCGGCGATCGCCGGCATCGGGGCCACCGAATTCTCCAAGGCGTCCGGGCGCAGTGAGCTGCGGCTGGCCTGCGAGGCGGTCACGGCCGCCATCGCCGACGCGGGACTGACCCCGGGCGATGTCGACGGCATGGTGACCTTCACCGCCGAGTCGTCGTCCGAGAATCATGTCGCGCGCAATGTCGGTATCGGCGAACTGTCGTTCTTCTCGCGAGTCGGGCACGGCGGTGGCGCGGCCTGCGGCACCGTCGCCCATGCGGTCGCGGCGATCGTCGCCGGGCTGGCCGAGGTCGTCGTGTGCTGGCGCGCATTCAACGAACGCTCCGGTGAGCGTTACGGTTTGGGCCAGGCGGACCGACCCGTGGACACCAGCGCCGACCGCGCGAGTTACTCGTGGATGACACCCTATGGGCTGTCCACACCGGCGCAGTGGGTGGCGATGTTCGCTCGCCGCTATATGCACGAGTACGGCGCGACGAGTGAGGATTTCGGTCGCGTCGCGGTCATCGATCGCGCGCACGCGGCAACCAACCCGCGGGCCTGGTTTCACGGTCGCCCGATCACCCTCGAGGACCACCAGAACTCCCGGTGGATCGCCGAACCGTTGCACCTGCTGGACTGCTGTCAGGAAACCGACGGCGCCCAGGCCGTGGTTGTCGTGTCCGCGGAACGGGCACGCGACCTGCGGCATCCGCCGGCCTACGTGCTCGGTGCGGCCCAGGGCGCCGGCGACGACCAGCTCATGATGACCTCCTACTACCGGCCCTCGATCTCCGGCATTCCCGAGATGGGAGTGGTCGGGCGGCAGCTGTGGAACCACAGCGGGCTCGGCCCGCGCGATATGGGAGCGGTCATTCTCTACGACCACTTCACGCCCCTGGTGCTGCCGCAACTCGAGGAACTCGGCTTCTGCGCCCGCGGCGAAGCACGCCATCTCCTCGCCGACGGCCACCTCGACCCCGGCGGCCCACAGCCCTTGAACACCCACGGCGGCCAGCTGGGCGAGGCGTACCTGCATGGCATGAACGGCATCGCGGAGGCGGTGCGACTGGTCCGGGGAACGGCGGTGAACCAGCCGCCCGACCTCACCAGCGTCCTGGTCACCGCGGGCACAGGCGTGCCGACCAGCGGCCTCGTCCTCGGCAATATCCGCCCCTGATCCACCGCACAAATCCGGAAATACCCGGGCATCGACAAGAAATGAGAAAACAGGCATGCAGACACTGAATGGCAAAGTCGCCATCGTCACCGGCGCGGCCGGGGGAGTGGGTCGGGGTATCGCACTCGCCCTCGCACATGCGGGAGCCCGCGTGGCGATACCCGATATCAAACCGGCCGACGATCTCGTCGCCGAGCTCGGCGACGACACCGCACTCGCCAAGATCTGCGACATCCGCGACAGTTCCCAGGTCAACGCCTTCGTCGACGAGGTTGTCACCAGATTCGGGACCGTCGACATTCTCGTCAACAACGCCATGGCATCCGCACTGCTGCCGCTGACCGAAACCAGCGACAAGGACATCGAATTGGCGATGAGTACCGGTCCGATGGCGACCCTGTACTTCATGCGCGCCTGCTATCCGCACCTCGTCGACGGAGGCAGGATCATCAACCTTCGTTCCGGTTCCGAAGTGACCGCGATTCCCAACTTCGTCACCTACATCGCGGCCAAATCCGCGATCGCGGGAATCACTCGCGCCGCCGCGCGCGAGTGGGGCCGATCCGGCATCACCGTGAATGCCATCTGCCCGTTCGTCCTATCCGACGCCGCGGCAGCCGAATTCGAGAAACACCCGGGACAGCTCGACGGCATCCTCGCCAACCTGTCGATCCCCCGCCTCGGCCATGCCGAGAACGACATCGGCCGGGCCGTGGTCTACCTGGCCGGACCGGACGCGAGCTACGTCACCGGGACCACCATCAGTGTGGACGGCGGCGCCGCCTTCATGGCGTAACGGCCCGCCGCGACCCCCGCCCGTTATCGCCAAGCGCCCCAAAGACACCCGATGGCCCCCGCCACCTCGACCGACGCCAGCCCTCCGCCGTCCCAGGTTCCCTCGGCCGCGGGCGGCCGTCGCCGAAGTAGTCCGGGTCGACGCGGAAGAAGTCGGTCAGAGCGGTTGCCGGCGCGAATGAAGGACGGGAGCGGCGACCGCGCCGGAGTTGGGACACATACGGTTCGGATACCGAGAAGCCACGACGGTCGAGCTCGGTAACCAACCGGTGATTGGTCAAGCGCTCCTGGTGCTGCTGCGCCCACTGGTCGAACAGGGCGTTCAATCGCCGACCGAACTGACTGGGCATCAGTGAAAGATCGCGGCGGTCACCTGTCGCGCGGCGTCGAGCACCGGTGGCGCGACTCGCCCGAGCTGCGCGTCGCTCTTGCCGGTCAACGAGATCGCACCGATGGTGCTGTTGAGGGGGGTGCGGATGGCGACAGCGGTGCAGGCGATGTCGTCGAAGCATTCTCCGCGCTCGAACGCGATGCCGTGTCGGACGCGTACCGCGCTGAGTTGCTTGTGCAGCAGGTTGATATCGGTGATGGTGCTCGCGGTCGACCGGGTCATCGTGCCGGCGACGCGTCGGTCCACTTCTTCGGGCATGAGCCAGGCCAACATTGCTTTCCCCAGCGCCGTCGCGTGCGCGGGCGCCGCCGCGCCGACGCGTGACGGCACGCTGCTGGCGGAGTGTCCACCCATCTTGTCGAGGAAATACACCTGCCCCCTGTAGAGGGTTGCCAGGTGCACTGTCATACCCGTGCGCAGCATCAATGTGTGCAGCAATGGCGCGGCCGCTGATCTGAGGGCGTGGGTGTCGTCGTTGCTGCCGACCTTCAGCGCCCGCGGTCCCAGGCTGTAGCCCGAGGTGGTGCGATCGAGCCACCGGACCCGGACCATCTGTTCGATGATCCGGTGGGCGGTGGAGCGAGGCAGCCGGGTGGCTCGGGCGACATCGTCGAGTGTCAGGCGGCTGGTGCGGTAGGGAAACGTGTCGAGGATCAGGCTCATCCGCTCGATCATCGAGGGCGGGAGCGGTGAACTCTGGGGATGTGAAGCTTCGAGGGCTGAGGCAGTCACACGACCTCCGGGAACTGAAATGAATTCTAGTGACGGGTTCCAGGTTAGCGGCGCCCTGACCTCACGGGAAGGTAAAACTGAAATTCATTCTGCCCAGTGTCCGGCGGTGCCTTCCTGCCTTCGAGGTCTGCTCTGACGCGCGGTGCGGGGAGTTCGACCGCTGCCCCGAGGTCGGCCACGCCGGCGCCGACTCGGACGCTGAACGCGCCGGGTTCCCGGACCACGTGTGCTCGTCGGTCGACCAGTGCTCGAGGGGGCGGGGTTCGATACCGATCCGGGCGGTCACCGTCGCGCCCGGTTCCGCGCGCACCAGCGCGAAGCCAGCGAGCCAGCATGCGGGGCGATCGATCGCCGACGGCGCGGTGCGCGAAGAGACGCCTGCACAACATGTTTTCCGCTGCGCGATCCAGTGTTGGTGACGTCGACGGTGAGGGTGACCCGGCCGCCGATGGCGGATCCATCATCGTCTCCGACGATGCCGGACAGATCGTCGCCCAGCTGCCACTCGCCTTCGCCCTCAACGGAATCCGATACGACATCCGGCACGACATCTCCGCGGGCGGTCGAACCCTGGACCTCGCCCTCGATCTGGCCAGCGCGCAGCCGATCGCGTCTCCACAGGAGAATCAGCTCGCCGCCAACGAAAGTCTGGGCAGTAGCGTCATCAGGGGCTCGGTCGAATTAGCCGGAAAGTCAAAGAATTTCGATAGATGACCTGATCAGGGCTGGGGTCCGCAGCCCTGATCAGCATGTGATCCCAGAACATCGCAGCCGATGCCAGGCGGCAGCGGGACCCGGGCGGCGGAGAAGGCGCGGGTCCCGTTGTCCTCGAACAGATCAGCCCTGCGGCTGGGAGAAGCGCAGGTGGTTGCCCCACGGGTCGGCGAAACCGCAGTCGCGCATGCCGTACGGCTGGTCGATCAGCGGCTGCTCGACCGGGACGCCGGCTGCTTCGAGGCGCTCGAAGGTCGCGTCCACGTCCTCGGTGACGAAGATCAGGGTGCCCATGGCGCGGCTTTCCAGGCGGGCGCGGTTGGCTTGGACGGCAGCCTCGTTCGGGTTCATGGTGGGGGTTTCGAGGAGGAACTCGATGCCGGGCTGGGTGGCCGGGCCGAGGGTGAGCCAGCGGACGTCGCCGAAGAACGGCATGTCCTGGCGCACCTCGAGGCCGATCACGTCGCGGTAGAACTCCAGGGCCTGCTGCTGGTCGCCGACCAGTACGGCGACGTGGGTGAGTACGAGATCTTTTCCGGTGGTCATGGCTATCCTTCTTCCTCGCGGTAACCGGGGTTCGTGGGTGCAGACGGGGCCGCACGCAGAAACTAATCGGTGCGACCGACAACGTCTCCGTGTGGACGAAGCGGCTGGCGTAGGCAGCCCGAAGATCCTCCGTTGATTTGGTTGAGCCACAGGCATTTCTGGGCCGCGCAGGGAGATTGCCGGTGTCGCCGACGGGAGTTCGGACGGGCCTGCGCGATTGTTGGCGTACCGGAACGAGTCAGTTGGCAGTGGGTATCTTGTCAAGGACGCTGGCGAACACTCCTGCGAGCATGATCAGGCCGAAGGCGAGCACTAGTGCAGCGACGCTCGTGCGTAGTTTGCCCAATGCCTCAGCGAGCTTGGCGAGAGCTTCGATGGGCTTTTCGACGAGGGCTTCAGCTCCCTGTTGTTCGAAGGCGCCGCCAGCACCTGGTTCGGACCGGTGCTCTTTCGCGACCGCATCGAGTGTTCTCAAAGCACTCTTTTGTGCGTCGAACTCTGAATGTGCGGCGTACGCGGAGTACCCGAGGAGCAGGGCTGCACCGATGAGGCAGAACCAAACGACAGTGGTGAGCATGGACGTCCTTCCACTAGAGCTTGCAGTTCGTCGCCCTCAGCTGTGTATCGATGTCCTGGATGAAGCTCATCATCGGCGGCGAAGCCCCGACGACGTGCCCCACGACGGTATTGGTGCCTGGTTCGAATACGGGTGCGCCGGAATCGCCTTTCCGGCTGCATTGCGTGCCGGTGAAGTACGTCTGTGCCCACATTCCCGTCACGGAGGGCACATACAGGGCGGGTGTGAATCCCATCGTGTAGCTCGTCCCGACCTTGGTAACCGCGCCACGGACTTCAACCTGCTGTGACGGCGCGGACCGTCCCAGGTTGACCGCGCTCGTCGCGGTGATACCAGCGTTCTTCGGATCGATCAGCGCGAAGTCGACACAGGGTGTCGGCGCGGATGCGCACGCCGGGTCCTGAGACCACACGACATTTCCCTGGTTCCGCTGAGAATCGTGGACCACTGCCTGGCCGCTGGAAGGGGCGACATGTCCGGCGGTTGTGATGAGGTCCTGTGCCCAAGTTCCTGGCGACCGAGGGTGCACGACGACACCAAAGGTCCCCGTCCGTGAGGGGCCGGTCACCGTTTCGACGGTGGCGAACTGGGGCTGTGGCTCGGTGATTGGTATTGCCCAGACGTCAGGGGTTCCCCCAAGAAGGTCCTCGATGAGATTGCCGATCTCCGATCGGTAATTCAGCCGCGTTGGGAAGCCGGGGGCGGCGTCGTGGTCGACGACATATGTGTCGAGGTTTGTTGCATCGAGGAGCACGACCGCCTGGGTACGGTCCTCAACCCATACGAGTCCCGCACCGTAGACCGTGTCGAGCCCTTGCAATGGGCGGCGAGCTTCTTCGATTGCTCGCTCGCCGATGTCCTCGACGTTGTGGTCGGCCGCTTCCGCTATTCGCCGAATCGCGGTGTCTGCCCGGTATCGGAACAGTGCCTGGCTGAGATCCGCAGCCACGGTGACCGCGTAATCGTTGTCCCCGAACTCTGCGAGGCGCATGCATAGAAGGTTAGCCGCCTCGTATCCGACGGAGGCGGAATCTGCCTCAACGAGCTGTGGCGTTGGTTTGGGGGTGCGGGATGTAGCCTGGGACTGTGGGGCGCCGTCGTCGGCGAATGTCCCCTCTCCCTTTACACCTGATGTGGTGCGGCCCGGATTTGGCCTTGGTTTGCTATCCGCCGAGGAAAAGGGAGCCGTGATGAGCAGTGCAGCGGAACGGGCCGCTCAGCTGGATTTGGTCGCTCGACTTAAATCTTCGTATTCCGAAATTCCGGACGCGCCGAGTCCCGATCTTCTGGATCACGAGCACTTGGCGGCCTATATGAAGACGGTGCATGACGTGGGCGGGGAGCCGGATGCGCCGATGAAGTACGAGAACAAGCAGTACGAGGTGTGGGAGCACAACACCTATGTGATTTGCGAGGTGCTCGCTTGGCGCGGGATCTGGCTGTCGGAGGAGCGGCGCCGGATGGGCAATGTCGACGTTGGTCGCGCGATCTACTTGGGGATTCCGTATTACGCTCGCTGGCTGCTGGCCGTGGCGCGCGTCCTGGTCGAGAAACACCACATCGGCCTCACCGAGTTGAGCGAGCGGATGGTCGAGGTCCAGGACCGTTATGCGGGTGGTCTCAACGGCAGGCCCATCGAGGCTCTCCCCAAGTTCGAAGGGGACGGTTCTGGGGTCGAACGGAACCGGCATCACATCGAGGCGGTGGGCAAGGGCGATCCGCAGGTGTTCGCCGGGCGCGCCGGTGAACCGAAGTTCCGCGTCGGCGATACCGTGATGGTGCGCGAACTGCCGGCGCTGTTCTACACCCGGACCCCGGAGTACGTCCGCGGCGCCACCGGTGAAATCGCCTCTGTCGCTTATGAAAGCCCGGCGGCCGAGGACGAAACCTGGGACCGGCCCGACGCGAAACCGGAGTGGTTCTACGTCGTTCGGTTCAATCTCTCCGAATTGTGGTACGGCTACACCGGAACGAGCACCGACACCCTGCAAACCGAGCTGCCCGAGCGTTGGCTGAAAGGGATCGAATGACCGGCCATGATCACGACCATGACCATGACCATGCGCGCACGGTCGCGCCGATGGTCGACGAGATAACCGACTTCGAAGTCCTGGAGATCGCACTACGCGAACTGTGCATCGAGAAAGGCATCTTCACGGCCGAGGAGCACCGCCGCTTCACCGAATTCGCCGAGCAGATCGGACCCACCCCCGCCGCGCACCTGGTTGCCCGGGCGTGGCTCGACCCCGAGTTCAAAGCGCTCGCCCTCGCCGAACCGATGACCGCCAGCCGGGAAGTCGGCGTGGACTGGCTGGAACCCACCGGCTTCGGAACACCCAGCGATTTCACCGCATTCGAGATTCTCGAGGACACGCCGACCGTGCACAACGTGATCGTCTGCGCCTTGTGCTCGTGCTATCCGCGCCCGATCCTCGGCAATTCCCCCGAGTGGTATCGCACGCCCAACTACCGGCGGCGTCTGGTCCGCTGGCCGCGCCAAGTGCTGTCGGAATTCGGTCTCGAACTGCCCGAGGGTGTTTCGGTGCGAGTGCAGGACTCCAACCAGAAACACCGGTTCATGGTGATGCCGCTGCGGCCGGAGGGAACCAACGGCTGGGACGAAGACCAGCTCGCCGATATCGTCACGCGCGACTGCTTGATCGGTGTCGCGATGCCCAAGGTGGGCGTGACGAGCAACGTCATCACCGACACGCGTCCGGCCATCCATCCGGTCGACTGAGGAAGCGGGCAATCGTGAGCACGGAAGAAATCTCGTCGCTGCAGAGCATCGTGGAACGAAACCAGGTCTGGCCACGGATGGCCGCCAAATACGGGGTCAGCAACCCGGTCCCGCCCTGGAAGACCAGCCTGGACGGCATGTGCGACGCCCTGGACAATGCCGCCTGCGCGGCGAATATCCCTGATTTCAAGGAGCGCCGCGACGAAGAGGACTCATTGTCGTCGACCCTCTACGCCGACCTGCCCTACCCGGAAAACCAGCTCGTCGCCTTGGCGCACTCGCTGGTGGTCCGCGGCGTCATCGACGAATCCGAACTCCGGGAACGCCTCGCCACCATCCGAGCCAGACTGGAAGCCTGACCACGGACGGTGAGCTGAGGATGTGACAACCCCATTCGGTTGGTCGGACGACTGCGGCGCTTCTTCGAGCCTGATCTCGACGTCATTGGCGAGATCTGTCGGGCGACTCCGCCGAATGGGGGTGACGGTGTTGCCAAGTACTTGCTGATATCCATAGTGGGGTGTCGCGGCCGGGCAGGAATCCGTAGTTTCCGGTATTTCTGCTGGTCGACTACTTACGGATGGGCGGTGGGGGTGGGGAGTACGTAGGGTGGCGCGTATGTCGAGGAATCCCTTCTTTGAGCGCAGTGTGCTGCCGTATGAGCTTCCGGAGTTCGCGGAGATCGGGGACGAGCATTATCTGCCCGCGTTCGAGCGGGGGATGGCGGAGCAGCTGGCCGAGGTTGCGGGGATCACGGCGGGACAGGGGGAGGTGACGTTCGCGAATACCGTTGAGGCGCTGGAGCTCTCGGGGCAACTGCTGGGGCGGGTGTCGCGAGTGTTCTTCAATGTCGCGTCGTCGGATTCGACGGAGCGGACCGAGGCGATCGAGGCGGAGGTGTCGCCTCGGCTGGCGGCGCACGAGGACTCGATTCTGCTGGACGGGGAGCTCTTCCAGCGGATCGAGGAGCTGTACGAGCGGCAGGGGGAGCTCGGCCTGGACGCGGAGCAGGTGCGGCTGCTGGAACGGTATCGGCTGCGGTTCGTGCGGGCGGGGGCGCGGCTGGACGCGGGGCAGCAGGCGCGGTTGCGGGAGTTGAATGCCGAGCTCGCGTCGGCGTCGACGCTGTTCAAGAAGAACAATCTGGCCAACACCAACGCCGCGGCGCTGATTCTGGATCGGGCGGAACAGGTCGAGGGGCTCGCGGACGCGGCGATGGCGGCCGCGGCCGAGAACGCGGCGGCGCTCGGGCACGCGGGGGCGTGGGCGTTGAGCTTGCAGAATGTGTCGAACCAGCCGGTGCTGGCCGAGTTGGCCGACCGCGACGTGCGGGAACGCATGATGGCGGCGTCACTGGGGCGCGGGTTCGGCGACGGAGGTAATGCCGAGCTGGCGGTGCGGATGGCGGCATTGCGGGCCGAGCGGGCGGCGCTGCTCGGGTACTCCGATCATGCGGCGTACGTCGTCGAGGATCAGACCGCGAAGACGGTGGACGCGGTGGAAGAGATGCTGGCGCAGCTCGTTCCGCCCGCGGTGGCCAATGCCGAGCGGGAACAGGGCGAACTCACCGCGGCCATGCGCGCGGCGGGCGACGACGACGAGCTTCGCTCCTGGGATTGGCAGTTCTGGTCGGAAAGGATTCGCGCGGAACAATTCTCGGTCGACGCCGAGGCGCTGCGTCCCTATTTCGAGCTCGAACGGGTGCTGTGGGACGGCGTCTTCTTCGCGGCCGGTGAAGTGTACGGCGTCACCTTCCAGGAGCGCCCGGATCTGCTCGGCTATCACCCCGAAGTCCGGGTGTTCGAGGTCTTCGACGCCGACGGCTCCGGGCTGGGCTTGTTCCTCGGCGACTTCTTCGCCCGCCCGTCCAAGCGGGGCGGCGCGTGGATGAACAGCCTGGTCGGCCAGTCGACCCTGCTGGGCACGCGGCCGGTCGTCGTCAACAACCTCAATATCGTGAAGCCGCCGGAGGGCGAACCGGCCCTGCTCAGCTGGGACAATGTGCGCACCCTGTTCCACGAGTTCGGCCACGCGCTGCACGGGCTGTTCTCGACCGTGCGGTACCCGTTCTTCTCCGGGACGGCGGTGCCCCGCGATTTCGTCGAGTTCCCGTCGCAGGTGAACGAGATGTGGATGTCGCGCCCGGAGGTGCTGGCCAACTACGCCAAGCACGTCGAGACCGGGGAGCCGATGCCCGCCGAGCTGGTCGAGCGCATGCTCGAGGCGGGACAGTTCGGTGAAGGGTTCCGGACGGTCGAATACCTGGCGGCCGCGCTGCTGGACTGGGCCTGGCACCGACTGCCCGCCGGGGCCACCGACGGCGTCGACGCCGAAGCCTTCGAAGCCGAAGCCCTCGGCAAGGCCGGCGTCGCCCTGGCCGCGATCCCGCCGCGCTACCGCACCGCCTACTTCTCGCACATCTTCGCGGGTGGTTACGGCGCCGGCTACTACTCCTACATCTGGAGCGAGGTGCTGGACGCCGACACCGTCACCTGGTTCGAGGACGAGGCCGCGTCCGTGCGCGACAAGGGTGAGGCGTTCCGCCGGGAACTGCTGTCACGCGGCGGCGCGGTCGACCCGATGGCGGCCTTCGAATCCTTCCGAGGCCGCCCGCCGATCATCGAACCCCTGCTGACCCGGCGAGGCTTGACCGCCTGACCGGGCCGCATCGGCTCACATCGGGTAGATGGCGTGCTTGCGCGGGTTGAATTCCGGCTTCACCTTCGGCTTGTCGCGTAGCAGCCGCAGGGCGTGGCGGATTTCCAGGCGGGTCCGGGACGGTTCGATCACCGCGTCGATGTAGCCGCGTTCGGCGGCGATCCACGGCGTGGCGATCGTCTCGTTGTACTGGTTGACCATGAATTCGCGGGCCGCGGCGCGGTGTTCCTCCGGCATCGCCGCCAACTGGCGTTTGCCGAGCAGGTCGACCGCGCTGTCGGCGCCGATCACCGCGATGCGGGCGGTCGGCCACGCGAGGCTGATATCCGCGCCGACCTGCCGGGCCGCCATCATGCCGTAGGCGCCGCCGTAGGACTTGCGCACCACCAGGTTGATGATCGGGACGGTGGCTTCGATGATCGCCCGGGGCGTGCGACCGCCGCGGATGATCACGCCGGCCGCCTCCTCCGCGAGACCCGGCAGCACGCCCGGGGTGTCGGCGACGAACACCAGCGGGATATTGAACGCGTCGCACAGCCGGATGAAGTAGGTCGACTTGTCCGAGCAGGCGGCGTCGATCGAACCGCCCAGCACCAGAGGCTGATTGGCGATCACACCGACCGGATAGCCGTCGACGCGGGCGAACCCGGTGATGAGATTCGGCGCGAATGCCGCACGGATTTCATGGAATTCGCCGTCGTCGAAGAGGCGCAGCAGAATCTCGTGCATGTCGTAACCGGCGCGATCGGAATCCGGGATGATCGTGTCGAGTTCCAGGTCGTGCGCCGTAATCTCCGGCTCCAGGCCGGGATTCACGATCGGCGGCTGCTCGAGGCAGCTGGTCGGCATGTAGCTCAGGTAGTCGCGGGCCCACTTGTAGGCCTCTTCCTCGGTGTCGGCCACGTGGTGCAGGGTGCCGCGTTTGGCCTGCACTTCCGCGCCACCGAGTTCTTCGGCGCTCACGTCCTCGCCGTTGACGGCTTTGATCACGTCCGGCCCGGTGACGAACATGTAGGAATCCTTGGTGCCGATGAGCACGTCGGTATTGATGGGCCCGTACACCGATCCGGCGGCGCATTTCCCCAGAATGATCGACACCTGCGGCACATAGCCGGACAGCTTCTCCAGCACTCGGGAGATATCGCCGAACGAGGCGATGGAACCCACCGCGTCCTGGATGCGCGCACCGCCGGAATCGTTGATCGTCACCACCGGGCACGCGGTGTCGAACGCGAATTGCAATGCCCGCATGAACTTCTGCGCCGACGTCACCCCGACCGACCCGCCGTACACGGTCTGATCATGCGAGATCACCACCACCGGACGGCCCCCGATCAGCCCGCGACCGGTCACCAGCCCGTCACCGTACAGTGCGTCCGCTTGACCCGGCTGGCGAGCCAGCGCCCCGGTCTCGATGAACGTCCCGGGATCGAGCAGCATGGTCACCCGCTGCCGAACGCTCGGAATTCCCTTCTTCTCCCGTTTGACGATCCCGGCTTCCCCCGCCGGTTCCGCCGCGATCTCCAGGATCTTTGCCAGTTCATCGAGCTTCGCCCGCGTACCGATCACTTAGTGCCACCTTCTGAGCCGAACCGTTGTGCGCCAGCGAGGTTAATCGGTATCGCCCCGAAACGGGGGCCCACCTTTTCCTCGGCACGGCAGTCGGAGCCCGCCGGCTACCGGTACCAGACTCCGGAATCCCAGTTGCCGTAGTCGTGGACGTCGAAGTCGTAGCGGATGTGGGCTCCCGCGGCGTAACCCTGCCAATCGGCCGAGGTGTCGCAGATCGGGTCGTCGTGGTTGCAGACGCTGAGAACCGGGACGCTCCCGAACCAATCGTCCACGCCGGAGAGGGGGTAGCCGACGAGCGAATTGCCGGGCGTCGCGGACAGCCCGCCTTCGCCGGGACCGGGGGCACGCTTGGGGTCGGCCAGGAGAATGGCGTTCGTGTTGGCGGCGTTCGGGTGCGCCGTAATCCACGCGTGCAATATGGCCGCGCCCTGACTGTGTCCAATCAAGCGAATGTGGTCGCCTGGGCATTCTGCACGGTGCGACCAGAAGAGCCGGTCGACTTCGTCGAGCGCCGCTGCCGGGGCGGCGGAACTGTAGATGATGACCCGGTCGGTATAGGGGGCGAATGCCGACTGGACGCTGTCACCACCACCGATTCCGATGGTCCAGGTCCCGGTACAGCTGTCCGCGCCAGCCTGGGGAATCATCGCGGGGGCGATGGGGAAGAGGATGGTTATCAGTAGTCCGGCGAGGAGCGCCGTTGCTCTACGCATAGTCATACCTTCTCGAACACGGCGAATCCGACTTCAGCTTACGCAAAAATGGAGTGGCCGGGAGTGTGCCTGAGCGTCGAGGAATGGGATCGGATGCTCGCCCTAGGCGGGCGTCGTCTGCTGCGGTGTCCGATTGATGTAGACATTCAGTGCCGCCTCGAATCCGCTGGGCGCGGCGAGATCGAGGACGCCGTCCCGGTTGAAGTCATCGGCGACAACAGCCTGTGTCGCCAGGCCGGCCGGCAAGTCCATCGGCGACTGAAGACCGACCGTTCCCGGCGAAAGATGCTGAGGTGCACCTAGTTCCAGGTCGTGCCCGTTGGATCCGCCGGTGTTCCTCAGCGCCGACACCGACTTGTCCGGAAGCGACCAGAAATTCGCGGACGCGATGTCCTTTCGGCCGTCACCGTCGAGGTCGACGGCGATCACGCCCTCGGTTCCCAGCGCGCCCGTGTCGAAGGGGTGGATGTCGAATGTGCCGACCGGAGAATATTCGGGCGTGCGGTTGACCATGACCGGGGCGCCATTGATTCCGAACGGCGTTCGAGACGACCACGTCAGGCCGTCCGTCGGAGTTCATGTCGGCGACCGCGACCGCCTGCGGCACCGCACCGGTCTCGAAGCCGCCCGCTTCCGCGAATACGGGGGAGGCCCCGACCGCCGCCGTATTCGTCAGCACCCGGACCCGGCCGGTCATCACGTTCGCGCCGACCGTCGCCACGACCAGGTCGTTGCGGCCGTCCGCATCCAGGTCCGCGATGGCGACCGCCTCCGGCAGGAACCCGCCGTCGACGCCGAGCGGGCCGGCGAAGTCGGCGGGCCCGCCCCGCTCGGATCGATTGAGATACAACGACAGTCCCCGTGCCCCCGCTGCCCACGGCGTTCGCGACCACGAGGTCCGGATGTCCGTCCCCGTCGAGGTCGCCCGAGGCGATCATCCACGGCAGCGCACCGCCCGCGTAGACCGCGGGTGGATCGAAGACGAACGGGACGGGCGCTTGTGCCCGCGCGACCCCGGCGAGCGGCGAAATCGCTACCGCCCCCAGTGCTATCGCCAGCGGCCCGACTGTTCTTTTCATCGCGAAACTCCTCGACCAAGGATTTCTTTTCCGACTGCACGCGCAAAGGCCAGCGGCGCCACCCGAATTCCACGGCGATTCATCCGCTTCCATACCGATCGAAGCGGCCATCAACCGTACTGCGGTGGTACTCCCGAGTACCGGACGTCGCGGCCATCATCACATCTGATCACTGTTCAGATGTCAATAGCCACCGTCGCTCCATGCCTGAAAACTGCTGCGTAATCACAATTTTCGTGAAGTCGGAGAAGTGCCGCGAGAGTTGTCGCGTAGTCGTCCGGAGGGTGGGTCCGAGTCGGTAGTCTGGTGGGCACAACGGTCGCGGGGCAGATGGGGGCCGGCGGTGAGTGGCGCGGACTCGGACCAGTGGTTGCCGGCGCAGCCCGGGGGGATCAAGGACCTGCTGGCGTGGGAGCTGGGGGATGGGACTGCGTATTTCGCGTCGGCGGGATCCGACGGGACGGTCAAGGTCTTCGACGGGGCGAGTGGTGAGTCGGTGGGGCGGCCGCTCGTCGGGCACGTCCACGCGGTGTTCACGTTGGGGTATTGGCGGGAGGGGGAGGGGGTTCGTCTGGTGTCTTCGGGCACCGATGGGTTTGTCTGCGTGTGGGATCCGCATGCCGGTGCCCTGATCGGCCGGTTCGACACCGACCACCTGACCAGCGTGCGGTCGCTGGCGTGCTGGTCCGGGCCCGAGGGCGTGCGGGTCGCGACCGGCGGGTACGACGCGACGGTACGGATCTGGGATCCGTTGACCGGCAAGAGAATCGGAGAGCCGTTCGAGGGGCATACGGGGCCGGTCGCGGAGCTGATCTGCTGGGAGGAGGCGGACGGGGTGTGGCTGGTCGCGTCCGCGGGCGACGATGGCATGGTGCGGGTGTGGGATCCACGGGACGGGTCGCTGGTGTGCGGGCCGCTCGACTCCGGGTCTGGCGTCGAAGACCTGTGCACGTGGACCGGGCCCGAGGGATCGCGGTACCTCGCCGCCGGCAGCAGTCAGACCGGCGTCGTGCACATCTGGGACCTCTCGACATCGGGTTCCGCATCGGTGCGGATCGATGTCGGCCGGGGCTTGTGGGCGATGACATCGTGGGCGGACGGAGTCAGGCTGCTGGCGACCGGTGATTCGGGCGGATACATCACTCTCTGGGATGTGGCCACCGGCCGGGAGACCGGCGTGCGTCTGCACGGGTCGTCGATGGCGGTGAATGCGTTGGCGCACTGGCGGACACCGCAGGGTGCCATTCGAATCGCGAGCGGGCTGGCGGACGGCCGGATCCGCGGCTGGGATATCGGCGGCGATACCGCTGTGTACGAAATCTCCACCGGGCATACGGCTTCAGTGTGGAGCGTGGTGAGTTGGAAAACCCGCGCGGGGCAGCCGCGGCTCGCTTCGGCAGGTGCGGATGGTGTCATTCGCGTGTGGGACCCGGATTCCGGTCGGTTGCTCTGTGATTCGACGGATTACCGCGGGCCCGGAATCTGGGCGCTCGCGACATGGTCCGAACCGGACGGCCGCACGCGACTGTGTTCGGGCACTCTGGACGGCCGGGTCCGATTCTGGGACGCGGAGACCTGCGCACCGATCGGTACGGAGTTCGTGGCGCACGTCGCGTCGGTGTCGGCCTTCGCGATCTGGCGCAAGCCCGACGGAACGCTGCGGCTCGCGTCGGGCGGCGATGAGGCGGTTGTGCGGATGTGGGATCTCGCCACCGGTGATTCGGTGGGCGAGCCGATTCAGCATCCGGGCGGAGTGATGGTGCTGACATGCTGGCAATCCACGAACGGAGCGACGACGATGGTGTCCATCGCGGATCGCACGGTGCGGATCTGGGATCCGGACAGCGGACTGCTGATTCGAGAAGAAGTGATCAACCAGGCCCGCGGGCTGGACTCCCTGTGCAGTTGGCAAGACGCTGCGGGCACCCATATCGCTCTCGGTGGCTACGACGGCATGATCCGCGTCTGGGATCTCGACTCCACGCCAATCACCGAGACGGTTCTCAGCGGGCACATCGGCACGATTCGCGCACTGACCGCGTGGGTCCGTCCGGACGGTCGCGCCCGGCTGGCCTCGGCGGGCTCCGACGGAATTCGCGTCTGGGACCCCGCGGCCGCCCGCGCCATCGGTGCGGCGCTGACCAACCACCGCGCGGGCCTGCGGACGATGACCAACTGGGAGACCGTCGACGGATCGGTGCGCCTGGCCTCGGCGGGCGACGACGGCACCGTCAAGATGTGGGATCCCGAGCGCGGGATCGAACTTCGGACCGTGGAGGTCGGCGCGGTCGGCATCTGGGGGCTCTCGGACTCTCCCGCACAACAGGACCTGCTCGATCGCACCGTCCTCGTCAACGCGATCGCAGACCAGGTGAGTCCGCCGATCAGGTCCGCCGAGAACGATACGGCCGGACCCGCCATCGTGACGATCGAAGGCCCTTGGGGTTGCGGCAAAAGCACTTTGATGGAGTTGGTGCGGCAGAAGGTCAACGCGGGCTCGGATCACTCAGCGCGTGACGAGGTTCGGACACGGCGGTTGACCGTGCGCGGTGCGATGAAGCTGTTGAAGCGTCCGTCACCGCCCGGGCCGAGGCCGGCGGCCACTCCGCGGCGCGGCGTGGTGACGGCTTGGTTCAATCCGTGGGCGCACCAGTCCGGGGAGCAGATCTGGGCGGGGTTGACCGAGGCGATCGTGGAGGCGGTCGAGCCCGCGTTGTATCCGAGTGAGGCTGAACGGGAACGGTATTGGTTCGCGCACAATATCGTGCGGCTGGATCGGTACGCGTTGTATCGGACTCTGCGGCGGCGGATCGTCTCGCCGCTGTGGGGCGTGGCGCTGGTGACGGTGGCACTGCCCTTGGCCTTGGCGATCGGGCAGCTGGGGCGGTCGTTCCGATTGCTGGACTCGGCCGTGGCGGCGGTGCTGGCGGTGACGCCCGCGGTGGTGTTATTGCTCGCGGGGGCGATGCATTCGGCGTATCGGTATTTCCGGGGGTGGGCGGTCGGTTATTTGCCGTACGACGTGTTTTCGGGGCCGGTGAGTATGTCGGGACTGTCGGTGCCGACGGCGGTGGAGCCGGGGGAAGCCGGGCCGATCGATCCGCTGCGGCAGGCCGCGCGGGGTTCGTTGTATCTGCATCAGCACGATGTCAGCGAAATGATGGCGGACGTCAATGCGGCCGGGTACAGCCTGATCGTTTTCATCGATGATCTGGATCGGTGCAGGGCGGCAACGATTTCCGAGGTCTTCGAGGCGGTGAATCTGTTCCTGACCGGATTGACGTCGGGTGGATATCACGCCCGGTTCGTGATCGGGGTGGATCCGGCGGTGGTCGCCGCGCACTTGGACAGCGCATACGAAACGGTCGGCAGCCATCGGATTGGACCGCAGGGCGATGACCCGAGCATCGGTTGGGCGTTCCTGCGGAAACTGGTTCAACTGCCGGTCACCGTGCCGAGGATTTCCAGCGAGGCGATCTCGGGCTTCGTCGACCGGGCGACCGGTGAAGTCGGTGCGATCCTCGCGGTACCGTTCAGTTCGGTCGAAGCAGCCCTGGTCCGGGCACCTGCGGCACCCGCGAGTGAGAGTCCGCGGCCGGTCGTCGCGCAATCCGCGTCCGCCCCGGCCCGAGCCACGTCCCCGGCCCGCGCCTTGCTCACGGGCCGGACGATCGTTCAGACGGTGCCGTGGCGGCTGATGGAAAAGCACCCCCGGGTTCGCGCTCTTCTGGTCGAGCGCCTGGCTGCCCAGCCCGATCGATCGATTCGAGAAGCCAAGCGGCTCATCAATATCTGGCAGCTGTACGAGCGGGTGTTGTCGGCGAGCGACCCGATCGACGATCCGGTGGCGCGCATCGACCGAGCCCGGCATCTCGTGGTGCTCGCCGAGATCATCGCCCGATGGCCTGCGCTGCAACCATTTCTGAACCGGCACGACGCCGAGCAGCACGGCCTGCGAATCCTGGCCGAGGCCGTCGATGACGACGAAGCCTGGCAGCACGGCGTCACGCGACTCGGTATCGATCCGGAGCGGCATCGGAAGGCTCTCGCCAACTTGCGCGGCCTGTTGGAGGCCTATGACGGCACGGCGGTCGCTGATCTGGCGCACCGCCTGATGTGACCCGGATCAGTAATCGAGGGCGTGCTCCGGTTGGCACACGTCGAGTGGGGAGGGGAGGTAGCGCACGATGGCGTCCAGAAGCGGGGCGGTGTCGTTGCTTCGGGGGGTGGCGCTGCACAGGATCGGGACCACGTCGCCGAGGCGGGTGAGGGAGCGGATGCGGTGGTGCAGGTGGTCGAGGGTGAGGTCGGTGGGAGTCGAGTTCTCGGTATCCTCGGTGAGGGTGCGGATCAGGGCGCGGTAGCCGTGTTCGGCGGACTTCCAATGGGGGCCGTAGATTTCGGCGGCCAGGGGTTCCAGGGCCCAGAGGGGGAGCAGGTCGATGACGCCTTCGAAGGTGGGGCCGGCGCCCAGCGGGAGTTGGAGGGGCAGGGGGATGGCGCCGCGGATGTCGGCGATGGTGCGCAGGCAGCGGGGGAAGTTGGCGGAGGCGTGATCCAGGGAGGTGACGAGGCAGAGGCGCGCGACCTGGTGGTCGTCGGCGATCTGGAGGATCGTCTCCAGGCGGGGCGCGTTGGTTTCGGCGGCGTTCACGACGGCGATGACGCTGTCGGCGACGCGGATGGCGCGTTGCAGGATCGGGATGGGGGCGTGGCTGGAGACCTCGCACAGGCGGATCGTGTGATCGGCTCGGTCGGCGGACCAGCGCAGCTCGGGGGCGGGGTGGGCGGAGCCGTGCAGGCGGTGCAGCAGTCGGGTGGTGTCGGCGGGGTCGCCGATGAGCGTCACGTTGCGGATCGACTGCGGGTCAATAGCTTTGGTGGCCATCGCGGTGGGTTACTCCTCAATCCGAGGGTTCACCGTACCTCCGGGGGCGGATCGCGCGTGGGGAATTCGCCCCCAAAGTAGAACGTGTTCCTATACCGTCGGGCTTGTGCAGAAAGAACAACGCCCCGCCGTGGCCGACTGGTTCACTGCGGATGACGGTGTGGCGCGGCTGCGCGGCAGCCGCTGCAAGGAGTGCGGCACACCGTATTTCCCGAAGAACACCCTCGCCTGCCGGAACCCCCGGTGCGCGGGCCCGAAAGACGGCTCCGAGCTGGAGGACTACCTGTTCTCCACCCGTGGCCGGATCTGGTCGTACGCGGATGCCCGGTACAAGCCGCCCGCCCCGTACGTCTCGGGTGACCCGTTCGAGCCGTACGTGATCGCGGCCGTCGAGCTCGAGGTCGAGAAGATGGTCATTCTCGGACAGGTGGTGCGCGGGTTCACCGTCGACGACCTGGCCGTGGGCATGCCCGTCGAACTCGCCATCGGCACCCTGTACGAGGACGACGAGGCGGAGCACACGGTGTGGAAGTGGAGGCCGGTCAATGACTGACACGAATCGCGATATCGCCGTCCTCGGTGCGGGCATGCACCCGTGGGGCAAGTGGGGACGCAACTTCGTCGAGTACGGACTGGTCGCCGCCCGCGCCGCGCTCGCCGACGCCGGGATCAAGCACGAGGACGTCGGCTACATCGCCGGCGCGGACACCATCCGCAACGGCTACCCGGGCTTCGTCGCGGGCGCGACCTTCGCCCAGGCGCTGGGCTGGTCCGGCGCGCGCATCTCGAGCAGCTACGCCGCGTGCGCCTCCGGTGCGCAGGCCATCGCCAACGCGCGCGCCCAGATCCTGGCCGGGCTCACCGATGTGGCGCTGGTGATCGGCGCCGACACCACCCCGAAGGGCTTCTTCCAGCCGGTCGGCGGCGAACGCCGCGACGATCCGGACTGGCTGCGCTTCCACCTGCTCGGCGCGACCAACCCGATCTACTTCGCGCTGTACGCCCGCCGCCGCATGGCCTTGCACGGCGCCACGCTCGACGACTTCGCCGCGGTCAAGGTGAAGAACGCCCGCCACGGCCTGAACAACCCGTACGCGCGCTATCGCAAGGAGGTGTCGGTCGAGGAGATCGCCGCCTCGGCCATCGTCTCGGATCCGCTGCGGCTGCTGGACATCTGCGCCACCAGTGACGGCGGCGCGGCCCTGGTCCTCACCTCGATGGACTACGCGCGCAAGCACGGCATCGCCGACCCGGTCCGGATCAGCGCCCTGTCGACGGTCACCCCGGTCTTCCCGAAGACCGTGCTCGACCTGCCGGACTTCGCGACCGACTCGGCCCTGGCCGTCGAGCCGCCGCCGCACACCTTCCGGTCCTCCCTCGCGCACGCCGCGTACGAGGAGGCCGGTATCGGCCCCGAGGACCTGTCGATGGCGGAGGTCTACGACCTGTCCACCGCCCTGGAGCTGGACTGGTACGAGGACATCGGCCTGTGCGAGGTCGGTGGCGCGGAGGCGCTGCTGCGCAGCGGCGCAACCACCTTGGGCGGCCGCGTCCCGGTCAACCCCTCCGGCGGTCTGGCCTGCTTCGGCGAGGCCATCCCCGCCCAGGCCATCGCGCAGATCTGCGAGCTCACCTGGCAGCTGCGCGGGCAGGCCGACGGCCGTCAGGTGGAGAACGCCCGCGCCGGCATCGCGGTGAACCAGGGCCTGTTCGGCCACGGTTCGGCGACCATCGTGACGCGCTGAGGACCCTCGTGACGCGCTGAGTTCGAGTCCACTCCGAAAAGCCCGGGCCCAGGCCCGGGCTTTTTCGTGCCCCGGGTCGTATTGGTTGCCATCGGCAAAGATCCCGCGTCGGGTGTTCATACCGCCATACACTGTGGTTCGCGGAAATCGCGTCGCCCCAGTGCTTCCCGGCGATTTATTCGCTAATCGGGACTATTCACAACCGCCGTCCGGGATCGACTGTGGGTGGGATACCAAACGGTCCAAAACGCCCATGTGAATTAGCGATATTTCATATGCTCTGGCCCGCGGAGTGGGACGACCGCGTCCCGCTCCGACAACCTGGATAAGAGGGACAGTTTATGAAACGAACGATTCTTGTGGGCATCGCGTCGGCGGCGCTGCTCGGGGCCGGCATCGGAACGGCTGCGGCGGACGGGATTCCGCTGACCCCGGCCGCCCCGGTGGACCTGCCCGTCACGTCCGGTTCGGCCTCGGAGCTCGGCAACGCGGTGGGCACCGGGTCGGTGGGCCTGACCGCCCTGGGCGCGAGCCTGGGCAGCGCGTTCGGCGGCGGGTACGCGGACGGTGTCCTCAGCACCCTCTCGGCGGGCATCTCCTCGCACTAGCGTCGGAGTCGCGACGGCGGTCGCGGGGCGGGGGCCCCCCCCCCCCCCGCAGCGGGCGTGGCCTCGGACGCGCCGACGGGGTGGTGGGGGGTGTGATCACAATAGGGGTTGGG
>NZ_JBHTVV010000001.1:1610526-1787100 GCF_042792755.1 Nocardia sp. NPDC056611
CCACCTCGGGGGGGGCAATCCCTTCCCATTTGGGGGGTGGGCGGGCGGGGGGGGGGGGGGGGGCCCCCCCCCCGCGACCGCCGTCGTGCGTCACGGCGACCGTTCCCCTCGTGAGGGCGACGTGGATCTCACATGCGGGTAGCCGAGGATTGTGCGACTTCGGGGCTGGATAGAGTCGACACCACGTGCAGATCGAGGAAACCCCGAGGACTTGTGTTGACTACCGACCATCTTGACCGCTGGAACGCTCACGAGGCTGCGGCGGAGGCGATGATTCCGATCATCGGCAGCTTGTATCGGGACAAGGGGGTGACGATTCTGCTGCACAGCCGGTCACTGGTGAACAAGTCGGTGATCAGCATCCTGCGGACCCACCGGTTCGCGCGGCAGATCGAGGGCGAGGAACTGTCGATCGACGAGACGCTGCCCTTCCTGGAGGCGCTGCGCTCGCTCGACCTGGGCCCCAGCAAGATCGACCTGGGCCGGCTGGTGATGGCCTACCGCGCCGACGAGCGCGGCCTGTCGGTCCCCGAGTTCACCGCCGACGTGCTCGCCGAGGTGACCGACGGCAACAAGGCCGAGGCGCAGGGCCCGCGCGATGTCGTGCTGTACGGCTTCGGCCGCATCGGCCGCCTGGTGTCGCGCCTGCTCATCGAGAAGGTCGGCTCCGGCAACGGCCTGGTCCTGCGGGCCGTCGTGGTCCGCAAGGGCGGCGAGGACGATCTGATCAAGCGCGCGTCGCTGCTGCGCCGCGACTCGGTGCACGGCCAGTTCAACGGCACCATCAAGGTCGATGCCGAGAACAACACGATCATCGCCAACGGCAACGCCATCAAGTTCATCTACAGCAACGACCCGACCTCGATCGACTACACCGAGTACGGGATCGACAACGCGATCCTGATCGACAACACCGGCAAGTGGCGTGACCGCGCGGGCCTGGAACAGCACCTGCGCCCGGGCATCTCGAAGGTCGTGCTGACCGCGCCCGGCAAGGGCGACGTCCCGAACATCGTGCACGGCGTCAACCACCGTGAGCTGGACCTGTCGCAGACCATCTACTCCTGCGCGTCCTGCACCACCAACGCGATCGTCCCGCCGCTGAAGGCGATGGAGGACGAGTTCGGCATCGTGCGCGGCCACGTGGAGACGGTGCACTCGTTCACCAATGACCAGAACCTGCTGGACAACTACCACAGCTCCGACCGTCGCGGCCGTTCCGCGCCGTTCAACCTGGTGCTGACCGAGACCGGCGCGCAGTCCGCGGTCAAGAAGGCCATGCCGGACTTCTCGGCCAAGATCACCGGCAGCTCGATTCGCGTTCCCACCCCGGATGTCTCGGTGGCGATCCTGAATCTGCAGCTCGAGCGCGCGACCTCCAAGGACGAGGTGCTCGAGTACCTGCGCGAGATGTCGCTGTCGGGCCCGTTGAGCCGCAACCTCGATTTCACCGCGGCCACCGATGTGGTCTCGAGTGACTTCATCGGCTCGCGCGCGGCGTCGATCGTGGACGCCAACGCCACCATCGTGGACGGCGACACCGCGATCCTCTACCTCTGGTACGACAACGAGTTCGGTTACTCGTGCCAGGTCGTGCGGACCGTGCAGTACATCTCGGGCATCGAGTACCCGACCTACCCGCGCGTGGGCGCGGAGAGCGTCGCGGTCGCGGCGGGCTAGTCCCCGGCAGTGACGAAGGGCCCCGGCGGTGTGACCGCCGGGGCCCTTCGCTGTGTGTCGACTAGCTGACCGGTGTGACCGGCTGCCAGCACACCACGCGGGCGGGCTGCGGGGTCACGGTCGCGCCGGCCGGGATGGCGCACTGGTTGGTGTCGGTGGTGCCGTCGAAGCGGCCGCCGATCTGGACGGTGATGGCGGTGCCGTTCTTGGCCGCGCAGTCGATGGGCGCGATCTGGTTGACGTCGGGCTGCATGCTGTAGCAGCTGCCCACCTTGACGTTGGGGGCGAAGCACAGCGAGCTGTTGCCATTGGTGAGTACGAAGTAGCCGGCGTCGCGCAACTTGCCGTCGGGGCAGGTGGCGCCGTTCTTCACCGAGGCGGCCAGTTCGTAGACCGCGGAGTTGTCCTCGCAGGCGGTCGGCTTGATCTTGCCGATCTGGGCGCCGCGGTAGTCGGTGGCGGTGACGCAGTTGCCCACGGCCAGTTCGGGATCCTTGGCCGAGATGGTGCCGGACTTGGTGAGGCCCGCGACGAGGCCGAGCGCCAGGATCAGGATGCCGGCGACGGCGACGATGGTGCCCGTGTGCTTGGGCAGGCCGGATGACGCGGTGGGCAGGCCGCCCTCTTCCGCTGCGACGGGGGTCGTCTTCGACCGGTTGCGCAGTACGAGCCCCACGATCAGCAGGACCACGCCGGCCGCTGGGATCAGGAGGCTGCCGGCGGAGAAGCCGGAGGAGTCGGCCGAATCTCCGGCCGCAAGGATCGCGGTCGACCCGATTTGCCCAATGAACACGTGTTTCAACCCTTCCGGTCCGGTGACGGACTCGGCAGGAAAGTACCTCGAGTGGGGTACCGGCCGGGCTGTTTTTAAATGAACTTGTTTCCGATTTTTTCGAGTGTGCTCACTGCTGTGCGGGACCACCGAGGTGATCCCGCACGGCCCCGGTCAGTGGCAGTCGTGCTTGAACGACAGCCGCTCCGACCAGCGCTGCGAGGTCGGATCGTAGGCCTGGATGTAGGAGTCGTCGCCGCCCGTGCAGGGCGCGTGGAAGCCGGACTTCGGATCCCACATCGTGGTCTGGTAGCCGAACGAGGCGCCCGCGTAGCCGTTGTGCGGCCCGGCCTTCACCGTGTAGGTGGCCAGCCGGGTGCCGTTGTTCCGATTCACGATCAGCGTGACCGTCCCAGTGTTGAAGTGATCACCGTTGATCTTGAACTGCGCTCCGGCATCGGAGACCGCGGTGCACACGTCGCCGTTGCACTTGTTGCCCGCGGTGTAGGTGGTCAGCCAGATGTTCAGCGATGCCTTGCGGGCGGCCGCCGCGGCATTGTCGTCCTTGGCCTGCTGCCGCACGGCCGGGGTGACGCAGACGACGTCACCGGTGTAGGCCTCCCGCCAGACGTACCCGTTCACACAGGTATTGGGCCCGTACGCGCCGCCGCCCGCCTTCCGGGACGCGGCCGCGGCATTGTCGGCCCGCGCCTGATCCCGGGTGCCGGGGCTGACGCACACGTGGTCGGCCGAGTTGGCCTCCCGCCACACATAGCCTTCCTGGCAGGTGTCGGGCCCGTAGTCGCCGCCCGCGTTGGCGACGGTGAGGCTGCCGAACAATCCGAAACTGGCGGAACCGACGACGGCCGCTGCGAGTGCGGCGCGGGCGGCGGTACGGGCGTGGGTGGCGATCATCGGTGCGGTTCCTTCGTATTCGAGGGGGCGAGTACACCGAGAATGCGGGCGGCTACCAACGAACGACCAACGACGAACTCATGGCCGCGAACGGCCGGTGGCCAGCAGCAGCAACTCGCCGATCGGAGCTCGCACCGGGCGCCCGCCGCCCGCACTCCATGCGGTGTCGGTCGCGATGAGCCGTTGCCGGGCCAAGGTCTCGCGAATCCCGAAAGTGCCCGCCGCGCAGTTCCGATCGAGCGACACCCGGGGCGCGTCGACCGGGGATGTCGCGCGGGATGCCGCGGGGCCTTCGCGGATTTGGTCACCGCGGTCGGGGATCCCGGCCTGTATCAGGAGGTTTCGCGGCAGCTGTGGCGGTCGGGCCAGGAGCGCATCACGCATCGGCGGGCGCTGCTGGACGGTGTCGCGTGTCCGGCGCAATCCTGCGCTACTGGAGCCTGACCGCAGAAGTGACGGGTGCCCTGACGACCGGCGCCGCGCAGCAATGGCTGCACGGCGCGTTGGAACGATCGGTGGGTGGTGGGCCGGAGTAGCTGGTCCGGCCCACCGGAACCGCTAGGGATCAGGGCGTTTCGCCCGCGGTCTCGGCCAGCCAGTTGCGGAGCCAGATGGTGGCGGTGGTGCCGTTGCTGTCGACGACGTACCGCGGATACGACTGGTGCACGCCCGAGTCCAGGAAGTCCTGGACCTGTTTGATCCACTGCTCGCCCGCCGGGTTGTCGCCCGGCGCGTTGATGATGGCGGTGCCGCCCTGGACCAGCGCCTCGGACAGGATGGACTGGAAGGTCATCGCATAGCTGGGAATCTGGACCGGGTCCTGGGCGGTGAGCTGGGTGAGCAGCCCGGCCGAGCGGCCCGCCAGGTCGTCGGTGGGGACCGAGCAGTACAGGTCGCCCGCCGCGCAGAAGGTGCGGACCCGCGGGCTGAGCCAGCCGAAGCCGCCCGCCCGCGCGCCGCCCGCGCCGGTGCCGGCCACATGGGGGCCGATCAGGGCGTCGGTGGGGGAGCGGCGCGGATCGGAGACCAGTCCGACGGCGGCCACCCGATCGGGCGGGACGACACCGAGGCCGGTGCCGATCTCGGAGGCCAGGTCGCCCGCCGCGTCCGCGCCCTGGCTGTAGCCGATCAGCGCGAAACGTGTTGCCGCGCACCGGGCGGCCATGGCGGAGATGAGCCCGCGGGCATTGCTCACGGCCTCGTGCTTGGAGCGGCCGTAGACCTCGCCGTCCCAGGGGAAGGCGGTGGCCGGATAGCTGACGTAGTCAGTGCGCACGGAGCCGGGCAGGCCGCGCGTGACTTGGGAGAGCATGCCCTGTTTCGGATCGTCGACAGAGGTTTCCCAGGTGCCGGGGACGGCGATCACATTGAGGTTGGGGCAATCCGCCGGCGCGGCCTGTGCGCCGGGTGCGCCAGTGGCCGTGAGGATTCCGGCCGCGGTCGCCACCGCCGCGAGCGCGCTGCTCGCCGTTCTGAAGGCTCGGGTTACTCGAATGGACAAAGTCCACACCCCTTGTTCGAATCGTTCGGACGATTTCTCCACCGCATGGTCGGTGCCGGGGCGGCACGTCGAGCAGAACATACCAAAGGTGGGGGCCGGTCTCGAGACTGATTGCGCGGGAAACGCCGAGAACCGGACGGATGGGATAAATTGACACCTGTTCCCATTGTCCGGCGTGGCGGCGCGCGGGCGAAATCCAATTCCATTGTGCCGCGCCGATTTCACCGAGGCTAATTCGCGGGCCGGTAGCCGATTCCCCATTGCTATCAATCGACGCGCCGCCCGGCGGGTCGGACTCCAGGCCGATTATGTGGGAGTATTCCGTCCGGGAGAAGTTCTGGCAGTGGTCGCGGACGCTGAGCCGTCGATTCGCTACGGGGCAGGAGGGAACCGGCGGATATGAGTATCCGGGCAACGAATATCGGGGAACATCAGGGCATCACGCTGCCCACATTCGGTGATGTGTTGCGGCGGTTGCGCGACCAGCGCGGACTTTCCCGGGAGCGGCTGGCATTCTCGGCCGGGGTCAGCGCCAGTTATGTCACGCAGTTGGAGAAGGGCGGGAAAGTCAAGCCCGCCCAGGCCGTGGTCGACGCGCTCGTCCGATGCATGAATCAGCGGAATCCGTTGTCGGACACCGAGCGCCGCTATCTCTACGATTTGGCCGGGCTCACCGGCTCGGGATATCCGACGGTCGTGGAGTTGAGGAGATCGATCAGTGCCGACGCGCTGCGCATGCTCGCCATGCACCGGCCCAAGCTGGCAGCGTTCTACGACACCCGGGGCAATGTGCTGGCCGGGAACATCGAATGGGCGCAGGCGTTTCCGGGGTTGGCCGAGAACGGGAATCTGTACCGGTGGATGTTCGCCGATCCGGCGGCCCGGCAGGTGATGGCCGATTGGGAGGCCGACGTGCGGAAGTCGGTGAGCTGGCTGCGCGGGAGTGTCGGCTCGCTGACGGATCCCACCGTGTTCGGTGATCTCATGCGCGAGCTCGGCGAGTTCGCGGAGTTCCGGCGGTTCTGGTCCACCGGTGACGTCGGGTTCGCCCCGCCCGTGCGGACCATGCGGTTGCGTGATCGGGGCACGGGCGAGCTGAAGCTGTACCGGATCCAGGTGGGCATGCTGGATTCCGTGGCGCATCCGGGACTCATCGTCGCCACGGTCGGGCTGCCCACCGGTTCGGCTAGTTGATCGGGGTCAGGATCACGACCGGGATTTCGCGCTCGGTCCACGCCTGGTAGGTGTCGAAGTCGGCGTAGGCCTCCACCAGTCGCGGCCAGAGCCGGGCGCGATGCTCGGCGTCGGCGGTGTGGGCGCGCACCGCGAACCGGTCGCGGCCGATCTGGATGTGGGTGTCCGGGTTCGCGCACAGATTGCGGTACCACTGCGGGTGCTTCGGCAGTCCGCCCTGCGAGGCCACCACGATGGTGTCCGTGCCGTCGCCGATGTACAGCAGCGGGACCGTGTAGACGGCGCCGGACTTGCGGCCGCGGTGTTCGAGCAGCAGCGTCGGCACCGGTTTGCGGAAGCCCGCGCCGATGCGCCATTTGCCGCCGATCCGGCCGCCGGTGCGGCGGTAGATCCAGACCTGCGCGCGGCCGGAGTATTTGAAGATCTTGGGCAGGACCGGGGAGTCGAGTTGCGGGGGCCGCGGCGGGGTGGTGGTCATGGGATTCCTTTCACGCCCCTCGACCATACAGTCAGCACCATGTGTATGGTCAAGGCGTGCGTACGCATGGATGGTCCGGATCAGCGCCCGCCGACGACGCGGAGGCCGTCGACCGCATCGTGGCCGCCGCCCGCCGCGCCATCGACCGCTCCGGCGACGAGTTCAGCATCGCGGAGGTGGCCCGCGACCTCGGCGTCACCCGGCAGACGGTGTACCGCTATTTCCCCAGTGCGGAAACGCTTTTGACGGCCACCGCCATCGCGCAAACGGAACATTTCCTGGACGTGCTGGCCGAGCGGCTGGTCGAGATTCGCGATCCGGCGACCGCGGTCGTGGAGGGCATCGCCTACACCCTGGAACGCCTGCCGGAGGAGAAATACCTCGGCCTGCTGTTGCGTCCGGGGCGGGCCAGCGCCTTCTCGGCGGGCGTAACGTCCGATACCGCACGATCTTTCGGGCGTTCATTGCTGGAACGCTTCTCGGTCGATTGGGCGGGTGCGGCGATCTCCGACAGTGATCTGGACGAACTCGTCGAGCACATGCTGCGCATCGTGCAGTCGTTCGTCATCGATCCGGGCCGCCCGCCGCGACGGGGCGCGGAGCTACGCGACTATCTCTCGAAGTGGGTCGCGCCCGCACTGCTGTAGGGAAACCCCGGGGCCTAGCCTGCCCCGGGGTCTCGGTGGCCGCCCAATTGCGGCACGCCGACACGGTGGAGAACGGGTTGAGTCTGAAGTTAACGTGACGCTCTGCGATTGAGCTACAGCCCATTGGTGGCTGGGCCGGCAGGAGTTGAACCCGCAACCTTCACGCTGACAAGCCGTTCCTTCGATTCGGCGTTCGGCGGCGAATACTGAAACTGGAGCGATAGTGTGAGTTTGAAGGCGCGGTGCCTCTGCCGGTTGGGCTATCCCGCCGTGAGTGGCGGGAGGAGGATTCGAACCTCCACTGAACCGCTGTGCCTGTCACAGTTGAACTTCTGTTTCAGCTTGCGCTCCTTGCGCACTGCCGACTGTAGTCGCCGCCCCGCTACTCAGCCAAACAAATATCCGAAGACGTTCTCGCCCAGCTTGCGCTGGGTGACTTCGGCGTTGTTGGCCTCCTCGCGCGCGAATTTCACGGCGTGCTGGAGCTTTTCGACGCGCTCGACGAGCTCGTTGACGCGTTTGGCGGGCAGCGCGCCGGAGAACCGGATGGTCCGCCAATAGCCGACCACCACATCCTCGTGATACACCTCGACCTGCGCCGGATGCTTCTCCGTCGCTTCGGCTTTCACGTGGTTGCGCGGAATCTTCTTGGTGCGCACCGTCTGTACCGGCTCGGTCGCGTAGCAGTCCGCGGCGGCGTCGTACTCCCACGACTCGGCGGCGTCCAGCACCGGCAGCTTGCGGACGAAGGTGTGCAGGTCCACCAGCTGCTTCTCCAGGAACAGCAGGTAGGTGATGGGCGCGTTCTCGACCAGGGTGCGGCCGTCGACGACCACGTCGGCGGTGGCGGCGCAGTTCGCCCAGTCCTTGGTGGCCACCACATCGAACAGTTTGGTCAGGATTTCCGCCGTGGTGTGCAGGACTTCCTCGGATCTCACCTGGACGCGCGTCGACTCGGGCGGCAGCTGCTCGCCCTCCTCGTCCTTGGGGCGGTAGGTACGCGAAATACCGCTCAGCAACGGGTTTTTGGCCAGCTTGTGATGGGCCTCGGTGAGCTCGGAGAAGGTGCGGGACTTGATCCCTTTCTCGACGGCGACAATCTGATTCAAACGTGTCATTCGGGCACTGTATCGGTGGATCGTTCTTGTCGGCCAGGTGTTTTCGGCCCGCGCATCGGTGGTGGCGGTCGGTGCTGGACGGTGTGGTCTGTGAGTCCGACGCGGTCCGCTGCGACGTCGCGGTCGGGTACGGATCCTGCTCGCCCGCGCCCGGTGCCGGAGCCCGATCGTCGAGTCCGGCCGCACCCGTGCCCGATGCGGTGGCGCGCGAGCGGCGGGGTACGCGGCCGCGTCGGCCGGCCGGGTCGCACGGCTCGGCCTGGGCCGCGCGCCCCGAAGCCGCGCTCAGCCCGGAATCGGGCGTGCGGTAGAAAAGGTATGGCGTCGTGGACGCATCCGCTGATGCCGCCGCCGAGGAGACTTCGTGCGGTCATCGACATCTGAACGGAGAGGCTGTTTCATGGCGACCTCGGAAGCGCGCGCCCAGATCGGCGTGACCGGCCTGGCGGTCATGGGTAGCAATATCGCCCGCAACTTCGCCCGGCACGGCTACACCGTGGCCCTGCACAACCGCAGCATCGGCAAGACCGACGCCCTGCTCGCCGAGCACGGCGGTGACGGCGACTTCGTGCGCACCGAGACCGTCGAGGAGTTCGTGGCCGCGCTGGAGAAGCCGCGCCGCGTGCTGATCATGGTGAAGGCGGGCGACGCCACCGACGCCGTCATCGAGGAGCTGGCCGCGGCCATGGAGCCCGGCGACATCATCATCGACGGCGGCAACGCCCTCTACACCGACACCATCCGCCGCGAGGCGGCCATGAAGGCGCGCGGCCTGAACTTCGTCGGCGCCGGCATCTCCGGTGGCGAGGAGGGCGCCCTGAACGGCCCCGCGATCATGCCGGGCGGCCCGAAGGAGTCCTACGAGTCGCTGGGCCCGCTGCTGGAGTCGATCGCCGCGCAGGTCGACGGCGTCCCCTGCTGCACCCACATCGGCCCCGACGGTTCCGGCCACTTCGTGAAGATGGTGCACAACGGCATCGAGTACGCCGACATGCAGCTGATCGGCGAGGCCTACAACCTGTTCCGTGACGCGCTGGGCTTCGACGCCAAGCAGATCGCCGATGTCTTCACCCAGTGGAACTCCGGCGACCTGGAGAGCTACCTGGTCGAGATCACCGCTGAGGTACTGAACCAGGTCGACGCCAAGACCGGCAAGCCGCTGGTCGACGTGATCGTCGACGCCGCCGAGCAGAAGGGCACGGGCCGCTGGACCGTCAAGTCGGCCCTCGACCTCGGCATCCCCGTGACCGGTATCGCCGAGGCCGTCTTCGCCCGCGCCCTGTCCGGCTCCCGCGCCCAGCGCGCCGCCGCCAAGGGCCTCGCCTCCGGCGTCCTGGGCGAGAAGCCCACCGACGTCGCCGAATTCACCGAGGCGATCCGCCAGGCCCTCTACGCCTCCAAGATCGTCGCCTACGCCCAGGGCTTCGACCAGATCGCCGCCGGCTCCGCCGAATACAACTGGGACCTGCACCCCGGCGACCTGGCCACCATCTGGCGCGGCGGCTGCATCATCCGGGCCCGCTTCCTCAACCGCATCAAGGACGCCTACGAGGCCGACCCGGCGCTGCCGAGCCTGATCCTGGCCCCCTACTTCCGCGAGGCCATCGAGACGGCCATCGACAGCTGGCGCCGCGTGGTGGTCGTCGCCACCCAGCTCGGCATCCCGGTCCCGGCCTTCGCCTCCTCCCTCTCCTACTACGACGGCCTCCGCGCCGAGCGCCTCCCGGCCGCGCTGACCCAGGGCCAGCGCGACTTCTTCGGCGCCCACACCTACGAGCGCATCGACGCCGAAGGCAAGTACCACACCCTGTGGAGCGGCGACCGCAGCGAAGTCCCCGCGTAATTCGCGGTAGGACAACCGGTCTCATGACGAAGGCGGGGCAGGTGCCGATCGGCGCCTGCCCCGCCTTCGCTTTTCGAATGCGAGCCGAATCGCCTCAGAGGGGGAGGCAGAGCAATAGGACTATTCGGTCGGGGTAGGTTTCGCTTTGGATGGGGCCCACTTGGACGTTGTATTCGCGGATTGTGCCGGAGTTGGGGTTTCGGAGGCGGAGGGTGCGGACGGGTGGGGTGAAGTCGACCGTGCCTTCGGACCAGTAGTGGCGGAAGTGGGGGTAGCGGGCCAGATCGGAGACCAGGGTGGTGAGGGAGGGGTCGTCGGGGAGACGGCCGACGGTCATGCGGAGCCATTGGACGTAGAGGCGGGCCTCGGTTTTCCAGTCGGGTTCAACGAGTTTGGCTATCGGGTTGCCGAACAGCCAGTGGAAGATATTGCGGTCCTCGCGGAGGCCGGGGAAGGCGGCGTACCACGCGTCGTTGGCGTCGAGGACGTCGCCGCCGGGGGCGATGTAGGCGGCGAGGGCGGGGTGGAACAGGGCCAGGGCCTCGCGTTGGTCGGCGGTGAGGGAGTCGTACAGGTCCTCGGAGGTGGGGGCGTCGTCCACGCGCAGGCCCGCCAGGTCGAAGAGGTGGCGGCGGTCGGTGGGGGTCAGCGGCGCCTTGGTGTCGAGGCAGCGCAGCAGGGCTTCGACCACGGACCGGGTCGGGTTGCCGCGTTCGCCCTTCTCGAGCAGGGTGACGTAGCTGGCGCTGACGCCGGCGGAGTATGCCAGGTGTTCGCGGGAGAAGCCGCGTTCGTCGCGGAGGCGGCGTAAGGCCTGGCCGAAGCTGGGAATCGAGATGTCATCCGCCAGCCGGTCGCCGTTTCCGGTCACCGATGCCCGCCTTCCCACTGCATGCTCATCGCCGATTCCCGCTCGCAGTCACCGACGAGCAACCCATATCGGGATGCTGCCACACAACTCGTTTCACGACGGGAATGCGTTAGATCCTGTTTGTGTGTGTCGGAGCGCTTGTGGCGGCGGCGCCGCGCGTGATAGTCGCGCTTACCACATCGGGGCTCGATCGGGTACTGGGAAGGTGCTGGGTATCGCCATGGAGTCGGCGCAGAATCCGGTTTCGGCTCTCGTCGGGACATGGTGGGCCGCACTACTTTTCGAGGCGTCTTCAATTTCGCTCTCGAAAGGTTCTACATATGTGGGCTCTGGTTCTCGCCGCGGTCGGTCTCATGACGGGTAGTGCGGTGGCCGCGGGTGCGGCGGGTAGTGCGGGATCGCTGGCCGGGAATATCTGACCGGTCAGGGCTGCGGGTCCGCGGCCATCGCGTCGCGGACCGAACTCTCCTGTGCGCCACGGAATGTCGGCTCGGGGTGCAGGAGAATGGAATAGACGGCCTTGGTGTCGGCCAATTGCTCGCGCAGCCAATTCTGGCGATAAACCATGGTGTGCGGCATGGTGTCGTCACCGACCGCGACCGTATCGATCCCGGCCGCGCGGCACAGCGCGATGGTGCGGGGCAGACTGAAATCCTGGGTGACCGCGATGGCGGAGGTGACGCCGAAGATGTCGTGGGCGCGCACACACGATTCGTGGGTGCTGAATCCGGCGTAGTCGAGCGCGATCTTGGCGGCGGGCACGCCCTGCTCGATCAGGTAGGCGCGCATGGCGGTCGGCTCGTCGTAGGTGGAGCGGCCGTTGTCTCCGGTGAGCAGCAGCGCCTTCACCTTCCCGGCCTCCAGCAGCTGCCGGCCCAGGTCCAGGCGGGCCTTCAGGTAGTCCGACGGTTTCCCGTTCGCCTTGACCTCCGCGCCGAGCACGATGGCGACATCGGCGGACGGGGCGCTCTCCACGCTGTACTCGTACTTCCGGTGCGCCATCCGGATCCACAGATCCGACGCGACCAGCACCGTGAACCCCAGCACCGCGATCACGGCGCAGATCTTCACCACCCGCCGCAGCGGCAACCATGTGGCGACCCGGCTGCGGGCGGAGCGGAGAGCGGAACGCAACTGCATGGTCGCCAGTGTGCCGGAACTCCCCGCGTCGATCGAACGACTTTCCGCCCGTGTCGGGACCGGCTCAGATCGGCTGTACGCCGATCATCGGCAGCACGGTGCGCCGCGCGAACTCGCGGGCCGCCGTCTCGTCGGTGAGCGGGATCAGCCCGTCCGGCGTCAGCACCAGCGACTGCCCCAGCCGCGCGAACACCTCCGCCACCAGATCCGCGTCGAAGTCCGGCACATCCCCGGAAGCCTGTAGCGCGCGCAGTTTCTCGGCCAGATAGGTGCGCCCGACCGCGAGCACCGGCCCGGCCTCGGTGGTCAGCCGCGGCAGGATGGTCTCCGGCTCGGTGCGCAGCAGCCGCCGCAGCAGCTTGTTGTTGGCCAGCTGAATGATGAACGCCGCGAACACCTCCACCAGCTGCGCCTGCCCGGACTTGCCGCCCGCGGCGATCCGCACCCGCTCGTCGATCTCGGCGATGAACAGCTGCGCCTCGCGCACGCCGACCGCGGCGACCAGATCGTTCTTGGATTCGAATCGCCGGTACAGGGTGGCGGGGCTGATCCCGGCGCGACGGGCGATCTCCCCCATGCTGGTTCGCTTGATCCCGAAGTCCAGGAACGCCGACAGCGCGCTTTCCAGTAGCTGTTCGCCTTCGCTCCGCGGCTTCTCGAGAATGCGTTGCAGGATGGTGGGAACGGACGGCATCGAGTCTCCAGTCGATCGGGTGGACGACCCCGCGACAGCGCGGTGAACGGCCGAGGCGCGGTAGCGCACAGGCCGATCCGAAAGTATCTCATTGCCGCGGGGTCGCGGTTCGTACCCCGTCCGATCAGTGAACGCCCGGTCCGGTCAGCGGACGTCGAGGGCGGCCATTTCGCTCTCGATGGCATTGGCCGCGAAATCGATGCCGCTGGAACGCAGTTCGTGGACGCGGCGTTGTAGCGCCTCGAATCCCCCTGGCTGCGCGGCGATGTCGGCCACGCTGATGCGCTGTCGGTGCATACCGTCGTGCTTGTACGACACCGTGAAACCTCCTGCTAGCCCCGAGCGCGCACCCGGCTAGCGGCGGCACAGCACGGGCCGCCGGGAACGCATCCGCCGATGCTAGCAGCGGACTGACTGGTCACTTGATCAGTGTGGGGCTTCTCACACGCCCCCTTCAGTCACACCTCTTGACCCTGGCGATGCAGCGCCGAGTTGTGCAGGTATGCGGCCGCATTCAGGCGAATGTGATCGCGCTCGGCCTCGCTCAGCTCCCGGCGCACCTTGCCCGGGACGCCCGCCACCAGCGACCCCGGCGGAATCTGCGCGCCCTCCGGCACCAGCGCGTTGGCCGCGATCAGGCTGCCCTCGCCGATCACCGCGCCATTGAGCACCGTCGCGCCCATCCCGATCAGTACGTCATCGCCGACGGTGCAGCCGTGCAGAATCGCGTTGTGCCCGACCGAGACACCCTCGCCCACGGTGCACGGGAAGCCGGGATCGGCGTGCAGCACGCAGCCGTCCTGGATATTGCTGCGCGCACCCACGGTGATCTGGTCCATGTCCCCGCGCAGCACCGCCGAATACCAGACGCTCACTTCGCCTTCCAGCCGCACCCGGCCGGCCACGGTGGCGTTGGGCGCGATCCACGCGGTCTCGTCGATCTGCGGCGCGTGCTCACCCAGCTGAATCCTCATGGGGCGAACTTAGCGGCGGAACAGGGCGCGGTGGGCCGCGGGGGTGGTGCCCAGCAGCCGGTGGAAGTGATGGCGCAGATTGACGCCGGTGCCCAGACCGGAATCGGCGGCGACGCGATCCATGGTGTCGTCGGTCGATTCCAGCAGCAGCCGGGCGTGATCGACGCGCTGCTGCAGCAGCCACTGCTGCGGGCTCGCGCCGGTGCGGTCGCGGAATCGCCGGGTGAAGGTGCGTCGCGACATGAGCGCCGTGCGCGCCCAGCCGTCCAGATCCACGGGCTCGTCGAGATGGGTGCGGGCCCAGACCATGGCGTGCTCGATCGGATCCTCGTCCACCGACTCCGGCACCGCGACCGGAATGTACTGCGCCTGTGAGCCACTGCGATGCGGGGCCAGGACGAGACTGCGCGCCAGCTCGGCCGCCATCCTGCTGCCGTGATCGGTGCGCACCAGATGCAGGCAGCAGTCGAGCGCCGCGGCCGTGCCGGCGGAGGTGATCAGGTCGCCGTCGTCGGTCCACAACCGGTCGGCCCGCACCCGCACCGCCGGATAGGCGCGGGCCAGCTCGGTGGCCGCCGACCAGTGGGTGGTGATCTCGCGCCCGTCGGCCAGGCCGCTGGCCGCCACCGCCCACGCGCCGAGGCACAGGCCGACGATCCGGGCGCCGCGGGCGTGCGCCCGGTGCAGGGCCTCGCGAACCGGTTCGGGCAGTGGGCGATCGCGGTCCCACGCGGGGATCACGAACGTGTCGGCGGTCTCGGCCGCCTCCAGGCCCTGGCCGACGACGATGTCGAATCCCGCGGGTGTGGCGAAGGTTCCGGGTTGCTCGGCGCACACCACCACGCGGTAGGGGCTGTGGTCGGGGCCGCCGGCACCGATCCGGCCGAACACCAGGGTGGGGACCGAGAGGTGGAAGGGGCTGATCCCGTCGTGCGCCAGAACGGCGACGGTGTGCTCGGCACTCATGGCCCGATCTTATCGATGCGCGGCCTTCGGGCCACTGTCGGCGCTCGGTCCCACGGACGACACTCGATGCCATGACGAACAAGATCGACACCGCCGCCGCCCTCGAGATCCTCCACATCGGCGGTCCCACCGTGCGTTTCGGCTACGGCGACCTCACCTTCCTGACCGACCCGACCTTCGACGAGCCCGGCAACTACCCCGGCCCGGTCACCCTCTACAAGCTGGCCGGACCCGCCGTCCCGGTCGCGCAGATCGGCCCGATCGACGTGGTGCTGCTCTCGCACGACCAGCACGCCGACAACCTCGACGCCGCCGGTCGCGCGCTGCTGCCGAGCGTCGAGCACGTGCTGTCGACCCCCGACGCCGCCGAGCGCATGGAAGGCGTTCGGGGACTCGCGAACTGGGAGTCGGCGCGGATCGGCGCGGTGACCGTCACCGGCGTGCCCGCGCTGCACGGACCGGAGGGCTGCGAGCCGCTCACCGGTGTGGTCACCGGGTTCGTCCTGCAGGCCGACGGGCTGCCGACCGTGTACGTCTCCGGCGACAACGCCTCGGTCGAGAACGTGCAGCGCATCGCGGACCGCTTCGGGCGCATCGACATCGCCATCCTCAATGTGGGCGCGGCGAACGTCGACCGCTTCGGCGATCTGGACCTGACCCTCAACGGCCGCACCGCCGCCAAGGCCTCCCTCGCGCTCGGTGACGCGCTGATCGTGCCGGTGCACGCCGAGGGCTGGGCGCACTTCTCCGAGCACCTCGATTACCTGACCCACCGCTTCATGCTCGCCGGACAGGCCGACCGCCTCCGCATCCCGAGCCCCGGCGAGACCCTGACCCTCGACCTCCCCGCCGCGGTCGCCCGCGGATGACTGCCGCCGAATTCGGGCCGTGGCGCTGATGGCGGCGCGGCCCCGGCCGGGGAACGATGGCGGTATGAGAATCGGGGTTCCACGGGAGGTCAAGGAGCAGGAGTACCGCGTCGCCCTCACCCCGGCCGGTGCCGGGGAACTGGTGCGGGACGGCCACGAGGTGCTGATCGAGGCCGGAGCGGGCCTCGGGTCCGGCTTCCACGATGCCGACTACCTCGCGGCGGGCGCCCGCACCGCGCCCACCGCCGACGACGTCTGGGACGCGGCCGAACTGGTGCTGAAGGTGAAAGAGCCCATCGCCGAGGAGTATTCGCGCATGCGAGCGGGGCAAGTGCTGTTCACCTTCCTGCACCTGGCCGCCTCCCGCGAATGCACCGACGCCATCCTGCGCTCGGGTATCACCGCCATCGCCTACGAGACCGTGCGCGCCGCCGACGGCACCCTGCCGTTGCTCGCGCCCATGAGCGAGGTGGCGGGCAAGCTCGGCGGCATGGTCGGGGCGTATCACCTGATGGCGCCGCAGGGCGGGTCCGGGCTGCTGCTCGGCGGGGTGCCGGGCGTGCGGCCCGCGGACACGGTGGTGCTGGGCGGGGGTGTGGCGGGCAGCAACGCGGCGACCGTCGCGGTCGGCATGGGGGCGCGGGTCACGGTGCTGGACACCAATATCGCGCGATTGCGGGAACTCGACGCCCGGTTCGGCGGGCGGATCACCACCATCGGATCGAATACCGCGGAGGTCGAGAGGGCGGTGCTGGCCGCCGATCTGGTGATCGGGTCGGTGCTGGTGCCGGGTGCGCGGGCCCCGAAACTGGTGCCCGACAGTCTGGTCGCGCGGATGAAGTCCGGCGCGGTGCTGGTCGATATCGCCATCGATCAGGGCGGCTGCTTCGAGAGCTCGCATCCGACCACGCACGCGAAGCCGACGTTCCACGTGGCGGACACGCTGTTCTACTGCGTCGCGAACATGCCGGGCGCGGTCCCGCACACGTCCACCGTGGCGCTCACCAACGTGACGCTGCCGTACGCGCGCGCCATCGCGAACCTGGGCTGGTCGGGCGCGTGCGCCGCGGATCCCGGTCTCGCGCAAGGGCTCACGGCGGACGCCGGGCGGCTCTACTCCCCGGAGGTGGCGGCCGCGCACGGCTTGGGGCCGGCGACCTACACCTCGTCCTGACCCGGCGGCGGGCCCGCGACCGGGTGAATCCGGTTGCGGGCCCGCGGTGTCCGTCGCTCAGGACTCGGACGAGCCCAGCGCCCAATCGGGTCCCGCGCCGTCGGCCGGGAGGTCGCGCAGCTTGTCCGGGTTGCGCACCACGTCGATCTTGGTGATCCGGCCCTCGTCGATGGTGAACGAGAAGACGCCGGTGTTCTTGCCGTCGAACACCACCAGGCCGGGACGGCCGTTGACCAGCACCGGGCGACCCCACGCGCCGCCGACCTTCGACGCGAACTCCAGGAACCCGAGCAGTGTCGCGGCGACCTTGTCCGCGCCGTGCATCGGGTGCAGGAACGCCTGCACCTTGCCGCCGCCGTCGGAGGTGAAGGTGACATTGGTGTCGAGCACACCCAGCAGCGCGCTCAGGTCGCCGGAACGCCACGCCACCGCGAACGCCGACACCACCTTCTCGTGCTCGTCCGCGCTGGCGGGGAAGCGGGGAGTGCCGTTCTCCACGTGTTTGCGGGCGCGCGAGGCCAATTGGCGCACCGCGGCCGGGGTGCGGCCCACGACTTCGGCCACCTCGGGGCCGGTCATGCCGAAGACGTCCTGCAGCACGAACGCGGTCCGCTCGGCGGGCGACAGCGATTCCAGCACCACCAGCAGCGCGGTGGTGACCCGCTCGTCCTGTGAGATGCGGTCGGCCGGGTCGTCCCAGGTGGTGACCTCGGGCTCCGGAAGCCATTCGCCCACATACTGTTCGCGCCGCGCCCGCGCCGAGCCCAGATAGTCGAGGGCCAGCCGCCCGGTGACCGTGGTCAGCCAGGCGCGCAGATTCTCGATCTGCGCGTCCTCGGGGCTGGTCTCGTAGTACCGGACCAGTCGCAGCCACGCCTCCTGCACCACGTCGTCGGCGTCGCTGAGACTGCCGAGCGTGCTGTACGCGACCCGCCGCAGATAGCCGCGATGCTCCTCGAACTGCCGCGCCAGCTCGGCCTGATCGGGCCCGTTCCGTCCGTCACCACTCATCGCAACCCTCGCCTTCGCTCACGCCCGCCCGGTGGGGCGGACCGTTCACAGGACCGACGAGACAGGTCGCCGGGCTGTGACATTCCCCTGGAAAATCTAGCGAAGGCGACCGCGCGGTTCGCGAATTCGCGGTGACGGGTCAGCGTCGCCGCAGGTAGACGGCCGTGGCGGCGAGGACCGATGTCGCGACCTGAACGGCCTCGGACAAGCGGACCGCGCGCCGCAGATCAGGAACGCGGGGGACCGGACCGTCGCCCAGGGTCGGCCGCATCTCGATGCCGTGCCGGTACTCGGTGCGGCCGCCGAGCGTCACGCCGAGCGCGCCCGCCATGGAGGCTTCCGCCACCCCGGCATTCGGGCTCGGATGCTTGCCCGCATCGCGACGCCACGCTCGCCAGGCGGCGGCGGGACGACCCCCGATCACCGGTGCGAGAACGGTCGTGAGCAGACCGCTCACCCGGGCGGGCGCGAGATTGGCGACGTCATCGGTTCGCGCGGCGGCCCAGCCGAACCGCTCGTACCGCTCGTTGCGATAGCCGACCATCGCGTCGAGCGTATTGATCGCCCGGTAGGCCAGCAGCCCCGGAACGCCCGCCACCGCGCCCCAGAACAGCGGCGCGACAGTCGCGTCCGAGGTGTTCTCCGCGATCGATTCGAGCGCCGCGCGAGCCAGCCCGTCGGCGTCGAGCGCCTCGGGATCGCGACCGCACAACGACGGCAGCAACACCCGCGCGCCCTCGATGTCCCCGGACTCGAGGCGATCCGCCATGTCCCGCCCGGTCTTGGCGAGGGTCGTCCCGCCCAGCACGGTCCAGGTCGCGGCAGCGGTGAGCGCCACCTCGCCGAGCGTCCGAGCGATGCCGTTCGAACTCGGCCGCGAGGCGCGGTGTTTCGCCCCGGCCCGGGAGACGGCGCGCCGCAACCCGATTCCGAGTCCCGTCACGGTGCCGACCAGCACCACTTCGTGCACGATTCCCGCGGCCCGATCGTCCCGATAGGTGAGCTGCTCGACCCGCATTGCCGCCGAACCGAACCCGGCCACCGGATGCCCCCTGCGAGGATCGCCCAGCATCCGATCCAGCCCGAACCCGAGCAGCAACCCGGCCGCAGCGGCAGTCCCCATACGCACCCGGCGAGGCTAGCCGAGCCGGCGGCACGCCCGGGCCCCGGCCGCCGTGCACACCGTCACGCGACCGTCCTGGCGGGAGATCGTGCGCCCAGCACGAACACAACGATGGCCCAGGTGCCGACGCCCCGATGGCCGTGCGCCCTGGATTCGCGCGCTCGGACCCCGTGCGGAGTTCAGGAGCCTCGGGATGCTGCCGCGTGGTCGCGGTCGGCGGCGCTCGGCCGGAGTCAGCGGCGGGTGCCGCCGTAGCGGTCGGCGAGACGGGCCTCGTTGGCGGTGGGCTTCGCCTTGATCGGGGCCGGATCGTTGGGTTTGGCCGCCGGCGAGGGAATGGGCGATTCGGCGGTGTCGTCTGTCGTCGCGGTCACCTCGGCGACCTGTTCGGCCGGGGCGGCGGGTTGGGCGTCGGCCTCGGTCTTCTCCCGGCGGCGGGCGCGGATCTCGGCCCAGACGAAGTAGCCGAGGCCGAGGGGAGCCATGACGCCGAAGGCCAGCCATTGCAGGCCGTAGGAGAGGTAGGGCCCGGCGTCGAGCTGGGGGAGAGCGTCGGGGGTGAAGGCGCCCGGCTGGCCCGTGTCGAGCTGGAGGTAGCCGCCGAGGCCGTCGGTGGGGATGGGGGTGAGGGGGAGGCCGAGGACGGTGGCCTCCTGGGCGGTGTCGGTCGTGTACACCTGCCGGAAACCGTCTTCGGTGGTCGGCGGCTTCTTCTCGATGACGCCCTCGGAGGCGCGGATACGGGCCTCGAGGTGCTGCGGCCCGGTGGGCGGGTCGGCGATGGCGGGCGGGCGGGTGCCGCCCTGCGCGGCCGCGATCTGGCCGCGGTCGACCAGCAGGGTGCGGCCGTCGTCGAGCCGGAACGCGGCGAGCACGGTGTAGGCGGGCTGCCCGTCGAGGTGACGCAAGCGCACCAGGACCGTCGAGTCGGGGACGTAGCTGCCGTTAGCGGTGACGCGCCGCCATTCGGTGTTCTTGCCGTCGCCCGACAGCGGCCCGGCGATGTCCACCGGGTCGGCGTGCACCGACGCGGCGATGCGGTCGTTGCGATCGGAGGTGCGGGTGTTCTTGCCCAGCTGCCACGGCGCGAGGACGGTGAAGCACAGGTAGGCGAAACCGGCGACCACCACGGCCAGGATCAGCCAGCTCGGGCGCAGCAGGAAGGTGAGGCGGCGCAGCAGTGAACTCATGCGTCCCGGCCTCCGGCCCGCGGATCCTCGCCGAGCTGTTCGCGCACCCAGTCCAGCATCCCCGGCACGGCCGCCTCGATCTGTTCGCGCACCAATGCGAAATCGGACTGGTCGCCGTAGTACGGGTCCGGCACCGAGCGACCGTCCGCGTCGGGGTCGAAACTGCGCAGCAGTCGTCGCCGGTCCGACGGCACCCCCAGCCGGGCCAGGTCCCGCTCGTGCCCGGTGTCGAGCGCCACCACCAGATCGGCGTCGCGGTGGTCGGCCCCGATCACCGCGGCGGTGTGCCCCGTCGGATACCCGTGCGCGCTCAGCTCCCGATCGGTCCGGTGGTCGGCCTCGTCCCCGACATGCCAGCTCCCGGTCCCGGCACTGCTCACCCGCACCCGATCCGCCAATCCGGCGCGCTCGAGATGCGCGGCGAAGATCTTCTCGGCCATCGGGGACCGGCAGATATTGCCGGTGCAGATAAACGTCACATGCAGGTCGCCCACGACAGCCATTCTGGCCGGTAAGCGCGGACGGCGGCCACGTAGGGTGGACGGCTGTGCCGGACGACACCGAGTTCCAGGATTTCGACCATGCCAGGCTGCGGCACCACGGGGACGTGGACGCGCGGCCGGGCATGGTGGATTTCGCGGTGAACGTCCAGGGGAGCGCGCCGCCGGAATGGCTGCGGGACCGGCTGGCGGGACGGCTGGGGGAGCTGGGGCGGTATCCGGGGGAGGCGGACGAGCGGGCGGCGCGGGCAGCGGTGGCCGCGCGGCACGGGCGGTCGGTCGACGAGGTGCTGTTGCTGGCCGGGGTGGCCGAGGGGTTCGCGATGCTGCCGCGGCTGGTGTCCCGGCTGGCGGCGGTGATCCATCCGTCGTTCACCGAGCCGGAGCTGGCGTTGCGCGAGGCCGGGGCGCCGGTGGCGCGGGTGATGCTGGAGCCGCCGTACTCGCTCGACGGTGTCGTGGTGCCGGAGGACGCGGATCTGGTGGTGGTGGGCAATCCCACGAACCCGACCTCCGTGCTGCACTCGGCGGACAGCATCCGGGCGCTGCGGCGGCCCGGACGCATCGTGGTGGTGGACGAGGCGTTCGCCGACGCGGTGCCGGGCGAGTCGGAATCCCTCGCCGGAGAGAGTCATCCGGATGTCTTGGTGTTCCGGAGCCTCACCAAGACGTGGGCGCTGGCCGGACTGCGCTGCGGGTACGCGCTCGGCGCGCCGGAGGTGCTGGCGCGGTTGAATCACGGCCGCGCGCACTGGCCGCTGGGTACCTTGCAGCTGGAAGCCATTGCGGCGGTGAGCGAACCGGCCGCGGTCGCGCAGGCGCGGCGGATGGCCGAGCGCATCGCCACCGATCGCGCCGCCATGATCCCGCGGCTGCGGGAACTGGGCGTCGAGGTGCACGAGCCCGCGGCGGGCCCGTTCCTGCTGATCCGGGTGCCGGACGCGGAACTGTTGCGAAAGCGGCTCGCGGACAAGGGGATCGCGGTGCGCCGCGGTGATACGTTCCCCGGGCTGGAAACGGGTTTCCTGCGGGTCGCGGTGCGGCCGGCGGAGGCGGTGGACCGGCTCGTCGCGGCCATCCGCGACGTGGGGTTGTGATCGTGGCAGGCAGGATCGAGCAGGAGGTTCGGTTGTGACGACGGTGCGGCTGTCGGATCTCATCGCGGCGCTGGAAGCGGCGTACCCGCCCGGACTGGCCGAGTCCTGGGATTCGGTGGGCTTGGTGTGCGGTGACCCGCGGGACGCGGTCTCGCGGGTGCTGTTCGCCGTCGACGCCACGGCCGCGGTCGTGGACGAGGCCATCGAGTGGGGCGCGCAGGCGCTGGTCGTGCATCATCCGCTGTTGTTGCGCGGGGTGGACACGGTCGCGGCCGACACCCCGAAAGGCGCGCTGCTGCACCGGCTCATCCGCTCCGGCTGCGCGCTGTTCAGCGCCCACACCAACGCCGACTCCGCTGATCCGGGCGTCTCCGACGCGCTCGCGGCGGCGATCGGGCTCACCGTCACCGGGCCGCTCGATCCGAAACCGCTGACCGCCCTGGACAAGTGGGTGGTGCAGGTGCCGGTCACGCACCGCGACGCCGTGCTGGACGCGCTGTTCGCGGCGGGCGCGGGCAGGATCGGCGCCTACTCCGACGCCGCCTGGACGGTCGCGGGCACCGGCCAGTTCCGGCCCCTCGCGGGAGCCAACCCGGCCCTGGGCGTGGTCGGCGAGCTGCACGAGGTCTCCGAGGATCGCCTCGAGGTGGTGGCCTCGCCGTCGCGGCGGGCCGCGATCCTGGCCGCCCTGCGCGCGGCCCACCCCTACGAGGAACCCGCCTATCACGTCACCGAACGCGCCGACCTGCCGTCCCGGCTGGGCATCGGCCGTGTCGGCGAGCTGCCGGCCCCGGAAACCCTGCGCGAGTTCACCGCTCGCGTGCGCGCCGCCCTGCCCGCGACCACCTGGGGCGTGCGGGCCGCCGGTGACCCGGACCGCGTCATCCGCACCGTCGCCGTCTGCGGCGGCGCGGGAGATTCCTTCCTGGGCAAGGTCTCCCGCCTCGGCGTGGACGCCTACGTCACCTCCGACCTGCGCCACCACCCCGCCGACGAACACCTGCGCGCGGGCGGCCCGGCCCTGATCGACGCCGCGCACTGGGCCACCGAGTTCCCCTGGTGCGGCCAGGCCGAAGGTGTGGTCCGCCACGCCCTGCCCGGGCTCGAGACCCGCGTCTCCACCCTGCGCACCGACCCCTGGACCCTCGGCGAGTCCGACTGCTGAGCCCGTCCGCGCGCGACCCGGCCGACCCCGGCCGCCCCGGCGATTGTCCGGCCCGGCCCGGTCCGCGTGATCGTTTGTCCTGCTCGGGGCGGGCTTGGCGTTTCGGACCCCGCCGGGGCGGTACGGTGGGAGTCTTGAATTTCGTCCATAGCGTCCAGGAGACCTTCGCGTTGAATGCCGAACCATCGATCCAGGCCAAGCTGCTCGACCTCGCCGCCGTCGACGCCGAGCTGACGCGGATCGAGCATCGCCGCAAGGTGCTGCCCGAGCAGCAGGAAGTGGATCGGCTGGCCGCGGAGCGCGGCACCCGCAAGGACGAGGCGGTCAAGGCCGAGATCCTGATCGACGACCTCGACCGCGACATCCGCAAGCTGGAAGGCGAGATCGAGGCCGTCCGCAAGCGCGAGGAGCGCGACCGCGGCCTGCTCACCGCCGGGTCGGTCGGAGCCAAGCAGCTCTCCGAACTGCAGCACGAGCTGACCAGCCTGGAACGCCGCCGCAAGGTCCTCGAGGACGACGAGATCGAGGTGATGGAGCGCCGCGAGGCCGCCGCCGCCGCGCACGCCCACGCCGGGGCCAACCTGGACCAGGCCGAGGCCGAACTGGTCGACGCCGAGCGCCTGCGCGACAGCGCCCTGGCCGACCTCAACGTCGCCCAGCAGCGCTGCGACTCCGACCGCGAAGCCCTGACCCGGTCGTTCCCCGCCGACCTGATCGCCACCTACGACAAGCAGCGCGCCACCTACGGCGTCGGCGCGGCCCTGCTCCAGGCGCGCCGCTGCGGCGCCTGCCGCATCGAACTGGACCGCGGCGAGATCTCCCGCATCTCCCAGACCGCCCCCGACGTCGTGGTCCGCTGCCCCGAATGCGGCGCGATCCTGGTGCGCACCAAGCACTCCGGGCTCTGACCCGACCGCCGCGCGCTCACCGGCGCGCGGCACCCGTGCCGCCCGGCGGGGACCGGCACACGACACGACAGCCCGAATACCGCGAACCAGCACGGCGACGCGACAGGATCGACGCCTGGCCCGCACCGGATCCCCTGGGCGATGACACGGTGAGGCGACGCGGCGGCCGACCCGCGAACCAGGCGCCGCGCGGCACGGGCCTCGACGCCACGGCGGCGTGACCCGCCGGCGGATTCTCGGACCTGCACGGAAGGTGAACAGCGTTGGTGGACATGGTGATCGTGGAAGCGGACGGCGGCTCGCGCGGCAATCCCGGCCCCGCCGGGTACGGTGCGGTGGTCTGGGACTCCGATCGTGCGCGCGTCCTGGCCGAGCGCAAGGAATTCCTCGGCGTCGCCACCAACAATGTCGCCGAATACCGGGGGCTCATCGCGGGTCTGGAGGCGGCCGCCGAGCTGGGTGCGCGGGAGGTGTCCGTGCGCATGGACTCCAAGCTGGTCGTCGAGCAGATGTCCGGGCGCTGGAAGGTCAAGCACGAGGCCATGATTCCGCTCGCCGATCGGGCGCGGCGGCTGGTGGCCGGGTTCGATCGGGTGAGCTTCGCGTGGATTCCGCGCAAGGAGAACTCGCACGCCGACCGGCTGGCGAACGAGGCGATGGACGACGCCGACACCGTCGCCGAGGTCCGCACAGCGCTGCGGGAGTCGGGCCAGGCGCTCGGCCGCCCGGCCGAACTCGGATCGGACGCGTCGAATTCGACGGCGGCCGAACGCGATTCCGGAAGCGGCCAGGGCACGCTCGGGCAGGTCGCCGCCGCCGTGGCGGGCGGGGTCGTGGACAGTCCCGCATCCGCCGCCACGCCCGCACCCGGCTGGACCGGGGCGATCGGGCGGCCGACCCGGCTGCTGCTGCTCCGGCACGGGCAGACGGAATTGTCGGTGGAGCGCCGGTATTCGGGCCGCGGCAATCCGCCGCTGACCGAGCTCGGGCGGCAGCAGGCCGCGAACGCGGCGGCCATGCTCGCGCGCAAAGGCGGGATCGAGGCCATCGTGTGCTCGCCGCTGGGTCGGGCGCGGGAGACCGCGGAGGCGGCCGGGAAGGCGCTCGGGCTGCCGGTGCGGGTGCTGGAAGGATTGACCGAGACCGACTTCGGGGCCTGGGAGGGAATGACGTTCCTGGAAGCCCGGGAACAGGATCCGGAGCTGCACGGCCAGTGGCTGGGCGATCCGTCGATCCCCGCGCCGGGCGGTGAGAGCTTCGATCAGGTGCGTGAGCGGGTCGAGTCGGTGCGGCGGGATCTGGTGGCGTTGTATCCGGGCGCGAATGTGCTTGTGGTCAGCCATGTCACGCCGATCAAGACGCTGCTGCAACTGGCACTCGGAGTGGGTCCGTCGCTGCTCTACCGGCTGCACCTGGATCTGGCGTCGCTGTCGATCGCGGAGTTCTATCCCGACGGCGGTTCGTCGGTGCGCCTGGTCAACGACACGTCGTATCTCTGAGGAGACCGGTAACCCCCGGTGCCGCAGGGGGTTCGGTTCACGGACGTAGGGTCGCCATCAGGAACTCGGTCTGGTCGTAGACGGCCTTCTCGAACCAGTCGTCGAAGTAGATGTCGAAATGGCCGATCGGATAACGCTTCACGGTGGCGTGCTTGGTCCGCTCGGCCGCCTTCACTGTGGGGCCCGCCGGGGCCACCGTGTCGTTGTCGCAGATCGCGTACAGCACAGGCGCTTTGATGTCCTTGACGTGCCGCGTCGGATTGTCGAACAGCGTCGACAGCCCGATCCGCGCCGCCACCTTCGGCCGGTACTGCGCGCTCTCCTCGGCGAGCCGCCCGAATCCGGCGGGTACGTCGGCCGCGCTCATCAACGCCGCGGAGTGCTTCTTGCCCGCCAGCCGCGCGGTGATCGGGCGCCGAATGATCGGCCCCACCACCTGATCCGTCACCGCCAGCGTCCCGGTCTTGATCAGACTGAACGGCCCCTTCGCCAGCGCCGAGGACCAGCCGCTGGTGAACGGGCACTGCGCCACCACCGCCGCGATGTAGTGGTCGTCAGGAGCGACAGCGAGCACGTGACCGCCGCCGAAAGAACTGCCCCACAACGCGATTCGTGTAGCGTCGATCCCCCGGATGGTGCGGGCGAACGCGATCGCCGCATGCCAGTCCTCACGCTGCCGCGCGATATTGATCATCTGCCGGGGCTCGCCCCCGCTGGCCCCGAAATGCCGATAGTCGAAGGCCAGAGCCGCGATTCCCACCGACGCGAACCGTCGCGCGTACCGATCCAACCCCATTTCGCGGTCCGCCCCCAGCCCGTGCCCCATGACCACCAGCGGGCGCGGACGCGGCGGTCCATCCGGGAGATACAGCCAGCCGGCGCACTGTTCGACACCCGAAGGGAACCCCACCTCGACACGCTCCATGACGCCCTACCGTACCCTGGTGGCCGCGGACGAGTCGGTCGGGCGGCCGCGGCGAGAGGAACGGGCAACGCGTGTGCCGCAGCCTGTCGCCGAGGAAAGTCCGGACTCCGGAGAGCAGGGCGGTTGTTAACGGCAACCCGGGGCAACCCGCGGGACAGTGCCACAGAAAACAAACCGCCGGCGGGCCGCACTTCGCGAGAAGTGCACCGCCGGTAAGGGTGAAACGGTGCGGTAAGAGCGCACCAGCGCGCCGGGTGACCGGCGCGGCTAGGTAAACCCCGCCCGGAGCAAGGTCGAAGGCCGCACTCGCGAGAGTGCGGCTGCGCAGGTGTTCGAGGGCTGCTCGCCCGAGCCTGCGGGTGGACCGCTCGAGGCACCCGGCAACGGTGTGTCCAGATGGATGGTCGCCACCCGGCGTTTCGACGTCGGGGACAGGATCCGGCTTACAGACCGACTCGTCCGCCCGTATTTTCTGCCCCTACGCTTCGCTGCGGGGCGGGTTCGCGGCCTCTGGTCCCGATTCTTCCCTCCTCCGCTCCTCCGCTTCGCTCCCCCGCTCCGTCAGTCCAGAATCGGGACGGCCGCGAACTGGGGGTGATCTGTCGGCGAGAATTTGGCGTCGCGGGGGCGATCTCCCGGTGCCATCATGGAAGGCACACCGTCGGATTTCCGATGGCGCGGAGATATTTTCGCGGAGCTCGCCATGGATGTTCTGTATCTGCTGATCGGATGGCTCGCCGCCATCGTCGTGATCGCCGGAATCGGCCTGGCGGCCGGGGTACGGGTGGTCACGCAATACGAGCGGGGCGTGGTGTTCCGGCTCGGGCGGGTGCGGGCCGTGCGGGAGCCCGGATTGCGGCTGCTGATTCCCGGCGTGGACAAGATGTCCAAGATTTCCCTGCAGGTGGTCACGATGCCGGTGCCCGCGCAGGAGGGCATCACCCGCGACAATGTGACCGTCCGGGTGGACGCGGTCGTCTACTTCCGGGTCATCGATCCCCTGCGCGCCCTCATCGAGGTGCAGGACTATCTGTTCGCGGTCGCGCAGGTGGCGCAGACGTCGCTGCGTTCGATCATCGGCAAGAGCGAACTCGACGATCTGCTGTCGAATCGGGAGCAGCTCAACAAGGGCCTGGAATTGCTCATCGACTCGCCCGCACTGAACTGGGGCGTGCACATCGACCGCGTCGAGATCAAAGACGTCGCCTTGCCCGACGCCCTGAAGCGTTCCATGTCCCGCCAGGCCGAGGCCGAACGCGAACGCCGCGCCCGCGTCATCTCCGCGGAGGGCGAATTGCAGGCCTCGCGGAAGCTGGCCCAGGCCGCCGCCAATATGTCCGACGCCCCCGCCGCATTGCAGCTGCGATTCCTGGAAACCGTGGTTCAGGTTGCGGCGGAGAAGAATTCGACCCTGGTGTTGCCGTTCCCGGTGGAGCTGCTGCGTTTCCTCGAACGCAGCGGCCGGACGCCGGCCGAGACCGCGCCGGAGGAGCCCGACGCGTCGCAAGAGATGAGGGAGTAAGTCATGGCTGGTGTCGTTCAACCGGCGGCCATCGTGGTGCTGTTCGCCATCGCGTATGGATTCAAACTCTTCAGTGCCAAGTTCCCGGGCGGTCTGCGCGGTAGGTAGGCGGTCCGCGCGGCGAGCGGTGCGGCCGCGGGAAAACCGGCGGGCGGGCGGCGTGATCGACACCGCTCGCCCGTTTCCCTGCGCATCTGCTCCGCGTGGATGAGAATGGCGGCGCGCCCCACGGTGTGTACCGGCGCGGCTCGGCGTGTCGGGCGGGTTATCGGCCTTGAACTGGCACCGAACGTGATCGACGTCATAAAGTGTTGCGCGTTGGAAAGTTCCGTAGCGGTCCGCGACGGGACAAGGGCTCAACAATCGTCGGAAAGCAGGTCTCGTCTCAATGCGAATTGCTCGCAAACTGGCAGTGGGAGCGTTTCTCGCCGCTGCCGCTTCCGCTGTGCTGGGTGCCGGTTCTGCCTCCGCGGTGGCCGTGACGCCGCTGCCGGGCGGGATTCAGGTGGATCTCACCGCGGCGGACACGCAGTGGGTGGCGCAGAACCACTTCGGACAGGTCATCGCCGGCCTGCCGCATCCGTCGGCCGCGTCGTTCGGGGAAGCCCTGGACTCGGCCGCGTTGCTGTCGTCGCAGTACCCGGGCGGCCGCGTGGTGTTCACCGTGTACGGTCCGTTCAACGAGCTGAACGGCACGATGCTGGCCCTGCAGTAGGGCCAGTCTCCGCAGTGGAACTGCATCAACGGATCGTGTCGGCGCCGGTGGACTTCGGCGCCGTCCGAACCGAGTTCGGACTGGCCTCGGACTACCCGTCCGAGGCCGTCTCGGAGGCCCGCGACGCGGTCGACGCGTTCGCGGGCGCCCGAGCCGACCGGCGGGAGATCCCGCTGGTCACCATCGATCCCCCGGGTGCCATGGATCTGGACCAGGCCGTCTGCCTGGAACGCACCCCGAGCGGCGGATTCCTGCTCCACTACGCCATCGCCGACGTCGCCGCGGTGGTCGTCCCCGGCGGGCCGCTGGCCCGCGAATCCCTGGCCCGCGGCCAGACTTTCTACTTCCCTGACGGCACCGTCCCGCTGCACCCGCCGGTGCTGAGCGAGGGCCTCGCCAGCCTGCTGCCCGACGTCGACCGCCCGGCCGCGCTGTGGACCATCGAATGCGACGCGCACGCCGAACCGGTGCGGTTCTCGGTGACCCGCGCGCTGGTCCGCTCCCGCGCCCGCCTCGACTATCAGGGCGTGCAGGCCGACGCCGACAACGGCAGCCTGCACCCGTCGATCGCCGCGCTGCCCGATTTCGGGCGGCTGCGCATCGCGGCCGGCATCGAGCGCGGCGCGATCACGCTGCGGTTGCCCGACCAGACCGTGGTCCGCGACGCCGAGCAAACCGGGATCGACCACTGGCAGCTGGCGCTGGAACCGCGCACCGCGGCCGACGACTGGAACGAGCAGATCTCCCTGCTGACCGGTATGTGCGCGGCCCGAATCATGCTCGACGGACATAACTCGAACGGCTCCGGCAACCCCGAGCCGCCGGGTCTGCTGCGCACCATGCCGCCGCCCGCCCCGTCCGCCATCGAGTCCATGCGCCGCACCGCCGCCGCGGTCGGCGTGCCGTGGCCGCCCGAGGAGTCCGCGGGCCGCATGCTGGCCGAACTGGACTGCAACACCCCCGCCGCTCTGGTGCTCATGTCGGAGGCCACCGGCCTGCTGCGCGGCGCCTCCTACACCATCCTGAACGGCCAGGACCCGGACACCTTGCGGCACAGCGCGATCGGGGCCCCGTACTCACACGTGACCGCCCCGCTGCGCCGCCTGGCCGACCGCTACGCCACCGAGATCTGCCTGGCCCTGTGCGCGAAAGCCGCGGTGCCGCACTGGGTCGTCGACGAACTCACCACCGCCGTCGACACCATGCGCCGCACCGACGCCCTCGCCGGCAAGGTCGAACGTGCCTGCCTGGACCTCACCGAGGCCACCGTCCTGTCCCCGCGCCTGCACACCGACTTCGACGCGGTCGTGCTCCGCGAGGCCAACGGCACCCGCCCCGCCGAGATCTTCATCGCCGACCCACCCGTCCTCGCCAAGTGCACCGGCGCCCCACCCGAAGGCGAGAACGTCCAGGTCCGCCTCACCGAGGCCGACCCCGTCACCCGCACCGTCACCTTCAGCTACGCCACTGGACCAGCGCTTTCGATGCCATACTCGACGTCATGACCACGTAAACCGCAGCTCTACGCGAAGGCTGGAATATCGCATTTCTGGCGCGTGGAGAATACGGACGGGCGGCCGGTTGTCTACGTCTATGAGCTCGACCCAGCCACGAATACCTACGCGCTCACCGGAATCCACCATGATCGGCTTCAGCTGACCGTTCCGTTCGAGCTGGAGATCGATCTCACCGAGATCGACTTGCTCTGACTGCCTTTCGCGGGGGCGAACCGCTCGTCCGGGTCAGCTCAGTGGGTGGTGGTGGACGAATTCGACGGCGTCCGGGTACTGGTCGAGGGCCTGGGCGGCTGCTGCCGCCTCGGCGTCGCAGAGATGTTGGTAGGTGTAGTCGGCGTCGACGGCGTGGGTGCGGATCGTGTTCAGGGCTTCCACGGCGTCACGGTGGTCGCCGAGCACGCCCTGGAGGTGTTTGGCTTTCTTGCCGAGGTCCTCGGCGGGTTTGCCGAGGACGGCGGTGGCGGCCTCGGCGGAGTAGCGCAATCGTTTGGCGGCCTTGCGAATATCGTGCAGGCGCTCGATGCGCGCGTCCCCGGACAGCCCGTGCTCGGCGTGCACGAGGTGGCGCAGCTTGCGCAGATCGCGGCGCAGCACCTTGGTGAAGACGGGCTCGGCGGGCTTGCCGGCCCGGGAGTCCTTCAGCGGCGGGTCGGTGATCAACTCCCGCAGATCGCTGATCAGTGTGGCGTAGCGGCGGTCGCCGAATGCGGTGACCACCGCGCGGTGGGCTCCGGCATAGGTGTCGCGTTCCTCGGTGATGAGTCGCTGTGCGAAACCTTGGTGATGAATGGCTTTCTCATCTGTCGGCACAGCCTGTTCGGCCAACGCCCCGGTGGCGGCGAGCAACTCGGTGAAGCGTTCGGCGCGCACCTCCGCGTCCCGGGCCACCCCGAGTAATCCCGCCAGCCAGCGCAATTCGTCGGTGATCTCGGTGACCGGTGCCCGGCGCAGTATCCGCCGGTAGGACTTCAGCACGCTGCGCAGCCGCCGGGTGGCCACCCGCATCTTGTGCACCGAGTCCGGAAGGTCCTGGCGCACATCGGGTTCGGCCGTACACAGCCGGTCCACATCGGCGGCTACTGCGTCGACCAAGGCGGGACCGGCTGTGGTGCTCATCTACGTCCTGTACTTGTCGGTGGCTTCCACCAGATGGTGGGTGATGCCGGGTTCGAGGGCCGCGTGGCCGGCGTCGGCCACCAGGTGCAGTTCCGAGCCGGGCCAGGCCCGGTGCAGATCCCAGGCGCTGGTGGCCGGGCACACGACGTCGTAGCGGCCCTGCACGATGACGCCGGGAATGTGGGCGATGCGGTCGATGTCGCGCAGCAACTGTCCCTCGTCGAGGAAGCCGCCGTTGACGAAGTAGTGGTTCTCGATGCGTGCGAAGGCCAGCGCGAAGCGCGGATCGGCGGTCTCGGCGACCCGATCCGGTTGGGGCAGCAGGGAACTCGTGGCACCCTCCCAGGTGGACCACGCGACGGCCGCGTCGGTGGCGAGAGCGGCATCGGGGGAGTGCAGCAGGCGGTGATAGACCTCGACGAGGTCACGCCCGCGGTCGGCTTCCGGCACCGGCGCCAGGAACTTCTCCCACTCGTCGGGGTACACGTACCCCGCGGAGCCATTGTAGTACCAATCGATTTCCTTGCGCCGCAACAGGAATATGCCGCGCAGCACCAGCTCGGTGACTCGGTCGGGGTGGGTCTGGGCGTAGCTCAACGCCAGCGTCGACCCCCACGACCCGCCGAACACCAGCCACCGCTCGATGCCCAGATGCGTTCGCAGCCTTTCGATATCGGCGACCAGGTCCCAGGTGGTGTTGTGCTCGAGGCTCGCCCCGTCGGCGATGTGCGGCGTCGACTGCCCGCAGCCGCGCTGATCGAACAGCACGATCCGGTACGCCTCGGGATCGAAGAACTGCCGGTGGTAGGGCGCGGTGCCGCCGCCCGGTCCGCCGTGCAGGAAGACGGCGGGCTTGCCGTCCGGATTGCCGCTCACCTCGTAGTAGAGCGACTGACCGTCGCCGACGTCCAGCTTGCCCTGCTCGTAGGGCTCGATCGCCGGGTACAGGGTCCGCATCAGCCCGCCACCAGCCCCGCGGCCATGTTCGGGATCTCCAGCGCCGACAGCGTCTGATCACGCACATCGGAACAGCTCTTGGTGGTCACCCGGTCGACCACGCCCCGCTCGCTGGGAATGAACAGGCCGTTCTGCACCGCCCATTGGGCGACGGTCGCGTTGAACGCGATCTTGCCCAGCGTCGGACCCTGCACCCGCCAGTCCGACAGCTGCGGGCGCAGCATGTCGCACAGCTGCTTGGCCTGATCCTCGGAAATGTTCAACGGTGCACCGGTGCTCGGCACGGTCGACTGCGCGGTGGTGAGCGGCGAGCCGGAGCCCTGGGGCTGCGACGGTCCGGTGGTGGTGTTGTCCCCGCACCCCGCGGTCAGCGCGATGGCGGCCAACGCCGCGCCCAGCAGCGAGGTGCGGCGGATCCAGCGACTCGTTCCACGATCCATGAATTCCCTTTGGTCGTTCCAGCTCGTTGGCTTTCGAGTCTGCCACCAAAATCGGGCAGTGGACCGAGATGACGGGGCCCGAAGGCTGGGAGATAGCCGGAAGCTATGGAATGCGCCGGGTGGGGCGTCGGCGGGTGACCTCGCCCGCCCGCGTCCCGGTATCGGCCCACCACGTCCCGGTATCGGCTCACCGCGTCTCCGTATCGGCCCAGCACGCAGCGAAACGCCCCCGCGATCAGCGCGGGGGCGTCCTCGATCAGCGCGTGGCCGGACCGCTCAGTAGCTGTGCTCCGGGCCGGGGAACACCCCGCGCCGCACTTCGTCGGCGTAAGTGGCTGCGGCGGTACGCAATTGCCCGCCCACATCCGCGAACTGCTTGACGAACTTGGCGGTCTTGCCGCCGGTGTAGCCCACCATGTCCTGCCAGACCAGCACCTGCGCATCGCATTCCGCGCCCGCGCCGATGCCGACGGTCGGAATGGTCAGCTTGCGGGTGACCTGCCCGGCCAGTTCGGCGGGCACCATCTCCATCACGACGGAGAAGGCCCCGGCCTCCTGCACCGCGATGGCGTCGGCGATGAGCTGCTCGGCGCCGTCGCCGCGGCCCTGCACCCGGAATCCGCCCAGCGTGTTGACGCTCTGCGGGGTGAATCCGATGTGCGCCATCACCGGAATGCCGGCGGCGGTCAGCGTGTGGATGGTGTCGGCCACGCGCTCGCCGCCCTCCAGCTTCACCGCGTGCGCCCCGGTCTCCTTCATGAACCGCACGGCCGTGGCCAGCGCCTGTTCGGGGGAGGACTCGTAGCTGCCGAACGGCAGATCGGCCACGACCAGCGCGTGCGGAGCGCCCTTCACGACGCCGCGCACCAGCGGGATCAGTTCGTCGACGGTGATCGCCACGGTGGTGTCGTAGCCGTACACCACATTGGCGGCCGAGTCGCCGACCAGCAGGACCGGAATCCCGGCCTCTTCGAAGAGCCGAGCGGTGGAGTAGTCGTAGGCGGTGAGCATCGACCAGCGCTCCCCAGCCTGCTTCATCTGCTGCAGGTGCTGCACTCGCGTCTTCCGCTTCCGCGCCTCCTCCCCGCGCTTGGGAGTTGTCGGCGCCGAACCGTACACAGGGGTTTCCGCCTCGGATACGGACATCATCGTCCCTTTCGTCGTTGCCTCGAGGCCCTGTCGGGTCCCCGGGTTGTTCTGACGTCCTCAGTCTGCCATTGCGGCCGCTCACCCCAGCGATGCAATTGCTCACATCTCAGCCGACCGGTCCCTTAGCCAGCTGGACGCGCTCGGACCGGTTCTGCCCGCTCGCGTCGGTCCATTTCAACGTGACGGTGTCGCCCGGGTGGTGCAGGTCCATGGTCGCGGTGAGGTCGGTGGCCGTGGTGATGGTGTGGTCGTCGAGGCCGGTGATGACGTCGCGGGCGGCCAGCCCGAGCTGATCGGCGGGCCCGCCCTGCACCACGCCCCGGATCTGCGCGCCGCCCCCGGCGGAGGTCACCGAGACGCCGATGAAGGCGGTGTCGCCGATGTGGATGCGGTCCGAGCTCTGGCCCGCCTGGATCTGCTTGGCGACCCCGGCGGCCTTGTTGATCGGGATGGCGAAGCCCTGACCGCCGCCGATGCTGAACCGGAATCCCTTGGACGCGGCGGTGTCCATGCCGATCACCTTGCCGGTCGCGTCGACCAGCGGGCCCCCGGAGTCGCCGGGTTCGATATTCGCGGCGACCTGGATGAGGCCGGTCAGCTGCTCGGAGCTGCCGGTGGCGTCGTCGCTGGCGGTGATGGACCGGTTCAGCGCGGTGACCGTGCCCTGCGCGGGAGTGGGCTCGCCGCGGCCGCCGGCGTTGCCGACACCCACCACGGGGTCGCCGATGGCCACCTTGTCGGAGTCGCCGAGCGGCGCGGTCTGCAATCCGGACGCCCCGGTGAGTTTGATGACGGCCATGTCCTCGCTGCGGTTGAATCCGATCACGGTGGCCTCGTAGGTCTGCCCGTTCCCGAGATCGGTCGCCGAGATCTTGGTCGCGCCCTCCACCACATGATTGTTGGTGAGCACGATGCCGTCCGAGCCGAGCACGATGCCGGTCCCCGCGCCCTCGCCGTTCTGCAGCCCCAGTTCGGTGTCGATATCCACGATGCCCGGCACCACATTTCGCGCGGCCGCGTCGAGATCGGCTGGGGCGGTGGTGAAGTCGATGGGCTGGCTCTTCGTCACCCCGCCCGGCGATTCCGCGATCGGCGCACCCGGCAGGGTCGAGGGCCCGCACGCGACCAGTCCCAGCGTGGCGGTCAGCGCGACCACCGCCGCCGCGGCGACCCGCAGCGCGCGGAGGCGGGACGAGCGGGTGGTGGGCCGATTCGGCGAATGCGGTTGCACGGACATGGCATCCCCTCGTACGTAGAGCCCCCCGGTTCTCTCCCATTAAGCATGCGATTTCTGAGAGCCGCCTGGGGACTTTCCGTGCGAACGCCCACGGACCGGGGAGGACCCGCACCGAACCTCCACCATGGCCGAAACCGTGACATGGCACGATCGTGGGATGGCGTTGATGCGAACCGGCCGGGTCGTGCTCATGGCGACGGCGTTGGCGATGACCGCGGCTGCGTGCACCAGCGTGGTGGACGGCAATCCCACCGCGTCGGCACCGGTGGGGATGGAAACCTTCTACAACCAGACCCTGAACTGGGGCAGCTGCCGCGAGTACAGCGAAGACCAGATGCCGCGCGACGCCGAGTGCACCCGGGTGACCGTGCCGGTCGACTACGCCAATCCCGGCGGGGCCACCGCCAAGATCGCCATCTCGCGGGTCAAGGCGAACGGCGCCAAGATCGGTTCGCTGCTGTTCAACCCCGGCGGACCGGGCGTGACCGGCCTGAGCATGGTCACTCTCGGCGACAGCACCGCGCTGGCCGACCGCTTCGACCGGATCGGCTTCGATCCGCGCGGTATCGGCGCGTCGCAGCCCGCGATCACATGCCGGACCGACGCCGAGAACGACGCCCAGCGCGCCGAGCCGAACCGGGACAACTCGCCCGCCGGCATCGCCGCGCTCGAGGCGGAGAACAAGGACTTCGCCGGCAAGTGCGTGGAGCGCACCGGCAAGGAGTTCCTCGGCCATGTCGGCACCCGCGAGGTCGTGCAAGACATGGACGTGATCCGGGCCGCGCTCGGCGACCCCAAGCTCAGCTATGTGGGCTACTCCTACGGCACCCGCCTGGGCTACGCCTACGCCGAGAAGTTCCCCGACAAGGTGCGCGCCCTGGTCCTCGACGGCGCGCTGGATCCGGAGCAGGATCCGGTCAAGGAGTCGGTGGCGCAGGCGGCCAGCTTCCAGAAGGCGTTCGACGCCTACGCGGCGGACTGCGCGGCCAAGGAGAAGACCAACTGCCCGCTCGGCGACGACCCGGGCCAGGCCACCAAGAAGTTCCGCGCCCTCGTCGACCCGCTGTGGGACAAGCCGGTGCCCACCCAGGACGGTCGCGGCCTGCACTACGGCGACGCCATCACCGGCGTCCAGCAGACCCTGTACTCCAACCGCCTGTGGCCCGCCCTCACCAAGGGCCTGCGCGAACTGGCCCAGGGCAGCGGCGACACGCTGCTCGCGCTGGCCGACATGTACGACGGCCGCCACGACGACGGCAGCTACGACAACAGCGCCGACGCCTTCAACTCCATCCGCTGCGTGGACGACCCGGCCATCACCGACCGCGCCGTCGCCGCCAAGCAGGACGCCGACTACCGCCGCGTCGCGCCCTTCCTCGACGACGGCCACGGCAGCGATGCCGCCCCGCTGGAACTGTGCGCCATCTGGCCGGTCCCCAATACCAGCTCCCCGCACAAGATTTCGATCCCGAACCTGCCCAAGGTCGTGGTGATCTCCACGACCGAGGACCCGGCCACCCCGTATCAGGCGGGCGTGAACCTGGCCCAGCAGCTCGGCGCCTCGCTCATCACCTTCAACGGGACACGCCACACGGTGTCGCTGTCCGGTGTGAAATGCGTCGACGACCCGGTCATCGACTATCTCGTGGACCTGAAGCAGCCCGCCCAGGGCCTCACCTGCTGATCGCTGACGCCCGGGCCGCGCGCCGATATCTCCGCGCGGTTCGGGGTCGTCGCTGCTGACAGTTCCGAGAGTTGAATCTGTCGGCGTATGTAACACGGATTTAACTCCGGGACCCTACGCTCGCGGTCATGGACCGTCAGAAGGAATTCGTGCTCCGGACGCTCGAAGAGCGGGACATCCGTTTCGTGCGTCTCTGGTTCACCGATGTCCTGGGATATCTCAAGTCCGTGGCGATCGCGCCCGCTGAGCTCGAGGGTGCGTTCGAGGAGGGTATCGGCTTCGACGGTTCGGCCATCGAGGGGTTTGCCCGGGTCTCCGAGGCCGACATGGTGGCCAAGCCGGATCCGTCCACCTTCCAGGTGCTGCCGTGGTCCACCTCGAAGGGCCACCAGCACTCGGCGCGCATGTTCTGCGATATCGCCATGCCCGACGGATCGCCGTCGTGGGCCGACCCCCGGCACGTGCTGCGCCGCCAGCTGAACAAGGCCGCCGATCTGGGCTTCAGCTGCTACGTGCACCCCGAGATCGAGTTCTTCCTGCTCAAGCCGGGCCCGCACGACGGCACCGCGCCGATCCCCGCCGACAACGGCGGTTTCTTCGACCAGGCCGTGCACGACGAGGCCCCCAACTTCCGCCGCCACGCCATCGACTCGCTGGAGTCCATGGGCATCTCGGTGGAGTTCAGCCACCACGAGGGCGCGCCCGGCCAGCAGGAGATCGACCTGCGGTACGCCGACGCGCTGTCCATGGCCGACAACGTCATGACCTTCCGCTACCTGATCAAGGAAGTGGCCATCGACGAGGGCGTGCGCGCGAGCTTCATGCCCAAGCCGTTCGCCGACCACCCGGGTTCGGCCATGCACACCCACATGTCGCTGTTCGAGGGCGAGCAGAACGCCTTCGCCGACCCCGACGACCCGGACAACCTGTCCGAGACCGCGCGCGCCTTCATCGCGGGCATCCTCGAGCACGCGCACGAGATCTCCGCGATCACCAACCAGTGGGTGAACTCCTACAAGCGCCTCATCCACGGCGGCGAGGCCCCCACGGCCGCCTCCTGGGGTCGCTCGAATCGTTCTGCGCTGGTGCGCGTCCCGATGTACACCCCGAACAAGTCGGCGTCGCGTCGCGTCGAGATCCGCAGCCCTGACAGCGCCTGCAACCCGTACCTGGCCTTCGCGGTGTTGCTGGCCGCGGGCCTGCGCGGTATCGAGAAGGGCTACACGCTGCCGCCGGAGGCCGAGGACGACGTGTGGTCGCTGACCTCGGCCGAGCGTCGCGCCATGGGCTTCCGCGAGCTGCCCGCGTCCCTGGACGAGGCGCTCAAGGCGATGGAGAAGTCCGAACTGGTCGCCGAGACCCTGGGCGAGCACGTCTTCGACTTCTTCCTGCGCAACAAGCGCCGCGAATGGGCGGGCTATCGCGCGCAGGTGACGCCCTACGAGCTGAAGGAATACCTGGGGCTCTGACCCCGGCGAATCACCCGAATCGGGCCGCAATCCTCGCGATTGCGGCTCGATTCGTGTCTCGCGCCGCCACTCTCATGCCCTGATCGGCACGTCACCGCGGCCACTCGGTGGCGTCGCGGACTGGAAGCGGATTGGACACAGTGTCTGGTTTGAGTGGGATGGGTGGCATGTCTGGTGGGCACGACCTGTAATTTGAAGGACATGGTTCGGCCTCCGACTGCTCGTTCCGCTGTGCCCGGTGTCGGGCGGCTCGGTCTGCTCGAGCCGTCGGCCGCCGCCTCTCTGCGAGAGTTGGCATGGGACAACGTGGACAGCGTTCCCCTGCTGTGGGCGCTGTCGCGTTCCCCCGACGCCGATCTGGCGCTGCTGACGCTGATCCGGCTGCGCGAGCAGCTCGGGAGCGATTGGGCCGCCGTGGATTCCGAACTGCGCCGCGACTCCGCCCTGCGCGGGCGGCTGTTCGCGCTGATCGGCTCCTCCAGCGCCTTCGCCGATCACCTGGTGGCCGATCCGGGCGCGTGGCGGCTGCTGCGGCGGCCCACGCTGCCCAGCCGCGCGGAAGTGCTGGCGGATCTGCTGGACGCCGTGCACGCCGTCCCGGAGAACGGGGCCGCGGCCGGGCCCATGATGTACCGGGCCGGGATCTCCGGGCCCGAGGCGATCGCCTTGCTGCGCAAGCGGTATCGCGATCAGCTCATGCTGCTGGCCGCCATCGACCTGGCCGCCACCGTCGAGAACGAACCGGTGCTGCCGTACCAGCAGGTGGGGCAGCACCTCACCGATCTGGCCGACGCCGCGCTCACCGCGGCGCTGTCGGTCGCGGTCGCGCGGGTGTGTCAGGACCGTGAGGTGCCGGTGCACCTGGCCGTCATCGCCATGGGCAAATGCGGTGCGCGGGAACTGAACTACGTCTCCGACGTGGACGTCATCTTCGTCGCCGAACCGGCCGACACCACCGCCACCCGGCTCGCCGCCGAGATGATGAGCGTCGGCAGCGCCGCGTTCTTCGAGATCGACGCCGCGCTGCGCCCCGAGGGCAAGGCGGGCGCGCTGGTCCGCACCCTGGACTCACACATCGCGTACTACAAGCGCTGGGCGCGCACCTGGGAATTCCAAGCGCTGCTCAAGATGCGGCCCGCCACCGGTGATCTCGACCTCGGTCGCGAGTATCAGAAGGCCCTCATGCCCATGGTGTGGGCCGCCAACGAGCGACCCGACTTCGTGGCCGACGTGCAGGCCATGCGCCGCCGCGTCGAGGACCTGGTGCCCGCTGACCTGCGCGAACGTGAGCTGAAACTCGGGCACGGCAGTCTGCGCGATGTCGAATTCGCCGTCCAGCTGCTGCAATTGGTGCACGGCAAGGCCGACGAGTCGCTGCACGTGCAGAGCACCGTGGAGGCGCTGGGCGCGCTGGCCGCGGGCGGCTATGTGGGCCGCGACGACGCCGCCAACCTCACCGCCTCCTACGAATTCCTGCGGCTGCTCGAACACCGCCTGCAGCTGCAGAGGCTCAAGCGCACCCACACCCTGCCCGCCCCCGAGGACGAGGAGGGCATGCGCTGGCTGGCGCGGGCCGCGCACATGCGCCCGGACGGCCGCCAGGACGCGGTCGGGGTGCTCACCAGCGAGATCAAACGCAACGCGGTGCGGGTGCGGCGGCTGCACGCCAAGCTCTTCTACCGGCCGCTGCTGGATTCGGTGGCGCGCATGGACGCCGCCCAGCTGCGCCTGAGCCCCGAGGCGGCTGTGCGGCAGCTGGCCGCGCTGGGCTACGTCGCCCCGGAGAACGCGCTCGGCCACCTCAAGGCGCTGACCGGTGAGGTCGGGCGCAAGGGCCGCATCCAGGCGCTGCTGCTGCCCACTCTGCTCGAATGGCTCGGTGAGACACCGAATCCCGACGCGGGCCTGCTCGCCTACCGGCGGGTGTCGGAGGGCCTCGACAACGAGATCTGGTTCCTGCGCGAACTGCGCGACGAAGGGGCCATCGCGCAGCGGCTGATGATCGTGCTGGGCTCCTCGGCGTACCTGCCGGACCTGCTGATCAACGCGCCCGAGACCATCCGCATGTACGCCGACGGGCCGCGCGGGCCGCTGCTGCTGGCCACCAAGCCCTCCGATGTGGCGCGCGGAATCCTGTCCGGGGCACGGCGTTACGACGATCCCAAGCGCGCGGTCGCCACGGCGCGCTCGCTGCGCCGGCACGAACTGGCGCGCGTCGCCTCCGCCGACGTGCTCGGCATGCTCGATGTCCAGCAGGTGTGCGAGGCGCTGTCCTCGGTGTGGATCGCCACCCTGGAAGCCGCGCTGCAGGCCGTGATCCGGGCCAGTGAAGCCGAACTGGGCAGACCCGCTCCCGCGGACTTCGCCGTCATCGGCATGGGGCGGCTCGGCGGCATGGAACTGGGCTACGGCTCCGACGCCGACGTGCTGTTCGTCTGCGATCCGCGGCCCGGCGAGGACGAAACTGTCGCCGTGAAATGGGCGGTCGGCGTGGCCGAACAGGTGCAGCGCCTGCTCGGCGCGCCCAGCACCGACCCGCCGCTGCAGGTCGACGCCGGTCTGCGCCCCGAGGGCCGCAACGGCGCGCTGGTCCGCACCCTGGCCGCGTACGCCGCCTACTACCAGCAGTGGGCGCAGCCGTGGGAAGTCCAGGCGCTGCTGCGCGCGCATCAGGTCGCGGGCGACCCCGAACTCGGAGTCCGCTTCCTGCGCACCATCGATCCGGTCCGCTACCCCGAGGGCGGCATGTCACCCGAGGGCGTCCGCGAGATCCGCCGCATCAAGGCCCGCGTCGACTCCGAACGCCTCCCGCGCGGAGCCAACCCCGCCACCCACACCAAACTGGGCCGCGGCGGACTGGCCGACATCGAATGGACCGTCCAGCTCCTCCAGCTGCTCCATGCCCACGAGGTCCCCGAACTCCACAACACCTCCACCCTCCGATCCCTCGACGCCATCGAACGCGCCGAACTCATCGACACCGCCGACGCCGACCTCCTCCGCGACGCCTGGCTCACCGCCACCAAGGCCCGCAACGCCCTGGTCCTGGTCCGCGGCAAACCGGCCGACCAACTCCCCGGCCCCGGCACCCTCCTGTCGGCGGTAGCCCGTGTCGCGGGCTGGCCCAATGACGACGGCAGCGAATTCCTCGACCACTACATGCGCGTCACTCGACGCGCGAAAACGGTGGTGGAAAGGGTCTTCGGCGGCGAATAGCAACCCACGGGAGGCGTCAGTAGGGCAGCTTCAGGTTCCGCTGCCCCATCATCTCCTGGTAGCAGAGGTCCATCTCGATCACCGTGTCCAAAGCCTCCCTGACCGCGAACAACGCGTCCTCGAGGCTTCCGACGGTCAGCTCCGATTCCGCCTCCTCCAAGACCGACCGCAGGCCATGCAGGCTGTCGCCTTGGATGCTCAAACCGGGAAACCTGCGACCTTCCCACCTGACCAGCGAATAGTTTCCCTGTACACCCAGCAACTGCGCCGGTTCATCCACGATCACCTCCTCTCTCTTACGCGAGATCGAAGGAACCCGCGAGTTGTCCGGAACGCCGTCGACCCACGACCAGCCCTCCCGGCGGGCGATTGTGAGTAGCTGCGTGCGCGCGCTACACGAACTGGGCTGGTGGCCATCGCCTGCGGTGCACAGCCGATGCGGCCATAACAGGATCTTCACGCTGTCGGAAGTCTGCATCGACGGCGTCAGCGGCAGTCGGTGATGATTTACGCGAGATGTGGTCCAGGACAACGTCATCACCGCCCTACATCCGCGACGCGGGGAACAACGGAACCCCGCGCCATGACCCGGTCCGATGCCGCCCGCGGTGCCGGCGCCCCGCCCGCCCGCTCGCCGGCGCCTCCACATACCTCGAACCGTCGAGACACAGTCGGAGAAACCTGGCCTCACCACCCGGATGCTCATCCCGGTAGAAACCCCACACGCTCCAGCCGATCACGGCCAGGCAGAGAGCGAGAATCGACAGCAGCGCCCATGTGTCCCAAAGCATTACGGCATCCCCTCGAATTGCGTGGTTCCCGAATGGCCTGATTTCCGAACGGCGTCGCGGGCGTAATCGCTCGGCGCCGGTTCTCGGTGCACCCAGGATGGCTGAAGAGAGCCGTTCACAGTGTGCTGCACGCGAATTACGATGGGTGCACACACTGTGCATGCTCAGGCTGTGCACGCTCATGGTGTGCATGCTCACCATGAACACACCGGTCCTGGGCAATCCGTAGATTGCGAGGCTAACTAACATGGCCGGATCAACGGTCTCCCGCAGGGCATTTGGAAACTTCTTGCGTCAGATGCGGGAAGGGGCCAAGAAGACTGCACTGGCAGCTGGACTACATGCTGAAACCTCTCGCATGACCATCGTGCGGCTGGAAGACGGCCTGCTCACGAAGATCACCACCATGCAGCTCGAAAGTCTGCTCACCTTCTATCAGGCCGACGAGACAAGTCGGGCGGAGGCGCTGAGTCTCTGGCGAGAGGTCAGGGAGCAGGCCAAAGCCGATAAGTTGCAAGGCAATTCGAAAGGCTTCTGGCAGCCGTACGCGGATCAGTTACCTTCGCATTTTCCGCATTACCTGCGGCTCGAAGCGGCAGCCGATCGCATGACCACACATCAGCTCGTGCTGGTCCACGGTCTGTTGCAGACCGCTGATTATCGCCGGGCAGTCGCCAAGTTGGATGCGCCGGAGCTGTCGGTTGTCGATACCGAGCGGCGGATCGAATTGATGGAACGTCGGCAGATCCGGCTCGATAACCCTGCCTTCCAGTTGAAGGTCTTTCTGTCGGAGGCGGTCCTGCGGCATCGCCCCGCGGAACCCGCCGTGATGGCCGCGCAGCTGCGCTGGCTGGCGGAGGTGGGTGAGCGGGAAAACGTTGGTATCCGCGTCATTCCATTCGGAATCGGTCCCCACCGAGGCCTTGTGATGCAGTCATTCACCCTGCTGGATTTCGACAGCCTCCAGAGTCGCCTGACCGAGCCGCCCGTCGTCTACCTCGAGGGCGCTGTAGGGGCCCTCTATCACGATCGAACCGATGTGATCGACCGCTATCGCGAGGCGATCGCCGCTCTGCAAACGGTAGCGTTGACTGAGGACGACACCAGGACCATGGTGCTCGAGGTAGCGAAGGAGTATGCGGCGTGAACAATCCGCCTGTCCGGCAGTGGTACAAGTCCACTCGAAGCGAGACCTCGAACCAGTGCGTCGAGGTCTACCAGGACGATGATCGTGTCGGTGTTCGCGACTCGAAGAATCCTGGTGGCCCGGAACTGTTCTTCGACGGCGCCGAGTGGGACGTCTTCCTCGGCAGTCGCATCTGGGACCGCTGACTCGGGGAGTCGCGCAGATCAGCCGAGTGGAATCCATTCCACACCAACCTGTTTGACGTGGGCTGCCTCGTCCACGGTCAGTGGTGTGCGGCCACTGGCCTTGGCGAGGTAGGTCATGGGGTCCCAGTCCAGCGGAGCGAGGTCGTCGGGGTTGCCGGAGACGAGCAGCAGGGTGGTGACGATGGCGGCGGCTTCCGGGGTGGTCCAGGGGGTGCGGTCGAGGGCGGCGGCGAGGTCCAGGCCGTGGAGGGCGAGTTCGGCCACGCGGGTGATGAGGAAGTCGGTGAGGCCCATGCCGACGCTCCAGCGGGTCATCAGTCGGCGGTCGTCGGGTTCGCGGCGAGCGGAGTCGTGGACCAGCGGCCAGGCGGCGTCGAGTGCGGCGACGACGGCTCGGCCCGAGGGGTAGGCGGTGGCGCTCCGCTGGGCGAGGGCCACGCGCTCGATATTGGCCTGCGCGTCGAAGATTCGCGGGTTGTAGTAGTTGACGGCGTTGAGGGGAGCCGTGGCCGGTTCGGGGACAGTCAGGCCGTCGGTCACGCGCTCGATCCCGGCGACCACGTGGGCGAGCAACTCGGTGACCGTCCACGGTGCGCAGGGTGTCGGCTTGCCGAAATCGGTTTCGGAGAGCCCTGATGCCACGTGGACCAGTGCCTTCGCTTCCTGGCGGAACCCGGTAAGGATGTCATCTCTCCCCATGAGGACACCCTAGGGCGGCGACGGGAGGATCGGCGTACCCCTCGGATGAGGATCACATCGTTCTTCGAATGCCGGATTCGGTTGGGATGCCGCGAATTCCAGTCCCCAGCCTGTGGACGGACCATGTACACAGCAGGTCGGGTCGTTCGGGCGCCCGGAGCGAACATGCCCGGCGGTATGGCGGTGCTGGGAGATTTGCTCTGCGGTTCGTCAAGGGGGGCGGACCGTTCTCGGTCAGCGCATCCGGGGAGATGCTGACCCGCACCGGGCATACGCGGGATTGCTCAAACCGGAGATTGCTCTGGGCACGCTGGGTGATCCCGCCGGACAATGGTCCTATGACCGCCAGTGTCGAACTGCGTGTGTATGCCGAGCTGAACGACTTCTTGCCCCCGGGAGTGCGGTACGCCGCGCAGCTGCGGCCGGTCCGGCCGCACCAGACCGTGAAGGACGTCGTCGAGGCTGCGGGTATTCCGCACACCGAGGTCGACCTGATGCTGGTGAACGGTGAGTCCGTCGACTTCGGCCGCCGTCTGCAGCCGGGCGATCGGGTTGTGGTCTACCCGATGTTCGAGACGCTCGACATCGGGCCGCTGACCCGGGTGCGTCCTTGTCCGCTGCGCGATCCGCGCTTCATCGTCGATGTCAACCTCGGCGGGCTCGCACGGCTGATGCGGCTGATGGGACTCGACGTGCGCGAGGACTGGGAAGCCGACGACGCAGCACTGGCGAAAACAGCCGCGGCCGAGCATCGAATCCTGCTCACCCGAGACCACGGACTTCTCAAGCGCCGCACCGTGACTCACGGCGTATTCGTCCGGTCGGACCACCCGTTCGAGCAGATGGTGGACCTCGTCCGCCGTCTCGACCTGGCGGATCGGCTGGTGCCGTTCAGTCGCTGCCTGCGCTGTGGCGGCGCTGTCACCGGTGTGGCCAAGCAGGACATCATCGAGAGACTCGAACCACTCACCCGCCGCTACTATGACAACTTCCGGCAGTGCTCGGATTGCGGCCGAATCTATTGGGAGGGTTCACATCAGCGACGTCTGGACGCCCTGGTGGCCCGGATCCGCGCGGCCATCTCGTCGTGATACGGCGCTCCTCAGCACCGGGACGGCGGTCGGCCTTCTCGCAGAGGGCATTCACCGAAATCCATTCACCAGCTCCGCGCGCAGGGCATGAGCTGCATTCGTATGCACGGAAAGCCGACAATCGGCCACCGCGACCGGGCTGCCGACGGGCTTGCACTACGTCGCCATTAGGTTTTGGTCTGATGCCCACATTCGAGGAGATCATCCGCCACCGCGAGCCGGACCCCACCGAGAACCCTTGGGTCAACCGGCCGCCCCCACCAGAAGCGATCACGATCGTCCCGTACGACCCACAGTGGCCGCGGCGCTTTTCGGTCTTGGTTGGCGGTATCCGCGCAGCGCTCGGTGATGCGGTCCTGGATATCGAGCACGTCGGATCCACCTCCGTCGAGGGGTTGGCCGCCAAAGATGTCATCGACATCGTTCTCACCGTGGCCGACTCACGGCAGGAGAGCGTATATGTCCCCCCGCTCGAACACGTCGGTTATTACCTCACCGTCCGAGAACCGTCGTTTCACGAGCATCGGTGCCTGCGGCTTGCCGACCCTCGAGTGAACCTGCACGTGTTCGGTCCCAACTGTCCAGAGACCATCCGACTGCGCATGTTCCGCGACTGGCTGCGCGACCACCCCGAAGATCGCGCGCTCTACGAGGACGCCAAACGAGCCGCCATCCCAGGAGGTGGCAACGTCATGGACTACAACGCACGCAAGCAGCAGGTGATCCGCGAGATCTACGATCGTCTCTTCCGCGCCTTCGGGATGAAGTAGACAATCCCCGGGAACCGACATCCTCTCTTGCCGCAGGCGGCGCGGCTTCGAGACGGCGGCAGCTACCGGGCAAGCAGTACAGTGCCGAGGTGGCTGTCACCGTGGAAACACTGACCGAGGTCGACGATGAGATCGTGGAGGCTTTCGGCCGGCTGCTGCCCCAGCTGTCGCAAACGGCCTCGCGATTGGATCGAGAAGCGTTGGCGCAGTTGGCTTCTGCAGAATCGACCACTGTCCTGGTCGCGCGTAGCGGTGGAAAGATCGTCGGGACATTGAGCTTGGTGATGTTCCCGATTCCGTCGGGTCTTCGAGCACGGGTTGAAGATGTGGTGGTCGATGACTCGGCGCGCGGTCAAGGCATCGGCGCGGCGTTGATCGAGGAAGCCAAGACCCGAGCCACGGCTGCCGGCGCGCGAACACTGGATTTGACCTCGCGAGCATCCAGGGCCGCGGCCAATCGCCTCTACGAGCGCCTCGGATTCCGAGCGCGTGAGTCCCGTGTCTATCGCTTCGCTCCAACCGACTGACCCTCGCACAAGGCATCGGCAAACGCACTACTTTGCCGCATAGCGCGCTGCGTAGATGGGACAGCGCCGCACGGCGAAAGATCAACCGGCTGTTCGGTTCTGAGAGCATACGCAGGCCACCCGGTCGGCTGGGCGACGTGTTGCGCCGAGTCCGCGCCGAGGGGGACCCGTAAATGCTCAGGGGACATGAACTGCCATCCCACCGACATCCCGTGCCTAACCGGCACTCACCGCACCTAACCAGCTAACAACACTCTGACGTCAGCAGATGGCACGACTGCATGATGCTCCACCCATCACCTGACGAATGGAGACCTGTGAACACACCCACCCGCGTCGAGCCGTTCCCCACCCCACAGCCCAGTTACCTGTCGGCCGCGGACGCGCCGAAGAAGCAGAAGAAATGGGTGTGGCTGGTCGGTGCCCCGGTACTGGCTCTCGCCCTGGCGGCACCCGCGTGGAACGGCGCCGCGGCAGCGGCCGACGTCGCTCAGCCGGATATCGCGGCGCCCGTATCGACACTCGTGGTCGAATTCTCTCCGGCCAAGCAGGACATCACCTCCAGCCAGCGCAACGCCATCCGGTCTGCCCAGCAGTACCTCGACTACTCTGCCTTCTCCCGCAGCGGTCTGATCCACCAGCTCGAGTACGAAGACTTCTCCACCGCAGACGCTACGTTCGCAGTAGACAGCCTGGATGTGGACTGGAACGAGCAGGCGGCAAAGAGCGCCAAGCAGTACCTCGAGTACACCTCGTTCTCTCGGTCCGGACTGATCGATCAGCTGGTGTACGAGGGCTTTACGCGCGCCCAGGCCGAGTACGGAGCCAATGCCTCCTACTGACAATCTCTTTCGGCGGTAGACCCTGTTGGCGAGAAGCGAGCACTGCGGCGCGCTGCCGGTCGTAGTGCTCGCGTGGGCGCAGCGCGTGGGGTTTTCATCACCGGCAAAGCGTTCACGTCGGGTGCCCGGGCTAAACCGGTCTGGCTTCAGTCAGCGGGAGTGAGCGATAATGCCGCATGCCGCGCTAACCGGAACGGCCAGCGCGAGGTGCCGGCGGCCGGAACCTTGTGCGCCGCAGAACGTCCGCTACTGCCGAGGACCGTGCTGGAACTAGATCAAGGCTGGGTGCAAGCATGTTCGCGATTGAACGCGCCGACGCTTCCGGTGCCGGTGGGGAGGTTGCGGGCGGCGTCTGCGTATGCCTCCCCCGGGGTCGCCCCCTTACCGAAGCCCACGATCGGGAACCCTGCGACGATCGCGAGCGGACTCGTCACGATTGCACCGCAGCCGTTCGCGAACGTCACCATCATCCGGCAGTCGATGATGCCTTGACCCTTGCATGCTCGGTCGGCGGCTCGAATGGCGTCGGCTTCCGTCGGGTGGTTGACCGAAAACGCGTAGACGTTGCCCCACGCGCTGAGGGAAACGGCGCCCCAGTTGACCGGGTCGGCGGCGGCAGGCGGTGTCGCAAGAACGGCAGCGGCGCTCGCCGAGAGGGCGGCGGCCGCAAAGGATTTGTTGAACAAGTGGCGTGCTTCCTCTGCGCGCCGACCAGGGTGCGGCGATCGTATGGAAGATACCGCAGCGCATGGACTCGAGGTCGCCCCAAGTCTTGGGGGCACGGCAAAGACCATCACGAACTGCGGTTTTCGTGATGGATCCGCTGAAACCGATCTAGTTGCCCTTGGCTGCGGCGGATTCGGTCATCCCTCGACGAGGTCGCCTTGCCGAACACACTCTTCTGCCGCTTACGCGTCGGTTCGGAGCGGCTAGCACGGTCCCGGCCAGTTCCGCGTCACCGCAGCGAGCTGCGACTGAGTATGGCTGAACGCGAAGCGGCTGTCCCCGGAACATCTGGTGGGCCGCTCTCGGCAATGGGCCACTGCTCGAATCAAATTGGGTGATTTGCCCGATGGTGCCAACCTGGCACGGCTTGTAGTTTCTAGCGGTATGCCGCGCCGATTGACAGCCCTGTTGGGCATCACCAGCCCGTTGTTCGCGATTGCCGTCGGTGTTGCCGCACCGCAGGCCGCCGCGGCCGACACGGTCGTGCTGGCTCCCTGGGTCTCGTGCACTGGCCACTGGTGCCGCAACGAAACTGACGACACCTATCGCGTGGATGTGATCCTCGACTGCGGTAGAGAAAGGCAGCACGTAATCCGTGCCTACCTTCCGGCGCGCAGGACGTCGGTCGTGGGTGGTGATTGTGGTAGTCATCGCGAGCGCTGTTCGACCGACCGCGAGCGCTGGTGCGACGAGGACAATCCGATCCTCGGGATTCGGTACGACAATGTGGTGGTCGACAACGGGCCGATTCCGCCGTGGCCCTTCGGCGGCACGGGCTCATCGTTCTGAACGCGGAATAGCGGGTTCAGTTGGGGGTCAAGGTATCTGCACGGCCATAACCTCTGTGGCGGCACGTTCCCCCGACCGCACCGCACCGTCGATCCAGCCGCACATGATCGCCGAACTCTCGCTCCCGGCCCAGTGGATCCGCCCGCAGGGGGTGCGTAGCGCGTGACCGAACTCGGTGAGCACACCCGGTGGCGCATGACTGATCATTCCGCCGCCGGAGTAGCGCTCGACCGTCCAGTTCTGCTCGTGGTAGCTGACCGGGGACGAGGCCATCGCGCCGAACCGGTCGACCAGTTCGTTGATCACCACAGCTTTGCGCTCCGCCGGATCGAGTAGCCCGAGCTTGCGAGCCGCGGGACCTTCGGTAATCACGCACATGATGCCGGGAGTGCCGGTGTCCGTGCAGGCGTCGATGGTCAGAGTGGCCGGGCTGCCGGGCGCGGCCGACTGTCCGCACAGGCCGTCAGCGCGCCAGAACGCGGTGTCGTAGACGACCGAGATCTTGTAGACCGCACCACTGGGCATGCGCCGGTGCAGGAAGGTGCGGTCGACGGGAAGCATTGGCTCGTAGGCGATTTGCGTGGCGACGGCCAAAGGCACGGCGACGATCGCGCGCCGAGCGCGGACGGTGAGCCGCTCGGAATGGACGCTGACGCCGTCCTCGTCCTGCGCGATGAGGTCCACCGGTCTCGAAAGATGCAGCGCGTCACCGAGTTCGGCGGCCATCGGTCCGTAGATCGCACCCATACCGCCGTGCACCCTGGCGTCCTGGGCGCCGTCCTTGCTGGAGATGACGAACACCGGCCCGCCGCCCGAGCCCATCTGGTGCAGCGCCCACAACAACGACACCTCCGAGGCGGCCGAGGTGTAAATGCCGGCGAACGCCATGTCGAGCATCTCGCGCGCCTGATGGGAGTGAATATTTCGATTCAGCCACTCCCCCAGGGAGGTTCGATCCCACTCGCCGGCCTTCTCGGCCTCCCACGGAGCGTCGAACGGGATCGACTTGCACATTTGCCCGACCTCGAACAGGCCGGCTCCGAGGTTGGCGATCGCCCACGGGCTCATCGCCCAGGGAATGGTGCCGGAGTAACGGTGCTTCTTGCCGTCGACGATCATCATCGCGTCGCCGTCGACATACTCCTTGTATTCGGTCACGCCGAATTCAGCCATCAGGGCCTTGATACGGTCCTGCCCGGGGCCGACCCACGCGCCGCCGCGATCGATCCAGGTCCCGTCGGGCAGTAACTCGGTGAAGGTGCGACCTCCGACCCGGTCACGCGCCTCCAGCAGAGCGACCGAGCGGCCGGCCTGCTTCAGCCGCAGTGCGGCGGTCAATCCCGCGAAACCCGCACCCACGACGCAAAAATCGACATCGGCTGCCATGAGTCGCCCCTTCGTCCGGAAGTTCCGCACTAGCGCCACGTGTCCCCGTCATCACGTGAGGTGACAGGGCCGGCTCGTCGACCGCAGGGTCTGGCATAGCCAAAGTACGCCGCGCGCCAGTCTCAGTATCGGGATTCGCAGGAAATCTACGCATGTGAGGCAGTGCCCCGCTGTCAGGGATTCCTGACAGATTTCAGCCACGTAGGCGGGGTGAGAGTCCCGGTAGTCGTCAGCACGGCGCCGGTGGGCTGTGCGAGTCGGTGCCGGCCACCGGCCGAGGATGCCGACGCGGGAAGCACGACTGTGGGTGTGTCCAGCAGAACGTGCAGGCGGGCGATGAAGACGTCGATGCTGCCGTAGCGTGCCAGGACCTGCGCGAGCAGTTCGTGCACGGTCGATCCCATGAGATCAGTCATTTCACCCCATTAAGGTTCACCGACCGGTCGGGCCGGTTCTGACCAGCATTCTGCACGATAATCCCGATCACGCAGCTAATTCCGAGATATCGGTGACTTTCCGTGCCTGGACACTCTCGATTCGTGCCATCAGCGCGGTATTCGGGCCGCTCCCGCCCAGGATCTCGATACTGTGCGGTGCGGGTGATCCGATCGTGGAGTGTGGCGGGAATCCGGGTGCGGTTATCGTGCCGCATTCTCACGTCGGATCATCCGACCGGGGTCAACCGTGGACGACTCCGGAATCGATGCCCCGCTTCACCGACTCCGAGCGGCGCATCGTGCTCGGTAGCCGGGTGGATAGGCCCGCAGACTCTTCCTATCCACCCGGCCCGAGCAGCAATGTGGACCGTCACGGCGGAAATCGTCAGATATTCATCAGCGGCCGGGTCAGCCCCCGCGGAGGTGAGGCCCACGTCGTCATCGTGGCCCGCGCCCGGTCGCCGGGTGCGCCCGCGGTGACAGGGTCTGCCACGTCGAAATCCGGTGGGCGGGCACCGTCGTGTGACTGCACCCCCAGCCGGGGTCCACGCGGGCGGCGCTCGACAACGCGCTGCGTGAGGTCGCCCGGCATCTGGGCATCGACCTGCCGGTGTTTCTCACACACGTCACGATCGGACGCGCGGTGCAGCCTCAGCCCGCCGGCCCTGCCATCGACAGCCGCCTCTGAACCCCGATGCCCGGAATCCGGGGCCGCAAGCCCGTGCCCTCCAGCTCGACGGTCTCTTCGATGATGTTGGTGCCCAGTTCCTCGATGAACAGCGGGTCCAGGTTGGCCGCCGCGCCGATGATGAGGCTGTCGAAAGCGCTGTTCGTCCGCATGATGGCGCCGCTGCCCGGCCTGCCCGCCGACCCCACCATCGGATTCGGTGATCTGCCAAGGATTTTCAGCTCCCACGCGCTGCTGCATGTGGATCAGGTTGTGTGGCAGGGTGGGGCGGGCGTTGGGTCGTTGGTGTTCGGAAGGTGTCGTCAGTGGGTTTGGGTTTGGGGCGCAGTGGGCTTCGGCGCTTACGGGTTGTGGCCTGCATGGTGGTGTTCGCGGGGTTGGTGGGGGTGCCGGCGGCCGAAGGGGCGGATCCCTCTGAGGATTCGCTCGCGGAGGCAGCCGTAACGCCTGTGCTGCGATGGGCGGACTGTGCCGAGGGGTTCGAGTGTTCGACTGCCGCGGTGCCGTTGGACTATCACCGGCCGCAGGAGGATCGGATCGAGCTGGCGGTGATCAAATTGCCTGCCACCGATCCCGGTAGCCGGATCGGGACGCTGTTCGTCAACTTCGGTGGGCCGGGGCCGTCGGGGGTGGATCGGCTACGGGAGCGGGCGCGGTGGCCGTGGTTGTTCTCGGCGGAGCTGCGGGAGCGGTTCGATATCGTGTCGTGGGATCCGCGCGGGGTGGCGCGGAGTGCGGCGGCCCGGTGCTTTCCGAACACCACCGAGCAGCTCGCGTTTCTCGGATCCTTCCCGGACATGCCGGGTGACCAGGCCGGGGAGGCGGATTTCTATGGCCGGAACCGGGAGTTGGCCGACCGCTGCCGCGCGCTGGCCGGGCCGGTTCTCGACCACGCCTCGACCGCCAATACCGCGCGGGATCTGGAGCTGCTGCGGCGCGCGGTCGGTGACGCGCAGCTGACCTATCACGGTATTTCCTACGGGACCCTGGTCGGCGCGACCTACGCCAACATGTTCCCCGGCCGGGTTCGGGCCATGGTGTTCGACGGGTCGATGGATTTCGACGGCAGTGTGAACGGCCATGGCGGACAAGGCGATACGGTTCCGGTGGACACCCGCCAGAATGTGGCCGCGGGTATCGCCACGACATTCGATGCGTTCCTGCGTGATTGCGCCGCGGCGGGTCCGAAGTGTGCGTTCTCGGCCGGTGATCCCGCACTGAAATGGCCGGTGCTCGCGGAGCGGGCGCGGCTGGCGCCGATTCGGGCGGCGGGAGAGATCTTCACCTATTCGTCGATAGTCAATGCGGCGGCGAACCTTTCGCGCCCGGACACCTATCCGCAGCTCGCGACCCTGTTGCAGATGCTGTTCGACGCGGGCACCTCGTGGCCGGGCATTGTGCCCATCGCAGATCGAGAGTCCTATACCGGCAATCGCACCGAGGCCTTCTACGCGACCCAGTGCGTCGACAGCGCCGTCCCCACCGATCTCGGCATCTACAGCCGCACCGCGATCACCGAGGATGTGCGGGTTCCGTACTTCGGCCGGATCGGCGTCTTCGACATGATGGCGTGCGCGTTCTGGCAGGCTCGTGACGCCGACCGCTACACCGGCCCGTGGAATCGCCGCACCGCCGCACCGATCCTGGTGCTGAACAGCAGATTCGATCCGGCGACGCCTTTGCAGGGCGCGGTCACCGGAGCCGCTCAGCTGGCGCGGGCGCAGGTCGTGACGATCGAGGGCATGGGCCACAGCAGCATGTATGTGGCCAGCACCTGCGCCGAGCGCGTCAAACGCGACTACCTGTTCAGCACCGAACTGCCGCCGGCCGGAACCGGTTGCGCCGTCGACGCTGCACCGTTCAGCTGAGCGATCAGACGGGGTGGATGCCGCCGCCGTAGGACACCCCTGGGTGCCGGATGGTCGGAGATCAAGACATCGACGCGATCCTCGGCCGTCCCTCCCCGATCTCCCCTGTCTCCACCTCGGGGGAGGGCATCCTCGGCCTGCGGGTCAGTCGAGGTCGTCCGGGGTGGGCGCGATTCGGGCGGAGGGGAATTCGGCTCCGAGGGTGGGTTGGACGTGCGGGAGTGGGCTGCCGAGTAGTTCGTTCTCGCGGTTGCGAATCAGCCAGGGCGGACAGGTGTGGGCCGATTCGGGGGTGGTCGGGCGGGTGCCCGGAGCGAACATGCCCGGGGGCATGGCGGTGCTGGGAGATTCGGGGCGAACCTGTGGTGTGACGGGGCGGGGCTGGGTGGTCGGCTCGGGCACGGTCGGGCCGCGGAAGCTGCGGGTGAGGTCGGGGAAGGGGTTGGGGGAGTAGCGGTTCGATGGTGGGCCGGTGGGGGAGGTGGGGTGGCCTGTCCGGGCGGGATCGTCGGTTGGCGCCGTCGAGGTCGGGAGGGTGGCCGTGGGGTGGGTGCCGGTGGTGGTCGATGGTGTGGGCGAGCGGTGATCGGGATCGGTGTCCGGTCGCCACCGATCCGCGCCGGGGTCGGTCGCGCTTCGATGGAGCGCCTCCGGGTCGTCGGAAGTGGCTTGATCCTGGGGGATGCGCTGTGCGAATGGGGAATTGGTCGCCGAGGCGGTCTCCTCGCCTGCCTGCGGGCGGTGGGTGTCGGGGTCGGCCGGGTTGCGCCACGCGTCCAGGTCAGGCGTGGACCCTGGCGTGGTAATGGCTCGTGTATCGAAGGGGCGACTCGGATCCGTTGCGCCACTGCTGTTCCCGGAGGCATCGGCCGCGCCCGGTGCGGTGATCGTGAAGAAGGCGGGGATTCCTGAGCCTGCCGGCGGATAGATCGGGGTGTAGTTGGCGTCCAGAGCCGCGAGGGCGAGCTGGTATTGCTCGTCTCGGTCGGACGCGGGGCCGTCGGTCACCGGTGGGGGCACGGTTTTGCGGAGGGCTTCGGCGCCGAAGGCGGCGGCGATCATGCGGTGGCCGGTGCTGTGGGCGATCTCGGCGGTGTCGGTGGCGTCCTGGACGAAGCGGCGGGCAGCGGCCGCGGCGGCGTCGGCGAGGTGGCCGGTCATGGTGTCGGCGAGGGCGGTGTGGATGGTGGCGTGGAGGGTGGTGACGGCGCCGAAGATGCTGTCGGCGATGGTGACCCAGGTGTCGGCGGCGGTGTGCATGTCGCAGGGGTTCATGGCTTGGACGGCGTCGTGGATCTGCTGGTGGGACAACCGGGTGAAGTCTTCGACGTGGTCGATGTAATCGGGGTCGGCGGTGCGGTGGGTGAGGCGGGCCTGGTCGTGTTCGGCGCCCGATTGGCTCAGGCGGGCGCTGCGCCGCAAGGCTTCCGGTTCCATCGGCGTCCCTCCCGTCGTCCAGCTTCCGAGTACTTGGACGCGGGAGGGTCGATGCCGGTTCCCGATGTGGCCGGTCAGCCTTTGCGGGCTTGCAGGGTGTAGCTGAGGGGCAGGCGTTCGCGGTGTTCGATCAGTCGCCATTCCCACTGCTCGTCGTGGGCCATGCGGCCAGGCAACGGGTTCGAGGGGACGCTGTCGTGTTCGACGAGCTGGGTGAGGGTGAGGTCGGCCTGCAGCAGGGCTTCGACGATCTCGCCGAGGCCGTGGTTCCACTCGTGTGTGATGGTGTTGGCCACCGTGGAATCGGTTTCGACGTAGGTGGTCTCGTCGTTGAACACCATGGGATCAGCGGTCTCGAAATACGGGTAGCCGATCGTCAGGGCGTCGGTGCGGGTCTCGTCGATCGACCACAGCACCGGGTGGTACTCCCGCAGGAACAGGCGGCCACCGGGCCGCAGCAGCGCGGCCACGGTCGCGGCCCAGCGGCGGATGTCGGGCAGCCAGCACAGCGCGCCGACGCCGGTGTAGACCAGCCCGAACCGCCTCCCGCCGAGCGCGGATACCGCGTCGTAGATATCGGATTCGACGTACTCGATCGGCGTCGCGGCGGCGTCGGCCAGCTTGCGGGCCTCGGCCAGCGAGGCGGGGGAGAAGTCCAGTCCGGTCACGGTCGCGCCGAGCCGGGCCAGTGACAGCGTGTCGGTGCCGATGTGGCATTGCAGGTGCACCGCGTCGACCCCGCGAATGTCGCCGAGCCGTGGCAGATCGAAGCGCACCACATGACTGAGGAAGGACGGGTCGGTCCGGAAGTCGTCGAAGTGGTAGTCGAGGGAATCGGCGTGCAGCGGGGCCCGATCGTTCCAATTGGCCTGATTGAGGCCGCGATAGTCGCTCATGATCCTCGACTGTGTCACGAACTGTCGTTGCGGGACCGGGGACTTCGCGCGATATCTCGGTGGATACTTGTCCCGAGTGGTGTGGGAGGCGAGATGGGGACGTCGCGGATTCGGCGGGGGCTGGTCGTACTGCTGGCGGTCGCGGGGGTGGCCCTGACCGGCTGCTCGGCGTCGAAAAGCCCTGCCTCGCAGCAGATGTCGGCACCGGTGACGGACAACCCATGGGTGGTGGCGGGCCAGACCTCGGCCGCCGGGCCCAGCGGACCCCGCTCCGGGGTGCCGGACGCGAACCTCGCCGCCGAGAACGGGGACGGCGGCGCGGTCGACAAACTGGCCCTCAATGCCATCGCGGATATCGCCGACTATTGGAACGGCCAGTACGCCAAGACTTTTCCGGGCGTGTTCAAACCGGTGACCCGGTTCATTTCCTGGGATTCCACCGCCTCGCGCGCCCAGGCCGTCGAATTCTGCCGCGGCAGTACCTTTCAGGAGGTCAACGCCGCCTATTGCAGTGTCGACAAGACCATCGGGTTCGACCGCGGCACCCTGCTGCCGGGCTTGGTGAAGAAGTTCGGCCCGATGGCGGTGGTCATGGTCCTCGCCCACGAGTACGGCCATTCGGTCCAGGCGCAGGCCAAGCTGAACGGCTTCTTCACCCCGACCGTGGTCCGTGAACAGCAGGCCGACTGCTTCGCCGGCGTCTTCCTGCGCTCGGTGGCCGAAGGCAATTCGCGCCATTTCACCCTCAATACCACCGACGGCCTCAATGGCGTCCTGGCCGCGGTGATCTCCTTCCGTGACCGCGAGCCGGGCGCGTCCCGGGACGAGCACGGTACGGCGTTCGAGCGGGTCACCGCCGTGCAGATCGGCTACACCGACGGCGCGACCGCGTGCAAGGGCATCACCCGCGCCGAACTGAAGCAGCGCCGCGGCACCCTGCCGACGAGCTTCCAGCCGGGCGACAAGGATCGCCAGCTGCCGGTGGACCAGCCGGATCTGGCCTTGGTGGCGCAGTCGCTGACCCGCGCTTACCCGATCCAGCCCGCGCCCGTCTTCGACTACGGCGGCATCACCCGCAGCTGCCCGACAGTGACCGTCACCCAGCCTGTTTCGTACTGCCCGGCCACCAATGTGATCGGCACCGACATCCCGAGCCTCGCCAAGCGCGCGGCCACCGGCGACACCGGCGACCTGTTCTCCGCGACCGTCGGCGGCGACTACAACGCCTTCGTCGTCTTCGTCTCGCGCTACATGATCGCCGTCCAGCAGGCCCGTCGGCTCGGCATCTCGGGAGCCGAATCCGCCGGGCTGCGCGCCGCCTGCTTCTCGGGGGCCTACAGCACCGAGCTGAGCCGCCCCGGCAGCGATCTGCAGTTGTCCGCGACCGATCTCGACGCCGCCATCTCCGGACTGCTGATGGACGGTCTGGCCGCGGCCGACGTCAACGGCGCGGTGGTGCCCAGTGGTTTCGTCCGACTGGAGGCGTTCCGGACCGGCGTCCTCGACGGGGAGGACGCCTGCCTGAAGACCTACAAGTGAGCCCGGTCGGGCTCCGGTGAAACCCGGTCAGGCGGCGGGCAGGTGCGCTTCGAGCCAGTTGACCACGTCGGTGAGCACCTTGTCCTGCTCGGGCTCGTTGTAGATCTCGTGGTAGAGCCCGTCGTAGCGGATGACCGTCTTGTCCTTGGCCGCGGCGTCGCGTTCCACCTTGTCGGTGCCCGTGGGTGAGGCGAGGCCGTCAGCGGTGCCGTGCTGGACCAGCAGCGGCGCGGTCAGGCGATCCAGGTGCGCCTTGACGTACTCCCCGGCGCGCAGCATCTCCCCGGCGGTGCGGGCGGGCACGCCGCCGTGATGCACCAGCGGGTCGTCGTCGTAGGCGCGCACCACCTCGGGGTCGCGGCTGACCAGCGTCGAATCCAGTTTCACGACGGGCACATTCGGCAGGTACTTGGCCACCAGCGGCGCGGCCAGGCGCTGCACGGCGTTGCCGGCCTCGATGTCGATCGCGGGGGCGGACAGCACCAGGCCGTCGACCTCGGGCTGGTCGCGGGTGGCGAAGTAGGCGGTGGTGAGCCCGCCCATGCTGTGGCCGATGACGAATTTCGGCAGTCCCGGGTGGCGGCCGGTGGCGGTGGCGAGCATGGTGCGCACATTGTCGGCGGCGGTGTCGAGCGAGCCGATATTGGCGCGGGCGCCCTCGGACTTGCCGTGGCCGGTGTGGTCGAGCGCGTAGACGGCGAACCCGGATTCGGTGAGCCGTTGCGCGACGTGCGCGTATCGCCCGGAATGCTCGGCATACCCGTGCACGATCACCGCCACGGCGCGAGGCTCGCCGTCGGGCAGCCACGCCTGCCAGAACACGCGGCCGCCCGCGCCTTGGAATTCACCGGTCTCCGTGCGGGTCATCGCCGCTCCTTCGAGTCGAGGTCGTCACGTACCTACGAGGGCAAGGGTGCCGGGTCGCGGTTTCGGACGCCACGATGTGCGTCCGAAATGTCGCCAACCGGCGGAGCCATTCTCGCTCATCGGCCGCGTGATGGGGCGGGCACCGGTAAGCGCGTGGCGACGGGCATGATCGAGCACGTCGCCGCCCCGGCGCCGGGGACTGTGGTGCCGGTCAGAAGGCGGCGATGCGGTCGATGAGCAGCCGGTTGAATCGGATCAATCGGGCATAGTTGGCGCGGGAGATGCGTTCGCCGGTGCCGTGGATGCGTTCCAGGTCGGCGGCGGACAGCATGATCGGGGCGAAGTTGCAGCGGGTCCGCGCCAGATCGTCGTAGTAGCGGGAGTCGGTGGCGGCCGGGACCACGCCGACGGTGACGGCCAGCCCCGGCACCACCGCGCGCGCGACATCGGCGACGACGTCGAAATCCGGTCCGGCGCTCGGATCGGTCGACGGCTCGGAGCAGGTGCCGTCGAGTTCGATGGTGACGCCGTTGTCGCGCACCACCTTCCGGCAGTGCGCCAGCACCCCGGCCACCGAATCACCGGGCAGGATACGGAAGTTCACGTACGCCTCGGCCCGCTGCGGGAGCACGTTGGACTTGACCCCGCCGCTGATCACGGTGGGGGCGGTGGTGGTCCGCACCAGCGCCTCGGTCTGCGGCCGGGCGGCCAGCACCCGCGCCGCGATCGGCCCGGCCACATTGACCAGCCCGAGCAGGGTGCGCCGCGGTTCGGTCACGAATTTCCGCACCCGGGTGAGCATGTCGACGGCGACCGGTGTGAGTCGCAGCGGGAACGGGTGGTCCTGGATCCGTGCCACCGCCCGCGCCAGCCGTCCGACCGCGGTCTGCCGCCCCGGCATGGACGAGTGCCCGCCCACGTCGGTGACCGAGAGCCGGACGGTCGCGAAGCCCTTCTCGCCCACCATGATCGTGGCCACCGGCACGTCGATGCCCTCGGCGACGCCGACGGTGATGACACCGCCCTCGTCCACCAGCAGCCGGGCCCGCACCCCCGCGTCCCGCAGTCGCCGCGACATCCGGCCCGCGCCGTCGGCGCCGAAGATCTCCTCGTCGTGCCCGAACGCGAGATACACCGTCTGCGTGGGCTCGACGCCGTCCCGCAGCGCCGCTTCGACCGCCTCGAGAATCGCGATCATCCGGCTCTTGTCGTCGATCGCGCCCCGGCCCCAGATGAATTCGTCGTCCACGACCCCGCCGAACGGCGGATACGGCCAGCCGTCGTGGTCGTCGACGGGCACGACATCCATGTGCGCCAGCAGAATCGCCGCCACGGCCTCGGCACCGGGCTCTCCGGTGTGCGTGCCCTGCCGCGCGCTCCCGGCGGCCCGCGCTTCCGGCCCGGCCGTGCCCACCAGGTGCTCGGTCGCCTGGCTACCCGCCCAGCGGTACAAACGGCTGTGGCCGAAGCTCTCCCAGGTGAGGTGGGCGTGGACCAGGGGGAAGCACTTCTCCAGGTGGCCGGTGAGGCGCTCGAATTCGGCCGGGTCGATGCGGCTGTGGTCCTCGTGGGAGACGGTGCGGCAGCGCAGCGCCCCCGCCAGCCGCTCGGCGGTGGCGTCGTCGACGGTGGGCGCGTGGGTCGGCGCGGTGCTGGTCATGGGCTAACCGCCGGTCCGGGGAGGGAAGGTCACGGCCACAGTGGCATTGTTCACCACATCGGCGATCAGGGAGACCGTCTTCTCGTTTCGCCACTTCGGAATCGCCTCGCTGACGTCGCCGGGCAGGTCCGGGGTGCGGATTCCGGACAGCAGCGGCAGGTGCAGTTGGGCGGCGGTCACGGTGACGGGGGCGTTGGCCGGCTGATGCGCCCACACATCGTCGACCACGTCGGTGACGCGGATGCCGATGCGATGTCCGGCGGGAATCGGCCAGTCCTGGGCGAGGAGCCGGACCTGCGTGGTCGGGGTGACCGGTGCGATGCCGCGGGTGATCACGGTGGCCCGATTGTCGGGTCCAATGTCGTAGACCTCGACGGTGACGCTGGCCGCGGCCGGACCGTCCAGGGTGAGCGTGGCGGTCGGCGCACCGGACAGCTGCTGATCCTGGGCGAGCGGTGGGGAGACGGTCCAGATCTCCCGGTCCGCGCCGGGCAGCAGACCGCGATCGGTATACCGTCCGGCGCGCAGGTCGATGTCGAGGGTGTGGCTGTCGGCCGGCGGCCACGCCGTCTCCGCCCGCCAGCGGCCGTCGAACTGCCCGACCGTGACGCGCGGGCCGGGCACCCTCACATCCTTGCCCGCCACCTGCCGGTCGAAGAAGGCCAGCAGTTCCGAGGAGAACTGGGTGGCACCGCACTTCTCGCTGCAATCGCGGTGACCCCACTGCCCGAACATGGCCTTGTGCTCGCCGGGGCCGAGCCCGTTCCACAGCTGGAAGACCCGGTCGGCGCGAGTGTTGTAGTCGACGAAACCCTGGCCGAGGAACAGCGGAATGGTGTTGCCGCGCAGCTTCTCCACCAGATCGCGGTCGCGCCAGAACGGCGTGCTCGCGTCGTGGTTGCTGGTGTCGGCCAGATACCGCTGATAGCAGGCCGGGTCGATGGACGACGCATTGGCCTTGTACTCGGCCGAGTCATTGGGGTGCGCGGGCGTCGACGCGATCAGCAGGTGCTCGAATCCGGCGATGTCCCCGGGCCGGAAACCTTGTTCACTGATCGGTTTCAGCGAGAACTTCCACGCGATGCCCTGCATGTACAGGTACGCGTTGGGGTCGGCGACGACTTCGAACGAGGCCACCGCCGCCAGGCCCGCCGGCTTCTCGGCCAGCCCCATGAGCCCGGTCCACCCCTCGTAGGACACCCCGTACAACCCGACCCGCCCGGTCGACCACGGCTGTGCCGCCGCCCATTCCACCGCGGTCTTCACATCCGAACGTTCACCCGGCCCCCCGAAATCCGGGCACCCGTTGGATCCGCCGAACCCGCGCAGGTCCACGATCACGTAGGTGTATCCGGCGGCCAGGAGCATCGGCACCGGCAGGTCCCCGGTCGAGGGCCCGCCGCCGGGCCGCAACTCGGTCAGCCGCGCCTCGTGCGACCGATACGGACTCACCGTCATCACCACCGGCGTCCGCACGTCGTCCCCGAGCCCCACCGGCCGCAGCACGTCCGCGTGCAACCGCGTCCCGTCGGGCGCGGTGATGAACTCCTCCCGCCACTGATACCCCGGATCCGCGCTCGCCTGCCCCGGCGCGACTACCGCCCCCATCACCAACAGCACGCCGACCACCGCGCGCCACACCACCATCCGCATGCTCACCATAGTGACCTTGGTGGTTGTGCGCCCCCCTGACCAGCCCCAGGAACCTGGGTGCACGGTGGCCGGCGGCGTCGGTCATTCAGTGGGTGTCGGCCGCTAGTTCCCGGACCAAGAACCGTTCCTGGGCGGCGATCGTATACACGTGTAGTAGGTATTGTTCTGTAGGCTCCATCGGCGAGGGGGGCCGACTATTGGCCGCCCTGGATGCGCTGGCCACAGTGGAGATCGAACGGTTCGCAAACTGCTCTTACATGAGGGGTTTTCGATGAAGCGCAAAACTGGGCGCGACACTCTGTACCACGATCAATCCGCGTGGTGGAAGCTCCAGGAGTTCCTCCCGCCCCGGCTCCGGCTCACGTCCGAAGCGGACCTTCCCACCGAGGATTTCTGGGAATGGGAGAGCAACAATATCCACCTCGATCAATATCTGAATCCCGAGGCCCCGGCGAAAGTGATCCTGCATCACGGCGTCGGCACCAACGGGCGGCAGATGAACCTCATTATCGGTAAACCGCTGGCCGACCAGGGCTGGGAAGTGACCGCTGTCGACAATCTCGGCTACGGCATGACACAGGTCCGCCCCGGCGGCACTTACGGGTATGGCCAGTGGATCCAGATGATCACCGACTATCTCGCATACGAGAAGTCGCGCGACGATCGCCCGATCGTGCTCTATGGGCTGTCGGCCGGCGGCATGGTCGCCTACCACGTCGCCGCGCACGCACCGCGCGGCGCCGTGCACGGAATCGTCGGCCTGACCTTCCTCGACCAGCGCAATCGGGACGTGTGGATCGCGACCGCGCGCTACAAATTCAGCGCCACGGTGGGCATGAAGGGCGTCGAGGCCCTGGCCCGTTCGCCGATGAAGGGCCTGGAGTTTCCGATGAGCCTCGCCTCGAAGATGAGTGCGCTGTGCAACAACGCGGACGCCATGAAAGTCTTTCTGGCTGACAAGACTTCGGCCGGCAATGCGGCGTCGATGAAATTCCTCGACGATTACCGCACCTATGTCCCGGATATCGAACCCGCCGATTTCGACGTCTGCCCGATTCTGCACACCCAGCCTGCCGAGGATCATTGGACGCCGCTGGAATTGAGCAAACCCGTGCTCGACCCGATCAAGAAGGTTCCGGTGAAGCTGGTGATGCTCGAGAACGCGGGGCACTATCCGCTCGAGGAGCCCGGACTCACCCAGATGGAGGAGGCCGTCGACGCGTTCGTGCGCGACGTCACCGGCACCAACCCCTGAATCACAGAGAGTCGGGTACCCCATGGCGAACGTAGCGGAAACCGCTCCCGAATCGTTGCCGCGCAAGAGTCCCCGGGTGTGGCTGGCCCCGGCGGTCGTGGTGTCGCTGCTGATGGCGCTCCTGGCCACCATGTACCTGGCGTATGTGGTGGATCCGTCGAAGCATCTGCACGACTTTCCCGTCGCGCTGGTCGATCAGGACTCCGGCGATGTGATCGGCGGGCAGCCCACCAATGTCGGCAAGCAGATCAATGACGCTCTGGTGCAACAGATTCCGGCCGACAAGTTCGACCTGCGGGTGCTGGGTATCAGCGAGGCGCAGCAGCAGCTGAACACGGGCAAGGTGTACGGGGCGATCGTGATCCCCAGTGATTTCACCAAGCGGCTGGGCATCTTCGCGGCCGCCAGCGCCGTGCCCGGCGATGTCACCCGCCCGCAGATCACGGTGTTCACCAATCCGCGTACCGGGACCTTCGGATCGCAGGTGATGCAGAACCTCGCGGCGACGGCGCTGAAGCAGGCCAACGACACTGTCGGCCGACAGCTCACCGGCACCGTGAACACCCGGTTGCAGCCCTCCGGCGGCGTGTCCACGTTGCCGGGCCTGAGCAAGCTCATGCTGGCCGCGCCGATCGAGGTGACGGTCACGCCGTTCCATCCGCTGCCGGGCGGCACCGGCGGCGGTCTGACCGCCTTCTTCTACACCGTGATGATCCTGCTGGCGGGCTTCACGGGCGCCATGGTGATCAATGGAATGGTCGACGCCGCACTGGGTTTCGCGCCCACCGAGTTCGGACCCTGGTATGTGCACAATCCCTCCGTCTCGATCTCCCGTTTGCGCACGCTGTTCCTCAAATGGGCGGTCATGGCCGGTGTCGCGCCCGTGGTGGCGGGCATCTACATGGGGGTCGGTCAGTGGCTGGGCATGCCCATGGACCGGCCGCTGCTGCTGTTCCTCTACAGCACCTTCGCGATCATCGCGGTCGGCGTCACCGCGTTGTCGATCGTGTCGGCGCTGGGCACCATGGGCCTGCTGGTGAACCTGGTGTTGTTCATCGTGCTCGGCCTGCCCTCCTCCGGCGGCACGGTGCCGATCGAGGCGATCCCGAGGCCGATGGCCTGGCTGGCCGCGTTCGAGCCGATGCACCAGGTGTACCTCGGTGTGCGCGCCATCCTCTATTTCAACGGCGACGGCTCGGCGGGATTGAGTCACGCGTGCTGGAAGACCTTGTTCGGATTGCTGATCGGTCTGCTGGTGGGCCTGATCGTGACCGGCTACTACGACCGCAAACAACTGGATCGCGCACCCGCTGCGACCCGATAGCGCTCAGGCGGGTTGCAGCTGGCGGAAAGCGCACGGGCCGATGTCCTTCCAGCACCGGATCGGCTGCGAGAAGCTCGACATCTCGAGATAGCCCAGGCGCTGGGCGATCTCGGCGACCGGCAGGCTTCACCGCGACGAGCATCTCCTCGACCGCTCGACGGTTCCCAGGGTTGGAATCAGCGACAGGAAAAGGGTGTTCCGCCACCGCGCCGGTTGGTTCGATGCGGACGTGGTTGTAGCCGGGATAGTGCTGTGGGGTTGTTCGGGGTTCGGGTTCGATGAGTGGTGAGGGCGTCGCCGATGTCGATACGCGGGTGGTGCGGCTACGGGAATTGACCTGGCAGGTGTTCGTGCCGACCGCGGTGTTCGGGATGGGTGGCGGAGCGGCCGCCCCGATGTATCCGCTGCGCGCGCTCGAACTGGGCGCGAGCGCCGGGGCGGCGGGAATCGTGGTGGCGCTCTCGGGGTTCGGGCAGCTGCTCGCGGATCTGCCCGCGGGACAGCTCATTGCCCGGGTCGGTGAGCGGCGGGCGGTCGCCGCGGCGTCGGTGGGCGGCGCTGCCGGTGTGGTGCTGGCCATCGTCGCGCCGAATCTGGGGTGGCTGGCCGCGGGGATGCTGCTCACCGGAGCGGCCTCGGCGCTGTGGGGGCTGGCGCGGCAGACCTATCTGGTGGCCGTCGTGCCCGAGAGCGACCGCGGGCGGGCACTGTCCCTGCTGGCGGGCTCACAGCGGTTCGGGGTGTTCGCCGGGCCCCTGATCGGCGCGGGCGCGACGCACACGCTCGGGGTGACCGGCGCGATGTGGCTGCAACTGGCGGCGATCCTCGTCGGCGGGACGCTGATGATGTCGGTGCGCGATATCGACGAGGGACCCGAGCAGATCCGGCGCGGGCTGCGGGCGGTGGTGACCGAAAACCGCCGTGTGCTGGGCACACTCGGGTTCGGAGCGCTGGCGACCGGGGCGGCGCGGGCGGCTCGCGTGGCGCTGCTGCCGCTGTGGGCGGCTCATATCGGAATGAGCGCCCCGGTCATCGGGCTGATCTTCGGGATCGCCGGAGCGGTCGACGTCCTGCTGTCCTATCCGTCCGGCATCTGGCTGGACCGGTACGGGCGGCGCGCGACCGGGACACCCTCGCTGCTGCTGTTCGCGCTCGGCTACACCGCGCTGCCCCTGGCCACGACGGCCTCCGGATTGTGTGTGATCGCCGTGATCCTGGGCATCGCCAACGGTCTCAGCAACGGTCTGATCATGACCGTCGGCTCCGATGTCGCCCCACCGTCATCGCGGGCCGAATTCCTCGGCGCCTGGCGGCTGACCCACGACCTCGGCATGTTCGCGGGCCCGATCGCGGTCGGAATCATCGGCGCGGCAGCCACACTCGGTTCCGCCGGGGTCGCGCTGGGAGCGGTGGCGACCGCGGGTGCGGTCGCCGTCCGCCGCTGGTTCCCGGCGCGGGTGACGGTCAGATCGGGCGCAGATTGATCATTGTGCGCAGGCGGGCGCGGTCGCGTTCGAGGCGGCGGGCCTCGTAGGCGATGGGGAAGTAGCGGACGCGCTCGGGCAGTTTCGGGACGGTGCGGCCGATGGCCCAGCCCAGGAGTCGCAGGGCGCGTTCGTCATTGGCGGTCCACTCCAGGCCGAGCTTCTCGCGAATGCTGGCGGGGGTGGTGCCGACGGTGAAGAAGTACTGGAGGCGGCCCACCGGGGCGGTCACGGCGCGCCAGAGCGGGTGCAGGGGCGCGGGGATCTGCTGGGGCGGCGCGATCCTACGGATCACCTTCAGGTAGTCGTAGGCGACATTCGTTGTGGTCAGGTGGTTCTCGACCTGATCCCAGAACCAGGGCTCCCACTCGGCGTAGGAGGCCGGGATTTCCTTGGGGGCCACCGAGAAATTGCGCATGAGCTGCACGGTCTCCTGGTAGTAGGCCTCCTTGTCGGCGTCGGTGAGTTTTGTAGGACACCGATTGGCGCTTCATTTTCTCGGTTTGTCCTGCATACGATCTGCGTTTGTGAAGCCTTCCCGAGACACGCGATAAATCGGACAACTCGGGCGAGTCTCGATTGCGGCCTGTCGGAGTCGGTCTGGTCGGTGCGACACTTGGCTTCCCGAGTTCGACGCTGCGCAGTGATGGTGGTGTGCGATGGAGAAGCCGAGTGAAGCGGCCGTTTCTACTCGCCCCCGGGATCGAAACGGAGCGGCCGTCGAGTTCCCCTGGGATCGGCTACGCTTCGACTGGCTGGAGGGTGCGCAGCCGTGGCGGACGTTCGTGTGGCGATACGGCCAGAAGAACTACTCGGGTAGCTACTGGTCGGCGACGATGTCTGATCACGTGATCTACGAGTCGCGTCTTGAGCTGGCAAACCTTCTACTCGCCGACTTCGATCACTCAGTGAAATTTATTGCAGCGCAGCCTTTCTTGGTGACCGCTGTTGTCGACGGTCTGGCGCGCAAGCATATCCCCGATTTCGCGTTGCTGACCGATTCCGGGCCGACGATCATGGACGTCAAACCGGCACGCAAACTCGATGATCCCAAGGTTGCTTTCACCCTGGGTTGGTCACGGGTGCTGGTAGAGGAACTTGGTTGGCAGTATGTCATCGCCAGCGAACCGGACACGTTAGTAGTCGAGAACGTGCGGTTTCTGGCCGGATACCGCCGTGGATGGCTGTTTCCCACTGAACTGGTCGAGGACCTGAAATCCGGAGCGGTCGACGGACTCACCTTCGCTGAAGCATGCCGGGCGTTTCCCGACACGTCAGTACGGGTCGTGAAGGCGACGCTGCTGCATCTGCTTTGGACCGGGTGGTTCAGCGTCGACCTCGGCACGCCGTTGCAGTCGTCGATGGTGCTGGCCAGGGGCCACTTATGAGCGGGGCGCAGGTTCCGATCTGTATTGGGGCCCGTGTGATCTACGACGGCCGGATAGGGGAAGTCGTCGCGTTCGGCACCGACAGGGGAGCAGTTCTTGCCGTGGTGCGGATACCCTCGAACAACAGTCTTGTGCGAATCGCGTTGGGAGAGTTGAAGGAAGGTGGGTTGGCGAGTGTTGTACCAGATTCGCCGGACTCGCTGTCATCGGAGGATTCGGACAACGCGGACCTCGCCGGGGTCGCGCTATTGTCGCTGTCGGACATCGAACGGGAGCGGGTTCTCGATCGTGCGGCACACATCCGGGAAGTGCTGACCGGATACCGTTCCGGCCTCAAGGAATTCCCCGCACCTGGGGAGCCGCGGCCGGACTACGATCCGCGTCGGCCCCGGATCGCCCGATACACGGCCAAAGCCGCGGAGCTGTCGGTGTCGCGGCGCACGGTTCAGCAGTGGGTCGCCGACTATGAGGCATGCGGTGAAGCTGGGCTGGTGCCCAAACGCGGGTCTATGTCCAGGGATCCGTTTGGGCGCACAGATCGCCGCTGGGTGGAGGTGGCGTTGGAGGTCATGGTCGAGCACGTAGATCTGTCGAGGCCGTCGGCGGCGATGGTGATCGAGCGTGCGAACGCGCGGGTCGTCGCACGTTATGGCGCTGATGTTGTTGCGCTGCCGGGCCGGTCGACGGCCTACCGGGTGTTGGACGAGTTGGAGCAGCGTCAGCCGTTGTTCCGGTTGAGCACCAAGCGCAATCGCGATATCGCTGACCGGCCACAGACCACCTACGGGAAGCTTCGTCCGACTCGCCCGGGTGAGTACCTGTTGATGGACACCACCACGTTGGATGTGTTCGCGCTGGATCCGATGACGCTGGAGTGGGTGCAGGCGCAGTTGACCGTCGCGATGGACTGGTACTCACGCTGCATTGTCGGGATCAGAGTCACCCCGGTCTCGACGAAGGCCGTGGATGCGGCCGCGACGCTGTATCAGGTGTTTCGTCCGCCGCCGGTGGGTAAGGATTGGCCTGCGCACGCGGTCTGGCCCGACCCGGGGATTCCGCGGTGGGTGTTGTTGGACGACAAGGCGATTAATGGTCCGATGGTGGATGCTGCGCATCCGGCGCTGGTACCCGAGACCGTCGTCATCGACCACGGCAAGATCTTCGTGTCCGCACACCTGACTAGCGTGTGCCGGCGCATGGGTATCTCGATCCAGCCTGCACGGTTACGGACCGGCCGAGACAAGGGGCCCGTGGAACGGTTCTTCCGGACCTTGCGCGAGGATCTGCTACAGATCCTCCCTGGGTACAAGGGCCCCGACCTGCACTCACGAGGCTTGAACCCGGAGATGGACGCATTCTTCTACCTCAACGAGATCGAGTCGAAAATCCGTGAGTGGGTGGCGTCGGTATATCACCACCGCCCTCACGACGGGCTGGTCGAACCCTATTTGCCGAAACTCGACCTATCACCGGCGATGATGTTCGAGCACGGCATCGCACGCGCCGGGTACGTCGAGGTGCCGCGAGATCCAGATCTGGCCAAGGAATTCCTGAAGCCTGAGATCCGAAGCATCCAGCACTACGGCGTCCAATGGGACTACCGCATCTACCGCGACCTACCAGAAGCCGAACGTGACGAGTCCGCGCCGACGTTGGCCGACTGCGAGCAGCGAGTGATGTGGAACCAGGGGAAACGCTGCCGCGGCATCGCGATTCACGTCAATCCCGACGACATCACCCGCATTTACACCAAAGACCGAAGGGGGCGTTGGGTGACGCTGGTGTGGGAACACGCCGCGTCGCTGAACATGCCGATGAGCGTGGACGCGATGGCCTTTGCCCGGCGGCTCGCCGCAGCGAAATACACCTACCCCAACGACAAACTCGCCGCCGCTGACCTTTTCGAACGCTGGAATCTCGGTCTTGGCCAGAGCCGCGCAGAGCGGCGGATGGCCTTGAGGTTGGCCCGCAACCAGGCAGCGCTGCTCGAAATGACCACCGCGGTGCCAGACCCCGATGCCAGCCAGATTCCCTCAGGCCAGACTCTCTCGGTCGCCACCGTCATCGACGCCAATCGTGCGAGCACGACGCCACCCAATGCTGGAGACGACGACAGTGCACCCGAAGGCGGTGACACCGACACCATCGACGACGACGATCTGTACGAGTTCCCCGACGACGATCTCGACGACTTCTACGCCGACGCAGTGGAGGACGTATGAGCAAGCGGATACCGGCCGGGCCGGCCGGCGACACAGCGCGCCTGGACAACCTGACTCTCGCACGCAAAGAGGGCTGGCACCATCACGTGTACGCAGCACCGCGACAACAACCGGAGATGCTGAGTATCAAGCAGCTCGCTGCGCTCGAGCCGCGCGATCTGGCCGCTCATAACCGCAAGAGGGCGGTGTGGCACGCGAACCTCGGGCCGTTGCGAACTCCGATGCTGGAAGAACTCCACGAGGATCTGGCCGACATCCTCGGCAGCAACCAGCAGGACGGCGACAAAGCCAAAGGCGCGATCGGTGTCGATGCCGGGCCAGGTCAGGGGAAGACGACGGCTGCGCTGGCCTACGCCAAGAAGCTCCATCAAGACATCGTTCTGGAGTACGGGGCATTCACCGACGACGGGCATGAACGGTGGCCGGTGTGCCGGGTTGGGTTGACCGGCAACACCGGAATCCGTGACTTCAACCGCGCCATGCTGAGGTTCTACGGCCATCCAGGCTCCGAACGCGGGTCGGCCGGTGATTTCGCTGATCGCGCTCTCGATTGCGTGCTGGCCTGCGAGACGAAACTGATCATCGTCGATGACCTGCACTTCTTGAAGATGAACGAGAAGGCCAGTGTCGAGGTCAGCAACCATTTCAAGTACATCGCAAACGAGTTCCCGGTCACCCTGCTGTTCATCGGCATGGATCTGGGTGCGCGGGGATTGTTCTCCGAGGGGTCGTCATACGCCGATCTCGTGCTGGGGCAAAGCGGTCGCCGCACTACTCCGTTGACGATGCGGACCTTCACCATCGACACCGAGGAAGCCCGCTACGATTGGCGAAACACGTTGTTGGCCATCGAACAACGGCTCGTGCTGGCCAACAAGTACCCCGGTATGCTCGCCGACGTGTTGTCGGACTATCTGTTCGCACGAAGCACCGGCATCATCGGCTCGCTGATCACTGTGATCAACCGCGGCTGTCAACGCGCGATCCGGCAAGGCGTCGAATGCCTCGATGAGAAGCTGCTGGACAAGGTGAAGATCGACGGCGCCGCCGAATCCGCCTTCAAGGAGATGATGCAGGCATTCGCATCCGGTCGCCTCACCAGCAAACCTGGCAGGAAGCCGACGCGACGTCACCGCGGGTTGTAACGATGGACTCGCGCACGCTGCCGATCCGGGTGGCACCCCACGACGGCGAGGCCCTGGATTCCTGGCTTGAGGCGATCGCCGCACGAACCCGCACAGACTGGGCGGCGCTATTGTCTGCAACCGGGCTGAGCTCCGACTATGCCCGCAAACGGCAGAACGTAGTCGAATTGACCGATGTGGAAGCCGCAGCGCTAGCAGTTGCGACCAGCCTGGACATCAACGCGATCCACGCGATGACATTGAGGCGTTTCAACGGTGTCGCGGTCCGCCTCCTGCCCGACCGTCGTGTCGACCGCCGTTTTCCCTGGAGCAGGGAACGCGGCAGTCGATTCTGCCCCCGCTGCCTGGGCGATACTGGTGGACGATGGCAGTTGAACTGGCGGTTGGGCTGGTCCTTCGCGTGCCTACAACATCGGTGTCTGCTCGCCGATGTCTGCCCACATTGCGTCAATTATCAACGCTATCGCGCGTTTTCCGGGCACACGGTGCCGACACCAGGACGTTGCGCAAGCGCGACCCCCGGGGGCCCTCACCTCACGCGATGCGGTGCCGACCTGAGCACCACGCCTGTCACCATGCTTGTACCTGACCATCCGGTTCTGGTCGCCCAAGGGCTAATCGACGCAATCATCCGTTGCGGTGCGTCGGATTTCGGTCTCTACGCAGGCAATCCGCAACCTACCGCCACCGTGCTCGCCGACATGAGAGAGATTGGCAGCCGAGTCCTACGAGACGCCCGCGACAGAGAACTAGCCACAGTCGCCGACCCCGCCCTGCTGGCCGCCTACCGCAATTCACAGGAATTCCGCCCGAAATGGCGTACACACCCTGACACGAGGCGGTGGGCCACGCCTGCTGCGGCGGCCACCGCTGCGGTCGGTGTCGTGGGCGCGCTGCATGTGCTCGGTGCTGGCAGCGGCGCCCAGGCTGCTGACCGACTCAGATGGGTGCTTGAGTTGAGTCGTCGGGAGGGGAGGGCCATCAATCCCGCAACCCTGGGCAAACTACGCCACATCAGCCCTGTGCTGGCGAGAACCCAACTCGCCGCGCTCGGGCCTTACCTTGCGCCTCTCGCTCAGCTGCGCTACCGAACCAGCGAGACCACTTTGCGTACGACACAGGCGGGACCGGCATGCAGGGCCCAACCGCTAGTGACACGTCTGCCGGCGATGCTGTGGCAGGAATGGGCGTTACGGTTCATCGTCAGGGGCTGCAGCTATCGGCGGCTGCGGGCCGCGCTGCCCGTCGCACTCTTGCATGTCGGGACACCTGTGACGCTGACTCAAGCCCTCACGCTGCTCGACAGCCCTATCGGCGAGCAACTCGTTGGGCATGTCGTGGGCACTCTCGAACGAGATAGTCGTTGGCCCGACATTCGATCGGGATTGATCCGGATGGCCGACCATCTCGCTGAAATCGAGGTCCCGATCAACTACCAGCGCCGACGCAGCATCGACTACACCGGGCTCATGCCAGAACGAGTGTGGAGGAGGATCTGTCGCGACACCGGCACCGCTGGTCCATCGGGCAACCGGGCCGACACCGTCCGCTATTACCTGTTCGCGCGGCTCAGTGGTCTTCCGTTCGACGCGCGCCCAGAGGACTTCGGCGACACTCGTCTTCGGTTCGAGGCCACCGAGTTCCCTCGATATCTGACCCCCAAACTCGCCGCCGCGCTCGACGCATACGCCACTGAGTTTCTTGCTGTGCACGGCATTGTCAAAGAACCGGTGATCTGGCGGCCCACGCCAGCGATATTGGATGCGTTGGACCTACCCGGCCCCGACCCCGCGACCATCGATGTGCCTCGGTTGCATCAACTAGTTAGCGCCGCCGGTCAAACACGCAAAGGCTCAACTCGCCGTGCTACCCAAACTCTCAGCACCACCCCGCCCATCGTGCGGTACCTCCTTGAGGTTTATCCGGTAGCACCGCGACCCCAGGCGCGCCGGGGCGAAGTCTGGTCCCGAGCTCTGCGGATACTTCCCGAGCAGCTGCTCACGGAGCTCTATCTCGAGCGCGGGCACAGCGTGGCTACTATCGCGGCGCAGACCGGAATTAGTCGGAAGGTCGTCACCCGCCTGGCCGACCATTATGGGATCGCGCGCAGACCCCATGTCACTCCACGTACTCCAAGGGTGGATCGCGACTGGTTCTACGATCAGTACATCAACTGCCAGCGATCGTTGAAAGACCTCTCGAATGACACGGGTGTCGACCTTGCCTCCCTGGTGTATTGGGCTGATCGCTACGGCATTCGTCGGCGCGCGTCGGGCGCCCTCGGCCACCGGGCGACAGTGGAGGCGCAGGTATTGGCGGAGTCTGCACCTGAAGTGCTCCGCACCGCGTTGCAGAGTCCATACGGGTGGCAACGTCTTTCGCGATTCGTCGTGGTCGCAAATCTACCCACCTTGAGCATCGGCGCGGCGCAGCTGGGAGTTCACAAATGCAATCTCGTCACGCAGATCCGTCGCCTCGAACATGACGTCGGAGGCGCACTGTTCACCGATAATCCTGGCAACGGACAGTTGAAGACGACACCGTTGGGCGAGATGGTCCTCGCCGCGATGCAGTCGATGACTGCGGTGGCATTGGGCGAACAGAATCTATCTCCTGGTAGTGACGATTGACCGCAGGGCGTCGCTTGCAGGCCCCGTGGAGCAGTGTTACAACCGCGCTGGAGTCTACCCCAAACGCGTGCTGGCACACCATGAATGGGCTGCAGTGGGGATTACAGACCTATAGAGCGTGGAGGTGCTCGGGGCCGTGGCGGTCAGCCAGCAGAGTTGACGACTGTTCTTGGCGGGCAATGGTTACGGAGGATTGCGGTCACGGAGGCGTGATACCAGGTTGTCTGCAGTCTGTTCGGCCCACTCAAGGGCGAATATGTCCAGTTTTGCCTCGGTCAAGCGGGCGTGCCACGCTGCGCTAGCCACTTCCGACGAGACTTTCCGATCTTCAGTCATGACGTGAACATATCTGGACGCGGCGACATGGGTGGTGATCCTTCACACCGCAGCGCTGCGAGGCGTTCCACGATCAGTTCATGGGCGAGCTGTTTCAGGAGGCGGCGTTGTGGCCGACATTTCTGGCGTGGAAGAACGCTTGACCCGCGGTGACGTCGGTGCCGGTGAATAAGCCGAGCACGCCGCATGGATCGATGGGCTCGATCTCAGCGTAGCTGTCGGTGATCGCGGTGATCCTGCCTTGTAGGACGGCGGCGTAAATGGCCGATCGTGTGCTGCCCATCGAGGTGGATGTCGAGATCGTGGACGATGCAGAACTCGTATTCGTCGCTAACCGCGAGGTCGGTGGGTCTGTCCAACCTGAAGCCCAGGACCTGCCAGCTCATCGGAACTAGTTGCCCGGACAGCAATTTCGCGGCCGTCGCAATCCCATCCCCTCTCGAATCCTCCCAGCCCGGCGGTCCCCGACCAGCCTCCAAACGACAGATTCGAAATGCCGGGCTGGAGACACTATTCGCACCGGCAGGCAGATCGCCAGGCACTTCCCCAGTAACGCCGAGCCAGTGAGGTCCGGCCGGCCAGGAACGTGGATCTTGCGACGTTGGCGGGAATCCCACCTCGGTCGGCGATCTCGATGCCGGGCCCGCGGCTTGTCACGTGACGGTGCGGTGAAGGCTCGGGCCCGTCGCGCGGCGGCCGCGACCAACAGATTGCCGGCGCAGGGTGGCCGCCCCCGTAGTCGCCATGGCGAAGCCGACTGCCATGGGGCGCCGCAGCCCTGCTCGGGTCATTCAGCGCGATGCCGCGGTCACTGACCACCCTGGGTCTCGCGACGATGACCCTCGCCATGTAGGCGGCGCTCCGTTCACTGTCGCCCGCCATCGCCTCGACCGGAGGTGTGAGCCGATTCGTACGCATCCCGCCACGATTGGCGGCCAAGGCTCTGCCATCTACCAGTTGCTCGACGGCCTACATTGCCTCGGTCGCATGAGATCTCAGCCATCCGCACAACTGGATCGGCGGAAAGCCTTCGATCGGACCGTGGACCCGAGGTGAAAGATACGTCCAGTAGCTACTGCGTCGGCGCGGCGACGAGTTTCACAGACTTAGGCTCGACACCGTCCGCGACCGCCAGGCAGGGCGCTTCATGATCCCCGTCTTTCAACTCCACACCCGCTCGTCCGGCCGAGAACGCAGCCCACACCGAGTGGCCGTTCGCCACCGACGAATAGAAGCTGGTCGCGAATACCAGCGCGTCCACGTCAGCCACGCTACCGCGCATACCTATTGCCAATGGCGCGAAGTGCTCGACGAGTGCCTCTGCCGTCTCGGCCGAGTAACAGGCGTTGAGCACCACCAGTTTCGGTGGCTCGTCGGTGGCCGCACATGCCGCCGCCAATGCACGCTCGGTGACCACAACGCCCTCATGATGCTCGTCCAGGTCTCGTTCGAGCGCGATCAGCTTGTCGTTACCGTGGCCGGCGAAGTGCACGACATGTGGGCGGAACTTTGCGATCCCTTCCTGAAGGTCGGCAGCCGTTGCGGACAGCCGAACATCGAATTGAACGCGGTCACGGTGCAAAGCGGCTTCCACAGCCTTACGGATCCGCGTGTGTTCGCGTGTGATCCGCAGGTCTCCCCTGGGTGAGGCGCCCAGCATCAGGATTCGGAGCGTCTCCGCCGCGGATTCGGCCGATGCGTGACCGAGAGTGGATCTACCTGAGATCACGTCGTACTTCGCACCGGTGTGATCGAGTGTGCTGCTGCCGAGAGGGCTTTGGAGTACGTGGACTTCACGCAGCCGCATTGTCTTCGTTTTGCCATTCGGCAGCGTGTCCGTCACCTCGTCACCGTCTTCGACGTCAGCATCGACTCTAAACGTGATTCCATGCTGGGGGCCGAGGTCCATCGCCTCGATATCGAACGCGGTCGCTGTACCGTCGTCAGCTACACGGCGCAGCTTCATCATTTTGCCCTGCATGTTTCGTGGAACCATCCGAGCCCCTTCGACGCCACCTTCGCTGTCAGCAGTGTAGCCATGGGACCGTTAGGGGCTTACTCTCCTGACTGAAGCTCTCGGCCAAGGCAGGTGGCTAGGCCGAGTCGAAGGGTGGGGAGGTCGAGAAGCCGCCAGCCACTGCGACTGTTCTTCGCCTCTTCGCCTCTTCGCCGAAATCCGCAACGGACAATCGCATTGGCCTCATCGCTCAACGCTGTAGTTGCGGCGAGGAGTCGGTGCGGCCGTCTAGGTCCACGAAATCCGTGACGATCCGGGTGTTCTCGCACCAGAACCGCACCGCGAACCGGCCGCTGTCATGCGCTTCGCGTTGCAGATAGTCGAGCCCGTCGCCGTGGGCTTCGGTGACAGCAGCTTCGGCGGACATGCTGGCGGTATACGAGCCTGATATCCGGAACGACTCTTCGTCAACCAGGTAGCGGAGAGCGTATATCTCTATCCTCAGCCGTCCGCTCGGCGTCGACACATCGGGCGCGACATGGCCTTCGGCTTCGACCTGGTCGGCGATATCATCGCGCAGTCGATCGGTTACGGCGGCTCGCACCGCATCTAATGGCTCCAGAACCTCTTGGTCGAAGGCCAGTCCGGTCAGCACTTCGAAGCTGTCTCTTACCCGTCGGCTTTCCTGGTCCAACACCAGGACCATGGGTTCCTCGTCGTCGGTACTGGGGTCCCAGAGATCCTCCGTGGTGACGTAGTCCAGGGCCCCCAAACGGGCGTCGATCAGCGGGGCGAACGTCGCGAGCGCGGCGCGGGTCCGGCCGTCATCGAGATCCGCGGTTGTGACCGCTAACAGCGCTTTCACAACACGAGCGGAAGATTCGAATGATGCGACGGTAGCGACGACATCGGCAGCCTTCTCACGCGCCATCGTCAAAAATCTTGTGAAGCGGTTTGACCGATTGAGTGAGTTGCTCTTCTCGATGTTGCATGGGCGCGAGCAGATGGGACCGAGGTTCGCTGGGGCGTCGATGTCATACCCGGCGGTGACTGCCTCCTTGCCTAGCAAATCCTCCACCAACCGATCGCGGTCTTTGGGCGAAGCAGACCGTGGAATGATGTGGTCGACGTCGACTTCGTTGAAGTCCCGCGGCTTGCCGCACCAGTAGCAACACCCCTTCCATGCCAGCAGCAGCGCTAGGCGCAAGCGTGCGTTGGCCTGGCTGTCACCTGAGCGGTATCGGACTGCTGTCGTTGTGGAGGGCACAACCGAAAACTACTCCCAGCCGATACGGTGCACCCCTACGTCTGCTGATCGCAGGAGATCCTCGGACTGGACTTCATACAATCTCGTGGCCTGTCCGAATACGCCACTCAGTCTGTGCGATCCGAGGTGTCCTTGTTCTGGGAAGCTCGGTCTGCGAGCACGTCAGCGATCAACACCGAGACCAGTTGGCTGGGAGCGAGTCTCGTTTGTTCTGCTGAGCTCGTCGACGCGCCCGTTGGTAGGGATGGGCAATCCCAGGAAGTTCTTCCTGACGGCTCTCGTCAGCCGATGGTGCTGTCGATGCGGAGCCGCTACTGGTCTATGTCGGATCAGTCCCTCCCTAGGGGGAGATCCTGATCCGACAGGGCACCAATGGTCAGGCTGCTACGCAGCATTGAGCGCCGCAGTGGCCCTCTTGAGCTCGGAGCGGCGATGGGTTTCTGCCTTGGCCCGCTCACCGCGGCGAAGCTGGTTGTCTACCAAGCAGATCCATCCCTGGGTTTCCAGCCATCGTTGCTGAGCCTGTCCATCGAGGGCGTTGAGAAATAGCGGTATCCCCTTCGCGTCGGTTTGTGTCGCTGCGATATCGGCCCAGTCGGGACTTGCGCCGCCGTGCGTCCGCCGGTAGATGCCGATGGATCGGGCTACGAGAAAGCCGACGGTGCTCGGCTTCGCCTGCGAGACATGGTCTCCGTGGAAGCGGGTGTGGAAGCGCCGGCCCACGCACAGCGACCGCGGACTCGAGTTCGAGGCGATCCAGCCCAGCTTGTCGAGTAGTGCGAAGGTGAGGTTCCTGGCCAGCCGCTGATCAGGCAGATCGCCCAGCGAGAACAGCCACCAGTCGATCGAGGGGCCGCTGTTCCAGAGTTCATGCCATGTCGGACCGGTGCCGCAGGCTGCCCAATAGCCCGCGATCTCGCCAGCCAGCATTTCTCCGAGCGTATCGGCGTCGCCGGCGACGATCGATTGCAGATGCTTGGACTCGGCGCGGCGTTCTCGCAGGCATTCGCCGCTGTTCATCCCAGGGGGATTGGCGTGGGCGGATTTCAGCGCTTCCACGGTGGGAACCTGACCTGCTTGCAGCAGTTCGATGATCCATTCGGTTTCGACGTTGCAATGGCGGGCCAAATCGACGGGCTCCCGCTGGGGGAAACCGTGCAGTGCTGGAGCAATCGCGCGCGACAGGCGGATCGCAGCATCCGTGTCCCCGGCGAGTGGGGTAGTGGCGAGCCATGCCTCGGCGCAGGGGTCGATTCCTGACCTGCGCCCTTTCAGGATCACTGTGGACAACGCTCAAGCTCCGATCTCGTGTGAGTGGTAGGCCACGCGAGGCAGGGCTGGTCCGGGCGACCGTCCCGCCGCACTGGCTTGCGCGGACTTGTCGGTCGGTCCGGTGAAGAAGGTCGCACAGAGCGATCGGATCTGGATAGTACGACGTTCATGCATCAAATGGAAGCAAATGAGACGTTGCCGCTCTGGATCATTGTGCGCTGGACGTATGGGCTTGAGTCGAAATGTCTGGCCTTGGCGATCGTTCAGCTACTCCGGCCGGTGCTGCATTCGGGGCGCGTGTCCGTGCCCGCTGGACGGAGCTGGGGTGGAGCCCAGAAACCGCTGCGCACGCATGCGGTGTTCATTGGACTTATCTGGGACAGATTGAACGCGGGCGGCGCAGTCCTCGACTGGAGAATATCCTGCGGTTCGCCGACGGACTTCAGACAACTCCGGGCGTGCTTCTGGATGGATTGCCCCTACCTCCACCGGTCAACGAGTAGCTGTTTGCTCTCGCTGATCGCCTGGGCTCGGGTGCGGCCAAGGATTGAACGAGTCGGGATCTGTGGTCGATACTCGTGAGTCCAAGCGGGGATATGGATTTCGATGACAGTGAGCGCCGCACACTCCTCGACGAGGGTGTCGATCCGGATGATTCGGAGGTCATCCCAGCAGCGGATCTCTGGTGGGGGGCGATCGTCTGGCTGGACGGCGTCGGCTTGGCTCGGGTCACCGTTGTTGGTAACGACGCCCGCTGCCCTCTGTGCGCAAGAGTGCGGTGTGGACTTGGCGCAGGCGCTCCGCATCGCCTCGAAATCCGGCTACCGCGTCGTTATAGAGGAAAGCCTCCCACAATCGGACAACCGCATAGGCGAGAGTATCGCGGTCGATAGGTGGGTGGTAGCCCTCGTTCTCGGCCTGCTCGAGGAGCTGCTCCACAGCCGCTACTGCAGCCTTATGAACCGGCCCGTCGCTTCGGGTGACTAGACGCAAGGCAGCGGTGGATTCGTTGTCGAAATAGGCTCGCAAGGAGTTGTCTTCGACGAGCAGGTCGACGGCGCGGTCGAGGATCTGCTCGAGTCGCTCGCCTCCGGTCGTGGTGCAGTGCAGTTGAATCAGGGACATCATTCGCTCTAGTTGACGAGCGATCGCTGCGGCGAGCAGCCCGTCGCGAGAACCGAACCAGCGGTAGATGCTTGCCCGACCCACGCCCAGTTTCGCCGCAATAGCGTTCACATCCAGGCGCTTACCAGAGAGGAAGACCTCGATGGCGGCCGACAGCACATCTTCGCGGCTGGCCGACGCAGGTCGGCCGGGAGCTCTGGATTCTGGGCTTCGCGTCATGCGGAAAGCCTAGGACTCGCACACGAAAGTCCGGTTCACGAGCCCGAGGCTCGTGTTCATGGGCACTAGAATACGCAGCTGGTGGTTGTTCCGGAAGTTGCCTCCATTGCAGCAAACCGGTTCGACTCCAAGTTATTTCACCGTGCCCCAAGGCTGCGATCGCCGCATCCGCGGTCGTGGTGGTCGTCGTGCTCATCGGGTGGATCCTTCCGAGTCGGCAGCGATGATGTCTGATCGAGGCGGGGCTGGGATGGCGCTTCTGCTGTGCGTCAGCGGCACTCGGGACAGTCCGCCCCAGCACAGCGCGGTGATTGCGTCGACCGCTTCCTCTTTCTGGATCGGCCGGTCTGCCTCCAGCCAGTGGCGAGCGGCGGTCTGGCTGGCGCCCACCAAACCCACGGCCAGGATGCGAGCCGGATAGGGGTCCAATCCAGAGTCGTGGGCAACCAGATCGAACACCGCGTCCACGCATGCTTCGACAGCCTTCTCGACTCGGCGCTGCACCTGTGGTTCATTGGTTAGGTCCCCATCGAAGATCAACCGATAGCCCTGCGTCTCGAGATCGACGAAATCGAAGTGCGCCCGCACCGCGGCGCGCACCCGGCGGTGGTTGTCGGTGGTGGAACGCAGCGCTTGGCGCACGCCGGAGACCAGTGCGTCGATGCAGTTCTGCAGCACGGCCAGATACAGCTCGAGCTTGCTCGAAAAATGCCGGTACACAGTGGGTTTGCTGAATCCGAGCCGACCTGCGATCTCGTCCATGGCCGCCGCGTGATAGCCGCGCCGCACGAACACCTCGGTGGCTGCGTCGAGAAGTTGCTGTCGGCGAACCGTGTGCGACACCCGCCTGGGTCCGCGGGACCGAATCTCATCGTCGACTTCCGTGGACAAGCTACGCGATCTCACGCTCGGTCGGCTCCGGCCTCGCGCAGCAGCCCGAACAGCCACAAGTAGCGCTTGCGGTCACGCCAGTGCGGGGGAGCCGGTGTGTTCCCCGGCTCGCCGGGTTGAGATGTCCTCATCGTTTTCCTCCTCGTGGAAATCTCCGAATGACCCGGCGGGTGGCGGCGGGGATGGACCGAAGCGGTGTGTCACGGCTCTGACGGAGTGTTTGCAGAGTATGAAGGATTGACAATATTGAATACAGTTTGAGTACAACTGTCAACGATGAGTACGAACGGGTGTTCGCTGGGATACGATTGCGACGTGACTGAAGCGTCGAAGTTTCGCTCCGAAGTGCGTCACGTTATGCGTGAACGTGCACTGGAGACGGCTCGGCAGCTCGTCTGTACCGAAGGCTGGGGCGCGGTGAGCATGTCCCGCGTGGCCAGGGAGATCGGCATCAGCCGGCCGGTTCTCTACAAGGAGCTCGGCTCCAAGGACGCCCTGGCTCAGGGCATCGTCATGCGCGAGGTCGACATTTTCATGAAGGGTGTTGCGGAAACCCTGACCGGGTATCCTGCCGACCCTGTCTCGGGTCTGGCTGCGGCCAGCGCCTACGCGCTGCGCAATGCCGCGGAGAATACCCTGATCAAGGCCATTCTGTCGGGTCGCCAAGCTGGTGACACGGCACTGCTTCCGGTGGTGGTGACCGAGCCTGAGCCGGTTCTCGTCCGGGTGCTCGAAGCGCTCACCGATGTCGTTCGCAGGCAGTACGGACTACCAGCGATCAATGATGAAGACCTCGGGTCGATGGTCGAAGTCGTCGTCCGCATGACCCTCAGTCACATGTTTCAGCCGCTCGGCGCGGTAGAACGCGCGGTCGGGCAGATAGCGGCAGTGGTAGCCGGGATTTTCGGGCGGACGTCGGCGCCCGTCATCACGGTGTAGTTGGAGTCGGGCATCCCGCACAAGCTGTGACCCCTGGAGCCTGGGTCTCCCGTGTCGTCGGTTCAGGTGTCGTCACCTCGCGACAAAATTAGAACATCTGGTATTTCTGTTTACAGTTTGCGCCTACCTGTATTGCGAATTGTCATATTCATCGCTATCGTTCGGAACGATCCGGATCACACCTGCTGATCGAAGTGGTGCGGATCACCACAACCGTGGCGCTTTCGGCAGCTTGCCCCCGTGATAACGAGGGACTTCTGCTCGCCGAGGAGGTCCACACGGCGATGCCGGGTTCATTTCCCTTCGCGTGACATTTCCGGACATCTATGTGTGTTGTGTCCGATCGCGCGCGAGAGCCCGAGGTCAGGAATGGAGCGCGATGTCGGCAACGGAACCTCAGCTGTCCAAGCTGACGGCAGCAGCGGTGGCGGGCGCTCGGGGAGCGCCACGCGTGCTCGGGGCGTTCTACGCGACGGCGCTCGAGACATTCCGCTATATGCCCCGTCGGCCGTTCCAACTGCGGGAATTCGTATCCCAGGCGTGGTTCATCGCGAGCGTCTCGATCGTGCCAACACTGCTGATGGCCATCCCGTTCTGCGTCATGGTGGTGTTCCAGATCAACGTGCTGCTCAACGAGATCGGCGCCATCGACCTGTCCGGCGCCGGCGCCGGCGTCGCGGTGGTCCGCGAGATCGGCCCGATCGTCACCGTTCTCGCCGTCGCCGGAACCGGAGCGACCGCGATTTGTGCCGACCTGGGGTCGCGGACCATCCGCGAGGAGATCGACGCGATGCGGGTGCTCGGCATCAATCCCATTCAGCGACTGGTCGTTCCGCGCGTCCTCGCGTCCACCGTGGTCGCCCTGTTCCTCAACGGTCTGGTCACCGCGGTGGGTCTGACCGGCGGCTATCTGTACGCCGTGTACCTGCAGGGGGCGACACCGGGGCAGTTCATCACCGCGATCCCGATCCTCACCGGAATACCGGACCTGCTGGTCAGCGAGCTCAAAGCCACCGTATTCGGGCTGCTCGCCGGGCTGGTCGCCTGCCATCTCGGTCTGAACGTCAAGGGCGGGCCGAAAGGTGTCGGCGACGCGGTCAATCAGACCGTCGTCTTCAGCTTCGTCCTGCTCTTCTTCGCCAATGCCATCATCACGACCCTTTCGCTGCACTGACCGGAGCGTTCGATGAAATCCTCAACGTCCTACGACATCTCGGAATCCCTGAGCCGCAAGTCCTGGGCACGCACCGCGGCGAAGACCGCCGCCGCGCCCGCCAACCGTGTTGCCGATGTCGGAAACCAAATCGCTTTCCACCTCACCGGTGTTGCCGCTGCCCCTCGGGTGCTCAAACGGTATCGATCCGAGGTGTTGCGTTTGATCGCCGAGGTCAGCCTCGGTACGGGTGCGCTGGCGGTGATCGGCGGGACCGTCGTGATCGTCGGATTCCTCACTGCCGCAGCGGGTTACGAAGTGGGCCAGCAGGGCACCAGCTCGCTGGGCAGGGTCGGGGTCGAGGCGATGTCCGGGTTCATCTCGGCGTTCTTCAACACCCGGGAGGCGATACCCGTCATCGCGGGCGTCGCGCTGACCGCCACCGTGGGTGCGGGATTCACGGCTCAGCTCGGTGCCATGCGGGTCAGTGAGGAGATCGACGCGCTGGAAGTGATGTCGATACCCGCGCTGCCCTACCTGGTCACCACCAGGATCCTGGCCGGGCTCATCGCTGTCGGCCCCTTGTATGCGATCGCGCTGTTCATGGGGTACGCATCCACCGAGTTCGTCAGCGTCTTCCTTTCGAACCAGTCTTCAGGCACATACCACCACTACTTCAACCTGTTCCTGGTTCCCGGCGACGTGCTGTGGTCGCTGCTGAAGGTCGCGGTCATGGCCGCGGTCGTGATGTGCGTGCATTGCTACCACGGATACAACGCCACCGGGGGTCCGGCCGGAGTGGGCACCGCGGTCGGCCGCGCCGTGCGCACCTCGTTGATCGCCATCATGATGATCGACCTGCTCGTCGGCATCGCGATCTACGGCGGCGTCCACTCGACCGTGCGGGTGTCGGGATGATCACGACAACCAACCGCCGCACGGCACTCGTTTTCGGTGTCGCCGCCATCGCCCTGACCATCCTCGCCGTGGTGGGAGCCCTCGCCTCCTATAAGGGCAGCTTCACCCGCTCGGTCCATGTCTACGTGCACGCCGACCGCGCAGGGCTGCTGATGGCCGAAGGATCCGATGTCAAGGTCGACGGCGTCGTCGTCGGGCGGGTCGCAACCGTGCGGCTGGCCGACGATCGCGCGGTGTTGACGCTGGACCTGACCCCCGAACAGGCCGGCAAGATCCCCAGCAACGTCGGCGCCCACCTCGAACCGACCACCCTGTTCGGACGCAAATTCGTGTCGTTGATCTGGCCGCAACAGCCTGCGCCGACGCAACTGAGCGAGGGAACGGTGATCGATTCGGCCACCGTCACGGTAGAAATCAACGACACCCTCAACACCCTGCTCGCGATCTTGAAAGTTGTTGACCCGCAAAAGGTCAACTCCACCCTGACCGCCGCCGCCACCGCACTGGACAGCCACGGCAAACGGGCCGGTGACCTGCTCGCGGATCTGGATCGATACCTGGGTCAGTTCAACAACGCCATCCCCACCCTGCAACGCGATATCCCACTGCTGGCCGACAATCTCGACACCTTGGCGGCCGCGACTCCGGACCTGATGGCGATGGTGACGAACCTGTCCACGACCAGCCGGACCGTCGTGGACGAGCAAACGCATCTGAGCGCCTTTCTGCTCAGCTTCACCGGTTTCGGAAACGCCGGATCCGCCCTTGTGGACAAGGCAGGTACCCCTTTGATCAGCGCTCTCGACGCCCTGGAACCGACGACGCGGCTACTGGCCGACCAGGCACCGAGCCTTCCGTGCTTCTTCGCCAGTCTGAACAAGTCTCGCCGGGTTCTGGAGCGGGCGCTGGGCGGCCGACCGGGACTCAATATCGTCGGAACCCTGCTGCTGGGCAACCCGCCCTACGCCTATCCCGACGACGTTCCGGTCAACGGCGCCGCAGGGGCGCCGACCTGCTACCCCTATGCGAATGGCTCCGGCGGCCCCGCCCCGGGACACATCGACTTCGGTGATGGCTCCCATGCTTATCGTCCGGTCCGTGAGCCGCTCGACGTGCTCGGCAACCCGTTCGCCGCTCTGATCTACGGACTCACCCGATGAGCGCCCGCCGGGACGGTCTGAAATTGCTGGCCTTCCTGACCGTCACCTCGCTCATCACCGCGGCGCTGTTCGTCGTCGTCGGTGATCTGCGATTCGGCAGCCAGCGCGGCTACCACGCCTTGTTCACCAACGCATCTGGAATCAAGCCGGGTGAAGAGGTGAAGGTTGCGGGCGTCGTCGTCGGCAAGGTCGACAGTGTCGACTTCGCGGCCGACGGCCTGACCAGCGTCGACTTCACCGTCGAGGACACGGTCGACATCCTGCGTTCGGCAACGGCGGCAATCAAATACAAGAACCTCATCGGCGACCGCTATCTCGAACTCACCGTGCAACCGGACTCGTCCGGAATCCTGCCTGCCGGCGACACGATTCCGCAGACCCGGACCCACCCCGCGTTGGACCTCGACGCGCTCGTCAACGGTTTCCGTCCCCTGCTGCAGGGGCTAGATCCCGACGAAACCAACAAGCTCGCGGGCTCGCTGGTGGAGGTGCTGAACGGGCGCGAGCAGAGCGTCGCGTCCATCGTCGAACAGCTTGGCGCACTGGGTAGTTCGGTCGCCGACCGAGACGAGGTCATCGGCAGGCTGATCGACAACCTCAACCTCGTGCTGAAGACGATCACCGGCCGCGACAAGCAATTCGGCGGACTTGTCGACGGATTGCAGGAACTGGTCACCGGGCTGAACAGCGATCGCGGTACCCTGACCGACGCGCTGCAGCGCATAGACGACGTCTCGGCGCAGACCACAGCGATACTGAGCGACAACCGGCCCGCCATCGCCGCCGATATCGACGGACTGCAACGCACCGCAGCGGATCTCAATGCTAGCACCGACACCCTGCAACTCGTGCTGGCGAAACTGCCAGAGGTCTACCGACGCGGCGCCCGGGCCAGTGGTTACGGCAGCTTCGTGAACTTCTTCCTGTGCGGTTTGGCGATTCGATACCCGTCGATCGGCGGCGGTTACGCGACCACGCCGATGTTCACCGTGCCGGCCGAAAGGTGCAAGTGACAGTGAAGTCCTTCTTCGATCGGGACCCGGCCCGCATGGGCTGGATCGGCACGGCGATCATCGCGGCGCTACTCGTGCTGGTTTTCAACTACGACAAGATTCCGGGCTGGCCCGGAATGACAACCTATACAGCGCAATTCACCGATGCCAGCGGACTGCAACCGGGAGATACCGTGCAGATCAGCGGCATCACGGTAGGCAAGGTCGATGCCATCCGCCTGTCCGGTGATCACGTCGATGTCGCGTTGAAGGTCGACACCCGTGGACGTCATCTCGGCGACCGAAGCAGCGCCGCGATCAAGGTCGAGACCGTACTCGGACGTCGCTTCGTCGAATTGCATCCCGACGGCGCGGGCAGCCTCGGCAAGACGATTCCGGTGTCGCGGACCACGTCGGGATTCGACATCACCGATTCACTGTCCCAACTCACCGACAAGGTCGCGGGTACCGACAAGAAGAAACTGTCCGACGCGCTCGACAGCCTCTCCTCGGTCATGGAGGCGCTCCCACCGAACCTGAAGTCCTCGCTGGACGGAATCTCCCGGGCTTCAGCTACGGTCGCCTCCCGCGACCAGGCCGTGCAGGACCTGCTCGGCAACACCAGTGCGGTGTCGGGTCTGCTCGCTGAGCGCGACCAGAAGATCACCGCACTCATCAGCGACGGTGGAACGTTGTTCGCCGCGCTCAACGACCGGGCCGACACCCTCCGCGCCCTGTTGGTCGACGTCCGCAATGTCAGCAACCAGCTGCGGGCCCTGACAACGGAGAACACCGCCGGCACGCCGCCGATGCTCGCCGAGCTGGACAAGACCCTGGGGGTGCTGAACCAGAACTACGCCAATATCAACGACGCGATCACCGGCCTGCGGCCGTTCATCACGCAGCTGGGAGAGGTGGTCGGCAGCGGACCGTTCTTCAACGTCCTGCTGCAGAACATCACACCGGCCAACTTGCGCGGACAGGCGCCGGGCAGCATCGGAGGCGGAAAGTAAATGCGCACAACCATTTCGACCACGCTCCGGCGAATACCGTTGCCGGGCCGCGTCCTAGCCGTCGGCGTTGCCGCGGCCACCGTGGTCACCGCCGCTGTCGCGATCATCGGGCGAGGCAACACCCACCACGTCACCGCATATTTCACCAACAGCACCGGCCTCTATACCGGCGACCCGGTGACGGTCCGAGGGGTACAGATCGGCAACGTCGACGGCATCGAACCGATCGGCGACCGGGTCCGCGTCAGAATGTCCTATGACGCAGCCACTTTCGTGCCCACCGACACCCGCGCGGTGATCGTGGCACCGACCCTCGTTTCGGGGCGTTATGTACAGCTGACGACGGATTCCGGCACACAGTCCACGCTCGCCGAGGGCGCGGAGATCCCGCTGGAAAGAACCGCGGTACCGGTCGAATACGACCAGGTCAAAAAGCAACTCGATGAACTCGCCACCGAAATCGGACCGCAGCAGGGTCGAGACGGGTCATTGAGCCGACTGGCCAATGCCGCCTCCGCCACGCTGTCCGGGAACGGCGCCACCCTGAAACAAACATTGACCAACCTGTCGGCCGCCGTGCAGACCCTCGCGCAAGGCGGACCCGATCTGTTCACCACTGTGCGCAACCTGCAAACGCTGGTATCGGCCCTGGCCGCCGGCGAGCGGCAGATCACCCAGTTCACCGGCCAACTGGCGGGCTTGTCACGGTTGCTCGACGATAACCGCACCCAACTCGACGCCGCCGTCCAGGCCCTGCAGGCGATGCTGCCGGAGATCCGCACCTTTGTGAACGACAATCACGCCGCGCTGGCTCGCGACGTGGGCGCATTGACTCGAATTTCGCGCCTGCTGGTCGACCGCCAGGATGACCTCGCGCAAATCCTGCACGTCGCCCCAACCGCATTGGGCGATCTATACAACATCTACGACCCACGGTCGCGCACACTGACCGCCGCGGTCAGCGTCGCCGACTTCCCGGATCCGATGTCGTTCATCTGCGGACTGCTGACCACCGTCAACGCGCCCCAGGAAGAATGCTCGCGCGCCAATCAGAACTTCGGCGACCTGTTCGCCTCCGCACTGCGCGCCGCCCAGCCCAAACCGTCGAGCCCACCACCGCTGGCGTTGCCGGAGTTGCTCATTCCCGGATTGGGGGTCGGTCGATGAACCGGGCCCGCCGTATCACCGCACTCACCACCGTTCTGCTCGCATGCGCCCTGGCGGCCGGTTGCCGGATGGACGGTCCCAACTCTATTCCGTTGCCGGACAACGCAATTAATCATGGCAGCTACACCTTGCACGTCGAGCTGAGGGACGCGCAGAATCTTGTCGGCAACTCGATCGTCAAGGCCGACAACGTCACTGTCGGCGTCCTGCGTCGGATCGAGGTACACAACTACATCGCCATCGCGACACTGGAAATCGACAATGCCGTGTCGCTGCCGAAGAACACGATCGCCCAGCTCGCGCAGACCAGCGTGCTCGGTGCGCAGTATCTGGAACTGACCACTCCGAAGAACACGCCCGCGAGCGGCCGACTGCGCGGCGGGGACACCATCGCGTTGTCGGCGAGCTCGGAATACCCGGCGACCGAGGAGGTGCTCGCCGCGCTCTCGCTGCTACTCAATGGCAGTGGCCTGCAGCAGGTGCGCACCATCATGAGCGAGCTCAATCAGGCCGTCGGGGGGCGCGAAGACGTTGTCAACAGCGCGATCGGCCGTATCCAGACTTTCGTCGGAGGCCTGGACAGCCAACGCGCCGACATCGTTCGCGCCATCGACAGCCTCGGCACGCTGGCCCAAGCGCTGGCCGACCAGAACATCGCCCTCGGCAATGGCATCGAACAGATCCAGCCCGCGATCCGCATCCTCGACGAACAACGCCGACAGTTGACCACCATGCTCGACAGCGTCGGCCGCTTCGGTGCTCAGGCTGCACAGATCCTGCGCGGCAGCAAGGAAAACCTCACCGCCGACCTGACCAATCTGCAGCCGGTTCTCAACCAGCTCGCCGCCTCGGGCAAAGATCTGCCCGAATCCCTGCTGGTGGCGCTCAGCGTGCCTTTTCCCGTCACGGCCGTCGACGGCATTCGCGGCGACTATCTCAATTTGTTTCTGACCTTGGATCTGAGCGCCGAGGCCATCCAGAACAAGGTCATCGGCAGCATCCCCTTCCCGGACCTGCTGCCCTCGGGACCCGATCGCGCGGTCGATCCACTGACCGCGCCGACCCAGCCCGCCGCCGGAGGCCGTTGATGAAATCACGTCTGATCAAAGGCCAGCTCATCGTCTTCTCGGTGCTGGCGATCGTGAGCCTGGTCTACGGGCTCATTCAATACGTCGATATCCAGCGTCTGACCGGCTTCGGAACCTACACGGTCACAGTTGAATTCAGTGATTCCAGCGGGCTGTACACCAACGCCCTGGTCACCTATCGCGGCTCCGAAGTCGGTCGCGTCTCGGGTATCGGTTTGCGCGACAACGCAGCCGAGGCGCAACTGCAGATCAAGTCCGACAACAGGATTCCCGCAACCGCCATCGCCGCGATCAAGAGCATGTCAGCGGTCGGCGAACAGTACGTCGATCTGATACCGGCCGACAGCAACGGGCCCTACCTTCACGACGGCTCCCGAATACCGCGGGCCAAGACGTCGGTGCCCGCGCCAACCGGCCAAGTCCTCGACAACCTGCAAACCCTGCTCACGAACATCCACACCGACAGTCTGAACAAGGCAGTCGACGAAACCGCCACCGCACTCGACGGCACCGGGCCGGCCCTGTCGGGTCTGATCGAGTCGTCCGCGGCCCTGATCCATTTGGCACAGGCTGATCTCGGACCGACCATGACCCTGATCAACGACGCGGAACCACTGCTCACCACGGGTAATGCCGCGGCATCCGACATCCGTTCGTTCACGCGCGATCTGGCTTCGTTCACCCACCAGCTGGTCCACAGCGATGCGCAGATACGGAACCTGCTCGTCCAGGGACCCAGCGCCGCCGACACGCTGGCGGGCACCTTCACCGAGCTCACCCCAACGCTGCCGCTGCTACTGGCCAATCTGCAAACCGTCGGACAGGTCCTGCGCGTCAATATCCCGCAGCTCCGGCAGATCCTGGTCGTTTACCCGGCCTTGAGCGCGGTCGTCAACAACAGTGCCGTGGGCTACCAGGACAATCCCGACCCCCAGCTGCCATTGCCGCTGGATATCAAGCTCGGCGACACCCTGAACCCGCCACCCTGCACCGAGGGCTATCAGGGTACCGAACGCCGCGATCCCTCCGACACTGGACCCGTTCCGGCGGTGCCTGGACAACACTGCGACATTCGCCCCGACAACCCGAAGGTTGTCCGTGGAGCACGAAACCTTCCTTGTGCCACCGACCCGACCGTACGGACCGCTGAAGTCGCCCACTGCCCGCGCGGGCTGCCCTCGACCTGGCCCGAGATGTTGGCCCGACCGGGCGCGTCCGAGCCCGCGGTGGATCCCTCCCCGCTTCCGTCTCCCACTCCTTCCGCCACAACGGTTCCCGCCTTGCCCACACCGAGCGCCGACGCTGTGCCATATGCCGAATCCAGCGGCACCTTCCGAGGTCCTGATGGCTTCACCTATCTGCTCGGACCCGCATCCACCATCACCGGAAAGGAAATCAAGGGATGGCAATCACTACTGATCAAGTAACAGCAGCCGCCGACGTTGATCGCGGCATCGATGGCGAGGAATCCCCGGAATCCACCTCTGCCGAACCATCGACCCCTGTGCCCGAGCGATCCACGCATCCCAAACTCGCGGCGGCGGTCCTGATCCTGAGCGCACTACTGATCGGCGTCGCGATCAGCGCGACTCACTTCAACCTGGACGTTCACGAGAACAGGGCGGCCACCGAGCGAGATCACGCCGTCCTCGATACCGGGCGAAGGGTCGCCGCCGAGCTCGTCACACTAGACCACAACACTGCCCAACGTGACTTGGACAGCATCGCGGCGAATTCCACCGGGTCCTTTCGAGACCAGTTCTCCAAAGTGTCGGGAACGTTCGCCTCCGTGCTGAGCCAAGGCCGGGTCGAATCCACCGGCGAGGTCAAAGAAGTGGGCATAGCGAGTGCCGACGACCACCACGCCACAGTGCTGGCGGCGGTCACGTCCACCGTGAAGAACACCGAAGCCCCCGGCGGGCAATTGCGCGTCTACCGAATGAAAATGACCCTCGACAAGATCGAGTCGAAGTGGCTTGTATCGAATGTGGAGTTCGTGGCATGAGAATCCTGGTTTTCCCACGTCGAATCTTCATGGCAGTTGCTCGGGTGCGACGTGTGCCGCTCGTCGCGGTAACGGCCGCGCTGGCCGTCGCGTCGGCCGGCGCCGTGACCGCTACGACCGTGGCCGTGGTCGAACTCCGACACGACGATGCGATCCGAAAGGCCGAAGCTGCCGCCGAAACCGACGCGAAGGCAAAATTGCCCGCGGTGCTGTCCTACGACTTTCACACCGTAGACACCGAATTCCCCAAGGCTGCAGACAATCTCACCGGCAAATTCAAGGACGACTTCGCCCACCTCGGAACGTCGATCATCATCCCTGCGGCGCACCAGGATTCGATTGTCACCAAGGCCGACGTCGTCGAAACGTCGGTGGTCGAGGCCGCCGCCGATCGTGTCACGCTGCTGGTCTTTCTCAATCAGACCACTACCAGTACCAAGATGCCTGGGCCCCGGCTCGACGGCAGCCGCGTCCGGATCACCATGACCCAGAGCGGTGCGAAGTGGCTGATTTCCGATATCACCCCCGTCTGACCCGAGGCGCTGAAAGGCAATCAAGGTAATGGGAATCGAAGTCTCTGTCGAGAACATAAGCAAATCATTTGGTTCGCAGCGTATTTGGCAGGATGTCTCGCTGACGCTGCGGTCGGGGGAAGTAAGAGCTCCTAACAGGTTCAGTCAGTTGGCGTCGGGTTGCGTTGCAGTGCAGGATGTTTCGTTGTGGCAGCACCCTGGATCGTGGATGACGAGTTGTGGGCGGTAATCGAACCGCTACTGCCGGTGAAACCGGCCGGGACACCAGGCCCGCCACAGATGGACTCCCGCCTGGTGCTGCAGGGGATCTTGTTCGTGCTGATCACCGGGATCGGGTGGGAAGATCTGCCCCAGGAACTGGGGTTCGGATCCGGGATGACCTGTTGGCGCAGGTTACGCGACTGGCAAGCCGCAGGAGCGTTCGAGGAGATCCATCAAGCTGTGCTCGCCCGCGCCCATGCAGCCAGGCTGATCGACTTCGACCGGGTCATGGTCGACGGCTCGCACGTGCGGGCGAAAAAGGGGGCCCCGCAACAGGTCCCAGCCCGGTCGACCGCGCCAAGACCGGCTCCAAGCACCACATCCTGACCTGCGCGAACGGGTTCCCGCTCGCCGTCGCGTTGTCAGCGGCGAACGTCAACGATCATCTGATGCTGTCCACGCTGCTCGATCGGGTCCGGCCCCTGCGCGGGCGTGCGGGCCAGCCCCGTCGCCGGATCGCCAACCTCATCGCGGACAAGGGATACGACTACCCCAGCGTGTATTCCGAACTGCGGCAACGTCATATCACCGGATATATCGCCCGCCGCGGTACCCGAGACAAGGTCACCGCCGGCCGCTGGATCGTCGAGCAGACCTTCGCCCTTCTGCACCAGTACCGGCGGTTGGCCATCCGATGGGAGCGACGCACCGACATCCACCACGGATTCCTCGACCTCGCCGCAGCACTCATCTGCTGGCGACGACTCAGCAACCGAACTCGATAGGAGCTCTAAGCGCTCTGCTCGGCCCTTCGGGTACCGGTAAGTCCGTGTTCCTGAAGTCGTTGATCGGTCTGCTCCGTCCGGAGAATGGCTCGATCTACATCGACGGCACCGACATCACCACCTGCGTCGGAGCTGCGGCAGGGCGGGAACCGAACTCCGGTTGGAAGTCGCTTCGGCCTCCAACGTGGAGTAGCTCACTGGCCGGCTCCTTGCTATTTGAGTCATACAGGCGTCTGTGTATCATATTCGACTGATGGAGGTCCGCAGCTCGGCCGACTCCGGCGCATCCTTGGCGGCCCCGAATTGGAGATTCACGCATGCAATTGGCACTCACCGACGACGAGCTCGCCTTCCGCGACGAGCTGCGCGCGTTCTACCGCACCGAGATCCCCTCCGAGATCCGGAACCGCGCGCGACACGGGCAGGAGCTGAGTAAGGACGATTTCGTCACGGCACAGCGGATTTTGAATGCCCACGGTTTGGCGGTCCCGAACTGGCCGGTGGAATGGGGTGGTCGTGAGTGGACACCCATCCAGCGTCACATCTGGCATGAAGAGATGCAGCTGGCATCGGTGCCTGAGCCGCTCACCTTCAACACCAAGATGATCGGCCCCGTCATCGCGCAGTTCGGTTCACGCGAGATGCAGGAGCGATTCCTACCCGCGACAGCTAATCTCGATATCTGGTGGTGCCAGGGGTTTTCCGAGCCTGAGGCAGGCTCCGACTTGGCATCGCTGCGCACGACCGCGGTGCGCGACGGAGACTATTACATCGTCAACGGTCAGAAGACCTGGACTACGCTTGCCCAGTACGCGGACTGGATCTTCTGCCTGGTGCGCACCGACCCGAATGCGGTCAAGAAGCAGGTCGGCATCTCCATGCTGCTGTTCCCGCTCGACACCCCCGGTGTGACAGTGCGTCCGATCAAGCTCATCGACGGCGGTTTCGAGGTCAACGAGATATTCCTCGAAAACGTCCGCGTCCCGGCGGAAAACCTTGTCGGCGAGGAGAATCGAGGTTGGACCTACGCCAAGTTCCTGCTCGGCAACGAACGCACCGGCATCGCCGCTGTCGGCCAGACCAAAGTCCGGTTGTGGTTGGCCAAGGAGTACGCCAAGCAGACCCGCCAGGGTGGGGGTACCCTGCTCGACGATCCGGTCTTCGCCACTCGGGTTGCCGAACTCGAGAACGAGCTGCTTGCGCTGGAACTAGTGCAGCTACGTGTAGCTGCCGGGTCAGCGGACGGCCAGCCCAACCCCGTGTCGTCCATTCTGAAACTACGCGGCACAGAGCTCCAGCAGGCCACGACGGAACTGCTAGTGGACATCGCGGGTCCTGAATCGCTGCCCTGTGAGGGCGACGACCCAGATTGGGCGCGCCGCTCGACCGCGAACTACCTGAACTACCGCAAAACCTCGATCTATGGCGGATCCAGCGAGGTACAACGCGGCATCATCGCCTCCACCATCCTCGGACTGTAAGGCAGCACAATGGATTTCGAACTGACTCCCGAACAGGAAATGTTGCGCGACACCGTCCGTGGCGTCCTCGATCGGGCCTCAACTCCCGCGCGTCGCGCCGAGGTCGTCGCAACCGAGCTCGGCTGGGACCCACAGGTCTGGCGCACCTTCGCGGAAATCGGTCTGCTGGGCCTGACGTTCACCGAGGAAGACGGTGGGATGGGTGCGGGCCCCATCGAGTCAATGCTGGTCCTCACAGAGCTCGGCCGCCGTCTGGCCCCCGAACCCTTGCTTGATTGCGCGCTGCTGCCGGGCGGAATTATCGGCCAAGCCGGCACGGACGCACAGCGCAAGGATCTGCTTCCCAAGATCGCGGACGGCTCTCTGCGGCTCGCCTTCGCCCACGGCGAGCCGGGTGCACGCTGGCCGTCCGCCGAGATCATCACCCAGGCTGTTCCTACCGACGAAGGATGGGTGTTGACCGGCCACAAACACCCTGTTCCGCACGGTGATTGCGCCGATCTGCTCATTGTCAGCGCAGCGCTGCGTACGGATGCGGTCCAGCAGACTGGGGGTGCAAGCCTTGTCGGAGCCGAGGTGGGGTCGAGTGCCGCCGCCCCGATAGGGCTGTTCTTGGTCGATCCCGCATCTAAGGGTGTGCGCCGCACCACCTACGTCACCCACGACGGTCTACGCGGGGCGACTGTCGAATTCGACGGTGTGACAGGCGAACTGCTCGGTGAGCCCGCTGACGCGTCGGCAGTCGTGGCTGAGGCGCTCTCTGGTGCTCAGGCCGCGCTCTGTGCTGAGGCTGTCGGCGCAATGGAGGAGTCACTGCGGCTTACAACCGAATACCTGAAGACGCGCAAACAGTTCGGTGTCCCGCTGCGCTCCTTCCAGACTCTCACGCATCGCGCGGCCGATATGTATGTGTCGCTGGAGTTGGCGCGTGGGATGAGCATGTATGCGTCCATGTCGCTGGCCGACGGTGTCGCCGATCCGGTCGTTGCGTCTCGTGCGAAGGTTCGGGTTGGCCGGTCTGCTCGGCATATTGGGCAGGAGGCTATCCAGATGCATGGAGGCATCGGCATGACGGCCGAATATCCGGTCGGGCATTACACGGCTCGGCTGACCGCCATCGAGCACAGCCTCGGCGACTCTGCGGATCATCTGCGCAACCTGAGCAGGTATGTGAGCGACTACCAGATGGTCGAGATCTGACTCGGCTTCCCAGACAGGTCCGTACCAGAACGTAGAGCGGCTTCGAGATCTGCCGCCGTTCACGTCTCTCCGCCGACTCGCCCACCGACTTCAGGAAGGCGGGTCGGTTTCGGGCGCAGGCGCAGTGTGGCCACAGTGAAAACCAACGTCGACGTAACCGACAGTTGGCATCGACGCAGGATGAATGCGTACTTCCAATCGCCGCTGGCAGGGTCGGTTGACTTCCTCACCGCCCACGACAACACGAAAATGACCGAAGCCCATCACTATGTGCCCGAATCGCCAAGGATCCCGCGATCGTCAGGCGGCACCCGAGGCGCAGGGTGAGTCAGGACTTGGGACTGCAGGTCTCCGACGTCGCACAGATCTGGTCGCGCGAGGCGTGCAGCTCTGACCTTCCGGCTACGCGCTGGCCGGAAGTGCTAATTAACTTGTGGAGGGCTCCATGGCTGGCCTAGCAGGGCTGCGACCAGTTCGAGTGCGGTATCGATCTCTGGCTCGGTCCGGCCGAGGAGAGGCGCGTAGAGGTGCGCGTCGCACATTCTCACGATTGCGACACCGACTGTGGCGGCTGGAAGCGGCAGTTCGAGGTTGCCTGCGTCGACCTCGAACTGCAGCATTTCGGCGATCAACCGCGAAGCCGTCTGCTCGATTCGCCCAGGGTTTAGAGCGAGCTGTACGAATTGGAGCGGCTCGCGTGCGCACAGTGCTTGCAATGGCGGCGCCATTGCAACCGCGTGCATGAAGTGGTTCAAGACCTCGAGGATGAGATCCGCTCCGCCGGCACTGGCCGCCTGGTCGCGGCTCTGGCGAAATGTACGTTCGGTGGCTTCGGCCAGCACGATCCCGAGTAGATCTGCCCGATTGCCGACCAGTCGGTACAGCGTGGAGCGTCCGATGCCCAGGCCCCCGGCTAGGGCGCGCATATCCAAGCTTTCGCCGTCCAGATAGATCTTCGTGGCGGCATCGATCACGGCGCGGCGGGTGAGCATCTGGGCGAGCCCGGGGCTCCCCGCTGAAGCGGGGGACTTGTCCGCGCGATCCACAGCGTTGTCGTCTCCTCCCGGCATGAGCGGAGTATTGCACATCACACTGTGTTGTGTCAGATTGGGACACCTGAGCGAAGTGTCCCAGGAGATGGTTCATGACAGTTATTCAATCTGTGCGTGGTTCGGTGGAGGTCGAGTCGCTCGGCGTCACGCTGATGCACGAACACGTCTTCGTCCTGACCCCGGACGTGATGCAGAACTATGGAAACGAGTGGTGGGACGAAGACGAGCGGGTAGCGGACGCGATCAGCCAGCTACGAGCCCTCAAGGCCGCCGGTGTGGACACGATCGTCGATCCGACCGTGGTCGGGCTCGGACGCTATCTGCCGCGGGTCCAGAGGGTGAACGCGGAAGTCGATATCAACATCATCGCCGCGACCGGCCTCTACACCTTCGGCGAGATCCCGCACTTCTTTCACTATCGGGGGCCGGGCGGTCTGTTCGGAGGTGCCGAACCGATGACGGAGATGTTCGTGAAGGACATTCGTGAGGGAATCGGCGAAACCGGCGTGCGCGCGGCGTTTCTCAAGGGCGCGATCGAGGAGCGCGGGCTGACTCCCGACCAGGAGCGTGTTCATGGGGCGATCGCGGAAGCGCACATACAGACTGGCGTGCCGATCACAGTGCACACGAACGCCGCTCACCAGACCGGTCGCCTGGCGCTGGATTTCTACCGAGAACACGGGGTGGATCTGACGAAAGTCGTTGTCGGACACGCAGGAGACAGCAACGACCTCGACTATCTCGAATGGATCATGGACCAGGGGGCGACGATCGGCTGCGACCGCTTCGGTCTTGATGTCTTCAACCCGACCTCGGAACGGATACGCACAGTGGCCGCGCTGTGTGCCCGAGGCTACGCCGATCGGATCGTGCTCAGCCATGACGCCGCGTGCTACATGGACTACTTCTCCGGGGAAGAAACCCAGACACAGGTGAAAGCCGCTGCGCCGAACTGGAACTTCTTGCACATCTCGCGCGATGTCCTGCCAGCGCTGCGTGACCAGGGCGTCACCGACGGACAGATCACCACGATGCTCATCGACAACCCACGTCGCTACTTCTCGGGAAAGGCCGCATGATGACGATCGAGGCAGGTCGGGCCTACAAGATTCCCTTCGACACGACCGGTGTCTATGTCGACGAACACGGCGTCAAGCGCTACCAGCGTCTTCCGGAGTCGCTGACCACGATGTTCCGGGCGTCAGTCGAGGCGCACCCCGACGTGGAGGCCATCGTCGAGGTCGGTGGTCCGCGGTACACATATCGGCAGCTGTGGGAACGCGCGGCGACGGTGGCCGGTGGCTTGCGGGCACGAGGTGTCCAGCGCGGGGACAGGGTTGCGAATCTTCTTCCGGCCGGCGCGAATTGGGTTATCGCGTTCCTCGCCACGCAACTCGCCGGTGCGATCGTGGTGCCTGTCAATACGCGTTTCGCGCCGCCGGAGATCGAGTATGTACTGAGCGACTCTGGTGTGGCGTTCACCTTCTGGCCCGGCGAGCCGCTGCCCGAGGGTACGGCCCTGGTGGTGGACGATGCGAAGCCGACCGACGTGGCGGCTATCTTCTACACCAGCGGGACCACCGGGTTCCCGAAGGGCGCGCTGACAACCCATGAGAATTTCCTTTCGACGATCGAAACCTCGATCCGAGTGTTCGGTCTCGGCCGCTCCGAGGGCCCGAAGCTTCGCAACCTGATATCTGTGCCGTTGTTCCACGTGACCGGCTGCAACGCTCAGCTGCTGGTTCAATTGGCGGTTGGCGGCACCACTGTCGTACTGCCCGAATTCGACGTTCAGGCGTTCCTATCGACAATCGTCACTGAACACGTCAACGTGATCGTGAGTGTTCCGGCGATCTTCGCGCTGGCGCTTGTCCAAGGCAACTTCGCCGACTACGACGTCAGCGGCGTGTCATTCATTGGTTACGGCGGTGCGCCCATATCGCCGTTGCTTGTCGAGCGGCTCAAAGCCGGCTTCCCGAACGCTCGGGTGGGCAACGGTTTCGGGCTGACCGAAACAGCGTCCATCGCGACCTTTCTGCCGCATGATTGGGCTGCCGAGCACGCGGACTCGGTCGGATTCGCCGCGCCGGTCGTCGATCTTGCACTCGCTGACCAAGATCCGACCACAGGCGTCGGTGAGTTGCTGGTTCGCGGACCGAACGTCGTCGCGGGGTACTGGAACAAGCCCGAGGCGACGGAGTCCGCGTTCGTCGATGGGTGGCTGCACACCGGGGACCTGGCAAGAATCGATGACGAGGGTTTGGTGTACATCGTCGACCGGGCGAAGGACGTGATTAACCGGGGCGGCGAGAACGTGTACTCCGTCGAGGTCGAGAACGCGTTGGCCGGCGCGCCCGGAGTCGCCGATGCTGCGGTCGTCGCAGTGCCGGACGAAGTGATGGGAGAAAAGGTCGGTGCCGTGGTGGTTCCCAGCACCGCAGATTTCGATGTCGCAGGACTGATCGCCTATCTGAGGCCACTCCTCGCTGACTTCAAGGTTCCCCAGTACATCTCGGTACGCACTCAGCCGCTGCCACGCAATCCCGGCGGCAAGCTGCTGAAACGTCAACTGCGCGAGCAGACTACGTGGGGCGAGGCCCTTCGCTGAAAGGGTGAGCGCCACGCCGCGTCAGCTCTATCTGGTGGCTGAGGCGACGAGTAAGGATCCCAGCGCTGGCCGTCGGGGCTCGACGGTGGCCCTGCGCGCACTCGGTTGTCAGCGCGATGTCGGCCGGCGCTGGGATCCCCACATTCGGTGCTGGCGCGTAAGCCATTGCCGCACAAGGGTTGTTCGTCGAACAATGATCAGGTTGGTAAGGACTGGGTACATGCGACTTGAAACACTGTTGCCGCTCGGCAAGGTAGATCCTGGCCTGCGGGCCCCAGACATCCCGCTGGACATCTGGTCAGTGGGTGACAACGCGAAGCTTCTCGAGTCGATCGGCTACGGCGGAGTTGTGGTCGAGGAGACCAAGGATGACCCCTTCACAATTTTGACGTTGGCTGCGCAAGCCACCGAAACCCTGCGGGTTGGGACGGCAGTAGCGATCGCGTTCCCTCGAAGCCCGACGGTGATGGCTCTTCATGCGTGGACGCTGCAGAAGCTGTCTCGCGGGCGCTTCACCCTCGGTCTCGGAACCCAAGTCCGCGGCCATATTCAGCGGCGTTACGGTGTCGCGTGGGCGCCGCCGGCACCGCGCATCCGCGAGTATGTCCACGCGGTTCGCGCGGTCTGGGACTGCTGGCAGAACGGGACACCGCTCAACGTCATAGGAAACCACTACAACCTTGATCTGATGGTGCCACTGTTCGATGCGGGACCCATCGACAACCCCGCGATCCCAATTCACCTGGCGGCGGTCAACCCCAGGTTGTGCGGTGTGGCTGGAGAAGTCGCAGACGGCGTTCGGCCGCATCCTGTGTGCACGCCGAGCTACATCCGGTCAGTCATGCTGCCAGCTGTACAGCAGGGCGCCGCAAGGGCTGGGCGTGATCTATCCGAGTTTCGTGTCGCGATGAAGCCACTGGTTGCGGCGGCGCGTTCGGAGGAGGAGCTGATTTCGAAGGTTCGTGACGCGCGAGCGCGTATCGCGTTCTACGCTTCCACACCCGGATACGCCGCAGCCTTCGAGCACCTGGGGCTCGAAGCCCTTGCGGCCGAAGCAAAGATCCTGTCGAAAGCGCAGCGATGGGAAGCCCTGCCCCTGCTCATCGACGACGAGACTCTCGAAACGTTTGTGACGATCGGGACCTACGACGAGATTGGCCAAAAGCTGGTCAACCGATACGGCGATGTTGTCACTGATATCGAGTTCTCGATCGCGATCCGAGACGACGAGGACCGCAATACCCTTCAGGAACTTGCACATTTGGTGCAAAGTGCGGATGAATCCATTGCGCGAGCAGCCATCCGTGGTCCGAGCGATGGTAGCAAGCTGACACCTCAGGTCGAGCCGTCGTGCTGATCCTGTCTGTCCGTGACCTTCTGGTCTTCGTGCACGCGCAGCACGTGGGAGCAGATCAACCAGCGTTGCTCTGGCTGACCGGTAGCCATCCTGTCGGCACCGGGGCTTGCAGATTGTCGCGTGTTCTGGCGAACGTTTCGAGCGGTCGTTCCCCACCGACGGCGCGCATGACGGCTCAGGGTGGCTGGGTTGTGAAACCCGATGGCGGAGGCGACTTGCGCCAACGGCATCCGCGTCGCCGCCCAGTTGTTCGGTATGAACGCCGCGTAGACCTGCTGACCGGACCCATGCTGTGTGTTGCCACCTACCCAGAATCACTTCGTTGCTCAGCGGGGCAGGCCCCGGATGTGGCGAACGCCCGTCGCTGCGTTGCCTATCGCGGAACTGATTTCGTACGCCGTTCGGGTTCGGGTGGTTCGATCAAACGGGCGCGCGAGTGACCCGTAGCGTCACGGAAATGTGGGCTCGTGAGCCCCTCGTTGACGAGTCTGCGGCCCACGTCCAGGCATTCGATCATCTGGTCGTCGGTCAGGGCGAGGCTGTCGTTGCGCATGCTCAAGGCGATCACACCGTTCCATGCTCCCCAGAGGAAGCGGGCCGTGTTGGCCGCCGGGTAATCATCTGCCTCCCCAGCGTCGATCGCCGCGCTGATTCCGGTTTCGAATCTTGCCATCAAACGGTCGATTTCGTCGGACGCTCGTTGGCGCATGTCGTTGTCGTTGTCCTCGGCCTCGACGCCCTGAACGAGGAAGCGGAACGACTCGCGATGGGTTAGGAAGAACTTCGCGTACAAGTCCGCGACGGCCATCACCCGTTCGAGGGGGGAGGCGTCGAGCTCGAACGCCTCGTCGAGGTAGACATTGAAGATTCGCGTCGCGCGCTCGACCAGCGCGAGCATCAGCCCATCCTTGTTGCCGAAGTGCGTATAGATGGTGCCGACAGACACGTCCGCGGCCTCGGCGAGCTCTTCCATTCGGGCCGTGCGGTAACCACCCGCAAACAGGCGTTCAGCCTCGTCGAGTATGCGCTCGCGCGTGCGAGCTCGCCGTCTGTCCATGCGGGTGGGCGCAGCGGCGTCCACGTCATTCACCTCTGATCCTCTCGTGCCGGGACCGATCGTGTCGCCAGGCCGTGTCTCTCTTCGGGGCGATCCTATCCGGTGACCCTCTGATTGAATACTATTCATTTTTGAAGCCTATTGCATTATTGAATCAGATTACCTATGGTCGACGGCAGGAGGTTGTGACATGGATCAACACTGTGATGTCGTGATCGTCGGGGCTCGCCTCGCGGGTGCTTGCGCGGCGACGCACCTAGCGCGCGCGGGCGTCGACGTGGTCGCGTTGGATCGCTCGTCGTTCCCGTCGGATCAGTTCTCGACGCATCTGCTATTCCCGGATGGGATCAACGAAGTGCGGAAGATGGGTGCCTTGGACGGCATCCAGGCGCACAATCCGACGCGCTCGCTATACCTGTCGCTGACCATCGACGGCGGAACGGCCGACGAGGTACGGGTTTTCGAGCGCTGGCGCAATGCCGGGCCGATCGACTATTGCATGTGCGTGCCCCGGATCCTGCAGGATGTCGAGCTCGTCAAGGCGGCTCGCGCTGCGGGGGCCGACGTGCGTGAGCGGCACAAGTTGGTCGAGGTGCTGTGGCGTGGCGGCCGGGCCTGCGGTGTGCGGTATGCCGACGCGGAGGGACGCCAGCACAATCTGTACGCGCGTTTGGTGGTCGGCGCGGATGGGCGCCGATCGTCGGTCGCAGCGCAGGTAGGCGCGAACACACCGTATCGGGCATCCCGTAACGGTCGCGGTCTGGTTTTCCGGTACGCGGATGATCCGCTTTATGGCACCCGCGACGGTGAGACCATTCACCAGTACCGCGACGGAGGCTCGATGGCGTTCGTGTTCCCGTCGGCGCCGGCACCTCGAATGCTGATGCTGTTCATGGGTGCGGCAGAGGAGGCGGCGACAGCACTGGCCGATCCGGAGGCGTACTGGGAGGCCAAGCTGCGGCAGCACCCCACCCTTGCGAAGCGGGTCGCGGGTGCGACCAATCTCAGCGCGGTGCGTGGCACCGGTGACACCACCGGCTTCTTCCGTGCCTCGAGCGGCCCTGGGTGGGCGCTCATCGGCGACGCCGGCCACTTCAAGGATCCCGTTCTCGGGCAGGGACAGCGGGACGCGCTGTGGACCGGCCGTCGGTTGGCGGAGGTGGTGGTCGAGTCGCTACACGACACTCGGGAACTGGATCTGGCGGTTCGCCAATGGGAACAGGAACGTGACCATGAGTGTCTGCACGCCTACCATTTCGGCAATATCGAGACCGAGCCGCTGCCCGCATCGCCGGTTCTGACTGAAATCCTGCGACGCCAGACTCAGGATGGCGCGACGACACCCAATCTCGGCGACCTGTACGGCCGCGCCCGCACGATGCCGCAGGTGCTCAACACCGGCAGGCTCGTCCGCGGCTTGGCGGATACCCTTCGCCACCATCGCCGGAACCTGGATACGCCCGAGGCCGCCCGGCGGGTGGTTGCTGATATTCGGACCCAGATTGGCGTGCGCCGAGAGCTTGCCGGCAAGAAGTTCCGGCCGTCCGCCGTGGTAGTTGGCTCCGATCGTCCCGACCCGACGCCGCCGGCGCCCGTGCGGCCCCCTGCACGGGTCCTGTCGGACGCACCGAATGTCGAACCCGTGCCCGCACCGGCTGCCGAGCTGAAACCGAAACCCAAGGCACCGACGACCCGGCGGTCGAGCGATCCCATCCCGAAGACCGAACCGCACGTGCTCACCGCCGAAACCCGAGAAGAGGCCGCACAGTGACCCAAACGATCCGCATCGCCGCTATCCAGCCGCGACTACGTTTCGGTGACGTCGACGGCAATCTGGCCCACGTCGAAGACCTCGTTCGCTCCGCCGTATCCGCGCACTCGCCCCGTTTGGTCGTGCTGCCGGAAGGAATATCCTCGCCCTACGTCGGCTCGTCAGCAGCACTGGGCACAACGGTGCGGCCGATCGACGGTGCGCCGCTACAACTCATGCGGATGCTGGCGCGCACCCTCGACATCGTGCTCGCTGGAGGCTTTCTTGCGCACCGCGGCGGTGACGCTCGTTCCACATACGCTGTGGTCGAGCCGGACGGGCGGGTGCACCTCCACGACAGCACCAGATTGTCGCCAGCGCAGCGAGCGCAGTGTGCGCCGGGGCGAGGCCGCGGTAATGCAACCGTAGCGGCCTTATCAGAAACCCCGGTCGGAATAGTGACCGGTCACGAGTGGACAGACCGCAGGACCGTCGACCGTCATTATGGGCGTTCGCATCTCGTTCTGGGTGGTGCATGCTGGGCCAACGACAGCGCACACCCTGGTTTGTGGTCCGCGGCGTCTGGGGTCCGGTACCGGCAGCATCTCGCCGCCGCGCCGAAACAGCTAGCCCGATTGCTGGACACGCCGGTCGTGTTGGCGACCCACGTTGGTCTCGCGGGTTTCGGCGGTAGTCGACGAGCGGCCGACCTTATCGCCGCGACGCAGATCGTCGCCCATGACGGTGCTGTGCTTGCACAGCTGACCGACGCCGACGGCGAAGGACACATTGCCGCTGACGTGGACGTATTCGCCACTCCCGCACCGGAACTGGAGCCAAGCCTGGCGGCACGCTGGTTGCGTCCGGAGACCGCGATCGTCGACCGTGTTGCGGCCCGCGCAGTCGGATTTGGATACGCCGCCTCCTATCGGGCCCGGCATCTCCTCGAGCGGCATGCATGGCAGTCCTGGCCCAGCAGCGACCTACCGGACGAGATCGCGGCGGCCGAAGCGCATGGACAAATGCAGTCGACGACCTTCTCTCGCAAGAATCCGCCCGCCGGCGCGGCGCTCAGTTCGAGATGACAATTCGGCACCGAATTGTGTTCGAGGACAAACCCTTTCAAGCCTGCGGGCTGTGCCCGCAAGAACGAATCGAGTCAGTCAGATGAAAATCATCGTAGAACCATCGAAGTGTGATGGCCTCGGTATGTGTGAGGCGGTCGCGCCCGATCTGTTCGAAGTAGGTCCGGACGGCATCGTGCGGGTCCTCGATGACGCCCCGGGCGAGGATCGGCGCGTCGACGTGCAGGCTGCGATCGATGCCTGCCCGGTGCTGGCACTGAAGCTTTCGTCATGACCGCACCGTTAGCGCGCTCCGAGCATCTGGTGGTGGTCGGTGCGTCCCTGGCAGGCCTACGCGCTGTGGAAGCGGCACGCCGCCTTGGGTTCACCGGTCAGATCACGCTGATCGGGCAGGAGTCGCATTTGCCCTATGACCGACCGCCATTGTCCAAGGCGTTCTTGGACTCTGACGGAGACAAATCCGCGTTGCCGTTCCGATCCGAGCACGAGTTCGCCGATGACCTTCAGGTGCGGCTATTGCTCGGCCATCCCGCGACCGGCCTCGACGCCGCCACCCACACCGTCATGGTGAACGGGCGGGCAGTCGCTTACGACAAGTTGATCATCACTACTGGAGCCACCCCGCGGTCACTTCCGATGACTTTGCCCGGCGCCGCCAGTTGTGGTGTGCACAATCTGCGGACGATCGAGGACGCGGTCGCAATCCGGGAGGCTCTGGATCGTCGTGCCCGTGTCGTCATCGTCGGGGCAGGATTCATCGGGTCTGAGGTGGCCGCAGCAGCCCGCAAGCGGGGACTGCCGGTCACCATCATTGAGCGGCTCAGCACACCTCTGGTTCGATCAGTAGGTCCGGCGGTGGGCTCGATCGTCGCCGAGCTGCATGAGCGAGCCGGCACCGAACTGGTCCTCGATGCTGGGATCACCGAGATCACAGCCCAGGACGGTCACGCAACCGGGGTAGTGCTGCATGACGGCCGCCGCCTGGACGCCGAGCTTATCGTTGTCGGCATCGGCGCCTCTCCGGCCACAGAATGGTTGTCAGGCAGCGGCATCGAGTTGCACCCCGTCGACGGCGGTCTGGTATGCGGACCGGACCTTGCCACCAATCTGCCCGATGTCTTCGCGGCCGGAGACGTCGTGCACGCGCCGAACTCGTTATTCGATAACGACACCGTTCGGCTCGAACACTGGACGAACGCAGCCGAACAGGGCGTGCTAGCTGCGCGCAGCGCTCTCGGCCATCGTTCGAACGAGGCACCGGCCAACGTGCCGTACTTCTGGTCGGACCTGTATGCCGCACGCATCCAATTCGTCGGGTTACCTACCGCCGACGAGGTCCTGCCGGTCGGTTTGGACACCGACGCGCCAATCGTCCTGTACCGGCGGTCGGACCGGATCGTCGGCGCGCTCACTGTCAATCGTCCGCGCGACATCATGAAGTTCCGCCGTCGGATCGCCGATCGGGGCCTGTGGGCGGAATCGGTTCAGTTCGCCGACGAGCTGGCGGCAGCGCTGCGCGCGTCCCAACCCGATTCCCGATCGCTGTCGTCTGGTGCGCGTTTCACGGTGCCTTCGACGGCGGAGAAGCTCGATCATGGAAGGACACTCCGATGACCTCGGTGCTTATTGTCGTTTCGGCCGCCGACTATTGGACCCTCAACGACGAAACGAATCACCCGACCGGATTCTGGGCCGAAGAACTCATCGAGCCACACCGGCTGTTCACCGCCGCGGGGTGGCGCGTCACGATCGCCACTCCGGGGGGGAAAGCCCCGACCGTCGACTCCCTGAGCCTCGGACTGGCCGGCGGGCTCCCGCACAAGACCCGGGAGTACCGGCGCTACCTCGGGGAGCAGAGCGATGAGTTCTCGAGGCCAGTCGCGCTGTCCGATATCAACGAAGACGAGTACGACGTCGTCTTCTATCCGGGTGGGCACGGGCCTATGCAGGACCTGGCAGTCGACCCGATATCCGGGGCCCTGCTAACCAGACGACTCGGTTCCGGTAAGCCGCTGGCGCTGCTGTGCCACGCGCCGGCCGCCGCGCTCGCTGCCCAAAATCCAGACGGGACATGGGCTTTCGCGGGGTATCGGATGACGGCCTTGTCGAACCGCGAAGAACTGCTCAACTCGTTCTCACGCAAGGCCCCGTGGCTACTGGAGGACCGGCTCGCCGAGGAAGGGGCCGACTATGTCAAGGGACCGGTGCCATTGCGGCCGTTCATCGTTGTCGATCGGAACCTCTACACCGGGCAGAATCCCGCGTCCTCGGCCAAGTTGGCGCGCAAACTCATCGCGGACCTTGGCAGCCCGGCGTTGTCGGTCAGCGCCACCCGTGTAGTGCCCGCCAGTCCGGCTCACGTGTACGCGATGATCCACGACATCACCAGGATCGGCGACTTCAGCCCCGAAACTACGAGCGCTCGCTGGATCGAACAAGGTAGGCGCTTCAAGGGGAGCAACAGCATCGGCCGGTTCTACCGGTGGGGTATGGCCGCCACCGTTATCGAAGCAACACCGGGCAGGGTGTTCGCGTTCCGCACCGACTGGCCGTCATCGACCACCTGGCGCTACGAATTGCGCCGCGTCGACGGCGGCACAGAGGTCACCGAATCGATGCACAAGGTCGACGCGCAACTCGCGCCGATCCGGTGGATTCAGAACGCGGTCGGGGTCCGCGACCGCGCTGCGCACCTGCAGTCCGGGGTGGAGACCACGCTGGACCGGTTGGTCAGCCACTTCACGGAAGTCGATCGGCTCAAGAAGGCTGCGGCACCACGGTAGTCCACCCTCACTGCTCGACTCCTACCAACGATGGGACCAGGCTCACTATGGACTTGTTGACCGTATGAGCCTCGTCCCGGCAGTAAGTAGCCCGTAATGGCGCAGGCCAACTGACGGGCTGTCACCGGAGAACCCGCACCGCCGCGGATCTGCACCGCCAGGTCCAGTCTGAGCGCCCCTCGAACCAGTGCGAAGGAACCGCATGGCCACCAGCATGCGCACCAACATCGTAATCACCGGCGCCAGCTCCGGGCTGGGCGCGGGCATGGCTCGCGCGTTCGCTGCCAAAGGACGCAATGTGGCATTGTGCGCGCGTCGCATCGACCTGCTCTGGCAGTTGCGTGATGAGTTGCTGCGCGCCCACCCCGGCATCGATGTCGCTGTCTATGAACTGGACGTCAACAACCATGACCGCGTTTTCACGGTGTTTCGTGCTTACCAGGCGCGTGCGGGATCTGTTGATCGGGTCATTGTCAATGCGGGGCTCGGTAAGGGGCAGCCGATCGGAATCGGCCGTTTCGATACGAATCTGCAGACCGCGCAAACGAATTTCACTGCGGCACTCGCCCAGTGTGAGGCTGCAATGGAGATCTTCCGCGCCCAGAACGACGGGCATCTGGTCGCCATCTCTTCGATGAGAGCCATGCGCGGGCTGCCCGGCGAACTCACCACCTACGCCGCAAGCAAAGCGGGGCTAGCAGCGCTGGCAGAAGGCATTCGAGCCGACACCCTCGATACACCGATCCGGGTTACCACGATCTATCCCGGCTATATCGCCACGGCCATGAGCGCGACCTCAACCAGTGCACCGATGTTGACCCCGCTGGACAAGGGCGTGCGCGCCATGGTCAACGCAGTCGAACGCGAACCAGCCGAGGCCACAGTGCCATCCTGGCCATGGACCCCGATCGGATTCGTCAGGCGGCACGCCCCGCTACGATTGCTCGGAAGGTCGAGTTGATGGTTGCCAGCGAGACTGTCGATTCGATCCACACGGACCATGTGTTTGCCCCTTGGCTGGCGGAGTACCGCGCCGAGGGCACCGGGGCCTGCCTCGCTCACGGTAACTCGGGGCTGGAGTATTTCTTCCCCGAATCTGACCGGCACGCCGGCATGCTGTCCACGGCGTCAAAGAGTGGCAAATGGTTATGGGCTGCGGTCCTCTGATGGACCGGGCCCGAAATTAGATCTTATGCAAGGTCTTCGGGCAGTTCAGACTGGTATTGATCGCTCGGCCGATCCAACTGGAATGAAGGTGCCGTCGTGCTGTCGCTCGCTGCGGGCGACTGCGTCCGACGACGGCTCCGACTCATGCGACGTCAGGTCGAATCTGAATGAACGAGAATACGCGATCGATGAGCTCGGGAAGCGTGCTGGAGCTCTCACCGTCAGCCCATTGCGACAACGCGACATCGAAGCATCCCAATGCAGCGCTCACCGCGGTGCGCGCCTCGAGGTTGGCGGTGTCGCCGTGAGCGCGGAGCTGGTTGGCGACCTCGGGGTACAGCGCGGCCGACCAGGCGAGGTGCTTTTCGAGGTTCTTCGCCCGCAGTTCGACAGTGTTGTTTATGACGCGCATGACGCGTTTCCAGCTGACGCCATCCTCCTCCATCGCGACTGCAGCACCGCGGATGACCGCGTGAAGGGCGGACCAGATGTCGGACCCGTCGAGATTGGCGACGAACGCATCGCGGGCTTGCTCAGCGGTGGGCATGCGCCCGCCGAAAACGACGTCCTCCTTGTTCGGGAAGTAGCGGAAGAAGCTGCGCGTCGAGATCTGGGCTGCAGCGGCGATGTCGTTGACAGTGACCGCGTCGTACCCGTGCTTGTCGAACAGTTCCATCGCCGTCTCGGCCAAAGATGTCTTCAACGCCTCGCGGGCACGTGCGCGCAAGCCGGTGGTGTCCAAAGGTGCCATGCGGTAAGCGTACCAATGACAACTGTGACATGCACTGCCATATATGGCGCATACTGACTCGACTGTCATATGATGACAGTCAGATGTTGAAACCATGGCACCCAAGGAGGTAGATCACCATGACAACGGTTTTATTCGTGGTCTCGGCAGCAGACCGCTGGACGCTCAAGGACGGCACCGTCCACCCCTCCGGCTACTGGGCGGAGGAGCTTGCAGCTCCGCACCGAATCTTCAGTGAAGCTGGATGGGACATCACGATCTCGACGCCGGGCGGCAAGCCGCCCACGCTCGATGAGCTGAGTCTGGGTTTCGCCGGTGGAATGCCGGGCAAGCGGCGTGAGGTCAAGAACTACCTGGACAGCATCAATGACGCGCTGAGCGCTCCCCGGCCTCTCGATCAGGTGAACGCCGGCGACTTCGACCTGGTGTTCTACCCCGGTGGCCATGGCCCGATGGAAGACCTTGCATACGACAAGGTTTCGGGTGCGCTTTTGAAGCAAAGGCTCGCCTCAGGCAAACCGCTGGCCCTGTTGTGCCACGCACCCGCTGCGATTCTGGCAGCCACCGATCCCGATGGCAGCAACGTGTTCGCGGGGTACAAGATGACCGGTCTGTCCAACCGGGAGGAGTTGCTGAACAGTTTCGCGCGCAAGGCTCCCTGGCTGTTGGAAGACAAGCTGAAGGACGCCGGCGTCGACTACTCGAAGGGCATGCCCCTGCGGCCGTTCGTAGTAACCGACCGCAACCTGTACACCGGGCAGAACCCGCAGTCCTCGGAGAAGCTCGCGCATCTGCTGGTGTCGGAACTGGGCGAGCCCGCGTTGCACGCGAGCGTGTCGCGCATCATCGCCGCGCCGCGGCAGGAGCTGTACGCCTTCATCAGTGACATGACCGGGATGGGTGAGATCAGTCCCGAGACTCGCAGTGTCAAGTGGGTGGAGCCCGGGAAACGGTTCAAAGGCAAGAATGCGATCGGCCCGCTCTACCGCTGGTCGATGGGCGGGGTCGTCACCGAGAACGTGCCAGGCGAGGCGTTCGGGTTTTACACCGACTCGCCGTCGGAAACGCATTGGCGCTACACATTTCAGGATGTCTCGGGCGGCACGTTGGTGACCGAGTCGATGCGCAAGCAGCGTCCGCAGATCAGGCCCGTCGTGTTCATGCAGGACGTCTCCGGAGCTCGTGATCGTCAAGAGCATTTGGAGAACGGCATGCGCGCCACGCTGGACCGACTCGCCGAGAAGTTCGAAACGACACGATAACTCGGCTCACAGATCGCGGTCATGATCCAGGGAACGCCAGGAATGGACCAGGATTGGAGTAGATGATGGATAGACGACAACTGCTGGGAATGTTTGCCGCAGGAACCGCTCTTGCGCTGACAGGGCGTGCCGTCGCCAACAGCGCACCACCGGAATGGGGTCCCGACCTCTCGAACCCTCCAGGGTCCGGACTGGCCCAGCCTGCGCTGCAAGGAAGTGTTTCGCGAGTGATCGCCGCGCCGCGGCACGATCTGTACGTCTACATCAGCGAGATGACCCATATGCGCGAGATCAGTCCGGAGAACCAGTGGACGAAATGGGTCGTGCCAGGTGAGCGGTTCGAGGGCTACAACGCGATAGGGCTGTTCTATCAGTGGCCGATGGGTGGTGTAGTCACCGAAAACGTGCCCGACGAGATGTTCGATTTCTACACCGATGCGCCGTCGCAGACACATTGGCGCTACGCCTTCACTGACGTCGAAGGCGGCACATTGGTCACCGAGTCGTTTCGCAAACAGGATCCGCAGATCGCGCCGATCGTGTTCATGCAGGACATCTCTGGCGCTCACGACCGTCAGGCGCATCTGACGAACGGCATGCGCGTCACTCTCGAACGGCTCGCTGAGAAATTCGAGTCACCGCGGTAACACAAGCGTCATCTCAACCTCACGGACAGCCCCAGGGGGAGACTGCAAGGCGCTCGATAAAGAACGAAGTTAAGGAGAAAACAATGACCATCGACATTCACAGGGTGACCGTGCTGGGAACAGGAGTGCTCGGATCCCAAATCGCATTCCAGACCGCATTCAGCGGGTTCGAGGTCACCGCTTACGACATCAGCGACGCCGCGCTCCAAGCTGGACGTCAGCATATCGACAATCTCGCCGCGATCTACCGGGAGCAGCTGCCGGACGCGGGCGACGGGAGGGCGGAGCGGACTGCGACGAGCATCGCGCTCACCTCCGACCTGGCTCGAGCGGTCAAGGACGCCGACTTGGTCATTGAGGCCATCCCCGAGGTGCTCGCGATCAAGCAGGAGACTTACAGGAAGCTCGGCGAAGCCGCGCCGGAGCGGACCATTTTCGCGACGAACTCCTCCACTCTGCTGCCAAGCGCCATGAAGGACTCCACCGGTCGGCCGGACAAGTTCCTCGCCCTGCACTTCGCGAATCAGCTGTGGCAGCAGAATACGGCCGAGATTATGGGCACGCCGGACACCGATCCCACGGTGTTCCAGAAGGTGGTCGACTTCGCATCGAAGATCGGCATGGTGCCTATCGAGATCCACAAAGAAAAGGCCGGATACGTCCTGAACTCGCTGCTTGTGCCACTGCTGAACGCAGGGCTCACCCTTGCGGCAGGCGGGTACGCCGATCCGGAGGCGGTGGACAAGACCTGGAGGATCGGCACAGGCGCGCCGGCCGGTCCGTTCCAGATCCTCGACGTCATCGGTCTGGCAACGCCCTACAACGTCTTCGCCAACGGCGACGAGGATGCCCAGAAGCTTGCCGCATGGCTGAAGACGAATTACATCGACAAGGGCAAACTCGGCGTCGCGACAGGTGAGGGCTTTTACAAGTACTCATAGTCACGTGGGCGGCGCAAGCGCTGCGAACCGGGCAGAACCGGGCAGATATGCCGGAACACCCGGAACCGGTCACGGTCCGTCGAGCGGCGTTGCGTCGCACGGCGCTGAGTGGCTGACGATCCGCGCGCTGTTACGATCCTGGACATCAAATAGTGGCCGGACGATAACGAAGCGAGATGGTGGACGCCCAGCAGGATGTGGAGGAGCAGCCCGGTCGGGTTGTCCCGAAGACCAAGCGGGGAGCGCGGACTCGGGCCGCGCTGGTGACCGCGGCTCGTGAAGTATTCGAACGAGACGGCTTCCTTGACGCCCGTGTCGCGGACATATCCAAGACCGCCGGTATGGCATCCGGCTCGTTCTACACCTACTTCGACAGCAAAGAAGAGATCTTCGCTGAGGTCGTGCGGCGGATGCGGGAAGAAATGCTGCACCCGCACATACGTGAGCGTGCAGGAATCTGTGATCCGTGTGAGCTCATCGCCGCGGCCAATCTGGAATATCTCAAATCCTATCGGCGCAACGCCCGGTTGATGGCTGTGCTCGAACAAGTTTCGAATATCGATGAGCAGTTCCGGACCTTGCGTTATGAACGTGCGACAGTCATCTTCGAACGCAATGCCACCATGATCCGCACCTTGCAGGAAACCGGCTTGGCAGACGCTGAGCTGAACGCATGGGTCACCGCGCAAGCATTGTCAAGCATGATGAGCAGGATGGCCTACCTGGTGTTCGTAGAAGGGCAGAAGATCGCCTTCGACACCCTAGTGGAGACCTTGAACCGAATCTGGTTCAACGCATTGGGTCTTGAGAGAACTCCCTGACACAACAGCAGTTCCCGCTCTGGATGACCCTCCTCGGCCTGCTCATAGCCTCGTTCTAGGCGCCGTCAGCACCCATTACCACGACAGCAACGAGCTGAACCGAGCCCCGGCCGATCCTCGTTGAGCGTTGTTTCGTCTCGGTTGGCATGCTTGTCCGCTGCGATCCCAAGGCGTGGCTGCAGCGTGCGGCGTGTGCGGGCTCACCGGCCCCAAATCTGCTTACGGCTTAGGGATCCGGCTGTGAACGATCTCCGTCGACACTAATGTTGGGGCCCTCGCGCCATGCTCTCCAACTCGGCGGCAGTGCGTGCTATCGACCACGCTTCTGCTGGTGGTATCCCCAGGGCAGTCAGACAACTACTCGCTGCCGCTATTGCCGGATCCTCGACGTTCCAGGTCTCGTCATTGCGCGTCTTCAGCAGTGCGACCACTATCGCGGAGAGGATGAGCGAAAGGACTTCGGCCGGCATATGGTCGGAGAAGACCGCTGTGCGCTGGCCTTCACGCACCAGCTCGGCGCCATGCTGGTGTACCGAGGCTAGCCGTTTTTCACGGGTGCAGCGATTACCGGCGGTCTGGCACCCCGTCTCGGACTGCGCACTGTGGTGACGCTGGGCATGCTGTTGGGGTCGGAGCGGGAGCGCTGCCGCTGTCGTCTCGTGTGAGCGCCGAATCTGGTACCTGCCCTTCCTTTGCTGATGCTGTTCGGAGTGGCCATGGGCCTCAGCGTTTCGCCCGCCACCGACGCCATCATGGACGCGTTCCCCGAACAACTTCTGGGCGTCGGCGGCGCGGTGAACGACGCCTCCGTGGAATTGGGCGGCACGCTGGACATCGCCATCCTAGGCTCGCTGCTGTCGACTGCCTACCGGGACGAACTCGGCTCAGCCATCGCGGGCCGGCTGCCTGCGGATGCCGCCGAGGTTGTGCAAGACTCGGTTGGCGGCGCGCTCGGCGTCGCGCAACGCCTGGCCGTGGCCGGGGCGCAGCAGCCCGCAGCCGACTTGGTGTCGGTTGCGAATTCCGCCTTCGCTCAGGCGGTTTCGCATACCGATCTGGATCGGGGCCGCAAACGCTTGCCGTTGGAGCGATCGTCATCGCGACACTTCTGCCATCCCGACGTAAAACCACGGCGACCGCCTCTGCCGAGCAAGCCGTTCGGGTCGGGAGTCGCTGAGTTGCACCCTGGGATGCCGCTCGTCGTCCTGTGTACGTGGCCAGACGCGACGAGCGATACCCCATTTCGTATCGAAGGCCCTGCCTCGGCTTTCGGTAGCGTGCCGCGGCGGAGGCGGTCGCCGTGCTGATTTCGCACCGCATCGCCAGTCGCTTCCGCGGGGTCTCGGAATCCAGTCGTGATCGAGGTCACGTCCGCGCACCAACTTTGAAGTTGACGTCAGAATCAAGTTCGGTGAGGCTGTTCCTAGGGGCAGGATTCTGGAAGGGCTTTCTGAATGGGACGTTTCGACGGCAAAGTTGCCATCGTTACCGGCGCCAGCCGCGGCATCGGATTCGCTATCGCCCAGCGATTGGTGGCCGAAGGGGCGCGTGTGTGCGTGACTGCTCGCAAGCAGGAGGATCTCGACGAAGCGGTCGCCGAACTCGGCTTCAAGAACCAGGCCATAGGTGTCGCCGGCCGCGCTGATGATGTCGAGCACCAAGCCGAAGCGATGCAACGCACGCTCGAGAGTTTCGGCTCGGTCGATCTGCTGGTCAACAATGCTGGTATCAATCCGGTCTATGGGGCAATGCTCGATCTCGATCTAACGGCGGCGCGCAAGACAGTGGAGGTCAATTGTCTGGCCGCGATCTCCTGGGTGCAGCAGGCGCACAAGGCGTGGATGGGAGAACACGGCGGCGCGATCGTGAACATCGCCTCGATAGCCGGAATCCAGGTGGCGCCAGGCATCGGGTTCTACGGTGCGACTAAGGCCATGCTTGTGCACATCACGCAGCAGCTGGCGGTGGAGTTGGGGCCGAACGTCCGAGTCAACGCGATCGCGCCAGCGGTCGTGAAAACCCAGTTCGCGACTGCGCTCTACGAAGGCAGGGAGCAGCAACTGGCGCAACAGTATCCGCTCAAGCGACTCGGTGAGCCCCAGGACATCGGCAGCGTGGCGGCCTTCCTGCTGTCGGCTGATGCGGCGTGGATAACCGGTCAGCTTGTAGTCGTCGACGGCGGCGTGACCCTTGCCGGAGGTGCGGAGTGAAGGCTTGGCGGGTGACGGAACTCGGTGAACCCTCGACGGCCATGCGGCTCGTCGACATCGAAGAACCGAATCCCGGTCCCGGTCAGCTGGTGTTGCGGACTCGCGCCGCGGCGGCGAATTTCCCGGATGTCCTGATGTGCCGGGGCGAATATCAGATCAAGCCCGAACTGCCATTCACACCTGGCGTGGAACTGTGCGGCGAGGTCACGGGGGTCGGCGCGGACGTAACCGGGTTCGCGATCGGGGACCGAGTGCTCGGCGGAGTCGTACCGCCCTCGGGAGGTTTCGCCGAATTCGCCATCATGGACGCCAACGACGCGTTCCCAGCCCCTACAGCATTGGACGACGCCGAAGCTGCGGCCTTCTATATCGGCTATCAAACTGGGTGGTTCGGGTTGCATCGGCGGGCGCATCTGCAACCGGGCGAGACTTTGCTGGTGCACGCCGCCGCCGGGGGCGTGGGCAGCGCAGCCGTGCAGCTGGGCAAGGCCGCAGGTGCCCGGGTCATCGCTGTCGTCCGCGGATCGGCGAAAGCTGAAGTGGCCCACGCCCTCGGCGCTGACATTGTGGTCGACCGCAGCGTGCAGGACTTCGTGCAGGTCGTGAAGGAAGTCACGAGCGGACGGGGCGCAGACGTGATCTATGACCCGGTCGGCGGCGAGGTGTATCAGCGCTCCACCAAATGCATTGCGTTCGAGGGCCGCATTCTGGTTGTCGGGTTCGCAGGCGGGCAGATCCAGTCAGCCGCGCTGAATCACGCACTGGTGAAGAACTATTCGATTCTCGGTCTGCACTGGGGGCTGTATCGCTGGGCGGACCCCGCCGCAGTCCGCGAGTGCCACTCCGAGCTCACTCAGATGGCGCGGGAGGGCGTGGTGAAGCCCCTGATCAGCGAACGGCTGCCGCTGGAGGACGCGGCTACGGCGTTGCAGAGGCTCGCCGACGGCGAGACGGTGGGCCGCGTCACCATCATCTCATGAGTGACTCGATTGAACGAATTCCGTTGGAGGAGAAAACATTATGAGTGGCGAGCAAAATCGTACCGCCATCGTTACCGGTGCGGCGCGGGGAATCGGCGCGGCGACCGCGCGGCGTCTGGCGCATGACGGATTCGCTGTAGCCGTCCTGGACCTCGATGAGCAGGCATGCAAATCCGTTGTCGCCGAGTTCGAATCGGTTGGTGGCCGTGGGTTGGCCGTCGGGGCCGATGTCTCCGACGAGGAGGCCGTCACCGCCGCCGTGGAACGGGTCGCCTCTGAACTGGGCGCACCGACTGTGTTGGTGAACAACGCGGGTATCTTGCGCGACAACCTACTGTTCAAAATGACGGTCACGGACTGGGACGCAGTGATGAACGTGCACCTGCGCGGCGCATTCCTGATGAGCCGGGCGACCCAGAAGTACATGACCGAGGCGAAGTGGGGCCGTATCGTCAACCTGTCGAGCACGTCGGCGCTCGGCAACCGCGGTCAGGTCAACTATTCCGCCGCAAAGGCCGGACTCCAGGGATTCACGAAAACCCTTGCCCTTGAGCTAGGCCGGTTCGGGGTTACTGTGAACGCCATCGCGCCCGGTTTCATCGCAACCGAGATGACTCAAGCTACGGCCGCCCGTATGGGAGTCTCGTTCGAGGAACTCACCAAGACGTTGGTCGAGCGCATCCCGGTGAACCGTCCTGGTACTCCGGACGACATCGCGCACGCGGTGTCGTTCTTCACCAGCGAGGGCGCCTCCTACGTCAGCGGTCAAGTGATATACGTGGCCGGCGGCCCCACCACCTGATCTGGCATTGGAGCGAATCATGAAGGTATTCAACGGAATCGCCGAACTCGAGCAGGCCGTCGGTGACCATCTCGGTTACAGCGACTGGCACACCGTCAGCCAGAACCAGGTCGACTTGTTCGCCGCCGTCACCGGTGACCAGCAGTGGATACACATCGACCCGGTGAAAGCCGCGTCCGGGCCGTTCGGAACGACCATCGCCCACGGCTACCTAACCCTGTCGCTGCTGCCCTTGCTGGTGTCGCAGGTATATCGCGTCGATGGGATACGGATGGGTATCAACTACGGCAGCGACAAAGTTCGCTTCCCGTCTCCGGTGCCCGTGGGCAGCAAAGTACGTGCCGGGGTGGAACTGGTGGGGCTGAAGCAGACTGCTGCGGGCGTGCAACTGACAGCCCGCGTGACCATCGACCGCGACGGCAGCGACAAGCCCGCGTGCGTTGCTGACACCGTCTCGGTACTGGTGCCTTGACCCGCGATGACACTGGACGAGGAATGACCAACACGATGAAAGACGAGCTGAGTGACCGTGTCACGAAACTGCTCACCGACCACGATCCGAAAACCACCGATCCCGTGATCTTCCTACGGGCCCGCTTCGACGCGGGGCTCGCCTGGGTGCATTTCCCGGTGGGCCTCGGCGGCCTCGGGATGCCACGCGCGTTGCAGAGCTACGTCGATGCCTTGCTCACTGCTGCAGGAGCGCCCGACAACAACCCGGGACGCAACATCATCGGCCTCGGTATGGCTGCGCCGACCATTCTCGCGTTCGGCACCGCTGAGCAGAAGCAACGATTCCTGCGCCCGCTGTTCACCGGTGAAGAAACCTGGTGTCAGCTGTTCAGTGAGCCTGGTGCGGGCTCGGACCTGGCGGGACTGTCCACGCGTGCGGTGCGCGACGGTGGTGACTGGATCGTCAATGGGCAGAAGGTGTGGACCTCCGGGGCGCAGAACGCGCACTGGGCCATTCTGATCGCTCGTACCGATCCAGGCGCGGCCAAACACGCGGGAATCACCTACTTCCTCTGCGATATGCGCGATCCCGGCGTGGAGGTGCGGCCACTGCGCCAGATTACCGGCGAAGCAGAATTCAACGAGGTGTTCCTCACCGATGTCCGGGTGCCGGACACTCGCCGGGTTGGAGCCGAGGGCCAGGGCTGGCAGGTGGCCAACGCGACGCTGATGAACGAGCGGGTCGCCATCGGTGGCCGCGACACTCCCAGGGAGGGCGGCATGGTCGGTGTGGTTGCCCGCACCTGGCGACGCCGACCCGAATTGCGGACCCCAGGATTGCATGGGCGGCTGCTGCGCCTGTGGGTGGAAGCCGAAGTCGCTCGCCTGACCGGCAAGCGCCTGAGTCAGAAGCTCGCCGCTGGGCAGCCCGGCCAGGAAGGCGCGGCCATGAAACTGACCTTCGCGCGAATCGCGCAGGAGCTCAGTGCGCTCGAACTCGAGCTCCTGGCCGACGATGGGCTGCGGTACAGCGACTGGACATTCCGGCAACCCGAGCAAGTGGACATGACCGGCCGCGACGCCGGATACCGGTACCTACGAGCCAAGGGAAACTCCATCGAAGGCGGGACATCTGAGGTGCTGCGCAACATCGTCGCGGAACGGATCCTGGGTCTGCCGCCGGAGCCGCGCGCCGACAAAGACATACCGTGGAAGGACCTGACTCGATGACCTCGGATGCGAACCTGCTGTACACCGAGGTCGAAGAGGAATTGCGCGCCAGCGTGCGAGCCGCTCTGGCGCGCAAGCTATCCGCCGCAAGTGTCATCGCCCTCTATGACAGCGGTGTGGTGGACAGCGACCTGTGGACCACCCTGGCGGGTGAACTCGGATTGGCGGGCCTGCTCGCACCTGAGGAATACGGCGGCGCAGGTGCGACCACACGAGAGGCCGCCGTGGTGGTCGAAGAACTCGGACGGTCGGTCGTGCCGGTGCCGTTTCTGACCAGCGCGGTAATCGCCATGACGACCGTGCTGGCTGCGCAGGCTCATGATCTGGTGGGCCGTGTGGCCAGCGGGACGGTTGCGGCGCTGGCTGTGCCGTTCGCCACCGGTCCCTCGACTTCGCGAGCAACCGTGACCGCCGATTCGGGAGGCGTACTGCACGGGCAGATCCGATCGGTGGCCGGTGCGGATTGGGCCGAAGTGCTGTTGGTCCCGGCGGAGTCACCGGACGGCTTCCAGATCTATTCCGTACCCGCAGACCAGGCTCGTATCAAACTCGTTGTCTCGCTCGACATGTCGCGGCCAGTGGCCGATATCGATGTCACAGGAGCGACCGGCGAACCGATCGCCGGCGGCGACGCCGCGCGGGCGGCGGTGGCGCGCGCACTGGAAACCGGCGCGGCACTGCTAGCTTCTGAGCAAGTCGGACTCGCTCACTGGTGTTTGGACAGCACACTCGAATATCTGAAGGTACGCAAGCAGTTCGGCCGGGTCGTCGGCGGCTTCCAGGCCCTCAAGCACCGCCTGGCGGATCTGTTCACTCAGGTTGAATCCGCCCGTGCCGCAGCGCGATATGCGGCTGCCACAGCTGCGGCCGGCGACGCGGATAGCGCGATTGCCGCATCCATTGCACAGGCATATTGTTCCGATATCGCGGTGCTCGCCGCGGAGGAATGCGTCCAACTACACGGCGGCATAGGTATGACCTGGGAACACCCCGCGCACCTCTACCTGAAGCGGGCAAAGGCGGATCAGATCGCCCTGGGCACCCCGGAAAAGCATCATGCACGGCTCGCGGAACTGATCGACCTGCCCGCCACCTGAGGGCCAATGCGACCGCGAAGCGATTTGCGCGTGACCGCCGAGTCCCCTCCACTCGGCGGTCACGCTGCGCACGTCGATTGCGACCGGCACTACTTCGACACACGCCGGTTTCCGGCAGGGCGAGGGTCAACGTAGCGACCCGCTGTCCTGCGCCCAGAGCTTCAGACCTCGTACCTAACCCCGGTCAACTGTTCGGAAACGGACCACAAGCGCTTCTGAACCGATACGTCGTGGGATCGCTTGTTGGAGGAGACGACTCGCGGATGTCCCCGGACCTCGCCAACGCCACCGGGACCGTAGTATTGGCCGCCAATCACACCCGGATCGGTGGCCGCACGCAGTGTAGGCAGAGCGCCCATGGCCGCATTCTGCGTGAACAGTGGTGCCACAAATGGTGCGAGCCACCGAACCACGGCGGGGGAGTTGCGCATCAACTCCGTGTTCGACCCGCCCGGATGAGCCGCGACCGCCACGGTCGTGGCGCCGTGTGCGGTCAGCCGGCGCTGTAGTTCGTAGGTGAACATCAAGTTCGCCAACTTGGACTGGCCGTAAGCTCCAACCCGGTCGTAGGACCTCTCCCACTGCAGGTCATCGAAATGAATCTTGCCGCGGAAGCGGTGGGCGAGGCTGGCCACCGAGACTACGCGAGAGTTCGGAGCCTTCAGCACGAGATCGAGCACGAGGCCAGTCAGTGCGAAATGCCCGAGGTGGTTGGTGCCGAATTGCAGTTCGTATCCGTCCTGCGTGTTCTGGCGCGGCGGATACATCAACCCGGCGTTGTTGATCAGAAGGTCGATTTTCGGGTGCGCAGCGCGTAGTTCGGCGGCGGCCTCGCGTACCGATTCGAGCGACGCCAGGTCGAGATGGAGGACACTCAGTCGCGCGGACGGCACGACATCGGCGATGCGTGCGACGGCTTGCTTGCCCTTCTCGATGTCACGGACGGCCAGCACGACCGAGGCTCCGTGCACGGCGAGCATCCGTGCGGTTTCGAAACCCAGTCCGGTGTTGGCTCCGGTTACCACCGCGAGCCGGTCCTGCTGTGCGGGAAGGTCGTCTTCGCTCCACTTGTACGCCATAGCTCCTCCGTTGCAGGGGATCCGCCGACAATTACAGACCCGCAGTCTCTTGTTGTGATTTACCCAACATTAAGAGACCATCGGTCTGTAGTCAACGGGCTGGCGTCGGCAGGCTGGGCCGTAGCGGGGCTGTGTGGTTGGGGCGGTGTAGATCGGGCATCTGCTCGGGCGTCCCATCCGCGCCGCTACGAGCTGTCGCCGGTCCGGCGTCGGTTGCCTCGGTTCCGATTACGGCTGGTCCTGGCTGTGGATTTGCCGCGCACGATGGTATGTACCATCGGCAGGTGGGATTCCAGAGGGCGCGTACCGCAGAGCAGCGGGATATACGGCGGCGCGCGATTCTGGATACCGCCGCGGTCATGCTCGATGAGATGCCCGTAGCGGATCTGAGCCTTAACGATCTGGCCCGCCGAGTTGGGTTGGCGAAGTCGAATGTTTTGCGCTACTTCGAATCTCGTGAGGAGATCCTCCTCGAACTTCTCGACCAGGGATTTCGTCGATGGCTTGCCGAGCTGGCGGATGAGTTGCCCTCCATGACTGACCCTGGGCAGCCGGTGATCGAACGGATCGATCGGCTCGCTGCCGTCCTCAGTGGTTCGTTGCAAGACCACACCGTGCTCTGCGACCTGGTGAGTGCTCAAGCAGGAGTACTCGAGCACAACGTGTCAGTCGAAGTCGTCGTGCGGTACAAACGCTCCACGTTGGCGAACCTTGCGAACCTCGCCGCGCAAGTCCGCGGGGTGGTGCCTGAACTCGGCGATAACGCCTGGTCGATTTGCTTGATGGGTGTGGCGTTGGCTGGCGGGTTGTACGCGCACGCTCGTCCTGCCGCGAGCACTGTCGCAGCTTACGATGCCGACCCTGACCTGGCCGCACTCCGCATCGACGCCCGTGCCGCGTTCGCGCGGACATTAGCGACCTTGATGACCGGCGCGCTGTATCGCTCGGGCGGACTCAACTAAGGGGTGCGTCATCCTCGGCGATGTCCAGGTGAGGGGTCGAGGGATGAGCGCAGCACAGCGCGTGCGTGCTGCCGCAGCGGTAGGTCAGTGCGTGTACCTCGCTCAGAGAGTATGGATTTGACTCGAGTGTGGAACTGGCGCGGAGTGAGACCGAAATCGACCAGCAGTTCCTCGGCGGGTGGACCTCCGAACGGCTGCCAGAGCAGGGCGAAATCGATGATCCTTTGGTCGTCGGCGTTCATAGGTGTTCTTTCTTGCTGGGTGGAGCGTTCCCCGATCACCGGCGGAATGGCCGCTGGGGTCGGGTTATCAGTGCGTCCGGACTGGGATGCCGGGGGAGACGGCCTTCCCGGTCCGGACATACGCCGCAATGTCAGTTCTTGTGCGGAAGCGAACTCACCTGCTGCACAGGTCAGTTCGCGAAGGTTCCGATCAAAGGCCGGCTTCTGCCGCGACGCGGTCCGCCGCTTGTACGAGGCCCTCGACCAGTTCGCGAGTCGGTGCGCCCGCGGCCGCGCGGTTGCGCGGATCGTTCTGGGCGCGGCGCAGGACACCCTCGGCGATTATCGCGAGCTTCCACAGGGCAAGGGTGTGCCAGAATCCAAGGGCACGCCGGTCACGGCCAGTGGCGGCAAGGTACTCCTCGACCAGTTCGGCGCGAGATGGGAAACCCGGCAGGGTGCACATCGCCATATCCGCGATCGCCAGCTCGCCCAGGGCCGGCCAGTAGGCAAGCAGGCCCCCCACATCGGCAAGCGGGTCGCCGAGTGTGCACAGCTCCCAGTCGAGAACCGCGGCGACTTCGCCGCTCTCCGGTGCTGTGATGACGTTGCGGATGTTGAAGTCACCATGGACGAGCGTCACTTCGAGCTGCTCGGGGATGGCTGCGACGAGCCGCTCGGTGACCTGGTCCAACAGCGGGAGCTGCCGTGTCTTCGACGTCTCCCATTGTGCGGACCAGCGTTTGAGCTGACGCTCAGCATACGGTTTGTGACTGGCCAGGTCGGCGAGTCCGGTTGCGTCGAGATCCACCGCGTGGATGCGGGCAAGGTTGTGCACCAAGGAGATTCCCGCTGTGCGGCGCAGGGCGGGGGTCAGCTGTTCGGCGTTCTCGATCCGGTCGAGGACAATGCCGTCGACATGCTCCATGAGCACCAGCGCGATCTCGCCCTCGTGGCGCACGTCGAGTATGCGTGGCACCGGGACATCGGTCGGCGCGAGCGCCGATAGGACGCGTGCCTCCCGCGCCACGTCGTGCGCGGAGGCAAGGAGATGGCCCAGGGGCGGGCGCCGCAGCACCCAGTTCCGGCCTTCCGCGTCGCTGATACAAAAGGTCAGATTGGACTGACCCATCCCCACCCGGTCCGCTCGTGCCGGCAGAGTGCAGGCCTCCCCGAGTGTCGCCGCCCATTTCGCGAACGCAATTTGGTCGAGTTCGAACCCGCCGTCCGGGGTGGCGCGGATCAGTTCGGTTTCGTTGTCGGTGTGCATATTTCGGCTCCCTACGCGCCGGCCGCCGTGTGGACGCGGGCCTTTCGGAGTTCGATCTGTGCAATTGTCCGCTTGTGAACCTCGTCGGGCCCGTCCGCAAGCCGGAGCGTCCGGAGGTGTGCGTACATGCTGGCGAGCGGGAAGTCCTCGGTAACACCCGCACCGCCGTGTACCTGGATGGCCCGGTCCACGATGCGCAATGCCATCTCGGGCGCGGCGACTTTGATCGCTGCGATCTCGGTCCGGGCAGCCTTGTTTCCGACGGTGTCCATCATCCAGGCTGCCTTTAATGTCAGCAGACGTGTCCGCTCGATGTCGATGCGAGCCTCGGCGATCCAGTCCTGGATGTTGGCGCGCTCGCTGAGCTTCTGCCCGAAGGTGATTCGCGTTTCGGCCCGGGCGCACATCAGTTCCAGGGCGCGTTCGGCCATGCCGATGGCGCGCATGCAGTGGTGGATCCGGCCGGGCCCCAGCCGCGCTTGGCTAATGGCGAAACCTTCACCTTCGCCCTTCAGCACATCGGCGACTGGGACTCGCACATCTGTGAAGTCGACCTCGGCGTGGCCCTCGCGATCGGCGTAGCCGAACACCGGCAGATTGCGCACCACCGTGATGCCGGGCGCGTCGATGGGCACCACCATCATGGACTGCTGCCGATGTGTCGGCGCATCCGGATCGGTCTTCCCCATGACGATGAGGACCTTGCAGTTCTTGTGCAATGCGTTGGAGGCGAACCACTTTCGACCATTGAGCACGTAGTGGTCGCCGTCTCGCTCCATGCGGAGCTGAATATTGGTGGCGTCGGAGCTGGCGACGGCCGGCTCGGTCATTGCGAAGGCTGAGCGGATGGTGCCCGCGAGCAACGGCTCCAGCCAGCGTTCGCGGTGTTCCTCCGTACCGAAAAGGGTCAGAACCTCCATGTTGCCCGTGTCCGGGGCGGAGCAGTTACATGCCTCGGGCCCGAGGTGGGGGCTGCGGCCCATGATCTCTGCCAGTGGAGCGTATTCGAGGTTGGTCAGGCCCGGTCCCAGTCCAGGATGCGGGTGGAAGAGGTTCCACAGGCCGCGCCCGCGCGCCTCTGCTTTCAGGTCTTCGAGGATCTGCGGGTGGTGGTGCGGATCGCCCGATGTCGCCATTTGCTTCTCGTACTCCGGCTCGGCCGGATAGACACATTCGTCCATGAAGTCGAGCAGATCGCGCTGATAGCGCTGCGCGCGGTCGGACACAGTAAAGACGTCCATTGGTCCTCCGATCGTCGATACGAGGCTGTACCCGCCTCGTCGGTAGTGAGTTCAGCGGGAAGCCGTGCCGGTCTGGGATAGCGCAGCCCAGAGCTGCTCCGCGGTCGACACGGCATCGTGATGCACGATGCCGGTGAGTCCTGCTCGCTCGGCCGCCGTGATGTTCAGTTCGAGATCATCGATCATGATAGTGGCCTCGGGGAGGGCTCCCAGGCGCTCGCAGGCGATGAGGTAGGCGCGATGCGACGGTTTCCGGACGCCGACCTCGGCGGAGATCGTCACCGCGTCGAACATGCCCAGCAAGTCGACGCCGGAGTAGCTGTCATCACCCAGGGAGTTCGACAACAGCCCGACCCGATGCCCCGCCGCTCGCACGTCAGCGACGAGACGGATCATCTCTTCGTCGAGGCGCAGCCGTGACAGGATGCGGTCTACCAGGCGGTGCGGTTCGACATGGACGCCATGCTCGTTCAGCCGCCGCGCAAATCCTTCTTCGAATTCCCGCTGCCCGATACGACCTTCCTCATGGCCGACTAGAAGGGCGCTGCTCTCCGGATCGGTGGCCAGAAGCCGCAATGGCAGGCGGCGAGCGCCGATCTCCGTGCCGAACTCGGCGAAAGCGGTCATGACGGAGCTGGTGAGCACCCCGCCGAAGTCGAACAACACTGCGGTGCGTGCGGTACTCATTGCAGCGACCGCCGATACCGTTGCATGCCCTCGATCCACCGATCATGGTTGGATGTCTTGTATCGCAACATTTCTCGAACCTCCTCGTGGGGCAGTACGAGGAACTGTTCGGACTTCACGGCCTCGATGACCCGGTCGGCTACGTCCTCGGGCTCCAGCACAGTTCCGGCTTCGGTGACGGCTCGCATGGCTGTACGCCGGTCCGCATCGTCACTGTCGGATCCGGTGAGCAGGTTGGTGTTCACGCCCATCGGGCATAGGCAGCTCACCCGGATGCCGCGGTCGCCGTAGGTCACCGCGAGCCATTCCGCGAACGCGACCGCGCCGTGTTTGGTCACCGTGTAGGTGGCTGACCCGAGCTGGGTCAGCAGTCCGGCCGCCGACGCCGTGCTGAAGAAGTATCCGCTTCCGCGCTCGAGCCATTCAGGGATCAGCTGTCGCGCTGCGCGCACATGCGCTAGCACGTTGACTTCCAACGCCTGGATCCACTCGGCCTCGATGGCATCGAGGCCGCTTCCTCCGCCGACCCCAGCGTTGGCGAAGAACATGTCGACGGGCCCGAATTCGGCAGTGGCGGTATCGATCAGCTCGCGCAGGTCAGCTTCCAACGCGGCGTCTGCCGAGCGCCCGGACACCGCGCCCGGGTACTTTTCGGCGAGTTCGCGCACGGTGTTGGCCAATCGATCCCCATCTCGATCGGTCAGCAGCACGCATGCGCCATGGTCGAGCAGCCGTTGCGCGATCGCCGCCCCGATACCGCCAGCCGCCCCGGTGACGATCGCGACGGCGCCGTTGATCTGCATCAGAGGGCCCCATCGGTGAGCCGGACGAGCATCTTGCCGGTGTTCGCGCCGTGCAGCAGGCCCAGGAACCCGTCGACCGCGTTGTCAATTCCGTCAACGATCGTGGTCGGCGTGGCGAGCGATCCGTCGCGCAGCCATCCCGCCGCCAGCGCGACGTACTCGTCGGCCAGATGCTGATGGTCGAAGACGATGAAGCCGCGCAACGACAAACGACGAGTGATGGCCAGGGTCAGGTTCTTCGGGCCCGGCGCCGGCTCGGTGTCGTTGTACTGGGAGATAGCCCCGCACAAAGCGATTCGCCCATGTTCGCGCATGGCTCCGATGGCAGCCTCCAGGTGGTCGCCGCCGACATTGTCGAAGTAGACGTCTATCCCGTCCGGGGCGTTGTCCCGCAGCTGGACGCCGACCTTCCCGGCCCGATAGTCAATCGCATCGTCGTACCCGAACTCCTCGATCAGCCGCCGTGCCTTCTCGGGTCCGCCCGCCGAGCCGATGACGCGCTCCGCCCCCAGATGCTTCGCGACCCGACAGGCAATGACGCCGACCGCTCCGGCCGCACCCGAGATGAATACGGTGTCACCGGGCCGTACCGGTGCGACCTCCTTCAGGCCCGCGTATGCGGTCAGCCCCGGCATGCCGAGTGACCCGAGATAGCTTGAGGCTGGCGCGATCTCGGCGTCGACCACCTGCACGTACCGCTCGTTCACCAGCGTGTACTCACGCCAGCCCAGACCGTGCAACACAGTGGCGCCGATAGGAATGCTGTCAACGCCGGAGGCTACAACAGTTCCGACCGCGCCCCCCTCCATGGGCGCGTCCAAGCGGAAAGACGGCAGATACGACTTCACGTCGTTCATGCGCCAGCGCATGTAGGGATCGACTGAGATCCAATCGTTGCGCACGACCACTTGGCCACTGCGGGGCTCCGGGACATCAGCAGTCACGATTCGAAAGTCTGTTGCCACAGGTTCGCCCTGCGGGCGCGCCGCGAGGTGGACCTCTCGGTTCTTCACAGTCATAAAACCTCCATTCAGGGGGACTCGGGAGTGTGCGCGGGGCGCTCCTGCCTAGGGAGGCATGCCCGGCGACATGATCGAGCGTATTTGAACCCGGCGTCAAATTCAATTGATGTCGTAGGTCCAACGCCGGCGGCAGGTCGCCGAGGACGCATGGGAGTTCTTGACACCCCCGGCGCATGCCGCAGTCGAGGCGCTTTTGGTAGGGGTGGGCAAACAGGGTGGCCGACCCGTGCTCGAGTGGCGTTGGTCCGATTCTGGTCGACCGGACCGGATGCTGCGCGAGCTTGTCCGACTGCCCTCGCAACGTCACGAGCAACGCTTGTCTGGAACTTCAACCTTGCGGAAAGGTTGAGGCGCAGGTGATTTCGAGGAGCAGTGCGACAACCTGCGCCTGCGGCCGGACGTGAGGTGCCGGCCAGTATGCACTATGAGAGGGTTCGCTCCAGTTCTGCGAGTCCGGTTTCCAGAAGGGCGGGGAACCTGTCGAGATCGGGCACGGTGCGGCGGCAGCCGACGATGCCGAAGTCGAGGTTGTCGCCGTTGGTGGTGAGGGTGATGTTCATGGCCTGAGAGTCGAAGGGGATCGACAGCGGGTAGTTACTGGTGAGGCGTGCGCCTTGCATGTAGACGGGTGTGCGCGAGCCTGGGACGTTCGAGATCACCAGGTTGAACGGCGTGCGCGGCGCGGCGTCGAAGCCAGGCAACAGGGTCAGGCTCAGTGGGGCCATGAGCAACGCCGACAGGTTCATCGCATCCAACGTCGGCAACTGGGTGAAGATCTGTTTGCTCTCACGCATGGAGGTACTGATCGCTTGCAAGCGCTGGGCCGGATCGTCGATGTGAGTGGCCAGGTTGGCCAGGCAAGTGGCGATCACATTGCCTTCGCTTGCGTCGTCGTCGGCACCGCGGATATCGATCGGCACCATGGCGATCAGTGGCTCGGCGGGCAATGCTGCGTGATCGAGCAGGTAGGTGCGCAGGGCGGCGGCGCTCATGGCTAGCACGACGTCGTTGACGGTAACTCCCGTGGCTCGGCGGATGGCGCTGATGCGTTCGATCGGCCACGAGCGGGCCGCGATGCGCCGTGCTCCGCCGATGGGAACGTTGAGCATCGTGCGGGGCGCTGTCATCGGCATGGTGAGCCGACCCTCAACGAGGGTGCGTAATGGCGCGGCAATTGACCTGGTGGACCGGACAATCTGGGGTAGCGCTTTGCGGAGTTGTTTCCATGGGGCTTTGGGTTCGGGCGTTCCCTGACTGATCGGCGGCGTGCCCCACGAGGCCCGGACGCGGGTGTCGAGCGGGTCATCGGTGAGCGTGCGGCGCAGTAGGCGCATGGCGGATACCCCGTCGATGAGCGCGTGGTGCATCTTCACCTAGAGGGCGAACCGGCCGTCTTCGAGCCCGTCGATGAACCGCGCTTCCCAAAGCGGCCGGTGTCGGTCCAGTAGCGTGCCGTGCAGCCGCTCGGTCAGATCCAGCAGGTCGGGTAGACCACCCGGCGCGGGTAGGGAGCAACGCCGCAGGTGGTAGCTCAGATCGACGGTGTCGGTATCTGCCCATGCCACCTTGGAGAAGCCGCCCGCGATGCGACCGGGGCGCCGTCGGAATCGGCTGCGCACCTCGTCTGTGGCGGTCATGCCTTCGAAGATCTGGTTTGCGAAGTCCGCTGCCGCGTCCGCGGGCGGTTCGAACAGTTGTAGTGCGCCGACATGCATGGGATGTTCGCGGGATTCGAACGCGAGGAAGAAGGCGTCGAGTGGGTTGAGCAGATTCATCTGTTTCACCTATGCCGGGTGGGGCGGAGTCGCCCAGTGAGAAGGCGGTTCGGCGACGCTGCCCCCCGCAACCTGAATCGCGAATCAAGTTATCACAGTGATGATTTCGTCATAGTCCGGCGGGTAAGTGTGACCGATCACAGTGCGGGTGTGGTAGCCGATCAGGTCAGTCGGATGCCGGTGGTGGCGGGATCGGTGTCACGCTGCCGGTTTGCTGGCCACAAAGAGCCACGCGGACAACGTGATTCGTTGCGGGTTGGAAGGCAGTCGGGCGGGCGGCGGGCAGTGGCGAGCAGGCCGGACGCGGTGCTCGCTGGCCGGCGGATGGAGCAGTGTGAGTCGGCCACTAGTTGGTGGCCCCGGAAGAGTTCCGGTGGTGATTGAGGAGCCACCAGGTCACGATCAAGTCGTCTGTGTAATCGAGGTTCAGGCCTGTTATCTCGGCGAAGCGAATGAGCCGGTTCCGGACAGTGTTGCGGTGGATAAAGAGCTTGGCTGCGGTGTCGTCGATACGACGGTCGCACGCGAGGAAGGCTTCTACTGTGGTTGCCACTTCTTCACCGCTGGCACCCTGACGGAGCAACGGAGTCAAGTGTCTTTCGACGAGCATGTCCACGGCGTCTGCCGGATACCCGAGCAGTGGCAACGGTCCTAGCGTTGCGAGATCGACCAGACCGATTCGGCCGTGGCGGTTGGCCAACTCGAGGGCTTCGCGTGCGTGACGATACGACAAGGAAGCCTCGGCGAGCGGCTTGGAAGAACCCAGGGCCACGGTTCCCATCTGCGGCTTGTCCTCTGGCGTGCGGGGCAGTAAAGCGACCAAGTGCCCGTCGATGACCGTGTCCACGACAGGAAGTTTCGATGTCGATCCGCGTGCGCGGAGATAGGCGAGCAGTTCGGAAGCGGTGTTGGTCTCGCTCCAGGAGGCATAGGCGATGCGATATAGGTGGTCGGGGTCCAGCCGGTAATTCTCGGCCTCGATTGCGAGGGCTCCCGGCGATAGGCTGCCGTCGACGAGACGATGAAGGAAGTCGGCACGCCGAGTGGCGCCAGCGATCGCATGGTCTTGAAGGACCATGTGGACGGCGGTAGCGGAGGCGGTTGCCCACTCCCACATCAGGTCCTGCATAGCGTCGATCGTGTGTGCCGGGATGGCCCTGGAGATCGCGCGTTCGCGAATGATGGCGAAGATCCTGCGTGCCCCGATTTGGATGCTATGCGCGACAAGCTCCAATGGGATCTGCTGATCCGCCCAGACGCGGGCGAGCGTGGCCAGTTCGTCGAACCCTGATTGTGCCAGGTCGGAGCGCAGGTGGCGGACAGCGATCTGCAACACCACATGCGTATTCTGTTCGATCGAGTCCGGGTCGACTTGGTCGTACACGGGAATGTTGTCGCGGTACAGGTTGGTGAGCTCCGCGGAGATCTGCCTTAGTTCCGGGTCGACCTCTGAGATCAGCGTTGCGATCTGCGCGGCGACCCTTCGGCGGTCGGGCTGCAGCGGAATCTCAGGCCGATCCATGTCCATCGCCAGCCACCCTTCTTTGACCCAGTGGATATGCATATGCACAACCAAGGCGTGGCATCTGCCCATTCAAACGCTTGGTGTACCCCGCCAGAATGGCACACATGAACATCGGTACGCCTGTCGGGCGTACCGATTCACACGAGCTGCGATAGCGGGGCCGGTGATTCGATTCCCCATCGGTTCGACCGTCGTCGCACACGTCGAAACGAGGAGTTATGGACTTCGCCCCCAGTGCTCGGGCGGCCGATCTGATCACGCGAGTCGGCCGTTTCGTCGATGAGGAGATTCTTCCCGTCGAAGCTCAGCATCATCGCGAGGTCACTGTACGGCGCGAGGCCGGCGGCAATTCATGGGAGCCGCTGCCAGTGCTGGCCGAGCTGCGCGCGAAGGCGCGGTCCGAGGGTCTGTGGAATCTCTTCTTGCCGGCCGCGCATGCCGGTGAGTACGCCGCTCGCTTCGGTACCGATGGCGGAGCGGGTCTCACCAACACCGACTACGCGCCGATTGCCGAGATCACAGGGCGATCATTCCTCGCCCCGCACGTATTCAACTGCAACGCACCCGATTCGGGGAACATGGAGGTTCTGCTTCAATACGGCGATCCAGCTCAGCGCGACCGCTGGTTGGAACCGCTGCTCGATGGCAGGATTCGTTCTGCGTTCGCCATGACCGAACCCGGAGTCGCGTCGTCGGATGCGACGAACATGGCGGCGACCGCGGTGCTCGACGGTGACGAGGTTGTGCTCAACGGTCGGAAATGGTGGACCACCGGTATCGGCAATCCGGACTGCGAGGTCATCCTGTTCATGGGGTTGACGGATCCGGATGCTGACAAGCATCGCCGCCACACGATGGTGATCGTTCCTCGTGACACCCCTGGTGTCCGGGTCGAACGGATGCTTCCGGCAATGGGCCGATACGACGAGCCCTTCGGGCACGGCGAAGTCTCGTTCACGGAAGTGCGAGTGCCGGCGTCGAACATCCTTCTGGGCCCTGGCCGGGCCTTTGAGATCGCGCAAGGCCGACTGGGTCCCGGCCGTGTGCATCACTGTATGCGCCTGATCGGCCTCGCCGAGTCCGCCCTCGAGTCCGCGTGTCGGCGGGGGCTAGATCGCACAGCATTCGGAAGGCCGCTGGCCAACCTCGGCGGCAACCGGGAACGTATTGCGAAGGCACGCATCGCGATCGACTCCGCGCGTCTGCTAGTGCTCAATGCTGCATGGAAACTCGACACCTTCGGTGCCTTCGGTGCTCTCAGCGAGATCAGCCAGATCAAGGCGCATGTGCCCGCGGCGGTTCAGGAAGTCATCGACTTCGCCATGCAAATCCACGGTGGCGCCGGCCTTTCCGACGACTTTCCACTCTCCGCGGCGTGGACCACCGCCCGGGCGATTCGCCTCGCTGACGGACCCGACGAAGTGCACCTCGACGTCGTCGGACGCGTCGAGCTCGCCAAATACGCCAAGCGGTAATGAGATGACCTGGGCGTTGGTCCGAGAACTCGTTGCGAACCGATCCCACCGCACCGGAGTGCGGCACGAAGGAGAACCACACCTATGAGTACAGGAACCATAATCATTACCGGGGCCAGCTCCGGACTGGGCGAGGAGATGGCCCGACAGTTTGCCGCGCTGGGGTATGACCTCGGTCTGTGCGCACGTCGAGTTGACCGGCTCACCTCGCTCAAACGCGAGCTCAGCTCAGCGCATCCGGGCATTCACGTCGAGATCGCCGCGCTCGACGTTACCGATGACGCCGGCGTCGCCGAGGTCTTCGGGCTGTTCCGCGCGGCATTCGGGAGGATCGATCGGGTCATCGTCAACGCTGGCAGTGGTCTGGGCGCGGCGCTGGGTACCGGCGGCACTGCGGCCAACCGCACAACGGCAATGACGAACTTCGTCGGTGCACTGTCGCAGAGCGAACACGCCTTGGAGATCTTCCGAGCACAAAAGAGTGGGCATCTCGTTCTCATCTCCTCCTTCTCCGCTGTCCGAGGGATGCGTCGATCGATGACCACCTACGCGGCCAGCAAAGCAGGTGTCGCCGCTCTCGCCGAAGGGCTGCGCTCTGAACGCATCCCCGGAGTGGACGTGTCGCTCATCTGTCCGGGATACATCCGTTCTGAGATGAACGCGGCAGCAGCGAACCGCACCAAATTCATGATCGATACGGTGCCCGGGGTTACCGCGATGGTGCGTGCCATCGAGGCCCGCCGATCCGTCGCGTACGTGCCGAGCTGGCCGTGGGTTCCACTGGCTGCCGCCATGAAACTGCTGCCCTTGTCGATCGTGAGGAAGCTGACATGACATCACCCGCTGGTTCGACCCGTACCGAGGCCCGGCAGGTGCGGGCAGAGGACGCCTTTGATGTCGAGGCCCTGGCGGCCTGGCTGGGTGCTCATGTCGGCGACGAAAGCCTGGGCGGAATCCCCGCAGTGCGCCAGTTCTCCGGTGGTGCTTCGAATCTGACGTACCTGCTCGAGTACCCAGAGCACGACCTCATTCTCCGGCGACCCCCGGCCGGGCGGCGTGCCGAAGGGGCCCATGACATGGCCCGCGAGTATCGCGTGCAGACCGCCCTCGGCCCGGTCTTCGATTACGCGCCCGCGACCGTCGCGCTCTGCGAGGATCCTGAAATCCTCGGGGCCCCCTTCTATTTGATGGAGCGGATCGACGGCATCATTCCCCGCAAGGAGTTTCCTCCCGGCCTGGATCTCACCTCGCTGCAGGTCGGCAAGCTATGCGTGAACGTCCTCAATGTGTTGATCGACCTGCATTCGATCGATCCGGAGGCGGCGGGGCTGAGCTGGATGTCCAAGGGGCCAGGCTACGTTGCACGTCAGGTCGCTGGGTGGTCTGACCGGTACCGGCGGGCCAAGACGTGGAATGTCGGCTCGTTCGAATCGGTGATGTCGTGGCTGGTCGCTAACCAGCCTCCCGACCGTGGAGCGGTCCTCATCCACAACGATTTCCGGCTTGACAACGTCGTGCTGGACCGCGCTGACCCCACCGGCCCGATCGGGCTTCTCGACTGGGAGATGGCCACCATTGGAGATCCGCTGATGGATCTCGGCAGCGCGCTCGCCTACTGGGTGCAGCAGGACGACGGCCCCGCGTTCAAAGCCTTCCGTCGCCAGCCCACTCACGTGACCGGCATGCTAACCCGCCACGAGGTCGTCGAATACTACTGCCGCCGAACGGGTATCGGGCTGACCGATCGTGAATGGGCCTTCTACGAGGTGTTCGGCCTGTTCCGGCTCGCCGTCATTTGCCAGCAGATCTATTACCGATATCACCACAAGCAGACCACCAACCCGGCCTTCCGCTTCTTCGGCGTCGCCGTCATCCTTCTGGAACGGCGCTGCCGCAAGATCATCCACAGGAACAAGTGACATGACAGTCAACTTTCCTCAGGCATCCGGTGCACGGTCGACTACCCCGACGCTGACTCGGATCCTGGCCGACGCTGCTCAGCCTGCGGCTCCGCAACTGGCACCGCGGATTCTTCAGACGCGGAAGTGGCGTACCGATTACGCCGCCTTGCTTGCGGAACTGACCAGCGCGTCGGCGCGGGATGCGACGGTCGCCCATGCGGTTGCAGCGCATGGGCTTGCATCCGCACGACGAAACATGGTGTGGACCGAAGGGGCTGCGGATACTTCGCTTGCCGAACTCGACCTTGGGGTCGGCGTGACGTGGCAGCCGCGGACCGCGTTCGTGGCCGGACGCAACCGACCGGCGACGCGGCTGCAGGTGCCCTATCGTGGACGACTACTCAGCGACGGTGGGCTTCTCGACCAGTTGGATCGCTGGGTCACGAAAGGTATCGCCGAGCCTTCGTTCCGCGATGCCATCGCACGGGTCGTGGCCAATCCGCAGTGGTTGCCGGCACCTGGTCGCCGCATCGTGCTGTTGGGCGCGGGAGCCGAACTCAGCCCGCTGGAGACTCTCTCGAGCTGGGGCGCAGACATACTCGCTGTTGACATGGGCGGAGGAGATCGGTGGCAGAAGATAGCCGACACCGCTCGAAATGGCGCGGGCAGCGTCCGGTGGCCATTGCGACCTGAAGGCACGCCCGGCCTTGACGTTGCCGGGGATCTGCCTGAGTTGGCTGTGTGGCTGGCGAGTGAAAGCGGTGAACTCCCACTGGTTCTGGGGATGTACGCCTACGCCGATCGAGGCGCACACGTGCGGATCACCATGGCCACCGACCTCTTGGCCACCTACCTGTGCGAACTTGATCCACGCACGGCTCTCGCCTATCTCGCTACCCCCACTGATGCCTTCATCGTCCCACGCGAGATCGTGGAGGCCGGTACGGCCGCGTGGCGCGGACGCGGGTGGGCGAAGTACCTGGATCCATTGGCTCGCTTGGTATCTCGCGGCACGTTGTTCCGTCCGCCGTACACCACTGTCCATGAGGACGAGACAGGCCTCGCCGATGTTCTTGTCCCTCAGCAAGGCCCGAGTTATGCCCTGGCCAAACGCTTGCAGCGCTGGCGTGGAATTGTCGCTGAACGAGACGGACATCGTGTGTCGTTCAATGTGGCTCCCGCGTCCTGGACTCGTTCGGTTACCCGTAATCGTGCGCTGGCGGCGGCATATCGAGGCGCCCACCATTTCCGGGTAGAGGTGTTCGAACCTGACACCTGCCGGGTTCTCATGGCGGCTCTATTGGTGCATGACCTCCATCATGCATCTGGCCAACGAGCGCACCCCGAAGCGCTTTTCAGCGATCAAGCCCTGCACGGTGGACTGTGGCGCGCCGCCTACGAACCGAAGTCGGCGCTCGGTTTCGCAGCGCTCCTGGGGGTGATTTAGCCGTGGTCTCCGGTGGTCTGATGCTCGAAACTCTCAGAGTTGGCGGTCGAGGCACGCAGATTGTCGATGATCCGGTGCGCGTTGTCCGAACATTCCAAGTTGCCGGGCTTGTACTGAGTCTGCACAACAGGCTATTCGCGCGGCCGCTGTCCTTCTACCCCAGGAAGACTTCGACCCCGATTGGGTTGAGGCGCCGCAGGTCCGGGGTTTCTGTTCCGGTGATGTTGCGGGGAGTGAGCAACGGATGACCACGATCTTCTCGCCTTTGGTGCTGCCGAACGGCTCGATCCTGCCGAATAGGCTCGCCAAGGCGGCGATGGAGGAGAACCTCGCCGACGCAGATCAGCTTCCCGACCAGAGGTTGCTAACGCTGTATCGGCGGTGGAGCTATGGAGGTGCGGGCTTGATCATCACCGGCAACGTGATGGTCGATCCCCGGGCAATGACCGGACCCGGGGGTGTGGTGCTAGATGAGGCCGCAGAGCTCGAGCCGTTCATCCAATGGGCTGAGGCCGCGAAGTCCGGCGGAAGCCACGTTTGGATGCAGGTCAACCATCCGGGTAGGCAAGTAAACGCCGATATGCCCGGGGTGTGCATCGCCCCGTCCGCGGTGGCGGTCGATGTGGGACGACAGTCCAAGAGATTCGCGACGCCGACCCCAATGACCGATGCCGATGTCGAGCACATGATCGGTCTCTTCATCACGACAGCGGTACGCGCGGAACAGGCTGGATTCAACGGGGTGCAGGTTCATGCTGCGCACGGCTACCTGCTCTCTCAGTTCCTGTCGCTCAGAACCAACACTCGTACCGATCGGTGGGGTGGGTCGCTCGAGAACCGGGCAGAGCCGTTGATTCGAATCATCACCGGTATCCGAGAAGTGGTGAGTCCGTCGTTCGCCGTTGCAGTCAAACTCAACTCGGCCGACTTCCAGCGGGGCGGCTTTGCGCTGTCGGACTCGGTGAGGCTCGTCTCCATGCTCAACACTCTCGGGGTGGACGCCGTAGAGGTGTCTGGTGGAAGTTACGAGAGCCCCGCCATGCAAGGCCGACCCGCCGACGACCGAACGATCGCCCGTGAGGCGTACTTCTTGGAGTTCGCTGAGGACCTGCTCAGTGTTGCCGCCATGCCGCTGATCCTGACGGGAGGGATCCGACGCCGCGAAGTGGCCCAGAGAGTTATCGACAGCGGAGTTGCCGTCGCAGGCATGGCCACCGCGCTCGCGACCGCCCCTGACTTGCCCCTTCGCTGGCGGGACACGGTGTATACGGACGCGCCTGAATTACGGACGATCGAATGGAAGGACAAAGCCCTCGCAGCGTCTGCACGCCAGGCACTCGTCCGGCATCAATTGCGGCGACTGGCTGACGGTCGCCCTCCGCGTCCGAACGCACGAGCTGAACTCGCCTTCGCTCTGGATCAGTTGCACCGCCGCAGCGCACTCGACAGATATACCTCCTGGCTGACGAAGCGGGAATCCCTCCGTGCTCGCCCCTTGCATCTTCGAGCAAGCCCGCCAGTGTGAAGGCTTCGCAGTCCGCGACAACTCGTCTCTCAAACCAGGTGATGCGGGAAACGAATGCCCGGCGTGAAACAGCAGAAATACCAGGGACATTCGCGTGAAGTCCCGCAGCGAAATGAGGAAACCATGACCCGGCCAACCGCGGCGCCCGCGATCATCAGCAACCGTGGCGCGACAGTCGCCGAGTTGTTCTTCGCTCGTGTCCGTGAGACCCCGAACACCGAGGCGTTTCGGTACCCGACCGCATATGAGCAGTGGCGCTCACGTACGTGGCAGCAGACGGGCGACGAGGTGACCGAAGCAGCCGCCGGTCTGATCGCACTCGGCGTAGCGGCCGGGGATCGAGTCGCCATCGCGTCGAGCACCCGATATGACTGGATCCTCGCAGATCTCGCCATCATGGCTGCCGGGGCCGCGACCACGACGGTGTACCCCTCGACCGCCGCACCCGACGTCGCATACATCCTGGCCGATTCCGACAGCCGGGTGGTGTTTGCGGAGAACGACGAACAGGTGGCCAAACTCCGTGGCATTCGTGACCAGATCCCGGAAGTGGTCAAGATCGTCACGTTCGACGGCGCAGCCGACCCGGACGAATCCTGGGTGATCAGCCTGGACCGGCTCTATGAACTTGGGCGCTCCTATCTCGCCGAAAATCCGGATGCTGTCGAGCATCGCATGGGGGCTCTGCGACCGGACTCGATGGCTACGCTCATCTACACCTCTGGCACCACTGGACGCCCTAAGGGCGTTCGGCTACGCCACGAGTCATGGACTTACCTGGCGACAGCCGTGGAAGCTACCGGCCTGCTGCACGCCGCGGATCTCCAGTATTTATGGTTGCCGCTGTCGCATTCCTTCGGGAAGGTCCTGCTCGCAGTACAGTTGCACATCGGGTTCAGTAGTGCTGTCGATGGTCGTATCGAGAAGATCGTCGACAACCTCGGTGTGATCCGGCCGACAGTCATGGCGGGTGCACCCCGCATCTTCGAGAAAGTCTACGCACGAGTGGCTTCCGCAGCTGTTGCTGACGGTGGTATCAAAGCTGCCCTTTTCAAGTGGGCTATCGACATTGGACTGCAGCGTATCAGGTTGATTCGTTCGGGCAAGCCTGTGCCGCCGCTATTGCGGGTCCGCCATGCCATCGCAGATCGGCTGGTACACAGCAAGATTCGTGATCGTTTCGGCGGCCGAATCCGGGGGTTCGTCTCCGGATCGGCAGCACTGTCGCGCGATATCGCGGAATGGTTCGACGCCCTCGGGATGGTTGTGCTGGAAGGCTATGGTCTTACCGAAACCGCTGCAGCTGCGTCGCTGGGCACACTCGCAGACTACCGCCCTGGCACGGTTGGAAAACCGTTGCCCGGCACCCAGATTCGCATCGCTGAGGACGGCGAAGTTCTGATCAAGGGTCCGAATGTGACGGACGGTTACCACAATCTGCCCGACGAGACCGCCGCCGCCCTGATCGGTGACGGCTGGCTCGCCTCAGGCGACATCGGCGAGCTCGATGCCGATGGCTACCTGCGAATCACCGACCGCAAGAAGGATCTGTTCAAGACCTCCGGCGGGAAATACGTTGCTCCGTCCTACATCGAAGGACTGTTCAAGAGCATCTGCCCGCTCGCGAGTCAAATGGTCGTGCATGGCGACCAACGCAAATTCTGCTCGGCGCTGATCACCTTGGACCAGGACGCGGTCACGGAATGGGCAGACCGCCATGGCATGGCCGGCAAGGCCTACGCCGAGGTGGTCACCTCCTACGAGATGCGCCGCGACATCGCGGACAGCGTGCATGCTCTCAACTCGCGCTTGAATCGTTGGGAGACCATCAAGCGGTTCGTCATTCTCGACCACGACCTCAGCGTCGAAACTGGTGAGTTGACGCCGAGCCTCAAACTCAAGCGCAAGGTCGTCGCCGACAAGTACGCGGCGCTTCTGGACGCATTCTACGCGGAGAACTAGATGCCAGAGCAGCACCAGTCTCGTGGCGACACCCGTCGCGTGCAGATCATCGGGGAGGCGCTGCGCACGTTCGCCACCAACGGATATCGCGATGCCGCGCTATCGGAGATCGCGGAGCGCTGTGGACTAACAGTGCCGGGGCTGCTCCACTACTTCCCTAACAAGGAGGCGCTTCTGGCTGCAGTGCTCGATCAATACGACCAGATCGATCTGCAACGTTTGACGTTTTTGTTCGACGCGTCAGGGCCTCAGGCTCTGCGATGGCTAGTGCAATTGGCCGAGTATTACCAGCGCAGACCCTGGCTGTCGCGACTGTTCGCGGTCTTGACCGGCGAAGCTGTCACCGCGAACCACCCTGCGCATGCGTGGATCGTGAGCCGCTACAGACACTTGACGATCCGATTGGGCCAGACCCTCGAGAAGGGAAAGATCGACGGCGCTGTTCGCGCTGACGTCGACAGCGCCGCCGTTGCCCGTCAGGCACTTGCCATGATGGACTGCCTCCAACTTCAGTGGCTGCTCGATCCGGAGAGCGTGGACATGCCAGCGGCCTTCGGACGATACATAGACACGCTGATTGTGGCGATTGCCAAGTAGATCGTCATTACACGAGGCGTCTGCCCACCGCTGGTCCCACACCGCAGTCACATCCATATACCACGGTGGCGGCGGATGAGAGGTGGCTCCGGTGTGGCGCCGTCGACCTCAGCGTGAATGCGGCGAGAATCTTGGTCCGTTGCGACCGCGTGAGCGCTCCGGCGCGGTGCGGGTTGAACCGCCGGACCTGGCAACAGATCCGGCGGATTCGGCTCGGCGGGATCCTGAGATCTGGGTGGGTGATGCTCTGGTTGGGGCGGTATCTGCCTCGGACTGCCGACGCGAATGTGTGCGTATCGGAGTGCACGTCTTGAGGTTGCTGCACCTCGCGGAGGTATGAGATGATTTGGCTCTAATCTTCTCATGGAGTCATAGTGGTCAAAGGAGATCACCAATGTCCGTACCTGCGCTGGTCGGCGACCCGACCCCGCGTTCGTTGCGTCGCAATCCCATCGAGCCAGGTACCTGGCTGTGGGACGAAATCGGTCTGATCACCTTCTCCCTCACCGGCGGGGCCGCGTTTTTGCTGCAGACCATGGATCCGACGATCTCAGCGGTGGTCGATGAATACTCGACCTTCCGCACCGACGCGGTGGGTCGTGCGGCCCGCAGCATCGCGTCGGTGATGATGTGGGTCTACGGCGGTGAGGAGGCTGTTGTTGAGGCCGACCGGTTGCGGCAGATGCACGCGCACTTCACAGTGGTTGACGGTGACGGTGTACGCCGCAACGCGCTCGCGGCAGCACCGTGGGCGTGGGTGCTGCAGACCGGCGTCTACTCGATGGTCGAGGCGTCGCGCTATTTCGCGCGCCGGGAGTTCACTGCCGCCGAGAAGGACCAGATCTGGCAGGAATCCAAGCAGCTGCTGCGCAACTTCAAGGTCGTCGACGCCGAGATCCCCGACACCTACGGCGATTTGGTCGCTCATGTCGAGGACGTCATCGCGCGGCGGCTGATCGCCACTGGCACCGCACGCGACTTCCTGCGCGCCGCCTCTCACCTGCCGCCGCCCCCGCAGCTCCCGTCCATGCTTCACCCGCTGTGGCGGGTGGGTGCAGCACCGATCGGGCGACTGCAGCACCACGTCATCGTCGGTACGACTCCGCCGGCGGCTCGGCGGCTGCTCGGTGTGCGTTGGCGTCCGGTCGATGAACTTGCTCTGCGTGTTTTCGGCAAGGCCGTCGCGCACACCGTGGTATTACTGCCCGAGCGGCTGCGCTATTTCCCCATCGCCTACGAAGCCCGCCGGCTCGAGCGGGATCGTCAGCGGTTGCGTCGGATGATCGACCTGCGTCCGATCTGAGCGCCGCCACGCCGACAAGAGGGGCTGGGCCCAGATCAGTGACAACAGACCCCGGTCGAGAGGTCGGTTGGCGGATATCCACGCGACTTGTTCATCGTGAACGCCCTGTTGGGCAAGGAAATTCATGTGGTCTGGGCGTCGAATGCCGATGAAGGGAGCATCTGAGGAACTGACGGTGGTCAGCCATTCGCGCATGGATGTTGTTGGTATCGGCCACATCGGGTGCCGTGTTGGCCGGTATTCTGGTCGCGATGGTCCGGACACTTCCGATCCGAGTCGCGCCGATGCCAGGCGAGGCACTCGATTCCTGGCTGGAAGCAATAGCGGCGCGCACCCACACCGTTTGGCAGGATTTGGTGTCGGCGCTGGTCGACGATCCCACCGGCCAGATTGGTCGGCGATGGACCGCGCGCCTGGATCCAGAAGTGGCCCAAGCGATTTCGGTGGCAACTGGTGTGAATGCTGACTCCGTCGTGGCTATGACGCTGGCCCGCTTCGACGGAACAGGGATGCAATTGGTTCCCGGGACCGACAGGATCGACTTCAGGTTCCCGTGGAGCAGTGCGTACAGTTCGCGATACTGTCCGCGATGTCTGGACGAGACCGGAGGCCGGTGGCAACTGGTATGGCGCCTGGGATGGTCATTCGCATGCTTGCGCCACCGATGCCTGCTCGTGGATCGCTGTCCCGCTTGTCGCAAGCTCCAACGGCTGAGCATCGGAAGAGTGCTGGCGGTCCCTCGGCCTGGCCGCTGTACCATGCGCGGTGGCCAAGACACCCCGGGTCGTTGCGAAGCCGACCTGGCCAAGGCGTCGTGTACGCATCTGCCTGACGATCATCCAGTCTGGACCGCCCAACAGGTGATCACCGACGTGATCGATTCCGGTACAGCCACCTTCGGTATCTATGCCCAGCATCCCCAACCTGCTGTTGCTGCTTTGAGTGATATTCGTTCGCTGGCCCGCCGCGCTTTGAGTCACCGCAACAATGGCTACGAGATCGCCGAACTAATCCCCGGAGACTTGCTCAGTGTCTGCCGCACAGCTCTGGAACGTCACCCAGCTACACAGCGATCCCATCTCACCCGGCATGCGCCACTGGATTCAGCGATTACCGCGGCGGGTGTTGTCGCCGCCATGGTCGGGCTGAATCAAGCTGACATCGACGCAGCGATACCGGTGTTGCGCCGCCCGTTCGCCCAAGCACGCCAGGGCTACCGCCGCCACAAGATCACCGCGGATGCCCTCACCGACCGCGGGAGCATCAGCCCAGTATTGACCGCGGCCCAGTTCCTCGCGGCGGAGCCGTGGCTGTCGCCCACCGTACGGCTGCGTCACCGTGTGACGACACCCTGGCCGATTCTTCCCACCGCCGGTATCGATGATGTGAGGGACCGGATCCGAAGCATGCCGACATTGTTGTGGCCGGCATGGTCGCTGCCGATGACCGTACACGGCCTGCACCCTCGATTCGTCAGGGCAGCACTACCGGCGGCGTTGTTGATCATTGGCACCAGGCTTAGCCCGACGGAAGCCATCGAGTCATTCAATAGCCGCATCACATCGGGTCGTGGAGTTACCTACCTCCTGTACTCGTACAGTCGTTCCGACCGCAACGGCGGGACGAGCGCGACTATCGCGCTGCAACGTATGGCCGACCATCTCGACGGCGGTGCAGTTCCCATCGACTACCAGCGCCGACGCGAACTGGATTACAGCGGCTTGCTGCCTGACGAGGTGTGGAGTCGCATTTGCCGGGTCACAGGAGCATCGGGTTCGCACCCGGGCCGGGCTCTGGTTGCCCGCCGCTACCTCTACGAAACTCTTTCCGGTCGGCTAGTTTCGGACGCGACGCCTGCTATCGCACCCTCGGTGCAAACCAGCGCATCTGACTTCCCCGAGTATCTGACTCCGGAGATCGCGGCTGCTCTCGATGAACATGCCGCTGAGTTCCTCGCTGCCCGGGGGATCGATGATGAGCCAGTCTCCTGGACCCCACCGACCGACCTTCTTCTTGACCTAAGGCTGCCGGGACCCGATCCGGCTGCGATCGATGTCGGACAACTGCATGGGCTGACCAGCTCGCACCGCCGCGCAGCAGTGACCGCTGTCGCCGCCGCTTTGGACACCTCATTGGAGATGGTGCGATACCTGCTGCAATGTCACCCCGCTCCGCTGGACCAACCCGGGGTCAAGAAGCGGAATCGGAAGGCCAACGCTGGTTATCGCCAAGCAAGGGCTGCTCTGTCGAAAGAAGAGTTCCTGTCGCTCTATGTCCAACAGCGACTGACGATGGTTCAGATCGCGAATCGCATTGGTGTTCACCGCAATTCGTTGAAACGTCTGGCGCTGGACTATGAGATCCCTCTACGAGGGATGGGGCGCGTCACCCAGTTTGATATCGAACGGGACTGGCTGTTCGAACAGTACGTTGTTCGTGCCCGCACCATGCCCGACATCGCGCGCGAAATCGGATCGAGCTCTTCGGTTGTCAGCAAGTGGCTTAAGGAGTATGGGATCCCGACCCGGATCGGTACAACCAGCCATCGTGCCGTGCTCGATGCCCTTACTCAAGCGCGTGCAGCGCCTAGCATTCTCCTTCCGGCCGTACAGGGGCCCCGAGCCTGGGACCACCTACGAGAATTTGAGGTCACAACAGAGCACCCTACGATTGACACAGTCGTCGAAACTCTTGGCGTCACGAGAACTTCGCTGTTTCAAACCATAGTCAAACTGGAGCACCGTCTCGGTGGAGAACTGCTCGAACGCGAAGGCCGAGTCCCCACCACCAAGCCGACGCCCTTCGGCAAAGAAGTCCTCGCTGCTCTAGTCGCACATCGTGAGCAAGGAGTTCCTCGTGTACCTCATGCGAACCCCGGGCCCCGCGGCGCCAATGACGGTGTGTCAGGTTAGCGACTAGCAACTCGACATCCGCGACACGCAAGTCATGATATGGAAGCGGCAGTCCATCAGTTTGAGATCTGAGGCTCGTTTGCGCGTGATTCCATCGACCGTGTGCAGGGCGTTGTCATCGGGGAGCGCGCTACTGATAGGTACCGTCTCGAAGCGGCGGCCTTCGTGAGGAATATGGGGATGGGCCTAGCTAGGAAATGAAGGCACCAGTGGGACGATTGACGGAATCATTGCGGTGACGAAATCGGGAACGTGCTGGTCGCCGCTGCGCCTTATGAAGCACGAACTGGCGTCCTACAAGTTTCTCGCGTGAGAAGTACTTGTTGCCCTCGGTGAACGCGAAGACGCCGGTGTGCAGGACCCACGCCCACGGGGCCGAGGCCAGCGCCTTGTGTTTGACGCCCGCGGCGTCGGTGGTGTTGAGGGTGGCGTGCATGGCGCGCAGGCGGTCGGCTTCGGCGAGGGCCTCGTCGCCGCCGTAGACCCACATCATGACCGAGGCGATGCTGCGCAGGGCGCGGCCCATGGGGTCGGTGCGGAAGGTGGAGTGCTCGTCCACCACCGCGGCGATCGTCGGCTCCATGGTCTGGAGCAGGAAGGCCGAGCCGGCGGTGAGGGAGAAGGTGAGCAGACCGACGTCGTCCCACATGCGGCTACCGGGTTCGAACGGACGGCGGTCGGGGCGGGCTGCTCCGGATCCCTCGGCGAGCGCGACGGCGGCGGTCATGGTGGATCTCCTTTGATCGACCGTTCCTGACGGCTGTCACCAGCGACAGGATGAGAGAGTTACTACCGAATCTTCTCATCATGTCGATGGAGTGGCAACCGTCACGATCGAACGGGATACGATCGATTCCGGCCCGGGCCTCGGTTCGAAGCCATGAAGGACGATGCGATACCCGAATATCCCTACTGACGAATCCCCGCGTTAGGAGCGAGATGACCGAGGTGAGCGAGGACTTCCGGTCGTCCGGACCCGGCGACCGCACCCGATCGACGGTGTTCGAGGGCAGGCCGAACGGCTGAGCCCGTCGTGGACCCGATGCCGAGAACGGCTGCGGCGGTGATCGACACCGCCGCCGGTTGGTTGCGCGGCACGTCCTGGGGCCGGACCGCCTGGCGGGTGGTCCAGGGCCTGTTCGAGATCGAGCTCGTCGATCGCTCGCTGGCGTTGTCCGCGCAGATCTTCACGTCGGTATTGCCGGTCATCATGGCGGCAACGGCCCTGAGTGGCTGGCATTCCGCGTCCGGCGCGATCCGTTTCCAGTTCGGGTTCGATCTCGCGGCGCTGCCCGTCGGTGACGCGGCGCAGGTGTCGGATTCGTCGCTGGCCGCGTTCGGCGTGGTCGGCCTGCTGATGGTCGTGTTCAGCGGCACGTCGTTCGCCCGCGCGCTCGGACGTGTCTACGGGGCGGTGTGGCAGGTGAATTCGATCGGTCCACGGGATGCGTGGCGGTGGTTCGCGGCACTGTTCGCGGTCGCCTTGGCGGTCGCGCTGGTCGGGCAGACCCAGAACCTCGCGCGCGTCAGCTATGTCGGGTGGCCGCTCGTGCTGGCCGGCGAGCTCGTCATCTGGACGTTGGTGTGGGCGTTCACGCCGTTTTTGCTCACGAAGGGCGCGTTGACCGGGCGGGTGGCCTGGGCGACCGGGCTGCTGACCGCGACCGGGTTGACCGTCGTGCATCTGGCCGGGCGGGTCGTGCTGCCGAGAATCACGGCCAACGCCCAGCGGCACTTCGGGCCCCTGGGGCTCGCTTTCACTTCTGTCAGTTGGCTTTTCGTGATGTCGGTGGTGATCGTGGGCGCTGCCGCGATCATCAGGGCTTTCGCCTTGGACGAGACCGTGATCGGACGTTTTCTGCACGGCCCGAATTGACCATCGCACGATCGAGGCGGGACAGTCATGGCGGCTTCCGAACCCGAACGCCCACGCCGTAACGCATTACGGTGGACGGCCGCGGGCGTTCTGCTGACATTGTTCGCCGTCCTGGCGATCACATCGGTCCTTGCCGGATTCGCGCACCGAGAGCTCCTCGACACCGACCGCTACGTCCAGACCGTCACACCTCTGCCTGCCGACCCCGCACTACGAGAGGTTCTCGCCGATCGGGCCACCGACGCGATCATGGATCGCGTCGACGTCCAATCCGTCACCGCCCAGGCCCTGGCGGCGTTGGCGGACAGCAACTCACGCGTTCCGCGCGCCGTGACCGGGCTGGCTCCACTGGCTACCCGGCAAACGCGAGGTCTCGTGCGGGACACGGCCGAATCCGTTCTGGCGTCCGATCGATTCGAGGCCGTGTGGATCGACGCGAACCGGCAGGCGCACCGAGGCTTGGTCGCCGTGCTGACCGGCGAGGCCCCGGAGGCCGTCGGCATGGATCAGAACGGCGCGGTGAGCGTGGCACTCGGCCCGCTCATCGACAGCGTCCGATCCGAGTTGACCGAACGGGGCTTCACGTTCGCCGAAGAGGTACCGTCGATCGACTGGTCGGTCGTGATCTTCCGGTCTCCCGAACTGGTCGAGGCGCGGCGGTGGGTGACCGTCCTCGATCGCGTCGCCGATGTGCTGCCGTGGATCACGGTGCTCGTGGCGGCGGGCGCGATCTGGGTCGCGCCCGGCGGCGCCCGGCGGCGCGCCCTCACCTGGCTGGGTGTGACGCTGGCGCTGGCGATGGCATTGCTCGCGGTCGCCATCGGCCTCGCACGATCGGCCTACCTGGACGCGGTACCGGCCGACGTGCTGCCCACACGCGCCGCCGCGGTGGTGATCGACGCCTTCCTGGCGCCGCTGGACACCATCGTGCGAGCGATGTTCGCACTGGCCGTGGCGATCATGCTGGCCGCGCAGGCGCGCCGTGTCGCGCGGAACTCGCCGGCGATCCGAGCCATCGCGGCCCGCTACCGGGTCCCGCTGCGGATCGCCGTCATCGCCACCGCAGCGACCACGCTGACGTTCTGGTCCTACCCGACCGCGACGGTGGTCATCATGACCGTGCTCGCCGCCCTGGCCGCCCTGCTGGTCGTCGAACTGGCGGCCGGACGTGAAAAGCCGGATGACGGGGACCGGCCGGGTAAAACCGGTCCACGCCATCCGGCGATTCCGCCCGCCACCGGGTGAGTTCGGCGCACGGCGGGCGACGCCGTCCGATCCCGGATCAGAAAATCGGACGACGGTCTGGGGGTGACTAGGTCACGATGCGCAGCGGGTGCTCGATGAGTTCCTTCAACTGCCGCAGGAACTTCGCCGCGACCGCACCGTCGATCGAACGGTGATCCGCGGACAGCGTGACGCGCAGGATCTTGCGCGACACCACCTTCTCGCCATCGAGCTTCAACTCGTCCTGCGCGGCGCCGACCGCGAGGATCGCCGACTCCGGCGGGTTGATCACGGCGGTGAACTGCTCGATGCCGAACATGCCCAGGTTGGAGATGGTGAAGGTGCCGCCGGACATGTCCTCGCCCTTCAGCTTCCGGTCGCGGGCGCGGCCGGCCTTCTCCCGGCCCTCCGCCGCGATGGCCGACACCGACTTGCGGTCCGCGTCATGGATGACCGGCACGAACAGGCCCGCGTCGGTCGCCACGGCGATGCCGATATTGATCGCCTTGTGCCGCAACAGCTTGTCGCCCGCGAACGAGACGTTCACCGACGGATCCAGGCGCAGCGCGGTGGCGACCGCCTTCACCAGCAGGTCGTTCACGCTGACCTTGCCGGAACCGGTCTCCTCCAGGGTCGTGTTGATCTGCGCGCGGAAGGCCAGCAGCTCGGTCACGTCGATGGCGCTGGTCAGGTAGATGTGCGGCGCCTGCTGCATGGACTCGGTCAGGCGCTGGGCCGAGACGCGCTGAATGGTGGTCAGCGGAATCTCGTCGTAGTCGCCCGTCGCCGGGGACACGGCCGCCGGAGCCGGAGCGACGGCAGGGGCGGCGGGTGCGGCCGCGACTGTGCTGCTCGCGGTTTCGACATCCAGCTTGGTGACGCGGCCGCCGGGGCCGGTGCCGGTCACCGCGGTGATGTCGACGCCGAGCTCCTTGGCGATCTTGCGGGCCAGCGGGGACGACTTCTTGCGCTCGCCGTCAGCGGAAACCGCAGGGGCGCTGCCGTTTCCGTTCACGGCCGTCGGACTGCTCTGGACGGCAGGAGTGGCGGCAGCGGGCGCGGCGGTAGCGGAAGCCGGAGCCGTGGTGGGAGCGGCCGGAGCCGGAGCGGCCGTGGCCGCCGACCCGCTCCCGTCACCCAGGATCGCGATGGCCTCACCGATCGGCACGCGCGCACCGGCTTCGGCGATGATCCGCTCGAGCACCCCGTCCTCATAGGCCTCGAGCTCCATGAGCGCCTTGTCGGTTTCGATCTCGGCCAGGATCTCGCCGGCCTTGACCTGGTCGCCCACCTGCTTGAGCCAGGCCGCGACGACGCCCTCCTCCATGGTGTCGGAGAGCCGGGGCATGGTTACTTCGGACATGGTTCCTTCCGGATCTCAGCGGCGCTTGCCCACGGCGGCAAGGGTTTCGGTGGCGGCCCGGTACAGCGACTCGGGCGAGGGCAGCGCCAGCTTCTCCAGGGGCTTGGCGTAGGGCAGCGGCACCTCGGCCATGGCGACCCGGCGGACGGGGGCGTCGAGGTAGTCGAACGCGCCGTCGGAGATGGACGCCGCGATCTCCGCGCCGATGCCGTAGGTCAGCCAGTCGTCCTCGCCGATGACGGCGCAGCCGGTCTTCTTGACCGAGGCGATGATGGTGTCGCGGTCCAGTGGGCGCAGGCTGCGCAGGTCGATGACCTCCGCCGAGATGCCGTCGGCGGCAAGCTGTTCGGCGACCTGGGTGCAGACGTTCGCCATGCGGGAGTAGCCGATCAGGGTGATGTCGGTGCCCTCGCGGGTGACCGCGGCCTTGCCGATCTCGACCGGCGGCAGGTCCTCGGGGACCTCGCCCTTGGTGTTGTAGAGCGACAGGTTCTCCAGGAACAGCACCGGATCGTTGTCGGCGATCGCGGCCTTCATCAGCGCCGCCGCGTCGGCGGGCGTCGACGGCGCGACCACCTTCAGACCCGGCACGAACGCGTAGTACAGCTCGATGTTCTGCGAATGCGTCGCACCCAGCTGCTGGCCGCCGCCCCCGGGGGTGCGGATGACCATGGGCACGGCGGTCTGCCCGCCGAACATGCCGTAGATCTTGGCGGCGTGATTGACGATCTGGTCCAGCGCCAGCAGCGAGAAGTTGATCGTCATGATCTCGACGACCGGGCGCAGGCCCAGCATGGCGGCGCCGATCGCCGCGCCGACGAAACCCTCTTCGGCGATCGGGGTGTCGCGCACCCGCTTCTCGCCGAACTCGGCCAGCAGGCCGGCGGTGATCTTGTACGAGCCTTCGAAGACGCCGATCTCCTCACCGATGAGGAAGACGTCGTCGTCGCGCCGCATCTCCTCGCGGAGGGTCTCGCGCAGCGCTTCACGGTAGGTCATGACAGCCACGGTGATGTCCTTAGGCGGTGAAGAGCGGATCACCGGGCAGGCGATGGGAATCGCCCGCGACCGGGGTCGCGTAGTTGTAATCGAACAGGGTGGCCGGGTCCGGATGCGGGGACTGGTCGGCGAAATCGACCGCGACGCGCACGCGCTCCTTCACATCGGCCTCGATGGCGGCGGCCGACTCCTCGCTCAGCACGCCCGCCTCCAGCAGACGGTTGTGCCACAACACGATCGGGTCGTGCGCGACCGCGGTGGAGACGGCGTCCTCGGCGCGGTACTTGGCCGGGTCCACCACCGAATGGCCCTTGAGCCGGTAGGAGACGGCCTCCAGCAGGGCGGGTTTGCCTTCGCGGCGGGCGGTCTCGATGAGATCGGCGGCGACCTCGCGCACGGCCACCACATCGGTGCCGTCCACCCGCTCACCGCGCATGCGGTACGAGGCGGCGCGCTTCCACAGATCCGGTTCGGCCGAGGACTTCTCGACGGTGGTGCCCATACCGGTCTGGTTGTTGATCACCAGGAACACCACGGGCAGATTCCACAGCGCCGCGATGTTCAGCGACTCGTGGAACGCGCCGATGTTCGTGGTGCCCTCACCCATCTGGCACACCACGACGTCATCGCCGCCGCGGTAGTCGATGGCCAGCGCCGCGCCGATCGCCAGCGGCACCTGGCCGCCCACGATGGCGTACCCGCCGAGCAGCCGGGTCTCGGTGTCGTACATGTGCATCGACCCGCCCCAGCCCTTGGAGGTGCCGGTCGAGCGGCCGTACAGCTCGGCCATCACGCGGCCGGGCTCGATGCCCTTGGCCAGCGCGTAGCCGTGCTCGCGGTAATTGGTGAACAGGTAGTCGGTGGGACGCATGGCCCGCCCGACACCGACGACGGTGGCTTCCTCACCCAGGTTCAGGTGGCAGTAGCCGCCGATCTTGGCCTGCTGGTACGCCTGCGCGGTGCGCTCCTCGAAGCGGCGGATGAACAGCATCTCGCTGTACAGCTCGCGCAGGGTCGCGGCGTCGGTGCCGCCGAAATCGGCTCCGCCGAGCAGGGTTTCGGTGCCGGATACGGCTACGTCCGGGGTCTGGTCGGCCGGGCGGGCGGCCTTGCGCGCCGGCTTGCGCGGCGCGGCGGTGGTCTGTGTCAGCTCCGCTGCAGTGGTCGTGGTCATGACGGAACTCCTCAACGCTTCCGGGGCGGCGCGACGTGAATCGGCAGGCCCAGCCCGACCAGGGCGGCCTCCATACCGATCTCGCCGAGGGTGGGGTGGGCGTGGATGGTCTCGGCCAGCTCGTCGAGGGTCGCCTCCAGCGAGATCGCCAGGGCCCCTTCGATGATCAGGTCACTGGCCGACGGGCCGATGATGTGCACGCCGAGCACTTCGCCGTGCTTCTTGCCCGCGACGATCTTGAGGAAGCCCTCCTGATCGCCGAAGGACTTGGCCCGGCCCAGCGCCGCGAACGGGAACTTGGCGGCCACGATGTCGTGGCCCGCGGCCTTGGCGGCGTCCTCGGTGAGGCCGACGCTCGCGATCTCCGGATGCGTGAAGGTCGCGGCGGGGATCACGTTGTAGTCGATGTGGGCGGCGTGACCGGCGATGGTGTCGGCGGCGACCAGGCCCTGATGCGAGGCCACGTGCGCGAGCAGCGCCTTACCGGTGACATCGCCGATCGCGTAGACGTGCTCGACGCCGGTGCGCAGGTGCTCGTCGACCGGAATGAAACCCCGTGCGTCGGTGGCGATTCCGGCGACTTCCAGGCCCAGCCCGGCGGTATTGGGGCGGCGGCCGACGCCGACCAGCACCACGTCCGCGGGCAGCTCCTGCGGCTTGTCTCCGCCGACCGTGACGGTCAGACCCGCATCGCCCTCGGCGATGGCGGTGACGGTCGCGCCGGTCAGCACCGTGATGCCCCGCTTGGTGAACGAGCGGACCAGCGCGGCGCCGATCTCCTTGTCCTCCAACGGAACCAGGCGATCCTGCATCTCCACCACGGTGACGTCCGCGCCGAACTCGTGGAACAGGTTGGCCCACTCCGCGCCCACGGCGCTGCCGCCGATGACGACCAGGCGCTTGGGTACCTCGGTGAGACCGAACGCGCCGTCGGAGGTGATGACGCCGGGCAGGTCCGCGCCCGGGATCGGCAGGACGGCCGGGACCGATCCGGTCGCGACGATGACGTCCTTCGCGCTGACGGTGCGCACGGCATTGGCGGTCGGGGCGGCGGCGTAGCGCGGGCCGCCCTCGAAGATCGGCGACGGACCGGCCTCGACGACCTCGACCGTGGTCGGGCCGGTGAAGCGGGCGTGGCCCTCGATGACGGTGACGCCATTGGCCTTGAGCAGGCCCGCGACACCGTCGGTCAGTTCCTTGACGATGCCGTCCTTGCGCTGCCGCACCGCGGCATAGTCGAAGCGCAGATTATCGGCGTAGATGCCGAATTCGGCGGCGTGCGCGATGGTGTGGAAGACCTCCGCCGAGCGCAGCATCGCCTTGGTCGGGATGCAGCCCCAGTTCAGGCAGACGCCGCCCGGGCGTTCCTTCTCGACCAGGCCGACGGTGAGGCCTCGTTGAGCGGCGCGGATGGCGGCGACGTACCCGCCGGGACCGCCACCGATCACCAGAAGATCGAATTCCGGCACTCGTGGTGCTCCTCGTTCTCGATAACTCGACCCGCCATCGGTTGTGATGCGAGTCATTGCGAACGAGTCTGTCGGTCCCCATTTGCACAATCAATGCACTCGAAGCCCATATATGTTTGTGCGCAACTGGGCGGAGAGCACAATTTGTACCCGTGAGTAGCGTGCTTTCGGCGGCTCAGCCGCGGGTGGTCCCGGGCAATTCCAGAGCGGCCAGCGCGAGCGAAAGTTCCAGGTAGGCGCGCTGGCCTTCCAAGGGCCGGCCGAGCAGCATGGTGATGCGCTGCAACCGGTTGATGACCGTGTTCCGATGGCAGTGCAACTTGGGTGCGGCATTGGCCGCGGAGCAGTTCTCGGCGAGCCAGACGGCCAAAGTCCGCAGCAGAATGTCACGTTCCTTCGGCGGCAATTCCAGGACCGGGCCGAGGGTCCGGGAGACCAGGAGATCGGTCAGATCGGGGGAGCGCAGCAGCAGCGCCTCCGGATAGCGCTCGTCCAGCGAGATCAGCAGCCCGGCCGCTTCCCCGGGCACGGTATCCAGCGCCAGCACCGCCAACCCGTGCGCGGTATCGATGCCCGCCAGCCCGGCGACCGCGGGGGAGACCCCCGCCCGGCCTCGGATCAAAGGCCGAAGCTGTTGCAGCACAACAGAACTGTCCCGATGCTCCAGCGACACCAGCCCGACCGTCGAATCCACGCGCTCGTGCCACACCGAGCGCACCCCCGAAACCCCCAGCGCCGCCTCCGCACCCATGTGCAGCCGTGGCCCGCCCTCACCGCGCGCCACCACCACGAGATACGCGCCGTGCGCGGGCAGATTCAGCTCCCGCCCGGCCCGCGCCGCGAATGTGGCGTCGTGGGCACGCCCGGCGAGAAGGTCCTCGATCAGCGAATGCCGGCGCCGCTCGTCACTGCGCACCCGATCCAGCTCGGTGTTCCGATACGAGGTCACCAGTGCCGACGACATGCCGTCCACCACCGCCCACATCGCCGACCCGACCTGCCGGGTCTCCGCCGACCCGATGTCATCGGCCTTGTCCAGCAACGCTTCCCACACGATCTGGCCGCCGAGCCGGAACGTCCGCAGCATCGCCTCCAGCGGCACCCCCTGCTCGGCGCGCCGCCTGCCGATCGCCGCGGCCACATCGTCACCGTCCGGATTCGGCGGCAACCCGCCCAGCAGATCCAGAATCCGCGTCAGATACCGGCGGCAGCCGTCCCGCAGATCCGCCCGCGGCACCGCCGTGTAATCCGTCCAGCCCGGGTTGTCGGTGAAGATCGCCGCCATCAACCGCTTGGTCAACGCGGGCACCTCGGCCTGACACGCCGCGGCCAGCCGCTGCGTGCCGACCGCCGGGATCGGATGCCTGGGTGCCGCCATGGCACTCAACCTACTCCCGGGGGTCGCCCGCCCGTCCCATCCGGGCCGGTCAGCGGGTGTCGACCCCGCCCAGCACGGGCTTGATATCGAGGACCGGCGTCCCGTCGATCGCCTCCAGCCCCGCCACTCCCAGCACGCCCGGGGTCACCGCGGTCAGCGTCACCTCGTGCAGCCCGATCGGGTTCGGCCGGTCGGGGGACCGGGTCGCGAACACACCCGTCGCCGGACGGGAACGATCCCCACGCGGATGCACCGCCAGCACCTCCCGGCTCCCCGCGTGCAACCAGGTCAGCAGCACGACCCGCGTCCCCGGCCGCAGATCGGCCGCGGCCGCGGCGAATTCGGGCGCCAGCACCACCTCCGCGGGCGGCGCGTCCTCATCCGCCTGGAGCGGCGCCCCGGCGCGGTCGGTGAGCCGCGAGCGGACGTGGCCGACCGGGCGCACCTCGAAATAGTCAGGGCTGCTGGAGAATTCCGAGGACACGGTTTCTTCTGCTCCTTTACACCGTCGCAGGGTTGGCGATGTCCATGATTGTCCGAGCTGATCGAAGTCGCCAATATTTCCGTGATCGGACTGGGCGGCACGGTAATTCGTCCGGTTGTTGCATTGGACGGCGTATGATCGGCCGGGATGGGCATCCAGGGCCAGCGCGAACGAATAGTCACCACCGACTGGGACGTGTTCGCACGCAGGCTGGCCACCTTCCTCGCCGGGTTGCCGTCCCGCGCCACCCTCACCCTCGTCGCCACCGGCAATCGATACGTGCAATTCCAGCAGTTCGACATCAATCTCTCCGCCGAACTCACCGGTAACTACTATTTGCCCGAACCGATTTCGGAGGCCGCCGCCCAATTGCTGCGCGACCTCGGCTGGACCGCTCCCGCCCTGCAACGCGAAATCGAGAACTGGCGGCGCACCTTGCGCTGGCCGATCACCCGCACCGCCTTCGAGGACCTCGCCCGCTCCGCCACCCGCGGCCTGCACGAGGCCCTCGGCGTCGGCGATCCCGGCGACCTGCGCGCCAGCGCGTGGGCGGAGACGACCGCGCTGGACCTGTCCGCCTTGAGTTCCCGGCGGTAGCCGGACACGCGACGGCCCCGCCGCACGCGGTACGACGGGGCCGGAACGGGTGAGGGTCAGCCCACCAGGGTCTTGTGCAGCTTCACGATGGTCGCGGCGTCGATGCCCAGCCCCTTGGTGAGGAACTTGCCGAAATCACCGAACTGCTCGTTCATCTTGTCGATCGCGTTGTTCAGGTACTCGTCGCTGACGACCTGCAACGGGATCAGCAGATCCGGGTTCTGCATGATGCCCGCCTGCTTCAACTGCGCCCGCTGCGCGGCATCCGCGGCCGACCGGTACTGGTTCGACAGCAGGTAGTCCTGGCGGGCAACGCTTTCCGGCACACCCACGGCCCGCAGCATCACATACGTCATCCACCCGGTGCGGTCCTTGCCCGCGGTGCAGTGGTACAGCGTCGCGCCCCCGGAGGCCGCGATGTCCTTGATCGTCTGCCCGAACTTCGCCATCGAATCCGGCGTCAGGAAGCTCTGATACATGTCGCGCATCATCTGCTCGGCCTTGCCGTCACCCAGCGCCGCCTGCTGCACCGCCGGATCCTTCGACCCGATGGCCTGCACCATCTTCAAATACATGCCCCCGTCGCTGATCGGCCGGGACACCGCGGCGGCCCCCGGAATCGCCCGATCCGCGCCCTGCGCCCCCACCTCGGCCTGCGTCCGGAAGTCGATCACCGACTTGATCCCCAGCGTCCCCAGCTGCTGCACATCGGCGTCGGTCAGCTTCCCGAGCGCATCCGCCCGAATCACCTTCCCCGACTTGGTCGAATCCCCGGTGTAGGTCGCATATCCCCCGATGTCACGCACATTGACGGCCCCCTGCAGCGTGATCCGAGTCGCCTCGGTGTGCATGACCGGCGGCGCGGCCAGAGCCACCGACGGCACCCCCGCCACCCCGCCCCCGAGCAGCGCCCCCGCCGCGGCAGTCACAACGAGCATTGAAATACGAAGTCGTGCAAATCGTTTGATGTTCACGGCGGCGACGGTAGGGGTGCTTACGCCTGCCCCGCGCGGTTACCCACCGGTCCTCCCGCCCACCGGCCACCCATCCCCACCCACCGGGACCCCCGCTGGACCACCCCGAACACCCTTGCACCCCAGTAACTCTCGCGCAACCATTCTACCCGCGCAAAGAACCGGAGTCCCACTGACCACCCGGAGTGTCGATTCCGAGAGGTAACCTGAGGCGCTCGGTACTCCAGGAGGGGAGTCGTTTTGGCGCAAATCTCGGTGACGGTCTGCTTGCCGCCGGATGCGATCGATGACGTGCAGGCCGCGATCACGAGAGCCCTCGCTCCGTTCGAGATGCACCAGGGGTTTCCGGAGCGAGACATGTGGAGCACCTGGCGGCTTCGGAGCGGTGGAGACGGAGCCGGGTTCTATGTCCGACCGGGTCATGAGGATGATCCTCGGCTGATCCACGACGGTCCCAACCAGTTCGGCATCGTGCTGCCCCCCACACGAGGCGAATGCGCGGGCGGCCCGAAGGCCTTGCTGGACGTCGCGACACACAATGTCGCAGAGCCCGATGTGCTCACCTTGGATGGCTGGTGGATCGAGTCGAGCGGCGTTTGCCGACACAAGGACTGGGACCAGAACACGTCCCCCGCCGACCGGCCCGCCTGCCCCATACCACCCGGCGATCTCGAAAACTACCTCGAGACACTGCCCGACGACACCGTGCTCGTCCGGGTCCACTGCCACCGCCGGTGACGCGCAAAGCCCCACCCGCCGAGGCGGATGGGGCTTCTGAGAGCGCTTGCGCTACTTCGACTTAGACGTCGTAGTACAGCTCGAACTCGTACGGGTGCGGGCGCAGGTTGACCGGGGCGATTTCCTGGGTGCGCTTGATGTCGATCCAGGTCTCGATCAGGTCGGTGGTGAACACGCCACCCTCGGTGAGGTAGTCGTGGTCCTGCTCGAGGCGGTCGATGACCGACGCCAGCGAGGTGGGGGCCTGCGGGATGTTCTTGGCCTCCTCCGGCGGGAGCTCGTAGAGGTCCTTGTCGACCGGAGCCATCGGCTCGATCTTCTTCTTGATGCCGTCCAGGCCGGCCATCATCATGGCGGCGAAGGCCAGGTACGGGTTACCCGAGGAGTCCGGCGCGCGGAACTCGATGCGCTTGGCCTTCGGGTTCGAGCCGGTGATCGGGATACGGATCGCGGCCGAACGGTTGCGCTGCGAGTACACCAGGTTGATGGGGGCCTCGTAGCCCGGCACCAGACGGTGGTACGAGTTCACGGTCGGGTTGGTGAACGCCAGCAGCGACGGGGCGTGGTGCAGGATGCCGCCGATGTAGTGACGCGCCAGATCCGACAGGCCCGCGTAGCCGGCCTCGTCGTGGAAAAGCGGCTTGCCGTCCTTCCACAGCGACTGGTGGGCGTGCATACCCGAGCCGTTGTCGCCGAACAGCGGCTTCGGCATGAAGGTAACGGTCTTACCCTCCTGCCACGCGGTGTTCTTCACGATGTACTTGAACAGCTGCAGGTCGTCAGCGGCGCCCAGCAGGGTGTTGAAGCGGTAGTTGATCTCGGCCTGACCGGCGGTGCCGACCTCGTGGTGGCCGCGCTCCAGCTCGAAGCCCGCGTTCTGCAGGTTGGTCGAGATCTTGTCGCGCAGGTCGACGTAGTGGTCGTACGGCGCGACGGGGAAGTAACCACCCTTGTTGCGAACCTTGTAACCACGGTTCGGGGTGCCGTCGGCGTTGTACTCCGCGCCGGTGTTCCAGGAACCCGACACCGAGTCGATCTCGTAGAACGAGCCGTTCATCGCCGAGTCGTAACGGATCGAGTCGAAGATGTAGAACTCGGCCTCGGCACCGAAGTAGCAGGTGTCGGCGATGCCGGTCGCGGCCAAGTACTCCTCGGCCTTGCGGGCGACGTTACGCGGGTCGCGGGAGTACGCCTCACGGGTGAACGGGTCGTGCACGAAGAAGTTCATGTTCAGCGTCTTCGCGGCACGGAAGGGGTCGACCCGCGCGGTGCTGTAATCGGGCAGCAGCAGCATGTCCGACTCGTCGATCGACTGGAAGCCGCGGACGGACGAACCGTCGAACGCCAGGCCCTCTTCGGCGAGATCAGCGGTGAACGCCTTCGCCGGGATCGAGAAGTGCTGCTGCACACCGGGGAGGTCGGTGAAGCGAATATCGACGTATTCGAGCTCCTCCTCCTTGATGTACTTGATGACCTCGTCGGCCGTGCTGAACGCCACTTAGTACTCCTTACGGATCGGTTCCCAGCCAGTGGTGACTGCATGGGTTCGTCGCGACCACACGGTATGGATGCGGTGTTTCCCTGCAATCAAGGCTGTGTTTCGCCAGTGTTACACGCACTGCTGGCCGGGGGTTCGGCGGTGCCCCCGGGTTCGCGTGGACGCCGCAGCGGTCGCCGAGCAATGCTCGACCAGCACCGATATCCTGCCACCGACCTGCCGGAACCGGCTGTTAAGACTCTGAAAAGTTAGGGTCCTTACCGCGTGCGAACCGGTCAGCGTGACAATCCTCACCGCCGGGCATCCACCTGGCAACCGGGGTCGCCGAACAGTTGCGGCAGCCGCCGGAATCGTGCAGGCAACATATACGATTCCCCTCCCGTCCGCCGATCGACGGGCGTCGGCGACCCGTCCACGGGCGGCGCATAAGCTGAGTCCATGGCACGCATCACCGGCTCATGGCTGTCCGGACCGAACGCCGAATCCGGAGACAACCCGCTCGGTGACTACCAGGGCAAGGAACTCGGCCTCCCGGCCTCCGGCCCCGGCGCGCTCGCCCCCTTCACCCGCCGCGTGCTGGCCGTGCTGGTGGACTGGTTCATCTCCATGGGCCTGGCCGCCATCATCGTGCGACCGGACGCGGACAAGATCCTGTCGAAGATGACCATCCCGAAGGGGCAGCAGCCGCCTTCGCATTTCGAGGTCGTCACCCAGGCGCTGTCGACGCCGACCCTGGTGGTGTGGTTCGCGCTCGGGATCATCGCGGTCACACTGTTCGGGTTCACGCCGGGCCAGTACTTCCTGAAGATCAAGGTCAGCCGAGTGGACGCTGACGCGCCGGTCGGTTTCGTCCGGGCGCTGGGCCGGCAGCTCATCCTGCTGTTCGTCATCCCCGCGCTGTTCACCGACAGCGACGGCCGCGGCATGCACGACCGCGCTACCGGCACCGCCCTCGTCTACAGCCGCTGACTCCGCGCGGTCACCGCGTTCACCGGCCCCGATCACGGATCTGTCGATTCCGGTCACAGTTTTGTGCTCGGGGTGATTCGAACACATCACGCCGTGTCGAGTCGGCGCGGATCAGCCGCGTTACCTGCGATGCTGTTGGTGCAGTGTGTTGCAAGGCGTTGCCAAATGTTCACCGCTGTTTGCTTTCGATCGGTATGGTGGCGGCGATTTGCCCTGATGCAGCCACCTGGCCGTCGTCCGGGCGGTAGCTGTTGCTGTGCCGATGGAGGGATCGATGGTCGAGGACTACCGGGCGGCCGCGCGGACCCTGAGCCGCCGGTCTCTGCTCGCGACCACCGGACTGGTTGGTTTGGCTGCAGCGGGTGCGGCCGTCGCGGCCGGAGTGAACGCCTCCACCGAAGCCGACGGCGTCCAGCGCACCCAGCACGCCGAGGACATCGGCCAGACGGCAATGGGTCCCGCCCCGATCATCAGCACCGAACGCGTCTACTCGAAGGCCCGCCGGTGCGAGGTCGACCTGGTCACGATCCTGCCGCCCGGCGTCTCCGCCGACAACATCCCCATTTCGCTGCTGTTGCACGGCCTGCACGGCACCGCCCGCAACGCCGCCGTCGGCAATATCGCCGACCTGCTGGCCGCCGCGGTCGCCACCCGCCTCACCCCGGCCTTCGGTTTCGTGGCCCTCGACGGCGGCGACAACTACTGGCACGACCACGGCACCGGCGACGACCCGATGGCCATGCTGCTCGACGAGGTCCCCGGCTGGCTCGCCCAGCGCCGCCTCGCGGGTAAGGACGGACAGCCCTTCGCCTGCACCGGAACCTCCATGGGCGGCTTCGGCGCTCTGGTCTACGCGCGTCGCCGCGCCGAGCAGAACCGCCCGTTGAACGCGGTAGCCACCATGTCGCCGGGTCTGCTCACCTCGTGGACCGAAATGGCCAAACGGAACGCATTCACCAATGCCGACCAGTGGGCGGCCCTCGACCCGCTACGCAACCTCGACAAGCTCGGCCCGGCCCCCGTCGGCCTGTGGTGCGGCGACCGCGACCGCTTCATCGAGGGCTGCCGCCGCTTCATCGCCACCGCCCGCCCCGAGGTCGGCCTGATCACCCCCGGCACCCACACCGAGGAGTACTGGCGCACCGTCACCCCCGACGTCATCGGCTTCCTCTCCCGCCACCTCCGCTGACCGTTCCGCCGAGTGGCACACCCTGGAGGGGATTCGTCCGATTTCCCCGCCACCGAGTGCCACTCGGCGAAAAGGTAAGGCCCGCATCCTCGGGGATGCGGGCCTTTACTTTCGAGTGGTCAGCGCCGGCGGATCGAGCGCTGGACGCCGCGCATCTTCGCGCCGTTGGGCAGCGGGCCCTTGGGCAGGGCCGGGCCGCCGCGGGTGGCGAGGGCCGACAGGCGTCCCTCGATATTGTCCATGCGGGCCGCGTCGATATTGCGCGGCAGTTTGCGCAGGTGGCGTTCCAGCTCCTTGAGCGGAACCTGGCCCTCCTCGTTGCCGATCACGATGTCGTAGATCGGGGTGTCGCCGACCAGCCGCGACACCTTCTTCTTCTCCTGTGCCAGAAGCGACTTCACCCGCTGCGGCGAGCCCTCGGCGACCAGCACCACACCGGGCAGGCCGACCACGCGGTGCACCGCGTCGAGCTGGGTGGTGGCCGCGACACCCGGGGTGACCCGCCACTTGCCCTGCAGGTTGTCCAGCACCCAGGCGGCCGCGCCGGCCTGGCCCTCGGCCTTGGCGTACACGTTCTTCTGCACCCGGCGCCCGAAGATGATGAACGCGGCCAGCACGCCCAGCACCAGACCGATCGGCAGCAGGAACCACTGCAGACCGAAGATCAGGCCGATCACCAGGAACAGCACGGTCACGCCGACCAGCGCGCCGATCATCAGCGGCAGCAGCAGCTTGTCTTCCTTGCGCTGCATCTGGAACGCCTGCCAGAGCTGCTTGCGACGGTCCTTCGACGCCTGCTTGCGCGCCGCCTTCGCCGCGGCCTTCGCTTCCTTCGACGGATTACCGCCCTTGCCTGCTGCCATGCGGTCCAGCTTAATCGCCGGGTACGCCCGGTTCGCGATGGGATGGACAGTGACGCGACCGGTCGGTGCCCGATGGCCCGAATCGCGGTCGGCGCGAGTGCTTGTCGGCCGGAGCCGCCGCATCGGCCGGAGTCCTGCCGGCCGATGCGGTGCTCGTGGCGTCAGGCCGCCGCCCCGATCGGTTCGGGGGCCGCCGCCTCGGGTGCTTGCTCGCGCGGGGTCCGCAGGGTGATCAGCGCCAGCGGAATACCCACGGCGACAATGACGCCCGCGACGATGATCGCCAGGCGATAGCCCTCGAGGAAGGCGTGCATCGGAGCCGCGCCCTGCCCGGCCACGGTGGCCGCGCGAGTGGTGAGGATCGCACCGACGATGGTGACGCCGAGCAGCGCCGAGATCTCGCGGCTCGCATTGACCACCGCCCCCGCCGCGCCCGCGATGGCGGGCGGCATCCGGTCCATGATCGCCGTGTTCAACGGCGTCATGAGCAGGCCCGATCCGATGCCGAACCCGATGAACGCGGGCATCAGGTCGAGGATGTGCCCGTGCTCGCCGATCGTCGAAATATCCAGCAGCGCACCGACGATGCCCGCCACCCCCAGCGCCACGGTGACGTTCGTGCCCAGCCGCCGCGCGGCCAGCGGGGCGAGCGGCGACACCAGCACCATGGCGACCGCCATCGGAATGAACGCCGCCCCCGCCGCGGTGGGTGAGAAGCCGAGCACGTTCTGCAGATACATCGCGGTGAAGAAGTAGATGCCCATCACCCCGAAACCCCACAGCATCATCACGGCGATGCCGCCGCTGAAGGCGCGGGAGCGGAACATCGACATATCCACCATCGGGTCCGGCCGGCGCGATTCGATGACGACGAACGCCGCGAGCGCGGCCGCGCCGATCGCGAAACAGCCCACGATCACCCAGGAGGTCCAGCCGCGGTTGTGTCCTTCGATCAGGGCGTAGGTGACCGCGAACAGCGCGAGCGCGGAGGTCACCAGTCCGGGCAGGTCGAGCCGGTGCCGCACCCGTTCGCGGGTTTCGTCGAGGGTCAGCGCGGTGAGCGCGAAGGTGATGACGCCGAAGGGCACATTGATCAGGAAGATCCAGCTCCAGTCCACGTGCTGGCTGAGGACGCCGCCGGTGAACGGCCCGAGGGCCAGGGCCAGCGCGCCGATGGCGCTCCACACGCCGACCGCCTTGGCGCGTTCGGCGTCCTCGGGGAACAGTCCGGCGATGATGGCGAGGGTCGGGGGGATCGCGGCGGCAGCGCCGACGCCTTGCAGCACCCGGGCCCCGATGAGCATGGCCGGGCTGTCGGCGAGTCCGGCCAGCAGTGAGGCGAGGGTGAACACGGCCAGTCCGCCGAGGAACATCCGGCGGCGGCCGAACAGGTCCGCGAGTCGTCCGCCGGCCAGCATCAGCCCGGCGAAGACCAGGATGTAGCTGCTCACCACCCATTCCAGGCCCGAGATGGACAGCCCCAGGTCGCTCTGGATGGACGGCAGCGCGACGTTGACCACGTTGTTGTCGAGAAATGTCATGAAGGTCGCCAGGGAAACCCCGATCAGGGCCCACCAGCGGCGGGGCAATAGTGGCACCGCAAACTCCTATGCGTTGTTCCTGTACATCATTCGCATACGTTGTACATGTACGTGGTACAGGAAAGCCTGTACGTTGTATATTTGTCAAGTGGCAAAAGCGGAGAACCGATTGAGCCGGGAGACCGTCGCCGACGGCGCGATCGCGCTGGCCGACGCCGAGGGCCTCGACGCGCTGACCATCCGGCGACTGGCCCAGGAACTGGGCGTCACCCCGATGGCGCTGTACTGGCATTTCAAGAACAAGGACGAACTGCTGGCCGGCGTCGTCGACCGGCTGTGGGAACAGGTCGACACCACCCGCGACCGGTCGCGCCCGCTGCTGGAACAGTTCCGCGCCCTGGCCGAATCACTGGTGACGGTGCTGCGCCGGCACCGCACCCTGGTGCCGCTGTTCCAGGTGTCCCGCGACAACGACCCGAGTCCCGGATTCCTGGATGCCACCGAGGCCGCGCTCGAGATCCTCACCGAATACGGCTTGGACGTCGACTCCGCCGCCGCGATCTGCGGCAACACCTTGCGTACCGCCGTCATGTTGGTGCTGGGCGAGCCCGGCGCTCCGGCGCCGCAGCAGTCCGCCGACGACAATGCCGAGATGATCCGCCGCAAGCGCCTCCGGCTGGAAACCCTTCCGCGGCAGCGTTATCCGCGGATCGTGCAGGCCGCCGACGCGTTGACCTCCTGTGAGGCCGATCGGCACTACGGCTTCGGCCTCGACTTCTTCATGACGGCCCTGGCCGCGCTGCCGCTGCCCGCGCGGGTCGGCGCGGAGGAGTCCTGACGGTCAGGCGTGGCCGGATTTGGCCTGCTCCCGCAGACTGTCGGCCAGCTGGTGCGGCATCGGTTCGTGGCGCGCGTAGGCGCGGGTGAAACTCGCCGCGCCGTGGGCCAGTGACCGCAGATCCACGGCATAGCGGCTGAGCTCCAGCTCGGGGACTTCGGCCCGAATCGCGGTGCGGCCCAACCCCGCCGGTTCGGTGCCCAGGACCCGGCCGCGGCGACTCGACAGGTCGCCGAGCACCGGGCCGACGTAGGTGTCCGAAACCACCACCAGCACTTCGGCAATGGGTTCGAGCACGCTGATGCGGGCGGTGGCGGCGGCTTCCCGCAAGGCCAGGCCGCCCGCGGTCTGGAAGGCCGCGTCGGAGGAATCCACCGAGTGCGCCTTGCCGTCGAAGAGCGTCACCCGCACGTCGACCAGCGGATATCCGGAGGCCACCCCGCGCAGGGCCTGGGCGCGCACTCCCTTCTCCACCGACGGGATGAACTGGCGCGGAACGACTCCGCCCACCACCTTGTCCACGAACTCGATGCCCGAACCCTCCGGCAGCGGGGCCACCTCGATCTCACAGACCGCGAACTGCCCGTGTCCGCCGGACTGCTTCACATGCCGCCCGCGCCCGGCCGCCTGGGTGGCGAAGGTTTCGCGCAGGGCCACCTTGTGGTCGACGACGTCGACCTGCACCCCGAACCGGGACCGCAGCCGTTCGAGCGCCACCTCGCGATGCGCCTCGCCCAGGCACCACAACACCAATTGGTGGGTGTCGGGATTCTGTTCGACCCGGACCGTGGGGTCCTCGGCCACGAGTCGCGACAACCCCTGGGAGAGCTTGTCCTCATCGGCTTTGCCGTGCGCCTTGATGGCGACCGGCAGCAGCGGATCCGGCATGGTCCACGGCTCGATGATGAGCGGGCTGTCCTTGGCGGACAGGGTGTCCCCGGTCTCGGCGTGCGTCAGTTTGCTCACGCACACGATGTCCCCGGCGATGGCCTGCGGCAGCGGCCGCTGCTGTTTCCCGAACGGCGCGGACACCCCGCCGACCCGGTCGTCGGCATCGTGATCGCCGTTCGTGCCGGTGCCGTGCCCGCACACGTGCACGGTGTCGTCGGCGTGCAGGGTGCCGGAGAACACCCGCACCAGCGACAGCCGGCCCACGTACGGGTCGGAGGCGGTGCGGATCACCTCGGCAGCCAGCGGCGCGTCCGGATCGCAGGCCAGCGCCGCGGACTTGCCGCCGCTGCCGGTCGCGGACACCGGATGTTCTGCGGGCGTGGGGAATCCGCGGGTGATGAGGTCCAGGATCTCGACGGTGCCGAGCCCCTGGCGCGCGCCCTCGGGCGGGGGAGCGGCGATCAGCATCGGGTGGAAGCTCCCGCGCGCGACCGCTTTCTCCAGGTCGGCGACCAGCGAGGCGAGGTCGATCTCCTCCCCGCCGATGTAGCGGTCCATGAGGGTCTCGTCCTCGCTCTCGGCGATGATGCCCTCGATGAGCCGGTTGCGGGCCTCCTGCATCTGCTCGTGCTGTTCGGCGGAGGCGGGCGTCTCGACGCGTTCCCCGGTCGCGTAGTCGTAGACGTGCTGGGTGAGCAGTTCGATCAGCCCGGTCACCGGCCGGTGCCCGTCGGGGTTCTTGGGCCCGTACACCGGAAGATGCAGCGGCAGTATGGATTCCGCGCGGCCGCCGCCGAGGATCTGGCGGCAGGTCTCGGTCATGTCCTCGAAATCGGCCCGTGCGGTGTCCAGGTGGGTGAGCACGATGGCGCGCGGCATGCCGACGCTCGCGCACTCCTCCCACAGCGCCAGCGTGGGCCCGCTGACGCCCTCGACCCCGGCGGCCGCGGAGAGAATGAAAAGGGCCGCGTCCGCTGCTCGCAGACCGGCCCTGAGCTCCCCGACGAAATCGGCGTATCCGGGGGTGTCGAGAAGATTGACCTTGACCTTCTCCCACCCCATCGGCACCACCGACAGTTGCACCGACCGGTGCTGGCGCTGCTCGATGTCGTCGTAGTCGGAGACGCTGGTGCCGTCCTCGACGCGCCCGGCTCTGGGCACCGCCCCGGCGGCCACCGCGAGCGCCTCGACCAGCGTGGTCTTCCCCGACCCGCTGTGCCCGACCAGCACCACATTGCGGATGTCGCCGGGCCGTTCGGCCACGACCGCCTTGCCGTTGACACCGTGCGCTGAAATCGTTCGCTCGACCATGGCTCGCTCCGTGGGTCGATCATTGCGGTCCTTCGAGCTTCCCACCAGCGGCGCGCTCCCGTCCACGAATCGCGGGATAACTCGTCTACCGGCGTTTCGCCGGAGGCCGCGCGGCCTTCACGTCCGCGCCACCCGGAGCGGCGGTCCCTCGGATGCGACCGCGCGCCGCGTCCCTCGTGGGTCGCGGCGCGCGGTCTGCGGCGCGTCGGGTGCGCTAGGAGCCGAAGCGGGCCAGCACGCTGGTGGCCTCCTGCGCGGCGCTGCCCTCCTCGGCCAGGTGCGCCATCTCCGGGGAGATCTCGCGGCCGTGGTGACGCATGGCCTGGGCGTAGAGGCGGCCCGCGCGGTACGAGGACCGGACCAGCGGACCGGCCATGACCCCGGCGAAGCCCATCTCCTCGGCGGCCCGGGAGTGCTCGACGAACTCCTCCGGCTTCACCCACCGGTCGACCGGGTGGTGCCGCGGGGAGGGCCGCAGGTACTGGGTGATGGTGATGATGTCGCAGCCCGCCTCGTGCAGGTCGCGCAGGCCTTGGGTGACTTCCTCCGGGGTCTCGCCCATGCCCAGGATCAGGTTGGACTTGGTGACCAGACCGGCTTCGCGGGCCGCGGTGATGACCGCCAGCGACCGCTCGTAGCGGAAGGCGGGACGGATGCGCTTGAAGATGCGCGGCACCGTCTCCAGATTGTGGGCCAGCACCTCCGGCCGCGACTCGAACACCTCGGCCAGCTGCTCGGGCACCGCGTTGAAGTCGGGGATCAGCAGTTCGACGCCGGTGTGCGGGTTGAGCCGCTTGATGGCGCGCACGGTCTCGGCGTACAGCCACGCGCCGCCGTCCTCGAGATCGTCGCGCGCGACGCCGGTGACGGTGGAGTAGCGCAGCCCCATGGCCTGCACGCTCTCGGCCACGCGCCGCGGCTCGTCACGATCGAGGGCGGCGGGCTTGCCGGTGTCGATCTGGCAGAAGTCGCAGCGCCGCGTGCACTGCTCGCCGCCGATGAGGAAGGTGGCCTCGCGGTCCTCCCAGCACTCGAAGATGTTGGGACACCCGGCTTCCTCGCAGACCGTGTGCAGCCCTTCGCGTTTCACCAGGCCCTTGAGTTCGGTGTACTCGGGGCCCATGGTGGCGCGGGTGCGGATCCACGAGGGTTTGCGCTCGATCGGGGTCTCGGCGTTGCGGGCCTCAATGCGAAGCAGCTTGCGGCCGTTGGGTGCGGCCGGATCGTTAGGTGTCGGGGTATCGACGGAGGTCACTTGGTTCACCCTACGCTTGTGGTCATTCGGCCTTGACGGGCGCTTCGTCGCGCGCCGCGGGGACTGGTTCGGGGCATTCGGCGGCGGCTGCGGCGCAACGGGACACGGTGTGGTCGGTCACCGTCAACTCGCCGTCGAGGGCGCGGGTGATCGCGTCGGCGACCAGCGGCCGCACCTCGGCGACGGTGACGTCACGGCCGAGTTCGCGGCTGAGGGTGGTGACCCCGGCATCGCGGATGCCGCAGGGCACGATCGCGTCGAAACCGTCCAGGCTGGAATCACAGTTGAGCGCGATGCCGTGCAGGGCGACGCCACGCTGCACGCGCACACCGATCGCGGCGACCTTGCGCTCGGGCAGGAACTGGTTCGCCGGGACCCACACGCCCGAACGGCCTTCCACCCGACCGGTTTCCAGCCCGAGCCGCGCGCACACGGCGATCAGCGCCTCTTCGAGGCGGCGCACGTACGCGACGACGTCGACCGGTTCGGCCAGCCGCACGATCGGGTAGCCGACCAATTGCCCCGGCCCGTGCCAGGTGATCTTCCCGCCGCGGTCGACCGCGATGACCGGGCTGCCGTCCACGGGCAGATCCCGCGGCTCGGTGCGGCGTCCGGCGGTGTAGACGAAGGGGTGTTCCAGCAGCAGCAGTCGATCCTGCCCGATGCCTTCGGCGCGTTCGTCGGCGATGGACCGCTGCAATTCCCAGGCTCGCTGATAGTCGATCAGGCCCAGATCTTCGACCGCGAGGGGTGTGCTGTCGAAGCGAGCCGACACCGCGCGGGGTAACGCCGCGGTGGCCGTAGTGCTCTCGCTCACGATGGCGACGCTACTCCTTCGGGGAAGGTCCGTTGCATGAGCGTCAGGTCCATCCAGCGCCCGAATTTGTGCCCGACTTCGGGCAACTGCCCGACGGTGGTGAAGCCGAATTTCTCGTGCAGGGCGATCGACGTGCGGTTACTCGATTCGATCGCCGCGATCATGGCGTGCACCTCGCCGCTCTCGGCGCGTGCCAGTAGCGCCCGCATGAGCGCGGTGGCCACGCCGCGGCGATGGAATATATCTGACACGTACACCGAGTTCTCGACCGAGAACCGGTAGCCCGACTTGGGCCGGAACTGCCCGTAACTCGCGTACCCCGCCAGCTTGCCGCCGATCTCGGCGACCAGCACCGGATGGCCGGCGCCGGTCCGCGCCGCGAACCATGCCTCGCGCTCGTGGATGTCGGCCAGTTCGGTATCCCAGATGGCCGTGGTCTCGGCGATGGCGTTGTTGTGGATCACCAGGATGTCCGGCAGATCGCTCTCGCGTGCGTCCCGCACCACCACGTCGGACGGTTGATTGGTCACGGGTCCACGGTATCGGCGCGGTTGCTGTGACGCGCACCGCGCCCGGCGTCAGCCGAAGGTGCCCCCCCGCGTCAGCCGAAAGTGCCCTGGCCACAGCCGCCGCCGACCCGTAGTCAGCCCGCGTGGCCCAATGTCGCGGTCAGTGCCGCGCCGATGGTCGGGTGCTGGAACTGGTACCCGGCTTCCTCCAGCGCGGTGGGAATCGCCCTGGGGCCGTGCAGGATCGCCTCGTCCGCGAACTCGCCGACCGCCAGCTTCAACGCGAACGCGGGCACCATCAACGGCGTCGGCCGATGCATGACCCGCCCCAGCGCCCGCGTGAACTCGGCATTGGTGACCGGCGCGGGACCGCACATATTGACAGGCCCGGAAAGGTTCTCGTGGGTGAGCGCGTACACGATCGCCCCCACCTCGTCGTCGAGCGAGATCCACGGGACGTACTGCCGCCCGCTGCCGAGCCGCCCGCCGAGCCCGAGATAGTAGAGCGGGTACAGCATTCCGAGCATACCGCCGTGCCGCGCCAGCACCACCGCCGAACGCAGCAGTACCGTGCGCACCCCGGCGTCGGCGGCCTGTTCGGCGGCGGCCTCCCAGTCGGCGCAGAGCCGGGCCAGGAATCCTGTTCCGGCGGGGGAACTCTCGGTGACGACCCGGTCGCCGGTCTCGCCGCCGTAGTAGTGCGCGCCGCTGGCGTTGACCAGCGTCGGCACTCCCGCGGCGGCGACCGCGGCGGCCAGCACGTCGGTGGGGACGATGCGGCTGTCGCGCAGCTCCTGTTTGTAGCTGCCGTTCCAGCGCCGCCGCCCGATGCTCGCGCCGCAGAGATTCACCACGGCGTCCGCACCGCGCAGCGCGCGCTCGTCCAGGTTGGAACGGACCGGATCCCAGGTGAATTCGTCACGGGCGTGCACGGGACGGCGCACGAGGCGGGTGACCTCGTGCCCGTCGCGGCGCAGGGCCGCGACGAGTGCCGTCCCGATCAGTCCGGACGAACCGGCGACCACGATCTTCATCCGATCCAACCCCCGACCCGTCTCCGTTCCGGCCTCAGAGGCCCAGGTCACCCTCGAACGCGGCCTCTTCCAGACGGTGCTTGATCGTGGTCACGAAGCGACCCGCGTCGGCGCCGTCGATGAGGCGGTGGTCGTAGGTGAGCGGCAGGTAGGCCATCGACCGGATGCCGATGAACTCGTTGCCGTCGTCGCTGATCACCATGGGGCGCTTCACGATCGCGCCGGTGCCCAGCTCGGCGGCCTGCGGCGGCACCAGGATCGGGGTGTCGAACAGCGCGCCGTTCGAGCCGATGTTGGTGATGGTGAAGGTGCCGTTGGCCAGCTCGTCCGGCTTGAGGCCGCCGGTGCGGGCGCGGTTGGCGATATCGGCGATGGCGCGCGCCAGTCCGGCCAGCGACAGGTCGTTGGCGTTGTGGATGATCGGCGAGAGCAGACCCTGCTCGGTGTCGACCGCGATGCCCAGGTTGACCACCGAGTGGTAGGTGATCTCCTTGGTCTCCGAGTTGTAGGAGGCGTTGATGTTCGGGTGCACGGCCAGCGCCTCGATGACGGCCTTGGCGTAGAACGGCAGGAACGTGAGGTTCACGCCCTCGCGCTGCTTGAACGAGGCCTTGGCGCGGTTGCGCAGGGACGCGATCTTGGTCATGTCGACCTCGTGCACCTGGGTGAGCTGCGCGGTGGTCTGCAACGACTCGAGCGTCTTGGCCGCGGTGATCTGCCGGATGCGGCTGGCCTTCTGGACCGTGCCGGTGAGGTGCGACAGCGACGGACGCGGCGCGGCGGCGGCAGCGGCCGGGGCGGCCGGAGCAGCGGCGGCGGGCGCGGCGGCCACGGGCGCGGGAGCCTTCTTGGCCTCCGCGGCGGCGAGCACATCCTGCTTGCGGATGCGGCCGCCGACGCCGGAGCCGGTCACGGCGGCGAGGTCAACGTTGTTCTCCGCGGCCAGCTTTCGCACCAGCGGGGTGACGTAGGGGCCACCGTTGCTGGAGGGCTCGTCGGCCGGGGTCGCCGCGGCCGGAACCGGGGCGGTCTTCGGCGCGGGAGCCGGGGCCGGAGCGGCCGGGGCGGGCGCGGGAGCCGCGGCGGCCGGAGCCGGAGCGGGGGCGGGGGCAGGCGCAGGGGCCGGAGCGGGCGCCGGGGCCGGGGCGGCCGCGGGGGCGCCGCTGCCGATGACGCCCAGCTGTCCGCCGACCTCGATGACGTCATCTTCCTGCGCGGAGATCTCCAGCAGGGTGCCCGCGACCGGGGACGGGATCTCGGTGTCGACCTTGTCGGTGGAGACCTCGAGCAACGGCTCGTCGACCTCGACCGTGTCTCCCTCCTTCTTCAGCCACCTGGTGACGGTGCCCTCGGTGACGCTCTCACCAAGAGCTGGCATCTGGACGGAGAAGGTCATGTCCGTTGACTCCTCTGACTGCTCGTCGGGTTAAACAGTTCGTCTCTCCGCGGGCGTGGCACCGCGGGTCGCGGTGTCGTCCCGGACGGCCACCGCAGGGTGATGGCGCCGGAGATCCGTGTTGGTTCTTGTTCCAGCCACCCATCCTTGCACTCGTCCGGGTGCGGCGTGTCACAGGGCGGCGGTTGTGCCGACCTCTCTACGCCACATTTCCCGGCGTGAGCGTCGAACGCCACGGCGCGCGGGTGAAATAGCGGGATGCCATGACACGTATCACGTTTGCGCCGTCCCGGCCTTTCCGGCGTGCCGCTGACCGGACCGCGCATCCCCGCTGAGTCGATTCTGAAGGGATTCTGTGCAGCTGCTATGGAAATGGCCGATGGTCTGGCGAAGTGGCCGTGAGCTGCGCACTATCGAAGTATCCGGCGGTTTTCCGAAGCCGGGGAGGAGGTTGACGGGAATGGGTTTCCTGGATCTGTTCGGGCACAGCGGTACCGCGCGCCGAGGCGAGGCCGATCCGGCCGACATGGGCCATCTCGTGGCCTGGACGCGAAACCATTACGGCGTGGAGGCTTTCGTCGAGCCGCGCACCACGGTCACCGATGTCACGGTGCTGCTCGTCGCGCATGACGGCGAATGGACCCGGCGCGTGGTCGGCGAACGCGGAGCGCAGCGCCTCTCGGGCGCCCTCGGCATTCCCGTCTACGACGCCCGTCGCGTCGGCTACCCGCAGCGCATGCGCGACTACGACGCCCGCCGCCGCATCCTGGAACGCCGCACCGCCCAATGGGCCTGAGCCCCGTGGACACCCTGGGCCGCAAGCTGTTCGGGGGCGCGTGCTCGATCAGCACCGCCGCCAACACGATCGGGGCCGGCGGCGACATGTCGGTGCCGCAACCATTCCCCGGGTGGTGACGCTGGTCTGCGGACCTGCACGGCCGAGCAAAGGTCTCCTGCTGGTCCGGAGCCGATGCTGGATCTGCTGTTCCGACTGGGCAGCTTCGGGGCCGCGCTGTTGCTGTGCACCCCGCGCTGAGCGCTGACGCGAACGCCCGCCCTGCTGTGCAAGCGGGGCGGGCGTTTTGTCACCGGAACTCGTGTCGCGACCAGGGGCGCGATTACTCCGCGGCGATGTCCTCGAGCGTGGCGATCAGCGTGCGGACCGGGACACCGGTGCCGCCCTTGCCGATGTAACCGAACGGTCCGCCCGTGTTGTAGGCGGGCCCGGCGACATCCAGATGCGCCCACTGCACGCTCTCGGCCACGAACTCCTTGAGGAACAGCCCCGCCGACAACATGCCGCCCCAGCGGTGCGGTGCGACGTTCTGCAGATCCGCGATCTTGGAGTTCAGGTCGGCGCGCAGTTCCGCGGGAAGCGGCATGGCCCAGGCGTTCTCGCCGACGGCCTGCGAGATGCGCGCCACCCGGTCGCGGAAGGCGTCGGTGCCCATGACGCCCGGCGTGCGGGTGCCCAGCGCCACCATCTGCGCACCGGTGAGCGTGGCGACGTCGATGACGTAGTCCGGCTCGTCCTCGCCCGCGCGCACCAGCGCGTCGGCCAGGATGAGGCGTCCCTCGGCGTCGGTGTTGATCACCTCGACGGTGGTGCCGCCGTACTGGGTGAGCACGTCACCGGGCCGCTGCGCGGTGGCCGAGGGCATGTTCTCGGCCATGGGCACGGTGGCGATGACGGTGAGCGGCAGGCTCAGTCGCGCTGCCAGCAGCGTGGTGGCGATGACCGCCGCCGCGCCGCCCATGTCGGAGGTCATGTTCTCCATGGACTGCGCGGGCTTGATGGAGATGCCGCCGGTGTCGAAGGTGATGCCCTTGCCGATCAACGCGACCTTGGGGTCGCCGCCCGCGTAGGTGATGCGGATCAGGCGCGGCGGCCGCGAGGAGCCCTTGCCGACGCCGAGAATGCCGCCGTAGCCCTGGGATTCGAGTTCGGTCTCGTCGAGAACCTCGACCTGGAGACCGGCCGCCTTGGCCAGTTCGGCCGCGCGGTTGGCGAATTCGGCCGGGAACAGGTCGCTGGGCGGGGTGTTCACGAAATCGCGTGCGGTGGCGACGGCTTCGGCGATGGCCTGCGCCCGGAACAGCTCCTCCTCGCCGAATCCCGGTGCGGGCACCAGGAATTCGACCCGCTGCACCGGCTGGTCCTCGGGCTTGGGCGCGCTCTTGGCGGACTTGAACGCGGTGAACTGGTACGCGCCCAGGTAGAACCCCTCGGCCGCGGCGCCCAGGTCCAGGCCCGACAGCGTGGTGACCGCGGTGGCGACCCCGGTGAGCGCCCGCCCGGCCGCGCCGGCCGACTTGCGCACCTGCTCGGCGTCGAGCTTGTCCACTGCCCCGAGCCCGACCGCCAGCACGAAGTCCACGCCCAGCCCGGCGGGCGCGGGCACCTTGGTGACCTCTTCGCCCTTGCCCTTGGCCCCGACCGCCCGCAGCGCGCTCAGCAGGGCGTCGCGGGTGTCGCCGTCGAGCACATCCTCGAACGCGTCCGCGGGCGCGATGACCGGCCCGTCCTCCGACGAGGTGAGTCCGATGACCAGGACATCGGCCTCCCCGATGCCCTCGGTGCGGGCGAGTTCCGGCCCGAGCGAACGATCTGCAACAGCTGTCATAGCTGCCCACGTTACTGCGCCGCTCCGGCCGCAGCCGGTTGGGCGCGGACCGCACGATAGATTGCTCTGTGATTGCTGTTTGCCCGAATCGTCTCGGTACGAAAGGGTCGTCCTATGGCGTCACTGATGAAGTCGCGTATGGCAGGGTCGGCTGTCGCCCTGGTAGCGGCCGTGTCCTACGGCTGCGTGCTGATGAGTTGCTCCGACACCAGTCCGGCCCCGACGCCGACCACCGTCACCACGCTGCCGTCGATACCGCCGACTTCCGTCCAGCCCGAGCACAATGTCGGCGACGACTGCTCCGACGGCCGCATCGTCGCCCAGTGGGGTCTGACCGCCGACGGCCGGTGGGTCTGTGTCCCGAAGGAACAGGCCACCTCGGCCGAGCCCACCCCGCCGACTTCCGCCGGTGAGCCAGGCGGCCGCTGACCGCTCGGCGAATTCACGGAAAACCTCTGGTCGAGACGGGTTTTCGTCAACGGTCCTCGACGTCTGTTTCGCCCGGTTTTCAGCTCTTCCGGCCCCCGTCCTCCCTACCCTGGAACCGACGGGCGCGCAGGAGGTTCCAGTGGCGAAGGCGAGATTCCAGCGGACGAAGCCGCATGTCAATGTCGGCACCATCGGCCATATCGACCACGGCAAGACCACCCTCACCGCGGCCATCACCCGGGTCCTGCACGACCGATATCCGGACCTGAATCCCTTCACCCCCTTCGAGGCCATCGACAAGGCCCCCGAGGAACGCCAGCGCGGCATCACCATCTCCATCGCGCACGTCGAATACCAAACGGAGAACCGGCATTACGCGCACGTCGACTGTCCCGGGCACGCCGACTACATCAAGAACATGATCACCGGCGCCGCCCAGATGGACGGCGCGATCCTGGTGGTCGCCGCCACCGACGGCCCGATGCCGCAGACCAAGGAGCACGTGATCCTGGCCCGGCAGGTCGGCGTCCCGAAAATCGTGGTGGCGCTGAACAAGTGCGACATGGTGGAGGACGAGGAGATCCTGGAGCTGGTCGAACTCGAGGTGAGCGAACTGCTCAGCGAGTACGAGTTCGACGGCGACAACAGCCCCATCGTGCGGGTCTCCGCCTTGCAGGCGCTGTCCGATCCGGCGGGGGAGTGGGGCGCGACGATCACCGAACTGCTGGCCGCCGTGGATGACTGGATCGACACCCCCGCCCGCGAGGTGGAGAAACCGTTCCTCATGCCTATCGAGGACGTCTTCACCATCACCGGCCGCGGCACCGTCGTCACCGGCCGCATCGAGCGCGGCGTACTGAAGGTCAATGCCGAGGTCGAGATCGTCGGCATCCGCCCGAAAACCACCAAGACCACCGTCACCGGCATCGAGATGTTCCGGAAACTCCTGGATGAGGGCCAGGCGGGGGAGAACGTGGGCCTGCTGCTGCGCGGAGTCCGCCGCGAGGATGTGGAACGCGGCCAATGCGTCATCAAGCCCGGTTCGGTCACCCCGCACACACAGTTCGAGGGTCAGGCGTACATCCTGTCGAAGGAGGAGGGCGGCCGTCACACCCCCTTCTTCAACAACTACCGCCCCCAGTTCTACTTCCGCACAACCGATGTCACCGGCGTCGTGACCCTGCCGACGGCAGTGGAGATGGTGCTGCCCGGCGACAATGTCTCCATGGAAGTCGTGCTGATCCAGCCGATCGCCATGGAGGTCGGCCTCAAATTCGCCATCCGCGAGGGCGGCCGGACCGTCGGCGCGGGCCAGATCACCAAGATCCTGAAATAGCCCGGCCGCCTCGCGCGGATGCTCAGCCCATCTCCTCCAGCGCCTTGCCCTTGGTCTCCGGAACGAACCTGAGCACGAACGGAATCGAGAGCAGCGCGAACAGCGTGTAGATGACGTACGTCCCCGACAGGTTCCAGTCCGCGAGGCTGGGGAAGCTGGCGGTGATGACCCAGTTGGCGATCCACTGCGCCGACGCCGCCACACCCAGCGCGGCCGCGCGCAGCCTGTTCGGGAACATCTCACCCAGCAGCACCCACACCACCACACCCCACGACAGCGCGAAGAACAGCACGAAGCAGTGCGCCGCGACCAGCGCGACAATGCCCTGCGCGTGCGGCAACGACACGCTGTCACCGGACCCGGTCTTGGCCGAGAACGCCCACCCCTCCAGTCCCAGCGCGACGGCCATACCCGCGGAGCCGATGAGCGCCAGCGGTTTCCGCCCGATCCGGTCGACCAGCAGCATGGCGATCACGGTGCCGACGATATTGATGATCGAGGTGGTGAACGAATAGAAGAACGAACTGGACGGATCGATGCCGACCGACTGCCACAGCGTCGCCGAGTAGTAGAAGACCACATTGATGCCGACCAGCTGCTGGAACATCGACAGCCCGATACCGATCCACACCACCGGCAGGAACCCGAACCTCCCGCCCAGCAGATCTTTGAACGTCGACCGGTGCTCGCTGTGCATGGCCTGCTCGATCTGCGCGACCCGGGCGTCCAGATCGCCCGTGCCGCGCTCGACCTCGGCCAGCACCTGCTTCGCCTTCTCGATCTTGCCGACCGAGATCAGATACCGCGGCGACTCCGGAATCGTGAAGGAGAACAGCCCGTACAGCCCGGCCGGAATCACCATCACGCCGAGCATCCACTGCCAGGCCTCCAGCCCCGCGATACTCCCGCGCTGCTCACCGCCCGCCATCTTCAGGATCGCGAAGTTCACCAGCTGCGAGGTCGCGATGCCGATCACGATGGCCGCCTGCTGGAACGAGGCCAGCCGCCCGCGGTACGCCGGCGGCGACACCTCGGCGATATAGGCGGGCCCGATCACCGAGGCCATCCCGATCCCGATCCCGCCGATGACACGCCACATGGCCAGATCCCACAGCGCGAACGGCAACGCCGACCCGATCGCGCTGGCCGTGAACAGCGTCGCCGCGATCCGCATCACCCAGATGCGCCCGATCCGATCCGCGATCCGCCCGGCGATGGCCGCGCCCACCGCGCAGCCGATCAACGCGATCGCCACCACCTGCGCCAGCGTCGCCGACCCGATGTCATACCGATCGCGGATGGCCTCGACCGCGCCATTGATGACGGAACTGTCGTAGCCGAACAGGAATCCACCCATCGCGGCCGCCGCGGTGATGAACACGACGTAGACCAGGCTGTCGGCCCCGCGCTCCTGATCGTCCGAGGTTCGCGACCCCACCGATGAATTCACGCCGACTCCTTCGTCCGGACCCGGGTCGTGAAACCCGAGCCATCCTCTCTGGGCTCGGCCGAGATGACGCACGATCCCCGTCAGACGGCGCACTTCGACCATTCTTGCTGGGGGAATGCCCGTGAATGCTCAACGCAACGCCGAACTGGTCGTCCGGTTCTCCGGTGGTTCATCCGGTTCCGTGTCCGCCAACGCCCACCCTCGGCCGGGGCCATGCGTGTCTCCATCGGAGGGCGGACCAGTCGGGCCGAAGGGCCTCGGTCCACGCCCTCTCAGCGCCGCGGCAGCCCCGGTATCCGCGGAACCCGCAGCCGCCCCAGCCGATTCGCCCGCGCCGTCTCGCGCGCGAGCGCCTCGGCCGCCAGCTGGTCGGCCAGCGTCAGCAACTGCCGAGCCGCGACCACGTCACCCCGCTTGGCCGCCTCCACCGCCGCCTCCACCGCCCGCGACACCCCGGTGCGATCCGCCTGTCCACCCATACCGCTTGCCCTCCACTCGATTTCCGGTCGGGAGGTATTCGGTGCCGCGATCCAGCGCACTCCTACGACTTCGGGATGAATCGGAGATTTACGATCGCGCCACGCCTACGTTCAGGAAGGGATCATGGCCGAAGCCAAGGGCAGGGCCGGGATTGTCGGGGGCGGAATCGGCGGCCTGGCCGCCGCGATCGCGCTGCGCGCGGCGGGCTGGGAGGTCGTCGTCTACGAGTGCGCGCCCCAGTTCACCGAGGTGGGCGCGGGAATCGTCCTCGCGGCCAATGCCTTGAATGCCTTGGACCTGCTCGGGGTGGGTGCGGCGGTGAGAGCGGGGACCCTGCCGGATCGACGTGGCTTCGCGCGGAACGATCGCGGGCGGGTCCTGGTGGACGCACGCATCAGTGACTTCACCGGCGGGGTGGTCGCCCTGCACCGCGCCGACCTGATCGCGATCCTCGCCGCCGCGGTGCCCGCGGACTGCGTCCGGACAGGTACCCGGGTTATCGACGTCCACGCGGACGGTCGGGTCGAAACCGCCACCGGAGCCGACCCATATGACCTGGTCGTCGGTGCGGATGGCGTCAACAGCGTGGTCCGGAGCCGGCTGTGGCCACAGGAGCGCCCGGTGCAGCGGACCGGAATCGCGGCGTGGCGATGGGTCCTCGACCTTCCCGCGCCCGACCCCGTGGGCGTGATCCTGGGCCGGCATGGCGAAGCCGGAGTGGTGCCGATCGCGGGCGACCGCACCTATGTCTTCACCGCGGGCCGTCCCGGCATCGCGGACCTGGACTACTTCACCGACTGGCCCGATCCGCTACCGGAACTCATCGCCGTCACCGACCGCTCGACCGTGGTGACCGATGAACTGCTCGAAATCGATGTCCCGCGCCACCTGTGGAATGGCCGCGTGGCCCTGATCGGGGACGCGGCCCACGCGATGCGCCCAACCCTGGGCCAGGGAGCGGGCATGGCATTGGAGGACGCTGTCACTCTGGCGGCCTGCGCACCGGATCTCGCCCGCTATTCCGCCGCCCGCCGCAGCCGAGTCGCCCGGATGAGCTTCCTGTCCAAACACGGAACCCACATGACCTCCCCGGGCTCGGCCACTCTCGCCGCCTTGCGCGACGCCGCATTCCTCGCGATCCCGAACAAAGTCTCGGTAGCGATGTTCCGTTCCCACAGCCGCCGCATCCTCGAAGGCTGGAAACCCCCGCGGTCCTCCGCGTAGTCGCCGGAAAACCGCAGGTAGAGAGGCGATTTGACTTTGCTTCGACGCACCACGTAACTTATTCCAGGTCAGAGCGACACGGACACCGACCCGGAGCCCCAAGGGCCTGGGAAACGAGGTTGGACGAGGAGCGCCTGACGATCACACTAGTTCCACCTGACCAGCGGATTTGGTTCTGCTGCATGGCCGGGGCTAAGCTTGAAAAGTTGCCTAGCTAGTCGAACGGGCTTACCGCTCGGATCGATGGCTTGTGCGTGTGTTCTTTGAGAACTCAATAGTGTGTCGATGAATGTCAGTGCCAAATTTTGAAATTTGGTTCCGGCCTCACACCCCCCGTGTGTTGGGGTCGGACATTTAAGTCGGTCAATTTTCCGGCCGACTGTTTTGCTAGGTTTTCGGACTCTGGTTCGAGATACTTCTGATTCGCTGCTTCGGCGGTAAATCTAGAGTCTTCAACGGA
>NZ_JBHTVV010000002.1:0-159111 GCF_042792755.1 Nocardia sp. NPDC056611
AACGCTGGATTGGGAGACCCCAGCCCAGCGTCTGGCTAAGCTCCTGGCCGAAGCCAGTTGATCAACTTGTGTTGCAACGACTCCTAGAATCCGCCTTTCCCGACGGGGGCTGCGTCGCGTCGACCCGATCTCACGCCAGGCGGCCGCCGCCATCCACGTGGAGGGTCGTGCCCGTCAGGAACGGGTTGGTGAGGGCGAGGAGGGCGGCGGACGAGATGTCGGCGGGGGTGCCGACGCGGCGGGCGGGGTTGCGGTCGGCGATGGTTCGGAAGAAGGCGTCCTTGCCGGGGCCGTCCCAGGCGCCCGAGTCGATGATGCCGGGGGAGATCGCGTTGACGCGGAGGGGAGCCAACTCCACGGCGAGGGCTTCGGCCAGGGTGGCGGCGGCCGCGTTTGTGCTGGCCATGACTGTGCGGCCGGGCGCCGGTCGCCAGGCGGCGACGCCGGAGAAGAGCAGGATCGCGCCGCCTTCGCGGAAGCGGGGCGCGAAGTGTTTGGCCAGCAGGATCGGGCCGATCACCTTGGCGTCGAAGGCGCGGTGCACGGCGTCCCGGTCCAGGTCGGTGACCGGGCCGTTGGCGTGGTCGGCGGCCAGCGACACCAGGTAGTCCAGGTCGCCGACGCGCTCGGCGAGGGCGGCGATGGTGTCCTCGTCGGTGAGGTCCACCTCCGGCCGTCCCACCGAAATCACCTGGGCGCCTTGGTTCGTCGCGTCCTCGGCGATCCGGCGGGCGATGCCCGATCCGGCGCCGACGATGACCATCTTCTTGTCGTTCAGTGTTGTCATGCCCGGTTCAGCAGTGTATCGGATCGGGATCATCCCTTCGCGATCTGAATCTTTTCGATCCCTGCCATAAGATTCTCGAATGCCGACGCTGCGTGCCCTGGAATGTCTGATCGCGGTCCTGGAGGCCGGGTCGATCACCGATGCCGCGGCGGCCCTGCACATGTCCCAGCCCGCGCTGTCGCATCAACTCGCGGCCCTCGAGCGGGAGATCGGCGCACCGGTCGTCGAGCGACTGCCGCGCGGCGTGCGCGCCACCGCCATCGGCCGCGCCATCGAATCCGATGCCCGCGCGGCCCTGACCGCCGCGGCCCGGGTCGTCGACAGCGGTCGATCGGTGGCCCGGGGAGAGGCGGGCCGAGTGCGTCTGGCCTGCGCCGAAAGCCTCACCGCGAGCCTGCTCGCCCCGGTCCTGCGCACCTGGATCCGCCACCACCCCGAAGTCCGCATCCACCTCACCGAGGCCACCAGCGCCGACGACCTGGTCCGGCACATCGAATCCGGCACGGCCGACCTGGCTTTCGGCCCCCGCCCCACCCGCTGGACCGGCGCGGAGGAACTCATCGGCGCCGAGGAGGTCATCGCGGTCCTCCCCACCGACCACCCGCTGTCCGAACGTGACCGCCTCGAGTTCGCCGACCTACGCGATCAACCCCTGATCCACTACCACCCCGACAACGGCCTATCCGCGTGGCTGGACACCGAAGCCGCCCGCCACGGCACCCCGCTCACCCCCGTCGTCCGCGTCCGCCACGCCTCCACCGCCGCCCACCTGGCCGCCTCCGGCCTCGGCATCGCCCTGGTTCCCACGACCGCGCTCACCCCCGACCTGCCCGGCACCCTCAGAACTCTGGACCCGGTCCTGTCTCGCGACCTCGTCGCTCTCATCGCCACCCCCGCCGACCCGCTGGTCCGCCGTTTCACCGCCGACATCGTCGAACGCCGAATCCCCGCACTGTCGCTACCGGGCCGCGGCGATCGGTCGCGGTAGCGTCCGGACCTCGCCGCCTGGCCGGGATTCGCGATCGCCATCGACCGGCTCGAGCGCCGCCCGGCCCCCGTTCGGCGATTAGCCGGCCCGCGAGCGGGTAGAAGACCGATGTCGGCAACGAACTCCCGTGGACAAGGAGCTGATGATGGGAACGAGTGGGCACACCGGCGAGATCGGATTTCCCTTCGCAATCGATCCCAGCCCCGAACAGGTGACCCTCGCGCCGGGCGGTGCGCCGGTGCGTGTGGGTGTGCGGGTGAGGCCGGTGGGAAAGGCCGGGGCCGGGCAGGTCCGCGTTGTCGTCGGGGTCGACCCCGAATCGGGATTGACGTTCCCCCACAACAGCCTGACGGTCGACACCACCGACTATCCCGCGGGCGCGGACGCTCGCGACGATGTGCTGTCCTTCGAGGCCGTCACCATCGACTCCGAGGGGACGCCGGAGCTGTCCGTCGAGGTGACGGCCGGCGAGCAGACACCGCCGGAGCCCACCGCGGTCTCGTTCGCGGTGGGCTCGGCCTCCTGCTCGGTGCCCGTCACCATCGCGGGCGACGAGTAGTTCTCAGCTCAGTTGTAGGACTTGGCGACCCCGTCGAGGAGGTGTTCGAGGGTGTCGTAGTCGGGCGGGCTGACCTGGTTCACCAGGTTCGGGTCGACCGGGACCTGGTGGGCGGCAGTGGCTTTCGTGAACAGATTCACGTCGGTCGGGCGGAAGCCGTGGTCGGCGGCCAAGCGCTGCAGGTCGGGGTCGGTGGTGAGGAGTTTGCCGAGGCGGTCGCCCTTGTCGTCGAACGGGACGACGGTGTGCTGGGACATCACCGTGGGCTTGGGGTACATCAGCACCATGTCGGGCTTGAGCTGGCCGTGCACCGCGGCGTCGACGTACTGGGCCTCGTAGATCCAGGCCATCGGGACGGTGCCCATGCCATTGGCCAGGTAGTCCTTGAAGGGTCCGTCGCTGGAGGACTCGGTGTATCCCTGGCGGGTGAACAGGCGCGAAACCCGTGATACCGCATAGTCTTCGGCCTTCGCGCCGCGCACGATGGTGTTGTCATTGGCCACGTAGGCGGTCACGGCCAGGTACATGGCGGCCGAGTTGGAGGTGCGCGGGTCGGTGGTGGAGACCAGCACGTTCTTGGGCACCGAATAGGTGGTGTTGCCGTCCAGCTGCGCCCACTGCACCCCCTTCTCGGCCAGCGACAGGTACTTCTCGACGTCGAAAGTCGTTGTCGCGCCGGACTGCACGATCCCGGACTGGGTCAGCAGGTCCGCGATCGGCTTGAAGGTGGCGATGGCCATGGGGGAGGAGAACGGCACGTACTTGCCGCTCACCCCGCGCTGCCGCTGGATCCGCTCGGCCGCGGCCGAACTGGATGGGAACGCGAAGTCGTATTTGCCGAGATCCACCGAGGTCGCGATCTGCCGCGACCCCGCGGGCTCGACGTCCACCGCGAGCCCGTGCCTGCGCAACACGTCGACCACCTTCGGATCGTCGAAGAACGCCGACTTCTCCGACCCGACGACCCCGCGCACCGTGGTCAGCGCGGGCGCGGCGGTGCCGCCGTCCGACGGCGAATCCGATTGCTGCACAGCCAGAATCACGCCCAGCGCGGTGACCGCCGCCACGCCCGCCGCCGCGACCCCCAGCACCCCCTTGTTCTCGACCAGCCGCGCCGGAACGAACCGGCCGGCGACGGCCGCGAACACGCTCGTGGTGTCCGCCGCATGGTCGTCAGGCGAGGTGCTCTCGCCATTCTCCGCGACCGGCACGGACTTGCTCAGCTCGACCTGGCCCGCGCTGTTCTTGGAACGTTTGGGATCCAGCTCCCGACGCGCAATCCGTTCGACGAGAATCGGAACGAAATCCCGCACCGCATGCCCCTCGAACCGCTTGCGCACCGCACCCACCACGGCCTCGACCCGCTCCGGCGGATGCGCCTCGCCATAGTCGTCGACCAGGCGATTCGTCATCTCGCGTAGCGACTTCTCCTCCCGCGCAGCTTTCTCTTCCCGCGCAGCACCGACCGCCACGGTATCTCCCTCCGACCTCGCACCGAATTTCGTTGCACGGCAGGAAAAATGCGAAAAGAGCCGCGCCGCACAGACCCTATCGATCCAGGGTTGTGCCCAATGATCGAGAACGGAAACGGAAAGTGCGGACGCGGCGAATTCCCGGTAACCCTGCGGACCGGTTTCCCGGTATCCGATCAGGCCTTACCGGGGAACGGCACGGTCACCGGGCTCGCACCCAGGATCGACTGCCAAGTGGCAAGGCGCACAGCGCATTCGGTGAGCGCCTCGATCCCGGTGCGGCGTACGCCGGGATCGGTGGCGCGTTCCACCACCGCCCGCCAGGAGGCCGCGGCGTCGGATTCCACGGTCACCGCCAGCTTCGCGGCCGGGATCGGATCGTTCACCGGGAACGGCGCGGTGTAGGCGGCCGCCGGTTCGGGAACCGTTGCGCCGTCGGCGTTCAGCGCGTCGATGGTGGCGTCGCGCCGGGCCCGGTGCGCCGCGGTGAACTCCGCCACCAGCTTGTCCCGGTCGTGGTTGGCGTAGGCGGCGATCACGCCGTAGGCGTAGACCGCCGCGTACTCGGCGCTCAGGGCATCGATGAGCGCCTGCTGATCGAGGGTGGTCATGCGAGAAGGACTCCTGCGTGGGTGCCGCAGCAGGCGCTGATCGAGGCCAGCAGCCCGGCGCGGTATCCGGAGAGGGAGGTGGACAGGTCGGCGGCCGAACGTTGCGAGGCGCTCAGCTGGGTGCGCAGCGCCGCCACCGAGGACGGGGTGTTGACTGCGATCGCGGTGGGCGGCGGGGTGCGGCGGCTGGGGGTGGTGCCGTCGCCGTAAACGCCGATGGCGCGGTCGATTTCGGTGCGCAACGCCTGCGCGTGCGCGGTGCGCTGATCGGCGATGGTCTGGAGCGCGCCCGCGCGATCGGGGGTGGTCGCGATGGCGGCCTTGGCGGCGGCGGCATCGGTGAGCGCCGCGGTCTCCTGCGCCAGCAGCGGATCCGGCGCGGCGGGCTGCTCGTTCTTCGTACACGCGGCCGACGCGCCCGCGGCGGCCGCCACCAGCAGGCCGCCCCCGGCCAGCCGCAGCGCGGAGCGCCGATTCACCGCGGCATCGGACCGGGGCGACGACGTCGGGGTGGGGGCGGAGCCGGTTCGGTCCGGCGGGACCGTGAGACCGACGACATCGGCCACGAGGCCGCTCTGACTGCTGGGCACGGATACATGGTGCCAGCCGTCGCGGACTGCTTGCTGCGCGAGGGCGGTCGGATAGGCTGTGATCAGCGACGACGGGCAACCGTCTTGGGCGCGTCGCTCTCGACGCGCCATCGGTACCGCACGGCCGACCATGCCGAACTCGGGCGGGTCGGCTGGTCCTTTACACTCTTTCCGCGCGTTACGCTAGACCTTCGGCCCGGTATTTCGCCGAACAGACAACTCAACCCGTGACAACTGAACCAGGAGCCGCCCCATATGCCGATGCCGACCGAGGAAAGGGTGAGCCAGCTAGTTGCTGAGCTCGTCGAACGCCGAGGATTCGACCTCGAAGGCGTCGCGATCTCGGCTGCCGGTCCAGCGAGCAAGGTCAAGGTGACCGTCGACAGCGACGGATCCCCGGACCTGGACGCGGTCGCGGAACTGAGCTCGGAGATCTCGCAGACCCTCGACGACGCCGGTGACTTCGGCGAGACCCCGTATCTGCTCGAGATCACCACCCCCGGCATCGACCGGCCCCTCACCACCCCGCGGCACTGGCAGCGCGCGCAGGGGCGCAAGGTCAAGATCACCCTGGCTCCCGGCGCCGAATCACCGGAGGAGAAGGGCAAATCCACGTTCGAGGCCAGGGTCGGCGTCCTCACCGGTGCCGACATCGCCCTGGTCCTCGGCGGCAAGCGGAAGCCCCACCGGGTGACGGTGCCGCTCGCCGACATCCGATCGGCCGTCGTGCAGGTGGAGTTCAATCCGCCCGGCGTGGCCGAGTTGGAGCTCGCGGGGGGAGTATCGCCGGGCCGTCCCCAACCGGGCGCCCGGGACGACAACGAAACCGAAACAACAGAATCCGATTCACTGACCGAAGGGATCGTGGAATGAACATCGAAATCGAAGCCCTGCGCGCGATTGTCGCCGACAAGGGGATCTCGATGGAGACGGTGATCTCCGCGATCGAGTCCGCGCTGCTCACCGCTTACAGGCATACCGAGGGCCATCAGCCCAACGCCCGCATCGACATCAACCAGAAGACCGGTGTCGTGCGCGTGATGGCCCGCGAGATCGACGCCGACGGCAATGTCATCTCCGAATGGGACGACACCCCCGAGGGCTTCGGCCGCATCGCCGCCACCACCGCCCGCCAGGTGGTGCTGCAGCGGCTGCGCGACGCCGAGAACGAGAAATCCTTCGGTGAGTTCTCCACCCACGAGGGCGACATCGTCGGCGGCGTGGTGCAGCGCGACGCGCGTATGAACGCCCGCGGCACCGTCGTGGTCCGCATCGGCTCGGAAGCCCACGGCGCCGAGGGCGTCATCCCGCCCGCGGAGCAGGTGCCGGGCGAGACCTACGAGCACGGCGACCGCATCAAGTGCTACGTGGTCGGTGTCTCCCGCGGTCCGCGCGGCCCGCAGATCACCCTCTCGCGCACCCACCCGAACCTGGTGCGCCGGCTGTTCGCGCTCGAGGTCCCCGAGATCGCCGACGGCTCGGTCGAGATCGTGGCGGTGGCCCGCGAGGCCGGGCACCGCTCGAAGATCGCGGTCCGATCGACCGTCCCGGGCGTCAACGCCAAGGGCGCGTGCATCGGCCCGATGGGTCAGCGTGTGCGCAATGTCATGAGCGAGCTGGCGGGCGAGAAGATCGACATCATCGACTACGCGGAGGACCCGGCCGCCTTCGTCGGGAATGCGCTGTCCCCGTCCAAGGTTGTGTCGGTGACGATCGTGGACCCCGACGCCCGCGCCGCGCGCGTGGTGGTCCCGGACTTCCAGCTCTCCCTCGCCATCGGCAAGGAGGGCCAGAATGCCCGCCTGGCGGCCCGGCTCACCGGCTGGCGGATCGACATCCGCTCGGACGCGGCGGCCGACCCGCAGGGCGGCGCGCGTCCCGCGGCGGCGACCGGCGGCTCCGACACGCACCGGAACTGAGGGTCGTGCGGCCGGGATCGAGGCGCCACGGTAGCTCGGTCGCGGCCGCCCGGCACCGCGCTGATCTTGCTCGATGAGTCCGGCCCGGTCGGAAATGGATTTGTGAAACAGACCCCTGGGATGACAGCTTGGTAACTTCCAAGGGGTACGGATGCGGAGATCGGGACGTGAGAGCGGTAGAGTGGACGCAGGCTCAGCGCGAGTCTTCGACTTCTCCGCGCGCCGAGCGGGTGCCGGCACGATCAGCACCCGTCCGGACCTGCATCGGATGTCGCAGACGCGAGCTGGCTGCCGATCTGATGCGGGTCGTGGCGCAAGGGTCTGCCGAGAGTGGGCAAACCCTTGTGGTCGTTCCGGATCCGCGGCGCAGACTTCCCGGAAGGGGTGCTTGGTTGCACCCCTCTTCGGTTTGTCTGAGTCAAGCAGTTCGGCGCCGAGCAATCGGCAGAGCACTACGAGTGTCCGGACATCTGGATATCTCAGCCCTGGAGCATTACGTAGAGAACAGGCACGAGCACTCATGAGCACACCGTGAAGTCCCAGAAATGATCGGCCTTCGAAATTAGTCGAGGTCGTGCGGACGCCCCGTTGTAAGCGGGCTGTCACGCTCGGCCTCTGAGTGAGGAGAGCAGTGGCAGGCAAGGCCCGCGTGCACGAGTTGGCAAAAGAACTCGGTGTCACGAGCAAAGAACTACTCGCACGGCTCAAGGAGCAGGGCGAGTTCGTGAAGTCGGCGAGCTCGACGGTGGAAGCACCTGTCGCGCGCCGACTGCGGGAGTCGCTCGCACCCAAGAGCGCCCCCTCCGGTGCCGCCAAGCCGGCGGCCCCCAAGCCCAGTGGTGACAGCACCCCGCGTCCGGCCGCCAAGCCGGCCACCCCGGGTGCCGGTCCCCGTCCCGGCCCGCGTCCGACCCCGGCGGCTCCGGCCCCCGCGGCTCCGGCTCCGGCCCCCGCCGCACCGGTGGCTCCGGCCGCCCGTGCCGAATCGCCCGCGACCCCGGCCGCTCCCGCAGCGCGTCCGGCTCCGGGTAAGCCCGGAGAGGGTGCGGGCGTGAAGCCCGCGGCTCGCGAAAACGCTGCTCCGGCAGCCGCTTCCGCGTCTCCGGCGCCGTCCGCTCCGGCTCCGCAGGCCCCGCGTACCGACGCTCCGCGTCCGGGCGCTCCGGCCCCGCGTCCGGCGCAGCAGGGCGGCGCCCCCGCCCCGCAGTCCGGTCCGCGTCCGGGTGGCCCGAAGCCGGGTCCGAAGCCGCCGCGTGTCGGTAACAACCCCTTCTCTTCCGCGCCCGAGCGTCCCGCGCCGCGCCCGGCCCCTCGTCCGGGTCAGGGCCAGGGTGGTCCGCGTCCGGGTCAGGGCCAGGGTGGCCCGCGTCCGGGTCAGCCGCAGGGCGGCCCGCGTCCGGGTCCGGGTCAGGGCGGTCCCCGTCCGGGTCCCGGCCAGGGCGGTCCGCGCCCCGGTCCCGGCCAGGGTGGTCCCCGTCCGGCTGCCGCCGGTCAGGGCGGTCCCCGTCCCGGCGGTCCGCGTCCCAGCCCCGGTTCGATGCCCCCGCGGCCGAACCCGGGTGCCATGCCCGCTCGCGCTCAGCGTCCGGCCGGTCCGGGTGGCGCAGGCCGTCCGGCGCGTCCGGGTGGTCCGGGTGCCGGCGGCGGCCGTCCCGGTGGCGGTGGCGGCGGTTACCGCGGTGGCGGCGCTCCCGGTGCGGGTGGCGCTGGTGCCGGTGCCGGTGCCGGTGGCGGCACGGGTGCTCCCGGTGGTTTCCGGGGTCGTCCCGGTGGTGGCGGCGGTGGCCGTCCGGGTTCCGGTGGCGGTCGCGGCGGTGCCGCGGGTGCGTTCGGACGTCCGGGTGGAGCTCCGCGTCGTGGCCGTAAGTCGAAGCGGGCGAAGCGCGCCGAGTACGAGAACCAGCAGGCGCCCATCGCCGGTGGCGTGCGGCTGCCGCGCGGCAACGGCGAGATCGTGCGTCTCGCCCGTGGCGCGTCGCTGTCGGACTTCGCCGAGAAGATCGGCGCCAACCCGGCCTCGCTGGTCCAGGCGCTGTTCAACCTCGGTGAGATGGTGACCGCGACCCAGTCGGTGAACGAGGAGACCCTCGAGCTGCTGGGTTCGGAGATGAACTACGTCGTGCACGTGGTCTCCCCGGAGGACGAGGACCGCGAGCTGCTCGCCAACTTCGACCTCACCTACGGCGAGGACGACGGCGACGAGGATGACCTGCAGGTCCGTCCGCCGGTCGTGACCGTCATGGGTCACGTCGACCACGGTAAGACCCGACTGCTGGACACCATCCGTAAGGCCAACGTCCGTGAGGGCGAGGCCGGCGGTATCACCCAGCACATCGGCGCCTACCAGGTCGAGGCCGAGGTCAACGGCGAAGAGCGCACCATCACCTTCATCGACACCCCCGGTCACGAGGCGTTCACCGCCATGCGTGCCCGTGGTGCGAAGGCCACCGACATCGCGATCCTCGTGGTCGCGGCCGACGACGGCGTCATGCCGCAGACGGTGGAGGCCATCAACCACGCGCAGGCCGCGGACGTGCCGATCGTGGTGGCGGTCAACAAGATCGACAAGGAAGGCGCGAACCCGCAGAAGATTCGCCAGCAGCTGACCGAATACGGTCTGGTCGCCGAGGAATACGGTGGCGAGACCATGTTCGTGGACATCTCGGCGAAGCAGGGCACCAACATCGAGTCGCTGCTCGAGGCCGTGGTCCTGACCGCGGACGCCGCCCTGGATCTGCGCGCCAACCCGAACATGGACGCGCAGGGTGTGGCCATCGAAGCCCACCTCGACCGCGGCCGTGGCCCGGTGGCGACCGTGCTCATCCAGCGCGGCACCCTGCGGGTCGGCGACTCGATCGTGGCGGGCGACGCCTACGGTCGCGTGCGCCGCATGGTCGACGAGCACGGCGACGACGTCGAGGCGGCCCTGCCGTCGCGGCCCGTCCAGGTCATCGGTTTCACCTCGGTGCCGGGTGCGGGTGACAACCTGCTCGTGGTCGAGGAAGACCGCATCGCGCGTCAGATCGCCGACCGCCGCAACGCTCGCAAGCGCAACGCCCTGGCCGCGCGCAGCCGCAAGCGGATCTCCCTGGAAGATCTGGATGCCGCTCTGAAGGAGACCTCGGAGCTGAACCTGATCCTCAAGGGCGACAACTCCGGTACCGTCGAGGCCCTCGAAGAGGCGCTGCTCGGTATCGATGTCGGCGACGAGGTGCGTCTGCGCGTCATCGACCGCGGTGTCGGTGGCGTCACCGAGACCAACGTCAACCTGGCGTCGGCGTCGAACGCGATCATCATCGGGTTCAACGTCCGCGCCGAGGGCAAGGCGACCGAGCTGGCGAACCGCGAAGGCGTGGACATCCGCTACTACTCGGTCATCTACCAGGCGATCGACGAGATCGAGAAGGCCCTCAAGGGTCTGCTCAAGCCGATCTACGAGGAGCACGAGCTGGGCCGGGCGGAGATCCGCCAGATCTTCCGCTCCTCCAAGTTCGGCAACATCGCGGGTTGCTGGGTGCTCTCGGGTTCGGTCAAGCGCAACGCCAAGGCGCGCCTGATCCGCGACAACGTCGTGGTCGCCGAGACCACCATCCAGTCGCTGCGTCGTGAGAAGGATGACGTGACCGAGGTCCGCGAAGGCTACGAATGTGGTCTGACCGTCGGGTACAACGACATCAAGGAAGGCGACATCGTCGAGGCCTACGAGCTGCGGGAGAAGCCGCGCGACTAGGCGAAGCAGTACACGCGATCCCGCCGGACCTCAGGGTCCGGCGGGGTTGTGCCCCTTACCTTTCCGGGTAACTGTGCGCGCATTCCCCGGGGCGCGTTCATATGACTGAAAAGATGTTCTTCGGAGCGCTCGAGTTCGATATCTTGCTCGGTGATGTGCATTCACTGAAAGAGAAGCGCTCTGTCATCCGCCCCATCCTCGCGGACCTGAAACGGTTCGATGTGAGTGTCACCGAGGGCGGAGATCATGACCGTTATCGACGGTCATTGCTCGGTGTGGCAATGGTCAGCTACGGCATGAATCACCTGATCGAGGTGCTGGACAAGTGTGAACGGCACGTCGCCAATCGTCCGGAGTTAGAGTTGCTGTCGGTACGCCGCCGCATCTTCGGACCCGAAGACTGAAGAAGTGAGGAGCGCTCTCATGGCTGACCAAGCCCGAGCACGCCGACTCGCGAAGCGCATCTCGTCCATCGTCGCCACGGCGATCGAGTACGAGATCAAGGATCCGCGACTGCGGTTCGTCACCGTCACCGATTCGAAGGTGACGGGGGATCTACGCGAGGCGACCATTTTCTACACCGTCATGGGTGAAACCATCGACGCCGAACCCGATTACGCGGAAGCCGCCGCCGGTCTGAAGGCCGCCGCCGGCATTCTCCGGTCCAAGGTGGGTGCGGGCACCGGTGTGAAGTTCACCCCCACGCTCGCGTTCAAGCTCGACACCGTGCCCGACGCGGCGCGCGAGATGGAAGAGCTGCTGGCCAAGGCCCGCGCCAGCGATGCGCGGGTCGCGCAGGTCGCCGTCGGCGCGACCTACGCCGGTGACGAGGACCCGTACAAGAGCGAAGAGGACGAAGAAGACGACGAAGCCTGACCCCCGGTGACCCCCGTCGACGTCACCCCGGCGGTCGAGATTCTCGACGCCGCGAAGTCGGTGACCATCCTGTGCCATATCCAGCCCGATGCCGATACCGTCGGCAGCGGGCTGGCGTTGGCGCAGGTCCTGCGTCGGCGCGGGGTCCCGGTCGTCGTCTGCTTCGCCGAACCGGACCGGTTGCCGGTGTCCATGCGGTCGCTGCCCGGCACCGACCTGCTGGTCGGGCCCGATCAGGTCCCCGCCGAGACGGATGTACTGGTCGCGGTGGACTGCGGCAGCGCGGATCGTCTCGGTGTGCTGCGGGACCGATTGGCCGGTGCCGCAACCACTCTGGTGATCGATCATCACCGCTCCAACACCCGCTTCGGCGCCGTGAACATCGTCGACGAGGCCGCCGAGTCGACCGCGGGTGTCATCGCCCGCATCCTGGACGCCTGGTCCGAGCCGCTGGACGCGAATATCGCGCACTGCCTCTACGCCGGACTGGTCACCGACACCGGCTCCTTCAAATGGGTGCGGCCGGGTTCGCACGCCCTGGCCGAACGGCTGCTGGCCACCGGCATCGATGGCGCGGCCATCACCCGCACCCTCATGGACACCCATCCTTTCGCGTGGCTGCCGATGCTGTCGCGGGTGCTGGGGTCGGCGCAGTTGTTGCCGGACGTGGCCGGGGGAGCGGGCCTGGTCTACGCGGTGGTCCGCCGCGAGGACACCGAGGCGGTCCGGTCCGAGGAGGTGGAGAGCGTCATCGACCTCATCCGCACCGCGGCCGAGGCGCAGGTCGCGGCCGTGTTCAAGGAATCGCGGACCGAGCCGGACCGGTGGACGGTGTCGCTGCGCTCGCACGCCAATGCCGACGGCACTCCCGGTGTCGACGTGGCGCGGGTGGCGGTGTCGCTGGGCGGCGGCGGGCATCGCTATGCCGCCGGGTACAGCGCCACCGGATCGCACGACGACCTGGTCGAGACGCTGAAAATCCGTTTGAGTGACTGAGACCGGTCTCAGCTGATTTCCGGCTCGCCACACGCGATTAAGCCTTTGTGATTACAGTGGATGCGACAACCATCCTCCGCCGACGGCTTGCCGGGGGAACAGTCCGGGGGCTTCCGCGCGAATACGCTTGATGACAAGGACGTTTCAGCATTCTCGAAGTGGGCGAAGGCATGCGCGACCGCGTTCGTGGAACTCCCGATACCGGTGAGGAATTCCCATGGCGTCCACAGTTCTGCCCCGCGTCGCCCGCCGTCTCGGCACCCAGCGCTGGGTCATGCACGCATCCGGCACGATTCTCGCGTCCGACCGCGCGGTCCGGCGAATCACCCGGGGCCGCAACGGCGTCCTCGACATCGCGGGCCTGCCCTCCCTCGAACTGACCGTGATCGGCCGCAAGACCGGTGTCCCGCGCACCACCTCACTGCTCTACGTCCCCAATGGCGACAGCATCCTGCTCATCGGATCCAATTGGGGCAGCCCCGAACACCCGTCCTGGTCGGCGAACCTGCGTGCCGCGACCGTCGCCACCGTCCACGTCGGCGGCCGGCGTTTCCCGGTCACCGTCACCCAGATCACCGGCGTGGAGCGAAAACGCGCCTGGGACACCGCCGTCGAATTCTGGCCCGGCTACGAAATGGAACACGACCTCTCCGGTGGCCGCACCTTCCGCGTCTTCGAACTCCACCCCGTCACCCCGACCCCGCAACGCCTGGCCGCCATCCGCGCCGCCACATCGCCCCGCCCTCGATCCCCGTACACCCGCCCGGCGCTCGCGGCCGCCGCTGTCACCGTCGCGGCGTTGTGGTGGGCCTCCCGCCGCGAATGAAACCGCCTGCCTGCGGCCCTGTCCCGGGGAAGCGGCCGTGGTCGGCGCGAGGCGAATCCCGCATCCGGACAGTGGGTCGAGGTTGACGCCGGGCAGCCCGCAGATCCCGATCGTGCGCGGTACCTCCACGGTGTCAGCTGATTCGGGTGGTTGCAGACCTGGACCTGATCAGGTGGGCGGACCAAGATACGTGGATGCCGGCGGCGGCGGGCATCCACATCGGTGGCAAGGTCGGTCGTCCGACCGCGAACATCCATGTTCCGAGCTCGCCGCGCGGCACTGGGATGGCGGGCATCGATGGTCTGCGCTCAGCCCGCATGCGCAAATGCGGACATGCGCATTTCACTTTGTTTGCCAGGCGCGCCCGGACGATAGACGTGCGAGCTCGATCGAAGAGGCGGCCTTGGGCTGAACCCGAGCTGTCGGTCTGCTCGCCCGGAGCTGCTGGCAACCCGCCCCGACGCCGGGTCTGTCACCTCGGGGGTACCTGTCGCTGATCGAGGCCGCGGCTTCCGGTGCGAGCCATAACAATCTCGTCGGCGTGCGCCATGCAGCGCCGACAGCTCGGGGGTGGATCGGCAGTCGGCGGGTGCCCGGACTCGCACCATATATTTGCCCGCTCAGGGCCCTCGGCGGGCGGTTCGGCTCGTGCATGTATGGGATGGTGGGCGGATGAGCGGTGCGGAGATCGTGGCGGACGGCGGGGAGGACCCGGGATCCCCGGCCGTGGCCGGAAATGGCCGAGCCGCGGCGAGCATGGCCGGAGGGGAATCAGCGGCCGGCGGTGGCCCGGAGCTCCCGGGCGGAGGCGAGCAGGCGGCCAGGCGCGAGCGGGTGGCGGCGCGGGGGGCGGAGGCGGCGGCCGCGGGGCCGCGGCGGATTCTCGGGATCGCGGTGCCGACCCTCGGTGTGCTGGTCGCCGAGCCGATCTATCTGCTGTTCGACATGGCCGTCGTGGGGCGGCTGGGGGCTTTGGCGCTGGCGGGGCTGGCGGTCGGGGGTTTGATTCTGGCGCAGGTCAGTTCGCAGCTGACGTTCCTGAGTTATGGGACGACAGCGCGCGCGGCGCGGCGGCACGGGGCCGGTGATGAGCCCGGGGCGGTCGTGGAGGGCGTGCAAGCCAGTTGGATCGCCGTGGCGGCGGGGTTGGCGATCGTGCTGGTGGTGCAGGTGTTCGCGGGACCGATCACGCGGGCCATCGCCGGTGGATCCGATATCGCCGATGCGGCGGAGTCGTGGGTGCGGATCGCCTTGTTCGGGGTGCCGTTGATCCTGTTGTCGATGGCGGGGAACGGGTGGATGCGCGGGGTGCAGCAGACTCGGCGGCCGCTGATGTATGTGGTTGCGGGGCTGGTGGTTTCGGGGGTGTTGTGCCCGACGCTGGTGCACGGTCTGCTGGGTGCGCCGCGGCTGGAGCTGGAGGGGTCGGCGGTCGCGAATCTGGCCGGGCAGGCGGTGTCGGGCGCATTGTTCGTGCGCGCGTTGTGGCAGGCGCATGTGCCGATCGCGCCGCATCTGGAGATCATGAAGGCGCAGCTGGTGCTGGGCCGCGACTTGATCGTGCGCAGTCTCGCCTTCCAGGCGTCGTTCGTGTCGGCGGCGGCGGTGGCTTCACGGTTCGGCGCCGCGTCGGTGGCGGCGCATCAGCTGGTGTTGCAGCTGTGGAACTTCATCGCATTGACGCTGGATTCGCTGGCCATCGCGGCGCAGACGCTGGTCGGTGCGGCGCTCGGAGCTGGAAACGCGCGTGGGGCACAGGGTTTGGCCCGGCGGGTCACGGCCTGGTCGACCGTGTTCGCGACGGTGCTGGCGGTGTTCTTCGCCGCGGGCCACTCGCTGATCCCGCGACTGTTCACCGATGATCCCGCGGTGCTGGACCGCACCAATGTGGTTTGGTGGTTCTTCGTCGCGATCATCCCGATCGGCGGTGTGGTGTTCGCCCTCGACGGCGTCCTGCTCGGCGCGGGGGACGCCGCCTTCCTGCGCAACGCCACTCTCGGCTCGGCGCTGCTCGGATTCCTTCCGATGATCTGGCTGTCGCTCGAATTCGACTGGGGCATCGGCGGAATCTGGACCGGTCTGGTCGCCTTCTTGGTCCTGCGCCTGATCACGGTGTCGTGGCGGGCGTTGTCGGGCCGCTGGGCCCGCGTCGGTGCGGAGGTGCCGGGACGGATGTCGTGATCCGTCCCGGCGGAGTCGCTAGTCGGCGGCGCCGTTGGCCTGGGCGGCCGCTTGCTTCTCGAGGTTCTGCGCCACCTCGGCCTGCCAGTTCTCGTTGGCGTGGGTGGTGTCGACTTCGTATTCGAACCGGGCCGTCATTTCCGGCGTGATATCGGCGACGTCGACGTAGAACTGCTCGTACCAGCGGCGATGCTGGTAGACGGGTCCGTCTTCCTGGGTGAGCAGCGGATTGTCGATGCGGGTCTTGTGTTTCCAGATCTCGACGTCCTGGAGGAAGCCGACGCCGAAGCTCTTGCCGAAGGACTTGGCGAGTTTCTCGGATTTCTCCGGCGGCAGGCCCTCGATGCGCTGCACGCTCACGCCCCACTGCAACATGAAGGAGTTGTGGGTGACGGGGTAGTGGCAGTTGATGAGCGCCACCTCGACGGTGTTGTCGCCGAAGTCGTTGTGCAGGTAGTTGATCATGTACGACGGCCCGAAATAGGAGGCCTCCGAACGCAGCAACGACATTTCCTGCGAGTAGTTGGATTTGGCGTGAATGTCCTGACGGCCCTTGGAGTGCAGGAACTGGGTCGCCACATGCCCTTCGAACACGTTCTTGAAGTACACGGGGTAGGCGAAGTGAATATAGAAGAAGTGCGCCATGTCGACGTTGTTGTCGATGATCTCGCGGCAGTGCGAGCCCTCGATGAGCACTGAGTTCCAGTCCCAGTCGCTCCACTGGTCGGTGTCGATGCCCTCGATGTGCGGAATGGCGACCTCGGGCGGCGGGGGATTGCCCTCGGGGTCGTTCCAGACGAAGAACTGCCCGTTCTCCTCGCAGGTGATCCAGGACCTGGTGCGCGCCAACGGCGGAACGCGCCGCGCATAGGGAATGGCGGCGCATTTGCCGTCGCCGCGCCACCGCCAATCGTGGAAGGGGCAGGCGATGTTGTCGTCCTTGACGCTGCCGTAGGCGAGGTCCGCGCCCATGTGCCGGCAGTAGCCGTCGAGGGCGTGCAAATCGCCTGTGCTGTCGGACCAGATCACCAGTTTGGTGCCGAAGGCATTGACCGAGTGTGGTTGTCCGTCCCGGAAGGTCTCGGCGAGCCCGAGGCAATGCCACCCCCGGGCGAACCTCGTCATCGGTTCGCCGATATCGATGCTGCGATACTGCTGCTTCATTTGCGTCCTCCGCGATTGATTATCGGCGCCATCACGTCGGGCAGCAGTCGATTGAGCCCGATGATGATCCGGTTGTAGGCCGGAAAGCTGATGTACTGCTTGTTCTTCGCCACGCCGTGCAGGATCGCGTCGGCGGCGTCGAGGGGTGTCACCTTGGCGAAGGGCAGCTTGTCGATGCTGGCGCGGTAGTTGTAGCCGGGCAGGTTCACGGCATTGTCGAAGATGCCGGTGTCGACCACGCCGGGCAAGACGACGCTGACCTTGATTCCGTGTTCGGCGGCTTCCGCGCGCAGCGAGGTGCTCAGGCCGACCACCGCGTGTTTGGTGGCGGCGTAGGCGGTCGAGCGGGCTACCGGCATGACGCCGGCGCTGCTGGCGGTATTGATGATGTGCCCACCGCCCTGTTCGAGCATGCGCGCGTAGGCGAGGCGGGTGCCGTGCACGACGCCCCAGAAGTTGATGTCGACGATCGTGCGCCAGGCCGCGTCGGTCATGTCCGCGAAATCGCCGCCGACCACGATGCCCGCGTTGTTGAACATGAAGTCGAGTCGCCCGTGGTCGGCGATGACGCGCTCCACCACCTCGGCGAGGGCCTCGGGGGTGGTGACGTCGACGACCAGGGTGGTGAGTTCGCCGGAACTGCTCGCGGCCAGCGAATCCAGCCCGGCCGCATCGCGATCGACGGCGTAGACGCGCGTCCCGTGGCCCAGCAGCCGGATCACGAGCGCGCGCCCGATCCCCGAGGCGGCGCCCGTGACTATCGCGGTGGCCGTGAAATAGGTCATGGACCCGAGATTAAGCGACTTCGCTTAATGCAACAAGTGTCAGTTTTCTGGGTGGGTCCAGACCTGGACTACGGCCTGCGATACCGCCGCACAACGACTTTCGCGGGCCGGATGGAGCGATCCCCTATGGTCAGGCCGGGCTGGATGACCGACTCCACGGTCTTGTCGGCGTCCGGGTCGTCGGTGCCCGCGACCTCGGCGGCCTCCATGGTCTCCGGATCGAACGCCGTGCCCCGGAACGGTGTCACCAGCTCGCCGCCGCGCTCGGCCAGCATGCGCTCGACCCGGCGGTTGATGGCCTCGAAGCCCTGCCGGTCCGGTTCCGAATTCGAGGTGGAGACGAACGTCTGCGCCAGCCCGTGCAGGGCGAACAGATCACGCAGCAGCGGCGCGTCGGCCTCGGCGCGCTCGTCGCGGATCTTCAGTTTGGCGGCGTCGGCTAGTCGCTCGATGGTGGCGGCCTGCCGGGCGATGACCCGGGCGAGGTCGTCGATGCGTTCGGTGATGCGGTCGAGAGTCGGGGCGGACTCCTCCGCGGTCGCTGGGGGCGCCTGGGGAATCGTGGCCGCCGGGGCTGGATCGCTCATGCACGAACGATAAACCCAGCTGTCGCCGGTGACTGCTACCATCGCCGTCCATGGGGGTCTATGGAATCGATCTGGGCACAACGAATTCGGCAATTGCGGCAATCGACGCAGATGGCCGGCCGCAGGTGCTGGTCGGATTGAAGGGGGAACCGACCGTTCCCTCCGTTGTGCTGTTCGCCTCCGCGACCGACCATGTGGTCGGCGAGGGCGCGCGCCGGCAGGCCCGGCTCGACCCCGACAATGTGTGCACCCTGGTGAAACGCCGCATGGGCGACGCCGAATGGCGGTTCGGCGCGCACGGGCAGCTGTGGTCCGCGCCCGCGGTGTCGGCGCTCATCCTGAAAAGCCTTGCCGCCGATGCCGAGTTCTCCGGTGGCGAACCGGTGCGGCGCGCGGTCATCACGGTGCCCGCCTACTTCGGTGACGAGGAGCGCCGCGCCACCATCCAGGCAGGAACCTACGCCGGATTCGATGTGGCGGGCGTGCTCTCGGAGCCGATCGCGGCCGCGCTGTCCTACGGTTTCGGGCGCCTGGACGGCGGCATCGAACTCGGCAAGGAACCCGCGCGCGAGACGGTGCTGGTCTACGACCTCGGCGGCGGCACCTTCGACGCCACCGTCATCGAGCTGGCCGACCGCCGCATCTCGGTGCTCGCCGTGGAGGGCGACCATCAGCTCGGCGGCGCGGACTGGGACGAGCGGCTGGCGCTGTATCTCTCGCGGCAGTTCTGCACGGCCAACCCCGATGCCGAAGACCCCCTGGACGATTCGGTCGGCTCCCAGCTGCTGGTGCTGGCCGCCGAACAGGCCAAACAGGAGCTCACCGCCGCCGAGGACACCGAGGTGGTGATCGCGCACGACGGCGCGCGGGCGGTGATCCCGCTGACCCGTTCCGATCTGGAATCGCTGACCGCCTCGCTCATGCGGCGCACCCTGGACCTGACCAAGGCGGTGCTGGCCGCCGCCGAGAAGCGCGGAGTGCGGCAGGTGGACCGGCTGCTGCTGGTCGGCGGCTCCTCGCGCATGCCGATGGTGGCCGAGCAGCTGCGGAAGGAATTCGGGCTCACCGGCGAACTCCGCGACCCCGACCTGTCGGTGGCGCGCGGCGCCGCGCTGTACGGCGAGAAGCTGGAGATGGAGCGGCTGGTGGCCGCGGACCTGGTGACCCGCGGGCGGCTGCGTGACGGCGCCGCGCTCGGTGACGCCGACCCCGGCGACCTGGAGGGCTCGCTGGCGCGGGTGGCCGCATCCTTCGGCCAGCCGGTGAGCCTGGTGCGCCGCATGATCGAGATCCAGGTGGACACCGTGGTGTCGCGCGGATTCGGGGTGCTGGCGCTGGATCCGTTCAACGGGCTGGCGGCGAGCTGGCTGGTGCATCGCAATCAGACGTTGCCGATCAAGGTGCGGCGCTCCTACGGCACGGTGCGCGCGAACCAGGAGCAGATCGAGCTGACCATCGTCGAGCAGCAGGGGCAGGCGGCCTCGACCCGGCCCGAGGACACGAAGGTGCTGGTGGAGGGCAGGATTCGTGATATTCCGCCGGGGTATCCGGAGGGTAGTGAAGTCCGGGTGACCTTCGAGATGGGATTCGACGGTGTGCTGCACGTGACGGCCTACCATGTGGACGCCGATCTGCCGCTGACCTTGTCGGTGCAGACCGGGGCCACCCTGTCGCAGGCGGATGTGGAGCGCGAGCTGGATCAGCTGCAGCGCACCCGCCGCCGCAATTCCTGACCGGTATACGCTCTCCGACGAAAAGCCATGCACGCCTTCGATCCCAATGACTATCGCAAACGCGTCCTCGCCGCCGTCGAACGCCGCGGCGGCCTCGCGGAGTCGGATGCCTTCGAGCTGTACGACATTCCGCTCGCCGACGCGCCCCGGCTGAGTGACGCCGACGTCGCCGCACGGGTCGAGCAGGTGTGGGCGCTGTGGCAGAAGCTGCGCGACCACCCCAAGTTCCGGGTGCTGGCCGGGCTGCTGGTCGAGGCGCATCAGGACCTGTCCGAGCCGCTGCTGCACACCGGTTCCCGGCTGCTCGAGGCCGATCGGGTCAAGCAGCTGCGTGACCGTCGCGACGCCGAACGCTACGAGATGCTCGATGCCGCCATCGAGCGACTGATCCAGCGGCACAACGGCATTCCCGCCGGGAAGATCGCGGGCCTCGAGGACATCGGCCGCCTGGGCGGTCTGACGGTCGCCGAGGTCGCCGCCCGGGTGCGCCGCCACCGCATCATCGACGAGGCCCCGGCGGCGCCGCCGCCCCCGGCCGCGCCCGCGCTGAGTACCGAGCGCCGCCGCCAGATCCGGTCGCTGCTGGCCGAATACGAGCGGCTCATCGCCGGCGACCCGGTGCCCACCCTGCTGTCACTGCTCGACATGGACTTCTCGGCGGCCCACCGCAGCAACGAGATCCGCCTGCGCGCCGAGGCCCTGCGCGCCCGCACCCGCGAACTCCCGCCCGGCCGCCTGCGCGTGGTCCTCGACGAGCTCCTCATCCACATCGGCGATCTGCTCGAGCCCGGCGGCCCGCTGGTCGACGCCTATCTGCTGACCATCACCGAAACCGTCACCGACCAGCTGCGCCCCCAGGTCCGCGCGGCCGTACTCGTCGAAGACCTGCTGGTGGCACCGGATTTCGACTACCTGCTCGGCGTGGCCATCGCCGGCGGACTCGACCGCGCCAACGCCGAGCGCGTCCTGATCGCCCTCGCCGATGAACTCGGCACGACTGTCGAGGGCCACGAACACCGGGCCGCCGGGCCCCGGCCGACCGACTCGACCCACACGGACTCCGCCACACCATCGTCGAACTACCCGACCGGCGCGGCACGAACCCCGGCGGACGGTGCTGGTGCCGCGCCGGTCGGCGCCGGAACCGCCGGCGGTGCGGCCGGAACCGGTGGTGGACAGTGGTCTTCGGAAGGCGCGGTGCCACCGCAGGGCGCGGCGGATGCCCCCGGTGCGCCCGAGCCGGAGCACTGGCAGCGGACGCCTTACGACGGCACGACCCAGTCGGGGCGGCCCTGGGAGGCCGCGTTGCGGGCGGCGCGGGCATCACTGCGGGCCGGAAAGCCCAAGGAGGCGGCGGCTTTCATCGCCGACGCCCGTCGGCTGGTCGGCGATGACGCGGCGGCGGCGCGCTCGGTGCGCGCGGTGGGGGAGGACGTCGAGCGAGTGCTCGCCGAGGCGGTCGTGCACTGGCGCGCCGCCGTGTCCTGTTGTGCGGGGCGGCGATTCGTGGAGGCGCTGGCCGAGCACCTGGACTTCCTGGACCGACGAGCCGCCGATGTCGCGAATCCCGACCCCCGCGGGGCGAGCCGGGAACTGCTGATCGGGCGTGCGCGGGCCGCCGTGATCGAGGCGGGTCGCTTGTTCGAGGCCCTCCCCGCCGATCCCGGCCTGCGCATGCAGGCGGTGCGCGCAGTCCTCGAGGTCTGCGCCGACCACGCCGAGGCCCGAGCGGCTCTGGCCGAACTCCGGGTCGCCGCGCCCGAGCACGTCACCGTCAGCCGCAAACCGGACGGCACGGTCGTGATCACCTGGACCCCGTCCACCACCGACCAGGCCGAGTACCGAATCACCCGACTGCTCGCCGACGGTTCCTGGCGCGTGGTCGGCCGCACTCGCGGCGTGGCGATGGAGGACGGCGGCGCACCCGCCGGACCGGTGCCGGTGTACGGCGTGGTCGCCTCGATCTCGGGCCGCGCCTCGGACATGACCCGCTCGGACCGGACTGCTGCCGGTGCGGGAGCCGCGGCGTCAGGCGGACATCGCAGCGGCGATGCGTCCGCCACCGGGAGCCGGACGGTGGCGGGTTCCGCAGGGAGCTCGACGGCGGGTGGATCCGTGGGGAGTTCGACTGCCACCGGTTCCGCCGGGGATCGCGCGTCCGCCTCACCGGACGCCGAGCCCAGCGGCCTGCCGACCGTGCGCGGCCTGGCCGAGCGCGATGGCCTGCTGGTCTTCCAATGGCCGACCGGCATCACCGAGGTCATGGTCGTGGCCCGTGCCGACGCTCCGCCGATCGACCCCGATGACCCTCGGGCGCGGCGCTGGAAGGTCACCAATATGCGCTACGAGATCGAGGGCGGCGTCCGTATCCCCGCCGAGATCCCGCGCCCCTGCCATGTGGCGGTGGCGTCGTGTCGCCGGGAGCCGTCCGGAACTCTCACCGTCGCGGCCGGATTCGGCGCCGCGGCTCGCCTTCGCTGGGTGCGGTGACGCCGGTTTCTCCCGCGCGTGGGAATCTGGTGGAGGCCGGGATGGTTGCTGCCAGGACGGTCGTGAACAGGAAGGCGGAACCGGGTGATTCCGAAGTTGATGGCGGTGAGCGACATCCATGTCGGTCATCAGGGCAACAAGCCGGTGGTGGAGGCGATCCACGCGGATTCCGCCGAGGACTGGCTGATCCTGGCCGGGGACGTCGGCGAGAAGACCGATGACATCCGCTGGGCCCTGCAGACGCTGCGCGGCCGCTTCGCCAAGGTCATCTGGGTGCCCGGCAATCACGAATTGTGGACCACCGCAAAGGATCCCGTGCAGATGCACGGCGCGGCCCGCTACGACTACCTGGTGTCGCTGTGCCGCGATCTGGACGTCGTCACGCCGGAGGACCCGTTCCCGGTGTGGGAGGGCGCGGGCGCGGAGGAGTTCGGTGGCGCGGTCACCCTGGCCCCGCTGTTCATGCTCTACGACTACTCGTGGCTGCCGGAGGGCGCGAAGACCAAGGCCGAGGGCCTGGCCATCGCCCGGGACCGCAATGTGGTGGCGACCGACGAGTTCCTGCTGTCGGCCGAGCCGTACCTGACTCGCGACGCCTGGTGTCACGCCCGCGTCCAGTACACCCAGCGCCGCCTCGACGCGCTGCCCGCCGACACTCCGCTGGTCCTGATCAACCACTTCCCGTTGCTGCGCAAGCCGGTCGACATGATGTGGTACCCGGAGTTCTCCCTGTGGTGCGGCACCGACCTGACCGCGGACTGGCACACCAGCTACAACGTGGTCTGCGCCGTCTACGGCCACCTCCACATTCCACGCACCACCTGGTACGACGGCGTCCGCTTCGAGGAGGTGTCGCTCGGCTATCCGCGGGAGTGGCAGCGCCGCGGCCTGCCGGACAAGCTGCTGCGCCAGATCCTGCCGGTCCCCGACTACGGCGACACCCTCAACGAGTGGGGCGGCCACTTCAAGATCACCCCGGAGATGCAGGCGGCCGCGGTGAAGATGAAGGAGCAGGCCGAACGCCGTCGCGGCCTGGTCTGATCCGTCGCGGCAAGGCCGGGCCGGGCCGCGCAGGTCCGCGCGAAGCGGTTCGTGACCGGCCTGCCCGGTAGGCTCGATTCGGCAGTTGGTGGAAGCGAGCAGGAGGCGGGTCATCGAGGAGCGGGCAGTCGCGGCGACGGAGTCGGCGCGCATACTCGGCAGAATTCTCCCGAGCGGGGTCGCGGCGGCCGAGCTGACGGCCTACCCGGAAGATCTGAAACCGCATCCCGGCGAGGAGCATCTGATCGCCCGCGCGGTCGAGAAGCGCCGCCGTGATTTCATCGGCGCCCGCTACTGCGCCCGGCAGGCCCTGACCCAGCTGGGTGAGCCCGCGGTCGCCATCGGCAAGGGCGGCACCGGCGAACCGGTGTTCCCGCGCGGCATCGTCGGCAGCCTCACCCATTGCGACGGCTATCGCGCCGCGGCCCTGGGCCACAAACTCCGCTTCCGCTCGATCGGCATCGACGCCGAACCGCACGGTCAACTCCCGGACGGCGTCCTGGATTCGGTCAGCCTCGAGCCCGAACGCGAGTGGCTCTCCGCCGTGCTCCCCGGCACCGGCCTGCACCTGGACCGGCTCCTGTTCTGCGCCAAGGAGGCCACCTACAAAGCGTGGTTCCCCCTCACCGGCCTGTGGCTCGGGTTCGAGGACGCCCACATCACCTTCACCGTGGACGAGGAGTCCGCCGACGGCGGCGCGGGCACCTTCCACAGCGACCTCCTGATCCCCGGCCCCGTCACCGACGGCGGCACTCCGCTGACGTCCTTCGACGGCCGCTGGGTCGTCAGCGACGGCCTCATCCTCACCGCGATCGTGACGGCCTGATGGGCGAGGAACCGATCGCGGTGGACGCCGCGACACCGACGGAATCCGGTTCGGCGGACACCGGGCGCAGCGGCGCGAAGCGTCGCGGCCCGGCCGGTCCCAAGCGGGAGAAGCTGCCGCCCCTGGTGGACGCCCTCGGCGGCCTGCTGATCGTCGACAAGGAGGGCGGCTGGACCAGCCACGACGTGGTCGCCAAGAGCCGAAGGCTGTTGCGCACCAAGAAGGTCGGCCACGCGGGCACCCTCGACCCGATGGCCACCGGCGTGCTGGTGCTGGGCGTGGAACGCGCCACCAAGCTGCTCGGCCAGCTCATCCTGACCACCAAGTCGTACACGGCCACCATCCGCCTGGGTCAGTCCACCATCACCGACGACGCCGAGGGCGAGGTCACCGCCACCGCGGCGGCAGCACACCTCACCGACGCCGAGATCGCCTCGCGCGTAGCCGAATTGACCGGCGACATCCAACAGGTCCCCGCCACCGTCAGCGCCATCAAGGTCAACGGCGAGCGCGCCTACGCCCGCGCCCGCGCCGGTGAGGACGTGGAACTGGCGGCCCGCCCGGTCACAGTCAGCCGCTTCGACATCCTGGCCCGCCGCGACATCGACACCGGCGACACCCATTTCGTCGACCTCGATGTCGCGGTGGACTGCTCCTCGGGCACCTACATTCGCGCCCTGGCCCGCGACCTCGGCGACAAGCTCGGCGTCGGAGGTCATCTCACGGCCCTGCGCCGTACCGCGGTCGGCCCCTTCACCCTCGACCACGCCCGCAGCCTGGCCCAGGTCGAGGCCGCCGCCGAGGCGGGTGAGGCGGTCCTGAACCTGGACATCGACACCGCGGTCCGCACCGCCTTCCCGGTCCGCGACATCACCGACGCCCAGGCGAACGACCTCCGCAACGGCCGCTGGCTCGAACCGGTCGGTATCCCAGGCGTTTACGCGGCCCTGGACCCCGCCGGCCACGCCATCGCCCTCCTCCAGGAGTCCGGCAAACGCGCCTCGTCCGTGATGGTCGTCCGACCGGCCAACCTCTGACACTGCCCAACCTCTGACCTGTTGCCGCCCAATCGCTTACCCGCGTGAGCGATCGGGCGGCACCATGGAATGGTCGTCCGGCCGTGCAGAGGAGGCGAACATGCCCACCGACCTCTCCCTCGATTCCATGAAGCAGTTCGTGGCGGACCATTTCGAGGAATTCGTCAACCGGCGCAATGCCGCCGTCATCCACCGCAACATGACCCCCGACTTCCTCGATCACGACGGCCCCGGTGGGAAACCGACCGACCTGATCGGCGACGAGAAGATGATGCTCGGCATGTACGAGGCGCTGCCGGGTCTGCATGTCACCGTGGTCGAGATGCTGGCCGAGGGAGACAAGGTCATGTGCCGCAATATCTGGCGCTGGACCGACCGGAACACCGGTCAGCCCATGACCTTTCAGGGCTTCGTGCTCTGGCGCTTCCAAGGTCGTCGCATCGCCGAGCGGTGGGCCACCGTCACCCAGCCCGCACCGCACCCGGGCTGGGCGTAGTCGGCGTAGTCGCTCGCCGGGGGTGAGAGTCGCGGTATGCGCACGGCGGCGCGTCGTCCAGTCCGGCCCCACGCCGGTCGCGATATCGCGAACCCATGCCCCGTCGCGGTCCCGTGGGCGGCGTGGACGCCTACAGTTCAATGGTGGAATTGCGGCAGTTGCGGTACTTCGTGGCGGTGGCCGAGGAGCTGCATTTTCGGCGGGCGGCCGAACGCTTGTTCATCTCGACGCCGACATTGAGCCAGCAGATCCGGGCCATCGAGCGGGAGGTGGGCGGCCCGCTGCTGATCCGTGGCAATCACGGGGTGGAGTTGACCGCGGCGGGGGAGGTGTTGCTGAAGTCGGCGCGAAATGTGCTGGAAGCGGCCGAGATCGCGGTGCGGGAGACGCGGGCGGTGGCGCAGCCGGGCAACGCGGTGTTCCGGCTCGGCATCGTGAACGGCGCGCCGCCCTGGCTGCCCGGCCGGATCGAGGCGCTGGTGAAAGCTCGCCAGCCCGGCGTCCGGGTCGCCTTGACCACCGGCACCAGCGGCGATCAGGCGCGGCTGCTCGATCGAAACGAGGTGGATCTCGCGGTTCTGCGGCTGCCGGTCCGCCTGGCCGACCACCTCACCTGCACCCCCGTCGCCGACGAGGAGCTCGGCATCGTCATGTCCCGCGAAAACCCGCTCGCCGCGGCGGTTTCGGTGGAAGCGGCGTGCATCGGGCAGCAGGAGCTCATCATGTTCGCCCGCGACGCGGCCCCGGAAGTCCACGATTCGGTGCTGGCCCAGCTGCGTGAGCGGGGCGCGTCGGTGGTGTTGAGCGACAGCGCCATGAGCCACGCCCAGATGCTGCAACTGCTGCCCCTGCGGCCGCAGTCGATCGGAGTCGGCTCGTCCCGCACGGCCGCGGTCCCCGGCCTGGTGTGGCGTCCCCTTCACCCGCGCCCCCTGGTCATCACCTACGCCGCCGCCTGGCGCACCGCCACCCGGAACCCCCTGCTGCACACCATGGCGGACGCCCTCTCCGGCGGCCTCCGCCTCGTCTCGGAGCGCTCGGCGGGCTGCGCGTCGGACTGAGTCCGGCCGATCTCGACACCGCGCCGACCGCCGATCATGTCGTCCGGCTATTGACTTCTGGCGTGACCCGGCTCACACTCCTAACTGTGTTAGGTGAAACTACGCGCGATAGGAAAGCCGAACGTCGTGAGGCGACTCGGCGGGAGATTCTCGATGTCGCGTGGTCGGTGGCCCGCGAGCACGGCCTGGCGCAGCTCACGCTGCGGGCCGTGGCCGATCGGGTCGGGATGCGCGCGCCGTCGCTGTACACGCATTTCGCCTCCAAGAACGCCATCTATGACGCCATGTTCGGTTCGGCCTGGCTGGAGTACGAGCAGGTGTCCGGGCGGGAGCTGCGGGACCTGCCGAACTCCCCGCGGGGCCGGGTCCGGGTCATGGCGCGATCGTTCTTCGAGTACTCGGTGGCGGACCTGGCCCGCTACCAGTTGATGAATCAGCGCACGATCCCCGGCTTCGTTCCGTCCGAGGAGGCGTTCGCGCCCTCGGTGCGGACCGTCCAGCAGGCGATCGACCTGCTGGGCTCGGCCGGGGTCGCGGACCGCGACGACGTGGAGATCCTCTTCGCCATCATCGGTGGCCTGGTGGATCAGCAGCTGGCCAATGATCCCGGCGGCGACACCCGTCGCCGCCTGCTGGATCGGGCCGTGGAGATGTGGGCCGACGGCGTGGGCCTGCCGCCGGACTCCGAAACATCGGGGCCCGAACCGCATTAGGGGAAGCCATGCGTGACAACCAGACCACAGTGCGCGGCGCCATCGAGACGCCGCTCCAGCCCGGAATCGCCCGCCCCGACGCCATGCGCCTCGCGGCCGACGAATACACCCGCGTCGCCGACGCGGTCGCCGCCCTCGCCCCGGGCGACTGGGAACGACCCACCGAATGCACGGAATGGACGGTGCACCAACTCGTCTCGCACGTGGTGGGCATGGCCACGATGGCCTCCTCACCCTTCGAGAGCCGCCGCCAGATGCGCATCGCGGAGAAACGGCTCGGAGGGGAGGCGGAGATGGTCGACGCGCTCACCGCCCTCCAGGTCCGCGAATTCGGCAGGCACACACCGGCCGAGCTGGTGGCCGACCTCTACCGGATCGGCCCGAAGGCCGCCAAGGGCCGCCGCCGCACCCCCGGATTCCTGCGCCGCCGCCCGATGGCGGGCTCGGAATTGGTCAACGGCGAGCGTGAACAATGGACCCTCGGCTACCTCATCGACGTCGTCCTCACCCGCGACCCGTGGATGCACCGCATCGACCTCAGCCGCGCCACCGGCCGCCCCCTCGCCCTGACCGCCGACCATGACGGCCGCATCATCGACGACGTGGTCCGCGAATGGGCGGCCCGCCACGACAAGCCCTACCGCCTCACCCTCACCGGCCCCGCCGGCGGCACCTGGACCTCCCCCGACCCCGACGGCGAAGCCTTCGAACTCGACGCCATCGAATTCTGCCGAGCCCTCTCCGGCCGAGGAACCACCCCCGCCCCGCTCAGCACCCAGGTCCCGTTCTGACCCTCCGGCAGTGGGATCCAGCCCGGCCCGACCGCCGCCGCCCTGCACACCGGCAATTGACAACGGCCATTGATGAATTGCGCCCAAATAGCTGTTTCCCTTCCGCCCACCCGATCTCTACCGTTTCCCATGCGAGTGACCCCCCAACTCCCGCTCGCACCGCCTCACCCCGAATGAGGCACCCGGGCGCCGCCGACCACCGGGCCCGACCCCCACGGTCGGCGGCACCCACCCGAAGACCCCCACTGTCGCAAGCTGATTGAGCTCGGCGCGCGGACAGCGGCAGTGAGGTAACCGGATCGGCCAGTATTCACCCCGGGCACTGGCCGATCCCCACCTCCGCCGGATTCGACCCGCGCTGACGAATACGCGCTCGCCGAGCAACGCGACAACCACGCGGCGGGTGTCAAAGCCATCGACTGCCTACGCGCCGAACGAAACCCCCAGCCCCCCAAACAGTCCACCCCGCACCACCAGCCGCCGAGCGGCACATCCTGGAGGGGTTTTGTCCAGTTTCACCTCCACCGTGTGCCACTCGGCGTTCGGGTGAGTGTGGGTTCGGCGTGTTGCGCTACCGCGCTGCGTGGGGTGTCGACTCGTCCATCGTCGTTTGCCACTCCTGCGCCCAGTGGGTCAGGGGTGCGAGGCGCTCGACGAGTGCACGGCCGACGCTGGTCAGCCGGTAGCCCTCCTCGTGTTCGACGAGCCGCGCTTCGACGAGCTCGGCCAGCCGGCGGGTCAGCACGCTCGAGGAGAGGTCGCCGCATGCGGTGCGCAGGTCGCGGAACGTGAGGGGGTGTGGCGCTCGATCGAGTTCCCAGATCACCCGCAGTGTCCAACGTCGCCCGATCAGGTCGAACAGGGCCATGCTCGGGCGTCCGGTGGTCGATCCGCGGACCGGGCTTCCCGGGCGCGGCGTTCCGGCCGCCACGTTCACATCTCCTGCGGCGCGGGTGAATCCTCCAGTCGCCGCGCCATTTCCGCGATGGCCGCGCGCAGTGCCCGATACGGGCGCAGGAACAGCGTCACGTGGGTGAGGTGGCCGTCCTCGGAGAGTTCTTCCCTCAGCACTCCCTGGAGTTCCTGGTCGGCGAATCGTGCGGTGAAGGCGAACATCCCCTCCCGGCCGTCGGTCCACTGCCGGGTCTGGTGCACCGAGTCGAGCACCGTCGCGATCGTGGCGAGCAGGTGCGCCGCGCGAGCCCGGCCGTGGTAGTCGGCCATGAGACTTTCGGTCATGCCTCTATTTTAGAGGCACGGCCGGACGGATCGGGGAGATCAGGCGCGGATGCGGTGGCGGCTGGCCCGCAGTAGGCGGACCGGGCGCAGTGCCTGGGGTGGTTCGCCCACGAATTCCGCGGATCCATCGAGGTATCCGGCGATGAGGTCCGTGGCGGAGTGGTCTTCGACGTCGGTGAAGCCCATCGCGCGCAACTGTGCGGCGAGGCCGTCGGGAGTGAAATAGCTGAGCCAGGGTTCGCCGACCGCTGCCGCTCGATGTTCGCGCGCCCGCAGCTTCGTGCGCTCCTCCTCGGTGTCCGCGGCCCGCAGGTAGTCGAAGATCACCTCGACGGGCTCAGATTGGCCGGCGATGTAGTCGAGGGTGGTGCGGGCGGCGGCGGGAGTCAGATAGAAGACGACACCGAGCCACACGAACACGGCCGGATCGGTCCGGACGAATCCGGCGGCTTCCAATCGTGTTGCCAATGAGTCGGTTTCGAAGTCGACCGGCGCGAACGTCAACCGCTCGGGCAGGTCGATGCCGGATTCTGCGAGGCGTTGGCGTTTCCAGGCCTGGGTGGCGGGATGGTCGACCTCGAATACACGCAGACCGGGGTGCGGATTGCGGTAGGCGAAGGTATCCAGGCCCGCGCCGAGGATCACGACCTGCCGCACCCCGGTAGCGACGGCCTCGGCCACACGATCCTCGGCGAAACGGGAACGAGCAGCGAAGAACAAGCGGCGCGGCCGATCACTGACCCCCAGCCGCAGAATTCCGGAGCCCGCATCAGTCCCGGGACGATCCTCCGCGGGCTGCCCGAATTCGGTCAGTTCGTCCACGCTGACACCCAGCAGCCGTGCCGCCACCGGATCGGTGAGAATCCTTGGCCGGTCAGCGATTTGATGGTAGGCGCGGGCGTAGGCAGTCACGAGCGCGGTCCGGCTGGGTCCCTCGTTGTCCATACCCGAGAAACTACTCACGAACACCGTGTGAGCACCCGCGAACTCACCCACATCAGCGACCCCGGGGCCGATGGGGTCCAGCCATCGCGGTGCTGATGCACCGTCGGTGGGTGGCGTCGCGGACCGCGCCGCCGACTCCGGGGCAAAGCTCTCCGGGCCGGCGATGCCGACCTCAACTCGCCGCCGTCAACGCCCTCCACGCCTTTCTGGAACGTGAGCGGACCTGCGGTGCGGCGTATTCGATCCGCCGCCGCGCCTCGGAGGCACTGATCCGCAGCAGATCACTCAAAAGCTCCGCCGTGTCGCGGTAGCCGGTATCGGCGGCGAGGCCGCGCCGCTCCGCTTCGGCGACGGCCGCGACCATGGCCGCACCCAATCGACGCCGGTGGCGTTCGGTCTCGACGAGGGTGCGCAGCAAGTCGACATCAGCCAGTTCCGACCATCCTCGTGCTGGAGCGCCCTGGGCCAGTGCAGTCGAAGGTGTCTTCACGGGAAGCAGGGTATCCCACCTTCGAACATATGTTCTAGTTTTCGTTGGGTTTGGGCACGTCGTGTTCAGGCGGCGCTACCACGGAGTGTTGGTGAGGCCCGTGGGCGCAGTCGATCCCGGGTTGGCCAAATCCCGGTGTCCGAGCAGGTCCGGTTGCGGAACATCCCTGGTTGGCGAGTTAATTGATGGTGAAGCATTCCGGTCCCGCCGGGTCGACCTGTCCAGTGGTCCGAGCGCAATCGAGTGCGCTGGGCGAGGTCGGCCGGTACTACGACAGCGAGGTTGTCATGACCGAGAAATCGAGTGCGCTGGCAACAGCCCTGGCGATTGCGTGCATCATCACCGCCGGTGCGGGCGCGGCCACAGCCGACCCGGCGCCTGCCCCCGGAACGGAGCAACGGACCGAAGCCATGGCCGGCTTCTCCGCCCTACCGTGCCTACCGTGGATCCTCCCGCCCGCCGTCAACGTCAGAGAGTTCTTGATCTGCCTCGCGTAGATCGGCCTCGCTCCGACGACAAGCCGGCCATCACACGACATCAGAGCGGGTCGGGCACCTCGAAGACCTGTTCTCGGGGCGGTCCGGTCAACAACTCGGCCCCCGTCGCGAAGGCTTGCCGCAGGTGCGGGCTGTTCAGATGTGCCTCGAAAGCCGCACGGCTGTCCCAGGTTTCGATCACGACCCAGCTCCCGGGTCGGGTCGGGTGCTGATAGGGCTGGTAACTCGAGCACCCGGGTTCGGCCAGCGACGGCTCGATCAGCGACAGCGCCTGCGCCCGCACCAGATCTTCCTTACCGGGTCGAGCTTGCAGGGTGGATATCGCGGTGACGGTCATGGGCGTGGTCAACCCCGCACGATGGGAATCTCTTCCCGCCGCCCGGGTGGTACTCGGCGGCATCTCGGGTGACCCCCAACGCGGCAAACCGCGGCAACTCACGGGCGAAGTGTGCGATATTCAGCGGCGGGAAAGGAAGTCAGAAAGGGGCCGAGGCTGGATATCAGGCGAGATTGAATCGAGCACGAAGGCGACAACTTCATGACGATCTCCACCGCAGTATCTGGATCACGGCGGAGCAGCACACCCGCGACCGGCCGGCAGCACGAGGAGGCGGCGGTCGGGCACGCTGACACACCACCCGCTACCGGCGTGGATGGTGAGCGGCTGCGTGAGTGTGCGGAGTTCTTCGCTCACCCTGAACTGGCGCACCTGCCCTCCGACCGGGTGAAGACCGCATTGCGCGAGTTCCGGAGTACCGGCACCTACCGGCACTCTGTGGACGAACTCGGCGTCGGCGCCCGGCTGGCTTGGCGCAACCACGATCGTTGCGTCGGTCGAAAGCATTGGCGCGCACTGGAAGTCCTCGATGCGCGTAGCGCACGCACCGCGGCCGACATCGCGCAGGCCTGCTGGCAGCATCTGCGCCGAGCCACCAATGGCGGCGCGGTCCGCTGCTTCATCACCATCGGGCCGCCCGCCGATCCCGAAGGACGGGCATTCCGAATTCTCAACGCCCAGCTCATCCGGTATGCGGGCTATCGAGTTCCCGGCGGCCTGCTCGGTGATCCCGCGAATGTCGAACTCACCGATCTCGCTATGGCCAGAGGATGGCGGCCTCGCAGCCAGGGCCGCTTCGATGTGCTCCCGCTGCTCATCCAGTCGCCCGATGGGCAAGTGCACTTGTTCCCGGTGCCCGCGGATCTCATCCTCGAGGTTCCGCTGACTCATCCCGACCACGCCTGGTTCGGCGACCTCCGCTTGAAATGGCATGCGGTGCCCGCGGTGTCGAACATGGACCTGGAGATCGGCGGCATCAGCTATCCGTGTTCGCCGTTCAACGGCTGGTACGTTTCCTCGGAGATCGGCCGCAACCTCGGCGATTCCGACCGCTACGACATGCTCCCGAGGATCGCCGAGCATGCGGGAATGGACTGCTCGAGCGAGCGGACACTGTGGCGTGACCGCGCGCTGGTCGAGCTCAGTCGTGCGATCCTGCACAGCTACAAGCAGTCTCGCGTCCATCTGGTCGACCACCATACGGTCGCCAAGCAGTTCATCGACCACGTCGAGCGCGAAGCGGATGCGGGCCGAGCCTGCCCGGCCGATTGGAGCTGGATCAACCCGCCCCTGTCGGCGAGTCTGACCCCGACCTTCCACCGGTACTACGATCCGCCGGACCCCCGGCTGCGGCCGGCCTTCGTACGGCGGGCGCCGCTGGACGCGGATGCCCCGGCGGCGGGGTCCCGGTGTCCCAACACATCGGCCGAACCCGCAGCGACGGATGAGCAGTCGGATGAGGATCCGAAGCGTTCGTGGGTGCGGAAGCTGGTGTCATTGCGGCACTGACGTCGGAGACGTACCTCCCGCCTTGGTGATCGCCCGCAACGGTGACTCTGGGGCGGGAGAGTGGTTGGCCGTCTCGACGGGTGTCCGACCCGCGCTGGCGGGTTCGGTCAGCGCGACCGGACCGCGTGCACCATCCAGTTCCTCGGATTCATCCGCCCACCGTCAGGCGAGGAGCTCCGCTTTCAGGTCCGGCCGGTCCCGCTCCTCGGTGAACTCCAGTGCGCGCCCGTACAACAGGTCCACGAAGTACGCGTACGGCGCATCGTCGGCTTCGACGGCCATCATGAACAGCGGCACCAGAAGATCGTTCGCGGATTCTTGCGACCACCTGTAGCCGATCGCCGGGCCGAACCCGTCGAGGATCGGCACCCCGTTTCCCGGCGAGTTGAACCAAACCCCCTCGATCCGCCGCACCATCCACTCGCCGACATAGGTGATGAATTGCTCCGCGAGATCACTGTTTTCGGCCGCGTAATGCCCATCCTCGTCCTGCACGGCGACGTCGATCAGTGAAACGACCCAGTCGAACGCAGCGACGCTGAACCGGTCGTCCAGGGACGGACGCCCATCGCTGCCCCGTACCGCTTCCAGTCTCGGCAACGTCTCGCCGAACAACGACTCGAGCCGGTCATCGATCGCGGCCTGGTCGCTCCACGCGAGCCAATCCGCGGACTGCTGGGCGTCGCTGTCGAAGAATCCGGGGTCCAGGTCGTGGTCGGCCGGAGTAGCGCGTTTCGAGTCGGTCTTCACGTTCCCTCGCATGTGCAAGCCGGAGATGGCGTGTCGGATATTAGACGATCCACTTGGGGTTTCCGTACCGGCAAGCGCAAGAAGTGGTTTCGGCGCCTCGTGGCGGGGAGGTGCGTGGTGGCGCGGGAAGGAAAGGTCAGGGCCAGAAGACGCAGTCGTCGCGGATGGCGAGCGGCTCGGAATCAGCTGCCCGGTGATCTTCCGAGGTCGCACACTGGCCAGGCTCGTCAGCGGCGACAGCGGTGAGGTCTCGGCAAGGTCAGCCGAGGACCGGGAAGTTGGCGCGAATGACGTTGTGCGGATCCCGGTTTCGTTTGATTTCCCGCAACCGCGCCAGGGCGTTCGTATCGAAGGCCGCGGCGGCGGACTCCCCGGGAGCGAGGAACGTGTAGGGCTTGGCGCCGGTGACGCTCGGCCCGAGCGCGCCGCCCAGTCCGCGGATCTGCATGTTGAGCAGCGGTGCGACGGGTGCGTCGATGAGGGTCTTCACCACCGCGTCGCCGAGTTCGGTGAGCAGTTCGCCTCGCGAGAGCGACGGGCTCGGATCGGTGGGTTCGGCGGTGATCTTGCCGATCTCGGCCGGGCCGAGTTCGCCGCGGGTGTCGGCGATGATGCCGTCAATCGTGTCGAGCCGACGGGTCAGGCGCTGTCCCTCGACAGGATCGCCGAGGTAGGCGAAGTCGACGGCGACGGTCGGTGCCGCGCCGGGAATCTGGTAGCGCTACAGCCACACCGACAGCTCGGCGGGTGCGCCGGCGGTGAGATCGGCGAATAGGTCGAAGGCCTCGCGGGTGCGGTCGGCCGACCACATCACCCGCCCGCCGCCCACCCGTATTTCCTTGCGAACCAGCCGAATCCGCCGCCGAGGGTGTATCCGGTCACACCCACGACCGGGTTGCTTCCGGCCAGCCCGGTGAGCCCGTGCGCGGCCGCCGCGGTCTGCACCTGTCCCCACTGCACGCCGCTACCGACCCGCGCCACGCGCTGCGCGGCGTCGATGTCGATGGTGTTGAAGCGGGTGGTGCGGACCAGGATCGCGCCGTCGATATCGCCGGTCGCGCCGTGCCCGGTCGGCTGGGTCACCACCGCGCGACCCGTCTGCCTGGCGTACTCGAGCACCGTCGCCACATCCAGCGCGTCGGCCACCTCGACAACGGCGGCCACGGACTGCGCGACCGCGGTGTTCCATGGCTGCGCCACTCGATCGAAATCGGGGTCGCCGGGCAGGATCACACCGCCTCGGACCGCGGTGCGGAAGTTCTCGAAAGACATTCTCAATCCTCGTTCGTCATTGTCGTGCGGAGTGTGTCTATTGGCCGACGCGGGTCGGTCTATTGGTTTCGGGTGTTGCTCGGCTCGAGGTCGAGGGCGGGTCGGACGTGAGTGAGCAGGAGGTCGAGGAAGCGGTCGGGCCGGCGGAAGGCCGCGAAGTGGCTCGCGTTCTCGATGAGGGCGAATTCCTTGATCGGGGCGCTGACGTCGTCGAAGAACCGCTTGGCCGATTGCGCCGGGGTGATGACGTCGTGTTCGCCTTGGAAGAGGAAGAACGGGATCGAGAAGTCGGTGCCCTCGGCCCATTCGTCGATCGTGACCGATTGCGGGGCAAGGCATTCGGAGAAGCTCATGGCCTTCATGTAGGTGCGGACCTCGCCGAGGGAGTGCAGCGGTGAGGTCAGCAGCGAACCCATGACGACCTTCTTGACGGTGTCGAAGGTGAGGGGGTCCGAGCCGACGGTGTGTTTGTTGTAGTGCGACCACTGCTCGGTCGTCCACGCCGAACGGTCTGCGCCCATGGCGGTGACGGCGGCGAAGTCCTTGTTCTTGCCGGATCCGTCCAGGCGCCGCAGCAGTCCTCGGTAGGCGGTGTGGTCGCGGCCGCCGTCACTGATGTTCTGATCGGTGCCGACATAGGCGGAGAACAACTCCGGGTTTTCGCGGGCGACGCGTAGCGCGATGAACGAACCGAACGAACAGCCCATCAGAACAACCCGGTCGACACCGAGCCGAGAGCGCACGTGCGCGGTGACCTCGAGGGTGTCCAGTTCCAGTCGCCGCAGACTCATCTCGCCCTGCCCGGTGGGCCCGGTCCGGCCGAAAGTCTTTCCAGCGCCGCGCATGTCCCAGCGCACCACAGTGAAGTGGCGCTCCCACTCGCGGGTGCGCCCGGTGTAGATGAGATTGGAAGCACCCGGGCCGCCGTGGATTTCGAGCAGCACCGGATTGCCGCGGTCCTCGCCGCGGATCGAGATCCACTGCTCGATCCCGCCGATACGCACGAACCCGGCTTCGTCGATGCCGTTCTCGGTGGTGATGCGCAGTCGCTGAGCGTACTTCGAGCCCGGGATCCGCATGATGACTCCTTAAACTGTGTATGACATAAACATTTGTGTTTAAGGTATAAACAGTTCTGAGAGATGTCAACACAGGACGTCTGGAGGAACCCCTGTCGTGGCTCGCCGCGGCGACGACAAGTCCTGTGACCTGCATGCTCCTGTTCTGGGGTGAACAACCGCAGCCCACTTGCGGACCCAAGCCGGGACTCGCCGTCGCGGGCATCGCCGCCGCCGGGTCGCTCGCGCCGATGCCGAAGGGCTCGAGGCCGTTTCGATGAACGAGGTGGCCGCGGGGGCGCTGTTCGGCTGGCGGGGCACAGTGCACAGTTCGACCAGGGGCGGGCTGGAAGATTCACCGTTGATCGTGATCGGTGGGCTGCTTACAGTACGAGAGGCTGTCCCAGACAGTTTCGTCGTGTGGTTTGCTCAGGAGGTCTGGATGCGTAGGACTGGAATTCGTCGAACGATGTTCTCGGCGTTGTCGGTGTGCCTCGTGATGACTGCGGGGGCGGCGCGGGCCGAGCCGGAGTTTCCGCCATCGTTCCCGCCGGATCAGAACCAGCTGCCGCGGTTGCCGGCGGAGCCGGATCTGTATGGGCGGCTGCCGATTCCGGTGCCGGACCAGGATCCGTGGTACGACGAGCCTTCGGACCTCGCCGACTACGCGCCCGGGCAGATCGTGCGGAGTCGGGAGGTGCAGACTCGGCTGCTCGGAATCCCGTTCCCGGTGTACACGAAGCAATTGCTGTTCCGGACCAACGATGACCATGACAATCCGATCGTCACCGCCACAACGGTGCTCGTGCCGGGTATCCCGTGGATCGGTAGCCCGCGGCCGGTGGCGTCGTTCCAGGAGGCGATCGATTCCACCGATTCCTCGTGCAACCCGTCGCACACCCTGCAGGTCGGGATGATGAAAGAGTCTCTGCTGCTGCAGTACTGGCTCGAACAGGGGATGGCGATCAACATCCCGGACTATGACGGCAAGGCTGTCACCTGGATCACCGATGCCGAGGGCAATATGGTCTTGGACAGCCTGCGTGCGATGAAGAACGACACCGGACTCGGTCTCGCCGATTCCGGGATCGCGCTCTACGGCTACTCCGGCGGCGGGTCGGCCACGATCCACGCCGCTGAACTCCGGCAGAGTTATGCCCCCGATGTGCGACTGCTCGGTTCAGCTTTCGGTGCCGCGCCGACGAACCTGATGTCCCTGCTGAGCTACGCGACCAACCCCGAGCCCGGCCTCACCGGGGCGGTGAGCTTCGGCGCGTGGATCGGCCTCGCCATGTGGTCACGCGCCTACCCTGAGCTTGCGCCGCGCATCGATGAACTGCTGACCCCCGAGGGCCGTCAGATCCTCGCCGATGTCCAGCATCGCTGCTACGCCACGCTCGCGCTCACCGGCGCCTATCGCCCGGTCACCGAGTATCTGAAAGACCCCGCCACCAAGCTCGAGGATGTGCCCGAATTCGCGGAAGTGCTGGCGGAGAACAGCATCGGCCGCCACGTTCCCGATACGCCGTTGCTGTGGTGGCACGGCATGTGGGACGAGCTCATCCCGCCCAGCATCATCCTGCCCACGGTCGACTCCTACTGGAATCGCGGCGCGGATCTGCGTTTCTACACCGTCCCGGCGCCCGAGCACATCGTCAACGCGGTCATCGGCTGGATCCCCGCCACCGCCTGGACCAGCGCCATCCTGCGCGGCCTGCCACCCGGCCCGGCTTTCAAGGCCGACTACCAGCCGCTACCGCCCGGATTCCCGGGAGCCTGAGAGCGCTCCGCATTGCTCACCAGCTGCCGTCGAAGAAGGCGGACAGCGCAGTCGTGGAGTTCATCGCCGCCGAAGTGTTCGCTGCCAGCAGGACGAGCGAGGCCGGCGACAGCAAGGCGGTGACGATCCCGGACGCGCACAAAAGACGCCTGCTCCGGGTGTCCGCGGACCGCACGAACCTGCTCCACGACACCGCGCTGAGGCCGACGGCGGTGATCGCGAGAATCGCGGCGATGACGGCCATGGTGATGTGGTAACGCGCGAAATCGCGGACCATGTCGTCCACGGTTGGTGTGGCGCCGGTGGATTCGGTCAGCTGCTGCCGGATCTGGTCGCAGGCGGTGGTCAGCTGGGGGTCGTTCGCGCCGGACGGCAGCATCGGCAGCAAGGAGGAGAACGGCGCCACCGCCCCTTGGATGTTCGCGATCGCCACCAGAAGCGCCCCGAAAGCGAACATGCTGACCACCGCACCCGCGGTCGCCAGCGCGGACTGCTGCCCTGCGCCGAGTCCGCCGGCACGCAGATACGCCTTCCACAGCAACGCCGCCAGAGCGACGAGCGTGACGAGCAATAGCACCGCGATCACGCCCTTGACCACATGAAAGCGGAACCAGTAGTCGATGACGCTGGTCAACGCCGGCGGCCGAGTCGAACCACCGGAATTCCAGTACGCCACAAAGCCATCACGCAAAGCCTGCCGCAGCGTGTCCTGATCAGCGAAGCCGCGGTTCCCCGTGTCGGCCAGTGGAGGAGGAGCCAGAACGAGCGCCGCGGCAAGGACCAGCACGAGAGCGGTCAGCGCCCCCAACGCGCGACCGGGAACGATCGTGTCGAAGCGCACCGGAGCCGCCGAGCCGACCACAGATATTCCTTCCACTCGGATCCGACCACCCCTCCCATTCTGTGTGCGATTCACCGGCCCCGCCACGACCGGTGGCAGACTTGTCCGGTGACGGCCCCCAGAATAGAGCGGCACCAACGACTCTCGGATCAGCTGGGAAACCACAGCGACAACGAGCTCACCAAGCTCCTGGACAACGCCCGGTCCGTCAGCGTGGGGGTGGGCGGCAGCGCCGCGGTCCTCGACGTCGACGGCGTACCGGTGTTCGTCAAACGCATCCCGCTGTCCGAGCGGGAGCTGGCCCACACGGCCTCCACCGCGAACCTCTTCGACCTCCCGCTGCACTGCCACTACGGAATCGGCGGGCCGAGCGTCAACACGTGGCGTGAGCTCGCCGCGAACAACGTCGTCACCAACGCGATCCTGGCCGGCGAGACCGAGTCATTCCCCATGCTCTACCACTGGAGGGTGCTGCCGGGCCGCCCGCCGATCGCGGCCGAGCACGCCGATATCGACAAGGCCGTCGCCGCCCAAGGCGGGTCGCGAGCGGTTCGGACCCGCCTGGAAGCGCTGGCCGCCGCCCCGTCCTCGCTGCTCCTGTTCTCCGAATACATCCCTCACGCGGCGGCGAACATGTTGCGCGACAACCCGGTCGACAAGGCCGCGACGATCGAGCGCCGGCTCGCCGAGATCGTGACCTTCCTGCGAGATCACCAGCTGCTGCACATGGATGCCCACTGGGGCAACATTCGCACCGACGGCGAGCGGCTCTATCTCACCGACTTCGGCCTGGCCACCTCACCGCACTTCGACCTGTCGCCCGACGAACGCGACTTCGTCGAACGCCACACCACCCACGACGCCGCCTACGTCGCCATGCGCCTGGTCAACTGGCTGGTGACCGAAGTCTGCGGAATCCCCATGCCCGCCATCGGCGGCCCGGTAGCCCGCAACGAATACGTAATCCACTGCGCCGCAGGTCATATCCCGTCCGACGTCCCGCCCGTGGTGGCCGGCATCCTGTCCCGCCACGCCCCTGCCGCCGCAACCATGAACGCTTTCCTCTGGAAGCTGTTCGACGGTGAACTCCACACGGACTACATCCCCGGCCGAATCGACCCGGCGTTCTCTCGCCGCGGTATCCGGCCGGATGAGTGCGTGTGCGGGGGAGTGCTCAGGGGTGGACGGGTGCGTCCGGTTGGGCGAGGCGGTGGGTGAAGGTGCCGTGGAATCCCCACGGGATGTGGTGGTTGAGCCAGGCGGTGGCCAGGGGGCCTTGTTCGGGGTCGCGGGCGTCGAGAACGAGGAGTTGGGAGCGGTTTTCGGTGAGGTCGTGGTTGAGCGCGAGAAGCCATCCGTCGTCTTCCGCGGAATCGGGGGCGCGGGGGACGAACAGGGGTTCGCCGACCGAGCTGTCACCGAGCTCGCACATCGTGGTGGCGCCGGTGTGGTGGTCGATTTTGGTGATGGCGTTGAACAGTCCGGCGGGGCCACCCGCACCGGCGAGGTAGGTGTAGCGGTGTGCGCGGGTGGAGCGGCGCCAGTCGTACTGCGGGAATTCACCCGCGCGGTTCGAGAGTTCGCGTTCGATGATGGCGCCGGACTTGGTGATCCGATACTGCATGAGCCGTGAGTCCGGGAATTGCGGGGCGTCGGGGGTGTCGAGATTGACCATGCCCGTCATGGCGCGGAAGCGCTCCCACTCGGTATCCAGACGCACCAGTTCGATGACGACGTCGTCCCCGTCGTCGTAGGCGTTGGTCAGGTGCACGTGCAGCAGGGCTTCGTGCTCGACGATGCGTGGACGGCCCCCGTGTTTGGGCACGAGTAGGAATCGAGTGGCCTTGGCGGGCTTGAATTCCAGGGAATCGATGAACGAATCGGTGGCCAGTGCGATCTTGGGGATGTTCGGGAGCACGGGGTCGAGCACGAACACCATGGAGGACCCGGTGAGCGCGAAGTCGTGATTCCAGGGCAGATCCCACAGGGGGACCGTCGCCAGCCGGTGGCACCGTCCCGCGCGGTCGATGCGGTAGGTGCGCAAGCGGGGCGTGGGTAGCAGGTCGAGTCCGAAGTTGTACATGTCGCCGGTGACCGGATCCCACTTCGGGTGCGCGGAGAACGCGCCGAGGAATCCGAGTCGACCGCCGAAGTCGGTGGGGCCCAAGGTTTCCAGGGAGTCGGGGTCGATGCGGTGCGGGTTGCCCATCTCCCACAGGGCCAGTAGCCCACCGGCGTAGTGGACGATATTGGTGTTGGCCACGTTCGCGGGGAGTCGTCCGATATTGGCGAGCGGGCCGCCGGGGATCTGATCACCGACACCGCGGTAGCGCACCCGGTCGCTGGTCTGCCCGTGCTCGAAGTGGCGGGTGCGTACGTAGCGGTTGCGGAAACGCACCGACGAACCGTCGAGCACGAACTGCGAGATCATGCCGTCGCCGTCGAACACGTTGTGCAGCAGGGATTTACCGACCTGGAACTTGCCCGGTCCGATGCGGTACAGGGTGCCGGTCAGCTCGCGGGGCAGCCGGCCGTCGATCTGCTCGATCGTGTAGTCGTGCTCGTCGAGCAGGGGGGCGGTGGTGGCGCGATACGCGGTGAGGCTGGCGGTCATCGCGGATTCTCCTTTGAATCGCTAATCTGATGACAACTGTCATCTGATGACGTATGTCTGCCAATGTAGGGAGGGGTTAGAGTGCTGTCAATGGCCAGATCAGCAACCGCTCGCAGCTACGGCGGCATCAGCGCCGAGGACCGTCGCACCGAACGCCGTACCCGGCTGCTCGCCGCGGCGCGAGAAGTCTGGGGCGAGTCCGGACTGTCCGCGGTGACCGTGCGCGGGGTGTGCAAGCAGGCCGGGCTGATCGACCGCTACTTCTACGAGCACTTCGCCAACCGCGACGAACTCCTCGCCGCCGTCGCCGACCAGCTGCGCGAGGAATTGCTGTCCGTTCTGGTGCGATCCGGTCTGACCGCCGACGGGACCGCCGAGGACAAGCTCCGCGCGGCGTTGGGTGCGTTCCTGCAAGCCATCGCCGACGACCGGCGCATCCACCGCATCATCGCCAGTGATTTCCATGCCGTGCCGGTCCTGGCTCAACGCCGCCGCGAAGTCCTGGCCACCATCACCGACCTCGTCGTTCAGAATGTCCCCGACGCCCTGCCCGGCGACTACGACCCCGAAGCGCTACGCCGCGCAGCCCTGTTCATCACCGGCGGCGTCAACCAGCTCATCGAGACCTGGCTCGACCACCCCACGGACCTGACCGCCGACCAACTCGCCGCGTCCTGCGCCCGCATGTGCGTCAGTGTCGTCGAACAGGCGCGACGCTGACCGCATCGCTACCGATGGGTTCCTCTTTTTCTCGACAGTTGTTCTGCCCCAAGCGAGGTGAATGTCGAAGCGGCCGAGGGCATCAAGGCCCGCAGATCGGGATCACCCCGCAAATGGGCGTGAAAGCCACTGCCGCCGATAGGAAATACCTCGTGGAACCGATGGTCGCGGAGTTTTCCGTTACTCCGCGATCTCGGTTCTCCGGCACCACAGGTATACGGGCAGCCGGCCTTCGGGAGTCTCGATATGTCCGGGTGAGTTCTCGAAATGCTCGTAACCACCGCGGTGCTGGATCTTCACCTCTTCACCCGGTGACGGGAGCGGAACGATTCGAGTGGGAAGGTCGGCCGGTCCGCCTTCGAGGAATGCCATCGGGTCCATCACACGCTCCTTCGGTGCTCGACCAGGTCGGCGTCATTCCTTCGGTTCAGTCTCCGGTGCCGACGTGCCGGACGGTGGTGTCGGGTCCGGGACTCATGATCGTCTCGTGCCCGTCGTCGTATCGGACGCGGTACAACGGAGAGGCTTCCTCTCCCATTACCTCGATAACCTCGGCCGTATGGTCGGGTTGTCCGACAGTCCGGCCGTGAACCAGAAACTGGTCACCTACGCTGGCTTTCATAACGAACCCCTTCTCGGCGAGTGCTGATCCGGTGATTGCTTTCCCGATCCGGCCGCAAAGATTCTGGCGAAAACGGCTATACCTGGAGACTACCGCCGACCGGTCCTCGAAGACTCGTCAAGGTCCTCCCGAATCAGTGCTTCTTCGTGACGGGCAGCGCCTGAACGACCAGCACCACGATGGTGCCGACGACGAATCCGATGACCGCCGACGCGGCCGTGTTCGTCAGCCACGCCATCAGTCCGCCGACGCCGGGGATGGCATCGCGGACAGCCTCCTCGGCGTGGTGCACCCACGCGTACGGTGTGTGCCAGCCGAGCGTGTCGGTGCCGCTGAGCAGAATGTGCCCGCCGACCCAGAGCATCGCGACCGTGCCGATGATCGACAGCGCCGCCAGCAGTTTTGGCATTCCCGTCACCAGTCCGCGGCCGACGACCTGCACGGACGTCGAGGAGCGCTGGGCCAGTGCCAGCCCGACATCGTCCATCTTCACGATGACGCCGACGACGCCGTACACCGCGGCGGTGATGACCACCGCGACGATGGCCAGAATGATCAGCCGCGGGAAGAACGACTGGTGGGCAACCTCGTTGAGGGCGATCACCATGATCTCGGCGGACAGGATGAAGTCGGTGCGGATGGCGCCCGCGGTCATCGCCTTCTCATCGGCGACGCCCTCGGATTCGGGGCCGTGGCTGTCGTGGTGCAGGAACCGGCCCAGCACCTTCTCGGCGCCTTCGAAGCACAGGTAGGCGGCGCCGACCATCAGGATCGGCGTGAGCAGCCACGGCGCGAACTGGCTGAGGATGAGAGCCGCCGGAAGAATGAAGACCAGCTTGTTGCGCAGCGATCCGATGGCGATCCGCTTGATCATCGGAAGTTCGCGGTCGGCCGTGATGCCCTGCACGTACTGCGGTGTCACGGCGGTGTCGTCGATGACCACACCGGCGGCCTTGGCGGTCGCCCGCCCGGTGGCCGCGCCGATGTCGTCGAGGGAAGCAGCCGCGAGCCGGGCCAGCACGGCCACGTCATCGAGGAGTCCGAACAGGCCTGCACTCATGCCTGGCAGGTTACCGGCCCGGCCGCTGGGATCGGCTATTCGGACATCCCCGCCGGCTCCGCCACCCCTCGCCCGCCGCCGATCATCGTGCCCGGTCGCGCGTCAGGGCTTCGGTGGCGACCAGCCCGCGTCGAGCAACTGCTTTGCCAGGTCGTCCGCCTGACGGATGCCCGCCTGGAACGCCGCCGGCCAGCTGGTGACGACGTCCGGAGTGGTGTCGAACCCATCGATGATGTCGAGTGTGGCCGCGTCGGGGCTGAAACGGACCACGGTGCCTGCCACAGTGGCCGCGAGTTCGGCCTGAACCAGTTGCGGTGGAAAACGGTGTGCCAACGGTTCTATCAGGAGAAGGACGTCCGAGTCCGCGGCGAGGTCGGCGTTGGTGGGCGACCACACCCCGCCGTCGATGTAGTAGCGGTCTGCGACGACGACGGGCGGGAAGGTACCGGGAAAGGAACGGCTCGCCGCGACAGCGGTGGCGACACTATGACTCCCCATACCGCGATCCTAACGACGTTCGCGGTCGTCGCCGGGCGTTGCGCGAAGTCGGCCGCGGGGCTGCGCCGGCATGGACAGTCGGATCACGCTCGGCCGGTGTCGATGTGGCTGACCGTGCCGTCGGGGCCGGCCGTGCGTTGCCGGCGGGTGCGCATCTGGCCCAGGTGTCGTTCCGGTGGTCGGCGACCGAGGTCAGGGCGTTGTCGGATGCGGAGATGACGCGTGCGGAGCTACCCGCTGCCACCACCGGAAGTCGAGCCGCTCACGCTTCAGTGGCGTGGCCCGCTCGCTCGCGGTCGCCGGCGTGTCTGTTGAGGAATTCCACTTCGACGCGCAGCACGTCGGTGTGGTCGAGACCGCCCGCGTACACGTCGTAGTGCCCGCCGCGGCTGCGGTAGAGCTCGCCCCGGGGAGCTCGGGCGGCGGCCCGGGTGGCCGGTCCGGTCGGAGCCATCGAGTCGGTTTCGGCGACGACCATCAGCAGGGGGCAGCGGATTCGACCGGCCGCCAGGACCGGACGGTGCACGGCGATGTCGAGCAACGAACGCGCGGTGATCCGATTGGGCCACGGCTCGCCGTCCGCCGGGGTGAGCCGATCCAGCCCATCGAGCGCGTCATTGGTGGCGATCACGCCGTGGCTGCCGGGTCCGACGCTGACCGGCAAGTACCTCGGCGGCTTGCCCGCGATGCCCGCGAACAGGTCGGCCACCGCGGTGGCGGTGAGCCGCAGCGCGCGAGCCGGGGGGACCTTCGCCATCCCGGCCGGGCCGTCGACGAGGGGGCATTGCGCGATGGCGCCCGCCAATCCGGGATCGTTGGCGGCGACATCGAGGATGTGCATGCCGGCGAAAGACGTTCCCCAGATGAACAATCGGTCGTTGTCGATCGACTTGTGGCGGCGCGCCCAGGACAGCGCGGTGCGGTAGTCCTCCCGCTGTCGGCGGATCGACAGGAGTTCGCGCGGTGTGCCGCCGGACCGACCCCAGTGCCGGTAGTCGAACACGAGGACGGCGAAGCCGTTGTCGGCGAAGACTTCCGCGAACGGCGCGAGTCCGGCGGCTTTGACTCCGCCGATGCCGTGGGCCATCACCACCGCCGGGTGCGGTCCCGGTGTCGACGGTAGGTAGAGCCAGCAGTCCAGTTCGGTGTCCGCGCCGGCCGGGATACGCACGTGCTCTCGGGTGAAGCTGGTCATCACAGGTCCTTGGCTGTCGAGTCGAAAGTGATGGTGCCGCCCGCGGATCGGGCGAGATCGGCGCCGAACAAGGCGCCGGGAGTGAACGCGCCGGGGCGGCCGTCGCCGTCGGCCAGCCGGGCCGCGACCCGGGCCGCCACGCGGCTGGTGAACGCGTAACCCTCACCGGTCCGCAACCACGCCTGGCGGGTCTCCCCGCCTTCCCATTGCGCGTACGCGTACGCCCACGACGTATCGCCCTGCGCGCTCGGCGGGGTCAGTTTCCAGCGGTCGATGAGCCGGATCACGCTGCGCCGCACCGCATCGACCCGCAGGATCGCGCCCACGACCGGCAGCACGGCTCGGGTCGCGCGGCCGGTGGGCACCTCGCTGGAGGTCGCGATCACGTCACCGGCGCCGGAGGCGCGGAGCGCGGCTTCCAACTCGCCGGTCGGTACCGCCACCGTGGGACGCGTCGTCCCGTCGGGCAACGGGATCTGTTGCAGGTGCGCCCCGAGCCGCGTCCGCTCGAGGCGGCCGCCGCGGTAGATCAGCCCGCCGGTCGCCGCGGCGTCCACGACGCTGGCCAGGACCGCCGGTCCCAGGCCGTCGACGACAGGCATCGCCGCGACCCGGACCCGGGTCGGGGCCGGGCGTCCCGCGCACAGCTCGCATACCAGCGCCTCATTGGCCAGGACGCCGAATCCCGCACCGGTCACCAGCGTCGACCCCGCGGCTCGGGCCGCCGAATCCAGCTCCAGCAACGAACGCACGGGCTCGAATTCGTTGGCCAGATCCACGTAATGACAGCCCGCCTCCACACAGGCTCGCGCGGTCGGGACGGTCGTCGCACCGAATGGCCCGACCGTGTTGACGACGACATCCGGCTTGTCCGCGGTGATGCGGCCCGCCGGATCGTCGGTGACCAGTGTCCGCGGCGGTGGCCCGCCCGGCGTTTCGGCCGCGGCGGCGGCCGCGGCCAGCCGTTCCGCATTGCGGCCGACCAGCACGATCTGGTGGCCGCCGGCGGTTAACTCGGCACTGATGCTGCGTCCGGCGCGGCCGGTCGCGCCGATGATCCAGATTTCGCCCATGGGACATACGCTACAACTTGTAGCGTATGTACGGCAAGGGTCATTCGCTACACTTCGTAGCGTATGTCTGAGAAGAAGAAGTCCGCCGCCATGGGCCGCCCTCGAAACACGGCCCTGGATGCCGCCATCACCGCCGCCGTCGAACAGTTACTGCTGTCAGACGGCTACAACGCGGTGACCGTCGACCGGGTCGCCACCCTCGCCGGTACCACCCGCACCGCGCTGTACCGCCGCTTCCCGGGACGCGTCGCACTGCTCACCAGCGCCATCGCCGCGCACTTCGGCACCGACCCCGCGCCCGACACCGGCAACCTGCGCGACGACCTGATCGAGCTGCAACGCCGACAGGTCGAGTTCTTCCAGACCCCGGTCGTCGCGGCGGGTATCGCCGGACTGCTCGGCGATCTCGGCAGCGACCCCCGGTGGAGCGCACTGTTCCACGAGGGCTTCATGGCGCCGCGCCGCCGCTCGACCGAGGCGATGTTCCAACGCGCCGTCGACCGCGGCGAAATCCCACCCTGCACCCACCCCGCCCTCGTCTCCGACATCCTGACCGGGCCGCTGCTGCTGCACGCCATGCTCCCGGCCACCGGACCGCTCGACGACGCCCTCATCACAGCCACTGTCGACGCCGCCCTGCACCTGCTGAACAAGGGCCTGAGCGACACGTAATCCACTGTGCCGCAGCGGTGCCGGACGACCGGATTTCGGCGGCGAGCCAGTCGCCCGGCATATTCGTGGTCGCCGACCGCCCACCGCGCCACCGCCGAGAACAGTGGTGCCGCAACGAAGTCGGCGACCGCGAAGCCGAATTCACGCCCGTGCGGGCGTTCCGCCGCTAGCGCGCGCGGGCCCCGGATCGAGTGGGGGTCAGACGGACGACACCGCTGTAGGGCTGGTCGCCGGGCGCCCGCGGGTCCGGCTGCTGGGCTTCGAGTTCCTCGGGGGAGCCCGGGAGCGCGAGCCGATCGAAGCGAGCGGCGGCGACGACAATCGATTCGAGGTAGGTGGCGTCCCAGCCGAGGTGTTCGAAGTAGGCGACACCCTCGGCGGGCAGGAAGGTCCACGGTGCTCGCCGCAGCAGGCCCTCGTTGCGGTCGGTCATCAGGTGCGCGACACCGGCCGAACTGACATCGAGACACCATCCGGCGATCTCGGGCCGGGTCAGCGCCGCGGACAACGCGGTCACGTCGGTCTCGCGCAGGTACATCACCAATCCTTCGGAGATCACCAGCGCCTGGCGTACATCGGTCAGCGCCGAGTCGAGATACGTTGTGACAGCGACGGAATCGGTGACATCCAGGGCGGTCCTGGTCAGCCGGCACCGCGGTGTCTCCGCGGCGAGCACCGCGTTCTTCTCGGCGATCAGGCCGGGCAGATCGGCTTCGATCCACCGCAGCTCGGCCGGTAGATCCATTCGATACGGCCGGGCGTCCAGTCCCGCGCCGAGATTCAGCACGAGATCGCAACCGGCCGCGACCGCCTCGGCGATCTGGTCGTCGATCAGCCGGGTGCGGGTGACCAGGAACCAGTCGTCCGCCATCGACTGCCCGGCGGCCGCCGCGATCTCGCGGCCGCGCGGACCGGCCAGGCGGTCGGCCAGCGGGTCGCGGAACAACGCGTCCGGCCGGGCGGATTCGATCGCGCGGTGCGCGGCCACCCACCGCGCGGTATCGGACACATGAGTGACCAGTGGTTGCAACGACATTCGGCTCAACTCCTTCGCCCGCCCGATCGGTATCGGGTGCCCTCTACATTTATAGAGGATCGAGGCGGGGGATCGGGTGTGGGTTGTGCCACGCCGAGGAGACCTGGTGCCGCGATCGTGCTGGTCACCGTGCGCAATCTCGAAATCCCCGCCGCTGGGAACGCGTCGAGCCGAGAGTCAGCGAGCGGTGCGGCCGAAAGCCGTTGCCGCCCGCGTCGCGAGGGCCGCGCCGCGCATCATCCATTTGAAGGAGCCGGTCCGCGGGCCTGGCAGCAATCCGGCCGTCTGTACGGCGTCGACCAGGTCGTAGAGGGTTTCGCCCTCGTACATGAGGCGGTCGGTGTTGAAGTGGTAGCGGTCCACGGCGGTGCACTGGACGAAGGCGCCGTTACCGGGGATGGAGACGGCGTCGTCGCCGTACGGGTGCAGTTTCAAGGGGCCGCGGAGGTGGCCGCTGCCGTAGTAGCGCACCACTATTCGCACCTCGCCGCCGGGCGTGATGTCGACGAAGGACTGGCCCGGGATGGGGTCGTAGCGCCAGTCGGGGATGGCGTCGAAGAAGGCGAAGTTGTAGGCGACGAACTCGTCGAGGCCGACGATGGTGGCGCCCAGGGTGGTGACGTCCTTGTAGCGGAGGTCGGGGGTGTAGAGCTCGTGGTTGTAGCTCATGTCGCGGGCTTGCCAGCTCCACCAGTACTTCTTGGCCCAGTCCAGGGTCCAGGCGATGTCCAGGCCGTGGTCGGCGTAGAACGCGATCTTCTGCTCGTATTCGTCGAACCATGCGGTGGTCATGGCGGTCAGGGCCTGCTCGTCGAGGACTTCGACCGAGGCGGCTCGGTTGCTCAGGATCTTCGGGATCGGTTGGGCCAGGCGGGATTGTGCGAGGGCCTGCTGGAACTGGTGGTCGGTGAACATCGCGACTCCATCGGGAAGCAACTGCTTTCTGAAGCAGATGCTTCCTGATATCGTCTCGGTGTGTCAAGGAGCTATGGCGGGCGCAGCACCGACGACCGGGTGGCGGACCGGCGCGTCCGGCTCATCGAGGCCGGGACCGCGATCGTCGGAACGGAAGGCGTTGCCGCACTGGGCATGCGGGCCGTGTGCCGTCAGGCGGGATTGAGCCAGAAGTTCTTCTACGAGAGCTTCGCCGACATCGACGACCTGCTGCACGCGGTGTACCTGGCGGCGCTCGGGCAACTCGAGGAGGCCATCCGGCCCGCCATGGGGGCCCGCGATCTGGCCGGGCTGTTCGACGCGGCCGCCCGGCTGCTGGAGTCCGACCCGCGCATCTGCCGAATCCTGCTGATGGAACCCGTCGCCGACGCCCGCCTGCGCCGGTACGTCCGCGACACCATTCCGGCCATCACCACCGCCGCGCTCGGCGACCTCGTCGCCGGATCGCCCGACGACCCGGCGATCCGGATGCGGTTCTCCGGGCTGTTCGGGGCGATCATCTCCCTGTACGTGGAGTGGACCGAAGGCAGTCTCGGCACCGACCGGGCCGCCTTCGTCCAGCATGTCTCCACTGTCGCAACACAACTCGTGCCACAGCTCGGTGCGGTCACCCGGTCCTGATCGCGGCCTCAGGACCGGAGCGCCTGCCGTACCCGGGCGGCCTCCCGGGTGAGGTGGTCACGCTCGGGCACGGTGGTGGCCACGCGGGATGCCTCCGCATAGAGGTCCGCGGCCTGCTCGAGGTCCCCGGCCCGTTCGTGGAGGTAGGCGCGGGCCGCGGTGTGGCGCGGCAGATTCGGGTCCAGGTCGGCCAACTCCGCCAGCCCGGCTCGCGGCCCGTCCGCCTCACCGACCGCCACCGCGCGATTCAGCCGCACCACGGGAGTGTCGGTGAGCTGGAGCAGTTCGTCGTACCACTCGACGATCTGCACCCAATCCGTCTCGGCGGTGCTCGGGGCATCCGCGTGCAGCGCGGCGATGGCGGCCTGGGCCTGGTACTCGCCCAGCCGGTCGCGGGCGAGCGCGGCTTGCAGTATCGCCACGCCCTCGGCGATCAGGACTGTGTCCCAATGGGATCGGTCCTGCTGCGCCAGCGGCACCAGCCGGCCGTCCGCCCCGGTGCGGGACGCGCGGCGCGCGTGATGCAGCAGCATCAACGCGAGCAGCCCCGACACCTCGGGCTCCTCGGTCGCGGCGACCAGCTGGCGCGTGAGCCGGATGGCCTCGGCCGCCAGGTCGACATCCCCGCTGTAACCCTCGTTGAACACCAGATACAGCACCCGCAACACCGTCCCCAGATCGCCGGGCCGATCCAGCGGCTGCCCCGTGATCCGCCGCTTCGCCCGGCTGATCCGTTGCGCCATGGTCGCTTCCGGCACCAGATAGGCCGCCGCGATCTGCCGAGTCGTCAACCCGCCGACCGCCCGCAGCGTCAACGCCACGGCCGATCCTGGCGACAGTGAGGGATGCGCGCACAGGAAGTACAACCACAGCGAGTCATCGGTCGCGGATACCGGCCCCGTCGCGGGCTCCTCCTCCACGGCGAGTTCCCGTCCCCGCCGCGAGGTCTCGGCCCGCGCGGCATCCAGGAACTTCCGCCACGCGACCGCGACCAGCCACCCGGTCGGATCCCGCGGCGGATCGGCCTCCCACGTCTCCAACGCCCGGATCAGCGCCTCCTGCACCGCGTCCTCGGCGGCCGCGAACTCGGCCCCGCGGCGCACGAGCACGCCGATCACCGCGGGGACCAGCTCACGCAGCAGCGCCTCGTTCACTCGGTCGCCGCCGCCGACTCGCTCAGGAACGGCCGCAGCTCGAGCCACTCGTGAATCGGCTTCCCGCCCGCCCCCGGCGCCGCCGACAGCTCCCCGGCCAACTCGATCGCCCGCTCGTAGGAGTCGACGTCGATCACCATCCATCCGGCGATCAGATCCTTCGTCTCCGCGAACGGCCCGTCCGTCACCGGCGGCCGCCCCTCCCCGTCGTACCGCACCCATGTCCCGGTCTGCGCCAGCGCCTGCCCGTCCACGAACTCCCCGCTCCGCTCCAGCCGATCCGCGAAGTCCCGCATGTATTGCACATGCGCGGTCACCTCCTCCGGCGTCCACTGGTCCATCGGCACGTCATTGACCGCCGCCGGTGCGCCCCGATAGTGCTTGAGCAGCAGATACTTGGCCATGATGTCTCCCTAGGTTCGCTCCGACCAGCTCGGTCGAATGTGTCTGTCACCCCTGGGACGGAGCCACCCGCCCATTCTCGACACCCACCGCCGACAAATTTCGGAACCGACCGACATGCGTGTCAGCGACCGCGTCAGCCCGCCATCAGTGCGCTGTCAGCGACGCCGGACAAGGTACTCCCATCGAGCAAGATGCGGCCCCGAACCAGACCGGATCGGGAGCCACCACAACAACTTTCGAAGGAGCCCACCATGTCCGCCACCCTCACCCTCACCGCCCAGGACCAGGCCACCATCCGCTCGGCCGCCTACGGCGCCGTCTCCGTGCTGGCCGCCGCCTCCGCCAAGCCCAGCAAGGCCGCCAGCGCCGGCTCCCTCGCCCTGCTGTCCGCCACCGGCCCCGTCGGCCACCTGCTGAACGCCAAGTCCAAGGACATCCACCTCCCCGGCAAGACCGTCGCCCAGCTCGCCGACCAGGTCCTCCCCGCCCTCGCCACCGCCACCACCCTCCTCACCCACCAGGACCCCGCCGAAGCCGACAACTTCCGCACCACCGTCCTGACCGCCCTCGAAGCCGCCGCCGCAACCACCCCCACCCCCCACCCCGCCGTCACCGAAATGACCCGCAAGATCACCGAGGCCCTTCACGTCGCATGACCGACCCCTCCGCCCGCGCCGACTTCCGAGTCGGCGCGGGCCTTTCGGCTTTCCGCTCCGTACTTCTCGGATGCGCGGCTGTTCGCCCAGGTCCGAAGCGGCTTGTAGCGCCCCGACTTTCGGGGCGTGCCCCGGTGGGAGTGGTCTGGCCCAATAGGCTTCTGAGCGGTGAAAGGGGGGATCGAACGTGGTGGTCGGGGTGGAGATCGAGTTCGATGGGGTGACTCTCGAACAGTACGAATGTGTGATGGGGGTGGTGGGGGCGCCTGCCGGTGGGCCGATGCCGGATGGGGGATTGTTCGGGTGGGTCGTGGCCACGGAGAGCGGGATTCGGGCTGCCGAGGTGTGGGAGTCGGAGGAGGCGTTTCGGCGGTTCGCTGCCGAGCGGCTCATTCCGGCGGCCCGGCGGATCGGGATTGCCGGGGAGCCTCGGGTCACCTTTCGTGATGTGCTCGGACCTGCGAGACCTGGTGGCCTCGGGTGTTAGTGCGGGGCTAACGCGGGTTCGGTGCTGCGTCGTGGACCGGGGTCATTCGCGGCGGTTGGCTGAATGGCATGACGGATAACGGGATTGGGCAGCGAGCCGGGCGTGCGGTTGTGGTGGGGGGTGGATCGGGAATGGGGTTCGCCATAGCCGATTCGCTGCTTTCGGAGGGGTACGAGGTGGTGATCGTCGGGCGGTCGGAAGAACGGCTGGCCGACGCCGTGCGGGAGTTGGGGGACGGGAAGGTCAGTGCCGTCGCGGCGGATGTCTCTGATGAGCGGCAGGTTTCGCGGGTGTTCGAGACGGTGGGGACCGTCGACCATGTGATCAGTACCGCGGCGGATGTGGCGGGGACGTATGGGCCGATCGCCACTTTCGATTTCGAGAAAGGGCGCGGGTTCATCGAGACGAAACTGATCGGGTCGATGCTCTTGGCCAAGCACGCGCGGCTCGGCGAGAACGGGTCGCTCACCGTCGTTTCCGGGATCGCGGCGTATCGGCCGGCGGCGGGTGGGGCGATGGTGGCGGCGGTGAACGCGGCATTGGAGGGGTTGGTGCGGGCGCTCGCGGTGGAGTTGGCGCCGGTGCGGGTGAACGCGGTGTCGCCGGGGTGGGTGATGACCGGGATCTGGGAGGCGATGCCGTGGCCGGACAAGGAGGAGCGGTGGCGGGCGATGGCGGAGAAGTTGCCCGCGCGGCGGCTGGGCCAGCCGGAAGATATTGCGGTGGCGGTGGTTTCGCTGCTGAAGAGCGCGTTCGTCACCGGGACCGTGGCGCACGTGGACGGCGGGCACCGGCTGGTGTGAGCCGGTGCCGGGCGCTGGTCAGAGGGTGATGTGGGTGCAGTCCACCGACAGCCCGCACGCCACCGCGGAGGGGGAGAGCAGGGCGTAGCTGAGCAGATTGCTCGCCAGTTCGGGGATGCCGCCGTGCTGGTAGGCGTACTCCAGGACGCCGACGCTGCCTCCGCCTCCGCTGCCGCTGTCCGCGACCGGGGCGGGAGCGGCGGGCTCGAGGGTGAGGGGAGCGGCGGCGGCCGAGGCCACGGTGCCGAGGGTGAGGGCGGCGGCGGCCGCGCCGGTGACGAATGCGCGCTTCATGCGGGTCCTTCGGATATGGCTGTGCTGCACCGGCATCTGGGTGATGCCGCGGCAAAGAGTACTTATCGGACCTCTCGGGCGCGGGTTAACCGGGACAGCCGTCCGAAGAAGTTAGGATTGCGCAGAATTCGAGAGCAGGGTCCGGCACGAAACGACCGACACGTTCAGGAGATTCGGCATGTCCTATGCGGTGGATTTCACCACGGTCTCGACCGTCGGCCTGGAGTCGTCCCCGGTCGCACCCGCCCTGGCGGGCCTGCGGGCCAACGAAGCCCGCTACTTCAAGAACAAATACGACCACGTCTTCACGGTCGAGCCCGCGAGCAGGGCGAAGAAGACCATTGCCTGGGTGAGCAAGATCCTCGCCGACGAACGCCGGATCGTCATCGAGTCGAAGCCGCTCGAGGCAACGGAATTCGAGGTCGAGGGCATTCGCATGGCCTATGTCTTCTACGAGAGCGGCCTGTCGATCAACGTGATGTACACCCTCGAGGACTCCGGCAAGCGCGCCGTCGGATTCAAACTCTCCGACGGCATGGAAATCCCCGAGGAGCTGGACTCGTTCAAATTCGCCCGGCAGAAGTCGAAGCTGGCGGGCACCATTCGAGGGTCCTTCTTCGTCATCAAGGGCGAGTACTGACCCTCGATCCGAAGCGTCAGTGGGCTTCGCTCAGCCAGATGGCTTCGGCGGCGATGCTGCCCAGATCGATGGTCCGCTCCTGCACCCGCACCGCGATGGTCCCCGCGAAGTCGCGCCGCTCCACCACCGCGATCGGCGTATCCAACGCGATGCCCAGCGAATCGAAGTACCGCAGCATCGCCGGATCGGAATCGGAAATCCGTGCCACCCGCCCGGATTCACCCGCCCCGAAATCGCTGAGCTGCCGGGCCGGGGGAGTCGGCACCGCCCCGTCCACCGACGGGATCGGGTCGCCGTGCGGATCCCGGTCGGGATGCCCGAGTTTGGCGTCGATTCGCTCCATCAAGGTCTCCGACACCGCGTGCTCGAGCACCTCGGCCTCGTCGTGCACCTCGTCCCATCCGTAGCCGAGCTCGTTGACCAGGAACGTCTCGATCAGCCGGTGCCGCCGCACCATGGCGATGGCGGCCCGCCGCCCGTCCTCGGTCAAGGTGATGGCCCCGTACCGGGCGTGCTCGACCAGACCCTGATCGGCCAGCTTGCGGACCGCCTCGGACACCGTCGACGCCGACACGCCGATCTTCTCGGCCAGCAGCTTCGTCGACACCTTCTCCTGCGACCACTCCTGCGCGGTCCAGATCACTTTCAGATAGTCCTGGGCCACCGACGACAGCACCGGTGCGACGCTGGACGCCCCGCTCGCGGCGGTGAGGGTGGTCCCGTGGGGTGCGGAAGGTGCGGACGGATCGGCCAGCTCGCGGCGGGTGGCGATGTCTCGTTTTCCGGGCACGTAACCGAGCTTAGGCACATGCCGCGCGGTTTCACACATCGGCGCGCTCGCTGGTAGAGGCACCCGCCGCCGAGCGCCCCGGACCGGTGAACACACGGTGACGGGCATGCTTCCGGCCGTGGACTTCCGCACGGCGGAATATTGTCCGAGACGCGCTTTGCGTAGGCTTCCGGTGTGCAGAGATGGCGAAGCCTCGAGGAGATGCCCGCGGACTGGGGCCGGTGTGTCCTCACCATCGGGGTGTTCGACGGCGTGCACCGCGGGCATACCCAGCTGATCAGCCGCGCGGTGAAATCCGCTGCGGTGCGCGGCGTTCCGTCGGTGCTGATGACCTTCGACCCGCATCCGGTGGACGTGGTGCGCCCGGGAACGCATCCGCCGCAGCTGTCCACCCTGGACCGGCGCGCGGAACTGGTCGAGGAACTCGGCATCGACGTGTTCGTGGTCATGCCGTTCACCCGCGACTTCATGAAGCTCACCCCCGAGGAGTACGTCGAGGAACTGCTGGTGAACCGCCTGCACGTGTCCGAGGTCGTGGTGGGCGACAACTTCACCTTCGGCAAGCAGGCCGCCGGCACCCTCGACACCATGCGGGAGCTGGGCAACCGCTACGGCTTCGAGGTCGACGGCGTGCAGCTGCTGGGCGAGCACGCGGTCACCTTCTCCTCCACCTACATCCGCGGCTGCCTGTCCGAGGGCAATGTGGGCGCCGCCGCCGAGGCGCTGGGCCGCCCGCACCGCGTCGAGGGCGTGGTCGTGCACGGCGACGGTCGCGGCAAGGGTCTGGGCTTCCCGACCGCCAACGTGGCCCCCACCATGCATGCCGCCATCCCCGCCGACGGCGTGTACGCGGGCTGGTTCACTGTCCTCGAGCCCGGCGACCCGCTGGCGGGCACCCGCCACATGACCGCCATCTCGGTCGGCACCAACCCGACCTTCGACGGCCGCAACCGCACCGTCGAGCCCCATATCCTCGACTTCGACGCCGACCTCTACGGCAAGCACGTGGCCGTCGACTTCGTCGAGCAGCTGCGCGGCATGCGCAAGTTCGAGTCGATCGAGGAACTGGTCGAGGCCATCCGCCGCGACTGCGATCAGGCCCGCAAGGTACTCGGCGGCGAGGCCGACGACTAGGCCGCGCCAGGGCCGATTTCCGCGACAGTATCGCCTCCGGTAGGCTGTCACGTCGGGTTTGCTGCGGTCCGCGGCGGCTGCCCGGGCCGGGTTGTCCCGGCCTCCTCCGAGCGCGGTCTGAAACAAGGAGTATCTGTGGCTCTCACCACCGAGCAGAAGTCGGCCATCCTCGCCGAGTATGGCGTCCACGAGAAGGACACCGGTTCCCCGGAGGCGCAGATCGCGCTGCTGTCGAAGCGGATCGCCGACATCACCGAGCACCTCAAGAAGCACAAGCACGACCACCACACCCGCCACGGTCTGATGGCGCTGATCGGTCGTCGCAAGCGGCTGTCGAAGTACCTGCAGGACAAGGACATCAACCGCTACCGTTCGCTGATCGAGCGTCTCGGCCTGCGTCGCTGATTCCAGCCGCGGACCCCTCGGCCCACGAGGTGACACACCTGGTGAGCGGAGGTAGTTGACGAACCGGCCAACGAGGAGGCATAGAATCCTTCTCGTTGGCCTTTCGTATATGTGGCCGGAGGTTCCCCACGAGGGGGGACACGGCCGGATATACGCCGACACGAGCCGTATGCACCCGTCGCGTGGCGTCGGTCTTCGGTAGTGGCTTTTCGGGGCGCGAAGTATGAGATGAACCATGCGCGCCCGGAGGGCTTCGATCGATGACCGCCTCCGCGTCGCCGTATCCAAGGGGATACCGGCCGGGTGTGCGTTGCGGCAGCCACGAGGGCTGCCGCGCGCCCATGCCGGGTACGGCTTGCCTGCCGGTGGGCACGTGAACGAACACGTGCCGGATCCGGCGAAGACGAGAGGTTGAGATAACAAAGATGTCCGACACCCAGACCAGTTCCGCCGCCGAGGTCGAGCCCGGCGTTTTCGAGTCCGTCGCCCTGATCGACAACGGCGCCTTCGGTACTCGCACCATCCGTTTCGAGACCGGACGCCTGGCCAAGCAGGCCGCGGGTTCCGTGGTCGCCTACCTCGACGACGAGACCATGCTGCTCTCGGCCACCACGGCCTCCAAGCAGCCCAAGGACCAGTTCGATTTCTTCCCGCTGACGGTGGACGTCGAGGAGCGCATGTACGCCGCGGGCCGCATCCCCGGCTCGTTCTTCCGTCGTGAGGGCCGCCCCTCCACCGACGCGATCCTGACCTGCCGCCTGATCGACCGGCCGCTGCGCCCGTCGTTCGTCGACGGCCTGCGCAACGAGATCCAGGTCGTCGTGACCGTCATGTCGCTGGATCCGAAGGATCTGTACGACGTGGTCGCGATCAACGCCGCCTCGGCGTCCACCCAGATCGCGGGCCTGCCCTTCTCCGGCCCGGTCGGCGGCGTGCGCGTCGCCCTGATCGAGGGCCAGTGGGTCGCGTTCCCGACCGTCGAGCAGCTCGAGAACGCCGTGTTCGACATGGTCGTCGCCGGCCGCGTGGTCGACGGTGACGTCGCCATCATGATGGTCGAGGCCGAGGCCACCGACAACGTGCTGGCCCTGATCGCCGACGGCGCCTCCGCCCCGACGGAAATCGTTGTGGCCGAAGGCCTCGAGGCCGCCAAGCCGTTCATCGCCCGCCTGTGCAAGGCGCAGGCCGACCTGGCCGCCCTGGCGGCCAAGCCGACCGAAGAGTTCCCGATCTTCCTGCCGTACCAGCCCGACGCCTACGAGGCCGTCGAGGGCACCGCCAAGCGTGAGCTGAACGAGGCGCTGTCCATCGCGGGCAAGCAGGAGCGCGACGAGCGCACCGACGAGATCAAGCTGGCCGTGCTCTCCGAGCTGGCCGAGTCCTTCGCCGGTCGCGAGAAGGAGCTGGGCGCGGCCTTCCGCTCGGTCACCAAGAAGCTGGTCCGCCAGCGCATCCTGACCGACAGCTTCCGCATCGACGGTCGTGGCCTCGCGGACATCCGCGCGCTCTCGGCCGAGGTCGCCGTGGTGCCGCGCGCCCACGGTTCGGCGCTGTTCGAGCGTGGCGAGACCCAGATCCTGGGCGTCACCACCCTCGACATGGTGAAGATGGCGCAGCAGGTCGACTCGCTCGGCCCGGAGACCTCCAAGCGCTACATGCACCACTACAACTTCCCGCCGTTCTCCACCGGTGAGACCGGTCGCGTGGGCTCGCCCAAGCGTCGCGAGATCGGCCACGGCGCTCTCGCCGAGCGCGCCCTGATGCCGGTGCTGCCCTCGCAGGAGGAGTTCCCCTACGCCATCCGTCAGGTGTCGGAGGCGCTGGGCTCCAACGGTTCCACCTCGATGGGCTCGGTCTGCGCCTCGACCCTGTCGCTGCTGAACGCCGGTGTGCCGCTGAAGGCCCCCGTCGCCGGTATCGCCATGGGCCTGGTGTCGGACACCGTGAAGAACGACAAGGGTGAGGACGAGGTCCGCTACGTGGCCCTCACCGACATCCTCGGCGCCGAGGATGCCTTCGGCGACATGGACTTCAAGGTCGCCGGTACCCGCGAGTTCGTCACCGCCCTGCAGCTGGACACCAAGCTCGACGGCATCCCGTCGCAGGTGCTGGCCGGCGCGCTGAACCAGGCCAAGGACGCCCGCGACACCATCCTGGACGTGATGGCCGAGGCCATCGCCACCCCGGACGAGATGAGCCCCTACGCTCCGCGCGTCACCGCCATCAAGATCCCGGTCGACAAGATCGGCGAGGTGATCGGACCCAAGGGCAAGGTGATCAACCAGATCACCGAGGACACCGGCGCCAACATCTCCATCGAGGATGACGGCACCGTGTTCGTCGGTGCGACCGACGGCCCGTCGGCGCAGGCCGCGATCGACGCGATCAACGCCATCGCCAACCCGCAGCTGCCGAAGGTCGGCGAGCGCTTCCTGGGCACGGTCGTCAAGACCACCGCCTTCGGCGCGTTCGTGTCGCTGCTCCCGGGCCGCGACGGTCTGGTCCACATCTCGAAGCTGGGCAACGGCAAGCGCGTCGCCAAGGTCGAGGACGTGGTCAACGTGGGTGACAAGATCCGCGTCGAGATCGCCGACATCGACAACCGCGGCAAGATCTCGCTGGTTCCGATCGACGAGGATTCGGACAACTCCGCGACCTCGGCTGCGGTCGACGCGAACGCAGAGTAATCATTTCTCTGTGACGAAGAAGCAGTCCGCGGTGCGCGCGGGTTCCGCGCGCACCGCGAAGGACTCCGCGCAGAACAACGCCCCCTTGCTCCGCAACTTGGAGCAGGGGGGTTCTGCGCTGGCGATCGACCGGAACGAGTCTCCCGCAATGGATATCGGAGTGCGCCGGACCGTCCTGCCCGGCGGTCTGCGGGTCGTGACCGAGCATGTGCCGGGCGTGCGCTCGGCCTCGATCGGCGTATGGGTGGGTGTCGGTTCGCGCGACGAGGGTCCGACCGTGGCCGGCGCCGCGCATTTCCTCGAGCATCTGCTCTTCAAGGCCACGCCCTCGCGCTCGGCCCTGGACATCGCCGAGGCCATGGACGCGGTCGGCGGCGAGCTCAACGCGTTCACCGCGAAGGAACAGACCTGCTACTACGCCCACGTGCTCGACGAGGACCTGCCGCTGGCGGTGGACCTGGTCAGCGACGTGGTGCTCAACGGGCTGTGCCGCGCCGAGGACGTGAACGTGGAGCGGCAGGTGGTGCTGGAGGAGATCTCCATGCGCGACGACGATCCCGAGGACATGGTCGGCGACGCGTTCCTGACCGCGCTGTTCGGCGACCACCCGATCGGGCGCCCGGTGATCGGCAGTGTCGAGACCATCGAGGCCATGGGCGCGCACCAGCTGCGCTCGTTCCACCTGCGCCGCTACCGGCCCGACCGGATGGTGGTGGCGGTCGCGGGCAATATCGAGCACGAGCACGTCGTCGAATTGGTGTTCCGCGCCTTCGAGAATCGGCTCGAGACCGGACTGGAACCGGCGCCGCGCCGCGAGGGCAGGTTCCGCCCGCGCGGCAATCCGGAACTGATCCGCATCAACCGGGACAGCGAGCAGGCGCACCTGGTGTTCGGCACCCGCGCCTTCGGGCGGCACGAGGGTGAGAAGCGCTGGCCGCTGTCGATCCTCAACACCGTGCTCGGCGGCGGCCTGAGTTCGCGGCTGTTCCAGCGCATTCGGGAGGAGCGCGGGCTGGCGTACTCGGTGTACTCCAGTGTCGACACCTTCGCCGACACCGGCGCGTTCTCGGTGTACCTGGGCTGCCAGCCCGAAAACCTCGGTCGCGTAGCCGCTCTGGCGCACGGCGTGCTCGAGGAGGTGGCGGCCGACGGCATCACCGACGCCGAATGCGCTCGCGCCAAGGGTTCGCTGCGCGGGGGCCTGGTGCTGGGGCTCGAGGACTCCGGATCGCGGATGAACCGGATCGGGCGCTCGGAGCTCAGCTACGGCAATCACCGCAGTGTGTCCGAAACCCTCGCTCGCATCGACGAAGTCACCACCGAGGAGGTGTCCTCGATCGCGACGAGCTTGTTGGCGCGACCGTTCGGGGCGGCGGTGGCCGGACCGTATCGGCGCACCCGCGACCTGCCCTCGGCCGTCCGGAATCTGGTCGGCTGAAATACTTACTCGGCGGTAATCTCCAGCCGACGGTGAGGTATGCCCGTTTGTGGCTATGATCACCTCGCCGGAATGGGAGGGGTCGTGGTCGAACCAGGTGAGAACTTCGCCGGGTATGTCATCGAACGTGAGCTCGGACGCGGCGGGATGGGTGCGGTGTACCTGGCGCGCCATCCACGCCTGCCGCGTTGGATCGCACTGAAGCTGTTGAACGCGGAGTACCACGGCGACAGCGAGACTCACGCTCGATTCGAACGCGAGGCCGACCTCGCGGCCCGGCTGAATCACCCCGGTGTGGTCACCGTCTACGACCGCGGCGTCGAGGACGGGCGACTGTGGATCGCCATGCAGTACGTCGACGGCATCGAAGCCGAATCGGTCACCGACATGACCGCCGAGCGCGCCGTCGAGATCGTCGCCGCCACCGCCGACGCCCTCGACTACGCGCATCGCGTCGGCGTGCTGCACCGAGATGTCAAGCCCGCCAACATCATGCTGGCGCGCGAGACCCGCGAACAGCAGGCGGGGGTGTTGCTCACCGACTTCGGCATCGCCCGGCTACAGGAGGACACCGGCCGCCTCACCGGCTCCGGCTCGGTCATGGCGACCCTGGCCTACGCCTCCCCCGAACAGCTGCAGAATCAGCCGGTCGACCATCGCGCCGACCAATACTCCTTGGCCTGCACCCTGTTCCGATTGCTGACCGGGGTTCCGCTCTTCCGCGCGAACGACCTCGGCGCGATCGTCAAAGCCCACCTGTACGACAACCCGCCCCCGATCGCCGGCCTGCGACCCGACCTGCCCGCGACCCTGGATCCGGTCCTGGCCCGCGCTCTGGCCAAGAACCCCGACGACCGGTACCCGACCTGTTCGGAATTCGCGGCGGCCGCGCAACGAGCGCTCGCCGAGGGCGTCGCGGTCGAGAGTGCCCACGCACCGCCGCGCCGCCGAGGCGCGGATCCGTCCGCACGACGGGCCGCCGCGCCGTCCACCGGCCGCCGGGGGATCCGGAACGCGCCGGGTTCGCGAGCGGAGCAAGCGGATTCACCGGCGGGTCGATGGCAGCAATCGGACCCCACCGCGGTGCGGCGGGGGCACCAGTCCGATACGCCGCCACCCTGGCCCGGGCAGCAGCCCGACTCCTCGGGGGCACGGCGGAGCCAGCAGTCGAACACACCGGCGGCCCGGCCCGGGAAGCCGTCCGACACGTCGGCGATGCGTCGGGCGCAGCAGCCGGACGCACCCGCGGTCTGGCCGGGACAGCAGGCCGAGGCGTCGGGGGCGCGACGCGGATCGCAGCCGGATTCCGCTGCGCGCCGAAGACATCCGTCGGAGACCACCGGGGCGCGGCGGGTGCACCCGTCGGAGACCACGGGCGCGCGACGTGTGCATCCCTCGGAGACCACGGGCGCGCGGCGAGTTCATCCCTCGGAGGTCACCGGAGCCCGGCGAGCACACCAGCCGGACGCCGCCGGGGCGCGTCGGACCTCGCCAGCGGAAACGACCGGGGCACGGCGGATTCCGTCATCGACGGCGGTGCGTTCGGGCCGGCTGACCGACATTCCCGCCCTGTTCGGGCCGCGCACGGACCGGCATCAGTCGCCGCCACCGCGGATGACCGCTCCGGGTACGGGCCGGTGGCTGGGCGGCCTGCGCATGCTGGTGATGATGAGCGTGGGTCTGGCGGTCGCGCTCGGCGTGGTGGTGTTCGTCATGAGCCCGTCCGGCCGCGGCGCCAAGCCGAAGGCGGCCGCGGCTGAGATCGCCCAGATCAGTGCGGCTTTCCCGGGGCTCGTGCCGCGTTCTCCGGAACTGGGCTCGGGATTCAACTCGGCCAGCTGCCGCGTGGTCGATCACGACACCAAGGACTTCCTGCCGCCGTTCGCCTTCGAGGGCTGGGCCGCGGCCTGGGACTGCCAGTACTCCGCCGACCACGAAGTCCGCGAGTACATCGTCTTCGCCTACGATTCCGCCGCGGTGGCGCGCTCGGCGGCCCGCCGGATCCGCCCCGCCGGAAGCGCTTTGGAGGATCTGACCTTCAAGGAGTTCTGCGGCTCGAAGCAGTACGTCAACCACCGCTTCGACGCCACCGCCGACGTCCCGTCCACGGTCTTCGCCACCTCCTTCTTCGACGACCCCAAGCGCGAGAAGTTCCTCATGTACACCCGCGGCATCCCCACCACCCCGAGCGGTGTCGTCGACTGGTGGAAGTCCTTGCCGCTCACCCAGTCCTGACCGATCGCGGGCATCAGGCCCGAGCGCGACCCGCGCCGCCGCTGTGGCGCGTCGTCGAAACCTCGACGGGCGCGGCCGGTTCCCTGTCGCTTCCACGTGTCCGGGACGTTGGCTGCTGTCCTTCGCCGAGCAGGGTCGGGCGACATCGGTGCCCTCGTGGTTGTAGGCGTTCATCAGGTCGGTGAGTTCATCGACCAGCGCCCGCAAGGCCGGGGAGTCGACACCGTCGGCAAGGCCGGGGAGTCGACACCGTCGGCGTCGGTGGCCCACCCGCGGGGAATGGCGCCGACCGTGATCAGAATGCCCGCGTCGGCGGGGGCGCGCGGTTGATCGCCTCGCGCGGTGGCCGGCTACTCCGGTGCGTGTTCGCGGTTCGCGGCGGCGAGGACGGCGGGGAGCAGGCCGGGGAGGGCGACGTCGAGGTCGTCCGCGCGCAGGCGTAGGTGGGTGTTGCCGTCGATGGTGACGCGTTCGGTGACGCCCGCTTCGCGCAGGATCTTGAAGTGGTGGGCGGCGGTGGATTTGCTGACGCCGTCGTAGGTGAGGCTGCAGCGGATGGGGACGCCGGCTTCGGCCAGGCGGCGGACGATTTCCAGGCGGACCGGGTCCTGGAGCGCGCCGAGCACCGCGGGGAGCGGGGCCACGGCGGGCAGCGCGTCGGTGTCGGTCATGACCTACCTCACGGGAAAACTAGTTTGATAACTGTCGAACCTTGACTACGGTGAGTTCGATAAGATTCAAACTTACCTGATGGAGGCCGGGATGGCATCGGCAACAGCGGTGGAGACCAGCGCGGAACAGGGCACTCAGAGCTGGGCGTACGCGCTCGTCCTCGCCGCCAGTGGTGTGGCGCTCGGCGTCTCGGGCGCGCCCGCGCCGCTCTACGCGCTCTATCAACGCAGCTGGCATTTCTCTCCGCTCACCACCACATTCGTGTTCGCCGTCTACGCCGTGGCCGCGCTCGGCGCGGTCCTCGTGTCGGGCCGGATCTCGGATGTGGTGGGCCGCAAGCCGGTCCTGCTCGGCGCGTTCGCGACCATGATCGTCGGCCTGGTGGTGTTCCTGTTCGCCGACAATGTGGCCATGCTGCTGCTGGCGCGGGCGCTGCACGGGGCCGCGGTCGGCGCGATCGTGGTGGCGGGCGCGGCGGCGCTGCTGGACCTGCGCCCGCAGGCGGGCGCGCGGTCGGGTCAGCTGTCCGGGGTCGCCTTCAATGTCGGTATGGCCGTGGCGATCCTGGGGTCGGCGGTGCTGGCCCAGTACGCGCCGCATCCGCTGCGGACGCCGTACGTGGTGATCACGCTGGTGTGCCTGCTGATCGCCGCGGGCGTGCTGGCGCTGCGGGAACCGCACGCGGCGCGGCGGAAGCAGCGCATCACCATCGCCAAACCGGCTGTGCCGCAGGAGATCCGCGCTGACTTCTGGTTCTCCGCGCTCGGTGTGATGGCGGCCTGGTCGGTGCTGGGCGTGCTGCTGTCGCTGTACCCCTCGCTGGCCTCGGCCGAGACCGGCATCCACAATCTGGTGTTCGGCGGCGCGGTGGTGGCTTCCACGGCGACCGCGGGCGCACTCGCCCAGGCCGTCGCGGGCGGCATCCCGGCGCGCCGCGCGGCCATCGCGGGCGACATCGGCATGGCGATCGCGCTGCTGCTCACCATTCCGGCGCTCGACACCCACAACTGGGTGCTGGTGCTGCTGGCCGGGCTCGCGCTGGGCGGCACCTTCGGCCTGGGCTTCGGCGGATCGCTGCGGCACCTGTCCAACGTTGTGCCGCAACACAAGCGGGGCGAGACCATGTCGGCCTACTACCTGCTGGCCTACTCGGCCATGGCGGTGCCGACGGTGCTGGCGGGCTGGGCGGCCACCACGTGGGGGCTGAGCACGGTCTTCCCGTGGTTCGTCGCGGTGGTCGCGCTGGCCTGCCTGGGCGCGGCCGGGATCGGCTTGCGTCGCAACGTCGAGGCCGCGGCAGCCGTGGTGGCCACCGCGGCTGTCGACTGACTGTCGCGCTGCGGTCCACGTTCTCGGAACAACCCGTCCGCACAACCCGTCCGCCCCGGTGACCCCACATGTCCGGGGCGGACGCGGCATTCCGGGCGAAACGGATTGCGATGCCCGGTTTTTCGGGTGCGCGAAGTCGGGTGGAATTGCCGCATCCGATGCGTGACGCGTCCCGGATCGCTATTCTTCGGCTATGCGGCGGTGGAGGTTCGGTGGGGTGGTGAGCCGGACGGTACACCGATCGGGTCTGTTGGTGTCGGTCCTGGCCGCCGTGACGGGCGGGCTCGCCATCGCGGGCCTCACCTGGTGGGGGCTGTGGCATTTCCTCGGCGCCAAGGCCGAGACGCCGAATCAGCTGGATCTGAGCCGGATTTCGCTCGCGGTGGCGGCGGGCATCGGCGGCGCGGTCGCGCTGGTGGTGGCCTACCGCAAGCAGCGCGATGCCGAGCGTGGCCGCTTCGCCGAGGTCTTCGGGGCCGCCGCCGGTCAGCTCGGCGACCCGGATGTGGCGGTGCGCATCGCCGGGGTCTACGCCATGGCCGGGGTCGCCGACGAGTTCTCCGCGCGCTGGCGGCGCCAGCAGTGCGTGGACGTGCTGTGCGGCTACCTGCGGCTGCCGTACCAGCCGGAGGAGGGCGCCAGCCACCTGGTCTCCAAGTCTCAGCGCATCGAGGACCACGGCACCGCCGTCGAACGGGTGTACACCTACCGACAGAACGACCGGCAGGTCCGCGACACCATCGTCCGGGTGATCGCCGAACATCTGCGCCCCTCGGCCGAGACCCGCTGGAGCTCCTGCGATTTCGACTTCACCGACGCCGTCTTCGAGAACGCCGACTTCCGCTACGCCGTCTTCGCGGGCCGCAATACCCGCTTCACCAACGCCATGTTCCTGAGCGGCCGCACGGTCACCTTCGAGCAGGCGCGGTTCCTCGGCAAGCGGGTCACGTTCCGCGGGGCCATCTTCCGCAGCGCCGCCGTCTTCGACCGCGCCGTCTTCGCCCACACCGCCGTGGACCGCGCCGACCGTGACGACACCGCCGCCACCTTCGCCGAGGCCACCTTCGGCAGCGGCGGCAGCTTCGAGGGCGCCGAATTCCGGGGCACGCGAACCGCGTTCGACCGCACCACGTTCGCGGGGGAGCGGACCAGCTTCGCCAACGCCGTCTTCGCCGCCGACCAGACCACGTTCGAGCGCGCGGTGTTCGACGGCGAGCGCGTCACCTTCACGGGTGCGGAATTCACCGGCGCGCGAGTCACCTTCGCCGATTCCCGCTTCTACACCGAGTCCAGCTCCTTCGACTGTGCCCACCTGGGCACGCAGATCCGCTGGCGTACCGGCCGTACCCAGGAAGTGTCGTTCGCGCGCACCGAGTACCACGGCACGGTCTCCTTCGCCGACACCGTCTTCGGGGGCCGCAAGGTGGTCTTCGCCGGGGGTGACTTCTTCGGCGACATCTCCTTCCGCCGCGCCGCCTTCGATGCGCGCGAGGTCAGTTTCGACCGCCCCAAGGCGTGGGTCGGTGTCCACTTCGACTGGGACGAGAGCCCCGCGACCAAGCCGTCCCATATCTCCCCGACCCCGTGGCCGCCGGTGCTGGCCGAATCCGCCTCCGAACTCGCCTCCTGAACCAGCCGGGCTCGTCGCCCGTTTTGCCCGGAACTCGGCCGTGGGATAGCTTGCAGACGAGCGGAGTTGAAGGGGTTGGTGGTGGGGAGCCACGGCGTCGGCTGGGTTGTCGCGGCAGCGGTTCTGCTGCTCTGCCTGGCCGCGGCTCTCGGGAGCCGGGCCGGAGCGGCATCGAAGCGGCAGCGGGCGAGCGCCCTGGCCTGCGCGGCGACCGGCTGGATCCTCGCGTTCGCGGCGGTGACGGCCACCCTCTCACCCATGACCCGGGAAACCGTCGCGGGCAACCCCATCGGCGCGCCACCCGAACTCGTGCAGGCCGGCGGGCCGACCACTTCGGCCAAACCCGCCGCCCCCGATCCCATGGCGTCCCTGAAGCCGGGGGACTGCGTCGAGGTCCCCATCGAGCGAGCCAGGGATGCCTCGGGCACCCCGACCTGGAAGGCGGGCACACCCGAACCGTCGGACTGCGATTCGGTGGACGCGAACTACCGGGTGCTGCAGAACGGCCCCGACCCGTGCACCGACCCGCTCTACACGCTCGATTCCGCCCCGAAGGACAAGACCGGCAAGCCGCGCTACCACCTGTGCCTGACCTTCGACTGGCGCACCGGCGTCTGCTACGACACCACCGCCATGGAGACCCCGTCGAAGGTCGACTGCGCGACGTCCGGCGAGCACATCGTCCAGGCCACCGCCGTGCTGGCCAACGCCACCTCGGGCGCGTCCTGTCCCCGGGACGGCCGCGGCGCGGTCTGGGTGATCTGGCGAAAGCTCGAACTCACCGTGTGTTTCCGCGGCGGCGACAACCCGGGGACGTGACGGTCAGCGCCGCGTGCCGACGGTGATGACGTCCGGGATCAGCCACGACGGCAGCGGCCGCGCGACCTTGCGCTGATCGACGACCTCGAAACCGGCGCCGGTCAGCAGGGCGCGGGTCTCGCGCGGCGACGGCGCGTGCGCGGGGAAGCGCGGGCTGCGGGTCAGCTGCTGGATCGGGCGCGACGCCGCACCGGAGGGATGCATGGTCGCGATGGCCACCAGGCCGCCGGGTGTCAGCACCCGATGGAATTCGCGCAGCGCCGCCGGATGGTCGAAGAAGTGGAAGGCGCTGGTGGTGACGACCGCGTCCAGCGCGCCGTCGTCGAAGGGGAGATGCTCGGCGGCGGAATGCCGCCACCGGACCTCGGCCGAGCGGGCGCGGGCCTGCTCCAGCATGCCCGCCGAGGCGTCCACGCCGTAGACGGCGTCGGGCCGCAGCTCGCGTTGGATGCGGGTGGTGAGAATGCCGGTGCCGCAGCCGATGTCGGCGATCCGCCGGGAGCCGGCGGCGCGCAGCTCGGCGACCATCTGATCCTGCGGCGGGCGGTAGACGAGGTGTTGCAGGGCGGCGGTGTCGTAGGCGCGGGCGACCTTGCCCCAGAACCGCGTCACCACCTGGTTGAAGGCGCGGTTGCCGGTGGTCAGCGAAGTGGTCATGTGTGCTCCTGTCCGGCTCCATGGAATCAGATTCCGGACTGTCTGGGAAGGTGCGATGGAGTAGCGTCGGGCGCATGAGGATTCGTGGTGCCGTCCTGGAACAGATCGGGGCGTCGACGCCCTTCGCCGATTCGAAGCCGATCACCATCAGCGAGCTGGACCTGGGCGAACCCGGCCCGGGTGAGCTGCTGGTCCGGATCGAGGCCGCGGGGCTGTGCCATTCCGATCTGTCCGTGGTGGACGGCAACCGCGTCCGCCCGGTCCCCATGCTGCTGGGCCACGAGGCCGCGGGCCGCATCGAGGCGCTCGGCCCCGGCGACTCCGACTTGCGTGTCGGCCAGCGCGTCATCATGACTTTCCTGCCCCGCTGCGGCTCCTGCGCGGGCTGCGCCACCGACGGCCGCACCCCGTGCGAGCCCGGTAGTCTCGCCAACAACGCGGGCGAACTCCTCGCGGGCGGACGGCGTTTGCTCCGTGACGGTGTGGAGGTCCATCACCATCTGGGCGTCTCGGGCTTCGCCACCCATGCCGTCGTCGACCGTCATTCGGTGGTCCCCGTCGACGACGACGTGCCTCCGGAGGTGGCCGCCGTCCTCGGCTGCGCCGTCCTCACCGGTGGTGGCGCACTGCTGAATTCGGCCCAGCCCGGCCCGCGGGACCGCATCATGGTGGTCGGTCTCGGCGGCGTCGGCATGGCCGCGGTGCTGGTGGCCGCCTCCCTGCGCGCGAGCACCGGCCAGGAGGTCATCGCGGTGGACACCGTCCCCGAGAAGCTGAAGACCGCACTGGAACTCGGCGCGACCGCCGCCTACACCCCGCAGCAGATCGCCGCCGACAACATCCAGGCCGAAGTCGTCGTCGAGGCCGCCGGAAACATCCGCGCCTTCGAAACCGCCGTGGCCGCAACGGCTCCCGGCGGCACCACGGTCACCGTGGGCCTGCCCGCCCCCGACGCCCGCGCCAGCATCTCCCCGCTGGCCCTGGTGGCGCAGGGCCGCACCATCGTCGGCAGCTACCTCGGCTCCGCCGTCCCCGCCCGCGACATCCCCGAATTCGTCCGCATGTGGCGCGAGGGCACCCTCCCGGTCGAGCGCCTCGTCTCCTCCCGCATCCGCCTCGACGACATCAACCACGCCATGGACGAATTGGCCGCCGGCCACGCCCTGCGCCAGGTCATCATCTTCGACTGACGCGGAGGCATCTTCGACTGACGCGGATCCGGCCCGCCGCGGCCGGTGGTCCGCGGCGGGCCGATCAGGTCATCCGAAGGTCGGGGTGACCGTGATCTTGCTGCCGCTCTGTGAGGTGCCGCCGTACCAGCAGACCGAGGGTTGCCCGGACTGGTCGACGGCGTCCACATTTGGAACACCCGTCAGGCGGGGCGTCCTCAGCAGCGGCGCTCCGGCCCCCAGCCTCACCCGGTGATCCCGCATCGAATGCTACAACTGCACGACTGGCGCAATATGCGGTTCAGGTTCAATTGTTCAGCGCCGCTGGATATCTCAGGGTGAGCCTGTGAAATGTGATTGTCGCGCTCTGAATCATCCATTCAATTCGACCGGTCGGAATTGTTGTCCGGGTGCAACTAATTCAGTTCTTTCCGCTCGGGAAATGTAGTTCTCGTCACTGAGCGCATTCATTGATGCCGGTCGGAGAACTGTTGTCTAGGACACGTACATGCAGGTCAGTCGGTTTTCTGTCAGTATCGAAACGTCGGATGAACCTGGATTCTCGCCAGGGTGCACACGGGCGAATATCTGGAGGAGCTCGGCGTGGCAATCGATACATCGATAGACAATGACAAGGGCGCGGACGATGGCGAAGGCAATGGCGCACCGGCTGTTCCGGCGCTCGGTCCGGTATTGCGTTCCGTACGCGATTCCCGCAAGGTGTCGCGCGAACGTCTCGCATTCAATGCGGGCGTGAGCTCCAGCTACATCACGCATTTGGAGAAGGGTGCGCGCGACCGTCCCACCCGGGAGGTTCTCGACGCGATCATCCGGTATCTCGATCGCGTCGACCCCCTCTCGATCGAGGACCGCCGGCAGTTGCGGGATCTGGCCGGGCTCACCGTCTCCGGCTGCCCGCCGCTGGACGAGCTGCGGGCCGCCGTCACCCCCGAACTCCGCGAGCTACTGGATCGGCCCCTGCCCGCCGCGATCACCGCGGTCGGCGGCTGCGTGCTGGCCTGCAACCCCGGCTGGGAGCGCGCGTTCCCCGGAATGGGGCAGGGCGTCAATCAATTCCACTGGTTGTTCGGCTGCGAGCTCGCCCGCCGGGCGATGGTCGACTGGGAGGCCGACACGACCGTGTCGGTGCGGGCCTTCCGGTTGGCGGTGGGCGGCTTCGGCGGCGCGGAGACCTTCGCGGAACTGCTCGACGGACTGAGCCGCTACCCCGACTTCCGCCGCATGTGGGGCGACGGTGAGGTGGCGAGTTTCCCGCCCATGTGGCGGATCCGGCTGCGTGATCTCGGGAACGGCACGGTGCGAACGGTTCTCGTGCAGACCGGTGTGGTGCACACCGGCGCGCATCCGGGTTGGCTGGTCTCGCAATTCCTCATACCGGTTCCGTCCTGAACTAGAACGTGTTCTAATTTGGCTATGAGCGGATTCGTGGACGGCCAGGTCGACCCGGCATTCCGGGCGGTGCGGGATGTGTTCGAAGCGAGCTTCGCGGATGGGCGGAACGCGGGCGCGGCCGTGGCGGTGTTCGTCGATGGCCGTCCGGTGGTCGACCTGTGGGGCGGCCTGGCCGACACCCGGGCGAACCGGCCCTGGCTGCGCGACACCCCGGTGGTCACCTACTCGTGCACGAAGGGTGTCACCGCCACCGCCGCACTACTGGTAGCGCATGAGCGCGGCATCGGCCTGGACGATCCGGTCACCGACTGGTGGCCGGAATACGGTGTCGGAGGCAAGGATTCGACGACCCTGGCCGATCTGCTCACCCATCGAGCGGGTCTGCCGGTCTTCGAGCGTCCCGTTTCCGTCGCCGACGCCGCGGACCAGCGGGCGATGGCGGCCCGGCTGGCCGAACAACACCCGGTGTGGCAACCTGGCACCCGACACGGCTATCACGCCTTGACCTTCGGCTGGCTGCTCGGCGAATTCGTCCGCCGCCACACGGGATTCACGGTCGGCGAGTACGTGCGCCGGAACTTCGGCGAGCAGCTGTGGATCGGCGCGCCGCCCGAGATCGCGGAACAAGCCGCCCGCGTGGGTGCTCCGCCCGCCGCCGACCGGGCGTGGACCGACCCCGCCCCGATCAGTGCCGCGACGGCGGCCGAGATGGCGCGCGCCTTTCAGGACCCCCGATCGCTGGCCCTGCGCGCCTCCACCAACCCCCTGGGCTCCTACAACAGTCCGGAGGTGCTGGCCGGCGGCTGGCCCTCGACCGGACTGGTCACCACCGCCCGCGCCTTGGCCCGCTTCTACGCCGACTTGGCGGCCGGCGACCTCCTGCCCCCGGACGTCCTCGCTGACGCCGTTCGCGAGCGCGTGCGCGGCCGCGACGCCGTGCTGACCCTGGAGAGCGCCTTCGGCCTGGGCTACATGCTGCCCTCGGAGAACATGATCCTGCCCGAGGTCGCCCGCCCCACGGCCTTCGGCCATCCCGGCGCGGGCGGCGCGATCGGCCTGGGCGACACCGCGAATCGGCTCGCGATCGCCTTCGCCCCGAACCTGCGCCGCGACTGGGTCTCCGGCGACCGCCGGGCCTACGACCTGATCGACGCGGCCTACGGCGCGCTCTGAGCGCCGTGGACCGCGTCGAATCCCGGTGAACCGGTGGAATTCCGCTGACCTACTCGACCGTCAGCGTGACCTTCTTGGTCTCGGTCTTGGCGGGCAGCTTGGTGGTGTCCACCGCCAGGATCTCGCCGGTGTCCTGAACGCCGTTGGGCAGGATCTTGGCCTTGAGCCCGAACGGCGGCTGGTCGCCGGTGACGGCCTCGATGCCGAAGTCGCTGTCGTTGGAGATGTAGAGGGTCTTGCCGTGGTCGTTGGTGGCCACGCCCTCGATCTTGTCGTGGCCGAAGAACTTGCCGTCGGCATTGAGGCCGTCCAGCAGCCCGCCCAGGTCGAGGTTGCCGGTCTTGGCGACCGGCGTGATGCCCGCCTTCTTCAGCGCGGCGATGCCGTCGGCAGTGCTGACGGTGCCGACGTAGACCTCGATCGGCTTGCCGTCGATCAGCAGGCCCTTCTCCGGGTCGTACTGCGCGCCGGGGACTTTGGCGTCCGGGCCGATGTCGGTGGCTCCGGCGATGTCGACGGTCCACAGCTTCTTGTTGGCCTTGGGCGCCTTGTTGCCGTCGCGCTCGTCCACCAGGAAGGTGGTGTTGGACAGCGCGGTGATCTCGGAGACCGCCAGCTTCTCCTTGGGTGACTCGAGCGGCAGCGCGAACTCCTTGACCGCCTTGGTCTTCAGGTCCACGGTGACGATGCGCGTCATCGGGGTCTCACGGGCATTGGTGACGCCCGGCTCGTTGAGCGCGCTCTGGACGACGCCGACCAGGGTGCTGCCGTCGGGGGTGACGGTCAGGCCCTCCATGCCCTGGTTCGGGGTGCGGAACGCGAGTTCCTTGGGCAGTCCGCGGCCCGGCGCGAGCCGCTCCAGCTCCGCGCCCTTGGCGTCGAAATGCACCAGGAACGGGCCGTATTCGTCGGAGATCCAGAAGGTGCCGTCGGCGAGCGCGACCAGGCCCTCGCTGTCGATGCCGTGATCGGTGGGCGGCAGTGCCTTGCCGGTCAGGTCCTTGATGGTCTCGCCGGTGGTGGCGGAGGTGTCGACCAGGCCGTTGAAGGGCTGCCCGGCCGGATTCTTCAGCAGGATGGTGGATTCCACCACGGCCTTGTTGCCGACCAGCTTGAACTTGGCGATCTGCGGCGTGAAGTCCGGGACCGGCGCGATCTTCTCGTTCTTGCCCTTGCCGTCCACGTTCGGGCCGCGATCGGTGAGCCCGTAGAACTCGTCGGTCGAGCCCGGGACCGGGGTGAAGGCGGAGCCGTAGGCGCTGGCCTGCACCGGAACTCCGCCGAATTCCCCGATCGGCGGGATGTCGGTGGTGAACAGGCGCACCGCGTCGGTGGTGGTCACGGTGATGGAGTCCGAACCGGTGTACCCGGCCGCGGGGGTGTACACCAGCGCGCCGTCCAGCCGCCGGCTCAGGGTGCCGTGCTGCGGGTCGGCGACCGCGACGGCGGCGTGGCCCCCGGTCTTGTCCAGCAGCTGGTCCAGCGAGATCACCAGCGGCCGGCCGGCCGTGGCGGTGAAGTCGGCGGAGTCGGATCCGGAGGAGCAGGCGGCGGTGACGGCGGCTGCGCCGACGACGACGGCGACGGCAACCCGGCGGGTAACGGGACGAATTCTCACCAGAGATGCCTATACGTCCGAACCATCGCCGGGTTGGCCGTTGCCTGAACACCTTCCGCCGAGCTCGTGAACCGGTCGCGCGTCAGGGTCGGGTCTGCTCGGGCTCCCAGCCCGGCGGGGCGAAGATGTAGCCGAGCTTGTCGCGCCAGTTCGCGGTGCTCCGCACGTCGCGCACGATCTTGGCGTATTCGCCGTACTGCAGCGTCAGCAGGTTGTAGGTGCCGACCGGCTTGGTGAGACCGTAGGTGGGGCGCTGGATCTCGGGTTCGAAGGTGCCGAACACGCGGTCCCAGATGATGAGCATCCCGGCGTAGTTCTTGTCCAGGTACTGCGCGTCGCTGCCGTGGTGCACGCGGTGGTGTGACGGGGTGTTGAAGAGCAATTCCACCGGGCCCCAGAGCTTTCCGACGGACTCGGTGTGGGTGAAGAACTGGTAGATCAGGTTGATCGTGAAGGCGATGTAGATCGTCCAGGGCGTGAAGCCCAGCAGCGGCAGCGGCGCCCAGAAGATGGCCTCGGTCCACGGATTCCACTTCTGCCGCAGGGCGGTTCCGAAGTTGAAGTACTCGCTGGAGTGATGCGCCTGATGCGCCGCCCAGCCGATCCGCACCCGGTGGACGAAGCGGTGGTTCCAGTAGAACGCGAAGTCGAGGACGAGCAGCAGCAGCGCCCAGCTCCACCAGACGTCGGTGGGGATGTGCCAGGGCGCGACGTAGGTCCACAGGAAGACGAACAACACCAGCGACCCCGCCTTGAAGATCGCGCTCGACACCAGCGACCCCACGCCCATGCTCAGGCTCGTCCGGGTGTCGCGGGCCAGGTACCCGGTGGCGTCGTGATCGTCGCGCAGGGCCAGCGCCTCGGCACCGATGGACAGTAGAAAGACGGGGACCGCGTACAGCAGCGGTGTATTGATCTCATGCCAGACCTGCGAAAACACTGGACCTCCTCGAATTGCCCAATTCGTAAGTTACCAATTGGTCAATTCGAGGACAAGAGGCCGATTCGGACAGACGAGGGTGCCCGGGTCAGGTGAGGGCGGCGAACAGCCGGCTGCTGCGGGCGACCATGGCCTCGGCCGTCTGCTCCGGATGGCTCAGCCACCAGTCCACGAGCGCGGCGACCACGCCCGTCCAGACCGCGCGCAGTGCCGACAGATCGTGCGGATCGGTCAGTCCGTGCAGCGACACGAACGCCGACACGCCCCGATCGGCCTGCGCCGAGATGCGGGCGCGTGCGGCCAGCGCCGCCTCGGCCGCGGGCCCCTCGTCCGGATGCGATTGGTCCTGCACGACCTTCCAGTCGTGCGGGCGCGGTTCCAGGACCGTGAAGATCGCGGCGAGCGTGCGTTCGGCCATATCGAGCGAGGCGGGGCCGGCGAAGGCCGCGTCGATGGCGTCCCCGAGCACCGCCGAGGCCCGCTGCACGCAGGCCACGTACAGCCCGTCCTTGGAACCGAAGTAGCCGTACACCAAGGGTTTCGACACCCCGGCCGCCGCCGCCACCGTCGCGGGGGACAGGCCCGCGTAGCCGACCCGGGCGATCTCCGCGGCGGCCACGTCGAGAATCTGCGCCTCGCGTTCGGCGCGCGGGACGCCCTTGGTTCCGGCTGTGGATCGCACCCTCGAAAGTTACCACTCGGTCAATTCGGCCGGCCCGTGGTCACCGGCCTGTGGTCCCGGTGTTTCGCCGACCCGATAGGCTCGACGGGTTCCAGATCGGTCAGAGCGAAGGAGACCAGGTGGCCACGAACCGGATCCGGGTGGGTGTACTCGGGGCGCGCGGCAAGGTCGGGCAGTCCATCTGCGCGGGCGTCGAGGCGGCCGCGGATCTGGAGCTGGTGGCACAGGTCGACAAGGGCGACTCGCTGGAGGCGTTCACCGCCGCCGGCGCCGAGGTCGTGGTCGACTTCACCCACCCCGACGTGGTGATGCCGAATCTGAAGTGGCTGGTGGAGAACGGCATTCACGCTGTCGTCGGCACCACCGGCTTCGACGCCGACCGGCTCGAGCAGGTCAAGGGCTGGCTCGCCGCCAAGCCCGAGGTCGGCGTGCTGATCGCCCCCAACTTCGCCATCGGCGCCGTGCTGAGCATGCGGTTCGCCGAGCAGGCCGCCCGCTTCTTCGACTCGGTCGAGGTCATCGAGCTGCACCACCCGAACAAGGCCGACGCGCCCTCGGGCACCGCCTTCCGGACCGCCGCGCTCATCGCCGCCGCCCGCGAGAAGGCCGGTGTCGGCCGCAGCCCCGACGCCACCAGCCAGGAGCTCGAGGGCGCGCGCGGCGCGGACGTGGACGGCGTGCGGGTGCACTCGGTGCGGCTGGCCGGGCTGGTCGCCCACCAGGAGGTGCTGTTCGGCACCCAGGGCGAGACGCTCACCATCCGCCACGACTCGCTCGACCGCACCTCCTTCGTGCCGGGCGTGCTGCTGGGCGTGCGCAAGACCCCGCTGCGCCCCGGCCTGACCGTGGGCATCGACCCGCTGCTCGACCTGTGAGCGCGCCGGAGGCGAACAACGGCCGCGAGGTCTTCAAACGGGTCGGCTTCATCGCGGCCCTGGTGCTGGTCCTCGGGTTCTATTTCGTGCTGCTGGGCCGGATCGCGTTCAGCCTCATCGGTTCCGGCAAGCCCGCGGCCATCGGCCTCGGCCTGGGCGTGCTCATCCTGCCGCTGCTGGGGGTGTGGATCGTGGGCACCAGCGTCCGCGCCGCGTTCGCCCACCAGCATCTGGCCCGGCGCATGCACGAGGAGGGCGGTGAGCTCGACGTCTCCGAGCTGCCGCGCCGCCCCTCCGGCCGGATCGAGAAGGCCGCCGCCGATGAGCTTTTCGAGCAGGTGAAGGCCGAATTCGAAGCGGACCCGCAGAACTGGCGCACCAGCTACCGCGCGGCTCGCGCCTACGACTATGCCGGGGACCGCACTCGGGCGCGCGAAATGATGAAGCGCGCAGTCGATTTGGAGCGCGCCGAGCGTACCGGCTCCCGGTAGCCAGTGTTTCGCAGGAAACCTGCCGGTAGGTTGCGACCGGAGTAAAGTCCGCCGGGTGAGGTTCACGGTGGGTTATGCGCTGGCCATCGCCTGCGCGACGATGGGGTCGCCTGCGGCGGTATCGGCGGTGGCGCGCGCGGACACCGCGCCGTCCTGTATCGAGTCGGAGAACGACTACAAACTCGAATGGCAGCTCAGCTGGTCGATCTACGAGGCCGAGCAGCGGAATCCAGCCGACGCGCGGGCGGTGCGCGAGGTGGATCTGCCGATCACCATCGACGCCCCGCTGGACAAGGTGTGGTCGGTGTACACCGACTTCCGCAACGGCCTGGGCCGCCACTCCTTCCTCAAGGACATCATCGTCCACCGCACCTGCGACGAGGACGGCGTGCGCGTCACCGATTTCACGGCGCTGGAAGACATTCCGATGGGGCCGATCACCTTCCCCGGCCACACCCAGGCCGAGCAGCGCCTGTACCCGGACCAGAACTACTACACCTCCGACACCTGGGACATCCCCAATGTCACCACCCACCAGGTGGTCACTTTCACCGACAACGGCGACGGCACCACCACGGTCAACGAGCACCTGACCTTCGTCGCCGATCAGCCGCTCATCGATTTCACCGCGGACAACGGCGTGGCCGCGCACCTCGCCTCCCAGGAAGCGGTGAAGGCCGATATCGAGAACGGCACGCTCTGAGCGGTTTTCGCGTGACGACCCGAATGCGGCCCGGAACCTGGTGGTTCCGGGCCGCATTCGGGTCTCGCGTTCAGGAGGCGGGGTGCACCCGCTGCCAGTGCTCGGCGATGTCGATGCGCCGGGCGAGCCACACCTTGTCGTGCGATCGCACGTAATCCACGAAGCGCTCCAACGCCTTCGCCCGCGCGGGCTTGCCCGCGATGCGGCAGTGCAGGCCGATCGAGAGCATCTTCGGCGCGCCCGCCTCGCCTTCGGCGTAGAGCACGTCGAAGGCGTCCTTCAGGTAGGTGAAGAACTCCTCGCCGTTGGCGAATCCGGCGGGGGAGGAGAACCGCATGTCGTTGGTTTCGAGGGTGTACGGCAGCACCAGGTGGTCCCGGTCGCCGACCTTCACCCAGTACGGCAGGTCGTCGGCGTAGGAGTCGGAGTCGTAGACGAATCCGCCGTGCTCCACTACCAGTTCGCGGGTCCGCGGCGAGTCGCGGCCGGTGTACCAGCCCTTGGGCGCCTCACCGAAGAGCTTGGTGATGATCCGCACCGCCTCTTCCAGATGCGCGCGCTCGGTCTCGACGTCCACGCTCTGGTAGGAGAGCCAGCGCAGGCCGTGCGAGCAGATGTCGTAGCCGAGCCGCTTGAACGCCGCGACCGCCTCCGGGTTGCGTTCCAGCGCCCGAGCCACCCCGAAGATCGTCAGCGGCACGCCCCGGCTCTCGAACAGCCGCAGCACCCGCCACAGTCCGGCCCGCGAGCCGTACTCGTAGATGGTCTCCATCGACATGTGCCGGTCCGGGAACGACGCCGCCGGAACGATATCCGACAGGAACGTCTCCGAGCCCTCGTCGCCGTCGAGCACATTGTTCTCGCCGCCCTCCTCGTAGTTGAGGACGAAGTTGACGGCGATGTTCGCATCGCCCGGCCACTGCGGATGCGGCGGGTGGGGGCCGTAGCCGACCATGTCCCGCGGGTAGTTCAGGTCGAAATCGCTCATGCGCGTTCATTGTCCAGCTCGGCACGCAATCGTGCGCGGGCTTCGTCGGTGAGCATGCCGTAGAGCCGCAGCCGGGCCAGGCCGCCGTCGGGGTAGGCGTCCAGGCGGACCGACACCACCGGGTCGGCGGCGTCGATCAGGAAGCGGTGGCGGGTGTCGGGCTGCAGGCGGGTGCGCGCCAGCAGTTCGACCTCGCTGCCGTCGGCGCGGATGCCGGTGAGTGAGCCCGCGCCCGGGCTGTTGAACAGGAAGTACGAGGTGTCGATCTCGGCGGCGGTGATCACGCCTTCCTCGGCGAGCCGCACCAGCACCCAGTCGTTGGTGTTCTTGTCGCGGCGGCGCGCGGTCTCCCAGCCGTCGCCCATGCTGCGGGCGCGACCGGGCATGAGCACGTTCTGCGGGTGCGAGTAGAAGCGGTTCGAGCAGTCGGCGACCAGACCGCCGTTCTCGATCGCGGCCAGATCGAACGGGCCCGCCTCGAGCCAGGCCGGATCCGGCTTGGCGACGCCGTGCACGCGCAGGCGGGCGATGCCGCCGTCGGGGAACATGCGCAGGCGCACGTGGGTGAAGCGCTGGGCAGAGTCCACCGCGAACGGGTTCTCCGAATCACCGTCGACCTTGGCGCGGTCCACCAGGGTGGTCCAGCCCTGCACGGCGACCAGCTCGTCGACCGACGGATGGCCCGCCACCGCGATGGCTTCCACCGACACCTCGGGCGGATAGTTGCCCTTGAACCACGCGGTGTCCACCACGACGCCCTTGATCACGCCGGGCACGCCCAGACGGATGATCGCGGTGTGGCAGGCGTCGATCGACGGGTGGCCGCCGTCCTCGCCGCGCTGGCGCAGCGTCTCCCAGCCGTCGTAGACCTGCCCCTTGTGGCCGAAGGTGGCGGGGGAGTAGGTGGCCGCCTCGGGCCGGATCAGGTTCTCCCGCTCGGCGAAGGACTCGTCGTCGGCCCACAGCACGGCACCGCCCAGGGTGCGCACGGCCAGATCGGGAAGCAGCGTGAAATCAGCGTCGCTCATAGCGCCGGGATCTTCCTTTCTCGCAATTGATGCAATACCTCGACAGAGGCTTTGGGGGCGATCGCGATCACGTCGGCGGGATCGAAAGCGCCGCACTCCAGTCCGCGCAGCACCACTGTCGCCAGGGCCTGCGCGGTGGCCGGTTCGTCCATCACCGCGCCGCCCTGGCGGTCCAGGTAGCGGCCGATGCGCGGGGCGGCGATGCCCAGGCCCTCGCGGAAGAACGCGAAGGTGGCCAGCCAGCGGGTGACCAGGTGGCCCGCGCCCATGTCCCAGCCCTGGTAGTAGCCGCGCTCGAGCGAGCGGCTGACCAGGCGGAAGTGCCGCGACACCGCCGCGCGCACCTCGGAGTCGGTGCCGATGGGCAGCACCTGGGTGGAGCCGTCGCACACCCACACGCCGGTGGTGGCCGCGGCGGCCTGCATGACCGCCTTGGCGTGGTCGGCGACCGGGTGCTCCAGCGACTGGAACTTGGGTGCGATCCCGCAGGCGGCGCTGTAATCGTAAGTGCCGTAGTGCAATCCGGTGCAGCGTCCGGCCGAGCGCTGGATCAGCTGGGCGACCGGCGAGGTGCCGTCGGCGGCGATGATGGCCTGCGGGCTCTCGATCTGCAGCTCGAACTTCAGCGATCCGGCGGCCAGGCCGTGCGCGGCTTCGACGGCCTCGCACAGGTCCACGGTGATGTCGGCCTGCTCGACGTGGCGGATCTTGGGGACGGTGAACACGAAGCCCTCGGGCACCCCGCCCGCGCCCTCGAGGACCTTCTCCAGGGTGCGCACGGCGCGCGCCCATTCCAGGGAGGTCAGGCCCTTCATGCGGATGCCGCGCGAGACGACCTCGGGGGCAAGGGCTTTCAGCACCGCGCCGGCGTGCAGGGCGTCGCGGTCCTCGACCTCGTCGCCGCGGGTGCCGTAGCCGTCCTCGAAATCGAAACGCAGGTCCTGGATGGGCCGCTCGCGAAGAACCGTGAAGACCCGCTCGGTGACGTCGGCGCCGGCCAGCTCGACCAGCAGGTCGCGCTGGGCCTCGGCGAGTTCGATCGCGGCCGCGCCCCACTGGCCGGGCAGATCGATCGAGGCGTCGGCGCCGGAGGCGTACGCGGTGTGCACCGGCTGTCCCGGGCGATCACCCGGATAGCGCCGCAGCAGCTCCGAATCCACGTCCCGCACACGGGATTCGATCCCGTTCAATGTCTCCGGTGGCACCCTCACGCACGGGCCTCCTTCTCCTCGATGCCGAAATCGGCGAGCAATCCCACATACCGCTTCGGCAGTGGGGCCGCGAATTCCCCGCGGCCGGACTTACGCAGCTTCATGGTGACCAGCGACTGCACGGTCAGGGTGGCGGCGGCGACGCCGTCGATGACGGGCACGCCGACCTCGTCGGTCAGGTACTCGCACAGATCCGCCATGCCCGCGCAGCCGAGCACGATCGCGTCGGAGCCGTCGGCGGCCACGGCGTCACGGCAGGCGTCGGCGATGACCTTGCGCGCCTTGGGGTCCTCGAGTTCGAGCACCGGGATCTCACAGGCGTGCACGTTCGCGCAGAACCGTTCCATCCCATAGCGTTCGGCCAGATCCCAGGCTCGGCCCGCGGTGCGGCCCAGCGTGGTGACCACGCTGAACTTGCGCCCGAGATGACTGGCGTACTGCATGGCGGCCTCGGCGATGCCGATCACCGGGCCGCGCGCGAGCTCGCGGGCGGCGTCCAGGCCCGGATCGCCGAAGCAGGCGATGATGTAGCCGTCCACGCCCTCGGCCTCGCCGCGCGCGATCTCGGCCAGCAGGCCCGGCACGGCCAGCGCCTCGTCGTAGTGGCTCTCGATGGAGGCCGGGCCCATGGCCGGGTTCACGCCCTCGACGATGGTGCCGGGCGCGGCCACCAGCTTGGCGCTGGCCTCGATCAGGCTGGTCATGGCCGCGGTGGTGTTGGGATTGATGACTCGAATGCGCATGGAAATCACCGGTTCTCGAAGGACGGGACGTGGCGGGAGGCGTCGATCTTCAGCGGACCGCGCAACGCCAGCACGCGGTAGGCGACCAGGGCCAGGGCACAGCCGATGAACCAGCTGTACTGGGCGGCGGTGTACATGCCGGGCACGTCGCCGGCGGTCAGCACCGGGATCACCGCGGCGATCGCGCCGAGCGCGGTGGCCACGATGGCGGCCGGGTTGTAGCCCTTGCGGTACCAATAGGTGCCCTGCTCGGACATGGTGAACAGCTCGTCGACGAACACCCGCTGGCGGCGCACCAGGTAGTAGTCGGCGATGAGCACGCCGAACAGCGGTCCGATGAACGCGCCCAGCACCTCGAGGGTGTAGTGGATGACGTCGGGGTTGTTGTACAGGTTCCAGGGGGTGATCAGCACCGACCCGACCGCGGCGATCATGCCGCCCGTGCGCCAGCTGATCTTCTGCGGGTTCACGTTCGAGAAGTCGAAGGCGGGGGAGATGAAGTTCGCGACGATATTGATGCCGATGGTCGCGACGGTGAAGGTGAGCGCGCCCAGCACGATCGCGAAGGTGTTGTCGATGCGCGCCACCGTGGCGACCGGATCGGTGATGAGCTCGCCGTACACCGGAATCGTCAGCGAGGCGGTCACCACGACCAGTAGCGAGAACACCAGGAAGTTGACCGGCAGGCCCAGGAAGTTGCCCTTCTTCACCGCCGCGAAACTGCGCCCGTAGCGGGAGAAGTCGCCGAAGTTGAGCATCGGGCCCGAGAAGTACGACACCACCAGCGCGATCGCGCCCAGCATGACCGGCACCGCCGACCAGCCGGTGTGGGTGGCCGCCTTGCCCATGTTCAGGTCGATGCCGTGCCAGCCCGCCTTGTGGATCAGGTAGCCGCACAACACGAACATGACCACGTAGACCGCGGGACCGCAGAAGTCGATGAACTTGCGGATGGACTCCATGCCGCGCCAGAACACCGCGGCCTGCAGCACCCACAGGATCAGGTAGGAGGCCCAGCCCAGCGCGGACAGGCCCAGGAAGCCGTGGTCGGCCTCGACCGCGTAGGGGGCCAGGCCCGGAAAGAGCTTGATCAGCACCACATCCAGGGCCGCGGACGCCAGGAAGGTCTGAATGCCGTACCAGGCCACCGCGATCAGGCCGCGGATGATGGCCGGGACGTTCGCGCCGAGCACGCCGAAGGCGCTGCGGCAGATCACCGGATACGGGACGCCGGTGGCCTGGCTGGGCTTGGCGACGAGGTTGCAGAGGCCGTACACGATGGTGATGCCGACGACCAGGGCGACGAGCACCTGCCAGCTGTGCAGCCCGAGCGCGAACAGCGAGCCCGCGGTGACGTATCCGCCGACGCTGTGCACGTCCGACATCCAGAACGCGAAGATGTTGTACGTGCCCCAGGTCTGCTTGCGCAGCGGCGCCAGGTCCTCGTTGACCAGGCGGGGGTCGTACTCGGGGGCGGGCGAGGCCGGGACCTCCGGCGCGGGCGGGACCGGGGCGAGCGAACTCCCGGCCGCCGGCGCAACGGTATCGGGCATTTCGCACATCCCATCGTGTCGTGGTGTCCCGTTGATTGAGACGAGTGTGCGAAGGCTATCCAACAGGCATTGCCCGATTATTGCCTGAACGATATATGTTCCGTAACCCCTGGTTCAGGGCCTATATATCTTCTTCACCTGCTGGTTCGGCGAAAAGTCCGGTGTCCTTCGGGAGATGCGCGAGCACACCGTTCAATCGTGCATGATGGCCCTCGGTGGCCGCCAGCAACGCTTCAGCATCTCTTGCCAAGAAGGCTTGCAACTGCTTCGAGTGATCGGCGTGCAGCACCACGCGGTCCATGGTCGTCACATGCACCATGGGCTGCACGGGCTCGGTGATGTTCCAGGCGTATTCCAGCATGTGGACCACCCGCGGCATCCCCGACGGGCGCACCAGCGCCAGATGGAAATTGCGGGTCTCGCGGTGATAGGCCACCGCGTTCTCGGTGAGTACCGCCTGCTCGAGGCGCGCGTGGATCTCGCGGGCCAGCTGGTGGTCGGCCTCGGTCGCGTTGTGCACCGCCGCGGCCAGCGCCGCCGACTCCAGCCGCTCGCGCACCACGTACAGCTCGCGCAGCTCGTCGGCGGTCAGCAGGGTCACCTGGTACCCGAAGTTGGGCCGATGCTCGACCAGGCCCTCGCCGATCAGCGTCTGCAGCGACTCGCGCACCGGGATCGCGCTCACCTCGAAGGAACGGGCCAGCTCGCCCAGGGGCAGGCCGGTGCCCGGGGGCAGGTTGCCCTCCAGGACCAGACGGCGCAGCTCGCCGAGGATCTCCTGCTGGGAGTAGCCGCGACGGACGTCCAGCGGCGGGTTGAGCTGGGGCAAACGGGGTAGGCGGGGGCGAGAAGGCACGCCCCAACCCTAGACCGTCACCGCAAGCCCCCCGGTGTGGGTCAGATCTCGTCGGCGTCGTAGCCCAGCGCCTTGAGCGAAAGCCGGTGCAGCGTTTCCCGTTCCGCCGGGGACAGGCGGGCGAGCAGCACATCGGTCGCCGCGGCGATCCGCGCGTCGGTCTCGGCGCGCACCCGATTCCCGGCCGCGGTGATAGCCAAACGGTATTTCCGACGGTCCTCGGGATCGCGGTTGCGGGTGACCAGTCCGGCCTTCTCCAGGCTGTCGATCAGTCGCACCACCTCGCTGCGGTCGATCTCGAGCACATTGGCCATCTCCTGCTGGGACGGTTCGGCGCGCTCGGCGAGGTAGGTGAGCACCCAGTGCTCGCGCAGCGGCGTCCCGAGTTCGGCGTGCATCGCCTTGTGCAGCTTGCCGAGGGCGTAGGTCGGGTGCCGCAGCAGCCCGGCGGGGTGGGCGCCCGCGGCGGCGGAGGGTTCGTCGGTCACCCGCCGATTCTATCTATTGTTGAGGAGCTCAATCATTGTTACTCTCTGCAATTGAGTTGCTCATCAACAATGAAGGAGGGGTCCGATGACGCAAACGCGTTCGGACACCGGGACATCCATCGCCGCCGACTCCGGCGCCACCCCTGCCGACTCCGACCAGATCCCCGCGCATGTCTGGCGCACCGCCGGCGTGGTGGTGTTCGGCGCGGTCATGGGGATGCTCGACACCTCGCTGGTCAATATCGGGCTGCACACCATCGGCGCGGACCTCGGTGCGTCGCTGGCCACGATCCAGTGGGTCGCCAGCGGATACCTGCTGGCCCTGGGGGTTTCACTCACCGTCTGCGGCTGGCTCGCGCGGCGCGTCGGCGTCACCAGGCTCTGGCTCTGGGCGTTGATCGCGTTCACCCTCACCTCGACCGCGTGCGCCCTCGCACCCGACGCGGGCTGGCTGATCGGATTGCGCATCCTGCAAGGGCTCGCCGCCGGGCTGATGATTCCCGCCGGGCAGACCATCCTGGGTCAGGCTGCCGGGCCGCAGCGCATGGGCCGGGTCATGGGCGTGGTCGGCATCGCCGTGGTGGGCGCGCCCGCCATCGGGCCGACCATCGGCGGGCTCCTGCTGGCGCACTGGAGCTGGGAGTGGTTGTTCCTCATCAACATTCCGTTCGGCCTGATCGGACTGGCACTGGGCCTGCGCTACCTGCCGCGGAGCAGCGGGACGGCCACGCAGCCGCTGGATGTGCTCGGGCTGGTATTCGCGGGCGGCGGCGTGTCGGCGGTCGTCTACGGACTGTCCGAGGTCGGCGTGACGGGGTCGGTGACCTCGCTGTCGGTGTGGCTGCCGGTGCTGCTCGGCCTGGCCGGGCTGGCCGGATTCCTGGTGCGCGCGCTGCGGAGCACGCTGCCGCTGCTGGACATCCGGCTGTTCGGCAACCCCGGCTTCAGCGCGGCCACCAGCGCCGGGTTCTTCGCCGGGGGAGCCATGTTCGGCGTGATGGTGTTGCTGCCGTTGTACTTCCAGGAATTGCACGGCACCGGGCTGGTCCGCACCGGCGTGAGCCTGCTCGGCTTCGGGCTGGGTGGGGTCGTCATGCTGCCCCTGGGCGGCAGGCTGACCGACCGCTTCGGTGGCGGCAGCGTCGCGGTGCTCGGCAATCTCGCCGTGGCCGCCACCGTGCTGCCGCTGGCCTTCCTGCCGGTCGACGCCAACGGGTTCCTCGTCCAATCACTGCTGTTCGCGGCGGGATTGGCGACCGCGGTGGGCGCGATGCCGCTGGTGTCGGCGGCCTACGCGGCGGTCCGGCGCGAGCAGCTGCCCGACGCCACGGCGCTGGTGAACATCATGCAGCGGGTCGGCGGCGCGGTCGGGGTCGCGCTGGTGGCCGTGATCCTGTCCCGTGCAACGGCTTCCGGATGGGACCCGGTGTCCGGCTACCACCTCGCCTTCGCCGGGCTCGCCGCCCTCTCGGTGGTCGCGGCGGTGGCCTCGACGGTCCTGCGCCGTCGGCAGCGGGCGGCCGCCTAGACGCGATGCTCGCCCGCGGCCGGGGGTGCTCGCGGGCGCGGTATCGCGTGACGGGGTGGCCGTCATCGCCGCACCGGCGGCGGCGGGATCCCGACCGTCAAGTGAACGCGGTCAGGACGACGCCCAGGCCAGGAGCTTGTCCACCGGCCAGGTGTTGATGATCCGGTCGGTGGGCACGCCGTTGTCGAGGGCGCGTTGGGCGCCGTAGCCGAGGAAGTCGAGCTGGCCGGGCGCGTGGGCGTCGGTGTCGATGGAGAAGTGGCAGCCCAGCTCGAGGGCTTGTTTCAGCAGGCGGGTCGGCGGGTCACGGCGTTCGGGGCGGGAGTTGATCTCGACCGCGACCCCGTGGTCGCGGCAGGCCGAGAAGACCTGCGCGGCATCGAAACTCGACTCGGGGCGGGTGCCGCGATTGCCTTCGACCAGGCGGCCGGTGCAGTGGCCGAGCACGGTGGCGCGGCCGCCCGAGACCGCGCGCACCATGCGCCGGGTCATGGCGGCGGCGTCCATCTTCAGCTTGGAATGGACGCTGGCGACCACGATATCGAGGCGGTCGAGGAGTTCGGGCTCCTGATCGAGGCTGCCGTCGTCGAGGATGTCGACCTCGATGCCGGTCAGGATGACCATGGGGGAGAAACGGTCCCGCAGTTCGTCGATCACGTCGAGCTGCTGTCGCAACCGGTCCGGCGAGAGGCCGTTGGCCACCGTCAGCCGCGGGGAATGGTCGGTCAGCGCGCAGTATTCGTGGCCCAGGGCCTGCGCGGTGGCCATCATCTCCACGATCGACGCCGACCCGTCGGACCAGTTCGAGTGCACGTGCAGGTCGCCCTTGAGCGCGGCCCGCAGCGCACCGCCGCCGAGATCCTTGGCCGCGGTGCGCAATTGGACCAGGGTGTCGGGCTCGCGACCGGCCCACGCCTGCGCGATCACCGCCGCCGTCTTGGGCCCGACCCCGGCCAGGGACTGCCAATCTCCGGTGCGGCCCAGTCGCTCCCGCTGCTCGTCGTCGAGGGCCTCGATGATGTCGGCGGCATTGCGGTAGGCCATCACCCGCCGCGAATCCTCGCGGGCCCGGTCCTTGAAGAACGCGATCATGCGGAGCGCGACGACAGGATCCATGGCTACCAGTGTGCCCGCCGCGCGTTCGCTCGGTGTGTTCTCGGCGAGCCCGCGCTCACTCCGCCCGCAGCGTCCGGCGCAGCAGTACCGCCGACCCGGCCGCCACGATCACGCCGCCGACGACCAGGAATCCCGTGGTCGAATCGCGCAGGGAGCGTTGCTCGTCGTAGCTCCGCACCACCGGGCGGCCCTTGCTGGTCTCATGGCAGACCTGACCGATGTTCATGGAGTGACCGTCACATTCCACGGGCAGCGACAGCCGGAACAATCCGATCAGTATCAGGGCCAGGCCCGCGACAACCCCGATCGTGTGGGCGATCTTCATCAGCACTCCGCAAGCGTCGAGGACCTCGTGGCCAGGCGCATCCACGTGCCGTAGAGCCACCGTTGGTAACCGTCCGGGTCCAGGCCGAGGGTGCTGACCATGAGGTTATAGGTGTCGGCCTGGGCGAGCGGGCCGACCGTTCCGATGATCCAGTCGAGATCCGCCTCGGGGTGCAGCAGTCCGTCGGCGCGCATGCGCTGCCACAGCTCCGCGACATGTTGCTGGGTGGCGGCGCGTCCGGCCCGGGCGGCCTCGGCGATGACCGGTTCGCTGGCCTCAGCGGCGACGGCGGCCGCGATGAGCGGCGCCGCGCGTTCCATGAGCTGCCGCGCGCCCTGGGCGTAGGCGGTGACGCGTTCGTGCAGGGTGGGCGCGGTCCCGGCCCGGATGTGCCAGTCGCGGTGGGCCAGGTCGACGTCCTCGGTGTCGCCGACGATCGCCACGTCGATAGTGCGTTTGAGCAGTTCGGCCTTGGAGCCGAAGCGCAGGTAGACCGTGCGCGAACCCACCTCGGCGGCGTCGGCGACCGCGGCCAGCGAGGTCGCCGCGTAGCCGTCGGCGATGAACAGCCGCCGCGCCGCGTCGAGGATCTTGCGCTCGGTCTCGGCCTTGCGGGCGTCCCACAGCGGGGACGACTTCTTGACACCCGGACTCAACTGCTGCATCCTAACTGCATCACTACAGTGATACTGCATAAATACATCGATACTGCAAAGGATAGCAGCGATGATCCCCACACTCGCCGGGGTGCATCACCTCAAAGTTCCCGTGTCGGATCTGGCACGGGCCATCGATTGGTACCGCAGCCGCCTCGGCTACACCGTCGGCCTCGAATTCCAGGAGCAGGGCGTCCTGAGGGGTGTCGTCCTGCACCACGCCGCCGGCGGACCGATGCTCGGCCTGCGCCTACATCCCGAAATGGCCGCCGCCTCCGTGGGATTCGACTTCTTCTCGATCGGCGTCCCGGATCGAGCCGCCCTGGAAACGCTGGCCCGGCATCTGAGCGGCCTCGGCGAATCCCATGCCGGGGTGCACCGCGCCAGCCTCGGCTGGATCCTGCCCGAGCTGCGCGACCCCGACGGTCACGAAGTCCGCTTCTACTCCATGCAATCCCACACCGAACTCGGCGACGAACCCGTCACCATCGACAATCCACGCCAGACCGCGGAAGCCAAGGAACGCGAGATCGCGTTGCGAGGCAACGAGATTCAGTGATTCGAGCGGTGCGCGTCAAGGGCGGCCCGCGTCGTGGAGGTACGAACGGGGGACCGCCCGCGCGTGCCGGCGCATCGGCTCCTCGACGCGGGTGCCCCGGGTGGCCAGGATTCGGCGGACGCGGGCCCGGAACTCGGGCGCGCTGAGCCCGAGCGTGGTGAGGATCTCACCGGCGGGCGGGCCGCCGAAAGGCTGCCAGACCAGGGCGAGGTCGATGAGCGCCTGCTCGTCGGGGCTCATCGATCACACCGGGGTCAGGCCGATGTCGGCGCAGCCGTCGCGCAATCCGTCGAACCCGAACGCCTCGATCGGGCCGACGACACCCGCGGTGCGCCCCGCATCGGACGCGAGTTGCTGTGCGGCCCAGGCGATCAGCTCACCGGTGAGGTTGTAGATGCTCGGACCTTCGAGATGGACCTCGGCGAGCGGGCCGGTCGGGCCGGTGGCGACCGCGACCACATGGGAGCGGGTGCGCTCACGTTCGGCGGCATCGGGTCCGCCGGGCAGGCCGATCACCGGCCGGGTGCACGCGTCGATCAGCTTGCGGCCCAGGGAGCGCGGCCAGCGTCCCGGCGAGCACGCCCGGCACGTAGTCGTAGCCGAAGGCGGGCAGCATGATCGAGCCGTTGGCCCGCGCGATGCCGTGCAATCGGCCCTGCAACTCGCGGACGAAACCGACCTCGCCGGTGGAATCGATGTAGTGGGCTCCGGCCAGCGCGGCGGCCTCCGCGACCGGGTAGCCGAACCGTTCGAAGGGTCCGACGGTCGTGATGAGCACATCGCCTGGGCTCACCAGCGCGGTGATGCTCGCGGTGTCGGAGGCGTCGGCGACCGCGAATTCCAGGCCGCCCGCCTGTTCGGCGAGCGCCCGCGCGGCCGCGCGATTGCGCCCGGCCAGAACGGGTTTGATGCCGCGTCGCAGCAGCGCGTGCAACACCAGGTCGCCGGTGTAGCCCGTCGCGCCCAGCAGCACGATGCGTCCGGTCATGGGGTGTCTCCTTCCGGTGTGATCGGGACATGGAGGCGGAGGAAGGCGAGCTGATCGGTGACCGCCCGCTCGAAGGCCGCACCGCGATAGATGTCGAAATGCCCGTCCGCGTAGGTGCGGACCTCGCCGCGCGGTGCCCGCGCGGCGTAGCGCAGGGTGGGTTTCGCCGGTGCGACGGAATCGGTTTCGCACACCGAGAACAGGATCGGCACCTGGATGCGGGCGGTGTGGCGGCCGGGCCGATCGGTGAGGATGTCGAACACCACCCGGGCCGCGGCCTCGTTGCGGAAGTCGGCGCCGGGCGGAACCAGTGCCAGATAACCGGATTCGGCGTCGGGCGCGGTCATCAGCGCGGTGCCGTTCGCGGGCCCGGCGGTGGTGATCATGTGTGGTTCCCGCCCGAGCAGCATGGCCGCGACATCGCGCACGCCCGCGGCGGTGGCCTTGATCGAGTTGATCGGCGAGACCGCGAGGGTGGAGGCGACGCCGTCGGTGAAGGGGCACTGCGCGATCGCCGCGACCAGTCCGGCCGGGCGTTTCGCGGCGGTGTGAATGACATGCCCGCCGCCGAAGGACGTGCCCCAGGCGATGATCCGGGCATTGTCGACCTGGGGGAGGCGCCGGGCGAACGACAGTGCGGCGATCCAGTCCGCGCGCTGCTCGCGGGTCGAGAGCAGATAGCGGGGCGCGCCGTCGCTGTCGCCGAAGTGGCGGTAGTCGAACACCAAGCAGGCGTATCCGGCGGCGGTGAACCGCTCGGCATAGGCGGCCAGGCCCATGGCGCGGATCGCGCCGAGCCCGTGCGCCATCACCACCACCGGCGGTCGGACCCCCGGGCGCGGCTCGGGCAGATAGAGGGTGGCGGCGCACTGGTCGCCGTTGCCGGAGGGGAAGCGCACGTCGTGTGTGGTCGTGCCCGTGGGGTTTCCGCTCATCACGCGATCACCTCGGCGGCGCGGCGGGCGGGGCGGTCGGCGGCCGACAGCCCGGCGGGTCGGCGGGCTCCGCGTTCACGCTCCAGGCGCAGATCGCGCATGTAGTCGTCGAAGTCGACCTGGATGGTGTGCCGTTTGGAGGCGACGTAGCGGCGCTGGATGCCGCGCCGGTGCGCGGCGATCTCGCTGTCCATGTCGGCGCAGCTCGGCAGGTGGTACCGGCCCTGGAGATGGTCGGCGATCAGCTGGGCCTGGCGTTCGGCGATCGGCATGATCGCGCCCAGCGGCTGCACCAGGCCCACGAAGTACAGGCCCGGCACCGCGGGATGGAACACGCGCCGGTACAGGCGGATTCGATTGTCACCCGACGGGTCGAGGAAGTCGTGGTCGAAGGACGGGAAGCTGATCTTGTAGCCGGTGCAGAACACCACCAGGTCGGCGGCCACCCGGCGGCCGTCGGTGAACACCACCTCGTCGCCGTCGAAGTGATCGATGTTCGGGACCGGCGTGATCGCGCCGTGCGCCAGTCGGTCGAGTGAGCGGATCCGCGCCGGCATGGAGGCGGTGGCGCGCGAATTGCGCTGGGACACCGACTTCTTCGGTTCCTTCGAAGCCTTGCTCGAGGCGTGGGTCCGCTACTTCTACGACCACCCGCTCGAACGCGCCATGACCGCCGCGGCCAACCTCGAGCCGGACCCCGTCGCCCGGACCGCCGTCCGCGAATCGGTCAACGTCCGCTACCTCGCGGTCCTGCGTCCCCTCTTCGACGCCGGGGTCGCCACCGGCGCACTGCGCCCCGGCACCGACACCGAGGCGCTGCTGGCCCTGCTCCTCCTGCTGTTGCCGCAAATCGCCCTGGCTCCCCACGTCCAGGGCCTCGACCCGCTGCTCGGCCTCGCCGAGGGCGACGCCGACCACGCCGTCGCCACCGCCCTGCGCCTGGTCCACGTCGTGGTCGACCCCTATCGCGGCCAGGGATCGTAGGCTCGCACCGTGCCCACGCTGCTGATCGTCCACCACACCCCGTCGCCGTTCATGCAGGAGATGTTCGAGGCGGTGCTGGCGGGCGCGACCGATCCGGAGATCGAGGGCGTCGAGGTGATCCGCCGCCCGGCCCTCGGCGTCACCGCCAGCGATGTCCTCGCCGCCGACGGCTATCTCCTCGGCACCCCGGCCAACCTCGGCTACATGAGCGGGGCGCTCAAACACGCCTTCGACACCTTCTACTATCCGTGCCTGGATTCGACCAAGGGTCGCCCGTACGGGCTCTACATCCACGGCAATCAGGGCACCGAGGGCGCGGAACGCAGTGTCGAGAGCGCGACCACCGGGCTGGGGTGGGAGAAAGCGGCCGCGCCGGTGATCATTTCGGGCAAGCCCGAGAAGTCCGATATCGAGCGGTGCTGGGAGCTGGGCGCGACCGTCGCGGCGCGATTGATGGAGTGAGACTCGGATGCCCCCGAATTCTGGTGTCTGACACATTCGCGGGTGGTCCGGTCATACTCGAGGGGGCGTTCTCCCGGAACGCTCTTTGTGAGTGTGGGAAGAGGTGACGGCCGCCGTGGAGGCGCAAGAGTCGGGGACACGCCGTATCGGGCTGGTCGAGGATCATGAATCGGTGGTGCTGGGGTTGTCGGCCATGCTGGCCCCGGAAGCCGATCTGGAGTTGGTGATCACCGCGGGAACCGTCGCGGAACTGCTGGCGGCCGGGCCGGAACTGGATCTGGTGGTGCTGGATCTGCGGCTCGCCGACGGCTCCTCGCCCGATGACAATGTGCGCGCGCTGCGCGAGCGGGGGATCGAGGTGCTGGTGTTCACCGGTGCGGACAATCCGTTCCTGGTGCGATCGGCCGCGCGGGCGGGCGTGCTGGGTGTGGTGCGCAAGTCCGAGGACGCGGCGACCGTGGTCGCCGCGGTGCGCCGGGCCGCACATGGCGAACAGGTGGTCACCACCGACTGGGCCGCCGCCATCGACGGCGACCCGCAATTGCAGGATGTCGGGTTGAGCCCGCGTCAGCAGCAGGTGCTGCAGCTGTACGCCTCGGGGGAGAAGGCGTCGCGGGTGGCCCGTATGACCGGGCTGTCCGAGCAGACCGTCAACGACTATCTGGGCCGCATCCGGCAGAAGTACGCCGACGCCGGACGCCCGGCCCCGACCAAGACCGACCTCTACAAGCGGGCCGTCGAGGACGGGTGGCTGCCCGTTCCGGAGCGGAGTCCGCGGGCATGACCGCCACGAGCGCCCTCGACTCGACGGCCGCTCCCCGGTCCATGCCCTCGCTCACGGCGCTCACCCGGCGGGTGCGTGCCCGCGTGAAGGCGACCGAGGATCCGGCCACCGCCGCCTACGACCGCATCATGCGTCGGCTCGGCATCTCCATCGGCATCGCGGGCGCCATCATCGGCGGCGGCGAACTGCCGGAGGTCGCCGAACAGGGCCGCTACGCGTCGGTGTGGTGGTCGGTGGCGGCGATGGCGCTCGTGTTCGGCTGGTATCCGATCATCGGCGTGGTGTCGGCGGTAGCGGGGACCAAGGCCATCAGGTTCGTGTGTGGTTGCGCCGCGGTCAGTTTCCTCGGCGCGCTCGCCACCATCCCGCTCGGTTTCGCCCCGCACACTGTCGACGCCACCAATATCTGGCCGTACCGGGTGACCGCGCTCGCGGTGAGCGCGGGCGTGCTGGCCTGGTCGGGCCGGACGACGCTGATCTATCTGCTGGCCGCGTCCGCGTCGGCCGCGCTGGCCACCGTGTACACGGTCGGCGAGGTGACGCCGCAGCACATCATCGAGAACTTCCTGCGCTCGGCGGGATTGGCGGCCCTGTTCCTGTGGTGCGGTACCGCCGCCGTCGGCGCCGCGGCCCGGGTCGACCGCGAATCCGCCATCGCGAGCCGCCGTGCCGCCGCCCAGGCCGCCGCGCAGGCGCGTGACCGGGAACGCTCGCGGTTCGCGGCGCTCATCCACGACGCCGTGCTCTCCACGCTTTTGGAGGCCTCGCGCGCCGGCGCCGAATCCGATGTGGTGCGGCGGCAGGCCGAACGCACCCTCGAACAACTCGACGAATACCGTGGCGCGGAACGTGATCCGGACCTGCTCGACGCCCGTTCGGCGCTGCTGTTCCTGCGCGCCGCGGTGCAGGAGATCAATCCGAGCATCCGCTTCGCCACCCGCACCTGGCCCGGCTTCGACGACCTGCGCATGCCGGTGCACTCGGCCAGCACCATCGCCGCCGCGCTCACCGAGGCCGTCAAGAACAGCCTCCGCCACGCCGCCGTCCCGGGCCGCGAGGTGCGGCGCACGGTGACCGCCACCGTCAGCGCGGGCAGCATCCGGATCGTGTTCAGCGACAACGGGGCCGGATTCGACCTGGCCGCCGTGTCCGCCGATCGGCTCGGCCTCTCCATGAGCATCCTGGGCCGCATGCGCCAGTTGGCGGGCGGCTCGGCGTTCGTGGAATCCCAGCCGGGCGAGGGCACCACCGTGACCTTGGTGTGGGGTGGCGATGGCTCGCGCTGACGGCATGGATCTGGACCCCCGCTTCGGGCTGCGCGATCTGCTCGGGCTGCGGGGCAGCACCGCGTGGTGGTTCCTGCTCATCCTGGAAGCCGTCATCGCGCTGTACATGGCCCGCAATTTCGGGCAGGCCCCGCTGTGGGCGGCGCTGGCCGCACTGGTGCTGATGCTCAGCGCGGGCGCGCTGGTCACCGCGATCCCGGTCGACCCGCTGCCGATTCCCGTCGCCCTGTACGGGGCCGCCGTGCCGCCGATCGCGACCGCGCTGACCGTCATGACCCCGGTGCGCGACCTGCCGCACGAGTCGGTGTGGTCGGCGTTCGCCTCGTCCTACGTGCTCGGAGTCCTGGTGCTGCGCGGGCGGGTTCGCACCGCGTGGGCCGGAGTCATCGCCGTGGCCGCGGTCCTGGTCACCCTCGGCCTGGGCGGTTCGCACCTGGATCCGGGCACCCTGATCGGTTCCATGGTCCCGGTCGGCACCATCACCGCGATCTCGGTCTTCACCGCCATCATGCGCCCCATGCAGCGCTCGCTGCGCATCCTGCGCGAGGACGCTCTCATGCGCGCCACCGCCGAGGCCACCATGGCCGCCGCCGACAGCGAACGCACCCGCCAACTGGCCCGCCTGGACCGCGTGGCCCGCCCGATCCTCGAGCGCATCGCCGATGGCGCGCAACTCACCGCCGCCGAACGCGAGGAATGCCGCCTGCTCGAGGCCGAACTCCGCGACGGTCTGCGCGCGCCCCAATTGGTCACCGACGAACTCAGCGGCGCCGCCCGCGGCGCTCGCGGCCGCGGCGTCGAAGTGATCCTCCTCGACGACGGCGGCTTCGCCGGAGTCCCCGAATGGGTCCGCCGCCGCGTGATCGATGCCGCCACCAAGGAATTGGACGCGACCAACGCGGGCCGGGTCACCATCCGAGTCCTGCCTCTGGGCCGCCCCGTCCTGGCGACCGTCCTCGCTACCGCCCCCACCCAGGACCGCCGCACCGAGATCGACCAGGACGGCCGAGTCACCACCATGACCGACTAGGCACAAGCACCGTTGTCAGTCACTGCCCTTCCCTTCGATGAGGCGCACGCGGAGGGTGAGTCGACCGGCCGGCGTCCACGCGCCCACGGCGACCTGCCCCGAACCCAGATGCGTGAGGCTCTCGATCTCTCCCTCGTAGCCGAAGTCGATCGGCGGTGCGATGCGTTCGGACGAGTCGAAGCCCCTCACCGCTGTCTGCTGTCCACATTCCCCGTCAGGGTCGCCAACAGCGCGGGCAGTTCCGCCACGGTTCGCTCCGGTAGTCCGGTCACGGTCTCCTCGGCCAGGTCCCGCCACAGCCGCTTCACCTTCTCGGTGACCTGCCGCCCGCTCTCGGTGAGCTCGACGACACTGGCCCGCTTGTCGTTCGGCGCGGGCGCCCGCCGAATGTGCCCGGACGCTTCGAGTTTCTTCGTCATCAACGTGACACTGGGCGGCTCGCACCCGAGCGCGCCACTCAGCTGCGCCTGAATCATCGGCCCGCTCCGGGCGAGCTCCAGCAACAGCGCCTCCTGCCCGGTATGCAGCCCGAGCGGCGCCAACAGCGTTGCGGCCCTTGCTCGGTGGCGCAGGGTCAATAGGCGTATGGCCTGGTTGATGGCATCGGCTTGCTCGAAGTCCACGGGTCTCCTTGACAGGATAGTTATCGGCATAACATTATGCGGATAACTAATTCTAGCAATCCTGGAGTCGCCATGCTCGTGAAGGTCGCCGTCATCTACTACAGCGCGACAGGAACCGTGCACACCCTCGCGCAGGCCGTCGCGGCGGGAGCCGAAGCGAGCGGAGCCGAGGTGCGCGTGCGCCGCGTCGCCGAACTCGCACCCGCCGCGGCGATCGATCAGAACCCGCTGTGGCGCAAGCACGCCGATGCGACGCGATCGGTCCCCGAGGCCTCGCTCGAGGACCTGGCCTGGGCGGACGCGCTCGCGTTCGGGACGCCGACGCGTTTCGGCGCACCGGCCGCACAGCTCAAACAGTTCATCGACCAGGCCGGCGGCCTGTGGCGCGAGGGCGCGCTGGCCGACAAGCCGGTCACGGCCTTCACCTCGGCCTTCCACCGGCACGGCGGCAGCGAGGCGACGATTCTGTCCCTGGCCAACGTGTTCTACCACTGGGGTGCGCTGATCGTGCCGCCCGGATTCACCGATCCGGCCGTCTCCGCGGCGGGTGGAAATCCTTACGGCACTTCGTATGTCACCGGACCGGACGGTCACGGGCCGGATGAGGCCGCGCTGGAGGCCGCCGCCTACCAGGGGGCGCGATTGGCCCGGATCGCCGCGCGGCTGCGCACCGGCGTCCTGGTGGGCCGGGAATGAACGCCATCGCCGACCCGAGTGTCGAGACATCTAGGGATGGAACGCATTCCGGTCGAGTGCGGTTGATCCTGGCGCTGGTCTGCGCCTGCCAGTTCATGGTCATCCTGGACTCGTCCATCGTGAATGTCGCGCTGCCCTCCGTGCAACGGGATCTCGGATTCAGTGCCGCGGGCGTGGCCTGGGTGGTCGACGGCTATCTACTCGCCTTCGCCGGGTTCATGCTGCTCGGCGGTCGCGCCGCGGACCTGTTCGGTCAGCGGCGGATGCTGATCATCGGGTTGACGGTGTTCTCGGCGGCGAGTCTGATCGGCGGCATCTCCACCACCGCGGAGTTGCTGGTAGCGGCTCGGTTCGCGCAGGGGATCGGGGCCGCGCTGCTGGCGCCCGCGACGCTGGCGGTGATCAACACCGAATTCACCGAGACCCGCACGCGCGCACGGGCATTCGGGGCGTGGTCGGCGGCGGGCGGGATCGGCGGAATGGCCGGTGCGCTGGCGGGCGGGGCCATCACCACCGGGCTGTCGTGGCGGTGGGTCTTCCTCATCAACGTGCCGATCGGTGTGGCCTTGACCGGACTTGCCCTGCTGTCGTTGACCGCTGGACGCCGCGTGCACCGCGAATCACTGGACCTCCTCGGCGCGGTCACCGGGACCGCCGGGCTCGCCGCGGTCATCTTCGGTGTCATGAGCGGCGCCGATCATGGCTGGCTGTCGGGTGTGGTCGCCGGTCCGGTCGCCCTGGGCGTGCTGTTGCTGATCGTCTTCCTCGCGGTGGAGGCCCGTGTCGCCGCCCGGCCGCTGGTGCCGCCGCGGCTGTTCCGGATTCGGCCGGTCGCCGTCGGCAACACCCTGCTGCTGTTGTTCGGCGCGATCGGCATCGCCATGTGGTACTTCACCTCGCTGTTGCTTCAGAACGTGTTGGGCTACAGCGCATTGCGTACCGGGCTCGGACAGGCTCCGGCCGCGGTGACGTTCCTGGTGTTCGCGCGAGTGTCCGCCACCCTCCTCCCGCGAACCGGCGCCCGCCCGCAGATCCTCGCCGGAAGCGCCTGCCTCCTTGCCGGATTCGCCTGGCTGACCCGCGTCGGCGCCGACAGCGGCTATCTCCTGGGTGTTCTCGGCCCGACGCTGCTCATCGCCGTCGGCATCGGTCTGACGTTCCCGACTCTCATGGCCGTGGCCACCTCGGACGCCCCGGACGGTGATGCGGGGATCGTCGGCGGCTTGGCGGGCACCGCCAATCAGGTCGGCGGGGCGATCGGCTTGGCGGTATTCGCGACGATCGCGGGCTCGGCGGCGGCCTACGGCCGGGTCTTCGTCGTAGCGGCCGGAATCGCGGTGGCGATCGCGGTGATCGCCAGCGCACTCATGAAAGCAACCGAATCGGAAAGGGTTTCCTGAATGTCCGCCAGAACCTCTGTCATCGCAGTCCTGGTCTCATCCGTCGGCTCGGCCCTGCTGCTCGCGGGCTGCGATGACGCGACGGTGGTCGACCGGCCATCGCCGGGCGTCACCGTCACCACGGCGAGCGCGACCGTCAGCGCGGCGACTCCGGACGTCACGGCCCCGGCCGCCCCCGATGTCGATACCGTCTCGAAGGCTCCGACCCCGATTCCGGAGTCGACGCCACCCGCGCTCTGGAACCCGTGCGGCCTGTCGGATGCCGCGGTCTCGTCGGCGGGCCTGAACGCCGCTTCCAAGACGAGGCTCGACAACCCCGGCGTGCCCGGCTCACGGAGCTGCCGGTGGCAGGACACCGCGAGAACGGTGGAGCTGACCATCGCGTCGAGCTCCGACACGCTGGCGGATCTCCAGGCCGGTGGCAAATACGTGCAGTTCACCCCGGTGGCGCTGGGTGGCAGGCAGGCGGTCGAGTACCGCGCGGCCCAGGACACCCATCACCTGGGCTGCTATGTCACCACCTTCACCGGTGACGGCAGCGTCGCCTTCGTCGCCAAGACCTTGCGGGTGCAGCAGGACGGCTTCGACTCCTGCGCCGACGCGCGCACGTTCGGTTCGGCGTTGGCGGGCCAGTTGCCCTGACGGGATCAGGACTCGTCCCAGCGGCCGCCCTTCCTCATCTGATCGCGGAGGGCGGACTGGACGGTGGAGGACAGCCAGGAGTTGAGGGATACGCCGCTCTGGGCGGCGGCTTCCTCGGCGCGGGATTTGAGCTGTTCGACCAGGCGGAGGGTGACGCGGCTGATGTCGCCGGTGACCTCCTCGAAGGTGGGGTGCTCGTCGGTGGCTGCGGTCTTGCGCACATCGACGTGGGCGTCGGTACCGTCGACGGAGACGTGGACGGTCCGGTCGGGGAGGGTGGTGCTCACCTCGGCGGCCAGCTCGGAGAGGGCGGAGAGCAGGATCAGGCGGGCGGAGTTCTCGGTGGCGGCGGCCAGGGCGGCGGCGGTGGCCTGGGTTTTCTCGTCGCCGAGGGCCGCGGCGGCGATGAGGTTCTCACGGAGTTGGGCGGTGTACTTGTTCAGATCCATGACACCAGTGTGACGTCATGGGTGGTGTCATTCAAGGAAACTTCTGACGCCAGAAACGGGCGCTCGAGTCGAATCGCCAACCTGCGGGGCACGGTTCGGGTATAACGATGCAAAACCCGTTCCAGCGACGCTGTAGCCTTCTGACTATGACGAACGGTGAATCGACGCGAACCGAGCTGCGCGCGTCCGGCACAGTAGGTGTCGCGATGGTGACCCCCTTTACCGCCGAAGGCAAGCTCGACGTCGATGCCGGTGTCGCGCTGGCCGCCCGTCTGATCGACGGCGGCGTCGATCTGCTCGCGATCTCCGGAACCACCGGCGAGTCGCCCACCACCACCGAGTCCGAGAAGTTCGACCTGCTGCGCGCCGTCGTCGACGCCGTCGGCGACCGCGCCACCGTCATCGCGGGCACCGGCACTTACGACACCGCTCACAGCATCGAACTGTCCCGCAACGCGCAGCGCGCGGGCGCCCACGGTTTGCTGGTCGTGACTCCGTACTACTCGCGTCCCAACCAGGACGGCCTGTTCGCCCATTTCACCGCCATCGCGGACGCGACCGATCTGCCGGTCACCCTCTACGACATTCCGCCGCGCTCGGTGGTCCCCATCGCGACCGACACCATTCGCCGTCTCGCCGAGCACCCGAACATCGTCGCCGTCAAGGACGCCAAGGGCGATCTGGGCGCGGGCGCGGAGCTGATCGCCGAGACCGGGCTGGCCTTCTACTCCGGCGACGACGTGCTCAACCTGCCGTGGCTCTCGATCGGCGCGACCGGATTCATCAGTGTCATCGGGCATCTCGTGCCGGACCGCCTGCGCGCCCTGATCGATGCCTACCAGGCCGGGGACATCGCCCGGGCCCGTGAGATCAATGTCAGCATGGCCCCGCTGAACCGCGCCATGTCGCGTCTGGGCGGCGTCGCCATGACCAAGGGCGCGCTGCGCCTGCTCGGAGTCGAGACCGGAGAACCACGCTTGCCACAACTCATGCCGAACGGCGACCAGCTCGACGAGCTCGCCGTGGACCTGCGTGCCGCGGGGGTGATTGCGTGACCAGCCCCGCTCGCCGCCCCCGTCGCAGTGCCAGCCGCGCCGCCGGCGCCCCGGCTCCCGCACCCGCGCAGCCTACTCCCGCCGCGCCGCCCGCTGCCGCGCCCGAAACCGTGAGTTCGGCTGCCGCGCAGCCGGAACCGGCGTCGGCCGCCCCGGCCCGCGCGGAAGCCGAGCCCGCCCGCGAGCGCGCGGCCCGCGGCCGCTCCTCGGTCCGCGGCAAGGCCGCCCAGTCCAGACCGGCCGACGAGGCCCCCCGTTCCCGTCCGGACGAATCCCGTTCGCGCCAGGACGATTCCCGCAACCGCGGCGACCGCAACCGCCGCGGCGGCGGTGGCCGTTCCCGCCAGGGCGGCCGCGACCAGGCTCCGGCCCCGCGCGATCCGCACGCCATGGGCACCCCGCCGAAGGCCCCCAAGGGCGGCCTGCGGGTGTTCGCGCTCGGCGGTATCGGTGAGATCGGCCGCAACATGACCGTTTTCGAATACGACGGCAAGCTGCTGATCGTCGACTGCGGTGTGTTGTTCCCCGAGGACCAGCAGCCCGGCGTCGACCTGATCCTGCCCGACTTCGGTCCCATCGAGGACCGGATGGACGACATCGCCGCGGTGATCCTGACCCACGGTCACGAGGACCACATCGGCGCGGTGCCGTTCCTGCTGCGCCTGCGCCGCGACATCCCGGTGATCGGCGCCAAGTTCACTCTCGCGCTGGTGGCGGCCAAGTGCCGCGAGCATCGCTTGCAGCCCAACCTGATCGAGGTCAGCGAGGGCGAGCGCACCCAGCACGGCGCGTTCGAGTGCGAGTACTTCGCGGTCAATCACTCCATCCCCGACGCCATCGCGGTGGCGATCCGCACGCCCGCGGGCATCGCGCTGCACACCGGCGACATCAAGCTGGATCAGCTGCCGCTCGACGGCCGCCTCACCGACCTGGCCGGTTTCTCCCGCCTGGGCGACGAGGGTGTGGACCTGTTCCTGGTCGACTCCACCAATGCCGAGGTTCCGGGTTTCGTGACGCCCGAGCGTGAGATCGGCCCGGTGCTCGACAATGTGATCGGTAAGGCCAAGGGCCGGGTCATCGTGGCCTCCTTCGCCTCTCATGTGCACCGCATCCAGCAGGTGGTGGACGTGGCGCAGCGCTACGACCGCCGGGTCTGCTTTGTGGGCCGGTCCATGGTCCGCAATATGCAGATCGCTCAGGATCTCGGTTACCTGGAGATCCCGGACAACCTGGTGGTGGATCTGGATCAGGCCGCCAACCTGCCGGTGCACAAGCTGGTGCTGATCTCGACCGGTTCGCAGGGTGAGCCGCTGTCGGCGCTGTCGCGCATGGCGCGCGGCGACCACCGTCAGATCAATATCCGCGCCGACGACCTGGTGGTGCTGGCCTCCTCGCTGATCCCGGGCAACGAGAACGCGGTGTTCGCGGTGGTGAACGGCCTGGCTCGCCTGGGCGCGACGGTCGTCACCCAGCAGAACGCGAAGGTCCATGTCTCCGGCCACGCCTCGGCGGGCGAGCTGCTGTACCTGTACAACGCGGTCCGTCCGACCAACGCCATGCCCGTGCACGGTGAGTGGCGGCACCTGCGCGCCAACGGCGCCCTCGCGGTGGCGACCGGCGTCCCCGAGGAGCGGGTCATCCTGGCCGAGAACGGCGTCGTGGTCGACCTGGTCGACGGCATCGCCACGATCTCCGGCCGCGTCCCCGTCGGCCAGGTCTACGTCGACGGCCTCTCGGTCGGCGACGTCGGCGAGTCCACCCTCTCGGACCGTCTGGTCCTGGGTGAGGGCGGCTTCATCTCCATCAATGTCGCCGTCGACTCCGCGACCGGCAAGGCCGTCAGCACCCCCGAGGTCAGCGGCCGCGGCTTCTCCGACGACCCCGAGGCCCTCTCCGGCGCCCAGGAACTCGTCGAGAGCGAACTGCACCGCCTGGCCGTCGAGGGCGTCACCGACACCCACCGCATCGCCCAGTCCGTCCGCCGCGTCGTCGGCCGCTGGGTCGCCGAGAAGTACCGCCGCCGCCCCATGATCGTCCCCACGGTCATCGGCGTCTGACCCCAAAGGTCGAGCAGCGCAACAGAAATCGCCCCGACAGCAAGAAGCTGTCGGGGCGATTGCATTCTGCCGGCGAATGATCCGCCCTGGGCGACCAGCCGCAGCGCTGACGTGAGGCCCGCCGCTGGCGAAAGGCCCGCCGCTTGCCGTCAGCGCGAGGCCTGCCGCAGGCGAATTTGCCTGCCGCAGGCGGCAATCCCGCCGCAGGCGATTACCCCTGCCGGAGGCAGCACCCCGCCTGGGGCGGGAACCACAAGAGTTTTACTTGTCCTGGCAGGCGGCCGAGTCGAGCTTGGCGGCCTTGACGATGCTGCAGGCGTAGTTGTGGTCGATCTTCCAGTCGGTGCCGTCGGCGACGAAGGAGACGGTCGCGTTCTGGACCGGCTTGCCGTCGATGGTGACGTCGGCGTCGGCCTTGAGCTTGCCCTCGGCGGGGTCGCCCACGTTGGTGATCTTGATCTTGACGTTGTTGGCCTTGGCGGCGTCGACCAGCTTCTGGGCGAGCTGCGGGTCCAGCCCGGCGTTCTCGATCCAGTCGGTCTTGGTCTTGGAGTCGATCGACGGGTCGAACGCCTTGGTGACCTTGTCGTTCAGGTCCGCGACCGAGGGCTTGGGCAGGTCGGCCGCCGTGGTGGGGGCCGGGGCCGCGCCGGTGAGCTTGGCGTCGCCGCCGTCGGTGCTGCCGTCGAACTTGCCGGCGGGGGCGGCCGAGGTGGTGGCGGCGGCCTTGCTGGTGTCATCGGACTTGCTGCAGGCCACCAGGCCGAAGGCCGAGGTGGCCAGCATCAGCGCGGCGGTCGCGCGGAAAACGGTGTGCTTCAACGAAATTCTCCCCGTGATTTCAGAGCTGGTAACCGGTGGTGCAGTTCCAGTGAATGATGGTGGCGCCGCTCGAGTTCCGGTTGAGCGCCTGGTTCTTGGCGGCGATCCGCGAGGACGCGGCGCCGAAGGTGTAGTAGCCGTCGCGCGAGGAGTAGGCGACCGCGCCGCAGCCGTTCGAGAAGCGCGCGACGATCTTGCAGTCGTTGTAGGTGCACGAGCTCATGGCGGCGTTCTGCGCCGCGGGGCTGTCGGAATAGTCGTAGGAGTAGCCGATACGACCGGTCGACACCGACAGCGCGATGGCGCCGTAGTTGTAGTCCTGGTAGGCGTTGGCCGGAGCGGCGGTCCCAGCGAGCAGGGAACCGACGGCCGCGACCATCACGGCTGCGCCGCTGACGATCTTCTTCAAGGTGTTGCCCTTCTTGTGCTTTCGGGTCCACGACCCTATGGACCGAGGGATCAAGTTACCGATACGGAAGTGTTGACGCCAACCGGCATCTGTGGTTTGTGCGGCGGCAGCGCGTTGCGGGCCGCCTCCGGCTGTGTTGTCACATCCGGTGCCAGATCATGATCAGCGGCGGCGCTTATGGGAGACCGTGTGGTTTCCTTAACGCCCCGGTGCGAACCCGGACAACCCGGACTAAGGTCCCCCTTATGAATATGGCCCAACGTGAGCGCCAGGCCCTGGTTCAGGCGATGGCCGAAGCTGGCCCCGACGCGCCGACCCTGTGCGGGGAGTGGACGGCCCGGGATCTGGCCGCGCACTTGGTCGTTCGTGAGCGTCGCCCGGACGCCGCCCCCGGCATCCTGCTCAAGCCGTTCGCCCCGTATCTGGACAGCGTGCAGCGCAAGGTCACGGAACGCCCGTTCGCGCAGCTGCTCGACGAGGTGCGCTCCGGCCCGCCGTTCTACCTGCGCCCGGTCGACGCCCTGATGAACACCACCGAGATGTTCGTCCACCACGAGGACGTCCGCCGTGGCGCGCCCGGCTGGGAGCCCCGCACCCTGTCCGCGGCCGACGAGGACCGGCTGTGGAAGGTGCTGACGGGCTTGGCCCGCATGGCCTATCGCAAGTCGCCGATTACCGTCGCGCTGGCCACGCCGGACGGCCGCCGTACGGTGGCGCGGCAGGCCGGGGATCGTACGGTCGTGCTGGCCGGTCCGCCCTCGGAGCTGCTGCTGCACGCTTTCGGGCGCAACGCGGTCCGCCTGGAGGCGACCGGCGCGCCGGACGATGTCGAGTTGGTGCACGCGCTCGATCGCAGCGTCTAATCTGCCCCGAGGGGTGTGTGGCACCCCGCTGACCCGGTGGTTTCCCGCCTGATCGCGGCGTCGACGGTGGTTTTTCGTTGTGATCGCCACAGTTTCTGATTCGGGTGGGCCGGGTGTTGCGGATGGTCCGGGTGGTGCTGTTGCGGCTAGCCTGGGACGCATGGCAGGTAAGGCCCGCACCGGAACGTCACGTACGCGAGCGGGGGCCACGCGGGGGCAGACTCCCGCGCAGTCCCGCGCGCGCACCCAACGCACCCCGGCCAAGGGCCGCGGCACAACGGCACGCAAGGCTCCGGCTCGGCGTCCCGCACCCCGGCGAGCGCAGTCCAATACGGCCCCGCTGGCGGTGGTCCGGCGTGGTGTGACCAGCGGCTGGACCATGATGGCGCGGGGTCTGGGCGCGACGACGCGGGCGGTCAGCCGGGCGGGGGAGATCGAGCACGGCCACCGGCGTGACGGGATCGCGCTGGGCCTGGTGGCTTTCGCCTTCCTGATCGTGGCGGCGGTGTGGCTGTCGGCGGGTGGCCCGGTCGGGCACTGGGTCGATACCGCGGTGCGGGCGGTGTCCGGATCGGCTTCGGCGGCACTGCCGTTCGTGCTGGTGGCGATCGCGGTGATTCTGATGCGCACCGAGCCGCAGCCGGAGATCCGGCCGCGCTTGGTGCTGGGCGGGCTGATGGCGGGTCTGCCGATCCTGGGCTTGTGGCATCTGGCCGCGGGTTCCCCGTCGGACGCGCACGGTCGCGCACACGCCGCCGGTTTCGTCGGTTACGTGGTCGGCGGACCGCTCTCGGAGGGGCTGTCCGCGTTCCTGGCGGTGCCGCTGCTCATGCTGGCCATCGGTTTCGGCCTGCTGCTGTTGACCGGCACTCAGGTCCGGGATGTGCCCGAACGCCTGCGGGAGATCTTCGGCACCGGCGCGGGCGGCGACGAATACGACCGCTACTCCGATGACCCCTACGATCCGTCCAACTACGACGCGGACGGTTTCCCGCTGCACGCTCCCGAGGTGCGCAAGCGTCGTGGCCGCACCCCGTCGGAGAACTATCCGGCCGACGAGTTCGGCGGTTCGGACGCGGTCACCGAGATCCTCGGCGAGCCCCCGTTGCAGGACGCGAAGGAGATCGTCCAGCCGGGGGAGAAGCCGCGGCCCGCCCCGGCGAAGGCCAAGCCCCCCAAGCCCGTTCCCGCGGTGGTCGACCAGACTCCGCCGCCGCCGGAGCAGTTGGAGTTCGTCACCGACCGCGAGGTGGACGGCGATTACACACTGCCGTCGCTGTCCCTGTTGACCGACGGCGATCCGCCGAAGAAGCGCAGCGCGGCAAACGAATCCATGATCGAGGCCATCACCGAGGTGCTGGTCCAGTTCAAGATCGACGCCGCGGTCACCGGTTTCGTGCGCGGCCCGACGGTCACCCGCTACGAGGTGGAGCTGGGCCCGGGCGTGAAGGTCGAGAAGATCACCGCGCTGGCCCGCAACCTGGCCTACGCGGTGGCCACCGAGAACGTGCGCCTGCTGGCTCCGATCCCGGGCAAGTCGGCCGTCGGTATCGAGGTCCCCAATGCCGACCGCGAATTGGTGCGCCTGGCCGACGTATTGAAGGCTTCCAGCACCCGCAACGACCACCATCCGCTGGTGATCGGCTTGGGCAAGAACATCGAAGGCGAGTTCGTCACCGCGAATCTGGCCAAGATGCCGCACTTGCTGGTGGCGGGTTCCACCGGTTCCGGTAAGTCCAGTTTCGTCAACTCGATGCTGGTCTCGCTGCTGTGCCGCGCCACCCCTGAGGAGGTGCGCATGATCCTCATCGACCCCAAGATGGTGGAACTGACGCCCTACGAGGGCATTCCGCACCTGATCACGCCCATCATCACCCAGCCCAAGAAGGCGGCCGCCGCGCTGGCCTGGCTGGTGGAGGAGATGGAGCAGCGTTATCAGGACATGCAGGCCAGCAAGGTCCGCCACGTCGACGACTTCAACCGCAAGGTGAAGTCGGGTCAGATCACCACTCCGCTGGGCAGCGAAAGGGTGTATCGCCCTTACCCGTACATCCTGGCCATCGTCGACGAGCTCGCCGACCTCATGATGACCGCTCCCCGTGACGTCGAGGACGCCATCGTCCGCATCACCCAGAAGGCCCGTGCCGCGGGCATTCACCTGGTGCTGGCGACCCAGCGCCCGTCGGTGGACGTGGTGACAGGTCTGATCAAGACGAACGTCCCCTCCCGCCTGGCCTTCGCCACGTCCTCGCTGACCGACTCCCGAGTCATCCTCGATCAGCCCGGCGCGGAGAAGCTGATCGGTATGGGTGACGGCCTGTTCCTCCCCATGGGCGCGAGTAAACCGACTCGTCTCCAGGGCGCTTTCATCTCCGACGAGGAGATCGCCGGCGTCGTCGATTTCGCCAAGACCCAGGCCGAGCCCGACTACCAGGAGGGTGTCACCGCCGCCAAGGCCGGCGAGAAGAAGGACGTCGACCCCGATATCGGCGACGATCTCGACCTTCTCCTGCAAGCCATCGAACTGGTGGTCACCTCCCAGTTCGGCTCGACGTCCATGCTCCAGCGCAAGCTCCGCGTCGGCTTCGCCAAGGCGGGCCGCCTCATGGACCTGATGGAAACCAGGGGAGTGGTCGGCCCGTCGGAAGGCTCCAAGGCCCGCGATGTTCTCATCAAGCCCGACGAACTCGACGGCCTGCTCTGGTCCATCCGGGGCGGCGGCGGCGAACCTGCCGCGGATGACGCTGAGCCCGAGTAGTTTTGAGCGGTCCGCTCCGTATTGAAGCTCCCCCGTGGTGCCCCTAATCTGAATCGTGTGGCACGCGGGGGAGTTTCATGGGGCCGGAGCTGGAAGCGGCGGTGGCGCAGGCCGGAACCGCGCTGGATCGCCGGATTGGGCGTCGGTGTCGCGACTGTCCTGCTGCTGGCGGTGCTGTCCCGCGGAATGCCGGACTATTGGCGCAATTTCGAGTTGAACACCGCGGCCGACCTGATCGGCGCGGTGTTCACGATCTTCCTGCTGACCCCGATCATCCAGCGGGTCGGCGAATCCCGGGTGCGTGAGCATCGCGAACTCGACTATCGGCGCTTCTTGGACCGCGCGCACCGCAGTATGAACGCCATCCGGATCGTCGACACCTTCTCGAATATGCTGGTCGAGCCGCATTCGGATCGTTTCGGGCAGATCACCCGGGATGCGTTGGCGCGCGGCGTGTCCGTGCGGGTGCTGCTGATCAACCCGTCCACGCTCGCGGCCGAGCAGCGTGACCGGGAACTCGGTGCGGCCGAGGACCTGCAGCGGCAGTTGGCGCTCAATCTGATCTCCCTGCGCGCCCTGCAACGGGATATCGGCGAGCTGGAGCGCGCGCACCCGGGTCACGGTCCCGGCGCGGACTTCCAGGTGCGGCTCTATTCGTCGGGTCCCGATGTGACGATGTATCGCGCCGACGACCGGTGCCTGATCTCGTTCTATACGATCGACGGCCTCTCCGGCGACTCTCGCCAGCTGGAGGTGTCGGTGCATTCCCCGCTCGGCAAGTTCGTCAACGACCGATTCCACGCCGTGTGGGGCCGGTCGGTTCCGCTGGAACACCTGATCGACGTGACACTGTCCGACGGAACCGGTGACCGGCGCAGGTCCTTGGTGAAATCGATTGTGGTGGACGATATTCGCTATCTGCAGGGTGCTCGCACGGATCGCTTCCTGGGCCGGGTCGGGACCGATCCGATCCGGGCGCGGCTCGACGACGGCAGCGACTACGAACTGTTCCGGGTCGTCGACACCGGGCTGATCGATCGGCTCACCGTGGTGGCGGGCCGAATCTTCCGTGACTCGTCCGACGGCGACTTCCTGTGTCTGCGCCCGGTGGCATCGCCCGGGCAACCTCGCGGGGCCGAGGCCGCCGCGGATCATTAGGATCGGTGCTCGGTCGCTCGACATCCGTCGGGCCGTGCTGGAGGCATCGGATGTCGCTGGGCACCAGGGGGTATGGGTTTCGCGCGATCGGCGCTCGGGAGTTGCCGAGTATCGCCGCCCGCGCCGGGCTCGACGCCGCGCAGGCGCGGGATCTGGCGGCGGTGGCCGCGGTGCTGCCGTTCCGGACGAATCGCTATGTCCTGGACGAACTCATCGACTGGACGCGCGCTCCTGACGACCCGATCTTCCGGCTGACCATGCCGCATCCGCGGATGCTCGCCGACGACGACCGGGCCGAGATCGCGACCCTGCTCGCGCACGACGCCTCCGCCGCCGACATCCGCCACACCGCCACCCGCATCCGCAAGGCGATGAACCCACATCCGGAGGGCCAGCGCACCCTCAATCGCCCCGCGGCCGAGGGGGAGTCGTTCGACGGCTTGCAGCACAAATACCGCAACACGGTGCTGTACTTCCCGCGCAACGGTCAAACCTGTCACGCCTACTGCGCGTACTGCTTCCGTTGGGCGCAGTTCGTCGGCGAGCCGGACCTGCGCATGGCCGCCGCGGGTCCCGAAGTGCTGATCCGCTACCTGGACCGCCATCCCGAGGTCAGCGATGTCCTGGTCACCGGCGGTGATCCGATGATCATGAGCGCGGACGTCCTGGCCCGGCACCTGGAGCCGCTGCTGGACCCGCGCCTGGAACGGATCACCTCGATCCGGATCGGCACCAAGGCGCTGGCCTTCTGGCCGCACCGCTTCGTCACCGACCCCGACGCCGATCAACTGCTGAAGCTGCTGACCCGGATCACCGAGTCCGGCCGCCACCTGGCGATCATGGCCCACGTCTCGCACTCCCGGGAACTGGAGACCGACGTGGTCCGCCACGCGATCCGCCGATTACAGGCCACCGGCGCCGTGATCCGCTGCCAATCCCCGATCGTCCGCACCGTCAACGACAGCGCCGACGACTGGATCACCCTGTGGCGAAACGAGGTCCGACTCGGCATGATCCCGTACTACATGTTCGTCGAACGCGACACCGGCCCCCGTGACCACTTCGCGGTACCCCTGGCCGCCGCGACCGCCATCTTCACCGACGCCTACCGCGCGGTCCCCGGCCTGGCCCGCACGGTCCGCGGCCCGGTCATGTCGGCAACCCCCGGCAAGGTCGTCGTCGACGGCGTGGCCACGATCGCCGACCGTCAAGTCTTCGCTCTGCGCCTCCTCCAAGCCCGCGACGAATCCCTGGTAGGCACACCGTTCTTCGCGAACTACAGCGACACAGCCCGCTGGCTGGACGACCTCACCCCAGCCTTCGCCCCCCGATTCCCCTACGAGCAACCGTGAATATCGAACCTCCCGGCCGCCACGGCCCCGATAAACGCATCCCACTGCCCAGCGGTGAAAACATGCGCCGCCCCACCGGGATCCTTGGAATCGCGAACCCCGATCCCACCCCCGGCCAAGAACGCGGCTTCGACGCACTCCTTGCCGCCGCCGCTCTTGCTGCTCTTGAACCAGAGTGCCTCGCGTAGTTCGTCGTTCACTGAAACTCCTTTGCTGCCTCGCGCACCAGTCGCCTGCTGCTCGTTTCGTCCAGCGCTACTCGCTGGAGAGTCTTGAACGCGGATGCGTAGCTGTCGACGATGTCGGACTTCTCCGTGTACATGTCGGTCGAGAACCCCTCTCCGTACACCGTCGGCGGCTCGGCCGGATCACCGCGGTTGTCGAGTTTCGCCTCGAGGATCACGAACGGACCGGTCTGACGCCCAGTCGGCATTCCAGCAGAGAACGGAAGGACCCGAAGCGAAACATTCGGCCTCGTACTGGCTGTGGCGAGGTACTCGAGCTGGTTGGCCATAACTTTCGGCCCTCCGATGACTCGGCGCAACACAGTTTCACCGAGGATGACGTTGAACTGAATCGGGTTGACGTCGCGGGTGATCGCGCGCTGCCGCCGGGCCTTCAGTTCCAATCTGCCCGCGAGCTTGTCTTCGTCGTCCTCTGGGTAGGCGTCACTGGTCAGGACCCTTGCGTAGGGGCGAGTCTGGAGCAGGCCCGGTACCAGGTCCGGCTGGAACGACGTCAGGATCCGGGCGTTGTACTCCATGTCGACATACAACCGAAAGTCTTCGGGGATAACCGAACCGAACTCGTGGTACCAGCTCTTGACCGCCGCCTGCTGCGCCATGGCCCGTAGCGTGACCGCCCACTGATCATCGACTTCGTACAGACTGATCAGCTTGTCCAGATCGTGTATCCGGATCTTGGCAGTCTCCCCGACCTCGATCCGCTGCAGCGTGCTGGTGCCCCACTCCATCACCTTCGCCGCCTGAGTCAGCGTCAGCTTCGCCGCCTCCCGCGCTTCGCGCAGGTATCGACCCAGCTGGCGGCGCGTGAGGGTACTCGTGTTCTCGGCCATGAGTTTTCCCGTTCTGATGCGGTTGCAGTTCCCAGAGTTCACGGGCCTCGATTTCAGGATCGGGAAAATCGTCCCAGCGACTCCGGGAACCGCGCTGGGGAAACAGGAAACTCGATCTGGTTTTTCAGTTTTCAGTTTTCACCCCGCTGGAACGCGCGTGAACTGGGTTGACCACGACGATCAGTCGAGAGGACGTCAGATGGTCACCCACCCGCACACCACCGAAGTCCGGGTCCGAGACGGCTGCGAGAACGCCCGCATCTGGCCGGTCACCCGCCAACGCGCCGAAGGGATTCTGGCAATCCACGCCACCTGTGACCCGCCGTGCCCGCGCGTGGAGAGCGCCCGCAGCTATCTCGAAGGAGGTCAGGCGCCATGCCCGCGCACGTGACAGGCGAGACCCCGCTCGACCGTCAGCTGTGGCTGTACCGCGAACTCTACGGCCTGCCCTGCCGGATAACCGGCTCTCGAATCACCCTGTCCACCACCGACATCACCGCGATCAGCACCCCGTCCACCCTCGCCGCCGCGATCGACGACGAGCTGTTCTGGACCAAGCGAACCACCCCCATCCTCGACGAACACCCCGGCGCCGGCACCCTGATCCTCCTGGCCGCCCCCACCCACCTCGACATCACCCTCCCCGCCAACGATTTCCGCACCCGCGCCCACTGCGAATTCCTCCCGCCAGGAAGGGACCTCGCCCTCCCCACCCCTCGCCGTCCCGGCGGAACCGAGCCTCTCTGGTTCCGATACCCCCAGTGGGAAACCCTCCAGCCCCTCAGCACAGTCCTCCGAGCCCTCCGAATCGCCCTCCGCGAATCGCCCCGCACGTACCCGTCCTAGCCCGGGAGGCTCCCATGTTCACCGAAATCGCGACCACTGCACTAACGTTCATCGTTCTGTCCCTCTGCTTCTCCGGCCCCGTCCGGCGCCATTTCCTCCACCGCCCTCCTCCGAACCCCCACTCGGTCGCCGCGATCCGAGCCCGCCTCGAAGGCGAGAAGCGCGTAGCTGCAGCTTCGAGACGCGAGGCGGCCCGGCTCTCCGCCGCATCCGCTTGACCCCGGTTAGTCATAGCCCTCGGAATTCGAGCGGGATGGTTCAGGGGCGCGTCAGACGACATTTGTGTGCAGTGGCTTCGTCTGCGGCGTAACGCAGGGAGGGGCGAGTTCAGTTGGGGTCGTACATCATTCGGATCGACCATATTCTCGGATCAAGAAGGCCTCTAGATGCGTTGGTCTTCCTCACGAGTCGTAGCCAACGCTATGGCTCGGTCGAATGTTTCGCTGAGTACCGCGCGCCGTTGCGTCTTGAAGTCATCGTCGGGGCCGAGGTCGTCGATATTCTCGTCCCACGCCCGCAGATACCGTTCGCGCCACTCACCGAGCACCGCCACCGAGGGGAAGCTCGCACCGACTCGCGCGGGTTCGACAATCCCGATGAGGATCTCCAGCCAGGCGGGAACCATGTCCCCGCCCCACTCATCGGGCTCCAATGCCGTGTCGTCGGAGGGATCCTGGAATTGCTCGGCGATATTGCCGATGATGTGGTCGGTCAGCTCCCCGAGCCCGTCCGCGGCGGTATCGCTGTCGAAATTCCCCGGACCCCAGACACCCATGACAACCTCTCCGCCCGAATACTTTTGGCGAGCCCAGCCTAGCAACATCCCCATGCCCCGAAGCACGTCGATTCTGGCGTGTAGAGAAGGATTCTCGTCCCGCGCCGGCGGCTCGCCCGCCAATGCTGGTCGCGCTGACCTGACCGGCTGGCGTGACGCAGCCGCCAGATCAGCCGGTCGTGCTGGTTCGATGTCGGTACAACATCGAATCGAAGGAGTCGAATGCGTATCGGGGTATCGGGACCGCATGGAACCGGCAAGACGACACTGGTTCACGAACTGTGTTCCCGCTTCGACGAACTCACGCCGATCGAGGAACCGTATGTCCTCCTCGAGGAAGAGGGCTACGACTTCGAATACCCGCCTTCGCGCGCCGACTATCGAGCCCAGCTGACCCGTTCGATCCAACTGCTGAACAGCGAGCCGGCCGGATCCGTCTTCGACCGAACCCCTGTGGACTTCCTGGCCTATCTCTCGGCGACCGGCCTCGACATCGAGTCCGCCGTTAGTACCTCTGCGATCCACAATGCCTTGGCCACACTGGATCTCCTGGTCCTGGTGCCCATAACCCCCGAAACCGAACGACTCCTGCCCCCGCCGGAGATGCTCGGTCTGCGCCGCACGGTCAACGACACGCTCCTGGAGCTGGCCTACGCCGACCCGCTGCACCTCCTCGCCGACATTCCGGTGATCGAGTTGAGCGGCCCCCTGGCGGATCGAGTCGAAACAATCGGCGCCATGATCCGGTAGCCCAGGTCGCGCGACTCGATGGTGGCGCGGCAACTCCGTTGGCCCACAGCGAAACGCGAAACGTCTGGCTGTGGTCTCAATGGGATAGCGCAACAATGGGTTAGGCCCAGTGTTGTGATGACCGCTCGAGACCGCACCAAGTTTGGCGTGTCCTACCCCATCTGGGCGTGTCAGGGTTTGCTGGTCCGGGCATGGGTCGTCAGGCCGGGCAGGACGAGGGTGAGCCATCGAGCGCGGGTGGTATGTGGTTGGCCGGTCGGGGCGGCGGAGAACAGTAGATAGATGTCGCCGACCGTCACGTCGGGGTGAATGTCGCCCGCTGCCTGGCCTGCTTCGATGAGAGTTGCCAGCGCGGTGGTGGCGCGGTCTTCCTCAGCCTTGGCGGCGGGGTCCGCGCCCAGGGCTTGTGCGGCGGCTTTGGCGGCTTGGTTGGTGGCGGTCAACTCGACGACTCCAGCCAGGAATCCGGTGATCTCATCCAGTGCGCGCGCTCCGGATTCCACACGCGCACAAGCGGCCTCTGCGTCATCGGCGACATGGGTGACGTACTCGATGACCACGGCCGCGACCAGATCGGTCTTCGTCGGGAAGTGCCGGTACAAAGTGCCGACGGCGACCCCTGCCGCCGCGGCGATCTGGTCCATGCCCGCTTCGGTGCCGTGAGCGGTGATCTGTTCGCGGGCCGCGGACAGGATCTTGGTCCGGTTGCGGACCGCGTCGGAGCGTGGGGTTCTCGGCTGGGTCATGAAATGTCTCTCACCGTGGTCGATCGGTACTTGCCAATAACGTGAACCGAGGTTCATCATAGAACATGAACCACAGTTCATCTTACTGTTGGGAGGCAGCATGACCACCAAGACCGCTCTCGTCACCGGAGCCTCTTCCGGCATCGGCGAAGCTACCGCTCGCACACTGGCCGACCTCGGCTTCACCGTCTACGGCGCGGCCCGGCGCGTCGACCGCCTGCGGAAACTCGCCGACCACGCCATCCGCCCGCTGGCCATGGACGTCACCGACGACGCGTCGATGACCGCGGGTATCGCACGGATCATCGGCGAGACCGGGCGTATCGACGTGTTGGTCAACAACGCCGGGTACGGCTCCTACGGCGCCATCGAGGACGTGCCTCTCGATGAGGCCCGCTATCAGTTCGAGGTCAACGTCTTCGGCGCGGCGCGGCTGGCACAGCTGGTGTTGCCACACATGCGCGAACAGCGTTCCGGCACGATCGTGAACATCACCTCCATGGGAGGCAAGATCTACACCCCGCTCGGTGGCTGGTACCACGGCACCAAGTTCGCCCTCGAAGGACTCAGCGACTGCCTGCGCCTGGAAGCACGGCCATTCGGGGTGAACGTCGTGGTGATCGAGCCCGGCGGCATCGCCACCGAATGGGGCGGTATCGCCGCCAATAACCTGCGCAAGGTCTCCGGCGACACCGCGTACGCCTCCCAAGCCCAGGCCGTAGCCACCTTATTGAGTTCGGAAGCCAACGCCAGGCGCAACTCTCCGCCCCAGGTGATCGCCGACGCGATCGGCAAGGCCGTCACTGCCCGCCGCCCCAAGACCCGCTACACCGTCGGCTTCGGCGCCCGCCCGCTGATCTTCGCGAAATGGCTTCTGCCCGACCGCGCCTTCGACGCGATCATCAAACGCGCCACCGGAATCCGCAACTGACCGTGGATGTGCCATCTCATGAGGGTTGTTGCGAGCGCGCGGGCTCGTCACAGCAGGTTGCACCGGCGTCAATGACAACGCCGCATGCTCGACTTCGCTTCGGCCAGGCCATGAGTTCGCCAGTAGATTGCTCCGGTGCCTGGCGGTATCGTGAATTCGAGCCTCCGCCGTTGGATGGGAGAGCACCGTGAGCGACGATCCGGCCCGCAAGAAATTCTCCGAGCTCAAGGAGCGCGCCGGACAGCGCCTGGTGACCGGACCACGGCGTTTCCTCATCCCCGACGCCGACCTCGACGAGTTCTGGGCCACGCTGGAGCCCGCGACCGTCGACTTCATGATCGGTGAATGGGAGGGTGGCGAGTTCGACACCGGCCATCGCGAAAACGGAACGCTGGCCCAGATCAACTGGTTCGGCAAGACCTTCAATTCGGCCACCGACGTGCAGCCTCTGATCTGTGTCGACGCCGACGGCAACAAGTATTCGAACACCGAGAACGGCGAAGGCAGCCTCTGGATGGAGGAGTTCCGTGGCGAGGTCACCGCGACGATGGTCTTCGACGCGCAGCCCGTTCACGACCATTTCAAGAAGATCGACGACGACGCCGTAATGGGCATCATGGACGGCAAGAACGCCCTCGACAACGGCCGGTACGCATATTTCTATCTCGAGCGGCTCTAGGTACTTATCCCATAAGTTTGGAGCCACCGGCCTGGCCGGCACCGTACGGTCCATGCCACACCTCAGCAACGCACCATAATGCCGCATATCGCGCCGACCGAACCGGCCAGCGCAGGGCGCTGACGGCCGGATCCCGGTGCGGTGCAGAACGTCAGCGCGAATCATCCGAAGATCAACTGGGACATGCCGATCCAAGGCCGACGGAACATCCACCACTGTCGGATTCCGAGTGGCACATGGTGGAGGTGAAACCCGACAAAACCCCTCCAGGATGTGCCACTCGGCGACGACGTTCGAATACCCTGTCACGCCGCATACCCGCTGACCGAACCGGCCGGCGCCAGCATCGGAAAATCAACTGGCCGTGTGGATCCGAGGCGGGTGGAACATCCGCGACTAACCGATGAGCGGGCCGGCCCAACGACCCTGGGTACTCGGAGATCGACGTGTCAGCGGGCGGTCTACCGATAAGGGTTGCTAGCCATCATGGTCCGACACGAACACCCGCTACAACGGGCGCAACACCTCACATTCCGCGCAACGTCGGTACTCACGCCAAACAGGATCCGACCAGGGCAAACCCGGAACGATGAACCTTGTGGTCGCTCCGCAAACGGGGACGCGCTCGGGCGGTTCCGCAGCATGCGCGAGCGGCTCGCCCTCCCTGACGAATCGCACACCGGCATAGGGGTTGTCCGGGTCATCGCTGCCGTCGTCAACCGCCCGATAGATAACCGAGTAGACCGCCTCGAACTCCACACACCGATCCTATTCGCGAACCCGCCTGCTCACCCGAAGCCCGGTTCTGCCACATTGGGCAATCATTGGCCGGCCCGGATCCGAACGCGGAGCGCTGCAACAACTTTCTCTTGTCGAGTTACCGCAGATTGCAGTCAATATTAGCTATGCATTTGCTATCGCCGTGTGTAATGTCGCTAACGCCAACTACATCAGGTAGGCAACCGGCGTTGCGGGGGTGAACTTCTCTCCCTTGCTTCCCTCGCAACGCACAGCTGTAGCCACCTCCCCCTCTGGGCTTCCAACACATAAGGCCTGAAGCTCTGGGGAGGTGGCTACACGCATGGAGGGACCCCGATGTAATCGCCTAAAAGCCAGAAGTCCACAGGGCCGTCGTGCTGTCCTACGTGCTGAACCGGGAGTGGGCGTTCACGGCCCTCTGCTGTTGCGTCGATTCGTTAGTCGACAGGCCCTCGGGCCGTCAGGACGATCCTGAGCACGTGCTCGACCGCGGACTCGAACAATGCTCCCCGTAGCTCATTTCGTGCAGCGAGGTTGCGGGTGGCGAGGTCGAGCATCTGATCGGGGGTTAGGCGGCGTACTACCAGGGCGGCAACGTCTTCCAGATCGAGTTCGTTGTTCGCGTTATCCAGTCTGGTCAGGGCGAACGAGACGACGATCTCCTCGTCGGTCATACTTCGCCTCCGCCGTTCGCTAGTTCGGCCACGCCGTGGTAGCTGGGACCAATACTACGGCGGCGCACCATTCAGGCAGATACTCCATGAATGCAGTGCTGACCCATCCCGCCACATTCTTGTGGCTGGGAGCGAAGCCTCGCGCGGCGGTGGACGGCCGCCGGTGTTAGTTTTCTGGTCGTGAGCGTCGAGCTGGCCGGTGGCGTCGAGCAGCGCCTGTCCGATTCTCCCTATGTCGAGCGGGTCTATCTGGCCGGGTCGGCTGCGGGGACGGTAGCGGGGCGAATGCGGTCGGTGGCGAATTCGAACTGGGAGCTCGTCGTCTGGCGTGACCGTGGGGAGACGCACGTTTCAGTCCGCGGCCCGGAGACCGGTCCTACGGTGCTAGAGCTGGGGCCTGGTACGGGCGAAACGCTCGGGATCATCTTTCGGCATGGTGCGTTCCTGGCGCCGATGCCGGTGCCGGCGCTGGTCGACACCGCGGTGTCGAGTTCGCACACCACGTCGCGCTCGTTCGTGTTGCAGGGCGAGGAGTGGGAGATCCCTGCCTACGACAACGCGGAAGTCTTTGCGGACCGCCTGGTTCGCGCTGGGCTGCTGGTGCGCGATCCGCTGGTCACCGATGTACTTCGCGGTGAGACGACAACTTTGGTCACACCTCGGTCGGTGCAGCGGCGAGTGGCTGCGGCGACCGGGCTGACGCAGGGCGCGATCAGGCAGATCGAACGGGCCAGACAGGCCGTTCTGCTGCTGCAGCAGGGGATCCCGGCGATCGAGGTGGTGCAGCGGACGGGCTACCACGACCAGCCGCACCTCGCGCGCTCGATGACCCGGTTCATCGGCCGCACGGCATCCCAGTTGCAGCACGCCGATGGCGAGGAGATGCTGTCGCTTCTGTACAAGACCGAGGTCGAGGTACGCCCCTAGGTTTTGTGGTGTCGCCGGGAACGCCCGGCACACCGAGAATCCTTGGAGAGGCACGTCATGGCACTCACGCAGATCTACGTCAACCTGCCGGTCACCGACCTGGACGCGAGCACGAAGGTGTACACGGCGATGGGAGGCACGATCAATCCGGACTTCACCGGGGACACCTCCGCCCAGGTGGTCTTCGCCGACGCGGTCGTGGTGCAGCTGATGACGCGCGAGACGTTCGCGACCTTCACCAAGCGCGACACGGCCGATGGTCCGATCGAAGTGATCAACGCGCTGGCTGCCGGATCGCGTGAAGAAGTGGACGGCCTGGCCGATGCGGCGCTGGCCGCGGGTGCCACCGAACCACGAGAGGCCCAGGACCTGGGCTGGCTGTACAACCGGGCGATCGACGACCCGGACGGCCACTGCTGGGAGCTGCTGGCCTACAACGCGGGCGCCCTGGGCGAGGACGGCGACGCGCGCTGACTACACCGGCCGGAGGGCGTCGTCGGGCGCGGAGCCCTCGGCCGCGGAAGGTCCCCGGGGCGCGGATCGCGGCGTGGGTGCCGCTGAGTGACTGCGCGCTCATCCCCTCTTCCTCGCTACCATCCATACCGTTTGTGTTCGTATCGGATTTGCCGGGTCGTAGGGCCCGGTAGCGGATCGGTGGGGGCGGATGAGACAGATCCTGTTTGCGGTGGCGATTGCCTTGGCGGTGTCGATCACCTTGACGCCGTTGCTGGTTCGCTGGTTCACCCGAGCGAAGATGGGCCACGAGATCCGGCAGGAAGGCCCTTCGAGCCACCAGTCGAAGCGCGGCACGCCGACCATGGGCGGCATCGCCATCGTCGCCGGTATGTGGGCCGGTTATCTGGGATCGCATCTGATCGGGCTGCGCTATGACGCGCCGGGCGTGACGGCCTCAGGGTTGCTGGTGCTCGGATTGGCCACGGCGATGGGGCTGGTCGGGTTCCTCGACGACTTCATCAAGCTCTACAAGCGGCGCAACCTCGGGCTCACCGCGAAGGGCAAATACGTCGGCCAATTCGGTGCCGCAATCGTTTTCGGCATCCTCGCCCTGCGATTCCCCGACAGCACCGGGCTGACTCCGGCCAGCCGGCACATCTCGATCATGCGTGATGTGGGCTGGCTGTCGCTCGTGCCGGCGCTGTTCGTACTGTGGGCCTGCTTCCTGGTCGTCGCCTGGTCGAACGCGGTGAACATCACCGACGGGCTCGACGGGCTGGCCGCGGGATCCATGGCCCTGACCTTGGGCGCCTACGTGTTGATTACGTTCTGGCAGTACCTCAATGCCTGCACCACTCGCCCCGGCGCAGGCTGCTACACCGTGCGCGACCCGCTGGACCTGGCGCTCATCTGCGCCGCGACGGCAGCGGCGTGCGTGGGCTTCCTGTGGTGGAACGCGGCGCCGGCGAAGATCTTCATGGGCGACACCGGATCTCTCGCTTTGGGAGGACTGCTCGCGGGGCTGTCCATCACGACCCGCACCGAGCTGCTGATGGTGGTCATCGGCGCCTTGTTCTGCGCCGAGATCCTCTCGGTCCTGTTGCAGATCGTGGTGTTCCGCAAAACCGGTCGGCGACTGTTTCGCATCGCGCCGATGCATCACCACTTCGAACTCAGCAGCTGGCCCGAAACCACCGTCTCCATCCGCTTCTGGCTCCTCGCCGGACTGTCCGCGGCCGCCGGCCTGATGCTGTTCTACGGCGAGCACCTCTCCGTCACTGGCTGACCGCGCACCCGTCTGCCGCTGGTCGCGCTGACCGAACCGGCCAGCGGACCGCCGGAACCCGGTGCGGTGCGGAACGTCCGCCTGAGCCCACACCGAGTTGCGCGTGAGCGTCAGGACCGTGCGGCCACCACGTCGGTCGCCACCTCGAGGAAGTTCAGGTCGGTGACGGCCGGGACCAGAATGAACTCGTCGCACCCGGCCTGCTCCGCGCCGTCAAGAATGTCGGCGAGTACCTCCGGACTCGATGCCCGCGCCGAGGTGGCGATCACCTCGGCCAGCTTGGGTCCGAGGAAGCCGAGGTAGCGAGCGGTGAAGGAGCGCAACGCTTCTGATGCGTCGGTGACGCCCAGGGCGGTGAAGCAGCCACTCACCTTGCGCGGGGTCGTCGCACGACCGGCCTCGGCCCAGCAACGGTCGGCGAGCTCGCCGGCTGCGGCGATCTCGTCGGCGTTGCCCGGGATGCTGAAGCCGGAGATGCCATCGGCCCACCGCGCCGCCCGGCGCATCGCCTTCGGACCCATCGCACCGGCGAGGATGATCGGTCCGCCCGGCTGCACGCACGCTGGACCGACCGGGTCGGCGCCCTCGAACGGTGGCTTGCCGTCGAGCAGTGCTTTCAGCTCGGCGACCTTGTCATCGAGCTGCTGGTGCCGTCTCGTGAAATCAGCGCCGAGAGCACGGTAGTCGTGTTCGCGACCGCCGACGCCGACCGCTACCTCGAGGCGGCCGTTCGCGAGTTGGTCGAGCGTGCCGATCTGCTGGGCGACCATCGCCACCGGATGCTGTGGAAGCACCCAGAGGTTCGCCAAGACCTGCACCCGCTCTGTCACCGCCGCACAGGCGCCCAGCGTCGCGACCATCTCCGGATTCGAAAACGTCACCCGCTCGCCCACCGAGACGCTCGAGAACGGGCCCGCGTCGATTCGCCGCGCCCAGTCGACCGTCGTACCCGGTCCGTACCCGGGAGCCATCTGCGGAAGTGCAACACCGATCTTCATGTGGAGACCCTCTCAGAGCCACCCGGCTCCCGTCACGCGATCCCAATTCAGACGGGAGATACCCACCAACCGTCTGAGCGCCACTCGGCCCCCAACAGCGCGCGCTCATGCCGAGTTGAGAGTGTGGATGACTCCGGCTTCGAAGATCGATCGACGCTGTGCCGATCCCCGAAATGCCGTCGCCGTCATCAGTCGCAACGGCTTTCGCCCTTGATCGGCCGCCACGGGCCCCTTCCTGCGTTCCGCATTGCCCCACAACATGATTAGGGCGATTGACCGATAGCGTCTGATTTCCTTGATCGCTACCATCGAGTTGGTTGTTGGGCAGACACTCCCAGCATCTCGAACCGAGGATGGCCCACTATGCGCTGGATGCGATCGAGAGTCTTCGCTGATCCGCCGGTGGAACTCACAGACGCGGAACGCAAACGGGGCGAGCGGGCAGCTCGTCAAGCCGCCCGCGACGCGCGGAAGTCCCTGGTAAGGACAAAGCGGTACCAGTATCGGCGCTACCGGGAAAAGGCCGGTGACAAGTATCTGGATTGGCAACAGTGGCGCATCACGTATCTCGAGGAATACAGAAGCGGACCCCTCCCTGAGTCCACGAGGGGCGGCATCTCCGCAGGGGACAGCTTCAGTGCGAGCTGACGCCGTGGGGCGGGCTGAGCGGGTCAGCCTCTGAAGAAATGCCGTGCGTACACGGTTGCACTCCATTCGATCTGGTCGCTGACGCAGGCAATTCAGGCGCTACGGAACCATCCGCTCATGCCGCTTACGGGTCGATCCGGAGCGGCTGGCACGGTCCAGCTGAAGATCGAACGCCCCGAGATCATTTCGGGGTGTTCGTGTGTATGGAACGTCCGCAACTGCGAATACCGAGTGGCGCATGTCGGTGAGGCAGTATCTTGCGAAGCGCAACTGCTTCACATCAAGTATCGGGGAATACTCATGCGTCGTATCCTTGCCCTCGTCGTGCTCACCGCCGCGGTCCTCACCACCGGAACGGGTTTGGCCGCAGCCGAACCGCTGTCGACCGGTTCAGCCTCGGGTTCGGCCTCGGGTTCGGCCGAGACTGTCGCCACTGTTCTCTGCGCGGTGGTCAAGATCTCGGCCTGCTCGATCTCGGTTCCTGAAAGCAACCTGCCGGTCTCTATGCCCGAGAACAACATGTGGTGAATAAGTCCACGCCAGCGGGAGGATCGCTGATTGCTCCGTCGGTGGTGGGGCGGGCACCGGACTGAGCGGCTGACGTGACGCACTGAAATGCCGCATACGGCGCTGAGTGGATCGGCCAGCGCGGCACGGTGAAAGATCAATCGCGCGACCAAGTCTGGCCAGAGTGAGGGACTCTCGTCCGGATAAGAGTCGATGCGCTTGCCGATCACGCCTTCGATGTCGTGTTCCGCGGCGACTTCCAGCATCCGCGAGACCGGTATTCCGCGGTAGGACGGCGAGAGCAGGATCGGGCCGTGCGGCAGGGCCAGCGGCGAATCACGCCGGAGATGTCGACGCGAATTGGTCGGGGGAGGATCAGCTGCCATCACCTCCTCGCTGATGAGCTCGCGGTCATCGCCGAGGACGACGAACCTCCCGGTACCTGCGGAGGAGACGGAATCAGCGTTCTTGCCGATGGTGACTTCCATCTCGGTGCACTGCCCGGCCACCGCCCAGGTCGTAGTGGACGCATCGGCCGTCGGACTCGCGGCGGCGAGTTCGGCACCTGCCCCTGATCGCCTACGCCGGGGTGGTCTGCAGCGGCGAGTCGGTGTGGCCGCGTCGGATTCGACGCGCTGTCATCAGGCAGGCGGTGAGCCAGAGTCCGCCGACGAGCCAGCCCGCGAGGATGTCGGTGGGCCAGTGCACGCCCAGGTACAGCCGCGACCATCCGATCGCGGCGACGAATCCTGCCGTGAGGGCGACCAGGACCACTCGCAGCGCCCGGACCCGCAGATGGGTCACCGCGATGGCGACGACCACGCCGAGCACGACGAGAGAGCTCAGGCTGTGGCCCGACGGAAAGGACTGGTTGGTCTCGGTCACGAGGTGATCGACCTCCGGTGGACGCGACCGGCCCACCACATGCTTGCCGACAAAAACCAGCGCGCCGGCGCCCGCTGTCGCGGCGATCACCGTGGCGACCTCGTTCCACCGCCGCCGCCACGCCAGCACAGCGGTGGCGGTGAGCGCCACCGCGAGCATGGACGTCGTGTCGCCGAGGTTGCTGAGCACCCGGGCAATCGAGGTGAGGTCCGGCGCCCGGTGCGCGATGACCCAGCCCAGCCAGCCCGGGTCGATGCGGGTCAACCCATCGCGATCGACGACATTGTCGGTCAGCTCCCCGATCGCGGCGACCCACGCCGCCAGCACGACCATCATCGTGATCGATACCAGTCCTGGTCGTGACCACCAACCCGCACGCGTCGTCATGGTCGTGACCATGCCACACGAGCATCCGGCCAACCCTGAGAGTTCGCCGTTCGGAAAACGATGGCCAGCGGCGTGTGGTGAACCCGGTCCCGACCGCGCCGAGGAGCACCAGCTGCCCGTCTTGGTCGTGGGCGGCGATGAGCAGGGATCCGAACACCTCGCCGCCGGCGTGGCCGGGCAGCCAGCCGACGACGACCGCTTCGGTCGCGCGCCGCAGCGGGCACCGCCTACTGCCGCGCCAAGCTGGCGATGATCATGGCAACCATCGACTATGCCGAGGAACTCGACGGAACCGGTGTCACCGTGAATGCCCTGCACCCCGCAACCCTCATGCCGACGACCATGGTGCGCGAAGCCGGTGTCACACCGATCAGCACCGTCGCCGAAGGCGCAAACGCCACTCTCCGCCTGATCTGCGATCCAAGCCTGGCCCAGACAACAGGCAGGTATTTCAACAACAGGCAGGTATTTCAACGGCACCCGACAGAGCCATCCGCACACACAGGCAGACGATCCGGCGACACGCCGACGGCTACGCGAAATCAGCGACACAGCAATCGGTTTGGTCGTGACATGAGCACCTGGTGGGCCGGGAGGTCGCGCACCCCTCCCGGCCCACCATCATGCTGAAGGGTGCGTCGGATACCTCAGAGCCGGGCATCGCACCCCCGAATCAGGAGCCGGACTGGCCCGCGGTGCCGTTGATCAGACTGAGGATGTTGATGATGGCGTGGCTGCCGTTGTCGAGTGCCGAGCTGCCGGAGTCGAGCATGGCAGAACCGGAGGACGAGCCGGCCGAACCCGAGGACGAGCCGGCGTCAGCCGAACCAGAGGACGAGCCTGCCGCACCCGCGCCGGTGGCGGGAGAACCGGCAGCGGAGGCCGCCGCGACCGGGCCGAGGAACAGGGCGGCGGCCGAGAGGGTCGCGGCGGCAACAATCTTGCGAGAGAACATGTAGGGAGCTTCCTTTCACAGTCCAGATAACGACGCCATCACGACGCACACCAAAATGTTATGAAGAAGAAACCAGAAAAACCACCCCTGGTTCTGTGCGAATAATCATCGTTAACAATTGGCAAACAGCGGACTTTGCCGAGGTTAAGCTATTTGATCTTCATTCCGCCCCCGAATTCGATGATCGAATTCGATTGCTTTTTCTACGGCTCCGCGTATCGGGCTGCGGCGGAGGAGATTTCGTATCGGACCTCCGATCCCGGCCCGGCGCGACCTCGAGCTGAACGACCCGCTCGGGGACCCGTTGATATGGCGGCGATCCGCCGTTCCCGCGTGAACGCGAGGGCGCGACATACTCAGCGGACGATGCCGTCCTCGACATCTCTCCCATCCTGTGCTACTCGGGGCCAGCGGCTCGGCGCAGCGCGTACCGCGCGCCGCCGCACCTCTGGCTCGGTGCGGTGAGGCCGACCCCGCCGGCGACGTCGAGGGCAGGCCCGCGTTCGGCGTCACCTGATCGGCACCAGCACATCCGCACCAGTAGTACACCGACGCTGAGGCCACCGCCGGGACCGGGTGAGCAGTCGCGCCACCGCGTTCGGAAAACGATGGCCAGGTGCACGCTGTGGGAGATCAGTTGCGCTCGGGGATCGAGACTTCCGCTGGTGAGAGGTCGAAGCGCAGGCCGCGCCACGATGGGTGGCGCAGGCCGGTGGCGGTGCGTTCGCGGTAGGCGACATCGCCGACGAGGTGTGGGGCGACCCAGTGCGCGGTGGCCGTGATCGAGCGCGGGATCTCCCCGGCGACCGGCCCGGTCCTGCTGTCGCCGTCCTACCGCGATATCCCGGTCTCGCGGATGCTGGAGGTCGCCGCCGAACACGACATCGAGGGCGTGATCGGCAAGCGCGCCGTGGGGTGAGCCCAGCTGTTCGAGGTGCTCGCGGCGCTGCAGGTAGGGCAGTGTGCGCAGGTCGCGGTTACCGAACCCCAGCAGGTCGAACACGTACAGGCACGCCGGCACGATGCGGATCAGCGACCGGCTCGGCCGCGCGACGCCCAGGCGGCGCCCGATCCGGTCGAACCGCGGCACCCCGCCACGGTCGGGGGCCACGAGCTCCCCGTCGAGGGTCATCTCCCGGCCCGCCGCCAGCGCCGTCAAGGCCTGGGCGATCTCAGGGAAGGCCGCGTTGAGGGAGTTGCCGTTGCGGCTGACCATGTGGCACACGCCGTCGGAAATCCATGCCAGGCAGCGGATTCCGTCGTACTTCCATTCGTAGGTGTACGCCGGCGGTGCTACACGTTGCCGCCGCCCGTGTTGGCGGTGCAACCGGTAGGCGTGAATATGCACGCCAGGAGGGCGAGGGGGAAGTTGAGGAGACCGACCGACCCGCTGGAGGAACCGGTCTCCGCGACCGGGGCTGGCGCGTCGGCGAAGGCCGGCGGCGCGGCCACCGCCTGCCCGGCTCCGACGGTCAGCGCGGTGGCAATGCCGACTGCCGCAAGGAAAGTGCGCATGCAGGTGAACCCTTCGATCGAGCGCGGGCCCGAACCGCTCGGCCCCGTCGGTGAAGAGTTAATCATTTCCATTTCAAAACATCCGGCGGATTCAGTGCGCCGAGAGCCCCGAATTCCATGGGGTTGGGCGGCGATTTGTGGGGGTACCCGCGGCCCTTCCGATGGCGGTCGGGCTGTTCGGAAAACGATCAGCCCAGCCCAGGACGGCCTGCCTCTGAGACGTGTGCAGGTCTGATAATCGGATGGTGAGCGCTTCTTCGGAATCTCCAGCAGGAACCCCCACGCCGGAGTCGGATCCGGCGACGGTGGCAGGTCCACGCACGGGCAGCTTCCAGTTCTGGTTCGCCACCCGCCGCTGGGACTGGTCGCCGGAGGTGTATCGCATGCACGGCTACACCCCGGGCGAAGTCGAGCCGACCACCGATCTGCTGCTGGCGCACAAGCCGGCATCAAGATGCTGAACTGGACTCCGTCGACCGCCGGCACACGCACATTGCAGGTTAGGCAGGCTTCCCACCACGTCTACGGGCAGCCGATCAAGATGATCCTCGCGCACAACCCCGGCTTGAAGATCAACACCAACTAGATTGCGTCTCCACGTGAATCGATGGGGTGGCACCGCATGGCGGCGGGGCCACCCCATCGGGCGTGTTCAGGTCAGGCGGGTGGCTCGGCGGGATGCATGTCGGCGTCCCGCTGGCCACAACGTTCGGCATCTACGAATAGCCGCCGCGTTCGGAAAACGATCATCCGTCGCACGTAAATGCCCGATCGTCACCCACCTACAGTGGATCGCCGTCCACTTCCGTGTCGTCTGGGCTGAGCGCCTGGTCGGACCTCAGAATGTCGTTCCTCTCCTCCTCGGTCCAATCGGAGAACTCGTTGATTCCTGCCGCGAAGGGGTCCGGATTGGACGAGCCCGGTTGGGTCATAACGATCTCCTTTGCGCACTCGATGGTCAGTCCTTACCCGTTAAGCGTGTCACCGCTCCATCCCAGCGATCAGACGAATGCCCGAACCCGAACCAGCACCGGCGGCAGAGCCCCGAGGGACCATCGGGCGAGATTCGCCGAAGGGTGTTCGGAAAACGGTCGACAGACCGCCCCGGTACGTCGGTCAAGCGTTGTGACGCCAGAGCTTCAGCGCCGATACGACAAATCCGCCCGGCCGCCGCGAGGTGCGGCTGGGCCGACGATCATGACCAGCACGATCACCGTCAGCAGGGTGGCGACCAGTCCGGCCAGATCGGTCATAGACGGGTGGCTCCTTTGCAATGCGTAAGGTCGGCGGTCGGGCCGGCCTGCGGTGGCAGAATGGAGCCCCATCGATTGCCCTGACTGAGGAGCGGCATGAGCCGTGCGGAGCGAGATCCTCGACCTGATCAGGACAGTGATCAGGCACCGGGACCGGGGACGATGACCGCCATCTCAACTCTGGCGGTCAAGTTAGACGAGTTGAACAGCGAGTTCGTGAACGCAGGACAGAAGGACCTTCGATAGCCACCGCCCAAGAACTGCGTCTGGGTTCACCGTTCGGAAAACGATCGTTAGCCGAACCCGAACACCTCGCCGGATCAATCCGCGTTTCCGCAGGCCAGGTGTTCGGAAACCCGTCCATTGAAAAGCCCTGTTCACACCTCAACTCGTGTTCCAGAACCGAATAACCTTTGCACTGTCTCCGCCGATCCGATCGCGGCCGGTCCCGTCTCCCAGCTGCTTCGCGCCGCCAGCCTTGCTGAGCTCTGCACGCTCATGCCGAGTTGCGGATGGCCCTTTGAATGGTTGGGGCTCTGCGACTTTGGAGTCTCTACCGGACCCACACGATCTCTCCACACTTGGTCGACGGATCGGACACAACTCGTCGATACAGTGACCGCGTGTTGGTTCGTGATAAACCGTGGAATCGCTGGAGCAGTTTCGCGTACCTATTGCAGGTCGTTGCCGTCGGCGCGCTGGCTCTCGCGTGGGCGGCGATCGGGCTCGGACTGTTCTCGGGCCGGGGAGTGGATCCACGGTTCGCGCTCGAGGCGGGCGACCGCTTCGAGGCCAACCTCGCGGTCTATTGGCCGTTCCTGCTGGTGATCAGCCCGGTGCTGGCCGTCACTGGCATGTTCGGGCTGTTGCCATACCGGTTCGCGCCTGGCGGCACCATGGTGGGTGGGGTAGTTGCCAGTTTGTTCGCTCAGTGGGTGGGAACCCAACTGTACTTGTCCGACTACAAGCGGGAGTTACCCGGACGCCTCGAAACGAGCTTCGGCGCTGCGTGTTTCGCAGTTGCCGTAGCGTTCGCCGCAGCTTTCTTGCACTTGTATAGCAACCGATCCGGTCGGACGCGTGTCACTTCGTTTCGAGGCGGAGCAGTGCTGGCGGTCGCCATTCTCGTCAGTGCCTGGGTCACGATTCCGCCGCTGATCGCGGGCAGTGGCACTCCGTCCGGTGTCCTGGCCGGGTTCGTCACCGACCCCCATTGCGGCAGGAAAGTGTCGGACTGGACCGACGAGGGACGGGCGACCGTCTGCAAGGGCGACGCGAGAACACAGTCGTATCCGCCGAAGGATATGCCCGACATTCGGTTCGGGGTCGTGGTCACATTGCGTAACGGCAAAGGCAGCGTCGAAACCACCCCGCCGACCGCGATCTCGTTCCGAGACGAGCTGCCATTTCGGTCGGGTCCGCCGGTAGCCGAAGTGCTGCTGTCTCGGCCTAATACAGGCAACGGGTTCGCGTTTACTCGCATACGCGATCCGAAGTGTGAGACCGGCAGTAGCCGGGTGGTTTCGGCGACCTACATCTATGACGACTACGACAGAACGAACACGCCTCAGATTCGGGGCACGGTATCTCGTAGCGAGTAACGCGCTGGCAGGGGTGTTTGATCGGCGGCGCTGATCTGGATGTCCGCACATGCCGCTGACAAGGCTGTTCGGACCGGCCACTGGCGGACTCTGACTGCGGCCCGGAATGCGTCGTCCTATGTACCTTCAGCGTCCGCCGCCACCGGAGCAGTGGGGTAGACCAGGTCGTAGACGAACGAGCGATCTCCCTTGAAGCTCACCCAGACTCCTTCGGGCGGAAAGGCACCCCGCCCGGCATCGTCGAACGGACGACTCGACACTGCGCCATCCGACGTGCACACCGCCCATCCGAAATCGGGAAGGCGCAGGCAGCGTATGTCGAGGTCGACTCGCTTGTATGACGGGTAACCGTGTGCGTCCCCGTCGCGGACGAACTCGTAGGTCAATCCGTCCACCCGCCGCACGAAGCGTATGCCCTGCATCAAGCCATCTTCGGCGGCGAGCTCCGCCAAGATCAACCGGAGATTGGTATCTCAGCTCGCCCGAAAACACTCCTCCGCCGCTGGTGCGAGTGTGCGGGCGGGCCAAAGGCATTGCTGGACCGCGCGTGTGGCAGCTACCCAAGATGGAAGCGAAGCCTGGTGAAGGCGAGTGCAACTCGTGTGGTCGGGACTTGTTCGATCCTGCCGGTACCCCGATCGTGCCCATGGTCGTGGAGCCCGTCTGCTGAGGTGGTTCATCAGTCTGCCGCGCGAGCGCTCAGCTCTCGTCCTCGAGAGTCAGCACGACCAAGGGGATCGGTCGGTCGATCTTGGACTGGAAATCCGCGAGCAGCGGGTTGTTGGCCAGCACCCAGGCCGCGAACTCGTCGTAGTCCTCGGCTTCGAGCACCTCGCCGGTCGCCTGGTAGGTCTTGTCTCGGAGCTCGATGGTGACCCGCGGATTCGCCTTGATGTTGTGCCACCAGGCCGGGTACTTGTCCTCGATGAACGAGCTCACGTACATGGTGTCGTCCCGGTAGAGGGGTCCCAGCGGAGTCGTGTGCCGCTTGCCGCTCTTGGCTCCGGTGGTGGTGAGCAGGATGAGGTCGCCGCCCGCGTATGCGCCGCCCACCTTGCCCGAGTTCTCCCGGAACTCCTTGATCACATCATCGTTCCAGTTGGCGATGCCACCTTCCTGGTCCCATGCCTGGTTCCATGGCGCGTTCGGATCGTCGTAGTCGGTGATGTCGGCCTGATCTGGATGTCCCGCAGTCGATTCGATGTCGCTCATGATTCAAGTCTGTCGGGGATATAGGACACACCAGGTCCTAGTTCAACGAGAAATCGAGCGCGGGAGGATCACTGATCGGCTTGTGCGCAACGCTGGATAGCCCGTGAGTCGAAGTCGAATCCGGTCGGCCCCAGGTCATCTGGGTCGTCCTCGTGGCGGGAGAACTCGACGATGATCACTTGCGCCTCCGCTCCAGCAAATCAGTCTGCACCAACCTTTTTCGCCAGATGCTCGGTGAGTGGATAGCGCTTTTCCGGGGGCAGGAGATCTTTGGCGCGATCGACCCGCCCCTCGCGCAGATGCGCGGAGATCTTGTGTGTCAGGGTGGTGAGGTCTCGGATCTCCACGACCCAGTCGTCGACGTAGCGCTGGATGATGGTGCGGGACAGGCCGACCTGAATGCTCCTGTGGTCGAGTTTCACATTGCGGAGCGAATACTCCGGATCCCACTGGACTCGCACGATCGCGTTCTCGAACTGGTTCCGCCACTGTGCGGCATCGGCGTACACCCGTCGCTCCGGGCTGGTCAGCACCGCGTTCTCGAGTGCCTCCTCCCATCCGGCGCGGGTGATCCGAACGGCGAGAATGCGTTCCTGTCCGGGGCTGCGGGCCCAGTTGCTGCGGTGCATGAGCCACCGATAGGACGGTTTGATCCAGGTCATTCGGTTGAGCGAGAAGGGCTCGATGAACCGTTGCGCGCCGACGGCCGCGGTGGCGATGGCGTCGTTGAACGCTTGATAGACGACGATGGTGTCGCGGTCGAAGTCGGCGCGGATCTCGTACTGGTTCATAACGCGCGCAACAGTAATGGCGAGCGTGAACGGTCACCAGTGAGTTTCCAGCACTGCCCGGCACCCTCCACCCTGACGGACCGAGGTCTCATGCCGGCTTCCCCAACGACGGTGGGCGACCCCCGAAGTGGTTCGATCGGGGTATGAGCGACAGCGGGAAACCCAGAACAGTCGTGTCCGCCGAGCGTGAGGTAGCCGCCGGGGCCGCACGGATCTTCGCATTGATCGCGGATCCCGCGCAGCAGCCCCGCTGGGACGGGAACGACAATCTCGCCGACGCCGCGCCCGGGCAACGGGTGCGGGCGGTCGGAGACGTCTTCGAGATGACCCTCACCCACGGAGTCGTCCGGCAGAACCTGATCGTCGAATTCGAGGAGTCGCGCCGAATCGCCTGGCTGCCTTCGGAACCCGGCGCGCAGCCGCCCGGGCACCTGTGGCGTTGGGAGCTGGAGCCGTTGGGCGACAACCGGACCCGCGTGCGGCACACCTACGACTGGACCAATCTGGCCGATGAGAAGCGTCTGGTCAGGGCGCGAGCCACCACCTCGCAGATGCTGCAGGGATCGGTGGATCGGCTCGCGGCGCTGGCCGAGGAGGAATGAGCGGGCCGTAATCGTTCTGGTCGAACCACTTGCGGGTCAGTGAATGCCGGTGGTCGCGGTGCCGGTGAGGAACTCGCCCGCGACCGGGGCGAGGAGCCCGATGTTCGGGTTGTGGCTCAACTTCGGCACCTCCCGGTGAATCGCGTTGGGCAGCACCGCCGCGATCGCCGCCGCGCCGGTACGCAGCAGGGCGCCGCTCTTCGACCCGGAGATGACCAGGGTCGGTGCGGTGACCCCACTCCAGTCCGCGGCGTCGAGCGCCGTGCCGCGCATGTACGGCCCCATCACGGCCCAGTCGTGGGCGGTCGACGGTGCGGTGGCGAGCATGTTCTTCCACATCGGCGTGAACCGCATGATCGCGGTGAACAAGCGCGGCATACCCATGGCCTCGGTCATGTAGAACTTGACGGTCTCCGCGCGCCGGTCGGCGGCGATCAGCTCGTGCAGCCGGTCCTGCAGATCGGGTGAGGGCACGAAGTTCTCGTCGTCGACGACGAAGGGCGGCTCGAACGCGACCACCCGATCGATCCCCGGCACCCGCGTCGCGGCCCGCAACGCGAGACCGGCTCCGGAGGACCAGCCGAACAATGCCGCCGAGCCGCCGACCGCCTCGACCAGCGCGGCGATGTCGTCGATCTCGTTGTCGACGTTGTACTCGCCCGGCGTATCGGCGCTGTCGCCGCGGCCGCGCCGGTCATAGTTGATGACGGTCAGGCGATACGTTTCGGCAAGCTGCTCAGCCAATTTCACCATCTTGGAGAACTTCCGCTCACCGAAGGCGCCACCGATCAGGATCACCGTCCCGGCGTCCCCACCGATGTAGCGGTCGAAAGCCAGCTCGATTCCGGCAGGGGTGGTGATGGTCTCCATGGCTGAGGCCCTTTCGTTTCGTCGATGCGCGATCGTGGTTCGCGTGTTCGGTGGTGTGGACGGGGCGAGGCGTCGAAACTCATCGCCGCACGCAGATCTCGCTGGTGGGGGCGATGATTCACCAGTCCCGGCGCCAGCCGCTCGGAAGACCTAAGCTGGCCGCGGGCAAACGTACCCAAGGACACCAGGAGTCAGACAAATGGCTACACCTCGCGACGCGCTGCTGGATCTGCGGCGGGCCGCCTCGGCGGGACTGCTCGATCTCGACGGGTCCGATCCCGCGTCGAGCGATGCGGTCCAGGCCCGAGAAACCCTGCTGGAGCCGCACTTCGGTGCCGTCGAGTGGTCGGTTCCGCCGAGCTACCGGGCGCTGCTGGCGGAGCACAATCGGCTGCGCTGCGTTCGGGAGGAGGAGGACCTCGAGTGCGAGTTCGTTCTCGTGGACGAGGGGGAGCTGGTCGAGTTGAACGCCGATCTGATGCACCTGCCCGAGGGGGTCAGTCGCGAGCCGGGACGGTGCCTGTCGACCAATCACCTGGTCGGTTTCGCCGAAGCCGGGTATGAAGCGGTGTGGTGTTTCGATGTCGCGCAGCCCGGCGCGGACGGCGAGTACCCGGTCTACTACCACCATCAGGACGAGCCGCGAGCGCGCTACCTCGCGGACGGTGCGTGGGAGGAAGAGGCCGACGCCGTGCCCGACTTCCCGTCATTCGCGGCCTGGTTCGAGGCGATGACCGCGGCCTTCACCGCCGCACAGCCCCCGGCTTGGCTCGACGAGTTGGGCACCCCGGCCCTGGTCTGGCTCGCCCGTGACGGAATCTTCCAGGCCCGGAACTGACCGGGTGTGGCCGGCGGAATCCGCGTCACTCGACTTACCCGCGCACGGTTGGATCGATGTCGCCGATCGCGCGCGTGAGACGTGACGCGGCTTCGCTGTCGTCGTGAACCGACAAGGCCTGGTTGACGATCAGCCAATCCGAGATGTCATCGCCGCCGACGTACTTGCGAAAGCAGTTGTACATCGCGTAATACGCGAACTCGACCGGGTCGGGGAAAGTGAGGTCGTCGTCTTGCAGCGCGGCGATGGGCTCGAGGTACCGGCTCCCGACATCCGCGAGATCCTGACCGGCGCGGGCGGAAAGCAGCGCGTCGGCCGGAAGCTCGACATCGACCTGATGCCGCATTCCGACAACCGAGTCACGGTAGCGAAGCTGGGCACGCTTGCCCCGGGTGTAGTCGATCCAAGCCGGCAGCGCGTCCTCGCACAGCGACAGGTGAACCTGCCGTCGGCGATCAGCTCCCAGCTGGAAGAACAGTTCCCTCGGCGTCATGTCCGAAGGGTACGGCCTTCCCGACCGCGAACCGATCTACGCACCGGTCCGGTCGGTAGGGTGGCGAAATGCGTTTCAAACCAGGGGGATTAGAAGGACGGACCATCCCGGCAGCCGTCCTGACACCCCGCAGGCTCCGAACGGTCATGAACCTCGCCCCGTCTCTCCTGTTCCTCGGAGTGCGCGTCGACCGATTCGCCGATGACTGGACCTCCACCGAGGTGAGCCTGAAGGTGCGCCGCTGGAACTCCAACCACAACGGCGCCGCACCGGGCTGGTCCCTGTTCGCGATGACCGACCCGTTCTTCGGAATAATGGCCAACGGTCAACTCGGCCAGGGCTATCGGATCTGGAACACCACCGCCGACATCGAGTTCGTCGCCCCCGGCCGCGGCACCGTCCGCTCCACGATGCTGATGCCCCGCGACCTGATGGACGACATCCGCCGCACCACCGCCGACGGCTCGAAATCCATCACCGAACACGAAACCCGGATCGTCGATTCGAACGGCGCCCTGGTCGCTCGCGCACACCAGACGCTCTACGTCCGGAAGATCGCGCAGTAGTTGCTGTCAGGACCAGTCGCGCCGCGGCACGATGTCGGAGTGTTCCGCTAGGGTCCGGGCCGTGACTGATCGTGAGACCTTCGCCCCGCTGGTGTTCTTCGAGTACGACCACAGGCCCGGGCACTACTGCCTGATGCTGTCCGACAACCACATGCTCGCCGCCGAGGCCGTGTTCGCTGAGTTCGGTTACGACGGTGGCGGTTACGGCTGGTCCGGTGTCGCGCGGTCCGCGGTGGCGATGCGGGCGCCCGAGCTGGCGGATCGGCTCAACTACGACCCCGAGGCTGGGATGTTCGTCGCCTATGGGGACGACGCGGAGGCGCTTCAGCGGCTCGGGGCGCTGTTGCAGGAGGCGCATCGTGACTCGACGGTCCTGTCCGGGTTCATCGCGGGCGGCGACCCCGAGTGGTTCGACTGACCGGTGACGGCGCGCCGTCCGTACGATCGCTGGTGTGAGCGACGACAGCGCAGTCAGCACCGTGGACCTCGGCCTCGCGATTCAGAACCTGCACGACGATCTCGCGGCCTGGTTGGGTAGGGAGGCGGAACTCGAGGTGTTCGAACGCTTCGCCGGCGCGCAGGATGCGGGGTTCACCATGGTGAGTACCGACGGGTCGGTGGTTGCGCGCGAGGCGCTCCTCGCGGGCCTGCGCACGGCGCGGAATGCGGTGCCTGGTCTGCGGATCGAGATCGACGAGGTTGTCGAGCTGAACCGAGCGGGCGGGATGGTCGTCGTTCGCTTCCTCGAAGTCCACCACAGCCGGACCGGCAGCGCCGCCCGCCGGGTGACCGCGGTGCTGACCGCCGAACCGGACGGCTACCGGTGGCACTCCGTCCACGAGACCGCGATCGACTGACGCACTGTTCGGCCCCTCCGATGCTGATTGGTCGAGTCATGAACACGAACGCCTTGTTCTTCGGCCTGGCGGTCACGGATTTCGCGGCAGCCGACCACTGGTACACCCGCCTGTTCGGTCGAGCCGCCGATGTCGTGGTGACGCCCGGGATCGAAGCGATGTGGCAGCTGGGCGACACCGTCTTCGTCTACATCGTGGTCGACCCCGAGCGCGCCGGCCGGGCGCTGGTGAACATCGCCGTCCCCGACCTGGAGACCGCCGTGACCGAAATCGGCTCACGCGGTGTCGATCCGGGCCCGTTCATTCTTGTCGGGCCGGACGGTGCGGCCGGTCGCAAAGCTCCGTTCGTCGATCCGGACGGCAACTCGATCTTCGTCATCGAGATCGCGGCAGCATGAGTGGCGTGACCGCGCGGATCTTCGGCGCGATCCGGAGTGGACCCTACAAGGACGAGTAGTTCCGAAGTGCGTCCACGACGAGCGCGGCGCCGAAGAGCGCGAAGAGGACTCGAATCGACAAGGGACCGAATCGGGTCAGGGCGCGGACGAAACCGCGGTAGAACCGCTGTACGCGGGCTGAGCGGCGGGTCGCGGCGAACAGCACCAGGAGGGGTGGTACCAGGGCGATGAGGCAGTAGGCGGCCACGATCAGGGGCCACAGGGTCGGTCGTGGTTCTCGGATCGAGAGCATCGCCAGTGCGGCCAGGTAGGGGACTGCGGTTGGCGCCTGGGCGAGGCCGATCGCGGCTCCGATCAAGCCCAGGAGTAGCGGTCGGCGTCTGGCCTCGATGGCCCAGGGCGGGATTTCGTTGGCCGTGTGGCTCGGTAGTCGAAGTGCGCCGAGGATCAGCAGGAGCGCACCGATGACGAGTTCGGCCCAATAGCGAATGGTCGGCGTGATGTCGAAGTGGATGAGGTCTGTCAGGAAGCCGAGCCCCAATACGGTGCAGATCCCGAATGCTGTTGTGACAGCGAAGAGTCCTGCGATGAAGCTCAAAGCCCCGGGAACCGGTGAGCGACGGCCCAGCCGGCTGTCGACGACCACCGCGGCGGTGATCCCTATGTTCAACACGTGCAGGGAATCGAGGAAGGCGAACCCCGCGAGCGCCAGTAGGAAGATCAGCATGACCCAACCGACCATACAGACCGGCCACCTCACCCGGATCGCCCCGATGAGCTCACGTGCGGCGTTCAGTCGAAGTAGAACGTGTTCTATATTCGGGGGTAACCGTTCCGCGAGCCCTCGGGAGTTCACTACATGTACCAGTGGTCCGACGAAGACCTGATGTTCCGCGACGCGCTGCGTGGGTTCATCGACAAGGAGATCAAGCCCAACGTCGAGCAGCTGGAGAGTGGGGCGCTGCCGCCTTTCGACATCATTCGCAAGCTGTATGCCACCTTCGGGCTGGACGAGCTGGCGAAGGAAGGGCTGGAGAAGGCGTTCGCGAAGGAAGAGGGCGGGAACACCGGTAAGCCCGGCAAGTCGGGTGGCGGGTTCAGCGGGTCGGGCAGCATGGGGGTGATCCTCAATAGCGAGCTGGCGGGGATCAGCCTGGGTCTGGTGGCCTCGATGGGCGTGAGCCTGGGGCTGACCGTGGGCACCATCCGCAGCCGCGGCACGCTGGCGCAGAAGAAGCGGTGGCTGCCGGAGCTGGTCACGTTCGAGAAGGTCGGCGCGTGGGCGATCACCGAGCCCGACTCCGGGTCGGACGCGTTCGGCGGCATGAAGTCGTACGTGCGGCGTGACGGCGAGGACTACATCCTCAACGGTCAGAAGACCTTCATCACCAACGGCCCGTACGCCGACGTCACCGTCGTCTACGCCAAGCTGGACGAGGGCGACGGCGTCGACAAGCGGGACCGCAAGGTGCTGACCTTCGTGCTCGACAAGGGCATGGAGGGCTTCACGCAGAGCAAGCCGTTCAAGAAGATGGGCATGAACTCCTCGCCGACCGGTGAGATGTTCTTCAACAATGTCCGCATCACCCCGGACCGCCTGCTCGGCGAGACCGAGACCCCGGCCAAGGGCGACGGCAAGGACAGCGCCAAGGAGTCGTTCGCGGCCGAGCGGATCGGCATCGCGTCGCTGGCGCTGGGCATCATCAACGAATGCCACCGGCTCAGCATCGACTACGCGAAGTCGCGCAAGCTGTGGGGCAAGGAGATCGCGCAGTTCCAGCTCATCCAGCTCAAGCTGGCCGAGATGGAGATCGCGCGGATCAATGTGCAGAACATGGTGTTCAACGCCATCGAGCGCACCGCGGCGGGGGAGAAGGTGTCCCTGGCCGAGGCGTCGGCGATGAAGCTGTACTCCTCGCGCGCGGCCACCGAGGTCGCCATGGAGGCGGTGCAGCTGTTCGGCGGCAACGGCTACATGGCCGAGTACAAGGTCGAGCAGCTCGCCCGTGACGCCAAGTCGCTGATGATCTACGCGGGCAGCAACGAGATCCAGGTGACCCACATCGCCAAGGGTCTGCTCGCCGGCTAGGCCGTCGCCGAGCGGCACGCTCGCGGGCTCACCCCATCAGTGTCTCGATGAGGTTGGCGCTGCCCGCGGGCGTGCACAGCGACACCGCACCGGTGTGCGGGTCCACCAGCGCCGACCCGAGATCCAGTCGCGCGCTGATCAATTCGAAGAACCCGGCCAGCGACGGCGCGATCACCGCGCGCACGGCCGGGTCGGGTCCGTAGGTGATGACCTGGCCCGCGGTGCCGAACGGCCCGGGGCTGGTGTCCACCGCGAAACCGCAGTCGCCGTCGTCCGCGGTGAACGGCACCCACCCGGGCTTCCAGAACTTCCGCGACACCGGGCCCGGTTCGGGGCAGTGCACCCAGCGGTCGCAGTCGACGCCCGCGCGGCGGAAGGACTCGGCCGTGCGCTCCTGCACCGTCTGGATCGCGATGATCTCCTCGACCCCCAGCAGCCGGTGCAGGAAGAAGTCGCCGACGTCGTCGGTACCGTCCGCGACCGACAGCATGGCGACCAGCGAATCCGGCAGCGGCAGCCCGAAAGCCGCGCGATAATTCGCCAGCGCCGCCCGGGACGCGGGCGGGCGGAAGTGCTCCCGAATGCCCAGGGAACCGGCCTCCATCCAGCCCAGGATTCTGGAGAACGCAGACCCCGTATCGAGTGACGGCACGCGGTACTCCTACGAGATCGCCTGGTAGCGGGGCACTCTGGTGTGGAAGTCGAAATCGGGGCCCGGACCACGGCCGGTGCAGGACGTCGTCGACGGTCCAGCCGGGATGCATACGCGGCGCCCCGAGGTGTCCAGGCCCGGGTTTGTGTCGAGAGTGCTTGTTTCAGTGGTCATTTCGGGCTCCTTCGATCGGAAGGGTCCACACGTGGCGGGCGCCGCTATGGTGGAGCCGCTCGCGAATACCGGTCGCCGTGTCCGGGTGATCGGTGAGGGCGAGCAGGCATCCACCGAGACCGCCGCCGGTCAGCTTCGCGCCCAGTGCGCCCGCCTCCAGCGCGGCCGCGACGCCCCGGTCGAGGATGTGGCTGCTGACGCCGAGATTCGCGAGGAGTTCGTGGAACGCGGTGAGCGACCGCCCGACTGCCGTCCAATCACCCTGTGCCAGTTGGGTAATGGCGTTCTCGGTCAGCTGCTCTGCCGACCGGAGCAGCTGCAGCCCGCTCTGTCCGGTCAGCCGCGCCGAGGCGATGCCGACCGCCTCTCGGGGGCCCGCGCCGACACCGGTGTCCGCGACCAGCAGCAGGGCCCGCCCAGCGATCGGGATGGGCGCATGGACGCCTGCTCGGAATTGAATGGGGCCGCGTGAGACCGCGGCCGCCGCGTCGACGCCGCTGGGCCGCCCGTGGGAGTGCTGCTCACCGACTTGGACGAAGGCGGCCAGATCCGTGTCGCTGAGCGATTGTTCGACCAATGCGGCGGTGGCGTGGACGGCCGCCGCGGTCACGGCCGCACTCGAGCCCAGGCCGCGCGCCACGGGTATACGGGTGTCCGTGCGCACGGTGAGCGGCGTGCCCGTGATCTTCCAGCGCCGCAGGGCCGCGACGACGGCGAGCTCCGGACCGGTGCCGGGGCGGAAGCCGGGACCGCCGATGCGGAGAACTCCGGGCCGCCCTTCCGGAACCAGCCGCGCGGCAGCGGAGTTCGACGCGTGTGCGGCTCGTGCGTGCGCGGTCATGGCGGGCATCGGCAGTGCGACGGCAGCACTGCCGTGCGCCACCGTGTGTTCACCGATCAGGATGACTTTCGCGTGGGCGCTGCCGTCACCGACCCGGTGGCGGGCAGGTACGACCGCCATCAGAGTTCCCGATGGGTGGCGGCGTGGGCGTCGCGGCCGCGGCGGGTGCCGTCGTCGTCGATGATGTCGTCGTGGATGAGGGTGAAGTTGTGGACCAGCTCCACCGCCGCCGCCCGGGCAGCGCCGCATCCAGGTCCCGCGCGCCGCAGGCCTGCGCGGCACACAGAGTCAGGGCCGCTTGCAAGGACTTTCCCGCCCGGAAGCGGCCGGGCTGCCCGTCGCGGTCCCGCCAGCCGAAGCGGTAGCCGATCATGGCGTGCAGCGGTTCGGGGAGCCGGCTCACCGCCTCGCGCAGCACCGGATCGCAGGTGTGCTGAGTGCGGGCCGACAAATCGGCGGCACGGTGGCCGGAATCGGTCGGGCGGTGAACCGAAGTGTCCATCTACGAACTCCTGCCGGGGCCGGGTGAGCACGAGCGGGGTGGAGCGAGATGGACTTCAAGCTAGGGGCGTAGCAAACCAACCGCTACGCACGGTTACGCATGAGAAGAATGCTCCGCGCGCATAATTCGCCTCGGCGGGTCGGTCGACGATCCCGGGGATGCGTGGAAATCGCCTCGTCAGCGGCAGTGAAGCACTATCGTTTCTCATCGCTCACGCAGTTGTGGGCGACAAGTGAGGAGCACACTTTCATGAAGAATTCCCACCGTGCCGGCATCGGCGCGACGGCCATCGGCGCAGCGGCCGCCGTCGCCGCGCTGACCGCCCCCAACGCCAGCGCGTTGGTCAACTCGATCACCGTCAGCGACGCCAAGGTCTGCCTCAACAAGGCCACCACCGTGACCGTCGCCGTCACCCCGACCTCGTTCCTGTTCGATGTCTCCCTCAGCGACAACGACGCCTCGGTCGGCAATGCCAAGGTCTCCAACAGCCAGGCCGTCTTCTCCTGGACCCCGACCACCGTCGGCTCGCACACCCTCAAGGCGACCCAGGAAGTCATCAGCACCAAGACCATCACCGTGGACGTCGTGGACTGCACCCCGATCCCCGGCCCCGGCACCGGCTCGTCCGCGAGCAACCCGCTCGCCGGCCTGCTCAGCAGCCTCTCGGCCAAGTAGCGCGCCGCGAACCCGGGGGTGCGGCGCACGGCCGCGCCTCCGGGCCCGGATCGGCTGAGCCTCCGGGCCTGCATCGGCCGCGCACAGTCAATTAATTGATCAGTTAGCCTGACCTGATGGCGCTACGAAACGCGGTGCTGGCCGCCCTGCTGGACGGTGAGGCCTCCGGCTACGACCTGGCCAAGGGTTTCGACGCCCCCGTGGCGAACTTCTGGGTCGCCACCCCGCAGCAGCTGTACAAGGAACTCGAGCGGATGGCCGCCGACGGGCTCATCGAGACCCGCGTCGTCGAACAGGAACGCCGCCCCACCAAACGCTTGCATGCCATCACCCCCGCCGGACGGGCCGCGTTGCGCGAATTCATTTCCGAGCCGGCCAAACCCACCGCCATCCGCGACGAGATGATGGTGAAGGTCCAGGCCATGGAACTCGAGGACGCCCCGGCGGTGCGAGCCGCCGTCGCCGCCAAACAGGAATGGTCGCGGGCGCGGCTGGCCCGCTACGAACGGCTGCGCACCCGGATGCTGGACGGGCGCAGCGAACAGGCCTACCTGGCCGAAGTCGACCGGGTCGGGCCGTATCTGACGCTATTGCGCGGAATCTCCCTGGAACAGGAGAACATTCGGTGGGCCGAGTTCGCGCTGTCTGTCATCGAACGGCGAATCGGGGCCCGCGCGTAGGGTTTCCGCGCGGGCCCTGGTGCGCTTCACTTCGACCGGAGTTCCTCGATGGCCTTCCGCAGGCGGTCGTCGGCCCCGTCGTCGGCGGGAGCCGCCATCACGACGCCGTCCGCGAGCCCGCCGTAACGCTCCCACAGGAGTCCTGGCAGCGCCGCGTAATCGCCGCAGACGAGCAAGGTGTCCAGCACATCATCGGTCATCACCGCCGACAGCCGGTCCCACCGCTGCGCCCGCGTCAGTTCCCGTAGCCGGTCGAATAGTTCGGGCAGGCCGAGCCGGACGAGCGTGGGTTTGTAGGACGGCGTGGAGTAGAGGAACGCGAGCAGGCGGCGCATCCGCTCGCGTTCGCGATTCACCAGCTCGGCACTCGCACCGGTGGCGACCGGCGCGGAGGCGTAGATCGGGGGCGTGGCCCGCGCGCCCTCGACCGCACCCGCCATCAGGGCGGGTCGCACCACGTCGCGCAGATAGCCCGGATCGGCGTTGGTGGAGTGGGTGATCACGCCGTCGGCGAGTCGTCCTGCCAGCGTGCACATTCCGGTGTTGACCGCGCCCAGCAGCACCGGAGGGGCGGCCATCTCGCTGGGCCCGGGATTGAAGTAGGGCTGCATGCGCGTGAGCCGGTAGTGGTCGCCCTCGTAGCGGACCGATTCACCGGATGCGAAGGCCGCGAACAGTTCCCGCACGGCCTCGACGTACTCGCCCATCCGGCCGACCGGTTCGGTCCAAGGCATGGCATACCGGTCTTCGATGTTCTGTTTGATCTGGGTGCCCAGCCCCAGTTCGAACCGCCCGCCCGAGAAGCTCGCGAGATCCCACGCGCTGTAGGCGACCAGGGTGGGGGAGCGGACGAAGGCCAACGTGATCGCCGTGCGCACCGTGATGCGGCTGGTGTGTTCGGCGGCCAGCAGCGCCACCGCGAAGGAGTCGTGGATCGTCTCCGGAATATGGATGCCGTCGAAGCCGAGGGCCTCCATCCGGCGCGCCACCGCGGGCACCTGCGACAGGGGCAGGCGCGGATCCAGGGCTGCGAAAACTCTCATCGGCCGTCTTCCTCGGGTGTCGCGTGTTGTCGACGCCGACGGTAGCGAACCGGTGGGTCCGGGTTACATTTGCGCGGTCCGCATTCCTCTGCGAAAGGGTCACCCATGTCGATCGCCGCTGACAAGGTCGTCTCCATCGAATACACCTTGACGGCCGACGACGGCGAGGTGCTGGACACCTCCGTCGGCGACGAGCCGCTCATCTACCTGCACGGCGCGGACAACATCGTGCCGGGCCTGGAGCAGGCGCTCGAGGGCAAGAGCACCGGGGACGAGCTGACCGTCGTGGTCGAGCCCGAGGACGGCTACGGCGACTACCTGGCCGAACTGGTCAGCAGCGTGCCGCGGGACATGTTCGAGGGCGTCGACGAGCTCGAGCCGGGCATGGAGTTCCACGCCGAGGCCCCGGACGGCGAATCCCAGATCGTGGTCGTCCAGCAGGTCGACGGCGACGAGGTCATCATCGACGCCAACCACCCCCTGGCCGGTCAGCGGCTCAACTTCGCGGTCAAGGTGGTCGACGTGCGCGACGCCACCGCCGACGAGCTCGCCCACGGCCACCCGCACGGCGACGACGACCACCACCACTGATCCTGCGCCGGGTCGGTTCGCCACGAACCGGCCCGGTGAATCCTCCGAAATCCGGTGCGGCCGACAGGGTTCGTTTTTCGGCCAATCGGCCGATGTCGCCCCCGGATCACGCGGTCTGTGACTACGTTCTGCGAAAGCAACGAGTGGTCCTGTGCGCGCGGCCGGAGGAATCTTGGAGACCACGTATCGCCTGTCCCTGCACAGGTTCGCCATCACCGAGCTGACGGCGAACGGGTTGGATACCGACTGGTTGCTCCGAGAGGCTGGCATCCCGCACTGGTCCATGGGCGACGGGGATATCCAGGTCCCCAGCTCGGCCTACGCGCGCTTGTGGGACGTGGCCGCCCGCGCCCTCGACGATCCGCTGGTCCCCGCCCGGGTGGGCTGCCGGTTCACCCTCGGCGCGGGCGGGCTGTGCGACTACCTGTTCTCCACCTCGGCCACCATCGGGGAGGGCCTGGCCACCGTCGGGCCGTTCATCAGCGATATCACCACCAACCACCGGCTGTCCCGCACCGCGGAGGACAACGGTGATGTCACCTTCGGCTTCGAGATCATCGAGGGCGACGACACCGCCCGCGACCTGACCCACCTGTGGGCGGTCGTCTCCCTGCGCGGGCGGGCCCGCCGAGTCGCGGCGGGGCCGTTCGACCCGGTCCGGGTCCGACTGCGGCAGCGGGCCCCGCGCAACCACACCGATCTGCACGATTTGGTCGGCACCCGGGCCATCGAGTTCGGGGCGTCGGAGGACTCCATCACCTTCCGCGCCGCCGATATGGACGTACCGCTCACCACCGCGGACCCGGTACTGCACGCCATCCTCGAGAAGGTCGCCGCCACCGTCCCGCCGCCGCCCCCGCTGGCCAGCGCCTGGGTGGATCAGGTATCCGAGGCGCTCGCCGAAGCCCTCGTCGCCGGCGACGCCTCGCTCGCCACCGTCGCACGACGACTCATGGTGAGCCGCCGCACCTTACAGCGCCGACTGACCGAGGCGGGCACCACCTGGCGGCAGGAACTCGACCGCGCACGACTGGAACGACTACGCCGCGCCGACACCGCCGGGCAGCAACTGGGCCGCGCCAGACAGGCCGAAATCCTGGGATATTCGGGCCCACAGGCGATTCGGCGGGCCGCCCGCCGATGGGAGTCCATCGCCGAACGCCGCGTCTCGGACGGCCCTGTACTGGCGGGACACTCCTGACGCGACCAGCGTGGCCGGCACGGCGTTCAGCGTGACGGACACCGTGATCAGTGCCGCCCGGGGCCGTCGTCGAAGCGCATGCGGGTTGGATGGCGGTGCGCTCGGCCGTCGTCGCGGACCGCGTACAGGCCCGCGAAGCGCGGATTTGCCTGCGGCATGGGCATATCCAGTAGGAGCGGGTCGAGCACCAATGCCGTGCGGGGCGCCTCGAACATGAGGTCGCGGACGCCGAGCACCACCGCGATGCCCTCGTAGACCGGATCCGCGGCCACTGTGGTCTCGGCCCGCTTGATGGGCCGGCGCATCTGCACCGCGTCGCGCTGCATGCTGACCAGCGCCCCGATGTCGTGTTCCAGGGCGAAACGCCGGATTTCGACGGGCAGCATGGAATCGTCACGCACCAGCTCGATCTCGTCGCCGCGCGTTTCGATGGTGTGGCGGGCGAGCGAGCAGGACCGCTCCGCGAACCGGATCGCCACCTCGAACGCCTGCCGGACCGTGGGCTGACTCATCACCGCGCGCTCGATCGCGCCGATCTGCGGGGGATGGCAGGTGAGTCCCGCCATCAGGCCGAAACCCGCCTCGTCGCCGATGCCGTGCACGATATTGCGGATCACCGCCACGTGCTGGGTGAAGGTGATCTCGGTGCCGGGGTGGGCGAGCTGCACGTCGCGGATGCCGGTGTGCCGCAGGATCGATGCGATCGACAGGCCGCGACCCAGCGCGAAATCCACCAGCAGTGCGGTACTGAAGATCGGGCGCATGCGATACCGACGCTGGGCCGGCCTGTGATTGATCACCGGTGTTGCCTCTGGTCCTCGGGAGTGCCACCGCCGCCCCGGCTGACGCACCTGGCGCGGCGGAACGGTGGGAGGTCTCCGGGTACACCCGCGGCGCGGCCGGTGCGCCCGGATCCCGCTTCCAGCTTCGTGAATCGCGGGCAACACGGCCAGCCCCGATTGCGCCAAGGCTTCGCTGATCGCGCCATCCTGTGTCGGCGGGCCTGGCACGCACGGATGTCCGAAGTGGTCCACCCGTGGGCCGGAAATCGATCTCATCGGGACCAGCGCCGGGAGGAACGCGGGTGCGCGGTGGGGGAGCGGCGCGATGCACCGGGGTGTCGCCGGGACACGCGGAGTTGTCCCAATACCAACGTCTCGTGACCGAAAGCGCACTGGCGAAAAGATTCTGGCAACCTTACAGTTATTTCATCGCACGGTGATCGATGAACGCCCGCCGGACGGCCCAGACGACCGCGGATAGGTATCGAAACCTGTTGCGGCATCCCCACATTCACCTTCGCAGCGGTCGAGTCGTGTCAATCGCCGCGTCACAGCCGATTCGAATCGAGGCCGTCATGTCCGCGCCCGAAATCCCGGTCAGTGTGCCCGAACTGGATACCCTGCCGCCCCGGGGGCATCCGATTCTCGCTCTGCCGGTGCGTGTTTCGCGCTACGCGAACCGCTTGGAGAGCCTGATCCTGGACTGGGCGGACAGCTATCGTCCGGTCGAGACCACCCGGCAGCGGCAGCGGCTGGCGGGCACCCGGCTCGGCGAACTCATCGCTCGCACTTGCCCTTTCGTCCGCGAGGACCGCCTGGAGCCACTGGCGGGCTGGTTCACCTGGGCTTTCGTGATTGACGACTGGTACGACGGTCCGATTGGCCGCTTGCGGAGCCTACAACCGGAGGGCCTGCACCTGCGGACGGTCGCGCGCTGATCGGCGGGCCCGGGCTCACTTGGGCGCGATGGCCTGTGCGGGGAAGTCGCGGTCGGGAGTGACGCTGTGCCCGTCGGATCCGAGGGTGAGCGTCACCACGGACGGGCCGCCCGACGGGCAGCAGTTCGCGTCGTTCCCGGCGAGCCAGCGGTACTGCACCTGCACCGTGCGATCGGAGGATCCGACGACGCTCGTGTAGGAGGTGGACCGTTGGGTCGCCGTGCCCAGGTAGCCGTCGTGGTTGAACAGCATCACGTGCCAGGGCGAACTGGCGGTGCCGTGCGGAGTCCCGGCCCGGACCCACAGCAGCGCGGGGCAGGAGCCGACGGCCGCGTCGGTGCCGCTCTCGGCATAGAACCCGTCCCCGCCCACGCCGCCGCCGAGTGTCGCGAGCGCCTGCGTGACCACCGGCGACGTCAGGCTGACGCACCGGCCGTTGGCCGCGGTGGCGGGCGCGGTGTCCGCCGGCGGTCGTGAGTTCCCTTGGGACTGTGTCGGATTACCCTGGGACTGCGGCGGATTCTCCGGCGAGTGCGCGGGGACGGTAGCCGGCGCGGATCCCGCCGCGCTGACGGTGGTGGCGGGTTGCTGCGATCCACCGCTGGGCGTCGTCACTTCGTCTTGGCAGCCCGCCACCGCCAGGCTCACGGCGGCGGCCGCCGCGGCGATTCCGATGATTCGTTTCACGGGTGGTCCTTTCAGATGAGAACCCCGGGCCGCGGGGCCCGGGTTCCTCGATCGGTCGTCTGTTCCGCGACCGCGATATCGCTCAGAAGCAGTACGGGAACTTGCACTTGCCTGGTTCGTTCGGCCCGAAGATCGCCGCGATCAAACCGTTGATCACCACGTCTGCGCCCGCGGACCCCGTGCTGATCGCCACGTCCTGTACGCCCGCGACCGATTCGGGCTGTGCGGCCTGGGCCGTCGCGGTCGCGGGCGCGCCGATCAGCACGCCGGCCGCGAGAACCACCAGAGACTTTCGAATCATGTTCCTACCCTTTCGCCAACCTATCGTCGACAGTAGGAACCGGGGTCCGTGGCGTCCATCGGACGAATGCCCTATTTCTTACCGATAGGGCGCTCCGTGCCGGTCACAAGGACGTGTGCCGGGCCAGCTCGACGCGATTGCTGACGCCGAGCTTGGGAAAAGCCCGATACAGGTGGTGGCTGACGGTTTTCGGGCTGATGAACAGCTTGGCCGCGATCTCCTTGTTCGTCGCACCGCCCGCGGCGAGCCGGACCACCTGCAGCTCCTGCGGCGTCAACGCGGCAGTCTCCACGGCCAGGGGCGTCTCCGGGCGGCGCGCCATATCGCCCGCGGCGCGTAATTCGTTGCGGGCATGCGCCGCCCACGGAATCGCACCGAGCCGATCGAAGGTCTCGGCTGCGGCGCGGAGCTGCGTCCGGGCCTCGCCGATGCTGCGTTCGCGGCGCAGCCACTCACCGTAGAGGAGCGCCGTTCGGGCGTGGTCGTACCAGAGTCCCTCGGCGGCCTGCAGTTTCAGCGCCCGCGCGTAGGCGTCGCCGTCGGAGCGCAGCATGGCCTGACAGCGAACCGAGATCGACTCGGCGTAAGGCGAACCCAGTGCTGCCGACCACCGCTCGATCTCCTCCACCGCGTGGACCGCCCGTTCGGGTTGGCGCGCGCGCACCGCGGCCTCCACCAGATCGCGCAGCAGGTGCAGCCAGTGGCCGCGGATCCGGTTCGGAATACGGTGCAGGGTGTCGAGGCGATCCAACGCCGGTTCGTAGCGCCCGTGCCCGAGATCGACCAGGGCCCGCGCCCATTCGTGGTTGACGTAGTTGATGAAATTGTCCTGCCCGTGCGATCGGCGCGGGTGATCGAGCAGTTCCAGGCAGCGCGGCTCATCCCCGCGAATCCCGGCGATGAGCGCGAGATAGCCTTCGCCGAAGCCGATCTCGCTCAGCTGACCGATGTCCCGGGACACCCGCACGGCGTGCGCCACCTTCTCCTCGGCCTCCCACAGCCGGCCCAGCATCAGATCCGCCGCACCGGCGTAGACGGCCCCCGTCGAGAACCGCCCGACCCGGCCCTGGCACTGCGCGGTGTCCGAGAACCGCTGCGCCAGCGCGTGGGCGTCCTCGAGATCGCCGATCAGCATGGCCTGCCCGGTCGCGGCCAGCATCAGCGCCGGATCGTCGGAACGATGGCTCTCGGCGATGGTGGCCCGGATCCGCGTGACGCCCTCGGCGAGCTCGCCGGAATGCAAATTCAGTGCTCCGTCGAGCGCGCGCAGGAACGCCGACCGCTGTTCGGGCGGCAGGCGCAGCTCTGCCAGCCGGGCGCGCGCGTGGTAGGCGGGCGCGGGATCACCCAGCACCCAGGACGAGCGGGCCGCCTCCATGAACAGTGGTCCGGCGCGCTCGGGGTCGATCGCGGCCACCTCCTCGGCCGCCGCGAACAGCGAATCCTGCGACCCGCGCAGGTCGCCCTGCTCGTACGCGATCAGCGCCTTCACCCAGCCCAGCCGCGCTCGCTCGTCCGGAGCCAGCGGCAGCTGGACGGCCGACCGGCCCAGTTCGGCGGCACGGTGATAGGCGCCCGCGGCGGCGGCCCATTCGATCGCCAGAAGTATTCGGCGGTTGCGGCTTTCGAGATCGGTAGTCAGGGCGGCGGCCCGCTCCACGGCCGCCGCGGCCGCCGAGTAACCGGCTCGGTCCACAGCGCGAAACGCCGCCGATTCCAGCAAGGCCGCGATCTCCTCGTCCGGGCCGACGGTCCCTGCCGCCAGATGCCAGGCGCGGCGATCGGGGTCATCGTCGGACGCGGCGGCCAGTGCGGCGTGCACCGGCTGGCGCTCGGCGAAGGACGCACCGTGATAGACCGCCGCCCGCACCAGCGGGTGGCGGAACCGAATCGCCTGCGCGGTAACGTCGATCAGGCTCGCGGCCTCCGCCTCGGCGATGCCCGCCGGGTCGACGCCGAGGGCGTCGAGCACGCGCAGCACCAGTCGCAGATCACCGGCCGTCTCCGCCGCGGCCGCCAGCAACGCGGTGCGCGACGCGGGCGAGAGCTCCGCGATCTGCTGCCGATAGCCGCTGGACAACCGATGCGGCAGTGGCAGCGGCCCGACCGGCAGCGCGTCCAGATCCATTCGCGGAAACTCCAGCAGCGCCAGCGGATTCCCCGCTGCCTCCCGCAGAACCCGCTCCCGCATATCGCGGCGCAGCCCCGGCCAGTTGTCGGCGAGCAGCCGCGCCGAGGCCGCGGTGTCCAGCGGCGGCAGATGAAGGCCGGGCACGCCCGGCAGGACCGCCTCGGCGCGGCTCGCGAACAGGATCACGATGCCCTCGGCGCCGAGTCGGCGCGCCGCGAACCGAAGTGCCTGCGCCGAAGCGGAATCCAGCCACTGAACATCGTCGACCGTGCACAGCACCGGGCCGCCCTCGGCCAGTTCGGCCAGCAGCGACAGGGTCGCCAGGCCGACCAGGAAGCGGTCGATCGGCTCGGTCGCGACCCGCAGCCCGATCACCGCCCGCAGGGCATCGGCCTGCGGGCCGGGCAGGGCGTCCAGCGGCAGGGCGTCGACATGACCGCCGGCCGCCATCAGCAACTCCTGCAGTCCCGAGAACGGCAGCTCCGAATCGCCCTCCACGCCCGCGCAGCGCAGTACCCGCCAGTCGCCGCCGGTGAGCTCCGCCGCGCGGTCCAGCAGCGCTGTCTTCCCGCCACCCGCGTCGGCCACGATCTCCACCGCGCCGCTCTGACCGTCCACAGCCCGGTTCAGCAGCGTGCTGATCCGCTGTTCCTCGTGTGCGCGGCCATACAGCATGTCCCCCAACCTATATGGCCACGCTGTCTACTCGGTGTCGGCGGCGCTCGAGGGCATGGTGTTCGCCGCTGGTCCTGGGCTATTGCCGAGCCAGCGCGGCGGCGAGCCGGCCGCGTGGTGGGAGATAGCCGCCGCGCGGCGCGTTCGCCGAGCCGAAACGAACCCCGCGGGGCCGGGTGGCCCAACCGTCGAACTGGTCGCGATCGGACGGGGTCGCGTAGGCGGCCGACTCCGGCGCCAGCGGGCCGAGTAGGGGATTGGCCGCTATCAAGCGCGATTCGACCGCGGTCGCGAAAGCCAGTTGCAGCAGCGCCCTTTCGGCTCCCGCGGCCAGATCGGCCGCATCGGTGGCCGGGTCGAGCCAGTAGGCGGCCCGCACCCGGTCCGGGGTCAGCTCGGCCGCCGCCACGCCACCGAACCGCCGAACCAACGCGTCCACCTGGGTTCGCATGTCCCGCAGCCGCGTCGCGCCGAGTATCGCGACGGTATCGCCGCGAGTCAGCCAGAACATCAACACCGACTCGACCGTCACCACCGGATCGGGGATCTGATCGAGCGCTGCCATCGGTTACTCCTGATCATCGCGATGGTCCGGACGCCGTCGTCCGGACCGTGCTACGACCGGGCAAACCGATCGTCCCGGGATTCTCGCAACCGGAACCGCGTTCCATGACCGAATTCAGACAATTGACCAGTTCTGTCCGTGGCGGGTGCCTAACGCACCTGACGGCCGACGGAGTTCAAGTGGCCCAGGGCCTGAGCGTAGGAGGTGAGGAGCGTGGTTTCGGCATAGGGAATAGCGCGCTCGGCGCAGAAGGCTCGGACCATCGGCTGGGCCGAGCGCAGGGCGGCACGCGGCATGGAGGGAAACAAATGGTGCTCGATCTGGTAGTTGAGGCCGCCCAGTGCGAGGTCGACCAGGGCGCCGCCGCTCACATTGCGTGCGGTGAGGACCTGGCGGCGCAGGAAATCGGTGGTGTCGCCCTCGGCGAGGACCGGCATCCCCTTGTGATTCGGGGCGAACGTGAAGCCCATGTAGAAGCCGAACAGGCCCTGCTGCACGGCGATGAAGACCAGCGCCTTGACCGGCGACAGCACCAGGAACACCGCCGACAGGTAGAGAACGGCGTGCGCGGCCAGGAACGCGCCCTCGCGGAGCCGGTTCCGGATGGGCCAGGTCAGGACCGCGCGCACACTCGAAAAGTGCAGGCTGCCCGCCTCCAGCAGCAGCATCGGGAAGAACAGCCACGCCTGGTAGCGGAAGATGAAGCGCCGCCAGCCCTTTCCGGTGACCGCGCGCTCCGCGGAGTGAGCCAGGATGCCGCCGACATCCGGATCCTCACCCTCGGTATTGGGGTGCGCGTGATGGCGATTGTGGTTGCTCGTCCACCAGCCGATGCTCACGCCGGTCGCCAGATTGCCGACGAACAGGCCGAACCAATGGTTGGCCCGCCGCGTCCGGAAGACCTGCCGGTGCCCGGCGTCGTGCCCGAGGAAAGCGACCTGCGCGAACGCGACCGCCAGGAACACCGCCGTCCCCAGCTGCCACCAGGAGTCGCCGATCGCCGCGAACGCCGCCCAGCCCAGCGCGAAAACGCCAACGGTGAGACCGGTTTTCCACCCGTAGTACCGCAGGCGCCGTTCCAGCAGGCCCGCCTGCCGCACGCGCCGCATCAGGGCCGCGTAGTCGCTGCCGCGCGAGGGGTAGTCGCCGTCGCGGGCGGGCGTGGGTGCGGGCGTCACCGGGGCGAGGGTCTGTTCCCGCTCCGCCGGGCGGCGTCGTTCCGTGAGGATTACCAAGGGTTCTGCACATCCTGCTGTCGTGGTGCGTGGCGGGCCCGCGTACCCGGCACCAGGGTGCCGCGCCGCGGCCACCATCAGATGAACGAACGTGCGAGGCGGCGACACAACTGCATGACGGTTTCGCGACCGCCAGGTGGTCTTCGGCGCCGGAGCCGATCCGGATGTGACAGTACTGTCGCCGTGATCCGCGCTCCGAAACGGGTTCCTGTGCGGTCGCTTTCGAGTATTTTCGCAACACATTCTAGTTTCGCGGCCCGGACGGGACGAGACTTGTGTGGCGGAAGGGCTGATCATGGCTGCTACGGACTACATCGTCATCGGCTCCGGCAGCGCCGGAGCCATCATCGCGCGCCGGCTCGCCGACACCGGAGCCACGGTCACCCTGTTCGAGGCGGGCCGCTCCGACCGCTCCCGGCTCATGCGCAAACCCGGCATGATCGGCCCGATGCACAGCGTGCCCCAGCTCAAGAAGCTCATCGACTGGGGGCACTACACCGTCGAACAGAAGCACGCCCTGGGCCGCAGGATCCCACAGACCCACGGCAAGGTGGTCGGCGGGTCCAGTTCCGTCAACGGCATGGTGTTCGTGCGCGGCAACCGCCGCAACTTCGACGACTGGGCCGCCGAGGGCAACACCGGCTGGTCCTACGAGGACGTGCTGCCCAGCTTCCGCAAGTTCGAGTCCTTCGAGGACGGCGCCAACCAGTTCCGCGGCGGCTCCGGCCCGATCAAGGTGATCCGCGCCCGCGACCTGACCCCCGCGTCCGAATCGTTCATGCGGGCCTTCACCGAGACCACCGACCTGCCGCTCAACCCCGACTACAACGGGGCCGAACAGGAAGGCGTCTCGATCCTGCAGCAGAGCAACAGCAACGGCCTGCGCTCCAGCACCTCGGTCGGCTACCTCGACGACCGGCCGAAAACCCTGACGGTGCTGGCGAATACGCAGGTCCTGCGCATCGTGATCGACAACGGCCGGGCCGTCGGCGTCGAGTACCGTACCGGCGACGGCACCGAGATCCTGCACGCCGACCGCGAGATCATCGTCAGCGCAGGCGCTTTCGGCTCACCCCATCTGCTCATGCTCTCCGGCGTCGGCCCCGCCGACCACTTGCGCGCCTTCGGCATCGACGTCGCCGCGGACCTTCCCGTCGGCGACAACCTGCACGACCACCTGTTCGTCCCCATGTCCTTCGCCATGCCCACCGCCGTGCGCCGCTCCTCCCCGGCCTACTTCGCCCGCGCCTTCGTCCGGGAATCGTTGCGCAACAACACCACCTGGCTGGCCCGCAGCGTCTTCGAAGCCGTCGCCTTCCTGCGCACCCCCTACACCACCGGCATCCCCGACCTGCAACTCCACGTCCTCCCCTGGAGCTACCCCGGCCCCAACCAGGACGCCCCCACCCGCCACATCCCCGACCCCCGCCGATCCCTCACGATCATGGTCACCATGATCTACCCCCGCAGCCGCGGCACCCTCCGCCTGACCTCGGCAGACCCCACCGCCGCCCCCGCCATCGACCCCAACTACCTCGCCGACCAGAACGACCTCGACACCCTCGCCTACGGCATGGACCTCACCCGGGAAGTCATGTCCGCCACATCCATCACCCCCGCCGTGGACACCGAAATCTCCCCCGGCCCCACCTACCCCACCCGAGCCGACCTCGCCGCCGAGATCCCCAACCGCGCCACCACCGTCTACCACCCCGTAGGCACCTGCCGGATGGGCACCGACGCCCGATCCGTAGTCGACCCGACCCTCCGCGTCCGCGGCATCGAGGGCCTCCGCGTCGCCGACGCCTCGATCATGCCCAGCATCGTCGGCGGCAACACCAACGCCGCCACCATGATGATCGGCGAACACGCCGCCTCGATCATCCTGGCTTGAGCCGCTATCGACCGCGCCGCCGCATCCGGTCGATCAACGACCGCCCCGACAGCTCCTTGTCGACAGCCAGCAGATAGGAGACGGGCGACTCGCGGTGTGCTGCGCGCCGCGCCTTTCTCCGGTCCGCCACATAGGACCCGACCGCGAGCGCGGTCCCGCCGGCCATCGCCGCCGGAGAGCCGGTGGCGGCGAGACCGGCCCCGAATAGCGTGCCGGCGGTGGACTTACTGATATCGACCTTGATTCCGAGCAGCCCGATACCGGATTCGACGCCCAGGGCTCGCAGCGCGTGGCGGAGTTCGTCCAGCTGGGGCCTGGTCTTGGCGTTGTAGACGCTCTGCAAGTGCTTCTCGGCGACGACCAGGTCCTCGATCGCGGCAATCGTTCCCAGATCGGCGGACAGGGACGCGACGTGCGCCCGGAAGGCCGCCAGCTCACCGCCGTAGCGGTCCCGGAAAGAGATCAGGGTGTCCAGCGGGACCGTCTCGAGATGATCGGGCCGGATGGATGCCTCGACCGCGAGATGGATGTACGCGCCCTCGACGTCACCGATCGCGGGAACGGCCACGTCCTCGTCGAGCAGGAGTTCGTACAGGCGGTCCAGAGTGCCGACGGCGCTGTGGGCGTCCACATCGTCGGTGGCCGTGGCCAGCGCGCGGTGCCGGGACACCACGTCGGCCAGCGCGGTGAGATAGATCCGGGCGAGCGCGGGATGCAACCCGACATAGACGGCGTCGTCCTCGTCGACGACAACGGCGAGATCCGCCGCCTCGAACGAACTGAGCAGCGGCGGAGTCATTTTCGGACCGCTTTGCCCGGCGTACACCCACCTCAGACCCGGGTAGTCGGCCCGCGGCCCCGATACCGCCCGCTCGCCGGAGGTCTCCTCGACGGCCTGTTGCCAGGAGAATCGCTTACGCAGATCGTCACCGCCCAACTCCACGATCTCCCGGAACACATCCGCGACAGCCACGATCTCCCGCCGCGAAGGCTCGACCCCGAACAGGAAGTCCGTCTCCGCCCGCAACTGCGTCACCAGCTCCGAGTCCACGTCCATGGTGAGCCGCGGCTGAATCCGTCCAACCGAGTCCCAGGTCAAAATGGCCAGCTTGAGCCAATTCTCGTTCCGGAAGCGCATCCACGGGTAGTACAGGGCGATAGTCGACACGTGTTCCAGCATGCCACCAAGAGATCTGCTGGAGCCGCAATGTTGTTGCGGCATAGTCGGTTCGGCAGGTTGCTCCCGAATCGCCTGCTGCGCAGAGGGTCGGATTCTCGATTGGTTCCAGAGCGTGTCGTCGACTGGTTCGACGACCTGTAGCCGCTACCCGAGCCCCAAATCCCGAGACTGTCGGTATTCGAATACCGGTGGTATCTTCGGTGCATGGCACGGATGAGTCGACCCGAGAGCAAGGCGCGGACGCGCGATGATCTGGTGCGGACGGCCCGGGATCTGTTCATTGCCGACGGGCTGGACCAGACGTCGCTGGCTCAGGTGGCCGAGGCGGCGGGGTATTCGAAGGGGGCTGTGTACTCCAACTTCCGGAGCAAGTACGAGTTGTGCCTCGAGGTCGTCGAGCTGATTCATGCCGAGAATCTCACGCGCATCAGGGAATTGAGTGCGGGGGCGGGGACGGCTGCGCAGCGGATCGCCGCGGTGCGGGAGTGGGCCGGGGTGCGGGTCGAGGATGTGCGATCCACCCGGTTGGAGCTCGAGCTCGGCCTGGCCGGCCGGGGGGACGCGCGGCTGCGGGCGCAGCTGGCCGCCAATCTGGCGGCGCTGCGGTCCGCGATCTCGGACCTGCTGGCCTCACTGCTGGGCGGGCCGGGCTCGGAGCGGACCGCACGAGCCGGTGAGCTGCTGTTCAGCGCGGCGTACGGGGTGAGCGTGCAGCGGGCGATGGATGAGACCGTCTCGGTCGACCTGATCGCGAATCTCATTCCCGCGCTGCTGGAGGCGACGGGCACGGCGACTGCTTTGAAAGATGTTCAAGGTGGCCGGGACGGCATCTCGGTTGAAAGGTCAACTGAACGAATTTCAAAGTCGAGGCCCACGAGTGCGCGCAGCGATGAATCGCGCGCCGCGCTGCTGGACACCGCCCGCGCCGTCTTCGGCGCCAAACGCTTCGACGAGGTGTCGACCACCGACATCGCACAGCGAGCCGGGACCGCCATCGGCCTGATCAACTACCACTTCGGCGGTAAGCGCGGGCTCTACCTGGCGGCCGCCGAGGCGGTGTACACCGAGTTCTGGGATTCCCTACAGGCGCTGCGGGGCCCCGCCGTCCCCCGCCTGATCCAGGGCCTGGACCTCTACATCGACCACGCCGAGGCGAATCAGGGGTCGCCGCTGGCGCTTTCGACCAGCGTCGCCGACCCGGAACTGCGCGCCGTGCACGAACAGCACTTCGACCGCCTCATCACCGCGATGCTGCAGGAGACCACCGGCGGCCCCGGCACCGCACTGGCTCGCACCGCGGTATCGGGCTGGGTCGCCTACGTGGAGGGCGCGGTCGCCGACTGGCTGCGGCACCGCGCCCTCACCCGCGTCCAACTGCGGGAACTGCTGATGGCGGGCCTGTTCTCAGCAGCCCAGTCCGTGCTGTCGATGGACCCCGCCACACCCCTGTCCTCGCGTGCGATCAACGCACTGCTCGAACAGGTTCAACCACTGGCCGATCGGAAATCGGAGCCTCACGCATGACGACGTCACTGGACGCCGGACCCAACAACCGGCTCGCCGCCGGACCGCTCGGCCGCGCCGCCGCCTGGCTCATCGGCCCGCGCGGACTGAAGAACCAGAATCGGCTGCGCCGCGAGGTGCAGGGCAAGATCGCCGTGGTCACCGGCGCGTCCTTCGGCCTGGGCGAGGCCACCTCCCGCATGCTGGCCGCCGCGGGCGCGACCGTGGTGCTGGGCGCGCGATCGCTCGACCAATTGCAGACCATCGTTGCCGAGATCGAGGCCGACGGCGGCCACGCCGTCGCGATCCCCTTGGACCTGGCATCCGAGGAGTCCATCGAAGCCTTTGCCGCGCAGATCCTCTCGCGCTTCGGCCACGTCGACTACCTGGTCCACAATGCGGGCAAATCGCTGCGCCGATCCATCCACCTGTCCTATGACCGGCCCAAGGATCTCAACAGCACCACCGCCGCCAACTACATCGGCCCGATGCGGTTGACCCTGGCCCTGCTGCCCGGCATGCGCGAACGCGGATCCGGGCACATCGTGAACGTCTCGACGGTCGCCGTCATGTTCCCGGTGGCCCCGAAATGGGGCTTCTACCTTTCCTCCAAAGCTGCGTTCGACATCTGGATGCGGGCGGTCGGCATGGAGGCCCGCCCCGACGGCGTCACCCTGACCACGCTCTACGCCGGATCCATGTTCACCCGGATGAGCGCCCCCAGCGGGTGGATCTCCGCGTTGCCCGGGCAGTCCGCGCGCGAGGCGGGCTACGTGGTGGCCAAGGCGATCGTGCGCAAGCCGCGCGTCCTCGCCCCCGTCTACGGCAGGCCCTCGGCGGTGCTGGTGTCGCTGTTGCGGACCACGATCGAGATCCTCACCACCCGCCTGTACCGCTACCTCGGTGACACCGAGGCCTCGCTGGCGCGCCTCGAGAAGGGGGACCGTCATGTCGCCTAGCTCGTCGGCAGCGCTCGGCACGGCGGGATTCCGGTGGCGCGACGCACTGGTCCCGCTGGCGGCGTCGGGCGCGCTGCGCCCGGTCGGGATCGGTGGCGCGGCGCGAATCATCAAGTCGCTGCACCAGTTCGGGCCATCGCTGGCCATGGTGGTGGCGTTGTCGGCGGCCCGCCACCCGCACCGGGTCGCGCTCGTCGACGAGCGCGGCGCGGTGAGTTACCGCGAGCTGCAAGCCCGCTCCGAGGCCATCGCTGCCACGCTGCACGCGCTGCGCCCGCGAGCGCGGACCCTGGCCGTGCTGTGCCGCAATCACCGCGGCTTCGTGGAGGCGGCCCTGGCCGGGGCGCAACTCGGTTGCGAGCTGGTGTTCCTCAATACCGACCTGCCCGCGGCGCAGTTGGCGCGGGTCCTGGAACGACATCGCCCCGACATTCTGGTGCACGACCAGGAATACGAGACCATGGTCGCGGAGACACCTGGTCTGCGGGTGCTCGCCTGGCAGGACGATGAAGCCGGGCTGTCGCTGGATTCCCTTGCCCGGCAGACACATCTGACACCGCCCCCGGTCCGCGGTCCGGTGAAGATCACGCTGCTGACCTCGGGAACCACCGGTCTGGCGAAGGGCGTCTCACGTCCCCTGCCGGCACGGGCGATCGCGGAGATGACCGCCACCGCCATGTCGGTGACGCGGCTGAGCTCCCGCGACGTGGTGGTGGCCGCACCGCCCCTTCTTCCACGGCTTCGGCCTGGCGATCCTCGTCGGCGGATTGGCCTTGGGTGGGACGGTCGTGACCCGCAGGCGATTCGACCCGCTGCACGCCCTGGCCGATATCGAACATCACCGCGCCACCGTCTTCGTCGGCGTCCCGGTGATGCTGCAACGCCTGATGGCGGTCCCCGTCTCGCGTCGCCGCGAATTCGACACCGGCTCACTGCGTTTGGCGGTCACCGGTGCGGCACCCATCGCCCCGGCGACGATCACCGCGTTCATCGAGGCCTTCGGCCCCATCCTCGTCAACGGCTACGGCTCGACCGAGGCGGGTGTGGTGACGCTGGCGACGCCCGCGGATCTGGCCGAATCCCCGAAGACCGCAGGCCGGCCCGCGATCGGGGTGGCGGTGCGGGTGCTGCGGCCGGATCGCACGGCCGCCGCGGTCGGCGAGACCGGTAGCGTGTTCGCCCGCGGCGGCGTCGCCTACGACGGCTATGTCGCCGACGCGAACTCGCCCACCCCCACCAAGGAAGTCGTCGACGGCTACGTGAACACCGGCGACATGGGTCATTTCGACGCTGACGGCCGGCTCTACATCGACGGCCGCGACGACGACATGATCGTCTCCGGCGGTGAGAACGTCTACCCGAAGGAAGTCGAGGACGTGCTCGCCGATCACCCCGCCATCGCCGACGTGGTCGTGATCGGCGTGCCCGACCCGGAATACGGGCAGGTGCTGCGCGCCTACCTCGTCCCCGCGGCCGGGAACGAGGTACCGCCCGCGGATGAGCTCAAGGCCCATATCCGCCGTCACCTCGAGCGCTACAAGGTGCCGAAGGAATTCCTGGCGCTCACCGAGATTCCCCGCAACCCGAGCGGCAAGGTCCTGCGCCGCGAACTCGACGGCAACGCCCACCGCACCGCGAGCTGACCGACGGATCGGACATCACATGGCCGATCCGAACCGCGCGAGCCTGCTGTCCTGCCCACGACTGGTCGAGGCGATCCACGGAGTCACGATGTCGGTCGGAATGCGGGTTGTCACCGTATTCGGCAACGCGACGGCGAGAACCGCCGCGCCGGCGATGGCCAGCACGGCGTTGCCGCCCATCGCGCCGCCGGCGGTCGAATTCGCAATCGAACCTCGACGCTATCGTCGCGCGGTTACAGTGGCTTCGAATTGGAAGCAATCGGTTTTCACAAGGGCATCGAGGTACGCGGGTAGTGAAGAGTTCGGCTCGGTTGCGGTTGGTTGCGGCGGCCACGGTGTGCGGCACCGCGGCGGTGCTCGGCGCGGTGGCGCCGTCAGCCACGGCGGAGGCGCCCGGCGGCAAAACCCTCGTGACGATCGGCGATTCCTTCTCCGCCAATGGGGAGATCCTCGATCTGCTGAACAAGGACGGGGATCCCGGCTGCAAGCATGTGGCCACCTCGTGGCCGACGCAGCTGACCCAGCGGATGGGCTTGGCGGCGGATGACGTCGAAGACACCTCGTGTCAGGGCGGCACCATCGACACCTCGGGCTGGGCGCTGGTGCATCAGGTGAAGCGGGCGGCGTCCGACGGCGCGTTCGGGCCGCGGACCCGGGCCGTGACCATCCAGCTCGGCATGAACGACGCCTGGGGGACCGACCATCCGGTCGTCCTGTCGATGGCGTGCCTGGCCGACCTCGCCGCCGGTTGCGGTCCGGATGCTGCGGCGCAAGGCCGCACCCCCGACCCCGCGACCGTCACCGGCCAGGGGTACGCCGACCGGGTCCGCAAAGCGGTCGAGTACATCCGCTACTACGCCCCGAACGCACGCGTCATCTTCGTGGGATACCCGGAGATCCACACCCCCGGCCAGGACTCCGCCTGCGCGAGCATCCTCGGCGTCGACGTGGTGCAGCCCCGGGCCGGCGCGGTCACCGGGTTCCTGGACCGGATCGACACCGCCCAGCGTGAGGCCGCCCGCCTGCTGAACGTGGACTTCCTCGACGCCCGGGCGGTCACCGCCGGGCACGGCGCCTGCGCCGCGGACTCCTGGGTGGCCGGAGCCTTCGACCCGCGCACCGACTTGCTCGGATTCCCCTGGCACCCCACCGCGCGCGGCGACTCGACGCTCGCGGCCGCCGTGCAGCAGCGGATCGAACGCGGCTGAGGCACAGCGTTGTAGCGGGTGCGGGCCGTTATCGCGGTCCCTGCGTCACCCGTTTCTGTCGGTGGGTCGCCGTAGAATTGCGGTCATGAGCATTTCGATGAGTCGGCGTGCAAGATGGCATGAATTCAGTTGCGCTGCCGGTGGTTCGGATAGCACTGTGCTTGTCGTCAGCGATTCAACAGTAGGGGCATGGGGAGTGCCCCTCCGGGGGAAGGAATGAAGGCCATGAACCGCAAGACGATTCGCGGCGAGCGTCGCGGGCCCAGGTTCGCCAAGAGCAGTTTCAGCTACGGCGGCGGCGACTGTGTCGAGGTCGCGTACCACGAGGGACAGATCGCACTGCGCGATTCCAAGGATCGCCACAGCCCGGTGCTGTGGTTCACGAAATCCGAATGGCGGGCGTTCATGTCGGGCGTGCGGGCCGGCGAATTCGATTTCGCCGACTGACGTGAAGGTGGTGTCGGAGCGGATTGGGGGGGGGAACTCCGCCCCCCCGGGGGGGCGGTGGGGGTTTGTAGGGGTCGCAACCAGGAGGTCC
>NZ_JBHTVV010000002.1:159121-758589 GCF_042792755.1 Nocardia sp. NPDC056611
TAACTCATTTGTGGGGGGGGGTGTGTGGGGGGGGGGGGGGGCCGTTTATTTTTCCATCCGGTTTTTTTTTGGGTGTGGGGGACCCCACCATCCCCCCCCCCCCCCCACCACCCCCACGTGCGGCCGACCCCTCGACGGCCGCTGGAAAATGGTCAATGGGTTGCTGTGCGCTGGATTTCGCTCCGTAGTTCGGAGAGCAATGCACGAGCATCGGTGTCGTGTAAAGCCATTTCGGCCAGAGCCGCCCAGCGGCGGCGATGGGCGTCGACGAGTTCGGGGCCGCGCGTGACCATGCTTCCCGCGATCGGTTCCGAGGAGGCGAGGGCGTGGTCCTCGTTCTCGTAGATGACGAAACCGTGCGGGATCGTGGTGCTCGCCTCGATGTCCTGCGGAATCACCGCGATGGCGACCGTATCGAGGGTCTCGATCGAGATGATCCGGTCCAGCTGCGCGAGCAGCAGGCGATGGGGTCCGGGCCGAAAGCGCAGGGCCGCCTCGGTCATCAGGAATTCGAACCGCTTGGCGGGGTCGTACAGCACGCGCTGCCGATCCAGGCGCGCGGCGAGCGCGGCCGCCAGCGCGTCGGGCGCATAGGGCGGATCGAAGGTGGCGAATACCCGGCGGGCGTAGTCGGCGGTCTGGAGCAGACCCGGCACCAGCGCGGGCTGGAAGTTCCGCACCACCTGCGCATCCTGCTCGAGGGCTTGCACATCGTCCTGTAGATGCGGGCGGTGTGCCAGCGCACCGGCCCAGTCCTGCACCTCGGGTGAGTGCGCGGCCTCGGTGAGCGCGCGCAGCGACTGCCGGGAATCCGATTCCGCCCCAACCGCTTCGGCCCAGCCGAGCACCTGCGGTAGCGGGGGGACCACGGTCCCCGCCTCGATGCGGGACAAGGTCGACTGGCTGATTCCGACGCGCTTGGCCAACTCTCGCCCGGAGATTCCGGCCAGGTCTCGCAGCCGGCGCAACTCCGCGGCCAGCTGCTGGCGCGGGTTCGACTGGTGCGCAACGGAACTCGCGGCGCTGACTGCCGCCTCCGTCGCGCCCACTGCCGGCTGATTCGATGAAACCATGATGATTCAGATCGAATCAGTTCGATTCAGCCGAGTCAAGCCGGGCCGGTCGACTCGTGAATCAGCGCGCTCGACGGGAGCGGCGGCCGGGCGACGTTCAGTTCGTGGGCGTGGCGTAGCCGCGGACGGTCTCCTCCATCGAACGCCGCACGTCAGAACCATCGAATGGTTCTGTGCCGTCGAGGATTTCGTCCAGAATCGAGGCTCGATCCAGCGTCGCTGGAATGTGATGCGCGTCTCGTGCGCTCACCACGACCGCGAGCAGCACCGCGGCGTAAACGCGCGACCGCGGCACGATCAACCGCCACCCGCGCCGCTCCAGTTCCCGGATCCTGGCCTCCACGGTGTCCAGCACATCCTGAATCACCTGCAGCTCGATCTGTTCGGACTCATCGCATGGCATGGCGGCCACCCCATCCTGCCGCGCGGCCGTCGAGGAAGGTCAGCGCGAGCAGCGCCACGCCGAATCGCCATGCGCCGCACGAGCGCCTGCAGTGCGGCGTGGGCCGCCGCCGCCGACGACCGACGCCCCCGCCCTTCCGCCGCTCGGATTCGATGCGGTCGATGATGGACTGGACCGACCACGTGCTCACGGTGGACATCACGATCTCCTCCCTGCCGATGCTGTGCCACCAGTAGACCGCCGCCGGAGAATCGGTTGACGCAAAATCGGGTACCCGATCGAAAGTCGCCCGAAGGTCCACCGCTCTACCCGATAATGCTCTATGCAGCACCCGATTTCGTGACCCGTTCCACCCGGTTCGATGATGAGGGATGTCGGCATGGCCAGCGAAGATGACAAGTACGGGGCGGAAGCCGCTTCGGGCTCCACCTTGCCGCGACGGCAACTCGGTCGCTTTCTTCGGGAATGCCGGGATGCGAACGGGTTCACGATTGCCGCCGCAGCAAAGCTCGCGGATCTCTCCGCGTCCGCGCTGCAACGAATCGAGGCGGGCCAAACCCAGAAGGTGCGTAAGCAGGATGTGCGTGCGTTGTGCGAGGTCTACGGGGTCGGCCCGGCCGAACTGCGTGCCGCTATCGATCTCGCGACGATCGCGCGAACACAAAGCTGGTATCACGCGTACGGCGGCCTGTACTCGGAGGCATTCAACATGTACACCGGTCTCGAGGCTGCCGCGGATCGGCTGACCACCTACCACGAGCACATCCCCGGACTGCTGCAAACCGCTGACTATGCGCGGGCCGTGATCGGTGCTTATCCGGGGTTCGCCAACCGCAAGGACATCGATCGCAGGGTCGAGCATCGAATGAGGCGGCAGGTCATCGTCACTCGCAAGACCCGCCCCATCGCGCTGGAGGTGCTGCTGCACGAATCAGCGTTGCACCGACTGATCGGCAGCCGCCCGGTCATGGCAGCGCAACTGCGTCATCTGGCCGAGGTCTCGAAGTTGCCCAACGTGACAGTGCGAATCCACCCGTTCTCGGCCGGACTGACCTGGGGCATGCCGCGCGGCTCGTTCACCCTCCTCGAATTCGAGCCCGACGGCGATCGAATCGAACCGCCGATCGTGTACATCGAAGGCGGCCCCACCCAGGATGTCTATCTGGAGAAGCCGGACGAGGTTCGGCTCTACAGTGAGCTCGCGGCAGCCATTCGCAGTGCGGCACTGGACGATGGGCCGAGCCGCGAATTGGTTCGCCGAGTCATCAAGGAGTTCGAACATGAGCAGCACTGACCTATCCGGAGCTGCCTGGTTCAAGAGCAGTCACAGCGGGAGCCAGGGGGATTGCGTCGAGGTGGCCTGGCTCGGCGACGGTGGCATCGGGGTGCGTGATTCGAAGAACCCGGCCGGTGGCGCTTTGGTTCTGCTTCCAGCCCAATGGGATTCGTTCATCAGTGTGGTCGCAGCGGGTTCGTTCGACCGACGCTGAACTCGGTGTGCCCGGAAGGATTCGAACCTTCGACCTCCTGCTTCGTAGGCAGACTCGGCCGCCCAGTGCGGGTTACTGGCCGTATGGCTGTGTCTGGTTCGGGAACGTTTCGGTACGTCAGTGTCAGGGTTCGTCCGCAGTGGTTGTGACAACTCGGTGACAGCGAGCCGACTTCTGGGCCTGACGGTTTTTGAGCTGGTGCTTCTCGACGTTTGCTCGGATTGGCTGTCGTTGGTGAGGGTCGGTGTCATCGGCTGACCAGAGGACTTGCCCATTGGCCGCATTGGCGGGGACGGAGTGCATCCGGTGTTGCTGCGGACCTCCTGCGGATCGTTGTACGATCCACGGAACCTTCTGGGCCAACGTTCGCGGGAGTGCGGTTTGCAGGTCTTGTTGGCAATCCTCAGTCCAGTCTCGGCCATCGTCGGGGTTGGGATCGGCGGTCTGATCACTTCTCGCATACAGGTCCGGACGCACCGCCTCACAGCTTCGGAAAAGCGGCTTGCGGATCGACGTGATGCGTGCGTCGAGCTTCTCGCGGCCGTCCGGACATTTCGAAGGTTCGTTATGTACTCGGACCTACGGTTCCAGGTGATCAGCGAAACGGACGAGGCCAAGGGCACCGTGATCGCCGAGGGGCGAGCCGAATATGACGCTCGACTGGACGACGCCATCAGCCGGGTGATGATCGTTGCAGATTCGGATCGGATTGTTCAGGCTGCCCTCAAACTGGCAAAGGATCTGAACGACCTCATCCTGATCAGAGCGCAGCGCGGGCCGGGGCGCATACCCAATGAGGACGTACACCGTCTGCGTGCTGCTGAGCAGGACTTCGCCAACGTGGTCAGACTCGAACTTGCTCACGCTTCACTACGTTGACTGAACGTCGTAGTGCAGCTCGAACTGCCTGCTGGGCGTTTCGGTTCGTTGGTTGAGGTCGAGCTTTGCGTGGTTGCCTGCACCTTGGCGGTTGGCTTCGTTGGTGGGTAATGGCCAAGGTGAGTTGCACTGCGGACGTGCTGCGGACGGGGCAGAGAGTCAGTCGTTCGACATGGTGCGGCGCCGGAGATAGATCAGTCTTCGCAGAATCAGGGGTCCGACAAGGATCACTGCGATGACGCCATACCTGAGTGCCATCTGGAGGTGGTGCGGGAGAAAGGTCGCCCACTCGCCAGCGTGGACGCCGGCACTAATTGCGATGCCCAACCATCCTGGCAGCAGGAATGGCAGGCAACCAATGGACCGCTTTGGTGCATGGCAGTACGGACAGATGCGCCCAGCCCATGGAATCTTCATTCCGCAGGTCCCGCAGTTCAAGCTTCCCCCAGTTCGCAAGGCTAAGTAGCGTTGAGATCCTAAGGTGCACAGGCAGTTATGTCGAACTGGGCCACTACCCGGCTCCAGCTTCGCGCAGGATCTGGCGGGACATCACCAGACGCTGGATCTCTGGTTGGTGCAGCTGAGAACGCCGCGGTGGCCCCGCTCATTGCCGGGCGAGGCCGTCTCTTAGAGGTGGGCGGTAACACGCTGGTCGTAGAGGTTGAATGCCGCATTCGTCATGAGCATCGCCGCGCTGGCAGCCTCGCCGAAGGCACGACGGTCCGCAATCTGCCTTCGATAGTTGTGACCGTCCGGTCCAACGAACCCCTCTGCTGGCGGCCTGAGGAGATTCGGCCAACTCAGACCGTGCGCATGACCTGAGTGGATTCGCCACAGCATCTTGATTGCCCGCCGCTCATCGCCATCGTCCGGATCCAGATAGGCGGCAGCCGCCTCGATGATGCTCGTATCCGTAGGCTTGCCTTTGGAGTTGAGGACGAGCCCCAACCGGTCCAAAGCGACTTCCTTGAGCTCGTTCAACTCGGATTCGACGTGAGCCTTGGCCGCGACCGCTCCCGGCTCTGAGGGATCGCGCGGGCTCTCGGTCACAAGCAGGACGAGGTTCCGAACATCCTCAAAGTTTGCCCATAGAGCTCGCTCCTGCCGAGTCCGGCGTGACGAGGGGGCCAGAATCCATACAGTTCGAGACGCGGCGAAGAGCGAAGCCCGAGCGAGTGTAAATGGTGCGATGGGTCGATGACCGATGGCGTGCTGGCTGTCCACCATCAATCCCAAGTTGTCAGTCGCGGTCAGTAGACCCTGCCAGGCGATCTGGCTCACGGGCCGCTTTGAATGAATGCGGTCATCTCCGAGCATCGCGCTGGTCGGTGCTGACGGCTTCGGCTCTCCAAGCCATTCGTACCAAGTAGCGACGGCGGTCCGCACACGCTCGACACGGTCGGCCCACGCGGACTCAGACACGGAAGTGCTGTTCATGAGGATGGAACCCTAGCTCGACCGTCGTTCTATCGCACTGGAGTTTCACGCCCGCTCCAGACCGCGAGACTGCATTTCCCCTGCTTTCTCATACTGGCCGCCCTCAGCGGAAGGAGGTCGTGTCAAGGGCGCTCTTTCCCTTGACTCGGCCTCCTGGAGCGAGACAATCGGGCCATGAGGAAGGAGGGACACTCAACCGCAAGGCGATCCCACTTCGGGAAGCGCCTGCACCTGGATTCAGTGGGGCCTCCTCGACTGGGGCGTCTTCGGCTGAGTGGGGCTGTATTCACACAGTCCGGATTTGATCGTGGGGACTCCCTTCCCTATCCCGTCATCCCAGCCGATCACCTCGTGAAAACTCTTGGCCTGTATGGCTGTACAGGTTTCCGGCGGTGCGCTGGGCGGGCCGCAACACACCGCCGCGCCGGGTGGGCGGAGCCTGCGCAGCCCGCCCGTTGTGTGGGGCGGCGCGCCCTGCGCGCCGCTCTTGATCCTGTATGGCGGAATTCGGCAGTGGATGAGGAGGATTGAAGACGCCGGGGGAATCTGAGAGTCGAGCCCAGATGGGGCGTCTCGCGGCAGGAGCGATTCGGCTCGTGGAGCGGGGTGGCGGCGTGATGGGGTTCGTGGCTGGGCGATAGCCAGTCGAACGTGGGTGCAAATGAATTCTGTTGTGCTGCAACTAGATCGGCTCGTGATGTCGGTGTGTGGGTCTACCGTTGTTCCATTCGAGATCCCACGCAAACGAAGTCGTTGAACGCATTCTTGATCGATTCGAACAATCCAAGGGGGATGGCCGTGCTGGTCGTCAATGAGCGGGCTGATGCGCCCTATACCGAGAGAGCCGTGGCGGAGTGGCTACGGGCCTGCCGGGTTCCAGGTCTCGCTGTCGCGGGGGCGCACGTACCTGGTAGGCGGAGGAAGGATGCTGGACAGGAGGCGGATTTCATTGTGTTCACACCGAACTCGTGCGTCTGCATCGAGGTGAAGGGTACGTTCAGTCAGTTCGGCGGTGTCCTGTCCTGTCCGGTCAACGGGTCGTGGTCAATGCTCGGCTACGAGGGTGACCCTGTGCATGTACGCGGTGGCGACGTGAATCCGATCTATCAGGCGAAGTCGGCCATGTACGCCTTGAAGGCGTTGACCGAGAAGGCGACCGGAGCTGAACAGTTCGTCTCGGCGTTGGTGGTGATCGTTCCGAGGTCGGGAACGACTGTGACGCTGGACAAGCCAACGAAGCGGATGATGCCCAAGGGTGTCGATATTTTGCTCGGGGATCGGCCGAACGATCTGTTCACCTGGTTTCAGCGAGGTACCTTCCATCGGCAAGTTTGGACGGTCGATCGTGTTCGGGCGATGCTGGATCAGCTGGGAGTCAACGACTCCGGGGCGAGTGCCAGCGCGTTGGCGATGGAAGGATTTGGCGGGGGCGCTGAGAGTGCCGCTCCGCGTGAAGTCGTGTCGGACATGGGCTTTGTTGATCACTGGTCGGCACGTGGCATGGAAGCGGCCTCAACCGCGACGAGCGACACGACTCCCGATTTGCTGTTCGACCGCCAAACGTCCCGCGTTTCGTGGGGCACAACCGAGTCTCGTCGGCCTCGTCGGTCGGGTCGTCGCACGCGCCGCGGCGAACGTCGAGCGCTTGGATCGCTCTTGATCGCGGGTCTTGCCGCGGTGGTACTGGGCGGCGGTATCTGGCTGGTGGTTAGCGCTTCTCACTCACTGGCGGAGCACAACCGTGGTTCGCGCCCAGTGACCACTTCGGTTGATGCTCCGGCGGGTTTGCCGCCCGAGGCCGGCACCCCAGGGTCTGCGCAAGTGTCGCTGGTGCCGCAGCAGGGAACCCGGCCTGGGTGCTACCCATTCCAGCCCGATTGCTGAGGTTCGCTACTCGCTGAGCAGGCGGCGGGTAAACCCTGCCTCGACAAGGCGGGCGTATGCCTCACGAACGTCGGCCGGCACGTCCTGCTCGATGGCCCAACCCCTTTCGGGATAGATCCAGATTCGCTGAGTGTCGCCGACCAGCATGTTGATGACGCGGTCGACATCTCCGATGCTCACCACGTAGTCATCAAGCGCGAGTGGAAGTGATCCGCAGAAAACGCGGAGGGACGGACGATGGCACAGCTGCTCACCGAGAAGGAGGTCCGCCAGCGGATTCCGGTCGGCCACAGCAAGTACTACGAACTGATCATCTCGGGTGAGCTGCGGTCGGTGAAGATTGGTCGGCGCCGCTTCGTCACCGAGCAGGCGGTGGCGGACTATATCGCGCGATTGGATGGGGCCGCCGCATGAGTCGCCAGCAGCTGCCGCCGCAGATCACGAAGATGATGGTGACCGATCGGCGCACGAAGAAGGAGGTTGTGCGCTACGAGGTGGTGGCCGATGCAGGCCGTGATCCGGAGTCCGGGAAGCGTCACCAGATCCGTCGGCGATTCAAGACCGAGAAGGAGGCGCGGAACGCACTGGCCAAATTCCTCGACCAAGCCCCCTCGGGGACCTTTGTCCCGCGCAAGGACGTGACCGTGGCCGAGATCATCGACGACTGGCTGAAGAGTCTGCACTCGGTGCGGCGGGTCACCCTGGTTGGCTATGAGTACAACCTCGCACCGGTCAAGCAGCGGTACGGTTCGCTCCCGGTGCAGAAGCTCACCCGCAAGCATTTGGACGAGTTGGTGATGGTGCTGCGTGAGGGCGGCATGATGACCGAGAAGGGCCGGGTGCGTCGTCCGTGGGGTCCCCGCTCGCTGAACCGCACGGTGGACACCACCTCGACGGTTCTCGATTACGCGATGGATCGGAAGCTGTTGGCACGCAACGTCGCCGATCAGATCAAGGCCGCGCCGCAGCGTCGGAAGACACCGGATACCTACACGGCTGACGAGGTTCGCCAGGTGCTCGAAAGTCTGAACGGAGACCGCAATGAGCACCTGTGGCATCTGGCCCTGCATGGGTTGCGGCGCAGTGAGATCGGCGGATTGCGTTGGTGGAAAGTTGATTTCGAGTCCGGAACGCTGTCGATCGAGGGCGGTCGGGCGGCGGGGGACGGCGCGGTGTTCGAGGACGAACCCAAGACCGAGGCGTCGAGACGGACGTTGCCCGTGGATGACGACCTGGTGGAGGTGCTCAAGCGGGCGCAGAGTCGGCAGGTCGCCGAGAAGCTGGTGATCGGGGATGCGTACCGCAACGGTGGGTATGTGGCGTGCGATTAGGCGGGCAACCCGTATCACCCGCACACGTTGTCGCACCGCTGGATCAAGACGGCCAAAGCGGCTGAGGTTCGTCATATTCGGCTGCACGACTGCGGGCACGACCATGCACCTTCGGAAGGTCCCGATTGCCGTGATCGCCGTGTGGCTCGGGCATACCGATGCCAGCTTCACCCAGCGCACCTACGCCCATTCACAGGCTCACGCACTTGCCGACGCAGCGGCTGTGTTGGGGGCGGTTGTGACAACTCGTGACATTAAGGACGAATGATCCCCAACACGACCGAAGCTCTGACCACTGGACTGCTGGTCAGGGCTTCGTTTTGTGGTGTGCCCGGAAGGATTCGAACCTTCGACCTCCTGCTTCGTAGGCAGGCGCTCTCTCCGCTGAGCTACGGGCACTCGGCCCCGCGCGGATGTCTGCCGTTGACATCTACTCGCCGTTGAGGTGCGCGGGGCGTGAGAAGTGGGTTCCCTCGGTGAGATTCGAACTCACACTGGACGGCATCTGAGACCGTTGCCTCTCCCGTTGGGCTACGAGGGAATGGGCGTGGATGGCGAAAGGGCCGCTCCCCGCTGCGATGGTGCGGAGGCGGCCCCGGCGGCTCGTGGGTCGAGGCCGTTAGGAGTCGCTCCGGACGCCGAGGCGGACGCGCAGGCGGCGGGCGAGGTCGAAGGTGGTGCGGGGCTGGTTCAGCTCGGTCACGGGGGCCGCCTTTCCTGTCGTCGTGGTGTGTTGGAACCACGGTAGCAACGGGTTGCCCAGCGGTAAAACGAATTTCGGGACGGGGGAGGGCGCCGGGTCAGAGTGCGATCGGGCCGAGGTCGGCGGCGGTGCGGGCCAGGGCGTGCAGGGCCGGGTTGTCGGTGCTGGAGCGCCAGGTGAGGGCGAAATGCAGGGGTGGGGCGTCCGGCATGGGGAGGAAGACGATGCCGGGTGGATTGTTGTAGCGGGCGGCGATTTCGCCGAGCGGGTGGACGCAGCGGCCGGAGGCCACCTGGGTGAGGATCTCGTGGAAGGTTCGGGCCACGGGGCCACGGGGAATGCGTCGGCCCGACGGGGTGTGGGCCGGGGTCATGGCGGCGGCCCAGTAGTCGGGGGCGTCGGGGCCGTAGTCGAGCACCTGGTTGTCGGCGAGGTCTTCGAGGGAGGCGGCGCCACGTTCGACGAGGGGGTGGTGGTCCGGGACGGCCAGGACTCGGCCGCTGGTGAGGACAGTCGGTCCGACGCTGAAGTCGGGCTCGGAGACCGGTAGCCACAGGACGGCCGCATCGTGCTCGCCCGCTCGCAGCGCCGGGAACGCGTCACTGGCGTTGATCTCGCCGAACTGGATGTCGCAGCCGGGATACCGGGTCCGGAAAGCGTCTACGAGGCCGCGCAATTCGTGACCGGCATGGCCGAAGACGCCCAGCCGCACGGTCTTTCCCGCACCGATCCCGGCGGCCTCGGCGCGGGCGAGCGCCTGCTGGAGCAGGCCGTGCACCTGCTGGAGGTCATCGCGCAACCGCCGCCCGACCGGCGTCAACCGGACTCGGCGGCTGGTGCGGTCGAACAGCGCGGTGCCGATGCGGCGCTCCTGCTTGGCGATGGCCTGGCTGACCCGCGCCTGGGAGACGTGGAGTCGTTCCGCGGTACGCCCGAAGTGCAATTCCTCGGCGAGGGTCAGGAAGATCTCGATGTCCCGCAACTCCATTGATAACCCCACACTTATCGATCGGTCCACGAACCTTACCTTGTTCCCCCGCTGACCTGCCGCGATGCTGAGTTCATCACCGAAACCGGTTACCCACCCGGAGCCGAAACCGCCTGGAGTGAAGGACATCTCATGAACATCGCACTGTGGATCACGGCCGGACTGCTCGCGGCGGTCGCGCTGGTCGCCGGACTCAACAAGGCCCTCCTGCCGATGGCGAAACTGGCGGCCGCCCCGGGCGGCGGCTGGGTCACCGACCTGGGCGCGGGATTCGTCCGCACGCTCGGCGGCCTGGAGATCCTCGCCGCGGCCGGGCTCATCCTGCCCGCTGTGCTGGGCGTCGCGCCGGTGCTGGTCCCGGTCACCGCCGTCGCCTGGATCGCGCTGATGGCCGGGGCGATGTACACCCACGGCCGACGCGGCGACTACACGCTCGTGGCGGTGAACCTGGTGTACGTCGCCATTGCCGTGTTCATCGCCGTGGGCCGCTTCGGCCACTGGTCGTTCGCCTGACCACCTGTCCTGCCGACGCGACGCCCGGACCCGCCCTACCTCACCACGCGATCCGCCCGGTTATCGTTGATTGGTCAGGAATGGGAGAATTGCGGACGTGAGCGTCGCCATCATGAAGTACAGAATTCAGCACGGGGTGCCGGCGGGTGTCGTGGCACCCGTCGGAGGATAGTTCGATGTCGGACCAGGAAGTGCCGGGGCGGGGATCTCTGCCGGGGCCCGGCGCGAACCGGTTCGATGCCGTGGAACGGCTGCGCGCGAAGCTGGAAGCCATGCGGGCAGGCGAGGCTTCCACGCCCGAAAAAGACGATTCGAATCTCACCCGGCTGCCGCGTCGCCCGCGGCGCACCACCGATCCGGCCCCCGGCCCGCCGTCCATGCCCTGGAATCCGGCGGGCGGCTCCGCCTACGATCCCGCGCCGACCCGGCCGGTGACCCGCGCGGAACTGCAAGGGGAGACCGGCTGGCTGCCGATCGACCCGGGCCGCGCACAGTACCCCGCGCCCGCTCCCGAGGCGGGCCGCGGCGACGGCAGCGTGATCGACTTCAATGCGGCGCGCCGGCGCCGAACCGGTGACGACGCCCCGGCCACCGGCATCCGGCCCATCGCCAAACCGCGCCGCATCGGATCCGGCGACGGGCCCGAAACCAAGGGCGATCGCGGCTAGATCCGCTTGAAGACCCAGCGGGCCCGCGGCTCGTCGCTGACGTGACCGAGCAGCGCGATCGGCACCGCCGACGCGGTATCGCCGTAGAGGGTCAGACTGGGGTCCGACGCCAGGCTGACACGATGATTGCCCGCGGTCTCGCTCACGTACCACAGGCCCGTGTCGGCGACCCCGCAGACGGCCTGCCCCACGGAATAGGTGACCGGATCGAGCTTGACCGGTTGCAGGCACAACCGGGTCGAAGAATTGAGCAGCTGGTAGAGCGGACCCGCGGGCTTGTAGGTGATCAACACCGTCTCCCAGCGATTCACGTCCGCGCCGTCGTCGACGATCGCCTTCGCGCCGGTGGGGGCCGTCACGGCCGGGCGCAGCGTGTAGGCCGGTTGGGCCTCCAGGAAGATGCGATACCGGCCCGGGCGTAGTGGCTCGCCGGAGGCGGGGGTGATCGTGACTGCGGCGAGAATCAGGTGAATCACGATCACGAGAACGACGCGGGCGGACATGACGCTGCTCGTCCTTTCCAGGAGGTGCGCAGACGGATTCACGCTGCGCAGGGGTGAATTCGAACGCTCGGCGGCCCGGACACGAACACGGTTCGCCACGCTTCCTATTCGAGGCCGATACCCGTCCGGCGTGCCCGATTTGCCCCGTCACGGCTGGAATTTCCGGAAGGCCGGGTGTTGTAGGTTCGACTGCGTGACTCGCGGCGAAGGAGTATCGAACCCATGACGACTGCTCGCAACGAGCGGGTCCGCGCCGACCAGACCGGCGAGACCATGCAGTTCGTCGCCGACCTGCGCGATATCGCCACGGCCGATCCAGGATCGCGGCAGGTCACCGACCCCGAGGTGGCGGCCGCACTGATCGGGCAGGAGGTGCGGGATCGGCTGCGGGCCGTCCTCGACGCCGCGACCGCCGACCCGGTGGTGCTGCTGTCGGGTGGAGTCGACTCGATCCTGGTCACCGCGGCCGCCGTCGCGGCCGGTGTGCGCCCGCACGCGATAACCATTGTCTCCGAGGGCGGTACGGACCGGGAGAACGCGGAAGCCGCGGCGCGGGCCCTCGGCCTCACTCATGACATCGTCGAGATCGATGAGCGAGCCATCGTCGACTTGGCCGCGCACGCGATCGAACGCCTCGGCGTGCCGGAGCTGTGGGAGGTCACCTACGCCGTCCCGCTGCTCGCCGCGCTGCCCGCCCTGGACCGCCTCGGCGCGGTCGGCCCGATCCTCACCGGCAGCGGCGCCGACGCGATCGTCGCGGGCGGCAAACAACTGCGGAACCCGATCGGCTCGCCCGAGGCCGTCGAGGAACTCGACCGCACCATCCGCAAGGAATCGGCGAACAACTTCGTCCACGCCCGCCTGGTGCCGGACTTCTATCCGCGGATCATGGGCGAGTACGCCGACCGGTTCGTGCACGTCTTCCAAACCGTCCGCATGTGGGAGGTCGCCGAGACCTTCGCCCCGACAGCGCTTTTCGGCGAACATGACGGAGAACCTGCCGACAAGTTGTGCCTGCGCCTGGCCTGCGAGGCCCTGCTGCCCGAATCGGCGCGGGGACTCGCCTGGGCGAAGAAGGCGGCGATCCAGCGTTCGGCGGGCATCATGGGCGCACTGGCCACCGCCGCCCGGAGGCGGGCTACGGCTATGCCCGGCGCGACCGCCTACGGCGACCCGATGACCGAGCCGTACGAATCGGTCGCCACCCGGCTGTTCCTGGCTCTGCTCAGTACGGATCGAGCAGGGCTCAGTACGGATCGAGAAGGAAAGGGCGTCCGATGACAACCAGCGGAACCTCGGGGGCGGGGATCCCCGACATCGTCGGCGCCGCCGGCCTCACCGACGACGACCTCGCCGATCTCTACGCCTACCCCGACACCTCCGAGCCCCGCGTCCGCGCGAACTTCGTGGCCTCCGTGGACGGCGCGATCAGCACGAACGGTTCCTCCAGCGGCCTGACCAGCCCGTTGGATCAGCGTGTCCTGAAACTGCTGCGCAGCCTCGCGGATGTCGTCCTGGTCGGGGCCGCCACCATCCGGGTCGAGGACTACCGGGGCATCCGGATCCCCGAATCCGGTCAGCAGCGCCGCAAAACCCAGGGCCTGGAACCGGTTCCGCCGCTCGCGGTGGTCAGCGGCCGCGCCGACATCGATCCGGGATCCCGGCTGTTCACCGACACGATCGTCCCGCCGATCATCCTGACCACCGCCGCCGCACCGGCCGCCGCCAAACGCGACCTGGCCGCCGCGGGCGCACAGGTCGTCGAGCTGGGCCCGGATCGCGTCGAGACCGCCGCCATCATGGACACCCTCGTCGGCCTGGGCATGCGCCGCATCCTGTGCGAGGGCGGCCCGAGCCTCGCGGGCCAGCTGGCGGCCGATGACGTGCTCGACGAACTCTGCGTCACCACCGCACCCACCGTGGTCTGCGGCGATGCCCGCCGCATCACCCACACCGAGCGTCCGGCGCGGCTGCGGATGGACTGCAAGCACATCATCTTCGATACCGATGGTTTCCAGCTCGCCCGCTGGGCGCGGAAGTCATAGCGCGGGCGCCTCGAATCCGGCGTGGCTCCGGTTCGGCTCCGGCGCACGATGATTCGCGTGATCGGGTGCTGATTGTCTTTGTCGTGCCACGAAATACTCAGTGGCCCACTATATTCGGGCTGAGGCTCCCGCGCCTCGCGGGAAGTTGATCGAATCGGCGACACCCACAACCGTGTGGGGCCACTGGCCAGGGCGTGTGGTACGGCTCACACGTCCGTTTCGGGGCGTGTCGCTGCCGGTACTGTCCTATTTCGTCAAACATGCTGAGCGATCACCATGGGCGATTACCCCCGAGCGGGCCCCGAACCGACGCAGACCGGTCCGGGGCTCGATCGGTCGTGCCAGTCGAATGTGATGTGAAATCTGGTGTGGCGCAGCATGATTGCGCCCGCTGTCCGGATTGTGTGGTTATCGTGGACTGATGGTTGCGGGGGCTAAAGAGTTTGTCGTCAGGGCGCGGAACCCGCGCGCCGAGCCCGAAGTGACCGACCGGATGCTGATCATCGGCCTGCTGCTCGCGGCGGCCGCGGTGGTGTGGCACATCTACGCGCTGCCGATCGGCGATCCCTACTACGGACTGTTCAGCAATGGCGTCGATCTGGACGTCTACCGGGCGGGCGGTGCGGTGATCCGCGCGCGGTCGGGCCTGTACGACGGTCCGGTGGTGTTCGGCATGGAGTTCACCTACACCCCGTTCGCGGCCCTGGCCTTCGTGCCGCTCACGCTGTTCTCCCTCGTCACGGTCAAAGCCCTGTGGTGGACGGCCACCCTCGCGGCGCTCGTCGGCCTCGCCGGGGGCTGCCTGATCGCCCTCGGATACCGGAACGTGTTGCGCACGTGGATGTTCGCGCTCCCGCTCGCGGTGGTGTGCACCGTGCTGGAGCCGGTGCGCACGACCATCTGGCTGGGCCAGATCAACATCTTCCTGGCGCTGCTGGTCGTCTGGGACCTCACGAGACCGCGCGCGGCATCGCTGCGCGGCGCGGGCGTCGGGCTCGCGGCCGGAATCAAACTGACGCCGATCTTCTTCCTGCTGTACCTCGCCTGCACCCGCCAATGGCGGTCCCTGGGCGTCGCGTCGGGAGCGTTCGCCGCGACCGTCGCGATCGGCTTCCTGCTACGCCCGCAGGAGGCCTGGTCCTACTGGAGCCGTCAGATCGCCGCCCCCGAACGCGTCGGCGCGGTCGATTCCCCGGCCAACCAGTCCGTGAACGGTTTCCTCGCGCAGCTGCTGCGCTTCTTCGACATCGAGCGCTACACGTCGAACCCGTTCGGCATGACGGTGTTCGAGCCACCGGCCTGGCTCTGGGTGCTCGTGGTTCTGCCGGTCGCGGTCCTCGGCCTGCTCGCCGCCGTCCTGGCCCGTCGGGCGAACCGCGAGCTACTGGCCGTCACCGTGACGGGTATGACCGCCGCCTGCGTCTCCCCGTTCTCCTGGGGACACCACTGGGTGTGGTTCATGCCCTTGGCGATTCTCGCCTGGCATTACGCGCGCACGGCCACCGTCCGCTGGGCGATGCTGGCCCCCGCGAGCGTCGTCCTCATTGGATTCTGCTGGTGGTGGACGTTCTCTGACCGTCCGCCCATGGAGGGCTCCCCGCATCCGATCGGCATCGGGCTGTTCATGCTGCCCCGCGCAGACCGATCGGTGTGGTGGGCTTACCTCACCGTGCCGACCTACGCGGGCTGCTATCCGCTGCTGATGATCGCGACCAGCGCCGTGATCATCTGGCGCAGTGCGTGGTTCAGGGAGCGAACGCGCCCATGGTCGGCAACCATTCGGTGATCCGCTTGTCCTCGAGCAGGCCCTCACGATTGAACGGGTCGTCCTCGAACAGCTTGGTGACCGCGGCCAGATCCTCGGCCGAGGCCAGGATGAGCGCCCCGGACCCGTCCGCGTAAGGCCCGCTGGTGAGCACGGTGCCCTCGTCGACGAGCGCGTTCAGCCAGGCCCGGTGCTCGGGACGGTGGATGTCGCGGGCCGGGACGGTGGCCTCGGAGTAGACGTAGTGGATGGCGAAGACGGCCATGGGCACGCTCCTGATCGAAATCGGTGACGGATACGGAGGAGTCAGAGCGTCAACAGCATTCGGGTATTCCCGAGCGTGTTCGGCTTGACGTAGGACAGGTCCAGGAATTCGGCGACACCGGTGTCGTAGGACCGGCACATCTCGGCGTACACCTCCGCCGTCACCGGCGTGCCCTCGATCTCCGCGAACCCGTGCCGGGCGAAGAACTCCACCTCGAAGGTGAGCACGAACAGCCGCCGCAACTCCAGCTCGCGCGCGACCGCGATGAGCTGCTCCACGATCAGCCGCCCCGCGCCGGTGCCCTTGATATCGGGGTGCACCGCGACCGTGCGCACCTCGCCGAGGTCGGCCCACAACACGTGCAGCGCCCCGCAGCCGAGGATCACCCCGTCGCGTTCGGCGACCCAGAACTCCTGCACCGCCTCGTAGAGAGTGACCAGGTTCTTCTCGAGCAGAATGCGGCCGGCGTAGATGTCGATGAGGTGTTTGATCTCGGGCACGTCAGAGGTTCGCGCTCGGCGGACGACCGGCGCTCCCGCCGCCTGCCCGCCGATCGAACCGCTGTCTGGTGCCCGTGTTGTCATGGGGTGCACAGTAGTCGGCCCGCGTACCGATAGGCTTGTCGGTGTGTCGCACATCCAGCTCCCCCGCATCCCGGCCTGGTCCGGAAACCGTGGCCGGTCCCGCGGCCGGTGGGGGCGCTGGTGACGGTGCAGCGTGACGAGATCGAGGGGCGCTGGGCCGACCCCCGTCCCGCGGTGAGTCCGGGCTTCGCGCCCGCCACCCGCCCGCAGGCCGACCGCTCGGACGCCATGGCCGCGCACCGGTCGGAGACGCTGGTCGAGCCGAAGCCGGTGCCGTTGCTCAACATCGCCAACGTGCTCACGATCCTGCGCATTCTCATCGTGCCGCTGTTCCTGATGGCGTTGTTCGCCCGCGGCGGACACGACCCCCAGTGGCGCTGGGCCGCGGCGGCCGCGTTCGGCGTCGCCGCCATCACCGATCGCATCGACGGGCAACTGGCCCGCAAATACGGTCTGGTCACCGACTTCGGCAAGCTGGCCGACCCGATCGCGGACAAGGCGCTGATCGGCGCCGCGCTGATCGGGCTGTCCATGCTGCACGACCTGCCCTGGTGGATCACGCTGGTGATCGTGGCCCGTGAGCTGGGCGTCACGTTGCTGCGGCTGGCCGTGGTCCGGCGCGGGGTGATTCCCGCGGGCCGGGGCGGCAAGCTCAAGACCCTGGTCCAGTCGGTCGCGATCGGCGTGCTGCTGCTGCCGCTCTCGGGCGCCTTCGCCACCGCCGGAATGGACTTGATGTACGTGGCCGTGCTACTGACGGTGGTCACCGGTCTCGATTACGTCGTGCAAGCGGCCAGGCTGTGGTTCGGGTCGCCGGGCGGCAGTCGTGCCGCGTGAGGTCCGGCCGGACATCGACGGCCTGCTGTCGCGCGTAGCGACCGCCGGTCCCATCCCGCCCGATCCCCTGGTCACCTCCGCGCCCGCCGCCGACCTGGTGGCCGCGCTGCTCGCCGCCGATCAGACGGTGGCCACCGCGGAATCGCTGACCGCCGGACTGCTCAGCGCCGCCATCGCGGGAATTCCCGGCGCGAGCGCGGTGTTGCGGGGTGGGCTGATCGTCTACGCCACCGACCTCAAAGCGTCGCTCGCCGGTGTGAGTGCCGACACGCTGACCTCCGATGGTCCGGTGGCCGCGAGCACCGCCGAGCAACTCGCCGTCGGCGCACGTGAGCGGTGCGGAGCGGACTGGGGAATCGGACTCACTGGAGTCGCCGGACCCGAACCACAGGACGGCCGACCGGTTGGCACGGTATTTGTTGGTATAGCGGGTCCGGAGTCCACCGAGGTGCTTCGGTTGAAGTTGCCGGGAGACCGGTGGACGATCAGGGTGGGCGCGGTACGCGCCGCGGTCACCGAACTCGTCCGCTTGGTTCGGGGCGAGTGACGACACCGGGAACGCGCGGCCGACGCCGGACGTTGTCCAGTCAAACGCTGGGTCCGGCGAGACGAGTGTGAGGAGAACGAGATGACGCTGCTGCGAGAAGCCATCGGGGAAAGCCTGCGGCGCGCTCGGGTCGCCCAGAGCCGGACGCTGCGTGAGGTCTCCACCTCCGCGCGAGTGAGCCTGGGGTACCTGTCCGAGGTCGAACGGGGTCGCAAGGAGGCGTCGAGCGAGCTGCTCGCCGCCATCTGCCAGGCCCTGGACGTCCCGCTGGCGCAGGTGCTGTTCGATGTGAGCTCAACCATGGCCGACGCCGACAAGGCCGCCGCGAAGGTGCCCGTCCGGGGTGGCGACGGTGACGTGGCGATGGCCGCGGATGGAACTTTCGGCCCCCGCATCGTGATTCCGGCGCCCAAGTCGGATCGTCTGGTGCTGGTGGCCGCCAAGTGATCGCTGTACTGAGGGGCCGAAAGGGATAAATTCTCTGTAGGCTTCGTCCCGGAGAGGTCGTGCTGTTGCCGAAATCTCCGGAACGACCGTTGCACAGTGGAGATATGGGACAACAGGGGTGCGCGACGGTCGCGCACTACTGTCGCGCTACGGGGCGCGGCACGTCATATGGAGGCGGGATCAATCGATGGCTAATCCGTTCGTGAAGGCCTGGAAGTACCTGATGGCCCTCTTCGACTCGAAGATCGAAGAGCATGCGGATCCGAAGGTTCAGATCCAGCAGGCCATCGAGGAAGCCCAGCGCCAGCATCAGGCCCTGTCGCAGCAGGCCGCGTCGGTGATCGGCAACCAGCGCCAGCTGGAGATGAAGCTCAATCGTCAGCTGGACGAGGTCGAGAAGCTCAATGCCAATGCGCGCCAGGCGGTTATGCTCGCCGACCAGGCCACCGGCGCGGGCGACACCGAGAAGGCGATCCAGTACACCAATGCCGCAGAGGCTTTCGCCGCGCAGCTGGTGACGGCCGAGCAGTCGGTCGAGGACCTGAAGGTGCTGCACGACCAGTCGCTGCAGGCCGCCGCCCAGGCCAAGAAGGCCGTCGAGCAGAACGCCATGCTGCTGCAGCAGAAGGTCGCCGAGCGCACCAAGCTGCTGTCCCAGCTGGAGCAGGCCAAGATGCAGGAGCAGGTCTCGGCCTCGCTGCAGCAGATGGACTCCACGCTGTCGGCCCCCGGCACCACCCCGAGCCTGGACGCGGTGCGCGAGAAGATCGAGCGTCGTTACGCCAACGCCCTGGGTTCGGCCGAGCTGGCCCAGAACTCGGTGCAGGGCCGCATGATGGAGGTCCAGCAGGCCTCGATCCAGATGGCCGGCCACAGCCGCCTCGAGCAGATCCGCGCCTCCATGCGCGGCGACGCCCTGCCGTCGGGCGGCGCCCAGCAGCAGATCCCGCAGGGCCAGCCCGCCCAGCCGGCCGCGCAGCCGTTCAACAAGGGCCAGGCCGCCCAGCAGTAACTGCTGCGCGGAAAGTAGTACACGATGGGGAGATCGCGGGCCGACCAGAGTCCCGCGACCTCCCCTGCCCGTTTTCTCCGCCGAACCCGGACGAAAACCCCCGATCCCATCCCGGGCTTCCCGTCACCGTTCGGTGCGCCCGCGAACTCCCAGCCGCCCGCGCAGCCCGAAACCTCCGGGCCCGGAACGGCTTCTGCGCCCTCTCCGGCCGGTTTCCCGGCGCCGGAACCCGATCCGGCCGGTCAGGCCGCTGCCGCTTCAGCGGGCGCGCCCTTCGATGACCGCTCCACTGCCCGAGCCGCCACCGCGCCCGCGCAATCCGATCCCTCGCCGTCGACGACGACGCCCCCGCCGCGCGCGCCCCGGTCCGCGCCTCACGCCGTGCCGCAGACGCCGCCGTCGGCCGCACCGACAGGGTGGCGCAGCCGCAAGCGTCTGATCGGACGCGACGTGCGGCCTGCCTCCTCGAACTCGGAATCGCAGCCATCGGGTGCGGTACCGCCCGGAGCCACCGGGCAATTCAGCGCGCACATCGATGCGGCGGCGCCGCGCACCCCGTCGACGGAACCCGGTGTCGGGCGTCCCGCGTTCGCAGCGGCTCCGACCCCCGTGGACGGAGCATTCAGCCAGGCACCAGGATTCGCGGATCGGCCGGTCAACGGGCGTGGAGCGGGCTCCGGTTCTGTGCCGCCGGGGCCCGAGGTTCGAGCGTCCGGTCGGCGTGCGAAGAAGCGGGCGCGGCGGGAGCGGGCCACCGAGGCGGTGCGGGAGGTGTTGGCGCCCACCGGGTTCGAGCCCGAGGAGTTGGCGCAGCGGCTGCCGGACACGCTGCGGGGTGTGGGGGAGCAGGCGTTGGTGGCCGTGCGGAAGTGGGCCGATCCGCGGGAGCGGGAGCTGCGGAAGCGGCGGCGGGCCCGGCGGCGGAGTTTCCGGCTCGGGACGGCCACGGGGCTGACGACGGCCGGAACCGTTGGGCTGGTGTTGATCTCGGCTCCGGCGTGGGCGGTGGTCGTGGTCGGTGGCGGTGCGGTCGCGCTGGTCACCGGAACCGCGGTGACGGCGCGACGGTATCTGGATATGCGGCGGGAACCGTTGCCGCAGGCGGCCTTCGTGCCGCGTAAGCTGCCGCCGATTCGGTCGGCGGCGCGGGCTTCGATCGCGCGGTTGGTGCGGGCGGAGCGGGCATTGCACGGGTTGCACGCGCAGATCGCGCGATCGGGGCGGCTGCCCGCCGAGGATCTGGACGACACGCTGGAGACGGCGGCGTCGGGTGCCGCCGCACTGCACGCCCTCGCGCAGGATGTGGTCGCGATGGAGCAGGCCGCCGGTGCGCTGGGATCGAATTCGCCGCTGGGCGAGCATGTTCGGGCCGTGTCCGTGCGACTCGACGGCGGCGTGGTCGAATTCGAGGGCATGGTCGAGGCCGCCGCCAGGGTGCTGGCGGTGCCCGAAAGCGCCGCGGTGGCCGATGATCTCGGCTGGGCCATGGTCGGATTGCGCGATGCCGCCGATCGGCTCGACGGCTGGGCGCAGGCGCTCACCGAGCTGGCCGATCAGCGGTTCCGCGCCAATCCCTGACCTCACCCCGAAAACCCCGGCGGCTTCGGAAGCACACTCGGTGCCTCGGGAAGCCCCAGATCACGCGGCCTGCGACAGTTCCGCTCCCACGAGCGTGGCGAGTACTCGTCGGGCATTACGGATCTTCGGGCGGGGGTGCTCTGGCCGGTTACTCGGTGCACGTCATCGCACGGAATCATGACGCGGTCCTGCCGCAGGTAGACGGCCGATAGCCCGGATCCAGGCGTGTCCCGTGCACGCCGGAAGTCTCGGGGTGAACCCTGATTTCCTCCCCGATATCGCTGCTGACCTGGTGATTTTCTCGGTTGCCCGACGCAGTATGGATGGTGTCGGATCGCGCGGACGGCGGTTCGGAAACTAGGAGGCAAGGAATGTTCTGGAAGATTCTCGGCGTCGTCGTCCTCGTCTGGATCGCTTTCATGATTCTCGGCGCGCTGATCAAGAGCCTGTTCCCCATCCTGATGGTGAGCGCGGTCATCTTCGGCCTGTACCTGCTGTACAAGGCGGTGTCGGGGTCGAAGGACAAGTCGCCGTTGAGCAAGTTCTGACCGTACGGCCCGCGACGGACCGTCTACCCGGGGAGACCCGGGCGGGCGGTCCGTTCTCCGTATGATCGCCGTATGGCTACTGCTGTCGTTGCCACCGCCTACGGTGGACCGGAAGTCTTGTCGCTCATCGACGTCGACGTGCCCGAACCGGGGCCGGGCGACGTCACCATCGCGGTGCGTGCCGCCGGGGTGAATCCCTTCGACTACAAGCTCTACAGCGGTGCGTTCGGCACCGATCCGAGCAAGCTGCCGATCCGGCTGGGGCTCGAGGTGGCCGGGGTGGTCACCGCCGTCGGCCCCGACGCGGTGGGCCCGGCCGGGCCGATCGCGGTCGGTGACGAGGTCATCGCGACGGTGGGCGGCGGATACGCCACCACCGTCACCGCGAACGCCTCCCGCGTCGTGCCCAAGCCCGCCGACGTGGACTGGAAGCAGGCCGCGGGCGTGCTCAGTGTCGGCGGCACCGCGGTGCATCTGCTCGCGGCCACCGCCGTCGGACCCGGCGACACCGTGCTCGTGCACGGCGCGGCGGGCAGTGTCGGCGCCCTGGCCGCCCAGTTGGCGGTCGCGCGGGGCGCGCGGGTGATCGGCACCGCCTCGCCGAGTCGTCATGAGCGGCTGCGGGCCTACGGCGTCGAGCCCGTCGCCTACGGTCCCGGCCTCGCCGATCGGGTGAAGGCGTTGGCCCCCAACGGAATCGATGCCGCCATCGACACGGCCGGCACCGACGAGGCCGTGGACGTCTCCCTCGAACTGGTCGCCGACCGTGGCCGGATCGCGAGCATCGTGGCCTTCGGCCGTGCCGCCGCGGACGGTTTCAAGGTGCTCGGTCAGGGCCCCGGCGCCGACCCGGGCACCGAGATCCGCGCCAACGCCTGGCGGGAACTGCTGCCGCTGCTGTCGGCGGGCAAGCTGGATCTGGCCATCGCGAAGACGTTCCCGCTGGCGGAAGTGGCTGCGGCGCATACGTTCGTGATGGACGGCCACGCTGGTGGAAAGGTCATTCTACTGCCCTGACCGGCCCCGCCTGTTTTGGCGAATCGTCCCCTGCACGCACCGCACACGGCATATGTTGTTGCCCACAACATATGCCGTGTGTGCGGTCGCAACCCAGTGACCGCCGCGTGCAGCGTCATGGAAAAGAAGGTCACCCTGATGAGGACGAAAAGCGCGCTCCCGCCGAAGAAGTCCGGACGTCGACGGGGTCTCGCCGCCGCCGCACTGGCCCTGTCCGGCCTGCTCACCCTCACCGCCTGCGGATCCAATTCCAGTACCGACACCTCCACGTCGAACGCTCCCGCCGGTGGCGGGGGAAACGGGACGGTCGGTGTCATCCTCCCCGAGACGGCCACCTCGGCCCGCTGGGAATCCTTCGACAAGCCCCTGCTGCGAAGCGCCTTGAACCAGGCCGGTTTCGACGCAGACGTGCAGAACGCGCAGGGCGACGTCCAGAAGTTCACCACCCTCGCCGACGGCATGATCGCCAAGGGCGTGAAGGTCCTGGTGATCGCCGCCATCAACAGCGAGGTCGGCAGTGCCGTCGCGGCCAAGGCCAAGAAGGCCGGCATCCCGACCATCGACTACGACCGCCTCAACCTCGGCGGATCCTCCGACTACTACGTGTCCTTCGACAATGTGAAGGTCGGTGAGCTGCAGGGCCAGGGAATGGCGACCGCGCTGAAGGACAAGCCGGGCGCGCAGGTCGTCGAAATCGAGGGCGCGCCGACCGACAACAACGCCACCCTCTTCCATCAGGGTCAGCAGAAAGCCCTGCAGCCCCTCTATGATTCGGGCGCGCTGAAGCTGGTGCGCAGCCAGCCCATTGACGACTGGAACAACCAGAAGGGCGGCACCACCTTCGAACAGATCCTCACCGGCAACGGCGGCAAGGTCGACGGCGTGGTCGCCGCCAACGACGGCCTGGCGGGCGCGGTGATCACCGTGCTGAAGAAGAACGGCCTCAATGGCAAGGTGCCGGTGACCGGTCAGGACGCCACCGTCGACGGGCTCAAGGCGGTGCTGCGCGGGGACCAGTACATGACCGTGTTCAAGCCCATCAAGGAGGAGGCGGAGAACGCGGCGAAACTCGCCGTCGCGCTCGCCAAGGGCGACAAGGCGGCCGCGGACGCGCTGGCGCAGGCCGTGAGCCAGGACCCCAAGGGCAAGCGGGACGTGAAATCCATACTGCTGCAACCGCAACCGATCACCAAGACCGAGGTCAAGCAGGTGGTGGACTCCGGCTTCGTGAAGGCCGGCGACGTCTGCTCCGGCGACGTGAAGTCCGCCTGCTCCGCGCTCGGTATCGCCTGAGGATTGCCGCGCATGAGCGGTCAAGCGCGGAGGCGGCAGCGCAGCGTAGCCACGCAGCGCTCCGGTCATGCGCGAAAGGACACAGCATGAATGAGCCGCTGCTCCGGATCACCGGCCTGAACAAGAGTTTCGGACCGGTGCACGTGCTGCACGACGTGGACCTCACCGTGCCGGCGGGCGAGGTCACCGCACTCGTCGGTGACAATGGCGCGGGCAAATCCACGCTGGTGAAATGTGTCGCCGGAATCCACGCCGCCGATTCGGGCGAGGTGCGATTCCGGGGCGAACCCGTTCACCTGCGTGGCGCCAAGGACGCGGCGGCGCTCGGCATCGAGGTCGTCTACCAGGACCTGGCCCTGGCCGACAACCTCGACATCGTGGCCAATATGTTCCTCGGCCGGGAGCGCGGCAAGCCGTGGCTGCTGGACGAGGCGAGCATGGAGGAGGCGGCGCGGCGCACCCTGGCCTCGTTGGGGGTGCGCACCGTGAAGTCGGTGCGCACCCCGGTCGCGGCACTCTCCGGCGGGCAACGCCAGACCGTGGCGATCGCCAAAGCCGTGCTGTGGAACAGCAATCTGGTGCTGCTCGACGAACCCACCGCGGCGCTCGGCGTCGCGCAGACGCGACAGGTGCTGGATCTGGTGCGGCGGCTGGCCGAACAGGGGCTCGGCGTGGTGTTGATCAGCCACAACCTGGCCGACGTGTTCGAGGTCGCGGATCGGATCGCGGTGCTGTACCTGGGGCGGATGGCCGCGCAGGTGCGGACCGCCGATGTCACCACCGGGCAGGTGGTGGAGTTGATCACCGCCGGGCGCTCGGGGGATCTGGGGTTGGCGCGGCCGGAAGCGGTGGCGATGTGAGCGAGGAATCCGCCGGTATGACCAATGTTTCGGAAGCGACGGCCGAATCGGGTACCGCCGTCACCGACTTCGGAATCGACACCACGACACTGTCCGTGCGAGAAGCCATCGGCGACTACGTGGCTCGGCTGCGTGGCGGCGAGATCGGTTCGCTGCCCGCGATTCTCGGCCTGGTGGCCTTGATCGTGTTCTTCTCGGCGCTGTCGGACGTGTTCTTCTCCCTCAACAACATCGCCAACCTGCTGGCGCAGGGCGCGGGGCAGACCATCATCGCCATCGGGATCGTGTTCGTGCTGCTGATCGGCGAGATCGATCTGTCGGCGGGCACGGCCTCCGGGGTGGCGGGTGCGGTGCTGGCCATGCACTACGTGGAGAACGGGAACCTGTTGACCGGCATGGGGTCGACGGTGTTCTTCGTGTTCAACGCCATGCTGGCGCTGGCGGCGATCCTGGCGGGGCTGCTGCGGATCTGGCCGGGCGTGGCGTTCTCGCTGCTCGGCATTCTGCTGACGGTGCTGGGCCTGTCCGCGAATCCGTGGGTGGAGATGCTGCTCGCGGTGTGCGTGGGCGCGGCCATCGGGTCCATCACCGGGTTCCTGATCGCCAAGATCGGGATGCCGTCGTTCGTGGTGACCCTGGCGCTGTTCCTGGCGTGGCAGGGCGTGATTCTCCAGCTCATCGGCGAAGGCGGGGTGCTGGGGATCAGTTCCTCGCATGTGCTCGACGCGGTGGCGAACGGGAATCTGTCGACGGCGGGCAGCTGGGTGCTGTGCGTGGTGGCGGCGGGCGGGTACGCCGTGGTCACGCTCGGCGGGCACGTGCTGCGCCGGCGGCGCGGGCTGGTGACGCGGCCGACGGCGCTGGTGGTGGTGAAGGTCGCGGCGCTCGTGATCTTCGCGGTGGTCGTGACGGCGCTGCTCACGGTCAACCGGTCGCCGAGCTCGCTCATCGTCATTTCCGGTGTGCCGTACGTGGTTCCGATCGTGCTGGTGCTGCTGGTCGCCGGAACCTACGTGCTGACGCGGACCACCTACGGCCGTCATATCTACGCGGTCGGCGGCAATGTCGAGGCGGCGCGGCGCGCGGGCATCAATGTGACCCAGTTGCGGGCCAGCGTTTTCGTCATCAGTTCCGCGTGCGCGGCGGTCGGGGCGATCGTCTACTCCTCGAAGGTCGGTTCGGTGGATCCGCAAGCCGGCGGGCTCAATACGCTGCTGTTCGCCGTCGGTGCGGCCGTGATCGGCGGGACTTCGCTGTTCGGTGGGCGCGGGCGGGTCGCCGACGCCGTGATCGGCGGCGCGGTGCTCGCGGTGGTGTCGAACGGGCTGGGCCTGCTGCGGCAACCGGCGGCGGTGGTGTCCATCGTGACCGGGCTGGTGCTGTTGCTGGCCGCCACCGTGGACGCGCTGTCGAGACGCCGCGTGGCGATGTCCGGCCGGTGAGCCGCGCGATGGTATATCCGAGTTCATGACCGTCGCCCGTCCGGACGAGGTGCGCCGGTTCAACCGGTCGACCCTCCTGCGGCTGCTACACACCGGAGGCCCCGCCACCCGCGCGACCCTCGCGGCCGAACTCGGGCTCAACCGATCCACCATCAAGATGCTCGTGGACGGGCTCGCCGAGGACGGCGTGGTGGAGGAGAAGGTGCCGCGGCTGGCGCGCGGGGCCGGACGGCCGTCGCTGCTGGTGCTGCCGCAGCCCGAGGCGGCGGTGGTGCTGGCGGTGGACGTGCAGGTCGAGCACGTGGGGATCGCGCTGGTCGGGTTCGGCGGGCAGATCATGGGCCGCAACAGCTGGAATCTGCGGGGGCGGCAACGGGAACCGGACGAGGTGATCACACATGTCGCGGAATCCTCGGCGATCCTGGCCGAGGATCTGGGGCTGCGGCCGGTCGCGGCCGGGGTCTGTGTGCCGGGGGTGGTGCGGCGCGCCGACGGGCTGGTGCACAATGCCGCGAATCTGCGCTGGGGCGAAGTGGCCCTCGGGCAGCGGCTGCGTGCGGTGCTGGAGCTGCCGGTCACGGTCGGCAACGACGCCGAATTCGGAGCTCTCGCAGAGCATCTCAGGGGCGCGGGGCGCACCGCCGCCGATGCCGTGTTCGTGTCCGCCGATGTCGGGGTGGGCGGCGGGCTCATCGCCCAGGGTGAGCTGCTGCGCGGGCAGGCGGGGTACATGGGCGAGATCGGGCACATGACGGTGCGGCCCGGCGGGCGAAAGTGCTACTGCGGCAACGAGGGCTGCTGGGAGACCGAGGTGGGGGAGGCCGCGTTGTGCCGGGCCCTCGGCATGCCCGAGCACGGGCCGCGCGGCGCGATCGTGGCCGAACTGCGTGCGCTGAGCGGGGATTGGGAATCGCCGCTCGGCGAGTACCTGGACTGGATGACGCTCGGGCTGGTCAATGTCGTGAACATTCTCGGTCCCGAACTGGTGGTGCTGGGCGACCTGTTCACCGCGCTGCCCGGCCCGGCGATCGCGCGGGTGCGCGAGGAGGTGCACCGGCGCAGCATGGTGAGCCGCGCGTTCGGCGGGGTGCGGATCGAGAAGTCCTGTCTGGGACCGGATCTCAAACTGCTGGGGGCGGCTGAGGCGGCGTTCGAGGGCGTGCTCAGCATGCTGTGAGACGGCCCCGTTCACCGCGCGTGACGGCTCGGTCCGCGGCGCGGCGGGCGCGGTGCGATGCGTGTCCGGGTGCGAAGTTCGTGCCCTGGTGGCGCGGGCCCGCGCGGCCGGAGTTGAATACAGGCATGGAGCAGCTTCCCGAGGACTGGCAGCGGGGGATCGTCATCGTGGCGCATCCCGACGACATCGAGTACGGGGCCGCCGCCGCGGTCGCGCGATGGACCGGGCAGGGCAAGGACATTCGCTACGTACTGGTCAGCAGCGGTGAGGCCGGCATCGCGGGGCTGTCGCCCGCCGAGGCCGGGCCGCTGCGCGAGGACGAGGAGCGCGCCTCGGCCAAGATCGTCGGCGTCAGCTCGGTCGAATTCCTCGGCTATCCCGACGGCCGCATCGAGGAATCCCTCGCGCTGCGCCGCGACCTGGCCGCCGCCATTCGCCGCCACCGCCCCGAGATGGTGATCCTGTTCAACTTCGGCGACACCTGGGCCCGCGGCTACGTCAACTCCGCCGACCACCGCGCCGTGGGCCGCGCCGCCCTCGACGCCGTCTCCGACGCGGGCAACGAGTGGATCCACCCTGACATCGCCGACCTCCCGGCGTGGTCCCCACGCTGGGCCGCCGTCTACGGCGTCGGCGACGGCAGCCACGGCCTCGACGTCACCGACACCGTCGAGGCCGCCGTCGAATCCCTCACCGCCCACCGCCGCTACCTCGAGGTCCTCAGCCCCGAACCCGTCGAGGCCCAGGCCCGCGCCGTCATCGAGATGACCACCGGCCCCAAGGAGGGCTTCCCCGCCGCCCGAGCCCTCAGCTTCGAGCTCTACCGCTTCGCGGGCTGAGCTGGGACTTCGCCGCCCGCCCGGCGACGCGGAACCGGAAGGTGGGTGAGGTTCCGGATGTGTCGGGCGGGTGTGGGACGCTGGCTGCGTGCGAGTAGCGGTGGTGGCCGGGCCTGATCCGGGGCATGCGTTTCCGGCGATTGCGTTGTGTGAACGATTGCTGGCGGCCGGGGACGAGCCGGTGCTGTTCACCAGCCCGCGCTGGTTCGACGCCGCGCGGGAGGCCGGGATCGGGGTGCGGCGGCTCAAGGGCCTCGCGCCTCGGGCCGAGGACGACGACAGTGACGCCGGGGCGCGGATTCATCAACGGGCCGCGCATATTTCGACGGAGATCCTGCCGGATCTGAGCGCCATGCTGCCCGAACTCGTGGTGTCGGATGTGCTCACCGCCGGCGGCGGAATGGCCGCGGAGCGGTTGCGGCTGCCGTGGGTGGAACTGTCGCCGCATCCGCTGTACCTGCAGTCGAAGGGGTTGCCGCCCATCGGGAGTGGCCTCGCGGCGGGGGAGGGTCTGCGCGGACGGGCGCGGGACTCGGTGCTGCGCGGGCTGAGCTCGCGCGCCGTGCGCCGCGGGGAAGTGCAGCGTGAGCAGGCGCGGGCCAGTATCGGCCTGCCCTCGCAGGATCCGGGGCCTGATGCCCGGCTGATCGCCACGCTGCCCGCCTTGGAGGTGCCGCGGCCGGACTGGCCGGAGAACGCCCACCTGGTCGGGCCCCTGCTGTGGGAGCCCACCGAGCACATCCTCGACCTGCCGCCCGGCGACGAACCGCTGGTCATGGTCGCCCCCTCCACCGCCCAGACCGGCCAGGTCGGTCTCGCCGAGGCCGCGCTGGCGGCGTTCGAGGGCGCGGGCGTCCGGCTCGCCATCTCCACCCTCGACACCCCGCCCACCGACCTCCCGACCTGGGCCACAGCCGGTTTGGGTCGTCAGGACGAACTGCTGCGCCACGCCTCGGTCGTGATCGGCGGCGGCGGACACGGTCTGCTCGCCAAGACCCTGCTGGCAGGGGTCCCGATCGTCACCGTCCCCGGCGGCGGCGACCAGTGGGAACTCGCCAATCGCGCGGCCCGCCAAGGCAGTTCCCTGTTCGTGCGGCCGCTCACCCCCGAGGCCCTGCGTGACGCGGTGAAACGCATCCTCGACGACCCCGCCTACAAGACCGCCGCCGAGTCGGCCGCCGCCGGCATCGCCGACACCGTCGACCCGGTCGAGATCTGTCACGCCGTGGTGCGCTGACGCCGCCTGCTCGGCGAGAGCCGGACCAGCGGTGCGACCTCCGAACCAACGGTCGCGCACGAGCCGGGCGATCCGGTCGAACCGGTATGCCACCGGCCGGATCCGGTCGGTGGCGTAGGCTCGCGGCCGTGCGGCTGACGGAGTTTCAGGAGTTGATGCATACCGAGTTCGGCACGGCGCGCGCCGACGCGCTGCTGGCCGATCACGTGCTGCCGTCCATGGGGCGGACCGGCGCGCAGGCCATCGAGGCGGGGGTCGATCCCCGCGACGTGTGGCGGGCGCTGTGCGCGGAATTCGATGTGCCGAAGTCGCGCTGGTGAATTCGGGTTACCCGGCGGACTGCTCCGACTGGGTCTTCTTCGCGTAGTGCCGCGTTGCCTTGGCGCGATTCCCGCACGCCGCCATGGAATGCCAGCGGCGGGTGCCGTTCTTCGAGGTGTCCAGGAACCACAGGACACAGTGCGGGTGCGCACACTGCTTGATGCGTTCGGGGGAGTTCGCCAGCAGATGTAGCAGGTTGTCGGCGGCGAGCCAGGCGGGTAGCCAGGCCGGGTCGGCGACCTCGGGGACCCCGGCGGGGCCGTCGGGAGTCAGAGCGCGGCGGATGCGGCCGTGTGCGAGCACCGCATTGAGGTCGTCGGCGATGTGCGGATCATCCGCGGAGTCGGCCTTGACCACGCGCAGGATCGCCTCCCGGGCGGCCAGCAGCGCGTTCAGCGTGTCCTCGTCGGCGGGGACGTCGAGGTTGTTGTCGGCCAGCCACTGCCCGGCGCCGGCCACGTCGGTGAGCAGATCCTGCGGGCCCGTCTGCGCTATCCAGCGCGTGTTGAGCAGGTCCAACGCGGGCGGTTCACCGAGGTGGGGGCGTGGTTCGGGCACGTCTGAGGGTAACCGGCTCCTTGTCGTCATCGGATCATCCGCTCCCTTCTAACCAGACAAATCAACTATAGGGGTTGACGCTGGGCGACCCCTGCGATTAGCGTCTAACCTGTCAAACAAGCAACATGGGTTAGATCATTCCGAAGGGATTCATCATGACCGCACCCGTCCTCGCCACCGGGCACATCGGCCTCAATGTCACCGACCTCGACCGCTCGGTGTCCTTCTATCGACGCGCGCTCGGCTTCGAGCAGCTCGGTGCGGGCGGGGAAGGAGCGCAGCGCTTCGCCTTCCTCGGGCGGGCCGGGCAATTGCAGGTCACCCTGTGGCAGCAGAGCGACGGCGAGTTCTCGGCGAAAACTCCCGGCCTGCACCACCTCTCGTTCCAGGTCGACACCATCGACCAGGTCCGTGCGGTGGAGACCGCGCTGAAGGACCTGGACGTCGCGTTCGCCCACGACGGCGTCGTCGCGCACGGCGAGGGCGCGGCCTCGGGCGGCATCTTCTTCATCGACCCGGACGGCATCCGCCTCGAGGTGTACGCGCCGTCGGGTGCCGAGCATGCTCCCGCTCCCTCGGGCAGCGCCCCGACCTGCGGGTTCTTCTGAGCAGGAATATCGGACTCGCACCGCGGGATTCGCATGGGCGCCACCGCGGCGCCTCCACGCCGAACCGAGCCCCCGAAGGGAGACGGACATGAACGACAGACGGGTCCGGGACCTGCCCGGCGGGGTCGCCTATCACCCCGGGGAACTGGCGGTGCAGCGGCGGCTCGGCCAGGCCGACATCGCGCAGCGGGTCGGCCGGATGATCCGGCCCGACATTCCGGCCGCCGCCGCGCAATTCCTGGCCGAACAGCCGATGATCGTGCTGGCCGCCGCCGATGACGCGGGTCGCATGTGGGCGGGCCAGCTGGCCGGGTCGCCCGGATTCGTCCACGCCGCCGGTGAGCGCGCCATCGAGGTCGAGGCGACACCGGTGACGGGCGACCCGCTGGCCGAATCACTGCGCGGCACAAGGCATGTCGGGATGATCGCATTGCAACCGCAAACGCGCCGCCGCATGCGGGTCAACGGGGTGATCGCACCCACCGCGACCGGACTGCGCATCGATACCGAACAGGTGTATTCGAACTGCCCGAAATACATTTCCCGCCGAGGGGTCGAGGAATGGGTCGCGGGCGGGGCGCCGGAGGTGCGTCGCGGCACGGAGTTGGCTGCCGCGCAGCAGGAGCTCATCGCACGCGCCGATACCTTCTTCGTCGCCTCCGCCGACGCCGACGGGCACGCCGACGCCTCCCATCGCGGCGGCAATCCCGGTTTCCTGCAGGTGCTTTCCCCGACCCGCCTGCGCTGGCCCGACTATCGCGGCAACTCCATGTTCATGACCCTCGGCAATATTGCCTCCGACCCGCGCTGCGGGCTGCTCGTGCCCGACTGGCGGACGGGGACCACCCTGCAAATCACCGGAACCGCCGAGATCACCTGGGACGAGACGGTTTTCACGCCCGGCGCGCAATGCGCCATCGATTTCACCGTCACCGAGGCCGTCGAGATCTCGGGTGCCACGCCACTGCGCTGGACCGACCCCGAGCTGTCGCCGGTCAACCCCTGACCGGCGATCCCCCGTCAACCCGAAAGGCTCACCGCCATGCGTCCCCCACTGCCGCCCTTCGACCTGGAATCCGCGAAGCAGAAGGTTCGCGCCGCCGAAAACGCCTGGAACACTCGCGATCCCGAGAAGGTGGCGCAGGCGTACACCGAGGATTCCGTCTGGCGCAACCGCGATGAATTCCTCACCGGCCACGCCGAGATCGTCGACTTCCTGAAGCGCAAATGGTCCACCGAGAACGGCTACGCCCTGCGCAAGGACCTGTGGACCTTCACCGAGAACCGCATCGCCGTCCGCTTCCAGTACGAATGGCACGACGACGCGGGCCAGTGGCATCGCAGCTACGGCAACGAACTCTGGGAGTTCGCGCCCGATGGCCGCATGTCCCGCCGCGAGGCCAGCATCAATGACGTACCGATCGCCGAGTCCGAGCGCCGCATCTTCGGCCCGCGTACCCCCGAAGAGGACAACGCGCCCCTTCCCCTGCGGTAGCAACACGATCAGGGAGCTCGCACCGAGGGAATTCGGACGATTCCTCGGTGCGAGCTCCCTGATCGTGGTTGCCCGTGATGTGGACCCGCGCCGGGACGGGCGCGGTGGACCGCCTCGGGTGGAGCGCCGGGTCAGGCGAGCCGTGCGGGTTCCGGCGGGGCGACGACCGGGGCGGGAGCCGGGCGGGCAGCTCGCGTGTACAGGGCGAAGACCAGTGCACCCGACAGGATTCCGGTCACCCCGGCCGTCATCGTCGCGGTGTTCAAGCCGTCCACGAAAGCGTGCCCGGGCGTCTTCCCGGTACCCGCGTTCCGGAAGACGGTGCCCAGCACGGCGACTCCCAAGGCCAGGCCCAGCTGCCGCGCGGTATTGATCGCCCCGGCCGCGGTGCCGCTCTGGTGCAGCGGGACCGCCGCCAGACCGACCGCCACCAGTGGCGGGGCCATGATGCCGACACCCGCGCCGATCAGGAGATAGCCGGGAATCGTCGCGGTCCAGGACGATCCGGTGCCGATGAGGGTCAACAGCGCGCTGCCCGCGCCGATGACCGCCAGCCCGCCGCCGATCGTCCACTTCGGTGCGACATCGTGCAGCAGCCTGCCGAAGACGCCCGAGACCAGGAAGGCGCACACCGACAGCGGCAGCATGGACAGCCCCGCCCGCAGCGGGCTCAGATGCAGGTACTGCTGCAGCCACAGGGACAGCAGCGGGCTCGTGGAGAACGCGGCGAAACTCAGGCCGGCGGCGGCGATCAATGTGGCGGTGAAGCCCGCGCCACGCAGCAACGGCAGTGGCAACATCGGTGCGGCGCTGCCGGATTCGACGGCGACGAACACCACGAGCGCGACCGCGCCGGTGATCAGCGCCGCCGCGGCCCCGCGATCGCCCCAGCCGTGCTCGCCCGCGCGAATGATGCCGTAGGTCGCGGCCGTCGCCGCCACCGTGAAGCTCAGCATGCCGGCCAGGTCCACCCGGCGGTCGGCACGGCGTGGCGACGGTCCGAAAGCGATGGCGGACAAGGCGATCGCCAGCGCGGCGATCGGCAGGTTGACGAAGAAGATCCACCGCCAGGACAGCAGATCGGTCAACGCGCCGCCCAGCACCACCCCGACACCGGCGGCCGCGCCCGACACCGCGCCCCAGGCGCTGAACGCGATCCCGCGATCGCGGCCGGTGTAGGTGGCGTGCAACAGCGACAGCGTGGTGGCCAGCATGGCCGCGCCGCCGATGCCCTGTGCCGCGCGCGCGGCCACCAGGACACTCGCCGATCCGGCCACCCCGCAGCCGAGACTCGCGGCCGCGAACAAGGCGAGACCGATCAGATAGGTGGGTTTCGCGCCGAACCGGTCGGCCAGCGCGCCGAGCATGAGCAGCAGGGCGGCCAGGGCGAGAGCGTAGCCGTCGATGACCCATTGCAGTCCGGACAATCCGGTGCCCAGGTCGGCGGCGATATCGGGCAGCGCGACATTCACGATGGTGACGTCGATGAGAAGCATGAACGAACCGAGGCACGCGGCCAGCAGTGGCAGCCATTTCCGCACGGGAACCTCCAGAAGGAATGAACGATTTCGTCACCTAGGCTGGAGGAGAGCGCGTACATTCCCTAGCCACACCGCTGAATGCGAAGGATTCCTCCCATGGATGGCGAAGATCTGGGTGAATCCGCCGTTCTGGATGTGCTCGACAAGCAGATCATCCACGGCCTGGTCACCGACGCGCGCATCCCGTTCGCGCGGCTCGGCGCGATCCTCGGCGTCTCCGAGCAGACCGTCGCCCGGCGCTACCGGTCGCTGCGGGAGCGCGGCATGCTCCACGTCGCCGGGCAGGTGAATACGGTGCCGCTCGGGCGCACCCGGTGGATCCTGCGCATGCGGACCGCGCCGAATCGGGCGGTCGCGTTGGCCGAAGCGCTCGCCCGGCAGCCGGACGTGAGCTGGGTTTCCCTGCTGGCCACCGGATTCGAGGTCACCTGCGTGTGCCGGCCGCGATCGGTGGAGCGGCAGGACGAGTTGCTGTTGCGGATGATCCCGCGCGCCACCCAGGTGCTCGAGCTGACCGTGCACGAGGTGATGCGGCAGTTCCCGTTCGCCGAGGAGTGGCCGCGCTACAGCAGGCTGCTCACGGCCGGGCAGCTGCGTGAACTGGGGCCACGGCCGCCCATGTGGGAGCCGCGGGGGCCGGAGAAATCGGTTCAGCTGTCGCGCGAGGACGAGGCGATGCTGGCCATCCTGGGGCGCGACGGGCGGGCCTCCTACGCGCAGATCGCCACCGCCACCGGGTGGAGTTCGAGCCGGGTGGCGCGGCGCATGAGCGAGCTCATCGCATCCGGGGTGCTGTACTTCGACCTCGACTTCGCTTTGGAGCGAATGGGCTACGTGTCGCGAGCCCTGCTGTGGATGCGGGTGCGGCCCGGGGATCTGGAGGCGGTGGGCCGGGCCGTCGCCACGCATCCGGAGGTGGCGTTCGTCGCGGCGACCACGGGAACCGTGAATCTGGTGGCCGCGGTGGTGTGCCACGACACCGCGCATCTGTACCGGTATGTCACCGAGTCGCTGGGGGCGCTGCCGGGGATCAACGATGTTCAGGTGCTGTCGGCGTTGCGGATGTTCAAACAGTCGTCGACGCTGTTGGATGACCGGAAGGTGGGGGTCGTGCCCTGAGCCCGGTCAGCTTGCCGATCGGTTGCTACCAGGTGTTTCGCGTGTCGTTCAGCGCGTCGCTTGCATCGAACACCTGTTCGTCTAAGCTCGTCGTCGGAAGTTGTCGGTGCCTCCCTCTAACGTGGGCGCCAACCACAGTATGAGACTCACCCGTTGAGAAGGGGACAGACGATGGCACCTCCGGCTTTCGATCGTGACAAGGCCCTCGAACTGGCGTTGGCGCAGATCGAGAAGGGCTTCGGCAAGGGCGCGGTCATGCGCCTGGGAGAAGAGGCGCGCCAGCCGATCGCGGTGATTCCCACCGGATCCATCGCGCTGGACGTCGCTCTCGGCATCGGCGGCCTGCCGCGCGGCCGCATCGTGGAGATCTACGGCCCGGAATCCTCGGGTAAGACCACCGTCGCGCTGCACGCGGTCGCCAACGCGCAGGCCAACGGCGGCGTCGCGGCGTTCATCGACGCCGAGCACGCGCTGGACCCGGACTACGCCCGCAAGCTCGGTGTCGACACCGACGCGCTGCTGGTCTCGCAGCCCGACACCGGTGAGCAGGCGCTCGAAATCGCCGACATGCTGGTGCGTTCCGGCGCCATCGACATCATCGTCATCGACTCCGTCGCCGCCCTGGTGCCGCGCGCCGAGATCGAGGGCGAGATGGGTGACAGCCACGTCGGTCTGCAGGCCCGCCTGATGAGCCAGGCGCTGCGCAAGATGACCTCGGCGCTGAACAACTCCGGCACCACCGCCATCTTCATCAACCAGCTGCGCGAGAAGATCGGCGTCATGTTCGGCTCGCCGGAGACCACCACCGGTGGTAAGGCGCTGAAGTTCTACGCCTCGGTCCGCCTGGACGTGCGCCGCATCGAGACGCTGAAGGACGGTTCCGACGCGGTCGGTAACCGCACCCGCGTGAAGGTCGTCAAGAACAAGGTCTCGCCGCCGTTCAAGCAGGCCGAGTTCGACATCCTCTACGGCTTCGGCATCTCCAAGGAGGGCTCGATCATCGACATGGGTGTCGATCAGGGCTTCATCCGCAAGTCCGGCTCCTGGTACACCTACGAGGGCGACCAGCTCGGCCAGGGCAAGGAGAACGCCCGCAAGTTCCTGCTCGAGAACACCGACGTCCGCGACGAGATCGAGAAGAAGATCAAGGAGAAGCTCGGCATCGGCGCAGACGTCACCGCCGAGGAAACCGCCGCCGACTTCTGACATGACCTCGCGGGATTCCGAAGGGCCCCGGCGCACCCCGCCGGGGCCCACCCCCCAGCTGGACGCGGTGGAACGCCTCCGCCGCCAACTGGAATCCCGCGACGCCAAATCCGCCCGCCGCGGATCCCGACCAGCTGCGCCCCGCTCCACCGAGCCGAGCCACGACCTCTTCGGCCGCGACTCCGCCGACCCCTACGCCTCAGCAGGCGGCTGGAACTACGGCCCCTCCACCGGCCGCACCGACTCCTATTACGCCGCCCCCGGACACAACTCGCCGAGCGACGACCGCTCAACCTGGCGAACCGCCGACGACGCATCGCCCCGGCTCGACCCTCCGCGCCCGAACGCCGAGGCCGCGGACCATGATCCAGAATCCCCTGGCGACGATCCGGCCCTCGACGGCCCACCCCCGAATTCATCCCGCCCCCACCGCCGTTCGCCTACCGGGCGAGGCCGCTCGCCGGGGCAGTGGCGAGAGGAAGCGTCCACTGCCCCCGGCGACGGTGGGACCCACCCCGCAGGCGACACTGGCGAAGACCAGTTGCCGCCGGGAGCGACTCGGCCGACCGGGCGCCGGTCAGTCCTCGAAACGGCCACTCTCGCTGCAGGCCTCGGCCGGGATGGCGCCACCCCTCCAGCGGCTGCGCGGAGCACGCCGCCTTCGTCGCAGGAGGTTGCGGCGACCGGCCGCCCGGCGGCGACAGAGCTGGAAACGATCGGTGCCGTGCAGAGCTCCGAGCAGCGCTTTCGCCGTGACGGTGAATCCTCTGCCACACAAGCAACTGCCGGCGGGCGCGAAACCGATTCGGTGTCTGCGGCTTCGGCGGACAGGCTGGCCGCGGCGCGCGCCGCCTTGGCCGAGGCCACGGCTGTCGCCGCAGCCAATGCGGCGGCGAACGCAGCTGCGTCGGAGTCGCGGGGGCGGCGGGGGAGCCGGGAGAAGACGGCCTCGGCGGAACAGTCGAGCACTGCCGGGTATCAGGATGCCGATGAAGTGATCACCCGCCGCAGGGGACGTCGGGATGCTAGGAACTCGGTTGCGGGGGAAGCGTATTCACGCGATGACGAGTATTCGATTGCGGGGGAGTCGTATGGCCGAGACGAGGAGAATTCGGGTCCGGGGTCGGGTGGCGGCAGGCCCGACGCGGATCGAGCTGGTGGACGCGGGCGTCGCGGTGGTCGCCGGCGCGACGAGTACGGGGAACGGGCTGCCGGGGGCGATGGCGCCTACTCCGAGGAGGACGACAGTCGGCGTGGGCGGGGCGGTCGTCGGCGCGGGGCGTATGCGGACCGCGCCGGGGGTGATAGTCCAGAATTCGAGGATGATGAGAGTCGTCGCGGGCCGGGACGTCGTCGTGGACGGAATGGGTCCGGTGAGGAGTCGGCCGGATCGGGCGCGCCGGCGGGTGGCGGCACCGAAGCACAGGCGAAGGATATCTGCCTGCGTCTGCTGACTGATCGGGCTCGAAGCCGGTTCGAGTTGGCTGATCGGCTGGCCGACAAGGGTTTCAATGCTGACGTGGCGAAGCGGGTGCTCGATCGGCTGACCGAGGTCGGGTTGATCGACGACGCGGCCTTCGCGCAGCAGTGGGTGCATTCGCGGCACACGTATGGAGGCAAGGGCAAGAAGGTCCTCGCCGAGGAATTGCGACGCAAGGGAATCGCACCCGAACACGCCGAACCGGCCCTGGAGTCGATCACCGCCGCGGACGAATTGACCCGCGCGTCGGATCTGGTCCGCCGCAAGGCCGCAACCCTCTCCCCGGATCTCGACCGCGACAAGGCCGTCCGCCGCCTGATCGCCATGCTGGCCCGCAAGGGCTACAACCCGGGCACGGCCTTCGAAGTGGTGACGACCGAAGTCCCGCCCGCACCCACACCCCGTCGCGATCCCCCTCCCTCCGGGCCTCGGTCGACCAGCGGCTCGAACTCCACCCACCCCCGCCGCGAATCCCCCTCCGACGACACCGAATCCGCGACCGAACTGATTCGCGCCAAGCTCCGCACCCTGTCCCCGAACCTCGACCGCGAGACAGCCACCCGTCGACTGGTCGGCCTGCTGGCTCGCCGCGGCTACACCTCCGCCACCGCCTACAAGGTCGTGACCACGGAGCTGAACGCCGCCAACTTCGGCAGCGGTGCCCCCGATCGAACCGACCGGACATCCACTGGAACAGCGGCCTCCCCGCGCCGCTCGAAGCTCTCGTCCCCGCCCCCTACCGACTCGGCCGAAGATGACGAGCAAGCTCGTGCCGCCGAATTGGTGCGCGCGAAAATACGCACCCTCCCCCGAAACCTGGACCACGCCAAGGCCACCCAACGCCTCGTCGGTCTCCTGGCCCGCCGCGGCTTCAGCGCCGCCACGGCCTACTCGGTGGTGAAAGCCGAACTGGCCGAGGCCAACCTGTCGGGTGACTGATCAACGGCATCTATGCCCGCTCCGCTCACTCCGCCAGTGCGCGTAGGTATCCGCGGCGGTGGTGGCTGACCATATCAGCGCATCGGGGAGTTCGGCCGAATGTCTGCCCCGGCCGGAGGTCAGTGCAGGACGCCGCCCGGGCGGCGGGTGGACAGGGCGCGGCGGGCGTGCCGGTGTCCGGTATGGCGCAGTGGGCGCTGGGCGGTCAGGTGTGGTGAGGCGGGGTCGGCGGGTTTCTCCCGGCGGGCGGCGCGCAGCCGGTGTGCGGCCTCGCGGGTGAGGTGGGCGCCGAGGATGGCGGCGAAGCTGGTGAGCCCCGCGAGGAGCGGGGCGAGCACCGTGGCCAGGAAGAGCCCGACGACGAATTCTCTTCGAGCGCTGACGTCTTCGGTCATGAAATTCAGTATGCGAGCTGGGGGAGCGGCTTGTCCGGCGGTCGGGCAAGCCGCACCGGTCAGTTCGGCGGTTTCTGCAGGGAAACGTCGGACACCATAGCGTCCATGCCGGGCGGGGCGGTGATGGTGCCCGCCGCGACCACGGCTCGGGAACCGCGTTTGCGGGTGCGCAGCCACTTCTCGACGCGGGTGGCGAGCACGGTCAGCGTGTAGTTGATGATGATCATGATGATGGCGATCACGATCAGCGACGGGATCGGGTTCTGCTGCGCGGCACCGAGTTGGGTGCCCGAGCGCACGATCTCGAGGTAGGTGATCTGGTAGCCCAGCGCGGAGTCCTTGAGCGCCACCACCATCTGCGAGATCAGCGCCGGCATCATGGCGGTGACCGCCTGCGGGAGCAGGATCGAGACCATCACCTGGGTCTTGCGCATGCCCAGCGCCACGGCCGCCTCGGTCTGCCCCTTGGGCAGCGCGCGGATGCCCGAGCGGACGATCTCGGCGATGACGGATCCGTTGTAGACGGTCAGCGCCGTCACCACGGCGGCCAGCGCCAGCTGATCGGAGGGGAAGGCGTTCTGCTTGGCGAACAGGTAGTAGAGGAAGATCATCAGGACCAGGACGGGAATCGCCCGCGAGACCTCCACCACCACGGCCGCGAACCAGCGGATCGCCCGATGATCCGACATGCGCAGGATGCCGAACAGCATGCCCAGCACCAGCGCCAGCACGATGGACAGCGCCGCCGCCTCGAGCGTGCCGCGCAGACCCGGCAACAGGTAGGTGCTCCAGACCTGGCTCTCGGTGAACGGCTTCCATTTGGCTTCGGTGAACTGACCCTTGTCGGCGAGCCCGCGGTAGAGGAACCACAACACCGCGGCGACAGCGGCGATCGCGATGACCGAATAGATCCGGTAGCGCACCCGGGCGCGGGGGCCCGGCGCGTCGTAGAGCACGGACGCCGCGGTCATCGCGCCACCTCGTATCGTTTGGCCAGCCAGCCGAAGAACAGGCCGGTCGGCAGGGTCAGGATCACGAACCCGAGCGCGAAGATGGCGCCGATATTGAGCACCGCCGCCTCGTTCTCGTTCATCTCCGCCATGAGCAGCGCCGCCTCGCCGACACCGATGGCCGAGGCGATGGTCGAGTTCTTGGTCAGGGCGATGAGCACGCTGCCCAGCGGCGCGATGACCGCCCGGAAGGCCTGCGGCAGCACCACCATGCGCAGGTTCTGCCCGAAGGTGAACCCCAGCGAACGGCCCGCCTCCGACTGCCCGAACGGCACCGTGTTGATGCCCGCTCGCAGCGACTCGCAGACGAAAGCCGCGGTGTAGACGCTCAACCCGACGATCGCGAACCGGAAGTTGTTCTCGGAGATGCTGTTCGGCCCCTCCGCCGCGAGCCGCAGCCCGAGCGTGGAGTACAGGCCGATGGAGCAGAACACGATGATCAGCGTGAGCGGCGTGTTCCGAATGATGTTGACGTACAACGTGCCGATCCAGCGCGCGATCGGAATCGGCGACACCCGCATGCCCGCGACGAGGGTGCCGAGAATCAGCGCCCAGAACCCCGAATACAGCGTCAGTTTGATGGTCACCCAGAACGCGTCGAGCAACTTGGTGTGATAGTTGGAGATCAAGTCGAACACGACTGCCCCATTCCTCCGATCGGAAAACGAAGCGTGCCAGGTGATTCCGTGAACTCTGTCAGCAGGAAATCACCCGGCACGAGTCCGTGGATCAGTACCGGTCGACCTTGGGCGGCTCGGGAACCTGGAAGCCGGTGGCGCCGAACTCCTTCTCCAGCGCGGCCTTCCACGCCCCGGAGGCGATCATGGCGTCGATGGCGTCATTGATCTTGCCGCGCGATTCGGTGTCGCCCTTCTTCACGCCGATGCCGTACTTCTCGACGGTGAAGGTGTTGCCGACCACCTTGAGCGCGCCCGGCGACTGCGCCGCATAACCGCGCAGGATGATGTCGTCGGTGGTGACCGCGTCGACCGCGCCGGACTTGAGCGCCTCCACGCACAGCGAGTAGGTGTCGTACGTGATCAGCTGCACCTCATGGGCGGCGACGTACTTGTCCTTGATGTTCTGCGCCGGGGTGGAGCCCTTCACCGAGCACAGTTTCTTGTTGCCGTTCAGCGAATCCGGCCCGGTGATGTCGGTGTTGTCCGACCGCACCAGCAGCGACTGCCCGGTCTGGAAGTACGGGCCCGCGAAATCGACCTTCTCCTTGCGCTTGTCGGTGATCGAGTAGGTGGCGACGATGAAATCGACCTGCCCGTTCTCGATCAGCGTCTCGCGCTGCGCGGACGGCGACTCCTTGAAGGTGATGTTCTCCGCCTTCACGCCCAGCTTGTCGGCCACGTAGGTGGCGACGTCGACGTCGAAGCCGCTGAAGCTGCCGTCCTTGTTGTGCAGGCCCAGGCCCGGCTGGTCGTACTTGATGCCGATGGTGAGTTTGCCATCGGCCGCGTGCTGGCTGGCCGTCTTGTTGCTGCTGCCGCCACACGCGGTGACAGCGAGGGCCAGGGCAGCCACTCCGGCGGCGATCCTGAGCGCGGGGTTGATCCTCATCGAACGTCCTGTTCTCTTGTGGAGTCAGTGGGAGAGGATCTTGCCGAGGAAGTCCCTGGCGCGATCCGATTTCGGTGCGGTGAAGAAGGATTCGGGTTCGGTGTCCTCGACGATCTGCCCGTCGGCCATGAACAGCACCCGATTGCCGGCGCGGCGCGCGAAGCCCATCTCGTGGGTGACGACCAGCATGGTCATGCCGTCCTTGGCCAGCTGCACCATGACGTCGAGCACCTCGGACACCATCTCCGGGTCCAGTGCGGAGGTGGGCTCGTCGAACAGCATGACCTTCGGATCCATGGCCAGCGCGCGGGCGATGGCCACGCGCTGCTGCTGTCCGCCGGAGAGCTGCGCCGGATACTTGTCGGCCTGATTGCCGATGCCGACCCGGTCGAGCAGCTCGAGCGCCCGGGCCCGCGCCTTGGTCTTGTCGAGGCGCCGCACCTTCACCGGCGCGAGCATGACATTGTCGAGAATCGTCTTGTGCGCGAACAGGTTGAACTGCTGGAACACCATGCCCACGTCGGCGCGCAGCTTGGCGAGGGCCTTGCCTTCCTCGGGCAGTTTCACCCCGTCGACGGCGATCTCACCGGAATCGATGGTCTCGAGCCGGTTGATGGTTCGGCACAACGTCGACTTGCCGGAGCCCGAGGGTCCCACCACGATCACGACCTGCCCTTTGGGCACTTCGAGATTGATGTCACGCAAGACGTGCAGCGAGCCGAAGTGCTTGTCCACATTCCGCATCGAGATCATCGGCGCGGGAGTGCTGATGGAATCGGCCACGTCGGTCATGACCAGTGACCCTAACCACCTTGCGCCCGAAATGCTCGTCTTTGCCGGTCCGGCCCGGGTTGTGCCGAGACTCGACACCCGCGCGTAACCAGCGATTGACGCTGCCGAGACCAGCTCGGCCGGTCGGGCGTTGATTCGGCGACAATTCGGCGACCATCCACGGCGCGGCCACGGGGTCCGGGTGCGCGCGGCCCGGACGGGTTTCGCCCGAGGCCCGGACGGGTTTAGGGCCTCCGCCGGGCAGCTATTACCCTGGTTGGGTGAATTCCCCGGCCCGGACCTACGAGGTCCGCACCTACGGCTGCCAGATGAACGTGCACGACTCCGAGCGGCTCTCGGGTCTGCTCGAGGACGCCGGCTACGTCAAGGCCGTGGCCGGCGATACCGCTGACCTGGTCGTCTTCAATACCTGCGCGGTGCGCGAGAACGCCGACAACAAGCTGTACGGCACCCTCGGCCACCTGGCGCCGATCAAGGCCGAACGCGAGGGCATGCAGATCGCGGTCGGCGGCTGCCTGGCGCAGAAGGACCGCGACACCGTGGTCAAGAAGGCGCCCTGGGTGGATGTGGTGTTCGGCACCCACAACATCGGTTCGCTGCCGGTGCTGCTGGAGCGGGCCCGCCACAACGAGCAGGCCCAGGTCGAGATCATCGAGTCGCTCGAGGCGTTCCCGTCCACGCTGCCCGCCAAGCGCGAGTCCGCGTACGCGGGCTGGGTGTCGATCTCGGTGGGCTGCAACAACACCTGCACGTTCTGCATCGTTCCGGCGCTGCGCGGCAAGGAGGTCGATCGGCGGCCCGGCGACGTGCTCGCCGAGGTGCAGGCGCTCGTCGAGCAGGGCGTGCTCGAGGTGACGCTGCTGGGTCAGAACGTGAACTCCTACGGCGTCTCGTTCGCCGACCCCGAAGAGCCGCGCGACCGTGGCGCTTTCGCGAAGCTGCTGCGCGCCACCGGCACGATCGAGGGCCTCGAGCGGGTCCGCTTCACCTCCCCGCACCCGGCCGAGTTCACCGACGACGTGATCGAGGCGATGGCCGAGACCCCGAATGTCTGCCCGCAGCTGCACATGCCGCTGCAGTCCGGCTCGGACCGCGTGCTCAAGGCCATGCGCCGCTCCTACCGCAGCGCCAAGTTCCTCGGCATCATCGAGAAGGTGCGTGCCGCCATGCCGCACGCCGCCATCACCACCGACATCATCGTCGGCTTCCCCGGTGAGACCGAGGAGGACTTCCAGGCCACCCTGGACGTGGTGCGGCAGGCGCGGTTCACCAGCGCGTTCACCTTCCAGTACTCGATCCGCCCGGGCACCCCGGCCGCGACCATGCCCGACCAGCTGCCCAAGGAGGTCGTGCAGGAACGCTACGACCGGCTGATCGAGTTGCAGGAGCAGATCTCGCTCGAGGGCAATCAGGCGCTGATCGGTTCGACCGTCGAGCTGCTGGTCGCCGAGGGCGCGGGCAAGAAGAACGACAAGACCGCCCGCATGTCCGGCCGCGCCCGCGACGGCCGTCTGGTCCACTTCCGCCCGACCGTGAATCCGGCGCCGGGCAGCGAGATCCGGCCCGGCGACATCATCACCATCGACGTCACCGGTGCGGCCCCGCACTACCTGATCGCCGACGGCGAGGTGCTGAGCCACCGCCGCACCCGCGCGGGCGACGCCCACGAGCAGGGCATCACCCCCAAGACCGCGCCCATCGGCGTCGGCTTGGGCCTGCCCGGCATCGGCGCGCCGGTGGTGGTCGAGACGGCGGCGGCGGGCTGCGGGTCCGCCTGCGGCGAGTAATCGCGCGCCGCGGCGAATCGCGTGCGATCGGCGGCCGGGCCGGAACCGGTCCCGGGATCGTGGGGGTCGCTGGTCAACTACGCTGTGTCATAGGGCAGGATCGCGGGGGACGTGCGCCGTCGGCTCTTCGCCCGCGCACGCCGCACCCAGTCACGGCGCGGGAGCGCTACGGCGTCAGCGAGGATCAGCATGACCGAGCAGCAGCCCACCGGCTCCGACGAGCCTCGTGACCGGCCGGAGCAGCCGGAAGACGAAGCAGCACAATCGGATACGGCGTCGCAGCAGGCGCCCGACGCGAACGAGGAGAGCATGAAGGCGGCCGACCACAGTCAGGACTTCGAGCAGTTCCGCGCGGACCTCGAGGCCGTCGAACGCAAGATCGCCGGCGAGATCGATCCGGGCATGCGCGCCATGGTGGTCGCCGGTTCGGTGTTCGTGCTGCTGGCCTCGCTGGTGCTGCCGCACGCGGGCAAGACCCGCGGCTTCGACGTGCTGCTCTACGACACCGTCGCCCAGGCCGACCACATCGGCCTGCCGTCGCGGGTGTTCGTCTGGTTCGTGGTGATCTTCGGCATCGGTTTCTCGGTGCTCGCGCTCATCACCCGCCGCTGGATGCTGGCGTGGATCGCCGTCGCCGGTTCCGCCGTCGGCAGCGTCTTCGGCGTCCTGTCCATCTGGCACCGCCAGACCCCCGGCCTCGGCAACTACCACGGCGCCGGCCCCGGCGCGGGCCTCATCCTGGCCACCCTCGCCATCATCGTGCTGACCTTCCACTGGGTCCGCGTGGTCTGGGCCCGCACCTCGGTCCAGCTGGCCGCCGAGGAACAGCGCCGCCTGGCCGCCGCCAAGGCCGAGGACCAGCAGCGCCGCCGCCTCTTCGGCGAAGACTGAACGACGGCACCACGAAGATCTGGAAGGCCCGGTGACAACCGAATCGGTTGTCACCGGGCCTTTTTCACGTGATGGGGGCGTTCGCGCGGCCACCCTCGGACAACGCGGCTCGTCCGGGCCACGGTCGGAGTGCGGTGCGGTGTGGCCGAGGATCGCGGTGGCGGGGTCGAAGGCAGCTGCTCCGGTCGACGAAAGAGGCCCGGCGGCAACCGAATCAGGTTGCCGCCGGGCTCTTTTCACAGCTCAGCGCTGGCTGACCGCGCCTTCGGCGGCCTCGGCCCATTCGCGCCACTGCTTGGCCTGCTCCAGGGCCTTCTCCGCGTCGCGGGTCTTGCCCGCGGCCTGGGCCTTGGCGGCCTGCTCCTCGAACTGGGCGACGCGCTCGCGGAACTGGGCGGCGCGGGCCATGGCCTCGGGGTCGGTGCGCCGCCACTGGGCGTCGGCGGCCTCGCGGACCTTCTTCTCGATGGCGCGCAGACGCGATTCCAGGTCGTGCATGCGCTCGCGGGGCACCTTGCCGATGGCGTCCCACTTCTCCTGGAGTTCGCGCAGGGCGTTGCGAGCGGCATCGAGCCCGGTCTCGGGGTTGATGTGCGCATAGGCCTCGAGCAGTTCCTCCTTGAGGGAGGCGTTGTGCTCGAACTCGTGGTCGCGTTCGCTGGCCGCGGAGTTGCGGGCGGCGAAGAACACGTCCTGCGCGGCCTTGAAGCGACGCCACAGCTGCTCGTCGGCCTCGCGGGGAGCGCGACCGGCGGCCTTCCACTCCGTCAGCAGCTCACGGAAGATGGCGGCGGTGCCGGACCAGTCGGTCGAGCCGGACAGTTCCTCGGCGCGGACGCAGAGCTCTTCCTTGCGGCCCTTGGCGGCGGCGCGTTCGCGATCCAGATCGGCGAAGTGCGCCCCGCGGCGGCGGTTGAACGCCTCGCGAGCCTTGGAGAAGCGGCGCCACAGCGCGTCGTCGACCTTGCGGTCCACGCCGCGAATGGTCTTCCACTCGTCGAGGATCTCCCGCAGCCGGTCGCCGGCGACCTTCCACTGGGTGGAGTCGTTGGCGATCTGCTCGGCCTCGGCTGCCAAGGCCTCTTTGCGCTCGGTTTGCTCGTGCCGGGTGCGGTCCTTCTCCTCCTTGGCGTGCGCGGCCGCCTCGTCGGAGTGTTCGATGATGGCCTGCAGCCGGGCGGACAGACCGTCCAGATCACCGATCACCGAGGCCGTCGGCAACGTTTCGGCAAGCGCGGTGGCGGCGGTCTTGGTCTTGCGGGCGTCGGTGCCGGCGGCCAGGCGGGCCTCCAGCAAGGCCACCTCGGTGGCCAGATCGTCGTAGCGGCGGCCGAAGTGGGCCAGGCCCTCGGCGGCGTCACCGGCCTGCCAGGAGCCGATCACCCGCTCGCCGTCGGCGGTCTTGACCCAGGCGGTGCCGTCCTCGTCGACCCGTCCCCACTGGCTGGGGTCGCTGACGTTCGGTACCACGACCGGGTGCGGATGCGCGGCGGCCGGGCCGGGCATGGCGTGCGGTTTGGGAGTTTCGGGTTTGCGGCGCGGGCCCCCCGGGCGGGGTGCGGCGGCGGCCGCCGGTGATGGCTTGGCGCTCTCGCTCGGGGCAGGCACGGCGGCGCCGGGCTGGGGCGTCGGGGTCGACTCCGGGTGGGTAGCCTTCTCGTTTCCGTTGTTGTCGGTCATAGCTCCTCGTCCCTGCCGCGCGTCACGGCTGCCTGGTTACGCCCTAGCTCATCGGTCTAGCTCATCCCATTCAACCAGGCTGAGATGCGAAATGCTGTCTTTGAGCCCGCTTCGGCGGCGCGGCGATCGGCGGGGGTGGGGCTGGTGAGGTGCGGTAGCGCTACGGTTGACGGCGTGTTCTGTGTTGCGTCACTGGTCCCCTCGCCGCCCGTGCTGGTTCCCGAACTGGAGGGCGCGGCCGGGTCTGCCGTCGAGGGGGCTGTCGCAGAGCTGCGAGCTGCGGTGTCGGCTGCGGGCCGGGAGTTGGCCGCCCGCGTGTCGCGATGGGTCGTCGTCGGCGTGGCGGAGCCGGGGGAGGGCTCGGGCGCGGGCGATTCGGGCCGGGTGATCGGTGCTGACGCGGTGGGCACATTCCGGGGATACGGCGTGGACGTGCGGGTCGGTTTGTCAGGCCCGGTTGCCGAGCGTGTCGCGGATGTCCTGTTACCGCTGCCCGCGTTGATCGCGGGGTGGCTACGCGAGCAGGTCGCGCCCGAGACCGTCGCGGAATGCCGTCTGATCTCGGCCGATGCCACCGCGGAAGAGAGTCTGGCCTTCGGGCGGACGCTGCGAGCGGAACTCGACGCAGAATCCGAACCGGTCGGTGTCCTGGTGGTTGCCGACGGCGCGGCCACCCTCTCGCTGAAGGCCCCCCGATACCTCGACGAGCGCGCGGAGGGCGTGCAAGCCGATATCGACCAAGCCCTGAGCGCGGGCGACCGCAAGGCCCTCGCGGCCCTCGACACCGCCCTGTGCGCCGCGATCGAGGTGGAGGGCCGGCCCGCCTACCAGGCGCTGGCCGGACTGTTCGCCGCCGACCCCGCCGATCCGCAGGTCGAAACCCGCTACGCCGCAGCCCCGTTCGGCGTCGCCTACCACGTCAGCGTGTGGCGCCCGACGCTCTCCGCCGATGGCGGGGTCACCTCGTGACCCGCCCCGTCGCGGTCGTCGGCCCCACCGCCACCGGAAAGTCCGATCTGGCCCTGGATCTGGCGGAACGCCTGGACGGCGAGATCGTCAATATCGACGCCATGCAGCTGTACCGCGGCATGGACATCGGCACCGCGAAACTTCCGGTCGCCGAACGCCGCGGCATCCCGCACCACCAGCTCGACGTCCTCGACATCACCGAAACCGCCACCGTCGCCTCGTATCAGGCGGCGGCCCGCGCCGACGTGGAGGCGATCATGGCGCGTGGCCGCACCCCGGTCATCGTGGGCGGCTCCATGATGTACGTGCAAGCGCTGCTGGACGATTGGGATTTCCCGGCCACCGATCCGGAGATCCGCGCCAAGTGGGAGACGGTGCTGGCCGACCGCGGCACCGTCGCCGTGCACGAGGCGCTGAAGCAGGCCGATCCCGTGGCCGCGCAGACGATCCTGCCCACCGACGGCCGCCGTATGGTGCGCGCCCTCGAAGTGGTGGAGCTGACCGGGCAGCCGTTCGCCGCCTCGGCGCCCCAGATCGGTGAACCCCGGTGGGGGACAGCCATTATTGGTGTCGATCGGGAGACCGCCGAACTGGATGCCCGCATCGAACTGCGCACCGCGAAGATGTTCGAATCCGGTCTGCTCGACGAGGTCGAGGGCTTGCTCGCACACGGTCTGCGCCACGGCCAAACCGCCCGCCGCGCCATCGGTTACGCCCAAGTCCTCGATTTCCTGGACAACGAATACGACCTGAACGAAGCTCAGGAACGCACCTTCATCGGCACCCGGCGCTATGTCCGGCGACAGCGGTCGTGGTTCCGCCGAGATCAGCGGGTGCGATGGGTGGACGGCGCGGATCCCGCCTTGGCGGAGACCACGCTGGCCCTCCTCGAGCCTCACCGATGAGGGACGAACAGGAACAACCACAGTGACGCGTCGCGCGAACACACGCACCGCCGCGGTCGGGGTGTGGCAGGCCTACCTGACCACCCGCGCCGCACGTACCCGGGATTCCCGATTCCTGGTGCAGGGCATGCGGCCCATCAGCCGCGCCCTCGAATGCCGTTGGCCGCTGGAGACTTTGGTCTACCGGCTGGGTGATCCGGAACCGTCGCCGTGGGCGCGGCAGGTGCTGGACTCCAGCGGCGTGCCCAGTATCGGCTTGGTGCCGGAGGTGATGGCCGAACTGGCCGAACCGAGCGAGCCGGTGCCGGAACTGGTCGCGGTCGCGGTGACGAAACGGCCCGAGCTCGAGGACTTCGCGCCGGGCACCGCGGACGATCCGGCGACCGTGGTGGTCGTGGATCGGCCCGCGTCGGCGATCCGGTTGGGCGCGTTGATCCGATCCGCGGCGGCGTTCGGGGCGGGCGGGGTGATCGTGACCGGTTCCGGTGTCGACCAGTACGACCCGCAGAGCGTGCGCGCTTCCGACGGCGCCCTGTTCGAGGTGCCCGTGCTGCGCACCTCCGGTCCGGCGCAGGTGGCGGCGTTCCGGGACCGGCAGCGGGCGCGTGGTGTCCCGACCCGGATCGTCGGCAGCGACGATCGCGGCGGCCTGGCCCTCGACGACGCGAAATTCGACGGCGGCACCGTGCTGGTACTCGGCGACGAGACCGAGGCCCTGGCCCCGGGCTGGCGGCAGGTGTGCGACGAACTGGTCTGCATCCCCACCGATGGCACGCTCGGTATGCCGTCCGCGGCCGCGGTGGCCCTCTACGAAATCTCCCGTCAGCGCCGGGCGCTACCGTAATGACCATGACGAGCGAGAGCAGCGCCGCTGATATCGAATTCAGCAAGGGCCACGGCACCCAGAACGATTTCGTGGTGCTGCCGGACCCGGACGCCTGGCTGCAGCTCACCGAATCCCGGATCGCCGCCCTGTGCGACCGGCAGCGGGGGCTCGGCGCGGACGGGGTGCTGCGGGTGGCCCGCGCGGGCGCGCTGATCGAGACCGGCGTGCTGGCCGCACTGCCCGAGGGCGTCGACGTCGACGACTGGTTCATGGACTACCGCAACGCGGACGGGTCCATCGCCGAGATGTGCGGCAATGGGGTGCGGGTGTTCGCGCACTATCTGGTCGCGACCGGGCTGGAGCAGCGTTCCGAGTTCGTGGTCGGCTCCCGCGCGGGCGCGCGGCCGGTGGTCGTGCACCACGCCGATCCTGTGCACGGTGAAGTGACCGTCGCCATGGGCATTGTGAAGAACCTCGGCCCCTCGACGGCGACGCTGAGCGGACGTGAATTCACCGGGATCGGCATCGACGTCGGCAACCCGCACCTGGCCTGCGTGGACCCCGACCTGACCCCGGTGCTGCTCGCCGACCTCGACCTCGAGCACGCCCCCGGCTTCGATCACACCCTGTTCCCGCACGGTGTGAACGTCGAGATCCTCACCCCGTTGAATGTCGGCTCCGACGGCGAGCGGGGTGTGAACATGCGAGTCTACGAGCGCGGCGTGGGCGAGACCCGATCCTGTGGCACGGGAACCGTTGCGGCGGCCGCCGCGGCCCTCGCCCGCGACGGTTTCGACCTCGCCTCGGACACCGGACACGTGAAGGTCCGCATTCCCGGCGGCGTGGTGACCGTCGGCATCGAGAACGGTTCGGCGTGGCTGCGCGGCCCGTCCGAGCTGGTGGCGACGGGCCGCATCGCGGCCAAGTGGTGGCAGGACGCCTGAGCGGATCTTCACGCCGCGCTGACGGCGGAGAGCTGCTTCGTGGCGAGGCTGTCCAGCGCGGAATCGCCGGGCACGGAGTTGTCGGCGAGCACCGGGTAGTCGGTGTAGCCGGTCGCGCCGCCGACGTACATCAGGTGCGCGTCACGCACGGTGTTGAGCGGCGCGCCAATCCGCAGGCGTTCCACCAGGTCCGGATTGGCCAGGAACGAGCGGCCCAGCGAGACCAGGTCCGCGCCCGCGCCGAGGAGCGCGCCGGCTGCCGCCGCACCGCCGTCGGCGGGTAGCGGGACGCCCCAGCCGAGGTTCGGGTTCGCGATCAGGGTGGTCGGCCACAGGCTCCGGATGCGTTGGAAGAGGCTGCTTTCCGGGTCGGCGAAGACCACGTGCAGGTAGGCGGGTCGCCGCTGCGCGAGGGCGGAGACGAGCGCCGGGTACAGCTCGTCGGTGTCGGTTTCCGCGATGCCGTTGACGTTCACCCCGGGGGCGATCCGTACCCCGACCCGCTCGGCTCCGACGGCCGCGATCACCGCGTCCACCACCTCGACGGTGAACCGGATCCGGTTGGCGATCGACCCACCGTAGGCGTCGGTGCGCTGGTTGGTGTTGTCGGACAGGAACTGGTGCAGCAGATAGCCGTTGGCGCTGTGGATTTCGACGCCCTCGAATCCGGCCGCGATCGCATTGCGGGCGGCGGTGACGAAATCGGCGACGGTGTCCTGGATTTCGGCGACGGTGAGTTCCCGCGGGGTGACGGCGTCCTGGTGCCCGGTCGGGGTGTGCACGGTGTCGGGCAGTGCGATGGCCGACGGTGCGACGGGAGTCAGTCCACTGTTGTCGGGGTGCCCGACGCGTCCGCCGTGCTGGAGTTGCAGCACCATGCGCCCGCCCGCGGCCCGCACCGAGTCGGTGACCCGCCGCCAGCCCGCGATGTGCGAATCGGTGTAGATGGCCGGGATATTCGGGTAGGTCAGTCCGACCTGGTTGGGGGTGGCGGCCTCGGCGATGATCAGGCCGGCGCTCGCGCGCTGGGTGTAGTAGGTGGCCATGAGCTCGGTCGGGGTCCCGTCGGCGGCCGCGCGATTGCGGGTCATCGGGGCCATCACGAGGCGGTTGGGGAGTTCGAGGGCGCCGACGCGGCCGGTGGTGAAGAGGTCTGTGTTCGTCATGCCGGTAAGGTAAAACCTGACATCAATGTGAGGTGCAAGCCTCGGATTCCGGAGTGCCGCATGCGAATCGGTGAGCTGGCAAAACGTACCGGCGTGAGCGATCGGTCGCTGCGCTACTACGAGGAGCAGGGCCTGCTGGTGGCCACGCGTACCCCGGGTGGCCAGCGCGACTATCCGGAGCTCGCCGTGGACCGGGTCATCCACATTCAGGAGCTGTTCGCGGCCGGCCTCAACAGCAAGAAGATCTTCGAGATCCTCCCGTGCATGCGTGACACCGACGGCGGCGCGAACGAGCGCGCCACACCCGAGCTGGTCGACGAATTGCGCGCCGAACGCGACAAGATCGACCGCACCATCGCGGACCTGCTGCGGTCCCGCGAGGTGCTCGACGATGTGATCGTGCGCGCAGGGGAGCGGTTCGTGGCCAGGTCGTGAGCGGTGGCCCGCGGGCGGGCCGCGGTCGCCCCGAAATAACCGAGTGCGGTCGTTCGTTGGGACGTGGGACTATGGAGGTGTATGAGTAAGCCAGAAACGTATGAGTTCACTCCCGCCGAGGACCTCGACGAGGAGACCAACGACGCGCCCGAGATCGGCCGCAATGGCTGGTCGGCCGCGCCGACCGTCGGCGAGCAGCAGCTCGAGGAGCGCGCCGCGCTGCGTCGCGTCGCGGGTCTGTCCACCGAGCTCGAGGACGTCACCGAGGTCGAGTACCGGCAGCTGCGACTGGAGCGGGTCGTTCTGGTCGGTGTCTGGACCGAGGGCACGGCCGCCCAGGCCGACGCGAGCATGGCCGAGCTGGCCGCGCTCGCGGAGACCGCGGGTTCGGAAGTGCTCGACGCGCTGATCCAGCGCCGCGACAAGCCGGACAAGTCCACCTACATCGGCTCGGGTAAGGCCGACGAGCTACGCGGCATGGTGCTCGAGCACGGCGCCGACACCGTCGTCTGCGACGGTGAGCTCTCGCCCGCGCAGCTGACCGCGCTGGAGAAGATCGTCAAGGTGAAGGTCATCGACCGCACCGCGCTGATTCTGGACATCTTCGCCCAGCACGCCACCTCGCGTGAGGGCAAGGCGCAGGTCTCGCTGGCTCAGATGGAATACATGCTGCCGCGTCTGCGCGGTTGGGGTGAGTCCATGTCCCGGCAGGCCGGTGGCCGTGCGGGCAGCAACGGCGGTGTGGGTCTGCGTGGTCCCGGTGAGACCAAGATCGAGACCGACCGTCGCCGGATTCGCGAGCGAATGGCCAAGCTGCGCCGCGAGATCCGCGAGATGAAGACCGCCCGCGACACCAAGCGCGCCAAGCGCTCGTCCAGTGGCATCCCGCAGGTCGCGATCGTCGGCTACACCAACGCGGGCAAGTCCTCGCTGATGAACGCGTTGACCGATGCCGGAATCCTGGTGCAGGACGCGCTGTTCGCCACCCTCGATCCGACCACCCGCCGGGCGGCGCTGGAGGACGGGCGTGAGGTCGTGTTCACCGACACCGTCGGTTTCGTCCGCCACCTGCCCACACAGCTGGTCGAGGCGTTCCGGTCCACCCTGGAAGAGGTGACCGGCGCGGACCTGCTCCTGCATGTGGTCGACGGTTCGGACGCGCTGCCGGATCAGCAGATCAAGGCGGTTCGCGAGGTCATCACCGATGTGCTGAAGGAAACCAAGACGCCTGCTCCGCCGGAGTTCCTGGTGGTCAACAAGATTGACGCCCTGGATCCGCTGGAGGTGCCGCAGCTGCGGGGTTGGCTGCCCGATGCGGCCTTCGTCTCCGCTCGCACGGGCGAAGGGGTGGATCAGCTTCGGGACCGACTCGGTCAGATTCTCGGCGGGTTGGATGTCGAGGTCAGCGTGTTGCTGCCTTACACCCGCGGGGACCTGCTGGCTCGGATCCACGCGGACGGCAAGATCCTGAGCTCCGAGCATGAGGAAACCGGTACCCGGGTTCACGCTCGCGTGCCGAACAGCCTTGCTGGTCAGCTTGCCGAGTTCGCGCATGCAGGTGGTACGGCCGCCTAGGGCCGGAACAACCAAGGACCAAAGACGCCTGGAGAAGGAAGAGAGGGCGGCCGAGCTTGCGAGGCCCCCTCACCTACCAGCCCCGCACGGCTCGGCCGCGCATCGTCCCGGGGCAAGGGCAAAGGGATCTTCGGGTTGTCTGTAGAAGGTGATGCGTGCAGTCCGCGGGCTGGGGTGGCGGGTGATGGCTCCCAACCTGGCGTCAGCCCAAGTCCGGTAGGGCAGGCGAGGCGACCACACTCCGCGTAGCTCTGCGCACGCCCTTGTGACACGAGCAGCCGTGACGCACGCAGCCCGAAGGGCCCCACCTTTGGTGGGGCTCGGGCTTTGCGTGATCGGGGAAGGCCACCCGTCAGGCGAGTGACCACCATTTGACCGGTGGGTGTGTGCCATCGCGCAGCCTGGCCAGGGAGGCGGCCATCAACTCACCCGCATGGTGTCGATCGTTGACCCGGGGTGTTCCGGTGGGGTCGATGTGGCGTGGCGCGATCCACCCTGTCCGGCACGCATGGCCGGAATCCTTTGGCATGACAACGGTTTTCCAGCCGCCGGGCCCGTCATGGATCAGCGCGTGGCAAGCATCGCAAGCCAAGGTCAAGTTTTCGATGTCGGTCCGACCGCCCTTGGCCCACTCGGTGACGTGGTGCACCTGGGTCAGCGTGGCGGGTGCGTTGCATCCCGGGCGGGTGCAGCCGCGTTCGGTGGCGATCAACGCCATCCGCTGTGCGGAGTTCGCGAGCCGCTTGGTCCGCCCGAGGTGCAGGGCCTGCCCGGCGTGATCGAAGATCGCCAGGAACGGCTTCGACTTCTCGGCCAGCCGCAATGCTTCTCCCAGCGGCACGGTCCCACCCGACGCGGTCGTGGACACCCCGGCAGCCGCTTCGACCTCCGCGAGCGACATGGTGATGATTGTCGAGACCGGCAGCCCACGGTGCTGACCGGGAGTGGCCGGACCCATCTCGGGCCGCAGGAACGCCAGCAGCGCGTCATGGTTGCGCTGCGCGGCGGTGCGGTTGTCACGGCGTGCGGCCCGCTCCAGCCCGGCGAGGGCTACGTCGTCGAGTCCCTCGGTGGTCCAAGGGCTTTCAGCATCATCGGGGTTGCACATGCCGGGCCGGGCCAGGCTGGCGAAGATCGGGTCCAGCACCGCCCGCAGCGCGGGGGTCACCTGCGCGGCGATCGCCGACATGCCATCGACGCCCTGCTTGCCGAAGCTGATCCCGCGCCGACGCTGCCGGTCGCAATCATCGGTGAGACGCCCGTCGGGGTCGAGGTAGCCGAGGATCCGGTCCCCGATCTTGGGCAGATCATCGGGCGTGGATTCGGTGGCGAAGTGCGCGAGCTGGAATTCGGCGCGGTCGCGGGTATCGGCGTCGACCTTCCCCGGAATCTTGTCCATGATCTTCGCGATGTGGCGCGCGGAATCGGCTGACACCAAACCCATTTCCTGGAACGCTGCCGTCCACGACAGCCACGGCTTGACCACCCGCCCGGCTTCCCGCCGCATCCCCAGCAACTCCGCGGCCCGCACTCGCGCACAGGCTTCGGCGTGCCCGAGACGCAAAGTCTGCTCGAGATATTTCGAAGTCCGCTTCACCCCGGCCTTCTCCGGCAGCCCCCGGTTCTCGATTTCCCGAATCATCTTGTGCTCGAACGCGGCGGTGCTGCGCCGCATGCTCTCCCAATCCCGCAGCACATCCACCAGGTCGTCATCCTCGATCGGGTCGAGGGATTCGGCGATCAGGACCTCGGTCGCGACGCGCATCATATCGATGGCATCCGCCACCGTGATGTCGTCCGTGAGAACCTGACCTGCCGAATTCATACCTCTATTCTATCGCGGAATCCCCATCGAGACATACGAATTAGATTGTCGCACAGTCAATTTCAGATTCTTCCAATTGCCGGAGCGGACCAACCGCCCCGGCTTCCATGTCTCAGGCGGTTTGGATATCGGGCAGCTTCCAGGTCTTCTCCGACAGTGGCGGCTGCGGTCCATAGAACCGGAACATGATTTCGAAGTTCCGGCCGGACTTGGTGGGAATCCAGTTGGACTTCTTGCCCTCGGGTGCGCTGGGGCCCATGTAAAGGTCGACCGATCCGTCGGAATTGGTCTGTAGTTCAGGGGTATTGGACGCGCGGCTGGCCCAGTTGACATCGCGGATCAGGGTATGGGTGCCGCGGTCGTAGGCGGTGGCGGACCAGTAGAGCGACACCGGGACGTGGGCGGGAACGTTGATTTTGTAGTTCTTTCCGCCATCGAGGTCTTTACCGTCGGCGTCGTGAATGGCGACCAGGTAGAACTGTCCGGTGCCGAGGTTCTTGGCGGCGAAATAGGCGAACGAGTAGGCCATGCCGCGAGCGTCGACGGGGTAGCTGGAGGGGTCGGCGAACCCGCTCTGCATTGCCGTGATCAGCTGCTGGTTGGCCGGGAGTGCCCAATGCGTGTTGTCGAAGTACGGGGGCGTGAACCCTTTGACATATAGCTGTTCGAGCCATTTCCCCGCGTCGGCGGCGGCGTTGTCGAACCGGGAGAGCGTTGTCGAGTCCGGCTTGTACGGAGCGCCTTTCGTGATGCCGAGGCTCGACAGCTGGTCGATCATCGCCATATCACGCGGCAGCCACACCTCGGCCTGCACCACCCGATTCAGGTTGGTGAAGAAGTCCCGGTTGTAGGGAATGGTGGAGTCGAACTCCTTGCCCGAGGCGTCGACATACGGTGTCGGAGGCGGGTTTCCGGCGGCGTCGAGCCGATATATGCCGATCCGCTTGCCGTAATTCACCGCTGCCGCGATATCGGCGTCACTGCCGCTTTTCAGATTCGAGCGCATGATGGCGAACCCGGCATAGGTCTCCGAGCGCAGGGGGATGAACCCGTCCGGGATCTCGCCGGTGAAGCCGGGCGGCAGGATCAGGTATCGACCACCCGCGCCCTTGTCCGTCCCCGCGGGGCCGACATCGGCGAGTGGGGTCTGCCAGACCGAGTCGATGGAACCGGTGATCGTGGAGTCCCCCTCGGCGGGTGGGACATCGATCACGACGGGCCCGGACGTCGTGTCGTAGAACGGCATCAGATAGATGGCGTTCGGGTTCGGGGTCAGCGTCTGGTTCTTCCAATCCAGCAGCTTCGACCAGTACACGATCTGGTTCGGCTCGGCGCCGACCGCGATCGCGGCCTGCAGCATCCGGTCGTAGTTGACCGCCGGCATACCCCACACGACCGCTTCGAACGCCCGCGACGAGACCACGTCGCGGTCGATGCCTGAGTCTGGCTTCGAGGACGAACCGGACTTCGAGTCATCGTCGTCGCGCTTGGACACCGCGACCGCGCCGCCGCCGATCGCGGCTCCGAGTATCGCGGTGGCGGTGGCGCCGAGAATTGCTGCGCGCCGGGACACGGTGGGCCCGGACTGGTTTGCTTTGGCTACTTTGTCGCTATCTGATGGCATGGTGTGAAACTAGCGCTGGCCAATCGGGTATCGCGGATTGCCACGCAACCGATATCGAGGCTCTTGCAACGTCTCCAGTGAAGGAGTGGGTACATGAAGGCGATGCGATCCGGTGCCATGGTTATCGGTGCGCTACTGGTGTGCGCCACCGCGGCCGCCTGCGGCAACGATTCCTCGAGCTCGACCACCACCAGTGCGGCGGCGTCCGGAACCAAGGCCAAGGCCGCGGACTATCCGCCGAACCAACCGGCGATCGTCACCGTCGAGAACTTCGCCAGAGCCGAAACCGACCGTGAGTTCGCGATGTCGGTGCAGGATGGCGGAATCGGCAATTTCCACCACATCCGCGAGCCCATGCCGATCGACCGTCAGACGGTCGTCCGCGCCAACCGCGACACCCTGTACTCCTCGGCGGTGATCGACCTCGATGCCGGTCCGGTCTCGATCACGCTTCCCGACGCCGGCGACCGCTTCATGTCTCTGCAGATCATCGACGAGGACGAATACACCCCTGACGTCGTCTACAAGGCCGGTACCTACACTTACGACCGCGACAAGATCGGCACTCGGTACATGATCGCCGCGGTCCGCACCTTCGTAGACCCGAACAATCCCGCCGATGTCGACGCCGTCCACAAGCTGCAGGACGCGATCACCATCAAGCAGGACAGCAAGGGAGTCTTCGAGATTCCCCAATGGGACAAGCCCAGCCAGGACAAGGTGCGTGACGCGTTGCTGGCCCTCGCCACCACGCTGCCCGACACCAGGAACTCCTTCGGTCCTCGTGGGCAGGTCGACGAGGTTCGCCACCTGATCACCTCGGCCTCCGCCTGGGGCGGCAACCCCGAGAAGGACGCCCTCTACCTCAATGTCACGCCGCCCGACAACTCCGGTCGGGTCAACTACAAGCTGCACGTGAAAGACGTTCCCGTCGACGGTTTCTGGTCGATCAGCGTCTACAACGCCCAGGGCTACTACGAGGCCAACCCGCTCAACGCCTATTCGGTCAACAACACCACGGCCAAGAAGAACGCGGACGGCTCCTACGACATCCAGTTCGGCGGCTGCGACGGTCAGATCCCCAACTGCCTGCCCATCGAGCCCGGCTGGAACTACATGGTCCGTCTCTACCGCCCGCACCAGAACATCCTGGACGGCACCTGGACCTTCCCCCAGGTCCAGCCGATCCAGTAGTCGGAGCGCCGCGACATGCCCCGGGTTGGAGGCTGTGAACTGCGGCTATGTTGCGCGGCATGGCTTCCCGCGGTAGAGGCGAGGTGACCGGCCAGACGGATTGCCAGGATCCGGAGGGCGACTCGGGCTCCGACGAGTTCGGCGCCGCCTGGACGACGGGGCTGTCGTTGACCGGGGCCGCGGTGTTGTTCGTGGTGCAGCGGTTGTTCGCGGTGTCCGATGACGACCGGGAGATCATGATCATCGGGATCGATCACGTTCGTTCCCGCGAGGAGATCAAGACGAAGTCGTTGCGCCCGGCTCCTGGCCACGGTGGGAACGGTGGGCGGTGTCGGGTCCCAGGGCGCGCAGAACTTCGAGGGCCTCGACGGCGGGGGAGCCGGGCGGCGGGGTGAACACGCGCAGACGCTGGTCCTCGGCCTGGGTGTGCAGGAGTTCGTAGTCGAATTCGATCGTGCCGATGTCCGGATGGCGAACGCGCACATGGCTTTCGCGGCGGACGGCGACCTCGTGGCGTTGCCAGAGGTCGGTGAACTCGGGGCTCGCGGTCTCGAGGCGTTCGATCAGAGCGGTCGAGGACCGGTCGTAGCCGCGGCGGGTCGCGGCGGCGCGCAGGTCCGCGACGCGCAGCCGGCCCAGCCGGTCGTGTTCCTCGGCGGGATAGGCCTCACGGACCGACGGTTCGGTGAACCAGCGCCACGCGATATTGCGGTCCGATTCGGCGATGGTGCACACGCATCCGAACAGCTCCTCGGCCAAGGCGTTCTGGGCGAGCAGGTCGCCGAGGTCGGTGATGAGCTGGACCGGGGTGTCGCTCAACCGGTCGAGCAGGTAGCGCAGCGCGGGCCGCACGGCGTTCCCGGCGCGCACCCCCTCGGGCGGGCGATGACCGGCCAGCAGATACAGGTGGTCCCGCTCGTCCAGGCTCAACCGCAGGCTGTGCGCGAGCGCGGCCAGCACCTGGACCGACGGCTGGGAACTGCGCGCCTGCTCGAGCCGCATCACATAGTCCGCGGACACCCCGGACAGGTGCGCCAGCTCCTCGCGCCGCAGGCCCGGCGTGCGCCGCCGCGGTCCACCGGCCAAACCCACTTCCCCCGGCTGTAGTCGTTCCCGGGACCGGCGCAGGAAGTCCGCCAGCTTGTCGCGGTCCATCGTCATGCCCTCCATCCTGCGCGACCCGAAGTCGATCCTCGACCGCCCCGGAGCGCCCGCGGTCATCGGACTGCTGCCCGGCGGCGTGCGCCGGACGGGAAGCTGTAGCTGAGCATGCGCCGCAGCACCACCCGCTGCCAGTCCTGCCGCTTCAGCTCCTCCACATCGCGGGCAAGGGCGTGGTCGCGGTCATCTCGCCGTGGAACTATCCGCGCCGAATCCGGCGTGCGCCCGTTCCTCGGCCGGCCCGTCGTCGAGCGGCTGCTCGGCCGGCAATCTGCTGGATCGCGAACATGCGCGTCATCGGCGCGTTTTATCCTCGACCCTGGCCCGTCGGAACGCATCCCGCCGCCGGCGGGGCCGGATTCTTGCGAGTCGTGTGGCAGCGCTTCGGCATTGCCGCGGCGCTGACCAGCCGCCGGCGTCGCGGGTCGGGCCGATGGCGTGCGACTGCGCGAGCGTCTCGCGCACCGGGTGCGCCCGCCGACGAGTCCGCGTCGGCCGCGCTGAGTGCGGCGCCCACGACGCTCGGGTGCGCGGAGGCTGAGGTCGCCCTCCTCGAGGCTGGGAGCGCCGCTCCTAGGGAAAGCTCTCCGCTCCTCACCGCTCCGAGTTCGCGAGAAGGTCGATCACGTCGAGCGATACGAGAGGAGCCGGATATGGGTGAGGTGGAAATGCGGGAGGTCACGGTGGGTGACGCGCGGGTGCCGTATCAGGTGCTGGGTGCGGGGCATCCGTTGGTGCTGGTGCACGGCAGCGGTGCGGGCGCGCGAGCCTGGGAGGGTGTGGCGGGCGCGTTCGCCACCACCAATCTGGTTGTGCTGCCGAATCTTTCGGGCAGTGATCCGGCTCGCGACGATGGCGGTGAGCTCACCGTCGAGCTGCTCGCCGAGCAGTTGGCCGCGGTTGTCGCGGATCTGGGTGCGGGGCCGGTCGATCTGGTAGGGCATTCACTGGGGGCGGTGGTGTCGGCCGCGCTGGCGGCGTGGCGGCCGGAGCTGGTCCGCAGCCTCGTGCCGGTCGCGGGCTTCGCCGGACCGGGTGACGAGTATCTGCGCAACTCGCTGACCGTGTGGCGCGATCTCCTCGGTGACGCGGCTGCTTTCGCGCGGTATTCGATGCTGCTGGCGTTCAGCCGCGCGCACCTGCGATCGATCGGTCACGCCGCGGTGGAGGAGCTCGCCGTCCGGTTCCAGTCCACCCCGGACCGCCGTCGCCAGATCGAACTGGCTCTGCGCCTGGACATTCGGGACCTGCTGCCTCGCGTCCAAGCGCCGACGCTGGTGATCGGGGCGGCCCAGGACGGGTTCCTGCCCGTGGAGAACGCCCGGGAGCTGGCGGCCGCCATCCCGGGCGCGGTGTACGAGGAAATCGATACCGGTCACGTCGTGATGGTCGAGCGGCCGCGCGAATTCGTGAAGCTGGTCAGCGATTTCATCGCCTGACCGGGGTCAGCTGGTCGGCTGCGGTCGCAGGGTGAGGCTCTGCTGGGCGTAGCCGACCGGGCCGCGCAGGTCGTGCAGGACCGTGGTGGTCAGGCCCTGGCCGCTGTGGCCGAACACCACGGAGGTGTCCATCCCGACCCACGGGGTTTCGGGCTGCCGGTACAGGTGGATGGTCATGTCCACGTTCGGGAACATCCATTTCGTGGGTTCCTGTCGGACGGCGATGCCGTTCGCGGTGTCGACCAGCGCGATGTAGGAGGCCAGCGGATCGACGTCCTCGCCCTCGATCAGGTCCACCGCGGTGGTGATCCACGCGGTGGCGCGGCCGGGTTCGGGGACGCCGACCTGCCGGGCCTCGATCGATTCGATGTAGCCGCCGGGCCAGACGGGGGTGAGGGACCACGGTGCGAGCGAGTCGGGGGCCGGCAGCCGGTCCGGTTCGCCGCCCGCGACGATGCCGGTGTCCTGCGCGCCGAGGAACCAGGCCCGCGCGCTGATGGTGTCGCGGCCGCCGATGATCACCGTGGCCTCCACCAGTTCGATGGTGCGGCCCGGCCGGATGGTCTCGACGCGAATCTCGAACTCCTCGAACGCGATCCGGCCGAGGATGTCGAAGCCGATGCGGCTCAGCACCAGGTCGGGGCGATCGGTGCGGGCGCGCAGGATCTCGTGCACGATCAGCCCGGCCACCGGGCTGAAGTGCTGTTCGCCGGAGGACCAGGCGCCGCCCGCGTGGTGAGTGGGGACGAAGCGGTGGTCGCCGACGCGCCGGAAGTAGGCGGTCTCGGGTGCGGTCGTATCCATCACGTTTCTCAACCTACGGGTCGAGTTTTGATCTGGCCAGTCGGTAGACCAGCTTTGTGGTTGATCTAACGGACCCGCCGGGCGGATATGATCGGGCGATGAGTACGACCGTGGACGAGGAAGCCGCCCCCACCGGGCGCGCGGCCCGCCGACGTGATCGCCGCAAGGCGGAGATGATCGCGACCGCGCTGCAGATCCTGTCCGGCAGCGGCTACCAGGGCATGCGCTTCGAGGACGTCGCGGAACGCACCGACATCGCCAAAGCCACCCTCTACCACTACTTTCCGAGCAAGGACGCGCTGGTCTCGGCCGCGCTGGAGAAGCTCACCACCGATGTGCTGACCCGCCTGCGCGAAGCGCTCGACGCCGCGGCCGACCGGTCACCGGCCGAGCAGCTGCGGATTCTGATCGCCGAACAGCTGCACATCCTGACCGTGCTCTACCCCGAGGTGGGCAAGCTGTTCTCCTTCCCCGCCCCCTGGCCCGCCGGGCACAGCGAGGCCATCAAGACCATGCGCCGCCGCCACGACCGCATGTTCCGCGAGGTGATCGACCGCGGCATGGATTCGGGCGCATTCGATTGCCCCGATCCCGCGGTGGCCCTGCACTGCCTGCACGGCATTCTCAATCACGCCTCGATCTGGCTGCGTCCCGAGGCCGACCCGGACCACCGCATGCGTGACGCGGTGGTCGGCGAATCGCTGCGGCTGTTCACCCGGGGCTGATCGCGACAGGTCACTCCCGGGTGGTGCTGCTAACCCGCGACGGGCTCGATCTTGTGGCGCTTGACCAGCAGGATGATCGCCAGCACCGGGTAGAGCAGGATCGGCAGCATGGTGCCCGGGTAGAACGTCTGGCCCGCGGTGATGGCGGCGCCGGTCAGCAGCGAGAAGTCGAACAGGCCGTGCAGCACGGAGTTGAGCACATTGCCGCGGCTGACCCGGCGGATCAGGTAGAAGAAGTAGCCCGCCAGGCTGACGATGATGGCCTGGGGCAGGGCGCTGAGGCCGTGGCCGACCACATTGGTCAGGTGGACCGCGCCGAAGATGATCGACGACCACAGCGCCACGCGGCCCTCGGTGAGTCCGTGCTCGCGATCGGCACCACCCACACCCACCGCCGGGTCGGGCGGTCGTCGCGCAGTACCGGGCGGAGCCGGCCCAGGTAGGTGGTGACGCCGTAGACGAAGGCCAGTGCCAGCGCGAGCGGGATGATCATTCCGAAGAAGACGCCACGGCTGGAGTAGAAGTCTCTCTCGCCGGTGATGTTCTTCAGGATGAGGCCGAGGCCCTGGATGATCGCCAGATAGGCGACGACCGCGACCGCGAACAGCCCGTAGGTGAACGGCGGGCGAGTCGCCGAGGGGCTGACACGGGTGGCATCGGCGGTGCTCATGCGCAGAACCTACGGTCATTCCTTCCGTTCGGTTGTATTCGGATCGGGCGGATCGACGAGCCTCGCCACCGCCGGGTTGTCTCACCCAGTTGGACGATTCGCCCGTTCCTCTTCCTGCCGACCCGGCGGCTCGTCAGTCTGGTCGGATGCCCATCAGTGTGGAGGGAGCAGCGTGACCGAGCCCGCGCCGCCCGCGAATCCGCTCCGGCTGTCCGAACTCGGTGCGGACCCGGCGGCGGTGCTGCGGCTGATCACCCATTTCGACGCCTTCGACGAATCCGCCGCGAACGCCGACACGGTGATTCGCGCCGCCGCGCTCCTGGCCGAATGCCCGGCCGGCGCGAGCTGGCCCTCCGGCACCGTGATCCGCTACGACGCCGCGGGCCGTCTGCTCCCCGCCACGGCCGCCCCCGCCGACGCATCCGGCTCGGACCCGGCCGTCTGGCTGGAGCGTCACCCGCCGACCTCGCTTCCGGTGGCGGACGGGGGCCACGCGCAGGACGCGGATCGTGCGCGCGAAGGGACCGCTCTCCGAGTCGATGGCCGACCCGGCGATTGCGGTGCGGATGTCGACGGCACGCGGAATCGTCTGCGCGGCAACGAGGTCCGGACGGGTGCGCAGGAGTCGCCGCCGCGGCAGTGGCCCGCGGATACGTCGGCCCGGCCGCATCCCTTGGACGGCGTGGTGCTCGATCGCCTCCGGCATTGCCTGCGGGTGGTGGCGGCGCGGCAGGTGGCCGATCCGCTGCGGATGGATGATCCGGCGCTGCTGGAAGTGGTGCTGTCGGAGAAGGAGCGGCGGGAGGATCGGGTGCGGGCGATGCGGCTGCTCGGTCTGGATCCCGGCCGCGCCACGCGAGTGCTCGCGGTGACCGGGCCAGGGGCGGCGGAGGCCGTGCGGATCATCGGCGAGCACGTGCCGATCCTGCGGCAGGCGGTGATCGGGGCGACGACGGCCGTGCTGGTCCAGGATCTGGCCGCCCTGGGGGGATTCGACGGTCGCGGCGCGATCGGTCATCAGGCCGCTGCTCTCGGGGCGGCCAGCTCGACGCGGCAGCCCGTCCCCCGTGCGGCGGGTTCCGCGGCGACGCCCCGCGGCGGCGAGGATTCCGCGTCCGGCCCCGGGCGGCCCTCCATGGTGGATCGCGGTCTGTCGGACACCTTGAATGCTGCTGTGGTACAGGCCTTTCCGGCCTCTCAAACTGGCGCGGCCGGTCCCTGGATCGGGGTGGGCGAGCGGTTGCCCGCGCTGGCGGCGGCCGCATCGTGGGAGCAGGCGCGGCGGGCCTTGCGGTTCGCGTCCTCGACGTGGCACGGGCGCAGGGTGATCGCGTTCGAGCGCTTGGGGGCGCTCGAGCTGCTCGCGGATCTGCCGGTGCAGCGCCTGCTGGGAACCGCGGATGTGACGCGGATCAACGAATTCGCCGCGACCGAGGCGGGTGCGCTCGCGGTCGACACCCTCGAAGCGTTCTGTGTCTTCGGCACGCTGCGGCGCACCGCGACCGAGCTGCATCTGCATCACTCGACGGTGGCCGCGCGAATCGCCCAGGTGGAGGCCGTGATGGGCTGGGATGTCGACGACGCGCTGGACCGGTTCACGGCCACGCTGGTGTTGTTCGTGCGCCGGATGGCGCTGTCGTCCGCGCAGTTGGCGGGTCCGTCCGCGGTCGACCCGACAAGCGTCGGGTCCCGGCGGTGATACCGGCGACGGGCGGCGGGTGATCCGGGTCACGTCGATGGCCGACGATCGATGGGCACGGCACCGCCGCCGTTGCGGGAGAAGGAGATTCACAGCATGGCCATCGTGGAACCCACCAAGACCTGGAAGCTGCTCGAGGAGCGGCTGGCCGTCACCACCAACGAGCGCCACCGTCAGGTGCTCTCGATCGTCATCGATCACATGAAGGCCGAGGCCGTGCCGGATCTCGACGGTCTGATGAAGACCCTGACGGCGGAGCCGGACTACCACTTCTGGCAGTTCGGCCAGGATGTCGGCCCGAAGGGCTGGGACGGCGTGCGCGACTACTACGCGGCGTTCGTGGAGAGCAAGTCCAACATCCTGGAGTTCGAGCTGGACCGCCTGCTGGTCGATGACGACTGCGTGGTCACCGAGGGCTACCTGCGCCAGATCTACCCCGGCGCGTACGCCGCCCAGATCGGCCTCCCGGTCGAGGACCCCGAGGCCGACTACCTGATCTCGTTCCGTCAGCTGCTGCTGTGGCCGGTGGACGAGGCGGGTCTGATCATCGGCGAGGACTCCTACCACTCGGGTCCGGTGGAGATCCGCAAGCTGTCGTTCGACGAACTGCCCAGCGAATACGTCGAACTCGTGTACCCGGGTATGTGACAACGGCGAGACTCGGCAGATGGAAGGCGAATCGGACATGACGGACCTAGAAGTGGCGACCCCGGCGGCGCCGGCCCCGGTCGAGCGGCGCGCGGACATCGCGAGCCTGCTGCTCGACCGGCTCGGTGACGAGCGGCTCGGCCTGCGCACCCGGGAGCGGGACTGGAGCTGGGACGCGGTGGTGCGGGAGTCGGCGGCGCGCGCCGAACTGGCTCGCGACCTGCGGCGCGACGGGCCGTTCCACATCGGTGTGCTGCTGGACAATGTGCCCGACTTCGTCTTCTGGCTGGGTGCGGCCGCGCTGGCGGGCGCGACCGTGGTCGGCATCAATCCCACACGTGGCAACGCTCAGCTGGAGGCCGACATCCGCTATGTCGACTGCCAGCTGATCGTCACCGACACCGCCGGCATGGCCCGGCTCGGCGCGCTGGACCTGGGCCTGGAACCGGACCGGTTCCTGCTGGTGGACGACCCGGCCTATGCCGAGCGGGTGGCGGCGCACGCGGCCGAGCCGGTCGCGCACGCCGGTGCCGAGGCCCTGCTGCTGTTGCTGTTCACCTCGGGCACGACCGGCACCTCGAAGGCGGTCAAGTGCACCCAGCGCCGCCTGGCCATCCTCGGCTACGCGGCCAGCGACAAGTTCGGGCACATCCGCGAGGACGTGGACTACTGCTGCATGCCGCTGTTCCACGGCAACGCGATCATGGCGTTGTGGGCTCCGGCGCTGGTGAACGGTGCGACGGTGTGTCTGACCCCGAAGTTCTCCGCCACCGGATTCCTTTCCGACGTGCGGTATTTCGGCGCGACCTTCTTCACCTACGTGGGCAAGGCGCTGGGCTATCTGCTCGCCACCCCGGCGACCCCCGAGGATGCCGACACCACCCTGGTCCGCGGTTTCGGCACCGAGGCGTCGGTGGCCGACCAGGCCGAGTTCCGCCGCCGCTTCGGCGCCGAACTGTTCGAGGGGTACGGCTCGAGTGAGGGCCCGGCCCTGGCGGCGCTGGATCCGGAGGCTCCGGCCGCCGCGCTGGGCCGTCCGGCGCATCCGGGCGTGGCGGTCGTGAATCCGGACACACTCGAGGATTGTCCGCGCGCGGTATTGGATGAATACGGTCGTGTATTGAATCCGGACGAATCGGTCGGCGAGATGGTCGACAAGGCGGGCGCGATCGTATTCGAGGGCTATTACAAAAACGATGTCGCGGATGCCGAACGTTTGCGGAACGGTTGGTATTGGACAGGTGACCTGGGCTATATCGACGAAGCCGGATTCCTGTATTTCGGCGGCCGTAAAGGCGATTGGCTGCGCGTCGACGGCGAGAACACCTCGACACTGTCCATCGAACAGGTCATCCGGCGGCACCCGGCGGTCATCGCCGCCGCGGTCTACGGTGTGCCCGATCCGCGCTCGGGCGACCGCGTGATGGCGGCCATCGAGGTCGCGGACCCGGACGCCTTCGACGCCGCCGAGTTCGCCGAATTCCTCACGGCCCAGGACGATCTCGGCTCCAAGGGCGCGCCGCGCCTGCTCCGTGTCTCCGGCAGCCTCCCGGTCACGGGATCGAACAAGGTGCTCAAACGTGAACTCCAGGAACAGCGCTGGCACACCGGCGAGCTGCTCTTCCGCTGGTTCGGCCGCGGGAAGCCCGAATACGAACCCCTGACCGATTCCGGCAAATTGGAACTCGAAGCCGAGTTCGTCTCATTCGGTAGAGGGAACCTGTTCTAGCCCTGATTCGGTGACCTGCGCGGACTTTCGTTACCATGAAGTTATCGAAGGTTCTGCAGGGAGGGTTGCCTTGTCTCACGACAGTCATGGGTCCGAAGAACAAACGCCGAAGGGGCTCACCGACGGCGCGCCGTTGCACGTCGATCTCACCGATACCGATCGCCGGATTATCGACGCGATCATCGCGCCGTCGCGGGCCTGGTTCAGCCCGCGCTTCTACGGGATGGAGAACTTCCCGCTCGAAGGCCCGGTGCTGCTCGTCGGCAATCACAGCCTGGCGGGCGGCACCGACGCGCCACTGCTCGCGCACGAGATCCTGGTGCGCCACGATCGGCTGGTGCGGGGGCTCGCCGAGAACGTCCTCATCGACGTGCCGGGGCTGCGAGATGTGTTGCACCGCTGGGGAATCGTGCGCGGCAACCGCCGCAATTGCACCACGCTGCTCGAGCAGGGCGAAGCGGTGGCGGTGTTCCCGGGCGGCGGGCGCGAGGCCATGCGCGGCAAGGGCCAGAAGTATCAGCTGGTGTGGGAGGGTCGCACCGGCTTCGCCAAGATGGCCATCGCGACCGGCGCGCCCATCGTCCCGATCGCCATGGTCGGCGGCGACGATGTGTTCGACATCGTCTTCGACGGCGACCACCCGGCCATGTTCCCGGTGCGCAAGGCCGTCGAGGGCCTGGGCCTGCGCTCGACCCTGACCCCGCCGCTGATCCGCGGGCTGGGTCCCACCCTGGTCCCCAAGCCGGAGCGCTTCTACTTCTCGCTGGGCACGCCGATCGACACCAGCCCCTGGCGCGATATCCCCGACACCGACGCCGCGGCGAACGAACTGCAGGCCGTGGTGAAGAAGGCCCTCGAAGGCGAACTGGACTTCCTGCTCGGCGAACGCGACCGGGACCGCGGTCGCAGCCTGCTGGGTCGCGCCCTGGGCCGCTTCGGCCTCTAGATCCGACTCCCTGAATCCCCGGTAGGTTTACCCGGGTTCAGGGCCTCCGTTCCGCGACGTCAACGGCGACTGTCGCAGTTCGGACCACTTTCTCGGCCCGTGAAGTTAACCTCCGTTCGACTTTCGAGTACGGTATTGAGCACAGGCGATGGTGCCGATGTGGTCACTGTAGGAGGTTGGCGTGGAGCGCACCCTTTTCGAACCCGAACACGAGCTGTTCCGGGAGTCGTTCCGTAAGTTTCTCGATCAGCATGTGGCCCCGAACCACGAGCAGTGGGAGCACGACGGCGTCGTCGATCGCTCGGTCTGGCTCGAGGCCGGCAAGCAGGGATTCCTCGGCATGGCGGTGCCGGAGCAGTACGGCGGCGGGGGCGAGTCCGACTTCCGCTACAACGCCATCGTGACCGAGGAGGTCACCAAGGGCATGTACTCGGGCCTGGGTTTCGGCCTGCACAATGACGTGATCGCGCCGTATCTGCTGGAACTGGCGAACGAGGAGCAGAAGCAGCGCTGGCTGCCCGGCTTCTGTTCCGGCGAGATCATCACCGCGATCGCGATGACCGAGCCCGGCACGGGTTCGGACCTGCAGGGCATCAAGACCCGCGCGGTGAAGGACGGCGACGACTGGATCCTCAACGGCTCCAAGACTTTCATCACCAACGGCATCAATGCCGACATCGTGATCGTGGTCGCCCAGACCGACCCGGCCGCGGGCGCCATGGGCTTCTCGCTGCTGGTGGTCGAGCGCGGCATGGCCGGTTTCGAGCGCGGCCGCAATCTGGACAAGATCGGCCTCAAGGCGCAGGACACCGCCGAGCTGTCCTTCGTCGACGTCCGAGTCCCCGGCAAGAACCTGCTGGGCACCGAGGGGCAGGGCTTCATCCACCTGATGCAGAACCTCCCGCAGGAGCGCCTGTCCATCGCCGTCATGGCGGCCGCCGCCATGGAGGGCTGCCTGGAGCTGACCTGCCAGTACGTGCGCGACCGCAAGGCCTTCGGCAAACCGATTGGCGCACTGCAGAACACCCGTTTCGTGCTGGCCGAGCTGGCCACCAAGACCACCGCGGTCCGGGTCTTCGTCGACCGCTGCATCGAACTGCTCAACGATCGCAAGTTGAGCGTCGAGGAGGCCGCCATGGCCAAGTGGTGGTCGACCGAGGAGCAGCTCGACCTGATCAACCGCTGCCTGCAGCTGCACGGCGGCTACGGCTACATGCGCGAGTACCCGATCGCCAAGGCCTACATGGATGCCCGCATCCAGACCATCTACGGCGGCACCACCGAGATCATGAAGGAGATCATCGGCCGCAGCCTGAAGCTGACCTGACCCGGGTGACGGCCGCCGCGGCCGGTGACCGGAATATGTTCCGCGTCACCGGTTTCCGCGGCGGCCGGGCCCGATGCAGTGTGGCGACGCCCGGCATCGGAGACTCCTCCGATCCGCCGTGGGCCCGAGTGGTCCACCGGCCGACACGCGATGGGTTGCTCTAATGTTGCCCTGCCGCTGAGGGGCTCTGTCAAAATGGTCCGGACCTTGTCTTATGGCTGGACTTTCGCCTCGTCAGCGCAGGCTCCACGGTCGGTAGCTGCTGATGTTCCGGGGCGTCAGCAGAGCATCCTGGAGGAGCCGGGCGTATGCAGGGATCACGGAGCGACCGCCGGACCACCTACCGTGACCTGGATCGGCGCTCGAATCAGCTGGCGCACTTGCTCATCGAACTGCGGGTCGTGCCCGATGCGGTGCTCGCGGTCGGCATGCCGTGCTCGCCGGAATGGGTGCTGGCGGTCACCAAGCGTCCATTTGCCCTGTCTGGGCCCTCGGATCTGTCATGATCCCATCGGGACCGGCGGCGGGCCGGATCACCGAGGAAAGGCGTGTCGCGTGAGTTCAGAGCTGGTTGTCCGCACCCTCGAAGACGGCGTCGCCACCCTCACCCTGAATCGGCCCGAGAAGCTGAACGCCCTGACCGCGGGCAGTTTCGAGGAGCTGCGCGCCCACCTGGACGCGTTGTCCGGCGCGGACGTGCGCTGCATCGTCCTCACCGGCGCGGGGCGCTCCTTCTGCGCCGGGCACGACCTGGAGTCGCTCGCCGCGGGCGACGCCGTGGAATCGCGCTACGACGAGGCCAAGACCGTCACCATGCTCGAGGAGTTCCCGGTCCCGGTGATCGGCAAGATTCGCGGCCACTGCTTCACCGGCGGCCTCGAACTCGCCCTGGCCTGTGACTTCCTGGTGGCCGGTGACACCGCGCAGTTCGGTGACACCCACAGCCAGTGGGGCCTGGCCCCGGTCTGGGGCATGTCGGTCCGGCTCCCCGAACGCGTCGGCATGGCCCGCGCCAAGGAACTCAGCTTCACCGCCCGCCGCATCAGCGGTGTCGAGGCCGCTGACATCGGCCTGGTGAACCACTGCGTCTCCGACGTCGGCCTCGACGAGTTCGTCGCCCGCCTGGCCGCCCAGATCGCCGCCAACTCAGCGGGCTCGAACCGAATCTACAAGTCCCTCTACGCCAATTCCCGCGACCTGCCCCGCGCCGAGGCCCTGCAGACCGAAACCGACCTCCCCTTCGGCATGCCCGACGACGCCATGGAGCGCCTGACCCGGCGCTGACGCCGCCGCCCCCGGCGGCGCTCCGGATCAGACCTCGAGGGTTTCCTCGATGTCGCGCAGGCGATGCCGGGCCAGGGCCAGGTTGCCGCGGGTGCGGTCGATCGCCACGTACAGGAACAGGCCGCGGGAGCGGCGGCCGCGCAGGGGGCGCACCAGGTGGTACTGGTTGTTCAGGGTGATGAGCATGTCCTCGATCTCCTCATTGAGGCCGAGTTGCTCGATGGTGCGCAGTTTGGCCCGCACCACTTCGGTATTGCCGGCCGACGCCACCTCGAGATCCAGGGATTTCGAGCCGCCGAGCATGCCCAGGGGCATGCCGCTGCCGTAGTCGACGACGGCGGCGCCGATGGCGCCGTCCAGCATCATCATGTCCTTCAGGGCAACTTCCAAGTCCGCCATGGGTTTTCCTCTCCTAGCCGTGACGGGTTCTCGCGATCGGTGACGCTACGCCCGTACGGGCCCCACGGTATGTGGTTTGCTGAAGAATTCCGCAAGGTACGCAATTAACAACTTACGCAATCAGATAGAACGGGCGGGCATGAAAAAACTGCGGGCGCAACCGTTTCCGGTTGCGCCCGCAGGCATCACCTCAACAGGTCAGCCGCAGAGGCTGCCCGGGGCCGTGGCCGCCTCCAAAATCAGCGCGGCCTCCGCGTCCTCGCCCGCGCCACCCGGCAGCCGCGTCGACAGGTGCTCCCGGGGCACGCCGGCCGCCAGCGCCGAGCAGTACGCCTTGCCCAGATCGACGGCCGCGAGCTTCTGGTCCAGATCGACCAGGATGTCCCCGTGCTCCTCCAGGTAGCTGACGAACACCTGCTCCTGCCCGGTGAGCGCGCGCTCCGCGGCGGCCACTCCGGCGGTCGCGCCCATCGTGGCGGCAGCGGCGGCAACCAGTGCGAAACCCGAAGCGAGACGGCTCTTCTTACCCACGAACTCTCCTTCAACATCGAATGAACCCGGCGAGCGTACCGCGCGCCCGGCCGATGGCCTCGTTGTCGAAGGTGACGGGCTCGGACTACTTCAGCGCCGCGTCCAGCAGCGTCACCCCGGCGGTCAACGCCGCGCCGGCGACCGGCCAGCTGGTGCCCGCCGGTTGGGTCGACAGCACCACGACGGCGTACCGGTACGGCTGATCCGGCGAGGTACCGACCAGGCCCGTGGTGTCGAGGGTGGTCGACGAATTCAGGCCCATCCAGCCCTGTTTGACCGCCCAGCTCTTGCGGGCGAGAGCGTCGGGGATGCCGAAGAACTGATCGGTGCCGTCGGCGGCGGTCCGCGCGGCGTCGCGCAGCGCGCCCAGGATCAGATCGCGGGTCGCGGCCGGGGCCGTGGTGGTGATGTAGCGGAAGATCGCCACGACATCGCGTGGGGTGGTGAGGGTTTCGCCCCACTGCGCGGTGTCCTCGGGCGCGGTGGTGGCGGTCAGCCCGATCGCCGCGACCATCCGATCGATGATCGCGTTGTCGCCGCCGGCCTCCCAGAGCTGATCGGCGATGTCGTCGTCACTGGCCGAGAGCATCTGGGTCACCTTCGTCGCGGTATCCGGATCCGATTGCGCGCCTTGGCTTCCCAAGGTATCGAGCGCGATCAGGAGCTTGACCACCGACGCGGTGTAGAACTGCTGGTCGGCATTGAGACTGGCGATGGCCGTCCCGGTGGCGGTGTCCACCACGTCGATCCCGACCGTGGTGCCCGGCGAGGCCGCCTGGATGGCGGTCTGCATCTGCTGGGCGATGGCGGTCACCGAGATGGGATGCGGCGCGGCCATCGCCGCGGTGGCCTCCGGCGCCCGACCCGGACCGGCCTGGTCGTGCGAGGTGGCGAAGGCGGCGGGCGCGCCCAGCGCCGACAAGGCGACCACGGCGACGAGGCCTCCGGTCGCGATCCACGACCACCGTGCGCGCGGGGTGCGGGCCTGAATCGAGCTCATGCTCCATTACATCGACACGAAGCTCGAGACATTGCCAGCGGAAACCTGTCAATTTCCTGTTAAGCACGCGTCGATCTGATCTCGGTTCGGCGACGGCGCTGACCGGCTATTTTGTGGCGAACTAAGATAATCGCTGGGTTGGGAACCATTCCGGTGGAGACAACCATGAGCGCATACCGTGAGATCTTCCGAAATGTCCTCATAAGAAGTCTCGCCCCGGTCGGATTCGGGGTGCTGGCGCTGATTGTCCCGGTGTTCGCACACGCCGACGCGGACTATGGAAACGGCTGTGCTCTGGACTCCGACAACACATCAGCAACTGTGGACTCGCTCCGATTCACGTGTGCGCCCGAGCAGCTGGACGCGATCTATCGGGACGCCCCGCGCGGCGACGTCCCGGTCGGCGCGAAGGACGGCTGGGTCGCCGCACCCCTCCAGAGGCAGTCCTGGACACCGCTGGTCTGGATCGGCAAGGACTTCTACACCGGTCCCACCGGCGGATACGTGCAGAACCGCCTGACCCCCGCAGGTCTGGAAGCCTGGCCCGCCACGGTCTATGCCGGGCCGTCCGTCGTCGACGGCGGGCCCGCCTGGATCCTCGACTACGCCCCGTCCCCGACCCCGAACGTGTACGACGAGATCCGCCAGGTCACCCCCGGCGTGTGGCTCGGCTACACGTGGTTCCGCCTGGGCGGCGACTTCGTACCGCAGTTGAGTTTCGTCCTGGCCTGAGCCGCCGGCGGCTTCGGATCAGCGCGCACGTAACCGTCGTGCGCGGTGGTCTCGGATTGATAGACGTGGACTTCGTTGTCCACGAAAGGAATTCGATGACCACCTCGCTGCTTCTTCCTGCCCGCGTCCGGGTCGTGCGGTCATGAGCGCGCCGGCGGAAACCGAGGTGTGGGCGCCGGTCGGGCGCACCGTGGGGGCGGTGTGCGCGGTCGGGATCCTCGTGGTCGGGCAGTTGTACGTGGTGCTGCCGGTGCTGAATCGGCTGGCGGCGGACTGGGATACGTCCAAATCCGCGGCAACCTGGACGACCACGGCCTTCGGGCTGGCCTACGGGGCGGGCTTCCTGGTGACCGGACCGCTGTCGGACCGGTGGGGGAGGCGGCCGGTCATCGTCGGCGGGCTGACGGCCACCGTGGTCAGCACCCTGCTGGTGGCGGCCGCGCCAGGGCTGGTGACCGGGCTGTCGGCGCGAATCCTGCAGGGGCTCACGGCGTCGTTCTTCGCCCCCGCGGCGTTCGCCTATCTGTCGGAGCGGATCGCGCCGGAGCGCAGGATCTTCGCGCTCACCTGCCTGACGAGTTCGTTCCTCGGGGCGGGGGTGGTCGCGCAGGTGCTGGCGCAGCTCATCGGGAACGCGCTGGGCTGGCACGCGATCTTCGTGGCCGGGGCGATCGCGTTCGCGGTTTCGGCCGTGGTGCTGCGGGTGGTGCTGCAACCGCCGATCCGGTCGGCGGATCCCCTGGCGGGCGACGGTGATTCGGGAACCAGTGTGGCGCCGTCGCGGTCGGTGTTCGCGCCGTTCGTGGATCTGCTCCGGCAATCCCGCCTCGCCCTGCTGTATCTGAGCTGCCTGGCGATCCTGGGCTCCTTCGTGGGCGTCTACACCGGCATCCAGCTCGCCCCGCCCGAGGGTGTGGGCTCCGGCAACGGCGCGCTGCTCGCCCTGCGGGCCAGCGCGATTCCCGCCATGGTGGCGATTCCGCTGCTCGCCGGGCGGCTCGGCGGCATCGCCCCGGCCACCCGGCTGGTCGCCGCGCTGGGGACCGCCGCGTTCGCCGTGGCCGTGACCGCGGTGCCGCTCGGCGGGCTCTGGGTGGCGGTGTGGTTGTTCGTGTTCGTCGCCGCCATCGCGGTGGCCGCCCCCGCCGCCGTCCAGACGATCACGGCCCGCGCGGGTGCGGCCCGCGGCGCGGCCACCGCGCTGTACACCTTCGCCCTGTTCGTCGGCGCGAGCGCGGGCCCGCAACTGGCCAATCTCGTGGCCCGGCACGGCTATTCGGCGGTGGCCCTGGCGGTCGCGGCGCTCTCGGCTTCAGGCGCCGTTCTGGCCGCCGCGGCCGGGTTTCGATCGGCGTGGTTGAAATGATTCTCGAAAGTATCTGCCCCCCATACTGTTTCGCTCACGGTCATGAGTTCCAGCGCGAAGCCCCGGCTCGCTGGGCGGCAACCCTCCGGGCGGTGGGGTGCTCCGGGTGACGACCGGATGGCGGCGAGCGTCGCCATAAGCGTCTTGTTCTCGGAGGGAAAATGTCTGTAGCTCAGCTCGATTCGGCGTCCGCGACCGTGGCGGAGGCGGCCGTCGGCGAGGTGCTGCTGGTGGCCGATCGGTTCCGTGGGATCGCCGCGGACGATCGCGCCTTCACCGTGTCCGGTCTGGTGGCCGCGCTGCGCGCGGGTCGCTGGCGGACGGCGGAGGAGCCGCTGACCGTGCGGCTCGGGCAGGGGGTCACCCGCCACGATCTCGACTACGTCGAGCACGTGGCGATCGTGCACGCCCCGGCGGGTTTGCGGGTGGCCGGGGCGGTCGCCGAACCGGCCCCGCGCCACCAGGTGCACAAGTATCAGCACTCGAATGTGCTGCTGGCCGGGCTGGTCCGGGAATCGGAGACCGCGTTCCGGGCGGATCTGCGGATCCACGGCGACAACGAACTACTGCTCGACCATCAGACCGGCGAGCACGTGCAGGGGATCGTGATCGTGGAGGCCGTGCGCCAGCTGTTCCTCGGCGCGTTCGAACTGGAATACGGCCGCCGCTGGCCCGAACAGCACTTCTACATCGTCTGGAACAGCATCGAATTGGAGTTCAAGTCCTTCCTGTTCCCGCTGCCGGCCACCCTGCACGCCACGCTGACCCCGGTGTCCATCGACGATCCGGGGAAGCTGGAATTCAGCATCGAGGTGGAGGTGCGCCAGCTCGGCCGCGCCGTCGCCACCACCCGCATCGGCTACGCCGCACTGCCCAGCGAGCGCATCTCGCAGATCGAACGGCACAAGGCGGCCAAGGCGATCGCGGCCTACCTCGACGAGGTGGCATGAGCGCGGGCGCGGCGTTCTTCGACGTCGACGAAACCCTGATCACCGTCAAGAGCATGTTCGCGTTCCTGCGGTTCTGGCTGGCCGAGAACGGCGACGACGGCGGCGAATACGCGCGCCTGACCGGGGAGATCCAGCAACGGGCCGCCGCGGGCACAACGCGGGAGGAGGTGAATCGGCACTACTACCGCGCCTATCGCGGAGTCGAGGCCGCGGCGCTGGACGCGGCCGGGCGGCGCTGGTTCGCGGAATTCGCCGCGAGCGACACCGTCTACTACACCGATGCGGTGGAAAGGCTGCGCGCACACCGCGATTCCGGGCACGCCACGGTGCTGCTGTCGGGCTCGTTCGGCGCGGCCGTCGCACCGGTGGCGGCGGCGGTCGGGGCCGACCACGTCATCACCACCGTGCCCGTCGCCGACGAGCACGGCGTGCTCACCGGCGAGGTGTGGCGGCCCATGATCGGCGAGGCCAAGGCCGCGGCCGTCACCGAGTTCCTGCGCGAACACGCGATCGCGCGGGAGAACAGTTACGGCTACGGCGATCACGCCAGCGACCTGCCGTTCCTGCGGGCCGTCGCGCACCCCGGCTATCGCGGTGACGACGCGGTGCTCGCCGTCCACGGCACCGGCTGGATCCACCTGTCCGACCGGGTCGGCGCGTCCGTCGACGACCCGGGCCGCCTTCTCTCCGACCAGGAGGTGCTCTCCGTATGGTGACCAAGCGCTACGAACTCACCCCGACCACGCAGGGGCCGCTCTACCCGCCGAGCGAAGTGCTCGACGCGGACGGCGATTTCATCGTCGTGGGATACCTGACCGTCCCGGGGTCCGGCGGCACCGTCACCCGACGCTGGGGGCGGGCCATCGTCGCGGCCGGCACCCCCGTGCCCGCTTTCGGTGGGCTGGCGGCCTACACGATCGTGCGGGAACTGCCCGACGAGTTGTCGGCGGAGGACGCGGCGGGGGTCCTGCACACGCTGCCGCTTCCGCTGCCCGCCAACAACTATCCGGTGGTGTTCGCTCCCGATCAGCTCCCCGAGGCCGCGAGCGTGACGCGGCCGAGCTACCCGTTCCACGAGACGCCCATCCCGGATTTCCGGCCCGAGGACGGACGCAAGCTGACCGGCCCGGTGACCCTGGGGGACTGGCTGCGGGCACGCGGCACCCTGGACGTGACCGTGGACCTGGACGATGCGCGGCAGGCGGAGTTCCGGTTCGAGTTCACCGGGCTCATTCCGGATTCGCTGTACACGGTGATGTCCTTGCGGGCCAAGGACTTGGACCCGGACGCGCCCACCCGGCCCGGGCCGCTGGGCGTGCCCAATGTGTTCGTCACCGACGAGCACGGCACGGCGAGCTACCGGGCGGTGCTGCCCAACCCGTTCCCGGATCCGGCGCTGCCGGGCGCGAACCGCATCATCAGCGTGGTCGTGCTCTGGCAGAGCTACCAGCAGAACTACGGCGGCGCGATAGGGCATTTCGGGCTGGGCGGTGATATCCACGCCCAGCTCAAACTGCCGGACCCGTCCTTCGACGAGTTCCTGACCACCGACTGAGGCCGGTCACCGCGCGGCGCGGTACACCCGTCGCGCGGTGAGCACCAGCGGAATCTGCAGTGGGAGGCGGAGCAGGGCACCGGCTTTCAACGGCAGGGCGCGGTCGCTGCTCAGCCAGTCGTAGGCCATGTACAGGTTGCCGGGGAAGACGGCGACGAAGAGCAGGGCGGCGAGCCGCGCGCCCAGGCCGCGGGTGCCCGGGATCGCGAGCAGGGCGCCCACGGTCAGCTCGGCCGCGCCCGAAACGTGGGTGTAGGTGCGGGGTTCGCCCGGCAGCTGGGGCGGGATCAGGGTGTCGAACGGTTTGGGCATGAGGAAGTGCAGGGTGCCCACACCCAGCAGCAGGCCGGCGAGCGCGAGGGCGCGCCCCCGAATTCCATTGGTGCCGACGGGGTGGATTGTCGCTGGAGAGTGCGACAGATCTGCTGTCATTGGTGCAGCATAACCGGTTGGTATGTATTGCTTGGAGGGCGGCGGGGATCCGCGTTTCCGGGCGGTGTGTCGTCGTCGGTGAGTGGCCGATCACCAAGGGATAGCGCACAATTAGGCTGCCGTCCGGGTCGAGCAGGGGATGTTATGAAGGCGCACAAAGGGCTTGCGATGGCCCTGCTGGTCCTGAGCATGACGATCGGATGCTCGAAGGAGGCCGCCACCCATCCGGCCAACGCGCCGGCCCAGGCGGTTCCGCAGCCCGCGCCCAAACAGAACAATTCCGCGATCCCGGTCGGACCCGGACCCCAGGGCACCTACACCGTGCAGGCGCAGCCCGCGCCCGGCAGTTGCCACTACCGCAAGACCGCCGACGGCCAGCCGCTGCCCGACCCGGCCTGCACGCCCGGCGCGCTGAATCCCACAGTGACAGCGGCCAATCTGGCCGACACCATCTGTAAGTCGGGATACACCGCTTCGATTCGGCCCAACAGCACTATCACCGGCCGCGAGAAGACCGAGAACATCAAGTCCTACGGCTACAACGGCGACCCCCGCGACGGCGAGTACGACCACCTCATCTCCCTCGAACTCGGCGGCGACCCCAATGACGCGCGCAACCTGTGGGTCGAGCCGCCGTCCCCGGGGCACAAGGACGGGGCGGGGCCGAACAACCCCAAGGACGGCGTCGAGTCCAAGCTGCACACGCTGATCTGCGACGGCAAGGTCGCCCTCAGCGATGCGCAGGTCGCCATCGCGACCGACTGGACGACCGCACTGGCCACGGTGGGCTTCCCTGCCGGCAAGTGAGTGCGGGGCGCGCGTCGGCCCCGGCGTGCCGCCGCGAAACCACCTCACGCTGATGCCACCGGCCTACGATCGAACGATGCCGGCGTCGCAGGACCGCTCGACCATGATCGAGGGCCGGGTCGTGCACAAGCTGAACAACGCCCTGGAGATCACCTTCAGTGTGGGGCCCGAGGACGCGCTGGCCACCGGGGTGCAGGGCGCGGGCAACGGGCTCGCGGCCAAGGCCGCCATCCTGTTCGGCTTCAAGAACGGCGGGACCGGCCGCCATCGCATCACCTACGCCGACGGCTCGGTGGTGTGGGTGGAGTCCAAGGACTCCGCGCCCACCGTCATCAGCCGCGGTGACGGCACCTCCATCGGCTCGATCCAGCGCGCCGACACCTCCACGGCCGTCGGATCCACGGCGGGAACGCTTTTCCATTTCGTGCCCGACCCGGACGAGCCCCGCACACCCGAACTGTTCCGGCTGCTCGTGCTCGACCGCATGGGCGCGGAGGTCGGCCGACTCGACGTGGTGCGCACCGCGGGCGGCTGGACCGTGCGCCGGCTCGTGAACGACGTCTACAACGAGTCGTTCTGGTGGGATCGAGCGGGACAGCCGCTGCCGGTGCCGATCCTGGGCACCCGGCTGTGGCTGAAGCACCCGCTCGACCCCGTGGAACGCGATGTGCTGCTGGGGGTGTGCGTGGACATCGCGCTCGGGCTGCGGCCCTACATCACCGCCATGCGCTAGCCGTCAGTCCGCGACCTTGATGATCAGCTTGCCGACGTTCTTGCCGGTGAGCAGACCCTGGAAGGCCTCGACCGCGTTCTCCAGACCGTCGACGATGTCCTCGAGGTAGGTGAGCTTGCCCTCCGCGATCCACTGCGCCGCGGTCGGCCGGAACTCGCCGATCTGATCCCAGAACTCCGACACGATGAAGCCGCGCACGGTCAGGCTCTTGCGCAGGATGTTCGAGGTGAGCAGCGGCAGCCGGTCCGGGCCGGGCGGCAGATCGGTGTCGTTGTAGTTGGCGACCAAGCCGCACAACGGAACCCGGGCATAGGTGTTCAGCCGCGGCAGCACCGCGTCGAACACCGCGCCGCCGACATTCTCGAAGTACACGTCGATGCCGTCCGGGGTGGCGGCGGCCAGCTGCTCGGCGAAATCGGGTGCGCGATGGTCGATCGCGGCATCGAAGCCGAAGCGGTCCCGCAGCAGCGCCACCTTCTCCGGGCCGCCCGCGATGCCGACGGCCCGTGCGCCCTGGATCTTCGCGATCTGGCCGACCGTCGCGCCGACCGGGCCGGTCGCGGCCGCGACCACCACCGTCTCGCCCGGCTTCGGACGGCCGATGGTGAGCAGCCCCGTGTAGGCGGTCAACCCCGGCATGCCGAGCACGCCGAGCGCGGTGGTGAGCGGCGCGGCCGCCGGATCCAGCTTCTGCAACGCCTGCACGTTCTCCACCGAATGCGTCTGCCATCCGGCCCAGCCGAGCACGATATCGCCGGGTTGCAGTGCCGGATCGGTGGATTCGATCACCCGCGACACCGCGCCGCCGCACATGGTGTCGCCGACCTCGACCGGCGGCGCGTAGGACGGCGCGTCGCTCATCCGCCCGCGCATGTAGGGGTCCAGCGACAGATACAGCGTCTGCAACAGCGCCTCGCCCGGCCGCGGGGGCTCGAGCTCCACGGTCTCGGTCCGGAAGTTCTCCTGCTCGGGCATCCCGACCGGGCGGGAGGCGAGCACTATGCGGGTGGATTTCATGCGTACATTGTGGCGATTTCGTGGGGATTCGCGCCCGGGTTCGGTGTGCCCGTCCTCGTCACCGGGATTCGCCAGCATGATGGGTGGCATGGCTGAACAGATGAACACATGCGCGGACTGCTGATCCTGCTGGTCGTGCTGGCGATCGCGCTGATCGTCGGTGACCGCGTCGCGGTCGGCATGGCCCAGAACGAGATCGCCCGCCAGATCGCCGCCGATTACAAGCTGCCCGAGCAGCCCAAGGTCACCATCGGCGGATTTCCCTTCCTCACCCAAGCCCTGGATGGCACCTACTCCGACATCGGCATCCGGATCGGTGACTGGAGCGACCCCGACATCTCCGTCCGCGACCTGGACGTCGAGCTCACCAATGTCTCGGCGCCGCTGGGTGATGTCGTCAACAAGCGCACCGAGAACCTCACCGCCGAAACCGCCACCGCCACGGCCCGCGTCCCCTACGACACGGTCCAGCGCTATGCCCCGGCGGGCGTCGAGTCCATCTCCGACAGCCCCGAGGGCCTCCGCGTCGCCGGAACCTTCACCGTGGCCGGTATCCCGGTTCCCGCAACGGTCTTCGTCACTGTGGCTCTCGCCGACACCGGCATCGTCGTGACCCCGACGTCCATCCAAGCGGCGGCGGGTGGCCCCACCTTGTCCCTGGCGGCGCTCAGCGAGTCCCTGACCTTCACCATCCCGCTGGAGAAGCTCCCCTTGGGCGCCCGCCTGACGTCGATCACGCCCGCTTCGGATGGCCTTCACGTCACCGCCGTCGCCCGCACTGTTCGGTTCTCCGACCTGTCCTGAGCCGCTGCCCGGAGTCACCGGCCGAACAGCGGCGGCCGCGCCGCCTGTCCGGAGCGTTCAGCTCCGGGGCAGGTCGGCCCAGTCCGGCGGGAGGATTTCGCAGGACACGTCGGCGATTTCGCCGAGGCGGGCCGCGGGGACGCCGATCCGGCTCAGCTGGATGAGGCCCTGGGTGGTCATGATGACGCTGGCGCCGAGGGCTGAGAGCAGGGCCTCGTCGGGATGGGGCATGGCCGGGCGGAGCCGGTCTGCCACAGCGGTTTCCATGGCCGTGGTGGTGCGGGTGGCGATGGTGGCCACCTCGGGAATGCGGGTGGCGAGGTGGGCGATGCTGTTGATCATCAGGCAGCCGCGGTGGTCGGGGTGGGCGGCGCAGTCGTCGATGACCGCACGGCAGAGGGTGCGGACGGCGTCGCGCGCGGAGCCGGGAGCCGACTCGACGGTCTCGCGCACGAAGTGGGCGCGCTGCTCGCAGTAGTGCTCGAAGGCGGCCAGGAACAGCCCGCGCTTGCTGGTGTAGGCGGCGTAGATGCTGCCGTTGCCGATACCGGTCGCGCGGGAGACGTCTTCGACCGACGTGGTGTCGAAACCCTTCGCCCAGAAGAGTTCCACCGCGGCGGCGAGCAATGCCTGCTCGTCGAACTGCCGTGGTCTGCCCATGGGGTCACCGTATCAATATCAATCTGCGATCTCGCACACTCGACTTGTTCTGGAGGCTTGCCTCCAGAATACTGGTGGACATGTCAGCCAAATCTTCCGATACGAACCGCCGCAGGGTGGGGATCCTCGTCTTCGATGGTGTGAAGATGCTCGACTTCGCCGGTCCCGCCGAGGTCTTCATGGAGGCCAATCAGGCGGTGCACGGCTACGACGTGGTCTTACTGTCCCCGGACGGGCGGGAGGTGCAGACCTCGATCGGCGCGAAGGTGGCGGTGAACGGGGCCGCGGCCGAGGCCGGAACCTTCGACACCGTGGTGATCCCGGGCAGTGAGCTGCCCGCCTCGGTGTTCGTGACGCCGGAAGTGCGGGCGGCGACCCGGCATCTGTCCGCGCGCACCCGGCGGCTGGTATCGATCTGCAGCGGGACCGCGGTGCTGGCCGAACTGGGTCTGCTGGACGGGCGACGGGTGACCACGCACTGGAAGTTCGCACCGGACCTGGCCCGCCGATACCCGGCGGTCGAGGTGGACGCCGACGCCATCTTCGTGCGCGACGGAAACCTGTACAGCTCGGCCGGAGTCGCCGCGGGCGTGGATCTGGCGCTCGCGCTGGTGGAGGAGGATCACGGCGCGGATGTGGCGCGGCGGACGGCGCAACTGCTCGTTGTCTACATGCAGCGGGCGGGCGGACAGTCGCAGTTCTCGGCCTCGCTGACCGGTCCGGTGCCGCGCAGCCCGCTGGTGCGCCGGGTCGTCGATCTGATCTGCGCGGATCCGGCCTTCCCGCACACCGTGCAGACCCTGGCCGCGCACGCACAGGTCAGCGTCCGGCATCTGACCCGGCTGTTCCGGACCGAACTCGAACGCTCCCCGGCCGAATACGTGGCCTTCATCCGCTTCGGCGTCGCCCGGGACCTGCTGCACGCCGGGTCCACGGTGACCGAAGCGGCCATGATCGCGGGCTACGGCAGTGGTGAGGCGCTGCGCCGGGCCTTCGTTGCGCGCCTGGGCGTTTCGCCGCGCAGCTACCAGCAGCGGTTCCGGACGACCGGGTCCGCTAGCTGGGCGGATGACCAGGAATCGGCGGTCGCGGCCGTGTCCTGAATCGTGGATTTCGCGGCCGGTAGGGCGGGGCGGCGCGAGGTGTTTCCGGACGAAAATGACTACCGTGGCGCCTGCCCCCATTCCCGGCGTCGCGGAAAGGATCATCATGTCCGGAAACCCGCACCACCTCTCGCTCGAACCGGCCGCCCAGGAGTTCGTGGACGCCACCTCCCAGCCGCCGTTCCTGTACCAGCTGCCCCCCGAGGAGGGTCGCAAAGCCGTTGACTCGGTGCAGGATTCGCCCATCTTCAAGCCCGAGATCGACGAGGAGTGGATCACCGTCGAGGGCGGTCCCACCGGGTCGGTGCGCGCCCGCATCGTCAAGCCGCAGGGCGTGACCGAGCCGCTGCCGGTCATCGTCTACACCCACGGCGCGGGCTGGGTCTTCGGCGACGCGCACACCCACGACCGGCTGGTGCGCGACCTCGCGGTCGGCGCGCGGGCGGCCGTCGTGTTCCCCGAATACGATCGCTCGCCGGACGTGAAGTACCCGGTCGCCAACGAGCAGTCGTATCGAATCGCGCAGTGGGTCACCACCGATGGCGCGAGCAAGGGCCTCGACGCCACCCGGCTCGCCGTCGCCGGCGACTCGGTCGGCGGCAATATGGCCATCGCGCTGACCCTCATGGCCAAGGAACGCGGCGACGTCACCTTCGCCCAGCAGGTGCTGTTCTACCCGGTCACCGACGCCAACTTCGACACCGGCTCCTACCGGCAGTTCGCCGAGGGCTACTTCCTGACCCTCGACGGCATGAAGTGGTTCTGGGACCAGTACACGACCAGCGCCGAGGACCGCGCCCGCATCGACGTCTCGCCGCGTCGCGCCACCGCTGACCAGCTCGCCGGACTGCCGCCCGCCCTGGTCATCACCGCCGAGGCCGACGTGCTGCGCGACGAGGGCGAGGCGTATGCCGCGAACCTGCGCGCCGCCGGCGTCCCCGTCACCCAGGTCCGCTATGGCGGCATCATCCACGACTTCGTCATGGTCAACGCCCTGCACGACACGCACGCCGCGAAAGCCGCTGTGGCCCAGGCCGTCGCGACCTTGCGCGCGGCGCTGTACCCGGCCTGACCATCGATCTCAGCTCAGGAGCACACCGTATGACCACAACCCCGACCGTCGTCCTCGTGCACGGGGCGTTCGCCGATTCCTCCAGCTGGAACGGCGTCATCGACACCCTTGCCGCCGAGGGCATCCCGGTCCTCGCGGCCGCCAACCCCCTGCGCGGACTCACCTCCGACGCCGACTACATCGCCTCGGTCGTCGACAGCGTCGACGGCCCGGTGGTGCTGGCCGGGCACTCCTACGGCGGCAGCGTCATCAGCGTTGCCGCCCAAGGGAAGTCGCAGGTCACCGCGCTCGTCTACGTGGCGGCCTTCATTCCCGAGATCGGTGAGAGCGCACTGGAACTGACCGGCAAGTTCCCGGGCTCCACCCTCGGCCCGACCACCCGCCCCGCGACCTACCGCCGGGCCGACGGCAGCGAAGCCACCGAACTCTACATCCGCCGGGAAGAGTTCCCCCAGCAGTTCGCCGCCGACGTCCCCACCGCCGCCACCATGGCGGTGACCCAGCGCCCGGTCGCCGTCGCCGCCCTGGAGGAACCGGCCGCGGCCGCCGCCTGGCGAACCATCCCGGCCTTCGCCCTGCTCACCACCGCCGACAAGAACATCCCCGTCGAGGCCCAGCGTTTCATGGCCGAACGCGCCGGGGCCGACACCACCGAGGTCGACGCCTCCCACGCCGTCAGTGTCTCCCGCCCCGACGCGGTCGCCGACCTCATCCTGCGCGCGGTCCGCCACAACCTCTGAGCCCCCTTTCCCGACACGAAGCGTGCCTACACTGGGCCCGGTGTCAGCGCCTACCTTGTTCGATACTCCGGTCCTGCATCGACTGCGGGACTGTGAGCGGGTTCTGATCGCCGGGGCCGGTGGAGGTTTCGACGTGCTCAGCGGGCTGCCGATCGCGCTGTCCCTGATCGAGCGGGGGCGCACGGTGTTCCTGGCGAATCTGACCTTCACCGCCGCGAAGCGCACATCGGCGGTGGAGGTCGGACCAGGGGTTTTCGACACGCGGCCGGATTCCGATGGGCCGCGGCCCTATTTCCCGGAGAAGCATCTCGCCGCGTGGTTGGCCGGGCGGGGATATGGGGACCGGGTGTACCTGATCAAGAAGGGTGGGACGAAGGCGGTTCGCGCCGCTTATCGGTGGCTGGCAGACGAATTGGGCGTCGACGGGGTCGTATTGGTCGATGGCGGGACCGATCTGCTGATGACCGGGGACGAGGCCGGGCTGGGGACGCCGGTCGAGGACATCACCAGTCTGCTGGCGGTGCATGCGCTGGATGTGCCGGTGAAGACGGTGGCGTGTGTCGGGTTCGGGGTGGACGCGCATCACGGGCTGTGCCACGCGCATTTCCTCGAGAACGTGGCAGCGCTGGCCACAATGGGTGCCTACCAAGGTGTTTTCGGTTTGACGCCGGGGATTCGGGCCGTGGACGAGTGGCTCGACGCGGTGGCGTACGTGCAGGGGAACACGCCTGATCGGGAGAGCATCGTGTGTGCGTCCATCACCGATGCGGCGCGCGGGGAGTTCGGGGATCACCGGTCGGTGCCGCGGACTCGGAGCGGGGACTACGAGCTGTTCATCAACCCGCTCATGTCGATGGTGTGGGGGTTCGACCTGGACGCCGTCGCGGGACGGGTGTTGTACCGCAACGAGATCGAGGATGCGGCGACACCGTACGACGTCGCGGCCGCCACCGAGGCGTTTCGCGATCGGATCCCGCTACGGGCCAGGCGCGCGATTCCCGGCTGACGAAGCGGGGGTCACGGCTGGAGCCGGTCCGGTTCGCGGTCCTTGCGGGCTCGCCGGGCGCGGAGCCAGCGCCGGGCTCGGAAAGCCAACCAGCCCAGGAAGATGAGCAGCAGCAGGATGGCGGCGAAGGCGAGGACGGGGACTGCCAGGGCCAGGACGGTCAGGAGCAGGGAGGTGCCGTCCTCGGCGGTGGAGACCACCGGGTTGCCCACGCCCGCGGTGGTTCCCGTGACGAAGGGGCGCGCCACCGTGCGGCCCGCGTGGACGCTGCCCGCGGTGACCGCGCCCAGGATGGCGGCGACGGCGGGCGGGAGGTTCGCGGAGATGCTGGTCTCGGCGGTGAAGAGGATCGCGCCGGAGGCGGGCGCCACGAGGGTGCCGATGGCGTGCAGGACCGAGTCGATGGCGGGGATCTTGTCACCGATGAGGTCGAAGACCAGCAGCAGGGCGATCACGATCAAGGCCGGGGTGGAGGAGAGCCAGCCGTAGGAGGAGCCGAGGTCGATCCAGCCCATGCGGTCGGCGACGCCCACCACCAGCAGGGGAAGCCAGGCATTGAGCCCCGCCGCGCCCGACAATCCGAACGCGCCGAGGATCGCTCCGACGGCCGATGTGATCTCCATGGGGACCAGTGTGCAGGCAGCGGGGGAGGGCGGCCGGTATTTGGGGCGGTCGCGGGTCCGGTTGCGGGACTGAACGGTTCATTTGAACAGGGCGTTACGGTTTCCCCGCTCCGGGCGGCATCGAGTGGCGGGGTGGGTGGCGCGGCGGGAGAATTTCGTCGTCCGCCCGGGGTGTGCGGTCGGGGAGAGAGGGACCGCTATGGCGGATCGGCGATACCTGGGTGGCGCGTTGGTCGGACGCGTGCGGGCGAAGGTGGCCGAGGACGGGCTGCTGCCGGTCCTGCGGGACATCGGGTTCGTCAGCCTCGGGAAGTACGGGCAGTTCCTGGTGACCGCGGTGACGGTGCCGCTCACCGCGCGGATGCTCGGGGTGAGCGGCGTCGGGCTGCTGGCCATCGGGATGTCGGCGTACTTCCTCGGATCGCTGGTCGTGGATCTCGGGATCAACACCTTCCTGGCCGCGCTGCTCGGGGATGAAGGACTCGATGAACTGCGGGGGAGCTACCTCGCGGTGCGGGCGGCCGGGCTCGGTGCGCTCGGGGTGGCGCTGGCGGCTGGACTGTCGTTCGGTGCCGGAGCACATCTGCGGATGATCCTGCTCGGATTGTTCGTCGGGGGGTTCCTGTCGATGTCCGAGGACTGGCTGCTGGTGGGGCAGGCCAGATTCGGGGCCTCGATGTCGTATCAGATCGCCGGGCGGGTGGTGTATCTCGTGCTGCTGGTCGGGGTGCTGCCACGGCTGCCGCACGCCGAGGTGGTCCTGGTGTGCCTGCTGCTGTCGTCCGCGGTCACGGTCGCGCTGACCTGGTGGGATGCGAACAAGCGGTTCGGGAAACCCGGGCGGCCGAGCAAGGTGGCGATGATCCTGCGCAAGGGCGCGCCCGTGCTGGCCTCCCGGCTGCTGGTGACCAGTTACGGGCAGGGGACGGCCACCGTGTACTCGTCGGTGCTCGACGCCGCCTCGCTCGGGTTGTATTCGGCGGGCGACAAACTCGTGCGCGCCGCCCAGTCCCTGCTGGATCCGATCGGGCTGGCACTACTGCCCCGGATGGCACGCGAGCGCACCGACCCGGGCTTCTGGCGGCACGAGCTGCGCGCCCTGGCCGCCTGCGTGATGGTGGCAGCCGTTGCGGTGGCGGGGATGTGGATCGCCGCGCCGCTCGCGGTGCGGGTCATCTACGACGACGAATTCCGCGCCGTGGTACCGATGCTGCGGGTCGAGGTGTGCATCCTGGTCGCCACCGCCACCACCTCGTTCGTCACCACCGCGATCCTGCCCGTCCGCCAGGACACCGTCGGCATCATGATCGGCGCGGTGATCGGGACCGCGGTGGCGGCCACCGCCCTGCTGCTCACCCTGCGCACGCACTCGGTGTGGACACTGGTGTGGGGCACGGTGGCCGCCGAATTCTGTGTCGCGGCCTGGTATCTCGCGCGCACCGGGCAACTGGCCGCGCGCGAGCGGCGTCAGCCGGCGCTACCGGCCAGCCACTGATCCCACGGCAGCGTCCAGTCGCCGTTCTGCCACACCTCCAGGGTCGCCCCGCCGGTGTTGTGCACCTCCACCACATCGCCGGGCTGCGCGAAGTTGAAGAACCACTGCGCGTTCTCGGCATTGAGGTTGAGGCAGCCGTGCGAGAGGTTGGTATTGCCCTGCGCCCAGACCGTGGAGTCCAGCTGATGCAGGTAGATGCCGTCGGTGCTGATGCGGGTCGCCCAGCCGATGGTCTCCTTGTACCCGAGCCGCGAGTTGATCGGCAGCCCGTACGACGAGGAGTCCATGATCACCGGGTTCGCCTTGTCCATCACCGTGTAGGTGCCGGGCATGGTCCAGAACGTGAACGTCTTGCCCGCGACGGTCTCCGATCCGCCGCGCCCCATGGAGGTGGGCATGGTGCGGATCAGCTGACCGTTCTCGAACACCTGCACCTGTTTGGTGTTGTCGTCGGCGATGGACACATGCGAGGGCCCGATCACGAAGCGCGACTTCGCGTCCTCCTGACCGAACAGCCCGTTGCCGACCTCCACGCCGTACAGGTTGGCCGCCACGTTCACCTTGGTGCCCGTCTTCCAGTACTCCTTGGGCCGCCAGTGCGCATTGCGGTTGTCCAGCCAGTACCAGGAGCCCTCCACCGGCGGATCGGTGGTGACGACCAGTCGCTTCTGCGCGGCCGCCCGGTCCGGGATGTCCTCGTCGAAGTGCGCGACGATGACCATGCCCACGCCGTAGCTGTTGCCGTCGACGATGGCCTGCCCGCCCGTGGTGTTCAGGTACACCTTCGTCTGGTTCTTCGGGTTGATGGTGGTGAAGGTGGAGGTGATCGGCCCGGTGGGACCGGTCACATCGACGCCGGAAGCCTTCAGTGTGTAGGTGCGGCCGTAGCCGAGCTGGTCGTTGGGCTTCCACGCGGTCTTGTCCGGCGTGTAGGTGCCCTCGATGACCTTGCCGTCGTCGTTGGTGAGCACGACGTCGGTCAGCACACCCCCGGTGGTGCTCACCTTCACCGGCGCCGACGGATCCACCTTGTCCGAGCCCGGCGCGGGCGACACCACGATGGACTGCTCGACCGGCGTGCGCGGACCGACCTTCCCGCTCGGGAGATTGGACGAGCACGCCGCCAGCACCAGCGTGAGCGTGACCAATACGCTCGCTGCGGCGTTCGTCCGAAAACGGCGGGGTGGCATGGCTTCCCTCCTGTAATCGCCGTGCGCCGCATCGCTGCACAGCATCTTGTTACTGCCCAGCGTAGTAGATTACTCGCCGTTTTCGATCTTCCAGCACGAGGTCATCCCTGAGAAATGACACCGATGTGAGACCCGCGAGCGACACGCCGGTCGGCAGTGGTCATTTCAGCGCCTGTTCCTTGATAGCGAGTTGCTGTCGCCCCTTCTGGAAGGTCACCTCGCGAATTCCCAGCGCCTGGTGCAGCTTGCCCGCGGGCAGCGTCACCGGTTTGGGCGCGGGCCCGTCGCCGGGTTTGGGTAGGGGATAGGCGGTGGTGGTGCCGCTGTAGAAGGTGACATTGCCCTCGGTCTTCGTGAACAGCTGGTGCACATGGCCGTTGAGGCAGGTGACCGACGAGAACCGCCGCAGGTAGCTGAGCGCCTGCGTGGCATCGTCTGTGCCCCAGCCCCATTGGGGGTACATGGCGAACAGCGGGATGTGGCTGAACACGATGATCGGTGTGTCGCTGGACAACCCGGCCACATCATTCCGGACGAAGTCGAGCTGATCCTGCCCGAGATGGCCGAGGTCCTTCAGGTTGAGCGTATTGACCAACCCGATCACGTGTACGCCCGCGATGTCGAAGCTGTACCAGCCGTCACCGCGCGCGCCGTTACCGAAGACGGACCGGTATCGAGAGCCGCCATCATCACTCGAATCATGTTCTCCCGGAACCGTGAACACGTGCGGCGTCGACAACCCGCCCATCATCTGCTTGACCTGATCGAACTGCTCCGCCGTCGCCAGGTGGGTCAGATCACCGGTGTGGATCACGAAATCGGGCTGATAGCCCAGCGAGTTCACCTGCGAGATGGCCTCGCAGAAGGTGTCGGTGACACCGGTGTTCGCGGTCCCGGTGAACCCGATGTGGCTGTCGCTGACCTGTGCGAACCGCAGCGTCGGCCGGGCCGGGGCGGCCGACGCGCTGCCCGCCACGTGCGACACCACCTCGCCGCCCACCACCGCCAGGCCCACCGCCGCGCCGAACCAGGCACTGTGCCGCATGAGCTGACGGCGGGTCATCCGCTGCGGATCGCGGGAGTCTTCCTCGTAGTCGTCGCCGGGGAGATCGGTGCTCACGGCGTCACCACCACGGTCGCGTGCATGAACGGGTGGATCGAGCAGACGTAGGCGAAGGTGCCCGGCTTGGGGAAAGCGAATGTGTAGGTCGCGCCCGTCCCCAGCGTCGGCGAGCGGAAGCTTCCGTCGTTCGCCACGACGGTGTGCGGCTCCTCGTCCTTGTTGGTCCAGGTCACGGTGGTCCCGGCCGTGACGGTCAGCGAGCTGGGTCCGAACGCGAAATTGTCGATGGCGACGGCATCGGGCCCGGCCGGCGCCGCGGGTTTCCCGGCGGCGGAGGTGCCCGCCGCCGAGGTCATCCCGGGCATGGCCGGGCCCCCGCCGTCCGGCACCATGCCGGGCGTGGCGGTGCCGGAAGCGAAGGTGAATCCGGGCGCGGCCGGATCCGCGGCTTTTCCGCCGCCGGGGGAGCCGCACGCGGTCGCGGTGAGCAGGGCCGCCGCGGCGACCCCGAGGGCGACGGCTACGCGTCGCGGGCTGCGGGTGGGTCTCATGAATCCGGTCCTCCGTCCGGGATGGGTCCGTTCGCTGCTGCGAACCGGTCATCCATGGATAGGGGAGCGGGTTACACGGGAACCGTTGCGCCTGAACGCCATTGACCCTCAGGCGGGCTCGGTGGGCGCGAACACCTCGATGGTGCCGTGGTGCTCGCGCACCTGGAGCAGCGGCAGCGGCGCCGGCGCCACCGGCAGCTGATGGGTGACCACCTGACCCTCGATCGAGAACGACGTCGAATGGCAGGGGCAGCGCAGCCGTTCGGCCGGGGCGTCCAGCCACAGCTTGCAGCCCTGATGGGTGCACACGCCCGACACCGCGACCGGATTCCCCTTGTCGCGGCGCACGAATCCGTTCACCGTCCCCACGTCGAAGGCCACCGTCGCGCCCTCCGGCAGATCCGCGGACCGCGCGATCGGCAGCCACGCACCGGAATTGGGCGACAGCGGCGTCTGCTGAGCGGCGGGCGGCGAACCCTCCTGGCCGTGTCCGAGCAGGGTGCGATCCACGACCGCGCCGACCGTGGCGGCGGCCGCGGCAGCCGAGGTCCCGATCAGCAGATTGCGGCGGCGATACCCGGTGGGCGCCGCCGATTCCGGCTCCGGTTCCTCCATCTCGGCGGCCAGCCGCCGGTGCAGGCCGCTCAGGAACTCCTCGCTGGGCGCGTCACTGCCCAGCCGGGCGGCGCGCAGCTCGATGGCCGCGCGCATCTCCTCGGCCTCGGCCTCGCCGGGGGTGAATCCCGTGGACCGCTTGCCCGCCAGTAGTTCGTCGACGAACCGCCGCACATCCCGCCCGCTCACCGCACACCTCGCTCAGTCAGCTGGGCCGCCCTCTGCACCGCCCGATGCTGCAACACCTTCGCATTCGCCACCGTCACCCCGAGGGTCTGCGCCGATTCCCGGATCGAGAGACCTTGCAGGAAACGCAGTTCCAGGATCCGGCGGTAGCGGTCCGGGAGTTCGGACAACACCGCCTTCGCGCGCGCCTCGGCGCCCGAGTCGTGGAACTCCTCCGGCGGATCGTCGGCGATGTCGCCGTCGATGGTGGTGATCTCCCGGCCCATGCGGGCCTTCCAGTGCGCTGCCAGCACGGTGCGGGCGGTGGCCCGCAGGTAGGCCCGCACCTCGGGGACGCTGGCCGTCATGCGCAGCGGTTTCAATGCCGCGGTGAACACCTCGGCGGTCAGATCCTCGGCATCGGGCCGGTTGCCGACCTTGCCGAACATCAACGCGTACACCCACGTCGCGTTGTCGCGGTACACCGCTTCCCAGCCGGGGTAGCTGTCACCGGACACCAGCCGCAACTCCCGACCCGAGCCGGAACTCGCGTCCGGCTGCGTCCGGCGCTCGGATTCGACCCGTCGCACCATGAACCGCCGCTTCCCGCATCCATCGAAGAGCTCGACGCGTGTTCACGTCTGTCAGTAGATAGCGGGCGGGGTTACAGCGCGGCCGTTTCGATCGCATCGGCCACGATCGGTCCCGGACCGTGCCCTAGCGGGCGGGCCGCAGCAGCTCGCCCAGCACCAGCCCGCGGACGGTCTTCGCGGCCACGACCAGCCAGGCGGCGACCAGCAGCGCGTAGAGGGCCACGGCGGTGACCGCGAACAGATCCGCGCCGGTGTGGCCGTAGAGGGCGGTGCTGCCGGTGACACAGCAGCCGAGCGGGAAGGTGAAGCCCCACCAGGTCAGGTTGAACGGCATCGAGGTGCGGGCGTGCCAGGTGACCGCGACCGCCAGGGCCAGCCACAGCATGGCGAATCCCCAGGCGGGAACACCGAACAGCACGGTGAAGACATCCATGCCGGCGGCGGTGCGCTCATCCACCGCGCCGGGGGCGACACCGGCCAGCGCACTCGCGGCGGTCACCGACTGGCCCAGCGGGCCCAGCACCAGCCACACGGTCGCGACCATCCCCGCGGGCGGCAGCCCGTGATGCAGCAGCCGCGACCAGATCAGGGTGATGGTGACCAGCGAGGCGATCAGGCTCAGGCCGAACATGGCCAGGCACGCCACGAACATGGTCAGCCGGGCCTGCCCGGCGGGAGTGTGCGGCACCAGCAACGCGCCCAGCGCCGCCGACACCATGGGCGGCACCACCGGCATGAGCCAGCCGCCGAACGCCGAATCGGGATCGAAGTGGTGCCGGGTGATCATCCGAAAGGGGATGCTCGCCGCGGTCAGCAATCCGAGAACCGTTCCCGCCGACCACAACACCCAGTCGACGGTCACGGCGGCGGACAACCCGATGACGTCCTTGCCCAGCATCAGAGTGCCCGCGCCGACGGTCATCAACGCCATGGGCGCGGCGCCGTAGAACTGCATCATCACCGGATGCATCCCGTGCCCGCGGGCCTCCTCGGGATAGCGCCGCCAGTGCAGCACCCACGCCCCGGCCAGGACGATCAGGATCAGCGCGGCCAGCGCCCACGCGAGAGTCGCGGCGCCCCGCAATCCGGGGAACCGCATCGGCAGGGTCGCCGCCGCGTTCCCGATGATCCCGGTCCCCATCACCACGGCGAACCAGTTCGGCGCCAGGTACCGCAGCGGCTCCCGGCCGCCCGAACGTTCCGAGGTCGTCGTATCCACGCGGGCGGCGGTCGCGGCGGGAACGGTTCGGCGGAAGGTCACGGTGGTCATGCCTCCACCTTGGCCCGACCGCACTTCCGCCGGTAGCAGGCACATTCCGATGGATGCATAGACTCGGTCTATGCCCTGGTTCAGTGAACCGATGGGGCCGCCTTGCGCAGGACCTCCAGGAACGCGCGCATCCACTGCGGATGGTCGGGCCAGGCGCGGCCGGTGACCAGATTGCCGTCGACGTGATCCGGGCTGTCGACCCAGCGGGCGCCCGCGGCGGCGATATCCGGTTCCAGGGCCGGGTAGGCGCTCGACGAGCGATCGCGCAGCACCCCGGCCGCGGCGAGGATGAGCGGGCCGTGGCACAGGGCGGCGATCGGCTTGTCGGCCTGGGCGAAGTGCTGGACGATGCGGCGGCAGTCCGGGTCGCCGCGTAGATACTCGGGCGCGCGGCCGCCGGGCACCACCAGGGCGGCGTACTCGGCCGGATCGACCTCGCCGAACGCCAGATCGGCGGGCCAGGTGCGGCCGAGCTTCTCGGTGTAGGTGTCGAAGCCCGCGGTGAAATCGTGGACCACGAACTGGAGTTGTTTGCGTGCGGGAGCCGCGATGTCGACCTCGTACCCCTCCTCCAGCAGGCGCTGGTACGGGTACATGACTTCGAGGTCTTCGGCGGCATCGCCGGTGATCAAGAGCACCTTCGTCATGGCGCACCTCCCAGTCGATGGTATCGGGATCGGCTGCGCGACTGCGGGTTTTCGGTTCAGCGGAGGGTTCTCGGTTCAGCCGACGATCCAGGCGCGCCGATCGTTCGGCACCGGCCGCAGGTGGCGCACCACCGCCAGGTCGGCAGGCGCGGCGTGGAGGGTGTCGTAGCGGTCGAACACCGCGGCCAATTCCGGGGACCAGCGGGCGAATTCGGCGCGGATCGGGCCCTCGGTCTCCAGCTGGCAGACCACGCCCAGGGCGGTGAGGAAACAGCGCGCGAAGGGGGTGAAGTAGGCGGGCATGTCCAGTTGGCGGTGGACGTTCGAGAGCCGGGGCGCCAGAACCGAGCGGACGTGGCCGCGCAGCCAGGCGGTGGTGAGGCGGAACGTGGGCACGGTGAGCGGCTCGCCGACGGCGTCCAACCCCTCGGCGAGCGCGGCCACGTCGTAGTCGCGGCCGGGGCGGACGAAGCCGTGGCGGCGGACCGCCGCGTCCAGTTCCGGGATGCCGCCGTTGAACGCCGCGTCCATCACCTCGCCGACCAGCTCCTCGAACCCCGGGGGCGGCCAGGGCGTGCAGGCCCCGAAATCCACCACGCCCAGCCGCCCGTCCGGGAGGATCCGGAAATTGCCCGGGTGGGGATCGCAGTACAGCAGGCCGGTGCGGGTCCACGCCGACAGCAGGAAACGGATGATCAGCAGGCCGACCCGGCTGCGCTCGGCGGGCGTGCCCGACTCGATGATCCGCGAAACCGGTGTGCCGGTGAGCCATTCGGTGACGATCACATCGCCCTGCTGGACGATCACGTCCGGGATGGCGAAGTCCGGGTCGCCCGCGTAGGCCAGTGCGAACCGGCGCTGATGTTCGGCCTCGGCGACGTAGTCGAGTTCGTCGGCGACGCAGGTGCAGATCGCCTCGGTCACCGCGGGCACGTCCGCCCCGGGCGCGAACACCGTCGCCAGCACCGAGAGTCGGCGCAGCTGTTCGAGATCGGCGAGCACCGCCGCGTGCGCGCCCGGATACATGACCTTCACCGCCACCGGGCGGCCGTCGTTCCACACCGCGCGATGCACCTGTCCGATCGAGGCGGCCGCCGCCCGGCGGTCGTCGAATTCGGTGAACCGCGAACGCCACTGAGCGCCCAGGCCCGCGATCATCGCCTCGTGCACGGTGGCCGGCAGCATGGTGGGCACCGATTCCTGCAGCTGGGTCAGCGCGGTCCGGTAGGGCGAGGCGATCTCGGCGGGCAGGGCCAGCTCGTAGAGCGAGAGCAGCTGGCCGAGTTTGGTTGCGCAGCCCTTCAATTCGCCCAGCACTTCGAAGATGTGCTGGGCGGTGCGCAGCCGGATCTCGGAATCCACCTCGGCGGCCGAGCGGCCCAGGGCGCGTTTGCCGACGCCGGCGGCCTGGCGGCCCGCGAATGCGACCGGGAGACTGGCGATCCGGGCATTGCGGACGGCAGCGCGGATCGGCGGGCCGCCGGGGTCACCCGCTGTCCGTTCCCGGATTCGCCGAATCGACATTGCTCACCCCATTGTGTGCGCGGCAGGGCCATCGGGTGCACGGCAGCGTCAGGGTCTGCGGAATAGCCCATGCACGTGCAGTTTGGCACACCAGAGCCTAAACTGTCTGGGACGTATCCGAAAGTTGTCGAAAGGTGACGGGATGGGTGCCCAGACGGTCGTGGCCGATGTCGCCGACGAGCTCGCTCGCCGCGTCGCGACCGGGGAATACGCACCCGGTGACCTGATGCCGTCGGTGCGCCAGGTCGCCGAGGAATTCGAGATGAACCGGGCCACGGCGCAATTGGTGCTGGGCCGGTTGGAGTCCTATGGTTTCGTCGACGCCCACCGCGGCCGCGGGTTCAGCGTGCGTGACGTGCGCCGCGCCGGTGGGGTGGACGTGTACCGGCGGCTGTTCCGGCTCAGCCTGCACGCGCCCGAGGTCGCCTCGGAGATGTTCGGCAATATCGTGGCCGCCGAACGCGCCATCGTGCTCGACGCCCTGCTCGACTACACCGCCGCGGAGCGCGGCATCGCACCCGGGGAACTGACCGCCCGGGTCGACGCGCTCGAAACCGAGGCCCGCGGCGCGGAACCCGACCACACCCGCCTGCTCGGCATCGAGCTCGGTCTGGTGCGCGCGATTCTCACCGACCTGGGCCACACCATGCAGCGCGCGGTGCTGAACTCGGTGGGGGAGATGCTGTTCGAGGTACCCGAAGCGGTCGAAGCGTACTTCGCGGTCTCCGCCGATCTGCACGTCCTGGTGTGGCGCGCCCTGCTCGCGGTCTGGGAAGCCGAGGGTGGGCCCTCACCGGCGCAATTGGCGCTGTTCGAGGACCTGTTCGCGATGTACCACGAAAAGGTGCGGGCCCGCTTCGACGAATTGGCGGGCCTGGACCCGGATTCGGGGACCCGTCCGCACAGCGCGACGGCTTAGGCGTCGCGCTGCACGGGACCCACGAAACGGGCCGATATCTCGGGCAATTCGGGCAGATGTCTCAGACGATCAGCCTCCGGCGAGCATGGCCGCCGCCACGAGCGCGCTGATAATGGCTAGCGCCAGCACCGCGAGGATCACCCGGGCGCTCTGGGTGGGTGGTTCGGCGGGCGGTTGGTCGGCCATGCGTTCATCTCCCTCGTAGGTAACGGGTCGTGCGCGGCTATCGTATTCCGGCGGCTCCCAAGATGTTTGGTGTCCCCCGGGTTCCGGCATAAACACTGCCATTTCCCCGGCCACGCCGGGGAAACCGGGGTGGCCGAATACGAAACGCACGACCCGCTGACCTACGGTCCGCCGGGCGCCCGCGGCGCCCGACTGTACCGGTCAGTAACGACCGAACAACACCGCCGCATTGTGCCCGCCGAATCCGAACGAATTGTTCAGTGCGAACTCCACTCCGGTCTTGCGCGGCTGCGTGTGCACCACATCCAGCTCCACGTCCGGATCCTGATTCTCCAGGTTCAGCGTCGGCGGAATCACCTGATCACGCAGCGTGAGCACCGAGATGATCGCCTCCAGCGCGCCGACCGCGCCCACCGAATGCCCCAGCGCCGACTTGGGCGCGTACACCGACGGATGCGTGCCCACCGCGGCGGTGATCCCCTTGGCCTCGGCCAGATCCCCGATGCTGGTTCCGGTGGCGTGCGCGTTCACGTGATCCACTTCCTCGGGCCGCACGCCCGCGGATTCGATGGCCCGGCGCATGGCCCGCGCGCAGCCCGCGCCCTCGGGATCCGGGGCGACCATGTGATAGCCGTCGGCGGTGAGACCGGCGCCCAGCAAGCGCGCCAACGGCTTCGCGCCGCGCGCCCGCGCGTGGTCCTCGGATTCGACCAGCAGCAGCGCGGCCGCCTCGCCGAACACGAAACCGTCACGGTCCCGATCGAAGGGGCGGGAAGCCCGCTCGGGCTCGTCGAGCCGGGTGCTCAGGGCGCGCGCCATCGAGAATCCGGCGATGGCCACCGGATTGATGTAGCCCTCGACGCCGCCCGCCACCACCATGTCGGCCTCGCCGAGCACGATCGAACGCCAGGCGTGCACCAGCGCCTCGTTGCCGGACGCGCACGCCGAGACCGGGGTGACCAGGCTCGCGCGCGCCCCGATCTCCAGGCCGACCACGCCGGAGACGCCATTGGGCATGGACATCGGCACCGCGAACGGCGAGACCTTGCGGTAGCCGTGGTCGCGCATGGCGTCATTGGCGTCCACGATGGTGTCCGCGCCGCCGAGCCCGGTGCCGATGCACACGCCCAGGCGGTCCTTGTCGACGTCGGGGTTGCCCGCCGTGTTCCACAGGCGTTTTCCCATCACGTACGACATTTGCTGCACGTAACACATGCGGCGCTTCTTGACCCGATCGAGTTCGTCGGTCGGATCAGCCGCGAGTTTGCCACCGATGGTTACCGGCAGGTTCAGCTTGGTGATTTCCGGGTCGTCGAGGGTGCTGATGCCACTGGCTCCGGACAAAAGTCCCTGCCAGGTGCCCTCGGTGTCGGGGGCGATCGAGGTCGTCATCTCCACGGCGGTGACCACGACATTTTGGAATCCGCCATTCCGGGTGGAGAATTCTGCGAGGCTATTCACTTTTCGCGTGTCCTTTTCGGCCAATTGGCAAGTCCTGCAGAGAATTCGCGAGCGCCTGCGAGGTTAACCCGAGAATCGCCGAAGTGCGGCACCGACACTCAGAAATGGTTGGTAACCTGCGCGGCCTCCGGTGGAAATGCGACCGACCGGATTCGGGCGGGTTCTTCGGCCGCCTGCTCGACTGTCGCGGTTCGGCAGCTCCGGGTACATTGTCTCAGACGGAGATTCGCTGCAAGGAGACCGATCGCATGACCGAGGCCCCGCACCGGCCCACCGTGACCAGCCCGCCCGTGATCGCCCGCCGCTGGACCATCCACGACATCCCCGATCAGACCGGCCGCACCGCCGTGATCACCGGCGCCAACAGCGGACTCGGCCTGCGCACCGCCGAGGCCCTGGCCGCCAAGGGCGCGCACGTCCTGCTGGCCTGCCGCAACGAGATCAAGGCCGCGGCCGCCCTGGAGCAGGTCGGGGCCGCCGCCACCGGACCGAAACCCGAAGTGCTGCCACTGGATCTGGCCGACCTGGCCTCCATCCGCCGCGCCGCCGACCACCTCGATGTCCGCGGTACGCCGATCGACATCCTGGTCAACAACGCCGGAGTGATGGCCCTGCCGCGGGATCAGCGCACCGCCGACGGGTTCGACGCCCAGTTCGGCACCAATCACCTGGGCCACTACGCGCTGACCGGATCATTGCTGCCGCTGCTGCTGCGCGCCCCCGAACCGCGGGTGGTGACCGTGTCGTCCATCGCGGCGTGGGGCGGGATGATCAACTGGCTGGATCCGAACTGGCGGCGGGTGTACGTGCGCTGGCCCGCCTACAGCCAATCGAAACTCGCCAATCTCCTGTTCACCGCGGAACTGCACCGCCGGGCCGGGGCGGCGGGGGTGCATCTGACCGCGGTGGCGGCGCATCCGGGTCTGTCGGCGACCAATCTCTACACGTCCGCGCCGGAAAGGGGTGTGGCGGCGGTCATCGCGGCGATGCAGCAGCGAATGCTGTTCTCGCTGGCCCAATCCGACGCCAAGGGCGCGCTGCCGCAGCTCTATGCCGCCACCACGCCGGGGCTGGCCGGAAACTCCTACTGCGGGCCCGCGTTCGAAGCGTTCGGATATCCGCGCCGGACGCTGCGGAATCCGCTGGCCTACAGCCGTTTCCAGGCGCGGCGGCTCTGGGAGCTGAGTGAGAAGCTGACCGGCGTCACCTACGCCTGGTCCTGATCGTCACGCGCTCCCCAGCCCACGGCCCCATCCACTACTGAGTCCGCGTCGTCGCGAAACAATATGCCGCAGAACTGCATTGGTAACGCTCACCGGCGGCGCAGGAGCATTCCCCGGATGTAGGCGGCTTGGCCCGCGTGCTGGATGTCGTCGTCGATGACGCTGACGAGGCGGACGCCGAGGGTGACCGGGGGATCCCAGCGGGTATCGACGATGCGGGGGAGATCGGCGTCGGTGAGAGTGGAGACGTAGGTGATGGTGGCGGCGTGGACGGCGTCGTAGTAGGCGAGGAGGAGGTCGGCGGGGACGTCGGCGAGGGCGGCGACGTCGGTGGGGTTGTGGGCGTAGCCGGTGGCGGTGGCGTCGAAGGGGAGGTTGAAGCGGGTGGACCAGCCGCCGGCGGTCCAGAGTTGCTCGGTGCCGGCGACGTCGGCGATGTGGTCGTCCTGGACCCGGGTGAGGTGCCAGATCAGCCAGGCGATGGAGTTGGCGTCGCCGTCGGGCTGGATGCCGAGCTCGGCCTGGGTGAGGTCGGCGACGGTGCCGTGGACGTTCTCCTTGATCCGGCCGAAGGCGTCCACCAGCAGGTCAGCGCTTGTCATGGTTCGATCCGATCGTCGAGGGACGGAGGATGTTCCGGGCTTGCTACAGACTGAAAGCGATCGCGCGCAGCACCAGCACGGCGATGAAGACGACGGTGAAGGCCAGGTCGATCTGGACGCCGCCGAGGCGAATCGGCTTGAGGATCCGGCGGACCGGGGCGATCACCGGCTCGGTCAGGCGGTGCACGACATCACGGGCCTTGCGCAGCGCGGGCGGGGTGTCGCCGAGGACGCCGATCCAGTCGATGATCAGGCGGGCGATCAGCAGCAGCATGAACAGCGTCAGGGCGAGCCCGATCAGTGAACCCAGGAATGACATGGCGGCGGACTCCTTCTTCGTGGCCGGCCTTACGTCGATCAACGCCCGGCGTCGGTCGAAAGTGCCCCCATCGTCGACCATGACCGTCCGGTTCGCGGGCGGGCTCGCCGGAGCCGTGCGAGAATCTGGGCTGCTGTTCGCTCAGCTCGCCCGCGACCGCACAAGGAGTCCACGTGCGCATGAAGTATCTGGTCGGCCTGCCGGTGGCCGTCCTCTCGCTGACCCCGGTCGTCGCCGCCGTCGACGCCGCGACCGCCCAGGCCGCCGCGCCGACCTGGACCTGCAACGCCCAGACCTGGGACGGCCAGACCCTGCCCACCCTGACCGTCGACGCCAAGCGTGGCAAGCATCAGGCCGCGGGCGTCGCGCAGACCAAATGGGGCGGCATCGCCAAGTACGCGACCATCGACTGCAAGCCCAACAACTGAGCCCGGACCCGTCGCGTCAGATGGCGCGACGGTGGTTCAGATAGGTGAAGGAGGCGAGGCCCAGCGGGATCTGGCACCAGAAGGTGAGGAGCCGGAACCCCAGGGCCGCGCCCACCGCCACCCCGGCGGTCAGGCCCGCGACCGCGGTGAGGCCCGCCGCGATGGTGATCTCCTTGGTGGCCACGCCGTTGGGGGACGGTGCCAGCGGAGCCAGCGCCACGGTCACCAGTTCCACCACGAAGGTGTCCGGCAGGCTGAGATCCGCCCCGACCGCGTGCAACACCGCCCACAACGCCACCACCATGAGCAGCGGCTGCAACAGCGCGCAGATCCACAACGCCGCCGCCCGCCGCGGCCGGAAAGCGGTGGTGGCCACGGACTTCCACGCGAACTCGGCATCGGAGCGGGCATGCCGCAGCCGTTCGGGCAGCCGTCGCCAACCGCCCTGCGCGGTCACCCGCCGATGCAGGACCAGACCCGCCACGGCCGCCACGACGCCTGCCGCGATCAGCATCGCGACCATGATCAGCGCTGTGCGCCAGGGGTTCTCGCCCACGAAGTGATGCCACGTACCCGACGTTCGCGCACCGAGGTCGTGCCACGGGGGCTGTGCGCCATGGCGACTCATCAAACTCGGCGCGGCCAGCACCGCGACCACCACCAGCGGCACCCGGACCATGAGCGCGGCGAACCCCATCAATCCCATGGACGCCATCGCCCCGGTACGGCTGAGCCCGGTCCGGCGCAGGAATCGCAGGCGCAGCAACAGTGAGGCCGCGGGCACCAGCCCGATAGCGGGCACCGCGAGCTGCAGGGCGAACAACTGCCCGGTGGTCGGCCGCGCGGGTATGGAGCCGCGCAACATGAAAACCGAGGTGGGCCACAGGGCGAGGGTGGCCAGCGCGGCGACCAGCAGCCAGCGCGGGTCCGCTCCGGCGAGGGCGTGCACTCCCGTCAGGACCGCGTCCCGCTGCCAGACGGCCGCGGCCGACACCAGCAGGGTGCACACGACGGTGGGCAGGGCCTTCCTCGCTGTTGCGGGAACGGCCGCCATCCGCCTCTCCTCAGGTATCGCAGACGAAATTTCCCCGGTGAATCGCATACGCGGGGGTCAACATTAACGCGATCGGAGGGCCGTGACCAGGGTTGTCCGAATAGTCCTGTGCGCCATCGGCAACGGAACGGTCGTCTTGTGAACGCGCCCCGGTGATACGCCGTATACCCGAGTAGGCTCACGAACGGATGGGGAGACAAGTCGTAATACAGGGACACGACATGACGAAATCCATGATCACCGAGACCCGCGGGACCGGCTCGATGACTCCGGTGGAGTTGCTGGCGGAACTCGAACCCGTGGCGGAAGCGAATCTGAACCGGCATCTGGGGTTGGCCAAGGAATGGCACCCGCACGATTACGTCCCGTGGGACGAAGGCCGCAATTTCGCCGCCATGGGCGGAATCGATTGGGAACAAGATCAATCTCGGCTCAGTCCGGTCGCGCGCGCAGCCATGGTCACCAACCTGCTCACCGAGGACAATCTGCCCTCCTATCATCGGCTGATCTCCCACGCCTTCTCCCGCGACCGCGCGTGGGGCGCCTGGGTCGACCGCTGGACCGCCGAAGAGAATCGCCACGGCATCGTGATCCGCGACTATCTGATCGTGACGCGCGCCGTCGATCCGGTCGCGCTGGAAAACGCGCGCATGATCTGCCTCTCCCAAGGCATCGACGACCCCACCGGGACCGGCGACAACACCATCCTGCACGGCGTCGCGTACGTGACATTCCAGGAGCTGGCCACCCGCGTCTCGCACCGCAATACCGGCAAGGCCTGCCACGAACCCCGCGCCGACCGCATGCTCACGCGCATCGCGGCCGACGAGAACCTGCACATGGTCTTCTACCGCAATATCTGCGCGGCCGCCCTGGACCTGGTTCCCGACGACGCGCTGGCGGCCGTCGCGGCGGTCGTCCAGAACTTCCGGATGCCCGGCGCCGGCATGCCCGAGTTCCGGCGCAACAGCGTCCTCATCGCCAAGTACGGGATCTACGACCTGCGCCAGCACCTCGACGAGGTGGTCATGCCGGTGCTGCGCCGCTGGAACATCTTCGATCGCACCGACTACTCCGGCCGCGGCGAGCGGATCCGCGACGACCTGGCCGCCTACGTGGAGCGCCTCGGAAACGACGTCCTGCGCTTCGAGGAACAGCGCGACCGCGCCCTGGCGCGCGAAGCCGCCCGCCGCGAGGAGTGAACCCCGGCGCCGAAATGTGAACAGCCACCGCGTTGTCCACACCGCGCCGTTCTCACCGAGCCCACCCGGCCGACCGCCGCTAGGGTGTGGTGCACGACGACAGGGGGAACCATGGCGGACATGCTGCGCGCCGACATCACGGCGCTGCGCATCATGGCGGCGGGCCTCAGGGGTGAGGCCGACGCCGTCACGAATATCGACCCGGTGGATCTGATCGCGAAAGTCGGGCAGGCCATGCCCAATTCGGCTATCGGCGCGGCCGCGGTCACCGTCGGCGAGCCGCTGCTCGCCTCGCTCGGGCACCTGGCGGATCGGCTCCGATCCTTCGCTGCCGCGGCCGATCACGGAGCCACCACCTACGAGGCCACGCAGCTGGCGCTATCCGCCGAGCTGGACGGGTACCTGCACGCCACCTCCTGACCGGCGGCGTCCAGCCTCGACCGGCACGCGATGCCAGGAAGCAGGTTCGGTCGGCGATCCGGTCACGGGCGGGAGGGGCGGTGGCGCGAGCGAGCCTGTCCCAGGTGTGCGGGTGGGATCCCACGGCCGCCGACCGCGCGAGTACCGCTGTGGTGGAAGCCGATTCGGAGTTCTCCGCGGCGCAGACACGGGTGGCGCGAGCGGTCGACACCGCCGTTGCCGGGTGGCGGGGAGCGGCGGCGACCGCGGCGGCAGTGCGGGCCGTGGAATCCCAGCTGGCGGCGAACCATCTGGGCGCGGCGCTCATCGAGGTCGCGGACGCGCTCGCCGAGGCCGGCGCACTCGATCGGGTGTGCGCGCTGGTCGGCCACATCCGCGACGAGGCACACGACAATGGATGCCGGATCGCCGAGGACGGCACGGTCACCGGCCCGCACTCCCAGATCGGAGACCTGGCGCTGGACTTCATCTTCCAGGCCGGGTTCGACGCGAAGGCGCTGGCCTTGCAGGCGCGGCTGGTGCCGCTGCTCGACACCGCCGGGGAGATCGACGAGCGGGTCGCCGCCCGGCTCGCCGCGGCCGCAATGACGTTGGCGCAATTGCGGGCGGATCCGAGCGGTGGTGGGCCGAGTACCCGGATCAGCGGGTTCCTCGAGGGCGCCGCGCTGCTGCCGGAGGATCCGAAAGCGCTGGGTGCGCTGTGGAAGACGCTCGGCCCCGCCGAGCGCGACGAGTTGTTCGCGGCCGATCCGCTGATCGGGAATCGGGACGGCCTGCCCGCGCTCGCCCGCGACCACTACAACCGGCTCGTCGTGCGGAAGCTGCGCGCGGCGGCGGTGGCGGAGGACCGACAGTTGGTCGACCGGCACCCCGACTGGTATCAGGGTGAGAATCTGCCTACCAGCAGCGGGGATTGGACGCGGCTGCGGGCATGGGAGGCGGCGCGAGCCGAGTCGCTCACCAGGGTCGCGGGATACGAGGCGCTGGAGGCGCAGCTCGGTCCGGCGCCGCGTGGCCGCCTTCTGCTCGCGGTCGACACCGCCGGGCACGGCGCGATCGCGCTGAACAATCCGGACACCGCCGCGAATGTGGCGACCTTCGTGCCGGGCACCGGCTCACCGCTCACCGCGATCGGGGCCGGGGTGCGACGGGTCCGAGCGCTGCTGGGCGCCGCCGAACGGTCCGATCCGCTGGCCCGGACATCGGTCATCGCGTGGTACGGCTACGACGCACCACCGGATCTGGCCGGGGCGCTGGGGGATCGGCGAGCCCACGCGGGGGCGCTCGCGCTGGATCGGTTCGAATCCGGACTGCGCGCAAGCCATCTGGGCCTCGCGTGCCATCAGACCGTTCTCGGCCACAGCTACGGGAGCACGGTGATCGGGGCGGCCGCCAGTGGAGCGAACACGCTGGCCGCCGACGACGTGGTACTGGTGGGAAGTCCTGGGATAGAAGTTGACAATGTTTCAGAATTGCGTTTGATGGGTATTCCGGCGGGCCACAACAGCGCGCACGTCTATGCCACTGCCGACCCCGCTGACCCGGTTCCCGTGTTCGGTCAATTAGTACACGGTGTTAACCCGGTCGATCGCGAATTCCGCGCAACGGTTTTCACATCGTCGGGGGCAACTCTCGACCTGCCCGTGTTGCGGGCCTTGCCATTCGATGTGCTGTCGCACGGAAACTACTGGGAGCCGGGCAATCCGGGCCTTCGCACCCAGGGCGACGTCATTGCGGGCCGCTATCGCCAATGAGGCCGAGCGGCCTGTTCGTTGCGCCGAGATAGCCGCAACTGCGGGTAGCGGATTCGTTGCGGACCATGCCGTACCACTACTGTGGGCGGCCGACCAAACTAGTTTGAAACGGTTGGGTTCATGCTAGGGTTTCGTGAAGTTGGAATGGGAAGTCGGAGACAAATGCGCACTGAGAACATCAATAGGAAGTTCAAACTGCATGACGAGCGCAGGATCGCCGCCCAACTTCCCGAGCAACTTGTTGGTTTGGATGTTGTCGGATTTGGGAAACCCGATGAGTTTCCGGGCGAGTTGCTGAACTACTTCGGCGAATTCGCGAACGGCTCGATCCCGCCGCGCTCGCGCATCTACCGCAATGCCCAGCCCAATCTCATCGACGCCTGGCTGCTGGAGCTGTTGCGCGGCGCCCGCATCGGTGACCGCTTCTACCTCCGCACCGGACTCGAGTACTTCCCGTGGGCCGACTGCCGCGTGCTCGACCACCGCTGGCTCGAATCCCTGCGCCGGGTCCTGGGTGCCAATCAGGGTTACATCGCGCACGACAAGAGCTCGGCCGTCATGACCCTCGGCACGCAGTACGAGGTGCTCGGCTTCGTGGCGGGCGCGGGCCTGCCCGGCGCCGTCGACGCCGGCCCGGCCGAAGAAGTGCCGACCCGCCGGATCGTCCACGCCCCCGCGGTGGTGGCCGTCCACGATCTGACCCCCGCCGCCGCTCTCGCCGGCACGCCCGATCTGGCTGCCGCCGCCGCGGTGCCGGATCTATCGATCCCCCAGGTCACCGAAGTGATCCCGGCCCCCGAGCCGGCCGTCGCGCCCACCCCGGAGCCGGAAGCCGCCGCGCCGCGAGCCACCGAACCGGTCGCCGCGAAGTCGGAGGCCCCGGCCGACGAAGCGCCCACCCAGCTGCTGACTCGCATCGTGGAGCCGGCCGAAACCGACTGACCGCGCGGCTCACGATCGAACCGGTCGGGCCCGGCGTACGTTGTACCGATTACGCCGGGCATTCACCGAGTTCGAAAGAGCCGATATATGTCGACAATCAATGGGCTGCCCGCCCATGTCCTGCTGGTGCACGCGGTAGTGATACTGGTCCCGCTGACGGCGGGCCTGCTGATCCTGTGCGCTGTGTGGCCCGCGGCCCGCGCCCGGCTGATCTGGCTCGTGGTCGTGCTGGCCGTGCTGGTGACCGTGCTGACCCCGATCACGGTCGACGCGGGGGAGTGGTTCCAGCGTCAGCTGGGAATGCCGCCGCTGCTCGACGAACACGCCCGGCTCGGGCGGCAGATGCCGTACTTCGTTGCGCCACTACTGGTTCCGGCCGCTCTGCTCGCCTTCGCGCAGCTGCGGTCCCGGCGGGAACGGCCGCTGGGCCGTGCGCTGGTGGCGGTGATCGCGGTGCTCGCGCTGGCCGCGGGCGGGGCCGCCACCTGGCAGACCTTCCGGGCCGGGGATTCGGGCGCGCACGCGGTGTGGAACGGCGTGGTGAATCACTGAGAAAGCGACTGTCGTGACCCGGCGGCCGGTCTGCGGGGCGGCCACCGAGTCACGACAGTGCGGCACGGTCAGATCTTGCGGATGACCGTGACGACCTTGCCGAGAACCTGGGCGTCATTGCCCGGAATCGGCTCGAACAGGGGGTTGTGCGGCATCAGCCACACCTGGGAACCGGTGCGCTTGAAGGTCTTCACGGTGGCCTCGCCGTCGATCATGGCCGCCACGATGTCACCGTTGTCGGCGACGTTCTGCTGGCGCACGACCACCCAGTCGCCGTCGCAGATGGCCGCGTCGATCATGGACTGACCGACGACCTTCAGCAGGAACAGCGAACCCTCGCCGACCAGTTCGCGCGGCAGCGGGAAGACATCCTCCACCGCCTGCTCGGCCAGGATCGGGCCACCGGCGGCGATCCGGCCCAGCACCGGGACGTAGGTCGGGATCGGGTGGTCGTCCGAGGACTCCGCCTCGGCATTGACCGCGCGGAGCTGCGACACCCCGGCGGTGGCGCGCACCGCCGTCTCGTCCAGGCCCCGGACGTCCACGGCGCGTGGCCGATTCGGATCGCGGCGCAGGTAGCCCTTGCGCTCGAGCGCCCGGAGTTGGTGCGCCACCGAGGAGGTGGAGGTGAGGCCGACGGCATCGCCGATCTCGCGGATGCTGGGCGGGTAGCCGCGGTCGTGCACCGAGGTGCGGATGACCTCCAGGACCCGGCGCTGACGCACGGTCAGATCGGCGCCGACGCCGGACGATTCGGACAGGGGGCCGTTACCTTCGGGACCAAGGGGTCCGTTCTCACCGTCCACGCCGCCGTGTTCGCTCACCGCCGCCGTCCTCCGTTCACTGCTGTCGCTCACCGGAATTCGTTCCCGCACGCGCCGTGTCGTACGTCCGGGCAACTCGTGACTCGACTGTAGACCGTGTGACGCGTGTGATCAAACATCTGTTCGACGCATGTCGCGGAAATCAGTGACATTGTCGGGCCGCCGTGGTAGAAATTCGAACATCAGTTCATCGAACACATGATCGAGTCAGTTGTCCAGCACTCTGCGGCCCGCCCTACCTTGGAGGTTACTTCGATGCGCGCCATGGTCAGCGAGATCGACACTCTGGAAAGCGATTTGGGATTCGACAGCCTCCCCTCGGGGCTGCGTTCCGATCGGTCCCCGGTCACTCCGTCCGGGGTCTCGGCACACCCCGCCCTGAACCGCCGGCCCTGCCGTGCGCGAGTGCGTCCTATGCCTCGCCCGGGTGTTCGAACCGATCATGTCGTCGTGCGACACGCCGTGGGACGCGCCCGCGGAACGCATCCACTGGACCGGGTGCAGCGCGCCCAGACCGGCCTCGCCGTGCTGGCGATCACCGCGCTTCTGAGCGCTCTGGCCGTGGCCGGACTGATCGGCCTCGCGCAATTACGCTCCGGTGACTTCGGTGCGCAGACCACGCCGCCCACGGTGCAGACGGTGCAGCCCGCAGTTCGATAGCAGTGGTGATGCTCGGCCGGTTGCCCGGTCGTAGCCGGTTTCCGGGATAGGGATCCTCGGCCACGACGTGGCCGAAATTGCAGATTGAAAACTGAAACGTGTTGCTACCGTCCCCCTGAATGTGACAGAGGCTACATCCGCGCGGCCGCATCGCGGCGCGCGAGCGACAGGGGGCGTAATGCCGAGAGTTCGAGGGTTGGTCCGGGTGGCCGGAGTGCTCACCTGCCTGATGATCGGGTTGGTGACCGCACCGGCGGTGCACGCCGAAACCGGATATGCCGAATATCTGGACCTGCCATCGGTGAACGGGGACGGCGCGGCGGGCGGCGGCTTGAATCCCGCCCTGCCCCTGGACCCCGACACCCTGCGCGGCGCGCTCGACGCCGCGCGTGCGGCGGGGGTGCAGCCTCGGCGCTACGCCACACTGCTGCACCAATACTGGCTGGTGGTCGCCACCCGCAATGCCGAGATCGACCTGGCCGGGTGGGATCCCGGACGTGGCGTCGCGGCCAATACCGCCACCTTCGCCCAGGTGTACGTGAATTACCTGCGGCTGAACAACTCTCACCCGGAATACTGGTGGACCGGCCTGGCCGGCTTGGCCGGCGGCTCCTTCGCCTCGGGCTTCTTCGACATGGGCGACGTGTCCGCGATCGTCAGCGTGCCGGGCATCCATCAACTCGGCGACGCGGTCGCCGACCTGTTGCGCGGCACGCCCGGGCCGCTGCTGGACGTCCTGCCCTCCGACATCCGCGCCCTGGGGACCGAGGGAGAGCGGCTCACCGCCGACGACCTGGCCTGGTACCAGACCCGGCTGATGATCATGCAGAAGCACATCTTCATCGACCAGGTGCCCATGCACGAGGCGTACGCCGCCGCGGGCGCGGCCGGGGTCGAGGAGATGTACCAGGCCGGGGTGCTCGACGAGAACGCCATCACGGCCTGGCGGGAACTGGCCGGTGGCACGCCGGAAGGGCTGGCCGACGCCGCGCTGCGCATGACCGACCGCGAACAGAACCAGATCATCGCCGACCAGTGGGATGTCACGTCGCACGGTCGCGGGGCCATGGGGCGGGTGCTGACCTACGTCAGCACCATCGCCGGGAAGGCCGCCGTCCCCGGCGTGCGGGCGCCCGGCGTGTTCGCGCCCACCACCCTGACGTCGGGAACCATGTCGCTCCGGGCCCCGCTGCCCGACTTCAACTGGGCCGACCGCGACACGCGGTGGAACTACATCACCAACGACCTGCTGCCCCGCTATCTGGAACTGTGCGCGAACCCGGCCGTCGCGAGACCGGTTCTGGCCGAACCCTTCTCCGCCAAACTGGTCCAGGGGCGGCTCGTCCAGCGGCTGCCGGACCTGCTGGCCGACATGACCTCGCAATGGCGGTTGACGGCCTGATTCGGGCACGCCGACCCGGGCGGACGCCGCCGACCGCGTCCGCCACGGTATCCTCGAGATTGCTCGAGGTTGCTGTGGAACCCAGGCATCGACGAAGGATCCCGGATGCATTGCCCGTACTGCCGCCATCCCGATTCGAGGGTGGTCGACTCGCGTGAGGCCGAGGAAGGCACCGCCATCAGGAGGCGACGTGCCTGTCCGGAATGTGGGCGCAGGTTCACCACCGTCGAAACCGCCATCCTGTCGGTGGTCAAGCGCAGCGGTGTCACCGAGCCGTTCAGCCGCGAGAAAGTGATCCGCGGCGTCAGCCGCGCCTGCCAGGGCCGCGAGGTCGACTCCGATGCCCTGAACCTGCTCGCCCAGCAGGTGGAGGATGCCGTGCGGGCCAAGGGTTCCCCGGAGGTGCCCAGCCACGAGGTCGGCCTGGCCATCCTCGGACCGCTGCGCGACCTGGACGAGGTCGCCTATCTGCGTTTCGCTTCGGTGTACCGATCCTTCAGCTCCGCCGAGGATTTCGAGCGCGAGATCGCCGATCTTCGCAAGCACCGCGACGAGCACGCGGTCGGGGCGACCGCGGAGTAGCAGAGCGTCCCCACCGGGCGCTGCGCCCCGCGTCCCACTGATTCACGGTCCGGCCCCGAGCAATTCGGAGCCGGACCGATCAGTATCCGACGGCGCTGCCGATCGGGATCCGTCAGCGCTGCTGCGGTGGGCGGCGCGCGGCGTCGATCGCCTTCTCGATCCGCTTCGCCGAGACCGGGTACGGGGTGCCCAGCTGCTGGGCGAACAGGCTGACCCGGAGTTCCTCGATCATCCACCAGATCTCGACGATGTCGCGTCCGCCGCGACGGCCCTCCGGGAGGTTGGCGACCAGCCGGTCGTAGGCCGCGTGCACGCGATCGAGTTCGCTCATGCCCGCACGGTCCCGATTGGCGGCCGCGGGCAGCGCCTCCAGCCGCAGCCGGGCGGCCTCCAGATACCGTGGCAGTTCCCGCAATCGGGCGCTACCCCACTCGGAGATGAAGCCTCGGAAGATCAGATCGTCGAGCTGATGGGTGACGTCGTCGGTGGCGTCGCGGTCGCGGGAGTCGGCGAGGGCGGCGCGCACCCGATGCGCCTCGGCCAGCACCGGAACCACCGAGCGGACGATATTCGCCACCGCGGTGGTGAACCGCGGGCGGACCTTCTCCACCAGGGCCTGGAACTGCTCGGGGCTGCGCACCGGCCCGCCATTGGCGGCGATCAGTTCGTCGGCGGCGCAGGCTCGGCAGTCCTCCACCAGGGCGTCGAGGGTGCCGTACGGATTCTGGCTCAGCGCAAGCCGATCCGTGGGCGGCAGGCCCGCGGTGACGGCGCGGGTACTGGTGGTGATCGCGCCCAGCAGCAGGGCGCGGGTGCCGGTGCGCATGGCGGTGGCCTGCTCGGCGGGGGAGCTGAGCACCCGCACGGCCACGCCGTCGGACTCGGCGACCAGGGCCGGATAGCCGGTGATGGTCTGCCCGCCGACCTGGCGCTTGACCGCGGACGGCAGGGTGCCCAGGGATTCGGAGGTCCACACGGCGGCCGGGGCCCGCTCCGCGGCATTGTTGGCGCGCGCCACCGACTTCGAGACCTGTTCGGCGAGACGGGTTTTCAGCTCGGCCAGACTCTTGCTGCGGGCCGCGATCGTGCCCGACGGGTCGATGGCGGCGAAGGTCATGCGCAGATGGTCGGGCAGGCCCGCCGGGTCCAGCATGGCGGCGGCGATGGTCACCGAGCCGAGCTGGGACAGCTCCCGCGCCAGGCCGGTGCGCAGCGGTTCGGCGCGCGGGGTGAGACGGTCCAGCGCGGCCTTGGCGAAGTCCGGGGCCGGAACCACGGTGCGGCGCAGCTGCTTGGGCAGCGTCTTGATGAACGCCGCGGCCAGCTCCTCGCGCATACCCGGCACCAGCCAGTCGAAGCCGACCGAGCGCACGTGCGCCAGCTGGGCGATCGGAATGTGCACGGTGACACCGTCGTCGGCCTGGCCCGGCTCGAACTGATAGGTGAGCGGGAAGGTCAGCTCGCCCTGACGCCAGCTGTCGGGGTAGGCGGTCGGATCCAGCAGGGCCGCGTCCTCGTTCACCACCGTGGAGGCGGTGAAGTCGAGCAGGCTGGGATCGGTGCGCTGGGTCTTGCGCCACCAGCTGTCGAAGTGCCGTACCGAGACGATGTCCGAGGGGACGCGCTTGTCGTAGAACTCGAACAGCACCTCGTCGTCGACCAGGATGTCGCGACGCCGCGCCCGATGCTCCAGATCGGCGACATCCTCGAGCAATTCGCGGTTGCGCGCGAAGAAGTCGTGCTTGGTCTGCCACTCGCACTGCACCAGCGCATGCCGGATGAACAGTTCCCGCGACAGCTCCGGATCGATGCGGCCGAAATCCACCCGGCGCTGGGTCACCAGCGGAATCCCGTACAGGGTGACCCGCTCGTACGCGGCCGCCGCACCTCGCTTGGCGGACCAATGCGGTTCGGAGTAGGTGCGTTTCACCAGATCACCGGCCAGCCGCTCGGCCCACTCCGGTTCGATCCTCGCCGCCGTCCGACCCCACAGTCGTGAGGTTTCCACCAGCTCGGCCGCCATCACCCACCGCGGCGGCTTCTTGGCCAGCGACGACCCGGGGAAGATCATGAACTTGGCATTGCGCGCCCCGAGGAACTCCCGGCTCTCCGCTTCCCGCACCCCGATATGCGACAGCATGCCCGCCAGCAGCGCCTGATGAATCGACGTCACATCCCACGGCAGCGAGTCATCCGCCGACCCGGCCTTGGCCGCGAGCGATTCCGAGAGTCCGCGCCCGCCTGAGCCGGATGCGCCGCTGCCCGAGCCACCGCCGCGCCCGGACCGCGCGCCACGAGCCGTGTTGCCGGCGGCAGGCGAATCGCCCACGGTCCTGTCGCCCGCGCGCCCACCGCGCCCAGCGTCACGACCGCGCTCGCCATCGGCGCGTTGTGTCCCCCCGGACTGCCGGGAGTCGTTGCCGCGCTTGGCTTCCGGGGTACGGCCCGGGTTCGCAACCGGCCTCGCGTCATCCGCTGCGCCGGCCCCGCGGCCGCGGCGACCACGGGTGGACTCGCCGCCGCCGTCGGATCCGGTTGCGGTGCGGTCGAATTGGGCGTCGGAGCCCTCGGTGTTCCAGCCCAGGCCGCGGGTGATGGTGCGGAGCTGGCCGTGCAGGTCCTGCCATTCGCGGATGCGCAGGTAGTGCAGGAACTCGTCGCGGCACATGCGGCGGAACTGGTTGGAGGACAGGGCATTGCGCTGTTCGCGCAGGTAGTCCCACAGCCGCAGCGAGGACAGGAAGTCCGAGCCCTCGATGGTGAAGCGGGCGTGCTTGGTGTCGGCGGCCTGCTGGTGCTCGACGGGCCGTTCGCGGACGTCCTGAATCGACAGGGCCGCCACGATGATGAGGACCTCCGCCAGGCAGCCGCCGCGGTTGGCCTCCACCAGCATGCGCGCCATGCGCGGATCGACGGGAATCTGCGCCATCTCGCGGCCGATGGGGGTGAGGACGAGTCCGGCGTCCGGGATCTCGCGCCGCGCGGAGGCGTCGGCCTCGGCGCGGGCGAGCGCGCCGAGCTCCTCGAGCAGGGCGATGCCGTCGCGGATGGCGCGGCCGTCCGGCGGTTCGACGAACGGGAAGCCCTCGATGTCACCGAGTCCGAGCGCGGTCATCTGCAGGATGACGGCGGCCAGATTGGTGCGCAGGATCTCCGGTTCGGTGAACTGCGGCCGGGATTCGAAGTCGTCCTCGGAGTACAGGCGGATGGCGATACCGTCGGCGACACGGCCGCAGCGGCCCGACCGCTGCCGCGCCGAGGCCTGCGAGATCGACTCGATCGGCAGCCGCTGCACCTTGGTGCGCATGGAGTAGCGCGAAATACGCGCCGTACCAGGGTCGATCACGTAGCGGATGCCCGGCACCGTCAGCGAGGTCTCGGCCACATTGGTGGCCAGCACCACGCGCCGCCCGGTGTGCGCCTCGAACACCCGGTGCTGCTCGGCCGCCGAGAGCCGCGCGTACAGCGGCAGGATCTCGGTGCGCGGCAGGCGCAGATCACGCAACGAGTCGGCGGTGTCGCGGATCTCGCGTTCGCCGGACAGGAAGACCAGGATGTCGCCGTCGCCCTCGGCCTGCAGTTCCCGCACCGCGTCGCCGATGGCGTCGGTGGGGTCGCGGTCGACGATCGCGGTGTCCTCGTCGTCGGGATCCGCGGAGGTGACCGGAACCTCCAGCGACAGCGGCCGATACCGGACCTCCACCGGATAGGACCGCCCCGAGACCTCGACAATCGGTGCGGGCGTGCCGTTCTCGTCACTGAAGTGCCGCGCGAACAACTCGGGATCGATGGTCGCCGAGGTGATGACGATCTTCAGATCCGGCCGCTGCGGCAGCAGCTGCTTGAGATACCCGAGCAGGAAGTCGATATTGAGGCTGCGCTCGTGCGCCTCGTCGATGATGATCGTGTCGTAGCGGCGCAGCAGCCGGTCGCGCTGGATCTCGGCGAGCAGGATGCCGTCGGTCATCAGCTTCACCAGCGTGCGATCGGACGCCTGATCGGTGAACCGCACCGTGTAACCGACCACGTCGCCCAGTTCGGTGTTCAGTTCCTCGGCGATGCGCTCGGCCACCGTGCGCGCGGCCAGCCGCCGCGGCTGGGTGTGGCCGATGGTGCCGCGAATCCCGCGCCCGAGCTCCAGACAGATCTTGGGCAGCTGCGTGGTCTTGCCCGAACCTGTCTCACCGGCCACGATCACGACCTGGTGTGCGGCGATGGCCGCGGCGATGTCGTCGCGGCGCGCGGAGACCGGTAGCTGCTCGGGGTAGGCGATGGCCGGGATGGCGGCGCGGCGGGATTCCACCCGGCGCTGGGCGGCGTCGAATTCGGCTTCGAGGGAGGTGAGATCGCCGCCGCGGGCCTTGTCGAGCCGGCGACGCAAGCGATGTTCGTCGCGGATCGAGAGATCGGCCAGGCGGGAACGAAGCTCGCGAGAGGTGGCGGCGGTCCTGGTCATTGCACTGTCAACGATAGCGAAGAGTCGGTCCGTGCCGGTCGCCGCGGTCTCGGATCGCCCGGTCGCACGCTTGCCGGAAGTGTGCCGCATCGGCGTATCGTCCGCATTCGAGTGGTTCGTCATGCGACGATCTGGGCCATGGTCGTCAGAGGTGGTACGCCCTTGTGGATCCGGGCGCTGCGGGTCGTCTTCGCCGTCGTGGGCATTGTCGCGCTGGTCTGGATCCCGCTGCGCAACCTGGATAATCCGAACTACTCGTACCTGAACTTCTTCAGCTACTTCACCATCCAGTCCAACATCATCGGCATTGTCGTGCTGCTGGTCGGCGGCCTGCGCGACCCCGATGGCCGCCGGTGGGAACTGCTGCGGGGCGCGGCCACCCTCTATCTGACGATCACCCTCATCATCTACGCGCTGCTGCTGGCGGACATCGACGTCCAGCTGACCGAGAAATGGATCAACGACATCCTGCACCGGCTGATCCCCGTCGTGCTGATCGCGGACTGGTTGCTGGTGCTGGCTCCCGGCGTCAAGCCGACCGTCAAGCTGGTCCTGGGCTGGCTCGCCTATCCGTTGGCCTACGGCGCGTACGTCCTGATCCGCGGCCCCTTCGCCGACTGGTACCCCTACCCGTTCATCGACCCCCGCGAGCAGGGCTACGGCTCCCTGACCATCGGCCTGGTGGTGATGGCCGTGGTCTTCGCGATCCTCGGCGTCATCGTGGCCGCGGTGACCGGCGTGGTACCCCGGGCGGTCGCCCGCCGCTGACCCCGCGGGCTCAGAGCGCGCGGGTCATGAACACACTGTGCGGGTCCTCGGTGTAGTCCGCGAACGGCCCGCAGTGCTCGAACCCGTAGCGCTCGTACAGCCGCACCGCGGGCCGATAGAACTCCGACGATCCGGTCTCCAGGCTCAACCGCGCGTATCCGCGAGCCTCGGCCTCGGCGAGGATGTGCCGCAACAACTGTGACGCGACTCCGCGCCCGCGATACCCGGCCGTGGTCCGCATGGATTTGATCTCCCCGTGCGTCGGATCCAGCTCTTTGAGCGCCCCGCATCCGGCGAGCTCGGTCCCGTCCCACGCGGACCAGAAGGTGATCTCCGGCTTGCGCAGCGCCGCTACGTCGAGCGCGTGCATGCTGTCCTCCGGCGAGTTCGCCAGCATCTCGGCGACATGCGCTTCTAGCAAACCGACCACCTCGGGCCCGGTCAGATCATCGACCACAATCCGCATGTCGTCAGGCTAGCGAGCCGCCGTCCCGGGCCCTGAGCGGACTGACCTGGAGCGCCAACTCGCCGACCTGGCGTGCCGTCGGTCCCCGTGTGCCCTGTGCGCAGCCGCCCGACGGGCGACACTCGGTGTGGCCGGAAGGGTTTCGTGATCTTGTCGGGTTACTCCGCCGGTATTCGGAGCGTCGTGGGGCGAACCGTGAGGTGCACATTTCCGAGAGTGCCGGCGCGGGGCGTCGGATACGTGCACGGCGGCCCGAAGCTTGAAGACGGCCCGGTAGCCGCAAGGCTCCGGGCCGTTGCCATGTCCGCGCCCGCAGGTCCGATCAGCGCTCGGCCATACCTGCGGTCAGCGCTCGGCGACACCAGCCTCCAGGGCGCTCAGGCGTGCGTCGAAGCTGCGCATCTCCTGCAGGATGCCCTTCATGGCTTCGGTCATCTGCTCGACGGAATAGCGCAGCACGTTCAGGTTCGCGCGTAGATCGGCGATCGGGTCGACGGGATCGTCGGTTCGGCGCGGGCGCTCGGCTCGACTGTGACGCATGGAGTGACTCCTCTGTTCATTGTCTCGATACGAACGTTTCAGGGGAGCCGGGCGAGTGAATCGGCTGGGTAATCGGTCACGAGTGGCGGTGCGGGGGCGGGGGATTCGGCAGCGCAAGTTCCGGGCGGCGCGCGCCGGGGATGTCAGCATGGAAGGGGAGCCGGTCGCCGCGGTGAGAGGTGGTGGGGCGTGGGGTTGTTCGTGGAGCAGTACGGGCTGGTGCGGTGGAGTGCGGTGATCGCCTTCTGCTCGGCCGCCGCCCTGGTCGTCGCCAGGCTGGCACGGGTGCGGCCGGTCGGGTGCGACGGGCCGCGCGCGGATCGCGAATCCGATGCCGCGCATCTGGTGATGTGCCTGGTCATGGTGGGAATGCTGGTGTTCCCGACCGCCGTCGACGCGCACGCGATGCGCGGGGTGCTGACGGCCATGGTGGTCGTGTACACGCTGGTGCTGGGGGAACGGATCCTGCGGTGGCGCAACGGGATCGGAGACGCCGGGGCGGGTACCGCCGGGGCGTTCGCCTATCACGTGCTGGCGGCCGCGGCCATGCTGTACGCGATGAGCGGGCCCGGGGCGCACGAGCACGGTGTGTCCGGGCACGGGGGACCCGCGCCCGCCCCGCTGCTGGCGCTCGCGGCGCTGTTCGCACTCGACGCCGTCGTCATGCTGATGCCGGGCCTGCGCCGCCGTTTGCCGGGAGTGTTCCCGCACCCTGTCACCACGGCCGGAGCCCCGGCCGTGGTGCCGCACCTGGTGATGGACCTCGGCACCGCCTACATGCTGGTGGCGGCCGCCGCCGGATGAGCCGCCGCCCGTTCCGGCGCAGCCGGGGGCCGTTCGACCTGTTCACCGTCCTACGGGGTTAGATAGCGAGCAAAGGTCGGTTCGCCCGGTTGGGGGTGGCCGGTATCGGGTGATGGAGGTGCTCTGGATGGGTTCGCTGTGGCATGGCTTCGCCGATATGGGTGCGGTCGAGCGGGACGGGTCGTTCGTGGTGGCGCGGGGCGAGGGCGCCCGCATCTGGGACGAGGGTGGCACAGAGTATCTCGATGCCACCGGCGGACTCTGGTTCGCCAATGTCGGCCACGGCCGCCGCGAGATCGCCGACGCGGTGGCCGCGCAGCTGACCCAGGTCGCGCACTACTCCAACTTCGGTGACCTGGTCTCGCCGGTGACCCGCGATCTGGCCGAGCGGCTCTCCGCGCTCGCCCCGGTGCCGGGCAGCAAGATCTTCTTCACCTCGGGCGGCTCCGACGGCATCGACACCGCCGCCAAGCTGGCCCGCCGCTACTGGCAGGAGATGGGCCGCCCGGAGAAGACCATCCTGGTCGGACGGCAGAAGGCGTACCACGGCATGCACGTCGGCGGCACCTCGCTGGCCGGGATTCCGGTCAACGGCGAGGGCTACACTGGGGTCTTCATGCCCGACACCCGCACCATCGAATGGGATCAGGCCAAGGCGCTGACCGCGCTCATCGAGGAGCTCGGCGCGGAGCGCATCGCGGCCTTCTTCGCCGAACCCATCATCGGCGCGGGCGGCGTCTACCTGCCGCCGGAGGGCTATCTGGCCGAGGTCCGCCAGATCTGCCGTGACAACGACATCCTGTTCGTCGCCGACGAGGTCGTCACCGGCTTCGGCCGCATCGGCGGATCCTGGTTCGCCTCGTCGCGTTTCGGCCTGGAACCGGATCTCATGACCACCGCCAAGGGCCTCACCTCGGGCTATGTCCCGATGGGCGCGGTCTTCGTCGCACCCCGCATCGCCGAGCCGTTCTTCTCCGGCGGCGTGTGGTGGCGGCACGGCTACACCTACGGCGGTCACGCCGGCGCGGCCGCCGCGGCCATGGCCAATCTCGAGATCTTCGAGCGCGAGAACCTCTTGGAAGCCAGCAAGAACCTGGAAACGCTACTGCACGAGCACTTCTCGCCGCTGGCCGACCACCCGCGCGTGGCCGAGGTCCGCAGCGGCCTGGGCGCGGTCGCCGCGGTCCAGCTCGCCGATCCGGCCGAGGCGCTCGGGATGGTGAAAACCCTGCGCACGCACGGTGTCTCGACCCGCGCGGCCGGTCAGGGCGCGCTGCAGATCTCGCCGTCGTTCGTCATCACCGAGGCCGAGGTCGTGCAGATGGCCACCCGGTTCGCCGCCGCTCTGGGCTGAGCGGCGACCGGATCAGTGATCGTGCCCGCCGGACAGCTCTCCGGCGGGCACGTGGCGTAGCCGGGCCACGGCCAGCACCGCCACCAGCAGCGCGCCGACCGCTGCCACCCCCGCGGTGACGTGCACCCCGTGGATGAAGGCCGTGCGTGCCGCGACCAGCACCGTCGCGCCGACGCTGTCGGGCAGCGTCGCCGCCACCTGTACCGCCTCGCCGAGGGTCTCGCGCACCGCGTCCGCGCCGGGCAGACCGTGCGGCAGCGAGTCGGCGAGATCGGCCCGATAGATGGCCAGACTGATGCTGCCGAGGATCGAGATGCCCAGCGCGCCACCGAGTTCCGCGCCGGTCTCGGACACGCCCGAGGCGGCTCCGGCCTGCTCGGGCGGCGCGGAGCCGACGATCAGTTCGGTGGTGATGCCGAAGACCGGCGCCAGCCCCAGTGCGATGAGCAGCGACGCGACCACCGCCGCGACCGGTCCGCCGTCCACCGTCAGCCGGGTGAGCATGGCCAGACCGATGGCGGCCAGCACCATTCCGGTCCCGATCAGATACGCGGGCCGCACCACGCGCACGATGCGCGGGGCCGCCTGCGAGCCGATGATGAACCCGACACTGGACGGCGCCATGGCGACACCCGCCGCCATCGGCGTCATGTCCAGCACCAGCTGGAAGTACTGGGCCACGAACAGGAAGTAGCCGAACGCCACGAAGATGGCGATCACATTGATGCCCAGCGCCGTCCGGAACGCGCCGAGCCGGAACAGCCGCAGATCCAGCATGGGATCGGGTCGCGTGAGCTGGCGCCGCACGAACAGCGCGCCCGCCACCAGGCCGCCCGCGACGGCCACCAGCGCCACCGGGCCGAGGCCGTCCTGCGCGACCGTCTTCATGGCCAGCACCAGCGACACCATGGTGACCACACTCAGTGCGGCACTGGTCAAGTCGAGCCGCCCGGCCTCGGGATCGCGGAACTCCGGCAGCACCCGGGGACCGAGCACCAGCAGCAGCGCCATCACCGGGACGGCCAGCAGGAACACCGACCCCCACCAGAACCGTTCCAGCAGTACACCACCCAGCAAGGGGCCGACCACGCCGCCCGCGGAGAACGCGCTCACCCAGGTGCCCACGGCCAGCGACCGCTGCCGGGGATCGCGGAACATGGTGAAGATCAACGACAGTGTCGAGGGCGCGATGGTCGCACCGGCGACACCGAGCAGCGCCCGGCACCCGATCAGGAACTCGGCGGTGGGGGAGAAAGCCGCCACCACCGACACCGTTCCGAACAACACGCCGCCGGCCAGCAGCAGACGTCGCCGCCCGATCCGGTCGCCGAGCGTGCCCATGGTGATCAGCAGACCGGCCAGCATGAAGCCGTAGACGTCGATGATCCAGAGCAGTTGCGCGCTGCTGGGATGCAGCGTCGAACTGATCTGCGGCACCGCCAGATGCAGCACCGTGAGATCCATGGCGTAGACCAGGCAGGCCAGCGCGAGCACGCCGAGGCCGATCCATTCGCGGCGCCCCGCCAGCTCCGGCCGCTCGCGGGCGGCTGTGACGAGGGCGGTATCCACGACGAATCGTCCTTCCGGTGGGGGTGTGGCCGCGGGGGCGACGGCGCGCCCTCCACCATCTCACCGCCCACCGACCGACGCGCAACCGAATTTCGGCCCGGCAGCGGCAGTATGCTGCGGAAATGGTCGAATTCGAGAGCTACCGGGCCAATCTCGAGGTGGCCGACCTCACGCCCACCGTCGAATTCCTGCGCGATGTGCTGGGCTTCGAGGTCGAGGTGGACGAGCCCGCGATGGGATTGGCGCTGCTGCGGCGCGGCGGGGTCGGGCTCGGGGTGGTGCGCACGCCGAATCCGGCGGTCAACGAGACCACCGCGGGATATGTCGGCGTGGCCGATGTGGACGCGCTGTACGCGCATTGCCTGCGGCACGGCGGCGAGATCACCGCCGAACTGACCGAGCACCCCTGGGGGCTGCGCGATTTCGTGCTGCGCATTCCCGGCGGCCACCGGCTCGCCTTCGGTCAGCGCATCGCTCGGTGAGTCTCTAGATCACGATGGGATGGTCGGCGACTACCCGCCCGCCGATCCGGGCCCAGCCGTCGGAGTCCCATTCGGTGAACAGCTGCGAGCCCTGCCCCTGCGTGATGTGCAGGCCGCGGGTGAGCAGCGCGGTCAGCTCGATGGCCGCCGAGCCGGTGGCCTCGTCCTCGGGAATTCCCAGGCCCGGGGCGAACATTCGGGCGCGGACGCCGGCACGCGATTCGTTGGTCCAGGCCCAGCAGTAGTGCTGGCCGCCGGGGAAGTCGGCCGGGTCGAGGGTGGCGAGCAACGCCGGATCCTCGAACTGGTGGAATTCGAACGACGGTGACCAGGCGGCGCGGGCGCGGGCCCAGGCCATACCCTCGGTGAGCGCGACCTCGACCGGCCCGGCGGGGACATCGATGACCTTCACCGGCGTGCGCTGCTCGTTGAGCCACCACGCGGCGCCGATGCTGGGCAGCCCGGCGAAGGACAACTCGACCGCCGGGGTGTAGATGCGCATCGCCGCCCGCCCGTCGGCCGGGTCGTCGACCACCGCGGTGAGCGCCTGGCCCACGCGGGCGGCGAGCGCCTGATGGTCGATGTGCTCCACGGCGGAGCGGCGGACGATGCCGAGCGGGCTGCCGAATCGACCGGCCGCGTCGGTGAACACACGCACGACCTCGATCTGGGCGCTATCACTTTCCGGAACGGTCATGTCACGCGAGCTTACCGACAGTTATCGATTCGCGGGAGGCCCACAGGTATCGAGCATGTCGACCAGGGCGCTCTTCTCGGTGGGTTGCACGCTCAATCCCCAGCGCTCCTTGACGCTGACCCAGCGGCGCGCGTACTCGCACTGGTACGCCTGCCGCGGCTGCCACTGATCCGGTGACTTGGAGCCCTTCTCCTGATTGGCTTGCTTCTGGACCGCGAGCAGATTGCCGACGTCGTTGGCGAACTTCTCGCGCTGCTCGGGCTGCCACTGCGAGGCCCCCGAGCGCCAGGCGTCGCCGAGCGCGACCACGTGGTCGACCTCGATACCCGAGGATGTGAAGCGGTCGTAGGGAATTCGCTCCCCGGTGTAGGGATCGTCGAGTGTCCCCGACAGCACTAGGCACGAATTGCTGTCGCCCACAAGGGTTTCCGTGAGGTCGCGCTTCATCACCTGTTCGCGTGCGGTGCACCCGCCGCTGAGCGCCGGCTCGCCGCCGCGCCCGGACCAGCCGGGGCCGAAGGCGTTGCGGTCGTAGGTCTCCCAGTTGCGGTTCCACGCGACGGGGAGGCGGTCCAGTCCGGCCCGCGCCCGGGCGGCGTCGAGGATCGGGGTGCCCGCCTGCTCGGGCGGCGGGGGCGATTCGGCGGCGGGGGTCTCGTGGCGATTCAGATAGAGCGCCAGGCCACCCGCGGAGAGCGCGATGAGAAGCACGGAGGAGGCGAAGAGTCTGCGCCGGCGACGCCGGGCTGGGGTCCGGGAGCGCGGAGGCATGCGGGGGAGTCTAGGTGGGCAATTCGGATGTTTCGGGCATTGTTGCCGGATTGCAGCAATCTACTGGCAAATATGCAGGCAGATAAGGCGAGGGGCCGGACACCCCGTGGTGTCCGGCCCCTCGCCGAGAATCCGCGTCCCGGGCAACAACGCCCGCGATCGACTAGACGGCGGCCGTGGCCAGCGCCTCGGTCGACGCCACGGCCTGGCCCACGCCCGCCACGATCGCGGCCGCGCGCAGCGCCTCGAAGATCACCTCGCGCGACACGCCCGCCTCGCGCAGCGTGTGCTCGTGCGCCTCCAGGCAGTGCTGGCAGCCGTTGATCGAGGAGACCGCGAACGACCACAACTCGAAATCGACCTTGTCCACGCCGGGAGTGCCGATGATCTGCATGCGCAGGCCCGCGCGCAGATCGTCGTAGCGGCCCTCCAGGAATGCCTTGCCGCGGTAGAACACATTGTTCATACCCATGATCGACGCGGCGCCCAGCGCGGCGTTGTACGCCTCGGCCGACAGCACGTCGGCCGCCTCCTCGGCGATCTCCCGCAGCGTGGTCGCGGACTTGGTGGCCGCGGCCGAGGCCAGCAGGGTGCCCCACAGCTGCTGCTCGTTGAGTACGGTGCTGCGCGCCATGGAGGACAGGTTGAGCTTGAGGTCCTTGGCGTACTCGGGCAGCGAGTTCTTCAGATTATCGATGGTCACGACGAAATTCCTTACGAGCCTTGCTTACACCGACGCGGTCATGAGCTCGCCGGCCTGGATGGTCGGGTCGCCCTTCTTCCAGTTGCAGGCGCACAGCTCGTCGGACTGCAGGGCGTCGAGCACGCGCAGCACCTCGTCGACATTGCGGCCGACCGAACCGGCGGTGACCGACACGAACTGGATCTCGTTGTTCGGGTCGACGATGAAGGTGGCGCGGTCGGCGACGCCGTCGGCGTTGAGCACGCCGGTGGCCGCGGCCAGTTCCCGCTTCAGGTCGCTCAGCATCGGGAACGGGAGCGTCTTGAGCTCCTCGTGCTGGGCGCGCCACTGGAAGTGGACGAACTCGTTGTCGACGGAGGCACCCAGCACCTGCGCGTCGCGATCGGCGAACTCCTCGTTCAGCTTGCCGAAGGCGGCGATCTCGGTCGGGCACACGAAGGTGAAGTCCTTGGGCCAGAAGAAGACGATGCGCCACTTGCCGGCGTAGTCGTCGCTCGAGATCTGGGTGAAGTAGTCGTCGGGCTGCTGAGCGTTCACCTTCGAGAGATCACCGCCGATGACAGCCTTCAGGTTGTACGCGGGGAACTGATCGCCGATGGTCAGCAGTGCCATGAATGCTCCTCGTTGTAGTCATGCCGATTGTGTCGAGACTTCTGTATACGATCCTGGCCGAACAGCGGTGAGAGGTAAAGGTGATCGGTCGCACTACACTCATAGGCGTGACTGATCAAACTTATCAGCCCACCCTGTCACAGCTGCGTGCGTTCGTGGCCGTCGCGGAGTACCGGCACTTCGGTACCGCGGCGACCCGGCTCGGCGTGAGCCAGCCCACGTTATCCCAGGCGCTGGCATCACTGGAAAACGGACTGGGGCTGTTGCTGATCGAGCGCAGTACGCGCCGTGTGCTGGTCACCGCCGACGGCAAACGTTTGCTGCCGCAAGCCATCGCGACCCTCGAGGCCGCTGACCGATTTGTCGCGTCGGCCGCCGGCGAGGGGCTGCGCGGCACCCTGCGGCTGGGGATCATCCCGACCGTCGCCCCCTACGTGCTGCCCACCCTGCTGCCCGAATTGCGCAGGCGGGTACCCGCTCTCGCGCCGCACGTCATCGAGGACCAGACCGCCCGACTGCTCGACGGCCTGCGGTCGGGCGTGCTCGACGTGGCCATGCTGGCGCTGCCCGCCGACGCGCCCGGCCTCGTCGAGATACCGCTCTACACCGAGGAGTTCGTGCTGGTCGTGCCGCGCGGCCACGAGCTGGCCGGCCGCTCCGACCTGACCCCGGCCGACCTCGACGCGCTGCCGCTGCTGCTTCTCGACGAAGGCCACTGCCTGCGTGATCAGACCATGGACCTGTGCCGTACCCACGACGCGCACCCGGGCGCGGTCGGCGACACCCGCGCCGCGTCGCTGGCCACGGTGGTGCAGTTCGTCGCGGGCGATCTCGGCGTCACCCTGATCCCGGCCATGGCGGTCCCGGCCGAGACCTCACGCGGCACCCTGGAGGTGGCGACCTTCGCCGCGCCCGCGCCGGGCCGCACGGTCGGGCTGGCGTTCCGGTCCTCCACCGCGCGCGGCGACGACTACGAGTTGCTCGCCGAGATCATCCGCGAGGGCCGTCCGCGCTGAGCTCTCGCGCCGGACCGGCTCGCCGGGCGCCACGACAATTCCGACAACCTGCGCGGTTGCGTCACTCTGGGGCGTCTGAAACGCTCGAGCCATGCGCGTCCATCACCTCAACTGCGGCACCATGGGATTCGGCGTCATCGATCACTGCCTGCTCGTCGAGACTCGCGACGCGCTCGTGCTCGTCGACACCGGGTTCGGGCTCGAGACCGTGCGGCAGCCCGGAAAGATGCTGGGTGCCAGCCGTTTCCTGATGGGCGCGAAACCGTCCGAGGGCGAGACCGCGATCCGCCAGATCCAGGCGCTGGGCTACGACCCGCATGACGTCCGGCACATCATCCTCACCCACCTCGACCTGGACCATTCCGGCGGACTCTCGGACTTCCCCGAAGCCACCGTGCACATTCACGGACCCGAATTCCGGGCCGCCACCGCCACACCCACCCTGTCCGAGAAGCTGCGCTACCGGGCCGCGCAGTGGGCGCACGGACCCAAGTGGATGGTGAACGAGGTCGAGGGCGGCGAGGACTGGTTCGGCTTCACCGCGGTGCGCGACCTGCCCGGGCTGCCGCCGGAGATCCTGGTGGTGCCGCTGCTCGGTCACACCCGCGGTCACGCCGGGGTGGCCATCGATCACGGCAACGGATGGCTCCTGCACGCCGGTGACTCGTTCTTCACCGAATCCAGCATCCACCCCGAGGAGCCGTTCACGCCGTTCTGGTGGAAGGTGTACGAGACCGGGTCCATCGCGGGGGAGGCGTACCGGCTGAACCAGCGGCGATTGCGGGAACTGCGGAAGCTGCACGGGGACACGGTGACCGTCGTCAACTCCCACGACGCGGGGCTGTTCGCGCGAATCGCCGGGCGATGAACGACCGGTGGGCACGGAGGCTTCCGGCCGCGAGTGATCCACTGTTCGTCTACGGCACCCTGCGGTTCGAAGCCGTGCTGACCGCGTTGATAGGCCGCGTCCCGCGGATGGAGCCCGCGCGGTTGATCGGGCGGCGGGCCGCCGCGCTGCCCGGGCGGGCGTATCCGGGACTGGTCACCGCGACCGACGCCGTGACGGCGGGCTTCGTGCTCACCGGGCTCACCGCCGACGACTGGCGGGTGCTCGACGCCTTCGAGGACGACGAGTACGACCTGACCCCGGTGTCGGTGCATCTGGGGGAGCGCGTCGGGTCCGCGTGGACCTACACCTGGACCGCCGAGGTCGCCGAGGCCGATTGGTCGGCCGCCGACTTCGAGACCGGGCACCTGCCGTATTACGAGTCGAAATGTGCTGCGTGGCGGCGGGATCTGGTCCTGCTCAGCGAGACTGTATGACACGGGGCACACTCGTGCGGTAGAAGTTGGTCGCATGGATGCACAGGGCACTGATCGGACCGTGACGGGTGCGCGCTCGCAGGCGCTCGGAGATCTGCTGCGGCGCAGCGCCGCCCGGGTCCCGGACAAGACAGCGCTGGTGTGGCGCGATCGGCGCGAGAGCTACGCGGATCTGGACGCGGCGGTGAACCGGGTCGCGCACAGCCTGGCCGATCGCGGTGTGGAGCAGGGGGATCGGGTCGCGATCTACTCGCACAACTGCCGCGAGTTCGTGCTCCTCTACGTCGCGCTGGCCCGGCTGGGCGCGATCTCGGTGCCGATCAATTTCATGCTCACCGCCGACGAGGTGGCGTTCATCCTCGAACACAGCGGGGCGGTCGGTTTCATTGCCGAGGACGGCCTCGCCGAGCAGGCCGAGGCCGCGGTGAAACATCTGGGCGACGGCCAGATCCGGCTGCTCGGCCGCATCGGCCTCGGCGACCTGCCCACGACGACCGGATGGGAGGACGTGAGCGCCTGGGAAACCCATTCCGACGCCTCCGCCCCCGAGGTGTTCGTCGACGACGACGACCCCATCCAAATCATGTACACCTCCGGCACCGAGTCGCGCCCCAAGGGCGCGGTGCTGTCGAGCCGCGCGCTGATCGCGCAGTACACCAGCGTCGTCGTGGACGGCCGTATGAGCGCCGACGACATCGAGGTGCACGCGCTGCCGCTGTACCACTGCGCGCAGCTGCACTGCTTCCTCACCCCCGACCTGTGGCTGGGCGCGACCAGCATCCTGCTGCCCGGCCCCGATCCGGCCACGGTGCTGCGCACCATCGAGACCGAACGGGCCACCAAACTGTTCTGCCCGCCCACGGTGTGGGTCTCGCTGCTGCGCCACCCCGACTTCGACAGCTACGACCTGTCGTCCCTGCGCAAGGGCTACTACGGCGCGAGCATCATGCCCGTCGAGGTGCTGCACGAACTGGCCGAGCGCCTGCCCGGCGTCGGCCTGACCAACTTCTACGGCCAGACCGAACTCTCGCCGCTGGCAACGGTTCTCGCACCCGAGGATCAGCTCGCCAAGCCCGGGTCGGCGGGACGCCCGGCGCTCAATGTCGAGACCCGGGTGGTCGACGATGACGACAATCCGGTCGGCGTCGGTGTCGTCGGCGAGATCGTGCACCGGTCCCCGCAGGCCATGCTCGGTTACTGGAACGATCCCGCCAAGACCGCGGAAGCCTTCCGCAACGGCTGGTTCCACAGCGGCGACCTGGGCGTGCTGGACGCCGACGGCTACCTCAGCGTGGTCGACCGCAAGAAGGACATGATCAAGACCGGCGGCGAGAACGTGGCCAGCCGCGAGGTCGAGGAAGTCCTCTACGAACACCCGGACGTCTCCGAGGCCGCCGTGGTCGGCATCCCGCATCCGCGCTGGATCGAGGCGGTCGCCGCGATCGTGGTGGCGCGCAACGGAATCGAGCCGGACGCGGCCGCCGTCCTCGCCCACTGCAAGCAGCGCCTCGCCGGATACAAGGTCCCCAAATACGTGACCTTCGTCGACGCGCTGCCCAAGAACCCCAGCGGCAAGATCCTCAAGCGCGAATTGCGCACGCGGCACGCGCATCTGGCCGCGCAGGACTGATCACCCGATCAGATCCACATGGGCGATGTTCGCCCGATCGCCGGGGTCCGCACTCGGGGCCCCGGCGAACCAGGCGTCGAGAATCTCGCTCAGCTGCGCGCGCGAGGTGAGGCGCAGACTCAGCGCCAGCACGTTCGCGTCGTTCCACTTCCGTGCTCCCTCAGCGGTATAGGCGTCCACACACAGCGCCGCCCGGACACCGGCGACCTTGTTGGCGGCGATGGACGCGCCGGTGCCGGTCCAGCAGCACACGATCGCCTGCTCGGTCCGGCCGTCGGCGACATCGCGCGCCGCCGCCTCGCAGGCCCACGCCCAGCCGTCGCGCTCGTCGGGATCGAGAGCCCCGTGCACGGTCACCTCGTGCCCGCGCGTCCGCAGCTCCTCGACCACGGCCATGGCCACCCCGGTGTCCTCGTCTGCGGCAACCGAAATCCTCATGCGGTCATTCTCCTCATCGAGGGCCGGGATCGGGGGGACCTAGCGGTTGGTGACGCGCGCGAGCGCTTCGGGATAGCGCGCCCCGGCCACCGATTCGGCCGGTGCGGTGGCTTCGATACGGGCCAGATCCTCCGGAGACAGCACGATCTCGGTCGCGGCCACGTTCTGCTCGAGGTAGGCGCGGCGCTTGGTGCCGGGGATCGGGACCACGTCGTCGCCGCGGGACTGCACCCAGGCCAGGGCCAATTGCCCCGCGGTGACGCCCTTCTCGTCGGCCAGTTCCCGCAGGGCCGCGACGATGGCGAGATTGGCGTCGATATTGCCGTCGGCGAACCGGGGCAGGCGGCGGCGCATGTCATCGGCGGGCAGGTCGGCGGTGGAGGTGATCGCGCCGGTGAGGAAGCCGCGGCCCAGCGGCGAGAAGGGCACGATGCCGATCCCGAGTTCCCGGCAGGCGGGCACGATCTCGGCCTCGATGTCGCGGGTCCACAGCGACCATTCGCTCTGCAGCGCGGTCACCGGGTGGACGGCGTGGGCGGCGCGGATGGTGTCGGCGGAGGCCTCGGAGATGCCGAGGTAGCGGACCTTGCCGGCCTGCACGAGTTCCGAGAGCGCGCCCCAGGTCTCCTCGATGGGCACGTTCGGGTCCACGCGATGCTGGTAGTAGAGGTCGATGTGGTCGACGCCCAGCCGCGCGAGGGACTCGTCGCAGGACTGCCTCACATACGCGGCGTCACCGCGCGCGCCGAGCGTGCCCTGCTCACCCCAGACGATGCCGAACTTGGTGGCCAGCACGACGCGGTCGCGGCGGTCGGCGATGGCGCGGCCGAGCAGTCGCTCGTTGGTCTCCGGGCCGTAGACGTTCGAGGTGTCGAGCAGGGTGACGCCGAGGTCCAGGGCCCGGTGGATGGTGGCGATGGACTCGGCGTCGTTGTCCTGGACACCGTAGGCGCCGCTCATGCCCATGCAGCCGAGGCCTTGGGCGCCGACGGTCAGCTCGCCGAGCTTCCTGGTCGCGATCATGCGATGAATCCTCCTCGGTAGGAATGGAATTCGCGGCGGTTCGCCGCCTGCCCACGACGCTACGACCTGGAGTGCGCTCCAAGTCAACCGTGTCGCGGGATCAGCGGCGGTTGGGCAGGTGGTGATGCAGCAGGACGGTGAGCTGGGTGCCCGCGTCGGTGAAGGGAAGGGCGGATTTCAGGGCGCGGCTCTGCACGATCGCGCCCTCGATGACCGAGAGGGCGAAGCCGGACAGGGAACAGGCGGTGGCGCGCTCGATGCCCGCGTCGACCAGGCCGTCGGCCAGCCGGGCGGTCCATTCGGAGAAGGCCTGACCGGCGGCCGATTGCAGGGTCGGGTCGAGTTCGTCGAGGGCCGCGGCCATCATGAACGATCCCGCGCGGAACTCGCTGGTCTCGAGCTGGCCGCGCCAGAAGCCGAGTAACTCGTCGACCCAGCCGTCGAGGGAGGGCGCGACCGGCAGCGCGTCGGACATGCGGCTCACGTGGGAGTAGACCATGCGCGACACGATGCGGGCCGCGGTGGCCACCAGCTCCCCCTTGCCCGAAGGAAAGTGCTGGTAGAGCGAGTTTCGGGAGGCGTTGCTGCGTTTGAGGAGTTCGTTGAGACCGGCCGCGTGCACGCCGTGTTCCTGGACGGTGGTGATGGTGCTCGCGATCAATCGGGCGCGTGGTCCCGCCGTCATTGCAATTTCCTCCAGCCCTTGTGTGAACCGATCGGTCCATGTTAAACCTAACCCATGTGGACCGATCGGTTCATATGGGAAAAGAGGAAATCCGCGCATGTCAGCCCAGATCGCCACCGCCACCCCGGTAGCCCACGCCGCCCTGCTCGGCCTGGGCGTGTACCGGCCACGCCGGGTGGTCCCCAACGCCGAGATCGTCGACCGCATCAACTCCTCCGACGAATGGATCCGGACCCGCTCCGGCATCGAGGCCCGTCACTGGGCCGATGACGACGAGACCATCGTCGGCATGAGCACCGCCGCCGCCCGCGACGCGCTCGACGCCGCCGGGGTCACCGCCGAGCAGATCGACGCGGTCATCCTGGCCACCTCCTCGCAGATGGTGTTGGGACCGTCCGCCGGAGCCGTGGTCGCGACCGAACTCGGCATGCACGACACCGCCGCCTTCGACGTCTCGGCCGGGTGCGCGGGCTTCTGCTACGCGCTCGCCAACGGGGCCAACCTGGTGCGCGCCGGTCAGGCCCGCCACGTGCTGGTGATCGGCGTGGAGCGGCTCTCGGACCTGCTCGACCAGGACGACCGCACCTGCGCGTTCATCTTCGCCGACGGTGCGGGCGCGGTCGTGGTGGGCGCCTCCGACGTCGAGGGCATCGGGCCGGTGGCCTGGGGCTCGGACGGCAGCCAGACCGCCGCGATCAAGCAGGACAAGGACTTCAAGACCTACTTCGCCGAGGTCGCCGCGGCGGAGGCGACCGGCGGCACCACCGAGCGGCCCTACATCCGGATGAACGGCGCGGCCGTATTCCGCTGGGCCGTCACGTTCTTGGAGAAGGCCTGCCGCGCCGCGCTGGACCAGGCCGGCGTGAACGTGGAGGATCTGGACGCGTTCGTGCCGCACCAGGCCAACGGGCGCATCACCGACGCGCTGGTGCGGGCGCTGCACATGCCCGAAAACATCGCTGTCGCACGGGATATCGCGGAGGCGGGCAACACCAGCGCCGCGTCGATCCCGATGGCGATGGAGCAACTGCTGCGCTCGGGCGCCTCCAAGCCGGGCGACACCGCGTTGCTGCTGGGCTTCGGCGCGGGCCTGGCCTACGCCGGTCAGGTCGTCACGCTCCCCGCGATCGCGTGACGAACGGCCCGCGGACAACGAAATCCGTTGTGTGAAACGACGAAAAACGAAGCGCCCCGCACAGCCTGGCTGTGCGGGGCGCTTCGCTACGGAGCGGATCGACTAGACGGTCACGCTCGCACGCAGCGCGTGCGGCTCGATCGCGCCGCGGACCAGGGCCCGCTCGTCGATGGTCTCGGCCTTGTAGGGCAGGGTCGACAGCGTCTCGGTCATCTTCGTGACCGGGTCCGCGATGGCGGCCGGGGTGCCGAAGATGAACGTCCACTCGTGCTCGTCGCTGACGTACGGAACGACGGTCTCGAACAGGTTGTGGAAACGGGTCCACGAACGCTTCAGGGTCTCGTTGCGCCACATGGTCTGACAGCCGGCCTGCGCGGCGAGCACGCCGCCCTCGGCCAGCAGCGCCTTACAGCGGTTGAGGAAGTCGTCCTCGTAGAGGCGGTTGTGCTGCGCGTCCTCGACCCGCTCGTCCGGCAGGTCGATGCAGATCATGTCGTAGCGCACGCCCGCGGCCTCGGCCTTGGCCAGGAAGTCCCAGCCGTCGGCGTAGTGCATCTTGATCGGGCCGGTCTGCGCGACCGCCTCGGCCAGGTCGGCCTGGGAGTAGCCGTAGGGGAGGTGCTCGGCGCACAGCTCCACCTCCAGCTGGTCGATGTCGACGTGGTCGACGAGCGAGGCGCCCGCGGCCACCGACATCTGCGAGGCGACACCCTCACCGGAACCGATGATCAGCACCTTGTCCAGCTTCGCGGCCAGCGCGTACCCCGGGACCAGCATGGCCTCGTGGTAGGTGAGCTGCGAGAACTCGGTGGACTGGCGGTCGTCGTCGGAGAACAGGGAGATGCCCTGCTCGGTCTTGGCGATGACCATGTGCTGGTACGGGGTGTTGGTGTCGACGATGGTTTCCGTCGTGTTCCACACCCGGGTCAGACCCTCGCCGACCGGCTCGTGGATCCGGCGGGCGGTGTGGCCGCGCTGGATGACCTCGATGTTGACCGACCCCGGGGACAGCTCCTGCTGCAGCAGTTCGACGGCCTTGGTGGCGCCGGAACCGATACTGCCGCAAGTGAATACGTCGACGAAGATGTCGCCGGACTCAGGGTAGGTGTGGATCGAGGCGTGCGACTCGGCGAGCAGGGCCAGGATGGTGACACCCTGCGGCTCGAACTTCTTGCGCACGACATCGCAGATGGTCACCCCCGCGGCGACCAACGATTTTCGAAGCGCGGTTTCGAGTCGTTCGAGGTCGTCGCAGAGGGCAGCGTCGACACCACCGAACTCGGCCAGCACGTGCCAGCCGGTGAATTCTGCCGTGATCATGGCTAAAACTCACTCTCGCTCAGCGCCAGTGACATGGACTGTCAGTGGCGGAAAACCGTTGAAGGACACCGACGAATAGCTCGCCGTATAGGCGCCGGTCTCGAGGATCCGAACGGGATCACCGGCTCGCAACGTGGTCGGAAGGAGGACACGCGTGCGTTGATAGAGTACATCGTCGCCATCACACGTAGGACCAGCGACTACCGCCTCGTCCTTCGGATCCGCGTCCCGATCGGTTTCGAATCGGTAGGCGATGTACTCGTTCTCGGTTTCGGCCATGCCGTTGTAGCGGCCGATATCGAGGTATATCCAGCGCCGCCCGTCCGGCGCTCGGCGAACATTCACCACTTCGGCGTGGATCACACCGGTGTTGCCCACGAGGGCGCGACCGGGCTCCACTACCAGGGCGGTGTGTTCCGGGAGATAGCGGGCCGCCGCATCGGCGATCGCCGCACCCAGCTCCGAGACCCCCGGAGCCGGATCGGCGTACGAAATCGGAAGTCCCCCACCGATATTCACCGCCGTCACTGGAATGTCTTTGATCGCCAACGCTTCCGCGATGGCGCCGGCCTGCTCGATCCCGATGCCCCAGGCCTTCGGGTCCAGCTGCTGCGAGCCGACGTGGAAGTATGGGCCGACCACCGTCAGGCCCAGATCGTGCGCCCGCACCAGCAGCCGCTTGGCCTCACCCGGCGCGCAGCCGAACTTGGTCCCGAACGGGGTCTGCGACTGCGGGGCCGAGGACAGGAACCGGCACTCGACCTCGGAGCCCGGCGCATGCTCGGCGATGCGCTCCAGATCGTCCTCGGTGTCGAAGGCGTAGCGTCGCACGCCCGCCGCGTAGGCGGTGGCGATCTGGGAGGCCTTCTTGATCGGATTGCCGTAGCACATGACGGCCGGATCCACGCCCTGCGCGAGACAGAGCTCGATCTCACCGACGCTGGCGACGTCGAACTCCGCGCCCTCGTCGTTCAGCAGCCGGATGATCTCCGGCACGGGACTCGCCTTGACGGCGAAGCGAATTCGTGCCGCGGGTAGGGCGGCGTGCAGTGCGCGATAGTTCGCGCGGACCTTGTCGAGGTCGATGACCAGACAGGGCGACTCGGGCATGTTTCGACCGGGCAATCTAAGGGAACTCTTTTCTGTCGGCCAGGGCGGCAGGGACTCAGGCAACCTGCGAGACAATACACGCGTTGAGCCTCGAAAAACGAACCGGTGGACGATCGATTACGTCACTCTAACGCCGGGATTCGTTCATTTGCCCGAGGCGGCGTCTGACGAGAGTGTGACGGCGGACGGCCCGGGCCCGCACTCGATCGGCGGCCGCCGGAGTCAGCCCGCGGTGATCGACAGATCGTCGAAGACCACTTCGCCCGCGGCGTCGGACTCGGCCAGATCCACGATGGCGTCGATTGACCAGCCGTGGTCGCCACTGGGGTCGTCGAGCACCTGGCGGACATCCCAGAATCCCGGCCGCTGCTCGACCCGGAACAGCTGTGGCCCCCGGGCGTTCGGACCGGTCCCGATGGTGTCGTATTCGTCGAAATAGGGTGCGAGTTCGGCCGCCCAGTCCACGTCGTCGCCCATGTCCTCGAGCGCGTCCCAGTGTCGCAGCGCGGCCAGATCCACCCGCCGGAACATGGCATTGCGCACCAGGACCCGGAACGCCCGCTCATTGGCGCTGATCGGCCGCACCGTCTCCGCCCCGAACGCCACCTGCTGCTCGTCGCCCTCGGCGCCGGGATTGGTGAGCTGCTCCCATTCGTCGAGCAGGCTGGAGTCGACCTGCCGGATCAGCTCGCCCAGCCACTCGGTGATGTCGTCGAGTTCCTCGGTGCGGGCCTGCTCGGGCACGGTCCGCCGCAGCGCCCGGTAGGCGTCGGCCAGATACCGCAGCACCACGCCCTCGGAGCGGGCCAGCTCGTAACCCGACACCAGTTCGGCGAAGGTCATGGACCGCTCGACCATCTCACGCACCACGGCCTTGGGGGAGGGCTCGAACTCCGACACCCAGGGATGCCCGGCCTTGTAGGTCTCGAACGCGGGCTCGATGAGTTCGGCGGCCAGAGGTTTCGGCCAGGTGACCTCTTCGAGGAGCTCCATCCGCTCCTCGTACTCGATCCCGTCGGCTTTCATCTCCGCGACCGCCTCGCCGCGCGCCTTGTGCTGCTGGGCCATCAGCAGCTGGCGCGGATCCTCGAGGGTGGACTCGATGAGCGAGATCACGTCGAGGGTGTAGGTCGGCGACTCCTTGTCCAGGAGTTCCAGCGCGGCCAGCGCGAACGGCGAGAGCGGCTGATCGAGCGCGAAGTCGCGCTGCAGATCCACCATCAGCCGGGCGTGCCGGCCGTCGGCGTCGGGTTCGTCGAGCTGTTGCACCACGCCCGCGTCGCGCAGCGCCCGGTACAGCCGGATCGCCTTGAGGATGTGCCTGCGCTGCGCCGCGCGCGGCTCGTGGTTCTGCTCCAGCAGGTGCCGCATGGCGTAGAAGCAATTGCCCTTGCGCGCAATCACATTCAGCAGCATCGAGTTGGTCACGTTGAACCGCGACACCATGGGTTCGGGCGAGGCCGCCACCAGCCGGTCGAAGGTCTCCTCCGACCAGGACACGAAACCCTCGGGCGGCTTCTTCTTCTGGACCTTCTTGAGCTTCTTGGGGTCGTCGCCCGCCTTGGCGATCAGGCGCGCGTTCTCCACCTCGTGCTCGGGGGCCTGCACCACGACGGTGCCCATGGTGTCGTAACCCGCGCGCCCGGCGCGGCCCGCGATCTGGTGGAACTCGCGGGCATTGAGCCGCCGCGTGCGCACGCCGTCGTACTTGGTGAGCCCGGTCAGCATGACCGTGCGGATCGGGACGTTGATGCCGACGCCGAGGGTGTCGGTGCCGCACACCACCTTCAGCAGTCCGTCCTGTGCCAGCTTCTCGACCAGGCGGCGGTACTTGGGCAGCATGCCCGCGTGGTGCACGCCCACGCCGTGGCGGATGAACCGCGACAGCGTCTTGCCGAAGCCCGTGGCGAAACGGAATTCGCCGATGGCCGCGGCGATCGCCTCCTTCTCCGCCTTGGAGGACATGTTCACGCTCATCAGCGCCTGCGCCCGCTCCATGGCCGCGGCCTGGGTGAAGTGCACGACGTACACCGGCGCGAGGCTGGTGGTCACCAGATCCTCGAGCGTCTCGGTGATGGGGGTGCGCACGTACGAGAAGCTCAGCGGCACCGGCCGTTCCGAACCGGCGACGATGGCGGTCTCGCGCCCGGTCCGCCGGGTCAGGTCCTCGGCGAAGAAGTCGACCTCGCCGAGGGTGGCCGACATGAGCAGGAACTGGGCCTTGGGCAGCTCGATCAGCGGCACCTGCCACGCCCAGCCGCGATCGGGATCGGCGTAGTAGTGGAACTCGTCCATGATGACCTGGCCGACATCGGCCGCCGCGCCCTCACGCAGCGCCAGATTGGCCAGGATCTCCGCGGTCGCGCAGATGATGGGCGCGTCCGGGTTCACCGCCGCGTCACCGGTCACCATGCCGACCCGGTCGGCGCCGAACACCTCGCACAGCGCGAAGAACTTCTCGCTCACCAGCGCCTTGATCGGCGCGGTGTAGTAGCTGCGCTCGCCCTTGTTGAGCGCGGCGAAGTGCGCGCCGATCGCGACCAGCGACTTACCCGACCCGGTCGGCGTGTTGAGGATGACGTTGGACCCGGTCACCAGTTCCAGCAGCGCCTCTTCCTGGGCCGGGTAGAGGTTCAGGCCCTCCGAGCCCGCCCAGTCGGCGAAGGTCTCGTACAACCAGTCCGGGTCCACGTCGGAGACGGCACGGTCGGGAACCAATTCGGACAGCTGCACGCCGACAGACGTTACCGGTCGGCGCCGGGTAATCCCGCAACGACCACTACCGCAGCGGCGGGTTCTCCGGTCCGTCGCCGTCGGCGAACCCGGCCTGCTCGGCCAGGAAGCGCTCGAACTCCGCGCCCAGCTCGTCGCCGGTGGGCAGATCGTTCTCACTGGCCAGCAGGCTGGACTGGCGTTCCTGGGCGGTGACGAAGCTGTCGTACTGCCGCTCGAGCGCGGCGACCACGGTCTCCACCTCGGAATTGCCCGCGATCTGCTCGTTGACCTGTTCGCGCACCCGCGCGGCGGCGTCGGTGAGCGCGGCCAGCGGCAGTTCCAGGCCCGCGTTCTCGGCCACGTTCTCCAGCAGCGTCTGCGCGGCCTCCGGGTAGGCGGTCTGGGTCAGGTAGTGCGGCACGTGCACCGAGAAGCCGACCGACTCGTGTCCGTGCTGGGCCATCCGGAACTCCAGCAGCGAGGACGCGCTGCCGGGCACCTGCAGCTCACCGGGCCAGCGCTGATGCTCGCCGACCAGGTCGGAGTCCGAGGCGTGCGCGGTGACGCCGAGCGGGCGGGTGTGCGGGATGGCCATGGGGATCGCGCTCAGGCCGATGGTCCGGCGCACGCCCAGCTGTTCGGCCAGCAGGCGGACGGCGGTGACGAACCGCTCCCAGCGCAGATCCGGTTCCAGCCCGGCCAGCAGCAGGAACGGCGTGCCTGCGGTGTCCTTGAGCGCCCACAGGCTCAGTTCCGGCTCGGTGTAGTCGGCGAAGTGATCGGTTTTGAAGGTCATGAGCGGACGCCGCGAGCGGTAGTCGAGCAGTTCGTCCATGTCGAACGAGGCGACCAGTTCGTGCTCGAGGCTGTCCTTGAGATGCGAGGTGGCCAGGCGTACCGCGTGTCCGGCGTCGGTGAAACCCTCGAGGCCGTGCACCAGGACCGGGCCCGAGCCGTCGGGAGAGGACAGCTGCGGAGCCGGGAATTCCAGCTCGTACATTCGCGACTCGTAGTCCATCGCGTACTCCTTCCTGCGTGGCCCACTTTCGCGACCAACCCCATTGTCCCTCATGCCCATGACAGGCGCGCAGCACCCGCACCCGCTGTGCAACACGCCGACCCCGGACCCGCATTCCCGCCGTCCCGGCGCGCGGCGTGGCATTCGGTGTGAACAGCCGATTTTCGGCATAGTGGGCCGAGTGACCGAGCCCTCCGCACCCCCCGTACGCAGCACCCGCAGGACCGCGCGGATGGTGGGGATCGTCACGCTGGGCACGGTGCTGGCGGCCTGCGCGACCACGGTCACCGGGCATCCGACCGCCGTGCGCAATCCGGCGCCGGTCGCCACCGTCGACCAGACGCTCACCGCGATGCTGCCCGATCCCTCGAAATTCCCGTCGCGCTATACCGCGGTCGTGCTGTCGCCGGAGACCGCCGCCCAGGCCGCGTACGACCTCGAGGGGTATCTGCCGGGGGCGCAGGTGGATCCGAGTACGTGCGTGCCGGTCGCGCCGAAGACCGGTCCGGCCGTGTCGGTCGGGACCGACGACCACGGCCAGGCGACGCTCACGGTGGTGCTGACCCGCCCGGGCAAGCCGCTGTCGACCCTGCGGGATCAGTTGCGGCAGTGCGGGACCGTGAAGGTCGGGCATACCGGGGTGACGTCGGTGGTGACCACGCAGCTCGATCCGCCGCCGCCGGTCATCGCCGACGATTCGCTCGCCCTGCGCCGGACGGTCGGACCGGAGAATCGGCCGGGCGGCCCGGAGAACCGCGATGGCCTCACCCGCAGCATGCAGACGCTGATCGGTCAGGTCGGCGAGGTGCGGGTCGCTGTGACGTACATGACTTCCGGGTCCACCTCCGATACCGAGGCGCTCGACACCCTGTTCACCGCGGCCGTCCGCAAGGTGCGCAAGGGCTGAGCGTCCCGGGGGCCCGGGAAGCCGCGGGAAAGGGAGCCGACCCTGCCTGCTCGGCTCCCGGACCCCATCAGCAGGCGGGAAGCGGCTGGTTCGAACCCGAGTTGGAACCGCTGCCGCCCGAGCCGGTGCCCGAGCCGCTGTCGCCGGAGCCGGAGGCCGAGCCGCTGCCGCCCGAACCGGTGCCCGCCGAACCACCCGACGAGCCCGGGATCAGCGAGGAGATCGGCGGGCAGGTTCCGCCCTTGCCGACGATGTAGACGGTCTGCGAGGTGCTCAGCCCCTGGCGGACGCCCACGGTATAGGTGCCGTCATTGGTCGGGTGCCAGGCCAGGTTCGCGGCCGCGCCGGCGCCGTAGGAGACGGGGGTGAGGGTGCCGATGACCGCGCCGTTGACCAGGAAGTCGACCGGGGTCAGCTGGTCGGCGCCGGTCAGCGAGGCCTGGATGACGCAACCGTCGGCGACACTGCACGGCTTGTCGCTGGTGAGGCCCGCGACATTGACGTCCGAGATGGCGGCGCCCGCCGGGGCGGCGAGCATGGAACCGGCCACCACGGCGAGCGCGACGGCCGCCGTCGCACCCGCGGCGGGCCGTCGCAGATCTGGGTAGAGCTGTTTACTCACGGAGAATCCTTTCGGCGCGTTGAAGGGGTCGCGCCGGGCGGACTGTAACAGTGGCGGACTGTGAAAGTTCACGAAATCGCCAGTGCTGCAACATCATTCGATTTTCGCATAACAGGGAAGCGGTTACTCGCCGGTACGGTAGCGGGTGACGAGCTCCGCGCCCAAGCGCGCCAGTTCCGCACGCACCGATTCCGGCTCCACCACCTCCACGGCCGCGCCCCAGCCGGCCAACTGCTGGGCGATCATGAGCGCCGTCGGCGCGGTGACCGTGGCCCGGACCCGCCCGTCGCCGGTGGGGCCGCCCAGAACGCAGTGCCGCCCTTGCTGTTTGCGCAGCACCGGGGCCAGCTCGGCGGTGATCAGGACCGTCGCCGCGAGTGAGGAACGCTGCCGTTCGACCTCCTCGACCACCTCCGACCAGGCTGTCGACAGGTCGAAATCCTCCGGCCGGGAGGCGATCTCGCCGGTCGGCTCGGCGCTCGCGATCCGGTCCACGCGGAAGGTCCGCTGCCCGTGCTCGGTTCCGGCGACCAGGTACCAGATGCCGTCCTTGTCGACCAGGCCCCACGGATCGACCAGCCGCTCGGTCCGCTGTCCGGCGCGGTCGTAGCGCAGCCGGATCCGGCTGCGGCGCACCACTGCCCGCTGCAGCTCGTCCACCAGGGCCGGTGGCCGGTCGTCGGGTTCGCCCCAGCGGGCCGGGTCCACCACGATCGCGCCCGCCGCCGCCTCCGCGGTGTCGCGGAAGGTGGGCGGCAAGGCGCGCAACAGCTTCCGCAGTGCGGACTTGGTGGCCGGGCTCGCCGTGGCGACCGGGCCCAGCAGGAGGAACAACGCCTGGGCCTCGGGGCCGGTGAGGCCGCTCAGGTCCGTGCGCGCGCCGCCGACCAGTGCCCAGCCGCCGCCGCGTCCGGGCTGCGGGTAGACCGGGACACCGGCCGTCGACAGGGCTTCCAGGTCCCGGCGCGCGGTCGCCACCGACACCTCGAGCTCGGCCGCCACCTCGGCCGCGGTCACCCGGCCCCGGGTCTGCATGAACAGCAGGGTCGCCACCAATCGATCCGCGCGCATGGCTGGAAGTCTGCCCGGAAAAGTGCTCATTTGGTGAGCACTTTGCGCGCGACGATGGTGTGGTAACCAGCTGAACCGACCGAGGAGAACCGCCATGCTGCGTGGAATGGCCACCGTCAACTACTTCGCCGACGATCTCGAGGCGGCCAAGGACTGGTACAGCGAACTGCTCGGCGTGCAGCCGTATTTCGCCGTGCCGGGCGGGTACTACGAGTTCCGCATCGGTGATTACCAGGCCGAATTGGGCATCATCGCGGGCAAGTTCGCGCCCTCGCACCCGGATGTCCCGGGTGGTCAGATCGTGAACTGGCATGTCGACGATGTCGCCGCCACCTTCCGGCGGCTGCTCGGCATGGGGGCGACCGAGCACGAGCCGATCATCGAGCGCGGTGAGGGCACCGGTTTCGTGACGGCCTCGGTGGTGGACCCGTTCGGCAATGTCCTGGGGATCATGTCCAATCCGCACTACCTGGCGATCCTGGCCGAGTCCCGGCCCGCCTAGGCGTCTTTCGTTGCACACGGTCTCCTTCCGGCGCTGCCGCGGGGCAGTGCCAGGCGGACACTAGCAGCGGAAACCTGGCCGGGCGGGCAAAATGAAATGATTGCATTTCAGGTTTGCGTGCCGAGGGCTCGGCGCGGGTGCCCGGGCCGGCGGCCGCGCGGGCCGGCGGACGATACCAACGGGCACCGACACAGTCCGCGCTGCGGCTCCCGGGCCACGCCGAGTACTCCACGACGCGCGATCGGGGCGATGAATCATCCACAGCCCCAGCGAAACCCGAGGTCGGCGATCGGGGGCGGGTGGCGGCCGGGCGCACGCTCGACGGCATGAACGCACCCATCGAGCCCATGCCGCCCGTCGAGCCCACCCCGCCCGTCGAGCCCACCCCGCCCGTCGAGCCCACGCCGCCCGTCGAGCCCACCCTGCCCGTCGAACCGGCTCCGCTCGCCGAGTTCACGCCGCGCCCCGCATCGGGGCTGTCCGATCGCCCGGATACCGCGACCGACCCGCCGTTCGAGGATCCGGGGGAGTGCGGGCCGCGGCTGCGCGAGCCCGGTGACCTGATCGCGGCCGTCCCCGCGATGCTCGGCTTCATGCCCGCGCGGTCCTTGGTGGTGACCGTGCTGAGGGCGGACCCGGAGTCGCCGGAGGCCGCGGCGGTCGAGGTGGTGACCCGCATGGATCTCGACAATCGGGGCCGATCCGCGACCGGACTGCTGGTCGAGCGGGTCGCCGGAATCTGTGTGCGGCACCGGGCCGTCGCGGCGCTGGCCCTCGTGATCGACGACCGCGCGACCGAACCCACCGGGCGGCATGCGGGGGTGCGGGCACGTAAATACGGTGACCTCGTCGCCGCCCTCGAACATCGGCTCGACGCGGACGCGGTGCCGCTGGCCGGAGCGTGGGCCGTGCAGGCCATCGGGCCGGAACTGCCCTGGTGGACGCTGTCGGGACCGTGGTCGCGCGGGCTCCAGCACGATCCGGCGACCTCCATGGTGACCCTGCGCCACGTCCTCGACGGCCGCCCGCTGCGCGGCTCCCGCCGGGAGTTGACCGACCTGCTCGCGATCGACCCCGTGGCGCGGGACGCGACCGCCGCCGCCCTCGAGATCGCGGCCGCCGCCGCGGCCCGGCGGCCGGCCCGGCTGGTGCAGCACGGCGATCCGCGGGTGCGACTGCGGCTCGAATTGTGCCGGGCGCTGGGCTATCTCGAACGGGTCGAGGCCGGGCTCCGGCTCACCCCGGTCGAGCTGGCGGATCTGGCCGTGGCGCTCCGGGATCCGGCGCTGCGCGACATCATGTTCGGGTTGGCCCCGGGCCCGCACGCCGACGGCGCGGAAGCGCTGTGGACCCAGCTGACCCGCGCGCTGCCCGATCCGGATCGCGCCGAAGCGGCAGCGCTGCTGGGCTATTGCGCGTACACGCGGGGCGACGGCCCCTTGGCCGGCGTGGCGCTGGACGCCGCGCTGACCGCGGATCCGCAGCACCGTATGGCGAGCCTGCTGGAACTGGGCTTGCAGACCGGCATGCCGCCGGAGCGGTTGCGGCGGCTCACGGACTCCGGTCGTGAGACCGCCGCCGATCTGGGTGTGCGCCTCGGGCCGGAGCCGCGGTGATCACACCGCGGACCCCGGACCGGTCCGGAAGGGCTCAGCGGGCGCTGTGCGCGCGGTCGCCGAGAGAGCGCAGGAATTCCCAGGCGTCGGAGACGATCTCGTCGAGATCGGTGTGCTCGGGCGTCCAACCGAGTTCGGCGATGGCCTTGGCGCTGGAGGCGATCAGCACGGCCGGGTCACCCGCGCGCCGTGGAGCGTCGACCGCGTTGATCGGCAGCCCGGTCACCCGCGCGCAGGCCGAGATGACCTCGCGCACCGAGAAACCGGTGCCGCTGCCCAGATTGAAGATGCGATGCGCACCCGGCTGCGACTGCTCGAGCGCCTTCAGATGCGCCTGCGCCAGATCGCGGATGTGGATGTAATCGCGCACCGCGGTGCCGTCCGGCGTCGGGTAGTCGGTGCCGAACACCGAGATCGACTCACGATGACCCAGCGCGGTCTGCAATACGAGGGGGATGAGATGGGTTTCCACCACACGGTTCTCGCCGAGCCCGGCGTAGGCGCCGGCCACGTTGAAGTAGCGCAGGCTGGTCGCGGCCAGGCCGTGCGCGGCCGCGTACGAGGTGATCGCGTAGTCGATGGACAGCTTCGACGCGCCGTAGGGATTCGTCGGCGCCTTGGGGGCGTCCTCGACGATCGGCACCTGCTCCGGCTCGCCGTACACCGCTGCGGTGGAGGAGAACACCAGCTTCGGCGTGCCCGCCGCCCGCATGGCCTCGAGCAGGGCCAGGGTCTTGACCACATTGCCGTGCCAGTACTTCTCCGGCGCCACCACCGATTCGCCGACCAGCGACTGGGCCGCGAAATGCAGCACCCCGTCGAAGGATTCGGCGGCGATCAGTTCGGTGCCGACGGTGGCGATATCGCCCTCGACGAACTTGACCCCGGCCGGGACGCCGTCGGCGTTGCCGGTGGACAGATCATCGACGACCACGACCTCGTGGCCGTCCTCGAGCAGAACCTGCGCGCACACGCCACCCACGTAGCCGGCGCCGCCAGTTACCAGAAGCTTCACGGATCAGACCAACTTCACCTGGACGGCGTGCGCCATCTCGTCGGACAGTTCGAATCCCTCGTGCCCGGGCACCGAGATGACCACCGCGCCCGGCTTGTTCTCCACGGTGACGCGGGCGTCGGGCACCACACCGGCCTGGCGGAGCTGGTTGATGGTCTCCGGGTCGGTCTGGATGTGCTCGGACAGCCGGCGCACCACCACGGCCTGGGCCTGCCCGGCGGGCAGGTCGCTGAGCCGGACCAGCTTCTCCTCGGACCCGGCGGCGGGATCGATGCCCAGTTCGTCCAGGCCCGGAATCGGATTGCCGTAGGGGGAGGTAGTGGGGTGGTTGAGCACCTCGACCAGACGGCGCTCGACCTCCTCGCTCATCACGTGCTCCCAGCGGCAGGCCTCGGCGTGCACGTTCTCCCACTCGAGACCGATGATGTCGACCAGCAGACGCTCGGCCAGCCGGTGCTTGCGCATCACGGCGACCGCCATGGCGCGGCCCTTCTCGGTCAGTTCGAGGTGGCGATCACCGGCGACGTTCAGCAGACCGTCGCGCTCCATCCGCGCGACCGTCTGGCTCACCGTCGGGCCGCTCTGCTCGAGGCGTTCGGCGATGCGCGCACGCAGCGGCGTGACGCCCTCCTCCTCGAGGTCGTAGATGGTACGGAGGTACATCTCCGTGGTGTCGACCAGATCCTTCACCTGTTAAACCCCTTCGTCGGCACGAATTCTACCCATGCACGGCGGCTGCACCGGGCGACAGCTTATTTCGCGAACGCACGGTCAACAGCCAGGACGGGCAGCGTGTTCCCAGCAGGTTTGCTCGGTGGCAGCCTGCCATCCCGGTACGACAGCCCGGCGGGCACCGCGGTGTGCCAAGCCTACGAACCGGCGCGACGCATTAGCGTGGCAGGTATGCCTGGCCGAGCTGGTGGTGAACCGAACCTCGCAGTGGATGGAACGGTCGTATGGACCGATCGATTCCTCGACTACACCTGGACCCCCGAGCACCCCATGCGCCCGGTGCGCCTGCAGTTCACCATGGCGCTGGCCGACGGATTGGGCCTGCTCGACGGCGTGGAGCAACTCACACCGGACGCCGCGGGTGAATCGGAGTTGCTGCGCGTGCACACCCACGACTACATCGAGGCCGTCAAGCACGCGCGGCAACCGCTGGGCTCGGCGCCCACCGCCCCGCCCTACGGACTCGGCTCGGCCGACAACCCGGTCTTCCCGCACATGCACGAGGCGGCGTCGGTGATCGTGGGCGGCACGCTGGCCGCCGCGCAGGCGATCGCGGCCGGGCACACCCGCCGGGCGGTGAGCATCGGTGGTGGTATGCATCACGCCATGCCGGCCTCGGCAGCGGGGTTCTGTGTGTACAACGATGTAGCGGTGGCGATTTCGTGGTTGCTCGACAACGGTTTCGACCGCATCGCCTATCTCGATGTGGACGTGCACCACGGCGACGGGGTGCAGCGGGTGTTCTACGGTGACCCGCGGGTGCTGACGGTGTCCATCCACCAGCACCCGGCGACCCTGTGGCCCAATACCGGCTGGCCGGAGGAGACCGGCGCGGGCGCGGCCGAGGGCACCGCCATCAATCTGCCGATCATGCCCGGCACCCGGGATTCGCTGTGGCTGCGCGGGTTCCACGCCGTGGTGCCGGGCGCGCTGGCGGCGTTCCGGCCGCAGATCGTGATCAGCCAGTGCGGTGTCGACACCCACCGCGAGGATCCCCTGGCCGACTTGGAACTCAGCATCGACGGTCAGCGCGCCGCCTTCCTGGCCATGCGTGAGCTCGCCGACCGGTACGCCGAGGGCCGCTGGCTGGCGGTGGGCGGCGGCGGGTACGGCCTGATCCGGGTGGTGCCGCGGGCCTGGACCCACCTCTTGGCCACCGCCTTGGATCGCACCATCGACCCCACGACCGCCACGCCGCCCGAATGGCGTGAGCTGGTCGGCCGATACGCGCCCATGGTGGCGGTGCCCGAGACCATGGGCGACGGGGCCGACACCTCGTTCGCGCGCTGGGACGGCCCCGGCGGCGGCCGCGACACCGGCGACGAGCGCGTGGACCGCGCCCGCCGGGCCCTCGACACATCCGTATTGGCAACGCGCCGGGCGAGTTTCGGCCTGCTCGGCCTGGATCCGGAGGATCCCCGTGACTGACCCCTCCCACTCCGCCGACCCGGCCGCGGTGTCCGGCAACGGCAGCGTGCCCCCGGCGCCGGCTCCGCCGCTGCCGCCGGACACCCCCGGCACCCCGGTGAATCCGCCTCCGCCGCCGGAGCATTGGTTCGCCGACGTGCTGGCCTCCGACGGCGGCGTGGTCGGGCTGCGGCCCATCACCCCCGACGACGCCGAGGCGCTGGAGCGCTTCCACACCGCGCTCTCCGACCGCACCCGCTACCTGCGCTACTTCGGACCGTACCCGCGGATGACGCCCAAGGACCTGTACCGGACCACGCACGTGGACTACCGCGACCGGGTCGGGCTGGTGACCGAACTCGGCGACGAGATCATCGCGGTGGGCCGCTACGAGTACCTGGCCGACCGCCCGGGACCGCGCGCGGCCGAGGTGGCGTTCGTGGTCGCCGACGAGCATCAGGGCCGCGGGCTGGGCTCGATCCTGCTCGAACACCTGGCGGGCGCGGCCGCGGAGAACGACATCGAGACCTTCGTGGCCGAGGTGCTCGCCGAGAACAACGCAATGGTGCAGGTGTTCCGCGACGCCGGTTATCAGGTGCAGCGCAGCCGCGACGGGTCGGTGCTGCACCTGGAATTCGCCATCGACCCCACCGAAGCGCTGCTGTCGGTGCGCGATTCACGCGAGCGGGCCTCGGAGGCGCGCAGCGTCGGGAACCTGTTGTCGCCCAAGTCCATCGCGGTGATCGGAGCCACCCCGTCGACCAGCCGGGTGGGTGGCGCGGTGCTGGCCAACCTGCTCTCGGGGGCATACCAGGGGCCGGTGTTCCCGGTGAACCGGAACCGCACCGCGGTGCGCGGTGTCCGCGCGTATCCGACCGTGCGCGACATCCCCGACGAGGTCGATCTGGCCGTGATCGCGGTGCCCGCCACCGAGATCGGGTCGGTGCTCGACGATTGCATGGCCAAGGGCGTCAAGGGCCTGGTGGTGCTGACCGCCGGATTCTCCGAGACCGGTCCGCACGGCTATCAGGCCGAACGCGATCTGGTCGACGCCGCGCGGGCGCACGGCATGCGGGTGGTGGGGCCGAGCGCGCTCGGCATCGCCAACACCGATCCGGCGATCGCGTTGAACGCCACCCTCGCTCCGGTGCTGCCCGGGCGCGGCCGGATCGGATTCTTCTGCCAGTCGGGCCCCCTCGGCGCGGCCATCCTGGGCGAGGCCGCGGCCCGGCAGCTGGGCCTGTCGACCTTCGTCTCCGCCGGCAACCGCGCCGACGTCTCCGGCAACGACCTGCTGCAGTACTGGGACAGCGACCCGGACACCGATGTGGTGCTGCTCTACCTGGAGACCTTCGGCAATCCGCGCAAGTTCTCCCGCATCGCGCGCCGGGTGGCGCACACCAAACCCATTGTGGCCGTGAACAGCGGCCGCAACGCGGCGCGGGTGGACGGGGATCAGGATCTGGATCGCTCGCTGGTGCGCAACCTGTTCGCGCAGGCCGGGATCATCCAGGTCGATTCCATCACCGAGCTGTTCGACTGCGCCATGCTGCTGGCCTATCAGCCGCTGCCGGCCGGTCCTCGGCTGGCGGTGATCGGCAACAGCGCCGCGTTGAGCTGGCTGGCCGTCGACGCGGCGCGCGGTGAGGGCCTGACCGTGGACGAGCCCACCGACCTCGGGCCGCAGGCCGGTCCGGCGGACTACCTGACCGCGGTGGCCGCCGCGACCAGCGATCCGGCGGTGGACGCGGTGATCGTCATCTACTCGCCGCCGGTGCCCGCCGCCGTGGCCTCCTTCGCCGAGGCGATTCGCGCGGGCGCGCAATCGGATCCGGCGACCCCGGTGCTCACCACCTTCGTCGCCGATCAGGGCATGCCGAACCTGCTCGCCACCCGTGGCCTGGGCGGCATCCTCGAACGCGGCTCCATTCCCTCCTACGGCGATCCGGAGCGGGCCGCCCGCGCGCTGGGGCGGGCGCGGCGCTACGCCGAGTGGCGTACCCGGCCGCTGTCGCCGATCGCCCGGCCCGGCGGCGCCGACACCGCGCGGGCACGGGAACTGGTGGCGCGGTGGATGTCCGACGACACCACCGCGTGGCTCACCGACCTGCAGGCCGCGGACCTGCTGGGCTGCTACGGGATCGACGTGGTCGAGTTCCGGGAGGTCCGTGACGCCGACGCCGCGGTGGCCGCCGCCGACGAACTGGGGTTCCCGGTGGCGGCCAAGGCCACCGGCGAGATCTGGCGCAACCGGCCCGATCTCACCGGCGTGCGCCTGGACCTGTGGCGGCCCGACGCCGTCCGGCGGGCCTTCACCGACCTGGCCGAGATCTCCGGCAACCCGGTGCACATTCAGCGCATGGCCACCAAGGGCGTGGGCTGCACCTTCCGGGTGCAGGACGACCCGTCGTTCGGTTCGGTCATCAGTTTCGGCCTGTCGGGCACCATCATCGACCTGCTCGGCGACCGGGTGTACCGGGCGTTGCCGCTGACCGAGGCGGAGTCGGCCGATCTCATCGACGCGCCGCGGGCGGCCCCGCTGCTGTCGGGCACCGTCGGCGGGCGCGATCTCGGCAAGCCGGTCGACAAGGGCGCGCTGGCCGAACTGGCGCAACGGATCTCGGCGCTCTGCGACGACCTGCCGGAGGTGCGAGAGTTGCAGTGCGAACCGGTGCTGGCCTCGCCCGAGGGCGCGGCGGTGCTGTACGCGCGGGTGCGAATCGGGCCGGAACCCAACCGGTTCGACATCGGGCCGCGCCGGATGGGTTGAGCAGTAGCCGAACTCGGAGAGGTGAACGTAGTGCAGGCGAATCAGATCGAGACAGCGACAGCGCCGCTGCGCGACGATATCCGGTTCCTCGGCGGCATTCTCGGGGACACCATTCGCGACCATGAGGGCCCGGAGATCTTCGACCTGATCGAACGGGTCCGGGTGGAGGCGTTCCGGATTCGCCGCTCGGAGGTGGAGCGCAGCGCGGTCGCGGACATGCTGCGCGATGTCGACATCCGCACCGCCATCCCGGTGATCCGCGCGTTCAGTCACTTCCTGCTGCTGGCCAATCTGGCCGAGGACCTGCAGCGCGATCGCCGGCGCGCGGTGCACGTCGCGGCCGGGGAGCCGCCGCAGGATTCCAGCCTGGCCGCCACCTACCAGAAGCTCGACGCCTCCGGGCCCGACGGGGCGGTGGTCGCCGACCTGCTGTCGGACGCGCTGGTGTCACCGGTCATCACCGCGCATCCGACCGAGACGCGGCGGCGCACCATCTTCGACGTGCAGGGCAAGATCACCGACCTGATGCGGCAGCGGCAGCGCTACAACAGGTACGAGCCCGAGTTCGCCGAGCTCGAGATCGACATCCGCCGCCAGGTGCTGCAACTGTGGCGGGCGGCGCTGATCCGATTGGCGCGCTTGCGGATCCAGGACGAGATCGACGTGGGGCTGCGGTACTACGACCTGACGCTGTTCGACGTCATCCCGCGCATCAACGACCAGGTGCGGGCCGCGTTGCGGTCACGCTGGCCGGGGCACGACCTGCTGGCCCGGCCGATCCTGCGGCCCGGCTCGTGGATCGGCGGCGACCGCGACGGCAACCCCAATGTGACCGCCGACGTGGTGCACCGCGCCACCCACCGCGCGGGCACGGTCGCGTTCGAGCGGTACCTGAGCGCGCTGGTCGAGCTGGAGAAGACGCTGTCGCAGTCGGCGCGGCTGGTGCCGGTGACACCGGCTCTGGCGGCGCTGGCCGACGCCGGATTCGACGAGTCGCCGCAGCGGGCCGACGAGCCGTATCGCCGGGCCGTGCGCGCGATCCGGGCCCGGCTGAGCGCCACCGCGATCCGGGCGCTGGGCGAGCTCCCCGCGGACGGCGTCGATGCCGGGGCGCTGCCCTACGACGGGCCGGGGGAGTTGCTGGCCGATCTGGACATCGTCGACGCGTCCATGCGGGCGTCCGGGGACGGACTGCTGGCCGATGATCAGCTGGCCTCGGTGCGATCGGCTGTGGAAACCTTCGGGTTTCACCTCCAGGGCCTGGACATGCGCCAGAACTCCGAGACCCACGAGCAGGTGGTGGCGGAGCTGTTCGCCTGGGCCGGAGTGCATCCCGACTACGCCTCGCTCGACGAGGACCAGCGGGTAGCGCTGCTGTCGGCCGAATTGACCACGCGCCGACCGCTGGTCGGGCCCGCCGCGCGGCTGAGCGACCTGGCCGCCAAGGAGCTCGCGGTGGTGCGCGCCGCCAGGAACGCGCTCGACGACCTGGGCCCCGACACCGTGCCCAACTACATCATCAGCATGTGCACCTCGGTCAGCGACATGCTCGAGGCCGCGCTGCTGCTGAAGGAGGCGGGCATTCTCGATCCGGGCGATGCGGACACCGCGCCCTCCAGCCCGGTCGGCGTGGTGCCGCTGTTCGAGACGATCGATGACCTGCGCCACGGCGCCGACATCCTCTCGGCCGCGCTGGAAGTGCCCGCCTATCACCGCCTGGTGTTCGCGCGCGGCATGCAGCAGGAGGTCATGCTCGGCTACTCCGACTCCAACAAGGACGGCGGGTACCTGGCCGCCAACTGGGCGCTGTACCGCGCCGAGCAGAACCTGGTGGACGTGGCCCGCAAGACCGGAATCCGGTTGCGGCTCTTCCACGGTCGCGGCGGCACCGTCGGCCGCGGCGGCGGCCGCAGCTACGACGCCATCCTGGCCCAGCCGGCCGGGGCGGTGCGCGGCGCCCTGCGGCTGACCGAGCAGGGCGAGGTCATCTCCACCAAGTACGCCGATTCCGGGACCGCGTATCGCAATCTGGAGGCGCTGGTCGCGGGCACGCTGGAATCCACCCTGCTGGATGTGGAGGGGCTGGGCGCGGAGGCCGAGCCCGCCTACGAAATCCTCGACGAGCTGGCCGAATCCGCGCGCATCGCGTACTCGAAGCTGGTGCACGAGACCCCGGGCTTCGTCGAGTACTTCCGGGCCTCCACCCCGGTGGCCGAGGTCGCGGACCTGAACCTGGGCAGCCGACCCGCCTCGCGTAAACCCACCGACTCCGTCTACGACCTGCGCGCCATCCCGTGGGTCATGGCCTGGAGTCAGTCGCGGGTCATGCTGCCCGGCTGGTATGGCACCGGGACCGCGTTCGAGCAGTGGATCGGCGACGACCCCGAGCGCCTGGCCACCCTGTCGGACCTGTACCGCCGCTGGCCGTTCTTCAACACGGTCATGTCGAACCTGGCTCAGGTGATGGCCAAGGCGGACATGGACATCGCCGCCCGCTACGCGGACCTGGTGCCCGATGAAGCCTTGCGCGACACCGTCTTCCGCATGATCTGCGACGAGTTCGCCCGCACCGCACGGATGCACGCCGCCATCACCGGCGCCGACGAACTGCTCGCCGACAACCCGGCCCTGGCCGAGTCCATCCACAATCGCTTCCCGTACCTGGAACCGCTCAACCAACTCCAGGTGGAGCTACTCCGCCGCCGCCGTGCGGGGGACACCTCCGAACTCGTGGAGCGCGGCATCCTGCTCACCATGAACGGTCTCGCCACCGCCCTGCGCAACTCCGGCTAATCGATCCAGGGCCCTGCCCCGGAAACCTGGGGCGGCCCGGTGGGTGGAATGTCTGAATTCCACACTCTGCGAACGCTACTGTTCGTGAACCTCGCGTACGGGGTTCACGAACAGGAGTAGCGCATGGGCGCAGGCAATGCGATCGCCCGCGGAATCGGCAGAGGCGCAGTGGTTTTGATGGCGACCGGCGCCTTGGCCGGGCTGGCGACATCGACCGCGTCGGCGTCGGAAGTCGCCGTGACCCTCACCGCTGAGGGCTGATGGTGGGGTTTGACGCGTAGGTAATTTCCTACCTATTGTGGTCGGGTGCCCTACCGCTTGAAATCCGGAGACGCCGATCGTGTGTTCGGCGCGCTGGCCAATCCGACCCGGCGCGACATCCTCGAGCTGCTGCTCGAGGGTGAGCAGTCGGTGCAGGTGATCGCCGAGCGTTTCGACATGGCCCGGCCCAGCGTGTCGGAGCACCTGAAGGTGCTGCGGGACGCGGGCCTGGTGGCCGAGGACAAGCGTGGGCGGCAACGGTTCTACCGCGTGGAACCGGACCCCTTGCACGACGTGCAGTCCTGGCTCGATCCGTTCGAACGGTTCTGGCGGGCCAGGCTGCGTGACCTGGGCGCGGTGCTCGACGCCATGCCCGACGATCCCCACGATCCCGACGAGAAGGACCGACGATGACCGGCGACACCACCAGAATCGAACTCGACCAGTTCTATCCGCACCCGCCCGCCAAGGTGTGGCGGGCGCTCACCACCCCGGAACTCATGGGGCAGTGGATGATGCGGCCGGTCGGGTTCGAGCCGGTGGTGGGCACGGTCTTCGAGATGACCACCCAGCCCATGCCCGGCCAGAACTTCTCCGGCGAGATCCGCGGCCGGGTGCTCGCGGTCGTCGAGCCGGAACTGCTCACTCTCACCTGGAACGACGCCAAGGCCGAGCAGGAGACGGGCTGGGTGATCAGCTGGACCCTGCGTCCCGAGGGGCATGGCACCCGAGTCCTGTTCAGCCACAGCGGCTTCGACCCCGAGGATCCGGTCATGCAGCGCGCCCGCAGCATCATGGGCGGTGGCTGGCGGGGCATGCACGACCGGCTCGGCTCGGTCCTGACAGCCGGCTGACCCTGGCTCAGCCCCCGAATTCGGTGCGGTGGTCGCGCACCCAGTCGGCGTAGGTGCGGGGCGCGTGGCCGAGAACCTGCTCGACATCGCCGGTGACGATCGCGTTCCCGCCGTCGCGGACGAAGGCCTGACCGGCCAGGGCGCCGTCCGCGTATTCCTCGGACATGCCCGATTCGAGCATGAATCCGCGGGCCACATCCAGGGGAATGTCGGTGACCTCGATAGCACGGTCGAGCGCCGCCGCCAGCACGGCGGCCTGATCATGGGTGGTCAGCGCCGCGGGACCGGTGAGGGTGTAGATCCGTCCCGCATGGTCGTCGGAAAGCAGGACTTCGGCCGCCACCGCCGCGACATCGCGCGGATCGACCACGCCCTGCGCGCCGGCGCCGGTCATGTTCGGGACCGGCTGACCGGTCTGGATCGGCGCGACCCAGCTACGGGTATTGGAGGCGAAACTGCTGGGCCGCAGGATGGTCCAGTCCACCCCGCTCTCGCGCACCGCCTGCTCGCCGGGCAGATGCCAGGTGCCGACGCGCCCCAGCTCCGGATCCCCGGTGCCGATCGCGGACAGCTTCACCAGGCGGCGCACCCCGGCCGCGCGCGCCGCCGCGACCAGCGCCCGATCCAGTTCCACGTAGTCGGGGCCCAGCAGCCCGACCAGGAACGCCGCCTCCGCGCCGGCGAAGGCGGCGGCCATGGAGTCGGTGTCGGCGTAGTCGCCGCGCACCACCTCGACTCCTGCCGGAACCCGCGCCTGCTCCGGATTCCGGGTCACCGCACGGACTTTCACGTCCCGCTCGGCCAACAACCGGACGACTTCACTGCCGATGGTGCCCGTGGCACCGGTGATAACGATCATGTCCATCACCCTGCCGCCGGGCCCGGCTCGCGAGATAGGAAAAACCGGCACAGCCGGATCGGCCGATGCTGCCTAGAGTGGATTCGGTGACCACCGCGCAAACTCTGGCCTCCGTCGTGTCCGCCGAGGACCTCGAGCACCGCACGACGCCGCCCGCCGGTCTGCGCCCCTGGATCGCCGAGATCGCCCACATCCCGACCACCGATCCCGGACCGGTCGCCTTCAGCCACCTGCCCCTGGCCGCCACCTCGATCGTGTTGCGCCGCGAGGCATCCGGCCGCCGCGACGCCTGGGTGCTGGGCCCGCGCACCCGCGCCACCTACGCCCACCCGGAGCGGCCGGCGGGCTGCACCCGCATCCGACTGGCCCCCGGCGCCGCCCAGCCGCTGCTCGGCGTCCCGGCGGCCGAGCTGACCGATCGGGTCACCCTGCTGTCGGCGCTGCCCGGCCCGGCGGCCGAGCTGGCCGACGTGCTGCTGGAGCTCGACCCGGACGAGGTGACGGCCTTCCTGGAAGCCGAACTCCCGCACCGGGTCACCGAGGATCCGGTGCGCCGCGACCACCGCCGACTCCTGAATTCGGCGGTGACCGCCATGGATACCACCGCACCGGTCGGCGAGCTCGCGACCGGGCTGGCGGTCTCCGAACGCCAGCTCCGCAACCTGTTCACCGCCGGAATCGGCGTGTCGCCCAAGCACTACGCGCGCATCACCCGGCTGCGTCAGGTGCTGGCGGCGGGCGGCAATACCCCGTGGTCGGATCTGGCCCACTCCTCGGGCTACTACGACCAGTCCCACCTGAGCGCGGATTTCCGCTCGCTCATGGGCGTCGCGCCGACCGCCTACTTCCGCGGCGACGTCCCGGCCCCGACGCCGTGCCAGGCGCTGACCCGGCGCTAATTCAGGGCAGGGTGATCAACGGCTGGGTGTCGCCCGCGGGCCACAGTGTTTCGATGACGGCGGTGAGCCGGATGCGGGAGTTGCCGAGGCTGCCGGTGAAGACGCGGCGGCCCGCGGCGGCGTCGCGCAGCTCGGTGGCGTCGGTGAGGGCGAGCGCACGCGCCCAGGTGACCAGCTGGATATTCGATTCGGCGGCGGGTAGATCCGGGTGGACGATGCCGCAGAACTCGGCCTCCGCGCCGGTGGGGTCCAGCCGGGCGCGGCAGTCCCACATCCAGCTCACCGGCGGGAGCGGCTCACCGGCGATCTGGCTCGCATAGGTGTTCACCTGCTGCGACAGGGTGTCGATGGCAATCATCGTCAGCGAATCGGTCACGGGCGACAGATTCCCATCCCCGAGAGCCGGTGCCCCGCAATCCCACTCGTCCCGCGTGTCGACGGGGTCCGGACACGGAAACGCCGGCCGACTCGGCTCGCCCGGAGGGGGACGTACGGGGGAGCGAATCGGCCGGCGAAATCGGGCCAGCGCCTCGAGATGGCCCGATGACCGGTGTGGAGCCGGGCAGGGGGACCGGCTCCACGAGGTCGGAACCGCGGGACTAGCTGGCGTAGGCGCGCAGGCGGTCGGCGCGCTCGCCCTTGCGGAGCTTGGACATGACCTCGCGCTCGATCTGGCGGACCCGCTCGCGGGAGAGCCCGAAGAGCTTGCCGATCTGGTCGAGGGTGCGCGGCTGGCCGTCGTCGAGGCCGTAGCGCAGCCGGATGACCTGCTGTTCGCGCTCGTCCAGGGTGGCGAGCACGACGCGCACGTCGCGGTGCAGCAGCCCGGCGATGACCGCGCTCTCGGCGGAGGTGGCCTCGGAGTCCTCGATGAAGTCGCCCAGCGGAGCCTCTTCGTCATTGCCGACCGGCATGTCCAGCGATACCGGGTCGCGGCTGTGGTCGAGCAGATCGGCGATCTTGTCGACCGGAATGCCGGATTCGCGCGAGAGTTCCGCGTCGGTCGCCTCGCGGCCCAGCTGCTGGTGCAGCTCACGCTTGATGCGCGCCAGCTTGTTCACCTGTTCGACCAGGTGGACGGGGAGGCGGATGGTGCGGGACTGATCCGCCATACCCCGGGTGATGGCCTGCCGGATCCACCAGGTCGCGTAGGTCGAGAACTTGAAGCCCTTGGTGTAGTCGAACTTCTCCATCGCGCGGATCAGACCCAGGTTGCCTTCCTGGATGAGGTCCAGCAGCGGCATGCCACGACCGGTGTAGCGCTTGGCCAGCGAGACCACGAGGCGGAGGTTGGCTTCCAGCAGGTGCTGGCGGGCGGCCTGACCTTCGCGAACCAGGATCGCCAGATCCTTCTTCTTCGCGGCGGACAAGCGCTTGCTCGTCTCCAGCAGGTGCTGAGCGTAGAGGCCCGCCTCGATGCGCTTGGCCAGCTCGACCTCGTCGGCCGCCGTGAGCAGCGCCGTCTTGCCGATCCCGTTCAGGTACACACGTACCAGGTCGGCGGCGGGGCTTGCGGCGTCGAGGTCTTGTTCGCTGGTGCGCACGTCAGTGGTGGCGGGGCTTGTCATGACTTGCCTCCTGTCGGTGGTGTCTCGCTCCGTACAACGGGCCCGACTTCAGGAAAGTTCCCCGCCGGAGCCGGTGTAAACCGCACCTGAGCTGCGGTTTTTACGGTGCACGGCTGAGAAGTTCCTGAGAAGCGCGGATCGCCGGGAACCCGGGCAGCCGGCGGACGGGCCCTCGGTGACCGGGTGGTTGCCGCCGCCGGAACCCGAACTTCGCAATGCCGCAATCGAATACGTGTGAACGGCCCTTGCCGGGGGCGTCGTGAAGCGAGTACGCGATAGAACGAAACGGGGTTCGAGCGCATTCCTCGGCCCGACCGGATCGGTATCCGCGCGACATTCGATCGTGACCGACCTCACCGCCGGTCAGCGCGGGTTTCCTGCGGAAACGCCGACGGCCGCCGGGGAGTCCGGCGGCCGTCGCGGGGTGGATCGAGGGGGCTCAGTTCGGATGCACGAGCCCGTGCCGGACCAGTCCGGCGACCACGGTCATGGCAGCGCTCTCGAAGTCGGGCGTCGCGGCGTCCCCGGTCTCGCTGAAGGCCAGCAGGTCGACCAGTTCGCGCAGCGGGAGCCCGTCGGGCCGCATGCCGGCCAGCAGGGCGGCCGTGGTGTCGTCGACCTCGTGCTGCCAGCGCGGCCCGTCGCCGCGGTGCAGCCGGGCCACGGCCTGCGCCCAGCCCTCGTCGCCGGGGAGATAGACGCGTTCGAGCGCGGCGGCCGGATCGACCCGGTATCGGGAGTCGAGGATCAGGTGAGGGTCGGCGGCCGCGGCGCGCAGCCAGGCCGAGCGCTCGAAGTAGGCCAGCGCCTCGGGTCCGAGCGGGTCGTCGAAGCCGTGGGTGAGGTCCTCGGCGAGCAGCTCGGTGGGGCCGTCGATGGCGCGGAGATAGACGAAGCCGAAGCCGATGCCCTCCACCTCGGATTCCCGGAAGGCGTCGAGCCAGCGTTCGGCGCGGGCCTGGGCGGCGGGCTCGCGCGGGTCCAATCCGGCATCGCGCAGCCAGGTTCCGACGTAGAGGGCGGGGTCGGCGATATCGCGCTGCACGATCCAGGCGTCGATGCCCTGGTCGGGCAGCCAGCTCGCGACCCGGCTGCGCCAGTCCTGGCCTTCGTGGTGGACCCAGGACGCCAGCAGCGCCGCGGTGCCGCCGGGGTTGAGCAGCTCCGGGATGCCGGAGATGACGAGTTCGCTGGCGCCGTCGAGAGCCAGGCCGGAGTCGCGGTAGGTGTGCTCGACCCGGGCCGGGCCCACCACGAACGGGGGATTGGCCACCACCCGGTCGAAGCGGCGGCCCGCGACGGGCTCGAACCAGGAGCCTTCCAGCAGCTCGATATCGAGGTCGTTGAGCGCGGCGGTGGCCTCGGCCAGCCAGATGGCCCGCTTGTTCACGTCGGTGCCGGTGACGCGGCGGCCGTAGGAGGCGGCGTGCACGGCCTGGACGCCGCAGCCGGTGCCGAGGTCGAGCACCGTGCCGGTGGCGGCGGTCGGGGTGGCGCGCAGCAACGAGAGTGAGGCCTGGCCCACACCGAGCACGTGGTCGGCGTCGAGGGCCCGGCGCCGCATGGAGTCGTCGAGGTCCGACAGCACCCAGCGGGTGCCGTGGCCGAGGTCGAGGGGACGCAGGTCCAAGGCGGCGCGGATCTCGCCGCCGTCGCGCTCGATCAGCCCGGCGGCGACGGCGCGGTCCAGGTCGACCGGCGAAAGGGCCGCTGCCGCTTCGCGTTCGGGGACCGGATCGCCGAGCAGCAGCAGCCGCACCAGGGTGCCCAGCTCGCCGAGGTCGGCGGCCGCCCGGCGGACCGGGACGGGTTCGCCGCGGCCGAGGGCGGCGTGGGCCGCGTCGCCCAGCGCCTCGAGCAGGGTGTCCGCGTTGTAGCGGACGCGGGTCAGCGCCGCGCGGAGATCGGGCGCGAGGTCGGCGAGCAGTGACGATGTGGTCGTCTGGTTCGTCGGCATGTACGGAACTCTGCCACCGCTACCCGTGGGCATCCGGCAGTGGGCCCGGTTGCGGGCGTTCGAGCCGGGCCACCGGGTCGCCCGGACCCAAGGAAACCGGTTGGTTGCTGGCCACCGTTCCCGCCGAATCCCGGCTCACTTGCCGATGAATTCATGATCTCACCTGCGGTTATTCGACCTTGTTACAACCACTTTCGTTGCTACTGTGACCGGCATCACCAGGAGGTATCGCAGTTGACAACTGAAACCCAGACCGGCGGACCGGATCCCGACTGGCCCCAGGTCTTCGACAGCCCCGAGTTCCAGAGCCTGCGGCGGCGCTTCCGCCGCTTCGTCTTCCCCATGACCGCCCTGTTCCTGGCCTGGTACGCGCTGTACGTGCTGCTCGCCGACTACGCGCACGGCTTCATGTCCCACAAGGTGGGCGGCAACATCACCGTCGGCCTGATCTTCGGCCTGCTGCAGTTCGTCTCGACCTTCGTCATCACCGGCCTCTACGTCCGCTACGCCGACCGCACCCTCGACCCGATCGCCGAGGGGATCCGCGCCGAACTGGAAGGGCCGACCCGATGACCACCTATCTGGCCGCCGCCGTCGAGGGCAGCCGTCCCGGCCTCAACATCACCATCTTCGCGATCTTCGTGGCCATCACCCTGGGCATCGTGGTGTGGGCCAGCCGCGACAACCGCACGGCCGCCGACTATTACGCGGCCGGCCGTGCCTTCTCGGGCCCGCAGAACGGCATCGCCATCTCCGGCGACTACCTGTCGGCCGCCAGCTTCCTCGGCATCGCCGGGGCCATCGCGCTGTACGGCTACGACGGGTTCCTCTACTCCATCGGATTCCTGGTGGCCTGGCTGGTGGCGTTGCTCCTGGTGGCCGAGTTGCTGCGCAACACAGGCAAATTCACGCTCGGCGACGTGCTGGCCTTCCGGATGCGGCAGCGGCCGGTGCGAGCCGCGGCGGCCACCTCGACGCTGGCGGTGAGTCTGTTCTATCTGCTCGCGCAGATGGCGGGCGCGGGTGTGCTGATCTCGCTGCTGCTGGGTGTATCCGGCTCGGCGGGACAGAATCTCGTGATCGCCGTGGTCGGCGCGATCATGATCGTCTACGTGCTCGTCGGCGGGATGAAGGGCACCACCTGGGTGCAGATCGTGAAGGCGGTGCTGCTCATCGGCGCGGCCGCCGCCATGACCGTGTGGGTGCTGGGCCGCTACGACTTCAACTTCTCCAGCCTGTTGCAGGACGCGGTGAACCACGGTGGCAAGACCGGCGCGAAGCTGCTCGAGCCGGGCGCGAAGTACGGCAAGACCGGTACCAGCAAGCTCGACTTCCTCTCGCTCGCACTGGCTCTGGTGCTGGGCACCGCCGGGCTGCCGCACGTGCTGATGCGGTTCTACACGGTGCCGACGGCCAAGGAGGCGCGCCGTTCGGTGGTGTGGGCGATCGGGCTGATCGGCGTCTTCTATCTGTTCACCCTGGTGCTCGGCTACGGCGCGGGCGCGCTGGTGGGGCCGGAGAAGATCGCCAAGGCGCCGGGCAAGGAGAATGCCGCCGCGCCGCTGCTGGCGTTGGAGCTGGGCGGGCCGGTGCTGCTGGGATTCGTTGCGGCCGTGGCGTTCGCGACGATTCTGGCGGTGGTCGCGGGGCTGACCATCACCGCGTCGGCGTCGTTCGCGCACGACGTGTACGCCAATGTGCTCAGGCGTGGCCGTGGTGAGGGCACGGATCTGGGGGAGGGCAAGGACGGCGAGGTGCGGGTCGCGCGGATCACCGCGGTGGTGATCGGCGCGCTGGCGATCGTGGGCGGAATTCTGGCGAAGAATCAGAATGTGGCGTTCCTGGTGGCGCTGGCGTTCGCGGTGGCCGCCTCAGCAAACCTACCGACCATTTTGTATTCATTGTTCTGGCGGCGCTTCAATACCGCCGGCGCGCTGTGGAGCATCTACGGCGGACTGGCCGTCACCATCGTGCTGATCGTGTTCTCCCCGGCGGTCTCCGGAGCGCCCACCGCCATGATCAAATCCCATGACTTCCACTGGTTCCCGCTCGCCAACCCGGGCCTGGTGTCCATCCCGGTTTCGTTCGCTCTGGGCTGGCTGGGAACCGTGCTGTCCAAGGAGCACGACGACGGCAAGTACGCCGAGATGCAGGTGCGGTCGCTGACCGGCATCGGAGCGGAAAAGGCTGTACAACACTGATGTCCGAATTAATTGGCGGAAAGTTCGCTGAAAAGCGTTTCAGAATTTCAAGATCAACAATTTGAAGATCAAAAATACTGCCCCGCAACGAGGTTGGGCTGTGTATGCTATTGATCATGCACGGCCCCACTACGAGGTGGGATGACGGCGAGGCGGTGTCGTATTGGACCTCAACAGGCTCCGGATGCGGAGAGCGACTGCAATTGCGATCGCTTTCGGCGTACTGGCATTGATGGTCACTGGTGCGTTGGATCGATTGTTGCTGGGTGTTTTCATGGCTACCGGTCTGACGCTCGGCTGGGTTAATGCCCGGCTCACGTGGATGTCCATCGTGCGCATCACTGATGCGGAAACTCCTAGCAAACAGAAATTGGCGCTGTCCTCGGCGTCTCGATTGATCATTCTGACCGGGCTGTCGATTCTGGTGGCATTCCTGACCCGTCCCTACGGCGTCGGAATCTTCTTCGGGCTGGCGGTCTTTCAGCTGATTCTGGTTCTCCATACGGCTCTGCCCGAGGTGAAAGGGCTTCGACAGCAGTCATGAGCATCTACGCCATACTGGCCGCCGAGGAACCCTCGGGTGAGGCCAAGATCCACGTCGGCGATCACGCCCAGGCGCACCTGCTGGGCATGACCTTCAATGTCGACACCATCGTCTCCACCGCGGTGGCCGCGCTGATCGTGCTGGGCCTGGCCTTCTATCTGCGGGCGAAGATCACCTCGGGCGTGCCCAACGGGGTGCAGCTGTTCTTCGAGACCATCACGGTCCAGATGCGCTCCCAGGTGGAGACCGCCATCGGGATGACGGTCGCGCCGTTCGTGCTGCCGCTGGCGGTCACGCTGTTCACGTTCATCCTGCTGTCGAACTGGTTGTCGGTCCTGCCCGTTCAGTACGGTTCGGGCGAATTGATCGCGCCGCCGGCGTCCGACTTCAACTTCACGCTGGCGCTCGCGCTGTTCGTGTTCCTGCTCTATCACGCCGCGGGCGCGTGGCGGCGCGGGGCGGGCGGGCACGCGAAACAGTTGCTCAAGGGCCACACCGGCTGGGGTCCCATGGTTTTCATCAATGTGGTCGAGGAAATCGCCAAGCCGCTGTCGCTCTCCTTGCGACTTTTCGGCAACATGTTTGCGGGCGGCGTCATGGTTTCGGTGATCACGTTGTTCCCGTTCTGGATCAGCTGGGGGCCGAATGCCGTATGGAAACTCTTCGACCTGTTCGTCGGGGCGATTCAGGCGTTCATCTTCGCCCTGCTGACCATTCTGTACTTCAGCCAGTCGATGTCGCTGGAGAGTGAAAACCACTGAGCGGCTTCGGCCGTTCGGCGTTGCGCCCATTTGGGTTGCATCTATTTTTCAAACCAAGGAAGTGAACAATGGCAGACCCAGCAACCGCGAGTATCGTTCAAGGCGCCCTCATCGGCGGCGGCATCATTCTGGCGGGCGGTGCCATCGGTGCGGGCATCGGTGACGGTCTGGCCGGCGCGGCGTTGATCAACGGCGTCACCCGGCAGCCGGAGGCGGAAGGCCGCTTGCGCGTGAACTTCTTCCTGACCGTCGGTCTGGTCGAAGCGGCCTACTTCATCAATCTAGCGTTCATGGCACTGTTCGTATTCGCTACTCCCGGTAAGTAGAAGTCATCATGTCTCCCAGAACGGATGTGGAGGCCGCGGGGAACTTTCTGGTTCCCAACGGCACCTTCGTCGCCGAGTTATTGATCTTCCTGATCGTGCTCGCAGTCATCTGGTTCTTCGTGGTTCCGCCGATCCGAAAGGTGCTGGCGGAACGGGAGGCACGTGTCGAGGTCACGACGGCGACCGCCAAGGAAGCCAGCGAAACCTTCGCCGAAGCCGAAGCGCGCTACGAGGCAGCCCTCGAGAAGGCCCGACTGGAAGCGGCCGACATCCGCAACCAGGCCCGGGCCGAGGGGCGGGCAATCCTCGAGGGAATGCGCGGCGAGGCCCAGAAAGAGGCCGACCAGATCGTGGCCGAGTCCACGGCGCACCTGCGCGCCGAGGCCGACCAGGTCGCCGCCGAACTACGCGAAGCCGTCGAACCACTCGCTCAGGACCTGGCCGGCCGGGTCCTGGGCGGGAACGATCGTGCCCGGACCAGTGCGGGCCAGCAGAGAGGACGGGGGTCTGCATGATCCTCACCGATACCCATCTCGCCGAGGGTATTTACCACATCACCTTCGATTGGCCCGTCTTCCTCAGTCAGCTGTTCGGCTTCGCCGTCATCGTGTGGTTCATCATGAAATACGTTGTGCCACCGGTGAAGAAGATCATGAACAACGCTCAGGACCAGATCCGCAGGCAACTCGAGGAGAGCGAGGCGGCGGCCGATCGGCTGGCCACCGCCAAAGCCGCCTACGACAATGCCGTCGCCGAGGCCCAGGCCGAACTCGAGCGTATGCGCGAGGAGGCCCGCGCCGACGCCGACCGCATCATTCTCCAGATGCGCGAGGCCGCCGCGGCGGAGGTGGAGCGGGTCCGCAAGCAGGGCCGCGATCAGATCCTGCAGTACCGCAGGCAGATGATCCGGGACCTGGAACAGGATCTGGCGGCCGCCATGCTCGCGCTCACCGAGGAGAAGGTGCGCGAGCAGATCGGATCACCGCAGTCCCGCGCCGACAGTATCGAGAGATTCCTCGAAGATCTGGAGGCACTGGCCAATTCCGGTGAGGCGCGGCGCCAGCCGCAGACCGAACGGAAGTAACACCAACCCTCGGTGGGGCTCTCGGGGATTCCCGAGCCCTGCCCGAGCTCGAGCCCGGCACCCCGGATCCGATCCGGGGCGCCGGGCTCGCTCATGCCGGTTGGCGACCGGTCAGGCAGTAGGGCAGGCCCGACGGGTCGGCCATGACGAGCCAGTGCTTGCCCTGCTCGACGCGGCGCGCGCCCAAACCCTCGTGCCAGGTGGCGGTGGCTTCGATATCGGTGCAGGCGATATCGGGGTGTGCGGAGGTGGGCCGGTCCTCGCCGAGGCGCTGCAGCAGGAGTTCGAGGGGGAGTCCGGGGCGGGCCGAGAGGCGGGAGAACTCCGGCAGGCTGGCCGGTTTCCAGGCCCACCCGGTCAGCTCGGTCCAGAAGCGGGATTCGGTGTCGTAGTCGCTCGCCCCGATGTCGAGGCAGATCTGATCCAGCCGGCTGCGATCGCCGGACGGCCCGGTGACGGTGGGCGTGAGCGGGCCGGTGGCGTCGCGGAACGGCGTGAAACAGAACGGCATTCCGGCGGGGGAGCGCAGCACGGCGTAGCCGATGCGCTCGGTGAGGATGTAGTCGCCGTCGAGGGTGGCGCCGAGCTGTTCGGCGCGTTCGGTGGCGGCCACGACATTGTCGACATCGAGGTCGAGGTGGATGCGGCCGGGCCCGCCGGTGGACTGCATCTTGAGCGTGGGTGCGCCGGAGTCCGGGAGCAGCGTGAGGAATTCGTCGTGTTCACCGCGCGGCGCCGACCGGGTGGTGGCGGTGACTCGGGTCCAGAATTCGGCGCAGTCGTCGAATTCCGCGGCGGGCCGGTCGAGAAAGGCCCATACCCAGCGAATGGTCATGCTGTCTCCAGAGTTTCGCGCTTGCGGAAGGTCTTACGGTAGGTCAACGGCGGCACGCCCAGTTCGGAACGCATGTGATGGCGCAGTGAGGCGGAGGTGCCCAGGCCCGCGTTGCGCGCCACCTCGTCGACGGGCAGGTCGGTGGTCTCGAGCAGATGCCGGGCGTGCCGGACGCGCTGCTGCAGGATCCAGGCGCCCGGCGCCATGCCGGTCTCGGCCTTGAAGCGGCGGGTGAAGGTGCGCACGCTCATATGGGCGTGCGCGGCAAGGGCGTTCAGATCGAGTTCGTCGTCGAGGTGGTGCAGCGCCCAGCGGCGGGTGGGCGCGGTGCCGTCGCTGCCGGCCTCGGGGACCTGCCGTTCGATGAACTGCGATTGGCCGCCTTCCCGCCACGGCGGCACCACGCAGTAGCGGGCCGCGCCATTGGCGGCGGCGGTGCCGTGGTCGGTGCGGATCAGGTGCAGGCACAGGTCGATTCCGGCCGCAAGTCCGGCGGAGGACCAGAGGTTGCCGTCCTGCACGAACAATTGGTTCTCGTCGAGGGCGACCCGCGGATACAGGGCGCGGAACTGGTCGGCGAACCGCCAGTGCGTGGTGGCGCGGTGGCCGTCGAGCAGTCCGGCCGCGCCCAGCACGAACGCTCCCGTGCAGATGGACACAATGCGCGCGCCGTGGCGGATGGTGGCGAGGGCGTCGGCGAGCTCGGGTGGCAGCGTGCCGTCCTGCCGCGGCCCTGGGATGCGGGTGCCGGGCACGATCACGGTGTCGGCGAGCGCGAGCAGTTCCGGTCCGTGCCCGGGGATGACCGTGTATCCGCCGACCGCTGTGATGCCGCCGCTGCCGAGACCGCAGATGCGCACGTCGTAGAGCGGTTCGCCGTCCTCGCCGGTGGCCGCGCCGAGCACCATGGACGGAATGGTCATGTCGAAGCCGACGGTGGGTTCCAGGACCAGGACGGCGACGAGGTGGGGTGCCTGCACGGTGTCTTCCCTCACGGTTGGCTAGATCTTGACGCATTGTGGCATTCAGGCCACTCGTGCCGGTAGGGGATTTCGGTCACGCTCGATCGGTGAGCGAACTGAAGGATGACCTAGACCGGGAATCGCCGGACGGCGGCACGGTCTGGGCCGAGGCGGAGTCCACCGTTGATCGGGCGGGATCCCGCTCGGGCACAGGCGCGGCGGGCGAGACAGGCGACCTCCCGATGCGCGGGGGATTGCACCCGGCCTGGATCGTCGCCGCGGTCGGCTTCATCGCGCTGCTGGGCGCGGCCGGATTCCGCTCGGTGCCCGGCGTGCTCATGGATCCGCTGCACCAGGAATTCGGCTGGTCGCACGGCACCATCGGGGCAGCGGTCTCGGTGAATGTGCTGCTGTACGGCCTGATCTCGCCGTTCGCGGCGGCGCTCATGGACCGGTTCGGCATCCGCCGGGTGGTGGCGTGCGCGCTGGTGCTGATCGCGGCCGGGGCGGGGCTCACGGTGTTCATGACCCGGCCGTGGCAGCTCATGGCGACCTGGGGCCTACTGGTGGGCGTCGGGGTCGGGTCGATGTCCATGCCGTTCGTGGCCACCATCACCGGCCGCTGGTTCGTGAAGCAGCGCGGCCTGGTCACCGGTGTGCTGACCGCGGCGGGAGCGACCGGGCAGCTGATCTTCCTGCCGTTGATCGCGAGCCTGGCTCGCGATCACGGCTGGCGCACCCCGTCGATCGTGGTGTCGGTGGCGGCCTTGGCGGTGGTTCCGCTGGTGTTGCTGTTCATTCGCGACTTCCCCGGTGATGTCGGGGTGCGCGCCTACGGCGCGGAGCCGGGCAGCGCGGTCGGGGTGCGGACCACGGCTCCCGGTGGTGCGGCGCGGGCGCTCACGGTGCTGGCCGCCATCGTCCGCAAGCCCGTGTTCTGGATGCTGGCGGGCGGTTTCGCCATCTGCGGGGCGTCGACCAACGGCCTGATCGGCACGCATTTCGTGAGCGCCGCCCACGATCACGGCATGCCCGCGACCACGGCCGCCGGGCTGCTGGCCGTGGTGGGCGCGTTCGATGTCGCGGGCACCATCGCCTCGGGCTGGCTCACCGACCGCCTGGACTCGCGCTACCTGCTGGTCGCCTACTACACGTTGCGCGGGGTCTCGCTGCTGTTCCTGCCGGTGCTGTTCGGGCCGGACGTGCAGCCGAGCATGTGGGCGTTCATCATCTTCTACGGCCTGGACTGGATCGCCACCGTGCCGCCGACGGTCGCGTTGTGCCGCAAGCACTTCGGTGAGGACGGTCCGGTGGCGTTCGGCTGGGTGTTCGCCTCACACCAGATCGGTTCGGCGCTGGCGGCTTTCGGCGCGGGCGTGATCCGGGACGTGCAGGGCAGTTACACGACGGCGTGGTTCGTAGCGGGTGCCCTGTGCGGTATCGCGGCACTGCTGTCCGCGGCCATACCCGCTCGCCGGACGGCGGCGGGGGAGCCGGGGCTCACCCCTGGAAGCCCTTAGGGGTCGGCGTTCCGTCGATGGACTTGTGCGGTCCTGATTCCAGGGCGGTCTGATCGCGCCGTCCGTCCCAGCGGCTCGGCTCGTCGCTGCGGCGGGGCGGCCGGTCGTTGGCGATCAGGACCGCGATCCACGGCAGCGGCACCGAGACGCCGATGATCAGCAGCGAGATCCACCAGCTGTGCCACAGCCCGTAGGCGGCCGCCGCGCCGATCAGGCACGGGATGCGGAACGCCATGATGGTGATGTACCGCCGCACCCGGTCCCGATGCTGCTGTTCGAGCGAGGTCTGCGCCTCGGTGATCAGGGCAGGATGCTGTTTCCCCTCGCCCGGGAAGTACCCCTGGGAGGGCCGGGGCGGTTTCGGGATCGAACCGGCGGGGTGGAACTCGGCGTCCGGGCGACCCGCGCCGATACCGCCGTCGGCCTGGGATTCGCCGTCACGCTGCATACCCCGAGTCTTCCACTACAGCGCGTCGGATGCACACGCCGCCCGCCCGGTGGCAAGCCGACCTGGCATCATTGAACCCGTGAGCACTGACACCCTGGTCCGTCCGGAAGAGACCACCGACAACTCGACCGACAACGACACCCCCAAGGTCTTCCACTACGTCAAGAAGAACAAGATCGCCGAGAGCGCCGTCATGGGCACCCACGTCGTGGCCCTCTGCGGCGAGGTCTTCCCGGTGACCAAGTCCGCCAAGCCCGGCTCCCCTGTCTGCCAGGAGTGCAAGCGCATCTACGAGCAGATGAAGAAGGACTAGCTTCTCCTCGCTTCAGCGGCGCGCGGCCGGCTGGTGATCGAGCCCGGCTTCGGCGGGCGCCAGGCGCGCGCCGATCTCGCGGGCGACGCGGTGGCCGGATTCGGCGGCGCCGTCCATGTAGCCGGCCCATCGGGTCGCGGTTTCGGTGCCTGCCCAGTGCAGTGGGCCGATGGGGGCTCGGAGGGCGGGGCCGAAGCGGGTGAGCGTGCCGGGGGTGGTGAAGGCGCCGTAGCAGCCGCGGCTGTATTCCTCGTCGGCCCAATCGCGTTCGATGAAGGCAATGGGGTTGCGGGCCTGGGGGCCGAAGTATCCGGCGAGGTCGTCGAGGACCTGGGTGCGGCGCGCGGCGGGGTCGAGGCGGGCGCCGAGGTCGGCGTGGCGGCCTTCGAGGAAGCCGACCAGCACGGCGGGGGAGTCTCCGGGCAGGGTGTTGTCGAAGACGGTGCCCAGCGGTCGCTGATCGCTGTTGGCCTGGCCGCTCAGACCCGCACGGCGCCAGAAGGGCTCGTCGTAGACGACATTGAACTTGATGACGCGGCCCATCGGCATACGCTGGACGAGCTGGTCGCGATCACCCGGCAGGCCGGGGGTGTAGCGGATGCGGGCCGCCAGGGGCGGCGGCACCGCGACCACGGCGCGGCGGGCGCGCACCGTCATCCCGCGTGCTGTGACGACGACTCCCGTTGCGTCCCAATCGATGTCGGTGACAGGTGCGTCGAGGACGATCTGGTCCGCGAGTTCCTCGGCCAAGCGCAGCGCGATGGTCTGTGAACCGCCCACGATGCGGTCCTGCTGTGCTCCGCCCCGGGTATTGATCAGCGCGTCCAGTCCGCCCGCCGCGTTGATGTAGAAGGCGGCCCACAGCGCGGACAGATCCTCGGGCCCGGCGGAGAAGACCGCCTCGGTGATCACACGCAGGAAACTCCGCCCGCCGGTGGTGCGACCGGCGCGTTGCAGCCAGGTGGCCAAGGTCTGGGCGTCCAGTTCGGCGGCCCGGTCGGTGTGCCACGGGGCGTCCGTCGGGACCTGGCGCGCCAGGCGGTCCAGTCGCCATTGCAGCTGCGCGAAGTCGGCCAGCGCCAAGGGGTTCAACTTAGGGATCCGGCCGACGTATTCCGAACGGCCGCCGCCGATTTCGGCGATATGACGACCCGTGTCATAGGTGGGGAACGTGGTCAGGCCCAGCTCGTCGATCAGCCCGAGGATCTGATCCTGCCCCGGTCCGACCCACTGCCCGCCGACCTCGATCGGTGCGCCGCCCGGTAGCTCCTGGTTCAACAGCCGCCCGCCGACCCGGTCGCGCGCTTCGAGTACGAGCACCTCGGCCCCGCCCCGCGTGAGGTCACGAGCGGCGACGAGGCCCGCGATGCCCGCCCCGATGACAACGACGTCCACTGACTTCTCCATGACAACCAGCCTTCATACAGCGTGTATCTGACATACGGACTGTATGTGATATTCATTCTGTATGGAATCCTTTCGCGGGAAATACGCGGAGAACACCAGGCAGGCCCTGCTCGAGACGGCCGGGCAGCTGTTTGCCCACCGTGACTACGCGGATCTGTCGGCGGAGGAACTGGTCCGCGCCGCGGGCCTGACCCGCGGCGCGCTGTACCACCATTTCGACGGCAAACGCGGCCTGTTCGAGGCGGTCGTCGACGACTGGGAAGGTCGCGCGGCACAGCGCATCCGCGCCGCCATCGAGTCGGCCTCCGCGCCCTTCGACCGCGTCGACCGCGGTGTGGAGGAGTTCCTGAACGTCTGCGCCGAACCCGACTACCGCCACATCGTCCTGCTCCAGGGCCCGATCGGGCTGGGCTGGCAGCGCTGGCGCGAACTGGATCAGCGCCACCTCGGCAGCCTGATCGTCCAGGCGGTCCGGAATCTACTGGAGGCCGGACTCATCCGGCCCCACCCGGCCGAACTCATCGCGGGCGCCTTCTACGGTGCGCTGACCGAACTGTCGCTACTGATCACCGAGAGCGACGACCCGCACCAGGCGCGCAGTCGGGCCGAGGCACTCGTGCACGACCTCCTCGGCGGATTGGCCACCGGCGCAACGGAGAAGGGCCCGGCCGGCTCCGAGTAGTCGGCCCGAGGGTCCGTCAATGGGCCGCGACCGTATCGGTCGCGCCTCCGCGTCCCGATGCTGATTATGGGATCGCGGTCAGTGCAGTACGCCGGCCAGGAAGTCCAGCTGGTCGGCCGCCGCCCGGCGCTGCCACGGGCCCTGATAGATATCGAAGTGGTCGACGGGGTACTCGCGGATCTGTGCCCGCCGCCCCGCCTTGGCCGCCGCGCGACGGGCGGCAGCGGGTGGCGCCACGCTGTCGTCGGTGCCGACCTGCACCAGGATGGGGCACCGCAGCTGTCCGGCGAAAGTGATCGGCCGGTTCAGGCCGACCTCCAATGCCGCTCGTGCGCACACCTCGTTGCGCCAGGTCGGTCCGGCAACCGGGAGCACGGCTTCGACGGCTCCAGGACTACTCATCATGGCCGCCGATCCGGGCGGACCGACAATCGGCACATGATGGGGTGACCGGCCGGTGAGGGCGCGCGAGAGATCGCGCAGACCGTGCCCGGCGGCGCGCGCCAGCCCGCGGAAACCGCTGCGGTGCACCACATGTGCCAGGGTGGCGAGACCGTCCATGGCGGGCGTGATCGCCACGATCGCCGCGATCCGCCGATCCTGCGCGGCGACCACGACCGCGTGGCCACCGGAGTACGAGGTCCCCCACAGCACGATGCGATCGGGATCGACGCCGGGCAGGCGCCGGGCGGCGGCGATGGCGGCGTGATAGTCCTCGCGTTGCCGCCGATACGAAACATGCTGCCGTGGAGTGCCTTCGGAGTCCCCGAAGCCGCGGTAGTCGAACACCAGCACATCGAACCCGGCGGCCACGAAATCACCGGCGTAGCCCAGCAGGCCGGTATCGCGTGTGCCGCCGAAGCCGTGCGCCATCACCACGCACGGTCGTTCGGGCGCGGCGCCGATCCCGGAGAAATGCCATGCGGCGCAGTTGGTTCCGTGGCTGGTGAAGGTGATGCTCCTCATCGGTCTCCGCCCGTCGTGGTCGCGAGTGCCGGTGTCTCGGCGGAGCCGGGCGCACCGGAGGTGAAGCGCAGGGCCGCATCCTGGATCGATCCGCCGCGCAGGCGCTCGGCGTCGCGTTCGTACGCCATCTCGACCGACCACGGGCCGGTCGTGCCCGCCCGCGGGAAGCCCTCGATTCCGCGCTGGACATACCCCGAGTTCAGATCGCCCACCAGCGGTACGCGCCCCATACCGGGGTCGGCGGCCACCGGCGCGACGGTGTGAAAACCGTTGGCGTCCATGTGATCGAGCAGACGGCAGAAGTGCTCGCTGACCAGATCCGCCTTCAGCGTCCAGGCGATATTGGTGTACCCGACGACGAACGCCAGATTCGGCACCTCGGACAGCATCATCGACTTGTAGACCGTCGTCGACGGCAGATCCACCTCGCGGCCGTCGACCTCGAGCCGAATGCGTCCCAGCGGCGAGAGGGCGAAACCTGTTGCGGTGACGATGATGTCGGCGGTCAGGTGTTGCCCGGACTCGAGCTCGACGCCGGTCGGGGTGAACCGTGCGATCCGGTCGGTGCATACCGAGGCGCGCCCACTCGAGATCGCCTGGAACAGGTCGCCGCCCGGAACCACGCACAGCCGCTGGTCCCACGGGTTGTAGCGGGGCGTGAAATGGGTGTCGACATCGAAATGCGCGGGCAACTGCCGCCGCACCAGGCCGATCAGCAACCGGCGCGTCAACCGGGGAGCGCGCTTGCACGCCTTGTAGATCCCGCGAGTCATCGCGATGTTCTTGCGCCGGATCATCGCGGCGGCGCGCTCGTGGCCGAACACCGTGTTCAAGGCGTTGGCGATGACGTCCTCGGCGGGCATCGAGAAGACGTAGCTCGGCGAGCGCTGCAGCATGGTGACGTGAGCGGCCTTGTCCGCCATGGAGGGGATCAGTGTCACCGCCGTCGCGCCGCTGCCGATCACGACGACGCGTTTGCCGGTGTAGTCCATCTGCTGCGGCCAGTGCTGCGGGTGCACGATCCGGCCTTCGAACTCGTCGGCCCCGGCGAAATCGGGGGTGTAACCGGCGCTGTGGTCGTACATCCCGGTGCCCAGGAACAGGAATCGCGCGGTGAACCGCACCGGCTCGCCGCCGGTCCGTTCGGCGAGTACGGTCCAGCGTGCGGTCGATGTGGAGAACCGCGCCTCGAGCACCCGGTATCCGAGCCGAATGTGTTCCGAGAGACCGTTTTCGGTGACGGTGTCACGCAGGTAGTCCAGGATCAGGTGCCCGTCCGCGATCGACTTGCGATGCGTCCACGGCTTGAAGCCGAAGCCGTAGGTCGGCATGTCCGAGTCCGAGCGGATGCCCGGATACCGGAACAGGCTCCACGTGCCGCCGACGGAATCGCGGGCCTCCAGGACCGCGAACGTGGTGCGCGGGCGGCGCGTGGCGAGGTGGTAGGCGGCACTGATGCCGGATACTCCGGCGCCGATGATCAGCACGTCGAAATCGGTCGTGCCGGTGTGGCTGGATTGCGTTGTCACGAATGGTCTCCTGGCCGCGGGCTGTGATTCAGTTCACCCTAGGAGCGGCTCCGGCCCGTGGGTATGTCCGCAGAGCCGCACTTTGCCTTCGAATATGTGCTGCGGCACACTGGCCTCATGAACAGTCCCGCCCCGGCGCCCGAGCTCATCGACCTCATGGGCCGGGTGGCCGAGCTGATGCTGGCCGACCTCGACCAGTTGGTCGCGGAGATGGACGCCGCCGAGATCGAGTTGACCCCGATGGTCGGTGCGGACGCGGCCCTGGTGGCGGACATGTCGGCCAGCAATCGCGCCAATGCGGCACGGCTGCTCACCATCTTCGCCCGCCGCGAGGCCCGGCTGTCCGCGATCGACGTCCCACCCGAGGCGCTCGACGTGGCGCGCACGGTCGCGCGCCGCGGACTGGATCTGGATGTGATCTTCCAGTCCTATCGGCGCGGGCAGAACATCGCGTGGCGGCACTACCTGGCCCATGCCACCCGTATCGCCGGCACCGGCCCGCTGCTGGTGCCGTTGCTCGAGGTGTCGGCGCAGCGCATGTTCGAGTACGTCGATCAGGTTGTCGCGCGGGTTATCTCGGTCGCGCAGCGGGAGCGCGAGGAGATCCTCGGCGGGGCGCTGGCGCGCCGAACCGAAACCATCCGCCTGATCCTCGACGGCGCGCCGATCGACAGCCGCCGGGCCGGCGAACGGCTCGGATACGACCTGGCCCGCACGCATATCGCGCTGGTGCTCTGGTCGGCCTCGGCCGGTGAGGTGCAGGGCGCGCTGGAATCCGCGGCCACCATGCTGGCCCGGGCGGCGGGGGCGCGGCCGCCGCTCACTCTCTCCGCGGGCGGTTCCGCGCTCTGGGCGTGGATGAGCGGCGACACCCTGCCCTCCATCGACGTCTTGCGTGGCGCGTGGGATGCGGCGCAGCCGGGCATCCGGGTGGCGGTCGGGCCGCCGCGTTCGGGTATCGCCGGATTCCGGCGTTCGCACGAGGCCGCGCTGGGAATGCACAATCTGCTCGCCGGGCATCCCGACGCTGCCCCGGTGACTCTCTTCCGTGATCTCGAGGTCACCGCGCTGGCGGCGCAAAATCCGCCCCGCGCAGCGGAATTCGTCGCCGACACGCTGGGCCCGTTGGCCGCGGACACCCCGGCGGCCTGGCGACTGCGCGAAACATTGCGGGTATTCCTGGATGAGGCCGAGAACGCACCGCGCGCCGCGGCGCGGCTGCACACCCACCGGAACACGGTGCTACAGCGCGTCGCCCGCGCCACCGAGCTGCTCGGCTACCGGCCGGGTGAACGGCGGCTGGCGGTGGAACTCGCCCTGGAGATCGCGCATCGGCTCGGAACCCGGGTGCTGTCCCAAGCCTGAACCCCGTTCAGCGAACGCGGTGAAGACTCGCGAGCACGGCCTTCCCGGCTTGCTCGCCCGATTCGGCTGCCTCGGCGAGTGACGGCATCTCGAGTTGATAATCGCCTGCGAGGTAGATGCTTCCGAGCGGGGCGCGCAACGCCGGCAGTGAGGTCTTTCGCCCGGCTGCCCAGAAGGGTACGACCCGATGGTGCCGCCGCACGATGCCATCGCTCAGCTTCCCCGCGAGTTCGGGGTACAGGGTGATCAGGTCTTTCGTGAACCGCGAGACGACCTCGTCGTCGGACAGGGTGAACAGCTTGTCGGCCTGGGCGCCGCCGGCGAAACAGGCGAGTGCTCCACCCGGCTTCCGCTCACCGGCGGTGCGCATCGCCGCGGCGTGATTGAACATCGCTTGGAACGACATCTGCGGGGTCGAGACGCCGAAATAGTTGTCCCAGCGTTGAGGACCGACCTCGTCGGTGAAGAACCCGACGACCAGGTAGCGACCGTAGGCGATGTCGTCGAAAGCGGTCCGGTACCGCTGGGGGAGGTCCGGGATGATCCGCTCGGCGATGTCGGCCGGGGCGGTGACGATGGCGTGCCGGGCACGAAGGCGCACCGGTCGATCACCGTCGAGGTACTCGACGACCACGTCGTCACCGTCCTGCCGGACCGACCGCACCACCGAGTTCAACCGGATGCGGTCGCCGAGGTCTTCCGCCAGCACGTCGGTCAATGTCTGGTTGCCGCCCACCGGCAGCGAGAAGTTCGGAACCTTCTCCGGGTCGGTCAACGCGATGCCCACCGACGTGACGAACTGGGTGGCAGCGGTTTCCTCCACCTCGCAACCCATCCACTGCGCCGCCCATGACCGGACGATGTCGGCGGCCAGCTCGGACCGGACGCCCTTCAGCAGATAGGACGCCGACTTGGCGTCGAGTTTGGTGCGAAGACGTCGCGCGAATCGGCTCTGCGACTCCAGGAACGGTGCGACCGCGAGAATGCGTGCGCCGACCATGGCCATGCCGACCCGGTCCATCAGGGACATTCGCGTCCGGAACATGAGAGCGACGGGATTCGCCGTGTCCACCAGTCCGCCATTGAGGTACAGCGCGACGCTTTTGCCCGCGAGCGAGCCCCGCTCGATGCCGTGACGGTCGAGGGCATCGATCAGCGCGCCGGTGCCTTCGGTGAATTGAGTGCCGACATTGATCCAGTAGTCGCCCCGCCGGACGGTCTCGACCCGTCCGCCGGCGCGATCGCTGGACTCGAGCACGACCACCTCCGCCTCTCGCGCCAGCGTGGTCGCTGCCGCCAGGCCCGCCATTCCCGCACCGACGACTACTACCTCGGTGGATTCCTCACGCACTTCCTGCGCTGCCATTACGACTCCTGACTCTGACGATCATGGGTGCTACCTCATGAAAATAACTCGCACTCGAACTCGAATCGTATTCGAATTCGGATCCCTGTGCCACCCTCCAGCGCGGGTGTGGGCGACCCGCCTTGATACGATCTCGAATCGTGTTCGATAATCGGCAGAGTTCCCGGACATCCGTTCGCCCCGCCCCGGTGCAACGCCGTGGCGTGGAACGCGTGCAGGCCATTCTCGATGCCGCCGAGAACCTGCTCGCCGAACAGGGTTACGACGCGGCGACTCTCAAGGCGATGGGGGAGCGAGCAGGCATTCCGCTCGCCTCGGTCTACCACTACTTCGCCGATCGCGCCCAGGTCGAGACCGAACTCGCGCAACGGCATCTGCGCGAACTCGACGCACGGGTCGGCGCGATGCTGGACGCCGCGCCCGCCACGTTGGCGGAGATCTGCGATGCCATCATCGACGTGTACCTCGGGTACTTCCGGGAGCACCCGAGTTTCGCGGTGCTCTGGTATGCCGGGCGTAATTCGACACTCGGTGAGTTGGCGAGCATTTTCGATGTGGCGCAGGCGGCTCGGTTGTGGCGGCACCTGGTGGACCGGGACCTGATCCGGCCGGACACCCCGGAACTCGTCGTCGAGCTGGCATTCGAGGCCGGCGACCGGATTTTCGACGTCGCCTTCCGGAAGGATCCGAACGGCGACGACGTCACCCTCGAACAGGCCAGGCGGCTGGTCTCGGTCTACCTGTCGTCCTACGCGCCGGAGGGCTGAACCGCGGTTCGGTCCGGGGCCGGAATTCGTTGGCGGCCACCGTTGCTGTCGTACAGCGCGCGATAGGCGTAGTAGTACACGACCATCTGGCACGCCCACGTGGTGAGGGCCAGGATGTAGAAGATCGTGTGGTGCTCGTCGTCGCCGGGGATGCGGTAGAAGTCGTAGATCCCGGCGATCGCCGCCGCCGCGGCCGTGACGGCCACGACCGCGAGCGCCTTGCCGTGTTCGCCGACCCGCCACAGCCGCCGGGCGAAGTAGAGCAGGAACAGGCTGGTCAGGGCATTCATGACGACGTAGAAGACGGACCCCGCCAGGCCGAGTTCATCGGCGAAGCAAGACATCACCAGTCCGCCCACGATGGCCAGCCCGAAGACGCTGACATCGACGGCGAGCGACGGCTTGAACCCGTGGGTGACCTGCATCAGGCCCAGGACGAGAATCACGGTGATTCCGACCGACCGGGAGAACGCGTCGAAGAAGAACGCGAGGTGATACATCGGGCTGGCTTCGCCGGCGCCGACGAGTCCGAAGACGAGGAAATTGGTTCCGGAACTCGCGACGATGATCCATTCGAGGCCGAGCAGATAGTTTCCGTAATTCCGGATGAACTTCCAGCCGTAGCTGAATCCGGCGACGATCATCAGCAGATCGGCGAGCGCGTACAGTGTGGTTTTCAGATCCATGATCAACCCCGGGTCCTAGTGCGAGACGTCGAAGATCTCGTCGCGCGGGGTGCCGACGCGTTCGAGGCCTTTGTAGAAGCGCTCCGGCTCGGCCCATTCCTCGGGCGTGAAAACTCCTGCGCGCGTGCCGGGTTGCTCGTCGAGCGCCACCACCATGAACGCGGCGCAAGCCGTTCCGGTCGCCGCGGCCATATCGGTGAACAGATAGGTGCCGGGTCCACTGACCGGGGTGCGCCGGCTGACCGTCGTCGGTAGTCCGTTTCGGAGTCCGGTCACTTCGACCTTCAGGCCGGTCTTGTGGGGAAAGGTATGGCCGACCGCCGCCAGCGCGACGAATTTGATCAGTTCCGTGCGGGTGGCTTCTCCGGTGCGCACGAGGTTCCGCAATCCGGATAACGCGTTGCGCCAGCCCTGGACGTTGCCGAACTTGTTGGTCATCAGGGCCTCGAGGAAGTCGATGGCCTTCACCATGGGCATCGTGCCCTTCTGTACGGCCAGTCCGACACCGCGGACGATGCCGTTGTAGGGCGCCGGATCCAGTCCGCCGAAACATCGGATGTTCTTGGCGTCCGGGTACTTTCGGGGCAGGGTCACCGGCTCGGGGTGCGCGGTCTCGTGCACCATGGTCAGTCCCAGTCCGGCGCCCAGCTCCGTCCAGCGGGTCTCGACCCAGGACTGGTGCAGCACCGGCCCGCCGTTCTCCCAGGTCATGCAGGGGCCGGCGGCGACCCGCAGCATGTGGTCGAGCACGGCGCGGCCGATGGAACCGCGTTCATCGCCGACCACCCAGTACACGTCGATATTGTCGACCCGGTCCAGTTCCGCGGCCGCGTCGGCGACCAGCACGTTGGTGAAGCCGGGCGACGCGCCGCAGCCGATGTACATCGGCACCCCGGCCGCTACCGCGTCCTCGTGCAAAGACAGTGCGTGCAAGGTGCTTTCGATGTCGTCGTCGAAATCGAGATACGGCACCCCGGCCTCCAGACATGCCGCCATCACCGGGCCGGCGGTGCGGATGTACGGACCGGCGCCGAGCACGACGAGCGCGGCCCCCTCGATGGCGGCGCGCAGCCCTTCGCGGTCGTACAGGTCGAGCCGCGCGGCGCTCGCGCGGCCCGGCGGCAGTCGCCGTACCAGCTGTTCGAGCAGTTCGGGGCGGATGTCGTAGAGCGCCAGCTCCCAGTCGCCGTCGGCGACGGCGAACCGTTCGATGGCAAGCCGGCACATCTCTCCCGCGGCCCCGATGAAGACGATTCGTTGGGTCCCCATGGTCGTTCTCCTGTGGGTCGTGGCCCGTCCGTGGCCCGGGCCTATCTCGTAGTCGAATCGAGTTCGAGTTTGAGTAGGATAGTGCGGTCGCGAGACTTGCGCCAGACCCCGCATCGGGATGTGCGCCCGCACAATCAGCACCCATATCGGTGAGCGCCGGCACATGGTGTTCATCGCCCTGGCCACGCAGTATCGACATCGACAGTGACCGGGGTCATAGCGCCCCGATATCGGGATGAATCAAGAGAGGTGCCGATCGTGTACGACTACGTCGTCGTAGGCGCGGGGTCCGCCGGATCCGTGCTGGCCAGCAGATTGTCCGAGGACCCGAGCGTGCGCGTGGCGCTGATCGAGGCCGGGCCGCGGGACACCGCCGAGGAGATTCACCTGCCGATCGCCTTCCCGTCGCTGTTCAAGGGTCCCCTGGACTGGGACTACGACTCCGAACCCGAAGCGGGACTGCACTTCCGCCGCGCCTACCTGCCGCGCGGCCGGGTGCTGGGCGGATCCAGCTCCATGAACGCGATGATCTACATCCGCGGAGCGCGCGCCGACTACGACGGCTGGGCGGCGAACGGCGCGGACGGCTGGAGCTACGACGAGGTGCTGCCGTACTTCGTGAAGGCCGAGGACAACGAGCGCGGCAAGGACACCTACCACGGCGCCGGCGGCCCGCTGTCGGTCAGTGACAGCCGGTCGGAACATCCACTGGCGGAAGCGTTTCTGGACGCGGCCGAACAAGCCGGTCATCGTCGCAACGATGACTTCAACGGCGCCACTCAGGTGGGAGTGGGCCGGTATCAGGTGACGCAGCGCAACGGGATGCGCTGCAGCGCCGCCGTCGCCTATCTGCATCCGGCGCTCGAGCGCCCCAATCTGACCGTGCTCACCGACGTGCTCGCGCACCGGGTAGTGGTCGAGAAGGGCCGCGCCACGGGCGTGGTGGTCGGCCGAGGCGAGGGCGTCGAAGTGATTTCCGCTCGACGGGAGGTCATTCTGACCGCGGGCGCGTACGGGTCGGCGCAGCTGCTGTTGCTGTCGGGCATCGGCCCGGCCGAGCAGTCGGCGGCGTTCGGGTTCGAGGTCGTCAGCGATCTGCCGGTCGGCGAGAACCTGCAGGACCACCTGTCGGTGTTCCTCAACTACCGGACCGACCGCGAGTCGCTGATGACCGCGCTCTCGTTGGAGAACCTCGGCCTGCTGGAGAACGCGGGCCGTGGTCCGCTGACCTCCAATATCGGTGAGGCGGGTGGATTCGTCGAAACCCGAACCGGACTCGCCGGACCCGACATCCAGTTCCACATGGCCCCGGTGCTCTTCCACGGCGAGGGCATGGGCGTCGCGACCGAGCACGGCTACGCGTTCGGCCCGTGCCTGGTCAACCCGGAGAGCCGTGGGACGCTCACGCTGCGCTCCGCGTCCTCGGCGACCGCGCCGCGCATCCACCACAACTACCTCGCCACCGAGGCCGATCGCGCCGCCGTGATCGCGGGTCTGCGCGCCGCCCTCGACATCGCCGCCCAGCCCGCGCTGTGCGAGCTCACCACCGGCGAATTCCTCACCCCGGCGAGCGATTCCGACGCCGACCTGCTCGACTTCGCGGCGCGCACGGCACAGACCCTCTATCACCCGACCTCGACCTGCGCCATCGGCGCGGTCGTGGACCCGCGACTGCGGGTGCTGGGCGTGGACGGTCTGCGGGTGGCCGACGCGTCGGTCATGCCGTCGGTGGTCCGCGGCAACACCAACGCCCCCACCATCATGATCGCCGAGAAGGCCGCCGACATGATCGTCGAGGACGCCGATTCCACCGGAGGTCACTCATGACCGGCACGGTGACCGCGACGGCCGACGCCGCCGTCGCCGCGCTGCGGAACGGCGAAATTCAATGGGCGCGTACCTCTTTGTCCGCGCGCCGGGTGCTGCTGGACGAGATCCATGCCAATACCGCCAGGTTCGCGCAGGAGTGGGTGGACGCCGCTGCCCGCATCAAGCAGCTGTCCCCGGACTCGCCGCTGCTGGGTGAGGAATGGGTCAGTGGACCGTACTCCTTGCTCACCGCCACCACGGCGCTCGCGGAATCGCTGCTCGCCCTGGAGGAGGGGCGCAGCCCGGTCGACGGCTACCCCGTGCACGCCGCGCCCGGCGGCCGCACGGCTGTCGACGTGTTCCCGCACGGCCTGTTCGATACCTTGCTGCTCAACGGTTTTCGCGCCGAGGTCTGGTCGCGGCCCGGCGTCGACGCCGAGACCGTGCGCGCCCGTGCGGGGCTCGGACAGCTGACCCCGACCGCGACCGGCGGCGTCGGCGTCGTGCTGGGCGCGGGCAATATCTTCTCTATCGCCCCGCTGGATGTGCTGTATCAGCTCTACGCCTACAACCGCGTGGTGGTGTTGAAGCTCAACCCGATCACCGATCCGCTGGTGCCGGTCTTCGCGAAGATCTTCGCGCCGCTGGTCGAGCGCGGCTTCCTGCGCCTGATCACCGGCGGTCCGGATATCGGGGCGGCCCTGGTGCACCACTCCGGTGTGAGCGCGGTGCACATGACCGGCAGCGCGGTGACCCATGACGCGATCGTGTTCGGTTCCGGCGTCGAGGGCATGCGGAACCGGGCCGCGGGCACACCGCTGCTCACCAAACCGATCACCAGCGAATTGGGCGGCGTCTCACCGACGATCGTGGTCCCCGGCCGCTGGTCGGCCGCGGATCTGCGCTACCAGGCCGAGCACCTGGCCACCCAGCGGTTGCACAACAACGGGTACAACTGCGTCGCCGCCCAGGTCGCGGTGATTCCCGCCGACTGGCCGCAGAAGGACCGATTCCTGGACGAACTGCGCGCGGCGATCGAACGCGCGCCGCGCCGGTCCGACTACTACCCGGGATCGGCGGATCGGGTGGCGGACGCGTGTGCCGCCTATCCGCAGGCGCAGCGGATCGGCGCGCGGGTGCTGATCGAGGGCCTGGCGCCCGAGCGCGACGAGCCCGCGTTGCACACCGAGTACTTCGCGCCGGTCCTCGGCGTCATCGAATTGCCCGGCGGCCCAGCCGAATTCCTGGACCACGCGGTCCGGGTGTGCAACGCGGAGATCGAGGGCACGCTGGGGGTGAACCTCATCGCCCACCCCGCGACCATGCGTGAGCTGGGCGACCGGTTCGACGCCGCGGTGGCCGCGCTGCGCTACGGCACCGTGGCTGTCAACGCCTGGACCGGCTTGGGCTACCTCACCGCCCGTGCCACCTGGGGCGCGTTCCCGGGGCACACCATCGCCGACATCCAGAGCGGAATCGGCGTCGTGCACAACGGATTGCTCATCGCCGACCCCGAACGCACCGTGGTGCGCGGTCCCTTCCGGCCCGCCCCGAGATCGGTGCTGAACGGCGAGTTCACGCTCTCGCCGAAGCCGCCGTGGTTCGTCACCAACCGCACCGGCGCCACCACCCTGCGACGCCTGACCGGCTTCGCGCACAAACCCGGTTTCGCCGCCTTGCCCGGGATCTTCGCCTCGGCGCTGCGCGGTTGAGCCCGCTCGGTCGACCCGGCCGATTGCCAGAGAACAGCTCGCACGCGCCGGCGGCGGCCCCGCCGGCGCGCTCACAGGGAGAAAGAACGTCATCATGAATTCAGGCCGCCTCGCCGGGACCGTCGGATGACCCCCGCGATCGTCCGTATCCCGCGCTCGCACAACCCTTTCGAGCGATCCGCGGTGGAGACCGACGAACGGGGTATCGCGCATTACGCCGATCTACCCGCGACATTGGTGGAGATGCTGCGCGCGCACGTCGATGCCCGCCCCGAGGCCGAGGCGGTCGTCGAGGTCGGCGGTGAGCGGCTCACCTACGGGCAGCTGTGGGATCGCGCGGCGCGCGTGGCCGGTGGGCTGCGCGCCGCGGGTGTGCGACCCGGTGATCGGGTCGCCATCCGGTATCCCGCGGGCGTGCGGTGGGTGCTCGCCTTCTGGGGCACGGTGCTGGCGGGCGGGATCGCGGTGCCGGTCAATACCCGGTCGGCGGAGCCGGAGGTCCGGTACGTGCTGGACGACGCGGGCGTCACCGTCGAACTGACGGCCGATTCGCCCCTGCCGGACGGTGACCCGTACCTGGCGTCCGCGCTCAGGACCGGCGAAGTGGCGGCACTGTTCTACACCTCCGGCACGACCGGACACCCGAAAGGTGTGCCGACCACGCATGAGGCGTTCATCGCCAACGCCGAGAACATGATTCGCTGTTCCGGGATCGCCCGCGACAGCGGACCGGCCCTGCGCACCCTGATCTCCGTCCCGTTGTTCCACGTCACGGCCTGCAATTCGCAGCTGCTGGTGGCCGCCTACGCGGGCGGGACCTCGGTGATCCTGCCCGCGCTGGATCTGCCCACACTGATCGATGTGCTCGAGGCGGAGCGGATCTCGTTCGTTGTGAGCGTGCCCGCCGTGTATTCCCTGCTGCTTCGTCACCCGGAGTTCGCCGGAGCGGACAAGTCCGCGGTCCGCACCGTCGGCTACGGCGGCGCACCGATCGCGCCGTCGCTGGTGCGAGCGCTGAAAGCCGCCTTCCCGCAGGCGTCTCTGATGAACGGCTACGGCATGACCGAGACGGCGGCGGTGATCACCGTGCTGCCCGATCCGGACGCGGCCGCGCACGCGGATTCGGTCGGGTACGCCGTGCCGACGGTGGATATCGCGATCGCCCCGATCGGCGATGACCCCGCCGTCGGGGAGCTGGTCGTCCGGGGCGCGAATGTCACCGCCGGCTACTGGAACAAGCCGGTGGCCACCGCGGACGCGATTGTCGACGGCTGGCTGCACACCGGGGATATCGTGCGTGTCGACGAGGCCGGGCGGGTGCACATCGTCGACCGGATCAAGGACATCATCATTCGCGGTGGCGAGAACGTCTCGAGCGTCGAGGTCGAGGCGGTGCTGCTCTCGGCCCCGGGGGTCGCCGACGCGGCGGTGCTCGCGGTGCCCGACGACGTGATGGGGGAGAAGGTCGGGGCCGTGCTCTTCGGCGACGCGGCCGCCGTCGATATCGACGCGGTGCTCGCGCACTGCCGCGATCACCTCGCCGACTTCAAGATTCCGCAGTTCGCCGCGGTCCGCACCGAGCCCCTGCCGCGCAATCCGGGCGGCAAGCTGCTCAAGAACCAGTTGCGTGAGCAGGTGCGCTGGGGCGCCCCGCTGCGCTAGCCGTCCGCCTACGAAGGAAATTCACCCACTCATGACCCCATTCGATCTCACCGGCCGTACCGCGATCGTCACCGGCGCGTCTCGCGGTATCGGTCTCGCCGTGGCGAAAGCCATTGCGGCGGCGGGCGGAAACGTCGTGCTGACCTCCCGCAGCCAGGAGTCGGCGGACGCCGCCGCAGCCGAAGTCGGGGGCGCCGCCCTCGGTGTCGGCGCGCACGCCGCCGACGAACCGAGCGCCCGGCGGTGCCTGGACGCGGCGCTCGAAAGATTCGGCAGCATCGACATTCTCGTCAACAATGCCGGAACGAACCCGTCCTACGGGCCCGTCATCGACCAGGATCACGCCCGGTTCGCCAAGACCTTCGAGGTGAACCTGTGGGCGCCGATCCTCTGGACCGGGCTGGCGGCCCGGGCGTGGATGGGTGAGCACGGCGGCGCCGTCGTCAATATGGCCTCGATCGGCGGCCTGGTGTACGAACCGAACCTCGGGCTGTACAACGCCTCCAAGGCCGCGCTGATCCATCTCACCAAGCAGCTGGCCCTGGAGCTGTCGCCGCGGGTGCGGGTCAACTCCGTCGCGCCGGGCGTGGTGCGCACCAAGCTGGCCGAGTCGTTGTGGAAAGAACATGAGGGACAGTTGAATTCGAGCATCGCGGCGGCCCGGATCGGCGAGCCCGCCGATGTCGGCTCGGCGATCGCCTTCCTGGTGTCCGACGCCGCGAGCTGGATCACCGGGGAGACCTTCGTGATCGACGGCGGACAACGCCTCGGTGACGCCGCGCTGTTCCGGGCGGAGGCGGCGGCCCATGCCTGACACCACGACGGCGCCGGGTATCGACATCGATGCGGTGGCGCACTGGCTGGCGACCCTGCGTATCGACTGCACGCCGCCGTTGCGGCTGCGGCGGATCGGCCAGGGCTACTCGAATCTGACCTATCGCCTCACCGACGCCGAAGGCCGCGCCTGGGTGCTGCGCCGTCCGCCGCTGGGGCAGCTGGTGAATTCCGCTCACGATGTGGTGCGTGAGGCCCGCATCATGGCGGCCCTGGCCGACACCGGCGTACCGGCTCCCCGAATCCTCGGTATCGCAACCGATTCGGAGATCGCGGACGTACCCGTCGTGTTGATGGAGTTCGTCGACGGCCTGATCGTCGACACGATGGAGGTCGCCGAGACCCTGACTCCGGAGGGCCGCCATCGGATCGCCACCGCGCTGCCGGGCACCTTGGCCAGGATTCACGCCGTCGACTTGGCCCGCACGGGCCTCGCGGACTTGGCGAGTCACACACCATACGCCCGACGTCAGCTCAAACGCTGGGCCGGACAGTGGGATCTGACCAAGACCCGGGAGTCGGCAGCGGTGGACGCGCTCACCCGGCGGCTGTCGGCCGCGATTCCCGAACAACGCGAAATCGGTCTGGTGCACGGCGATTTTCACCTGCGCAACCTGATCACCGCACCCGAGACCGGACGGGTGACGGCGGTGCTGGACTGGGAGCTCTCCACCCTGGGCGATCCGCTGGCCGACATGGGCAGCCTGCTCACCTACTGGCCCGAACCCGGCGAGCCGCCGGTCGGCGTCTTCGAAGCCTCCACCCTCGAAGGCTTCCCCGATCGCGCGGAAATGGCGCGGCTCTACCTCGCCGCCACCGGCCGCGACCCTGCCGCCCTCCGGTACTGGCACGCGTTCGGCCTGTGGAAGCTCGCGATCATCGCCGAGGGCGTCCGCCGCCGGGCGTTGCACGACCCGCACAACGAATCCGCCGCGGGGACACCGACTCTCGCGCACATCGACGGCCTCGTGCACAAGGCCGGCGAGATCGCCGACTCCGCCGGGATCTGACGCCGATGAGCCCACTCGACATCGCCATGATCGAATTCGCCGCCGAGTGGGCTCCCTTCGGCGGCAACGACGAAGAGGCGTTCCTGCGCTTCGGGCTCGGACCCGCGGAATTCCACGGCCGCCTGACCCGCCTGCTCGCCTCCCCGGCCGCCCGGACGCTCGACAACACGACGATCGCTCGGCTCCGGGATCAATGCGCCGATCGCTCGGCCGGCCGGTAGCCGGGACCCCCACCCCATCCGATGCCCTTCAACCCGCGCCCCGGACGACACCGGTGCGCGGGTATGACGCGTTATGCGCGGTCCGAGCCGGTTTCCGGCGCGAGCGGTCCGTACAGCGCGGATATCCAGATGTTGTAGAGCGCGTCGACGACCCGCTTCGGATCCGCCGGCGGCGTGTGCCCGAAGGACTGGGTCAGATAGCGTTCGTCCATCCAGACCAGGGCCCGGGCGGTTTCGGCGGCGTCGAGTTCGGCGCTGATGCGGCCGGCGTCCTGGTCGTCGATGATCCGCTTGGCAGTCGCTTCGATGAAACGTTGCACCAATCCGTGGTAGGCGGCCTCGACCTTCTCGTCGCTGCCGGCCGCATCGGAGAGTGCGCGCAGGACCGCGCCGTGCCGCAGATAGACATCGGCCAGACCTTCGAAGGCCGCTCGGGCGTCGTTGAGCAGATCGGTCCCCACCAGCCAGCGATCGATCATCTCCGACAGTTCTTGCCCGAGTTCGTCGGTCACCCGGAGGGCGAGGTCGTGGCGGTCGCGGAAATGCACGTAGAACGCCGGCCGCTTGAGCCCGGTCCGGCTCATCACGGCGTCGACGGTCATCTCGCGGAACGGCCGCTCGCGCAGGAATTCCCTTGCGGCGTTCAGAATCTCGCGTTCCGATTCCTTCGGATCGTGCTTCGGACGTCTGCTCATCGTCTCCCCACTACATCACGACATCGGTGATTACGCGAAGCCGCCGCCGGGCGTGTTCACCCGGCGGCGGGAATCCACCGTCAGCTGGCCGGACCGGCACCGACGACAGATCGATCGCACTCCGTCCGTTCGTTGTGGCGCCGCATCGCGCGATAGGCGTAGAAGTACGTCATCATCTGGAATCCCCAGGTCGCGAGCGCGGCGATGTAGAACAGCGCGTGGTTCTCGTCATCGCCGGGGATGTGATAGAGGTCGTAGGTGGCGGCGATGACGAACCCCGCGGCGGTCGCGATGACGACCCGGATCGCTTCTCCACGCGCATCGATGTTCCAGAGCCGCCGCGCGAAAGAGAGCAGGAACACCGACGTGACTACATTGACCGCGATGTAGAAGACCGCCCCGGCGATACCGACGCGATCGGCGAATATCGACAGGAACAGGCCCGCGACGGTAGCCAGCGCGAAGACACCGATATCGGTGGGCAGCGAGGGCTTGTAGCGGTGCGTCACCCGCATCAAGCCCAGCACCAGAATCAGGGTGATTCCGACCGACCGGGAGAACGCGTCGAAGAACAGCGCGATGTGATACATCGGACTGGACCGGTGCGCACCCGTCAACGCGAAGACGAAGAAGTTGGTGCCGGAGGTCGCGACGATGATCCATTCGAGGCCGAGCAGGTAATTTCCGTAGTCCCGGATGAACTTCCAGCCGTAGGTGAACCCGGCGAAGACCATCCAGAGATCGGCGAGCAAAAGCAGTGCGTCTTTGAGTTGCATGTTCACCTCGCCAATCGATCGGACAAGCGGTCGCCGAACCAGCCGAGATCCAGCGCCGGTGAGCTGACGAAGCTGGGCCAGAATCCGCCCCGGCCGTGCCAGATGGTTTCCAGGTCCGCGGGCATGGATTCACCCGTGAGCCGGCCGGCCAGCAGATGGCCGACATATTGAGCCTGCGCGAAGCCATGTCCGTTGCACGCCAGCGAGTACAGCACCCGGGGCGAGGCTTCCCCCGCCACCGGCAGCCACGTGGAGCTCATGCCGATCCAGCCGCCCCACGCCCGTCGCGGAGCGACATCGCCCAGCCCGGGAAAACGGTCCCGGAAGCCGCGAACGAGATCGTCGACGACTCGAGTCGACGGCGTCCGGGCGAGCAGCGGTCCCCGGGTCGTCTCCAATCGCCGGGTGCCGAACACGATCGTGTTCCGGGGAGTGACCCGGTAGCTCTCGAGAATCATGTGGGCGGTCACCATCGGGGCGCGGCTGGTCCAGCCGATGTCGTCCAGGCGTTCCGGCGCGATCGGCTCGGTCTCCACCAGGGAGGTCCAGACCGGCGAGACCAACCGGCGCGGGCTGATCGAGAGGTCTTTGCCGTAGGCGTTGGTGGTGAACAGCGCCTGGTTCGCGTGCACCCTGCCATGAGCGGTCCGGATGGTCACCCCGGTGTCGCCGTCGGTGACCTCCCGCACGCGGCTGCGCTCGAATACCCTTGCCCCCGAGGCCAGGACGACGTCGCGCAGTCCGAAGGCGTATTCGGCCGGGTTCAACGTGCCGCCGACGCCTTCGCGCATACCGCCGAGGAAGCCGTCGGGCAGCCCCGCCTCCGGTCCCTCGACGAACTCCGCCGACGAGCCCGCCTCGGCCATGATCCTCGCGTTCCGCCGCGCCTTGCGCAGCTGACCCTTCGAGATCGCGGCCTGCACGATGCCGGCCTTCTCGAACTCGCAGTCGATGCCCCGGTGCGCGATGGTGTCCTGGGTGAACTCCACCGCGGATTCGGCGAACTGGAACAGCGCGCGAACCTTGCTGCGGCTGAACAGCATTGCCAGCAGAGCGGGGTCGGCGGCGATCGAGTTGGTCACGTAGCCGGCGTTGCGTGAGCTGGGGCCCCATCCGCAGGTTTCGGCTTCGAGCAGGACGACATCGCGCCCCGACTCGGCGAGCCGCAGCGCCGCCGACATGCCTCCGACGCCGCCCCCGATCACGGCGACATCGCAGGTGGTTTCCTCGGCCAGTGCGGGCACGGCGGTGACAGGTGGTGCGGTCCAACCGGTTTCGGTGAGGAGATCCATGCCCGTCACCGTTCGTTCGGGCTGGCCGAGGCGCCCACCCTCGCCACGGTCAGCGCGGTGCTGGGCGTGACCACCGCTTCGACGACCTCGTGGGGTTTCGATCCGCCGGTCTTGGCGAGCGCCGCGTAGAAGCGTTCCGGATCGGCCCAGTCCTCGGGCGCCAGCACGCCGGACCGGGCACCGAGTCCCTCGATGGCGAGCAGCATGAACGCCGCGGTCGCCGAGCCGGTGGCCGAGGCCATGTCGGTCCACGCGGTCCCCGGACCGCTGACCGGCACCCGGCGCACCGAAACCACCTGTTCCCCATCCCGTGTGCCGGTCACTCGGACGTAGTTGGTCCCGCGGAACTCGGGGTGTTTGCCGCCCGCCGCGGCGGCCAGGTACTTCAGCACTTCGCCGGCGCCGATCTCGCCGCGACGAACGGTGCCCCACAGCCCCGACAGCGCGTGCTTCCACACCCTGGGCGAGCCCATCTTGTCGGTCATCACGTCGTTGACGAAGTCGATCGCCTGGTCCATCGAGATCTTGCCCTGTTGCACCGCCACCGCGATGCCGCGCATGATCCCGTTGACCGGCGGCGGGTCGAGCGCGCCGAGCACCCGGATCCGATCGGCGCCCGGCCACCGTCGCGGCATGGTCACCGCCTCGGGATGGGCGCACTCGTAGAGCCGGTAGGAATCGCCGAGGGTATTGCCCAGTGCGACCACATCCGTTTCCAGGAACGTCTGATGGATCACGGACTGCCCGTGCTCCCAGGTGTGACAGGGTCCGGCATAGCCGCGGATGGCGTGATCGAGCACGGCGCGGCCGTAGGGCACCGGCCCCTCGTCGCCAGTCACCCAGCACACATCGATGCGGTCGACGGTGTCCATATCGCGGGCGGCGTCGGCGGCCATCACATTGGTCAGGCCGGGCGAGGCGCCGCATCCGACGAAGATCGGCACCCCCGCCTTCCGCGCCCGGGCATCGAGGTCCATGGCGGTGAGGGTGCTTTCCTCATCGTCGTCGAGGTCGAGGTAGGGCACCTTCTTCTCGATGCACGCCTGCATGACCGGCTCCGCGGTCTTGTTGTAGGGCCCCGCGCCGAGCACGACGAGCGCGGCACCCGAAATCGCCTTGCGGAGCGCGACCTTGTCGAACAAGTCGAACGAGCCGACCGTCACTCCCGCGACGGGCAACGTGGCGACGAACTCCTCGAGCACATCGGGCCGGATGTCGTACAACTCCAACTTCCATGCGCCGTGCCCGGCTGCTCGGGCGAAGCGATCGATCGCGACGCGGCACATATCGCCGGCCGCGCCGATGAAGACGATTCTCTTTGCTGTGGTCATGGTCACAGGCTAAAACGCTACTTACGTCGTGTCAATGACACTGAGTAAGTTTAATTCCGCTGATACATGATCGACATTTCCCCTGGTCATCGAACTGGGTCAAGGAGGGCAGGGCGTTGTGCGCTCGCTCGGGCCTGGTCGCCTCGTACCGTGTGAGCCATGAGCGAACGCGTGGTGATCATCGGTGGGGACGCGGCGGGGATGGCGGCGGCGTCGCAGGCGCGCAGGTTGCAGCCGGTGGGGGAGTTGGAGATCGTCGTTTTCGAGCGTGGGCATTTCACCTCGTATTCGGCGTGCGGGATCCCGTACTGGGTGGGCGGGGAGGTCGGCGGGCCGGACGAGCTGATCGCACGGACTCCCGCCGAGCATCGGGCGCGGGATATCGATCTGCGGCTGCGGACCGAGGTGCTGGAGATCGATGTGCCGGGGCGGCGGGTGCGGTCGCGCGGGCTCGACGGCGGGCGGGAGGATTGGACGGGCTACGACAAGCTCGTGATCGCCACCGGCGCGACGCCGATCCGGCCGGAACTGCCCGGTATCGATGCGGCCGGGGTGCACGGGGTGCAGACCCTCGATGACGGGCAGGCGCTCATCGACACCCTCGAATCGATCGCGGGACGGCGCGCCGTGGTGGTGGGCGCGGGGTACATCGGCGTGGAGATGGCGGAGGCGCTGATCCACCGGGGATTCCAGGTCACCATGATCAACCGGGGCGCCGAGCCGATGTCCACGCTCGATCCGGACATGGGTGCGCTGATCCGGAAGGCCCTGCAGGGCATGGGAGTTCAGGTCATCGGCGACACCGAGCTGACCGCGGCGCGCACCGACGCACAGGGCCGGGTCACCGCGGTGGCGACCGACGATGCCGAATATCCCGCCGATGTCGTGATTCTCGGCATCGGAGTGCGCCCGGCCACCGACCTCGCCCGAGCCGCGGGACTCCCGCTCGGGGAATCCGGGGGTCTGCTCACCGATCTCGCGATGCGGGTGCGCGGACACGAGAACATCTGGGCGGGAGGCGATTGCGTGGAGGTGCTCGACCTGGTCTCCGGCTCCGAACGCCATATTCCGCTGGGCACCCACGCCAACAAGCACGGCCAGATCATCGGTGCCGGTGTGGGCGGCGACTACGGCATCTTCCCCGGCGTGGTGGGTACCGCCGTGAGCAAGGTGTGCGATCTGGAGGTCGCCCGGACCGGTCTGCTCGAACGGGACGCGCACGCCGCCGGCCTGCAATTCGTCACCGTCACCATCGAATCCACCAGCCGCTCCGGCTATTTCCCGGGCGCGGCTCCGATGACGGTGAAGATGCTCGCCGAACGTCGCACCGGCCGCCTGCTCGGCGTCCAGATCGTCGGCCGCGAGGGTGCGGGCAAGCGCATCGACATCGCCGCCGTGGCCCTCACCGCCCGCCTCACCGTCGACCAGATCGTCGCCCTCGACCTCGGTTACGCCCCACCCTTCTCCCCGGTCTGGGATCCGGTCCAGGTCGCCGCCCGCAAGGCCGTCACCGCGGTCCGCCGGGACGCCACCCGGTAGCGCTCCTGACCTGCGCCGCGGGCTGACCCGCGACGCCGGTCCGTTCGGGCACATAGACTGCCGTCATGACCGCGGCGCGTGAGATCCCCGATCCCTGGGCGCTGGGCCGCGCGAGGCAGCACTGGGTCCCGTCGCGAGGATTGAGCAACGGGCTCGACGCGCGAGGCTGGGGAATCCTCGCCGACCTCGACGAGTCCCAGGTCTATCGGGTGCTCTTCGCACTCTCCGATATCGGTGTGGCCGCCTACGTCCTCCCGGTCCGCGTCACCGTGCTCGAGGCCGGAGACCCGGAGGTCCTGTGGCGGCTGTGGGTCGACATCCCGCGGTATCGCGCGGCGGAGGACCTGCTGATGGTCCTGCTGCGGCACGGCCGCAGGCGCCGTTCCGATCGCCCCGCCCCGGCCCGTCGCCGCCGTCGGCGCGTGCCGCTGGTTCGCGAACGCTGAGCTCCGGGTCAGATGGCGTCGAATTGCGCCAGCACGTCGAACGCGCTTTCGGCGGTACGGCGTTCCAGCTCGATCTCCGCTTCCACGGCCGGTGCGAGCGACGGATTCTCCAGCGCGAGACCGTTGGCGAAGATGGTGGTGTTGGCCGCCAGGTCGGCGAACACCAGCATCGGCTTGGTCGCCACACCCTGACCGAGCGCGGCGTCGAGTCCCTCGCCGAGGAAGTAGAAGCGCCACAGCGGGCCCAGCTTCGCGCGGTAGATCCGGTCGGTGCGCTCGGTGATGACGTCGCCGATGCTCGCGATCCCGGCGACGATCGTGAAGTAGTCGCCCGCGTCGGCCGGAGTGGAGCCCGCGGCGGCCACGGCCCGGGGCAGGTCGACCACCAGGTGCGCGTTGTATCCGGCCAGCGCGACGCGGGCGGGGGAGGCCGAGCAGTCGGCGGCCGCGGCGAAGTAGTTGCGCCAGTGCGGTTCCGGGGTGCCGCCGCTGAATTCCGCGTGCACATTGTCGAGGAACCGGCGCAGCAGATCGAAGCTGACCCGATGGGCGTATTCCGGATCGGCGAACGCCCGCGGATTGTGCTGGAGCGGCATCACGGCGAGCTGCTCCACCGTGTCCAGACCCGTCGCGAAGGTGCCGCGCCGGTCGGTGTGGCGTTCGAGGATCTCGGTGAGGCCGTGATCGCGGGCCACCGCGTCGTCGAGCCGCGCGAGCACGTCATCGCCGGCGAGGGCGCTGGTATCGGAGAGTCGCACGATCTCGTCGATCTCGGCGGGGGACAGGGTGGGCGCGCAGTCCGACGGTTCGGCCGGCGCGGCGAACGCGGTCGCGGGAGTGACGATCGTGGCGGCGGTGACGGACAGGGCGGCCAGGGAACGCGCAAATGCATTGAGCACGATGGATTTCTAGCAGGAGTCCCCGCGCGAGTACAGCCTGACACTCCTGAGCTGCGGGCCGATCTGTCAGGCGAGGCCGGGCAGATGCTCGAGGGGCTCACGCTGAGGGTCGAGCGGTTCACGCGGCGGGGCGCTGATCCGGTCGGCCGGTGGCGTTGGGGCGGACCGGGATTCGGCGGGTGGGGCGTCCGCGGGGCGGATTCCGAGGAAGAACTGCATGCTTCCCGGGTAGGACGGGTCGTCGGTGACGCCGTAGAGCTGGGCATTGATGGTGTACTCGTGGCCGGTCGCGGGGTCGCGCAGGCGCATCGCCGGCTCCGGTCGGCCGTAGCTGGCGGGGGCTTCGTCCCACAGTTCCCGGACGATGTCGAAACGGGAGAGTTCGGCGAGGAATTCGCGGGCCCCGTCGGCGGCGCTGTTGTCGGAGAGCAGTCCCCGCAATCCTTGGACGGCGAACCGGATCTCGTTGTCCAGGTCCGGGAGTACTCGGCGGGAATTGTCGTCGGTGAGATACCAGTGCAGCAGATTGACGCCGATATCCAGTCCGGGGAAGGACCGCCGGTAATTCTCGTTGCACGCCAGCACGGTGCCCCGGATATCCAGATAGGCGGCCGGATTGGGTTCGTGCAGAACCAGCGCCTGCCGCATTTCCGGGCTGACCGCCGCCGTCAGCTCCTCGCTGGTCGGGAGCGCGGTGTGGCCGAGTCCGGCCAGGTCCAGCAGGTGCCGTTGTTCGGCGGACGAGATCGGGCTGTGCCGGTCCAGGAATCTGACGATGGCCGCGACCACCTCGTGGCCGGGATGGGTGCGGTACCCCTTCTCCAAATGCACGATGTAACTGGCGCTGGTCCCGATCCCGAATGCCAGACGCTCCCGCGAGATTCTTCGCGCCCGCCGCAATCTGCTCAGCAGCGCCCCGAACGTGGGCGGTCGTAACCGGGGTTCGTCGAGCTCCGGATTCACCTGCAGCATTGCGCCATCCCACCGTGTCGGATCAGCGCGGCAACCCATCCGAGTGACCCACATGTTGCCAAGCCGATCGAATATGTAAATCCGCCCGAACGTAACACCCGGGAAAGGACTTCCGGATATTCGACACGACCCGAAACCTCACGCTTCGTCAGTCGTCCGCCGTAGCAACAGGTTTCGTCGCCTCAGCAAATATCCGACATATGGGACATTGGAAACAATTACCCCACAATGGTATCCATCGATCTCAGCGCAGCGAGTAGACGTAGCGGCTGGTGGGGATGACGTCGATGTCGCGGTCGGCGCCGAAGCGGGAGGTGCTGTCGAGCATGTTGGAGAGGCGGCGTTCCAGTTCGGCGTCGTCGCCGCCGCTGCCCCAGTAGGCGTGCGGGTCGGACATGGCCTCCATGGGGAAGAGTTCCTCGACGATGGCGTCGGCTCGGGCGCCGGCGGTCATGGTGGCCAGCACCGGGTTCTGGATGTAGCCGACGGCGGCTTGATTCTCCAGGGAGACCCGGGTGTGGTCGCCGATCCAGGTTTGCAGCCACTCGTCTCGGGGCATGCCCGGGGGGATGCGCAAAATCGCGATGCGGGCCAAGGCTTCCGCACGGGCGCCGCTGTCGGTGCGGGGCGGGGTCACCGGCGTGTACTCGTCGACCAGGAAGCCCTCGAGGCGATCGGCGAGCGGTCGCAGCAGCGAGGTGACGAAGTCGGCGTCCTCCACGCCGCGCATGGTCACCACGGCGTCGACGGGCGTGTCATAGGTGCAGAACCAGAGTTCCGAGGCGGCGACGTACTCGTCGCGGATGTTGATCTGCAGTTCGCTGACGCCGGAGCGGGCCAGGGTAATCCGCAGGTCGCGGTCGTGCAGATTGGTCTTCAGTTCGGCCCCCCACAACAGATACGTCAGTTTCATAGCTTCACTCACCGTTGTGTGATGTGGATCATCCTGCGTACTGGACAGTAACCCAGACAATCCGCCGATCACCAGGTGATCTCGGTCACTGGGATCGATGACCGGCGCGGGAGCGTGAGCTGGTGAAACGCTTCCCGGCCGGTATCGTCCTCGACGCGGCGAGGCGGAACCGACGGACTCAGCAGTCGGAGACGATGGGCCAGATGGTGCCGACATTGGACCGCGAGACCCAGCCCTTGTGGCCCGCGCTGTTCTTGATGTAGACCCACAGGTTGCCCGCGTTGTTCTTCTCGGTGCACACCACCTTGATCGCGGCGCCCTCGGCCACGGTGTATCCGGTGTGGTCGCAGCTCGAGGAGTTTCCGGTGTACAGGTTGTAGGTGTTGTAGGGGCCGTCCATCACCGAATCGCCGTAGATCGCGTGGCCCACATCGCTGGGGTACCAGTTGCACGCCTGCCCCGCCTGCGCGGCGGGCGCGGCGAACACCGACAGACTCGTCGATCCGATCGTCACCGCTGCCGCCAGCAGAAGTCTCACCTTCATGACAGTTCCTTTCCCTTCCCGCACACGACAATCCGTGTGCGAGTCAGGAGAACGTAAGGGGCGCAGAGCTTTTGGCTCAACCGGATCAGGCTGGCAACTAATTGTCAGCGCTCGGCGAGCGGCGATGTCAGGTCGGCGAAATCCCCGGTCCGGGCCAGCGCGCGCAGCAGCTGGAGCAGATCCTCGGGCGGGGCGGTGAGCCGTCGGCGGGTGAGGTCGAGCCAGCCTCCGGTCGAGGTGACCGTGGCCGCGACTCTGCCGTCGGCGCGGGTGAAGGTATTGCGCAGCACGAAGCGCGCGCCGTCGGGTGCCAGGCCGGCCAGTTCCAGGGTGAGTTCGGCGGGGTCGAGCAGGCGCAGCTCGGCGCGGTAGTGCAGCTGGTCGGTCTGGATGACCGGTCCGAGGCCGCGTCGCGCGAATTCGGCAGCGGAGAAGCCGGATCCGGTGAAGTACTGCATCCGGCTGTTCTCCGCCGCCGCCAGATAGGCGTTGGTGCGCATGTGGCCGTTCTGGTCCATATCCGACCATTGCGGGTGAAACGGGATCGCGAAGATGGTTCGCTGCCGGGCGTTAGCTAGCTGATCGCTCATGCGATCCATGCTCGGACCACGGGCTCGCACGATCCAGTTCAATCTTTGAACCACGGTCGGTGAGGAGCCGGGATTACGCTGGCCGGATGAGTGGTTACGGTCAGTTCTGCGCGGTCGCGCGGGCCCTGGAGGTGCTGGGCGAGCGATGGACGCTGCTCGTCGTGCGGGAATTGCTGATGGGCGCGTCCTCGTTCGGCGACATTCGCCGGGGCTTGCCGCGCATCCCGAAGGCCACGCTGTCGGCGCGATTACGGGCGCTGCGGGCCGCCGGAATCATCGACGCCGACTACCGGCTCACCGAGACCGGCTCGGCGCTCGCGCCGGTCGTGCGGGAGCTGGCCCGGTGGGCGGTCACCACCGACGCCGTCGCCCTCGCCGAACACGACCTCGACACCGCCGCGCTGACCTGGGACATGCAGCGCCGCATCGATATCGACGCGCTCCCCGCGCAACCGGTCGTGCTCGCGCTGGAATTCTCCGATCGCCCACCCGCCGACCGCCGCTTCTGGCTGCACCTGTCCCGCCGCGGCGTCAACCTCTGCCGCGACGATACCGGCGCCCCGGTCGACCTCTGGCTGACCGCGCCGACCGAGACCCTGACCCGATGGTGGCTCGGCGAAAGCCGGTGGGCCGATGTCCTCGGCCACCCCGGGGTCCGCCTGCACGGCGACCTCGCCCTGCAACGCCGCCTGCCCGCCTGGTTCCGGCGCTATGCCTTCACCCCGGACGCTCTCGCATCCGCGAGCGGCTGAATCGATCAGGCGCGCCCCGGTTCCCGCTGTGTGTCGGGTGTCGCGGATCGGTCGGGCGCAGGTGTTCGCACTGCCCGGTGGCGGCACCCGCCACACTGGCTGGATCGCGGCCGGGCTGTTGCCGACGGTCGTGGGCGGCGTTGGCGGGCTCGAGTGCCAGATCGTGCCGCTGGAACCGACCGTCCATGCCGATTTTCGATGCAGCGAACCTTTGGCAATCGAATTTCCCGCTCGGCGTCGGGGATGGGAACGATGTGCCGCTCTTGATCCTGTGTGTGGCGGGCGGGGGTCGATTCCCGCGGGCTGGTTGCCTGAGCTTTGCCAGGTTTTCATCCTATCTGCTCTTTTTCAGCTCGGGCACTCGACCAGTCGCTACTGTTCGTTCGATTGGTACCAAGTGGAAGGGGATTGGTGTCCGGCATGGTCGATTTGATCGAAATCATGTCTCCGGCTATGCCGAGTTTCGGGGAGTTTCTTCGGCACCTGCGGGATGAGCGGAGTCTGTCTCGGGAGGGGTTGGCGAGGTCCGCGGGTGTCAGCGCCAGCTACATCAACCACCTGGAGATCGGACGCCGTGACCACCCGACTCGGCCGATAGTGGAGGCGCTGGCCGGGAATTTGGAACGGGCGCTGCCACTTTCGCAGGACGAACGGAGATACTTGTTCGACCTGGCGGGACTACGGGATATCGAGGTGCCCGGAGTCGCCGATCTGCGTGCCGATATCTCTCCTGAGATGCTGCGCCGGATCGACCGCTGCGGATCCGATCCGGCCGGGTACTTCGATTTGCGCTGGAATATCTTGGCGCTCAACGACGCGGCCCACCAAGCATTCCCGGGATTGCGGGAAATCGGCAATGTCATGCATTGGTTGCTGTCGGACGGGCGTTCGGGCGCCGTGCTGGCCGAGCACGACCTGGTCGTGGAGTCGGCCGTGGCCGCACTCCGCGCGCGTATCGCTTTGCCCTGCAATGCCGTGTGGGCGGGTCAGTTACTGGCCGACCTGTGCCGCTATCCGGAATTCGCCGGGCGGTGGGCGGCCGGGCGAGTTGCCTACTCGCTGGCGCAACCCGCTGTCCGGCTGCGAGATCGAGTGTCCGGCAAGCTATTCCGACTCGATCTGCAACTCTACGACGTCGACACCGCCCGGCATCCCGGCTGGACGCGGATGTTCTGGGGAATCGGGGCGCGGTGAGGTAGTGCGGGGCCGCGCGGGCTCCGCCTCACCCAGCAGCTCGTCCTGGACGACCTCGAGCATGCAGGTGTTGTTGTCGAGCAACCCCAGCAGCTCGTCCAGCTTGTCGTTCTTCATCCAGCCATCGTCCCGCGCCCGGGTCGGGCAGACAAGGGTAAAGGGCCGCGGACCGCACTCTCGTGCACGACCCGCGGCCCCGGCGGTTGCCCGTGGGCGTCCACGGTTACCTGCGGCGCCGGCTCCGGGCGACGAGGACCGCGATGAGCACGCCGCCGATGACGACGACGATGGCCCCGGCCGCCGCGGCGATCAGCAGCAGCGTCGAATTCGACCGCGAATCCGTGGAATCCGCCGCGACCGGCGCGCCCGGCGTCCGGCCCGACGGGGACGTGCGGCTCACGCTCGGGCCGGAGTGCTCACCGAAGATGTCGGCGGTACTCGTGTAGCGCGGACCGCTTTCCTCGGTGCCGCCGACGGTCAGATCCAATCGCACCGGGACGGGTGTGTTCGAACCCATGGTGGTGTGGTTCGAGCCGACCTTGACCGAGATGTAGTACCAGCCCGCCAGCGCTTCCTTGTGCGACTCGTACCGGTCGGCGGTGCGGTTGGCGTATCGGATCGGCGTGGTCGCCAGCGCCTTGTTCGAGGGCAATACCGTGTCGCTGCCGGTGTAGGCGCCGGTGTCCGAGCCGATCTCCTCGCGGATCGGGTTGTAGAGCGCGGTGCGGATATTGGAGACGTTGTCCGATCCGCGCGCGCCGTTCCCGCCGTAATCGACCCGGTACGACAGCGCCTGACCCCAGTCCAGATGCACCCGGTAGAAGACGAATTCGCCCGGCCGCACCACATCGGTGTAGCGCCCGCCGCCCGGGAGGTCGGCGGCGACGGTGAATGAAGCACCGCCCGACACCGGTGTGCCCGGTCCGCTCTGCTCGACGAAGGTGATGGGCTTGGCGGCCGCCGCGGGCCCGGGGTCGGTCACGCCCGGTTCGATCGCGAAGAGCAGTTCGATCGGAAGCCGTTCCGGCGTACCGGTGGCCACCGTGTCCCACTCCAGCTGGAAGAAGTACTTGCCGCCGCCCTTGCAGGTGTCGGAGGGGTTCTCGCGTTTCTGGGTCGCCCGCTCGAACGACTTCGCCACCGTCATGGCCACGCCGTCACTGGAACTGGTGGTCTGCTGGAACTCGTAGAGATTGCAGTCCTTGCCGTCCGCGCCGAAGGCGCGCATCCGGATGACGTTCATGTCCTCGACGACGCCGACACCGGCGACCCGCGGAAACGACACGGTGCCACTGAAATACGCGGTCGCGCCGTCCGGGATGTCGATACCCCAGTAGCGCTTCTCCTTCTGGCCGATGGTGTCCAGGTACAGCCCGGGCGTCGCCACCGGGGCGGTGTCATGGCTGCCGGTGCCGGTGATCGGCGTGCCCACCGCCTTGTAGTTGCGCAGGGCGGAGGCGGTGACGCGCGGCAGCGTGCGCTGCAGTGCGGCCCCGTCGGCGGCGTCGGTGTAGGTGCCGCCGGTGGCCTGAGCCATGCAGGTCAACTGCGCCCGCGCCTTGCCGTCCACGGCGAAACCGATGGTGTGCAGCACCAGATCCAGGCCGCGCTGCTTCAATTCGGCCGCCACCTCACACGGGTCGGGCGGGGAGCAGGTGTCGTCACCGTCGGAGACCAGCACGATCGAGCGCGGTCCCGAATTCGGCAGGGCCGCGGCGGCTTGCCGCAGCGCGGTGCCCATGGGCGTCCAGCCGCGAGCCTTGACGCCGTCGACGGCGCTGCCGAGCGCGGCCCGGTCGAGGGTCTCGGGCTTGTGCAGGACCTGCACGTCCTGGCACCCGGCGGCCTTGTCCGCCTCGGTGTTTCCGGTGCCGGTGCCGTACACGGCCAGCCCGACCCGCGATTGGGCAGGTGCGGTGTCGACGAACGAGTGCACGGCGATCTTCGCGGCGTCCATCATGGTGCCCGCCGGATCGGGCCGTTCCATCGATCCCGAAGCGTCCAGGATCAGCATTGTCGGTGCGTAGTCGGGCGTTTCCTCCGCCGCCGCGGGCACCGTGACCCCGGCCAGCGCGATGAAACCTACGGCGGCAGCGGCCGCCCGGTGTCGGAGTCTTGCAGTGGTATTCGTCATCGTCCTCGTCTATGGGTCGAGATTCAGAACGAAACAGACATTACGGACATTCAATAGATGGTGGGACACCTGAATTTGCGGGGCCTACAATCCCGGCGTGAGTCTCACCCCCGCCGACCTGGTCGGCTATATCGATCGCGATCTCGACAACGATCTGGCGCGCTGGTTCCCGGACGCCGAGCCGGTGCGGATCCCGGAGGAATCCCGTCCCGTCGCACCGTTTCTCGCCCGTCTGGACGATGAGCACGCGGCGGCGCTGGCCGCGTTCGACGACCGCGTCCGATCGGGACGCATGCCGCAGTTCCTCGACATCTTCGACTGGTCCTACGCCTTCGATTTCGCCGGAAACGACTGCGGCATCCTCGATTCGGACTACTCGACCGAGCTGACCGACGACGACGTGTACTCCGTCGGCGCCGACGGCGGCGGCAATCTGTACGTGGTGCTCACCAATGGTCAAGTGGCCGTGTGGTTTCACGAGGAAGAGGTGGTCGAGGACGGCACCCGCTTCGACAACCTCGATGTCTTCGTCTGGTCCTTCGTCCGCTACCGAGCCGTGCGGGCAGGCGTGCTGGAGCGCTCGGCGGTGGAGGCGGACTTCCTCGCCCTGGGCCAGGACGGCGCGCTCGAGCCGGAACTCGGGCTGCTGCGCCTGATGAAGTAGCCGGGAATCAGGCGCTCGGCCGCTTCCCGAAGGTGCCGAGCAAGGCGTCGGCCTCCGCGTGCACCCGGGCGCGCAGGGCCTCGACCACCGCGGCCACCTCGGGGCGGCGCAGGGTCTCGGCGCGCGAGACCAGCCAGTAGGTGAGGCGGACGCCGACCTGGTCGGGCAGTACGCGCACCAGGTCGGCGTGGCGGTCGGCCATGAAACACGGCAGCAGGCCCAGGCCCGCGCCGGCCCGGGTCGCCTCCACGTGGACGAAAACATTGGTGGAGGAGATGGATTCGCGCATGGCCGGGGCGAATCCGGAGGCCAGGTCCAGGTCGTCGACCTGGAGCATGGAGTCGATGAAGTAGATCAGGGGATGGTCCGGCAGGTCCGCGACCGAGGCGGGAGCGCCGTGCTCGGCCAGATACGCCCGGGACCCGTACAGGCCCAGCACGTAATCGCCCAGGCGCAGGGCCTCGGCGCGGCGGAGCCGGGGTTCGCCGACCACGACCTCGAGATCCAGGCCCGAGCGCTGCGGGGACGCGCGCCGGGTGCCGGTGACGATCTCGACGCTGATCCGAGGGTGCGGACGCTGGATGTCCGCGATCGCCGGGGCGGCCAGGTAGGCGCTGAAACCGTCGGTCGCCGACATACGGACCACACCTTCGAGCACGCGCTCGCCGCGCGCCCCGGTGAGGGACTTGACCGCGGATTCGACGGATTCGGCGGCCCGCAGGGCGGCACGGCCCAGATCGGTGAGTTCCCATCCACCCGAGCCGCGGTCCAGGACCCGTCCGCCGAGCGCCCGTTCGAGCGCGGCGATGCGGCGAGAGATCGTGGTGTGGTTGATGCCGAGTTCGTCGGCCGCGGAGACGTATCGACCGCTGCGGCCGACCGCGAGCAGCACCAGCAGATCGTCGGGGCTCGGGGTGGCGGAGGTCGCGCTCATTTCTGCATATTTGCAGATATCGGTTGCGAAAGTGGTCATTGCAGCGACTTCGGTCTGCACGAATACTCTCCTTCAGTGCTGTGGGCTGCGTCACAACGCGGCCCGTGTGTGAAGGAGATCAGGCATGAGCGTCCGAGAAGCGGTGCGGCAGGCGGGAACCGGTCCCGCCGCACTCCGGAGGGTGGTGGCGGCCTCCATGGCCGGCACCGTCGTGGAGTGGTACGAGTTCTTCCTCTACGGCACCGCGGCGACGCTGGTGTTCAACAAGGTGTTCTTCGCCAAGGGCACCAGCGATCTGGATGCCATCCTCGCCGCGTTCATCACCTACGCGGTCGGCTTCGCGGCGCGCCCGATCGGCGGAATCGTGTTCGGGCACTTCGGTGATCGGCACGGCCGCAAGAAGCTGCTGCAGCTGAGTCTGGTGCTGGTCGGCGCGGCCACCTTCCTGATGGGCTGCCTGCCCACCTTCGCGCAGGTCGGCTACCTGGCTCCGGTGCTGCTGGTGACGCTGCGTTTCATCCAGGGCTTCGCCATCGGCGGCGAATGGGGCGGCGCGGTACTGCTGGTGGCCGAGCACAGCCCGAGCCGGGGCCGCGCGTTCTGGGCGTCGTGGCCACAGGCGGCGGTGCCGCTCGGGAACATGACCGCCACCGTCGTGCTGCTGGTGCTGACCTCGTCGCTGTCGGACGCGGCGTTCCTGTCGTGGGGCTGGCGGGTCGCCTTCTGGCTCTCGGCGGTGGTGGTGCTGATCGGCTACTACGTGCGCAGCAAGATCACCGACGCGCCCATTTTCCTTGCGGCGCAACAGCAGGCGGAGCGGGAGAAGGCCGATTCGTTCAGCCCGTTCGAGGTGCTGAAGCGCTACCCGCGCGGTGTGTTCACGGCGATGGGCCTGCGCTTCGGTGAGAACATCATGTACTACCTGGTCGTCACCTTCTCCATCACCTATCTCAAGGTGCACGTCGGCGCGAACACCAAGGTGATCCTGTGGTGGCTGCTGGCCGCGCACGCCGTGCATTTCCTGGTGATCCCGCTGGCGGGGCGGCTCAGCGACCGATACGGGCGCAAGCCCATCTATCTCATCGGCGCACTGGCGGCGGGGACCTGGGGCTTCTTCGGATTCGCGATGATGGACTCCAAGCACAATGCCCTGATCCTGCTCGCCGTCATCATCGGGCTGGTGTTCCACGCCCTCATGTACGCGGCGCAGCCGGCGATCATGGCCGAGATGTTCCCCACCCGCATGCGGTATTCCGGTGTGTCCCTGGGCTATCAGGTGACCTCCATCGTGGCCGGGTCGCTCGCGCCGATCATCGCGGTGAAGCTGCTGGACGTCTACAAGTCCGCGGTGCCGATCGCCGTGTACCTGGCGGCCGCGTGCGCGGTGACCGTGATCGCGGTGCTGTGCGCGAAGGAGACGAAGGGCCTCGACCTCGAGGCCGTCGACCGCGCCGACGCGGAAGAGACCGCGACGCAGGCTGATTCGAAGACGGTGAGCGCATGAGGCCGGGCGATCGCGGCGAGGGTGACCTACGCGGGCGGACGGTGCTGGTCACCGGCGGCGGAAGCGGGATCGGCGCGGCGTGCGCGCGGGAACTGGCCCGGCGCGGCGCGGCGGTGCGGGTCGCCGACATCGACGGGGTGGCCGCCAAGACGGTGGCCACCGAGATCGGCGGCACCGCATGGGAAGTCGACCTGTCCGACGTCGCCGCCCTGGAGAACCTGGAATTGGACGTCGACATCCTGGTCAACAATGCCGGCGTCCAAACCGTCGCTCCCATCACCGAATTCCCGCCCGAACGGTTCCGGACCATGCTCGCGCTCATGGTGGAGGCGCCGTTCCTGCTCACCCGCGCCGCGCTGCCGCACATGCAGCGGCGGCGGTTCGGGCGGATCGTCAACGTCTCCTCCGTGCACGGCCTGCGCGCCTCGGCCTTCAAGTCCGCGTACGTGACGGCCAAGCACGCCCTCGAAGGTCTGTCGAAGGTGACGGCGCTGGAGGGCGGGCCGTTCGGGATCACCAGCAACTGCGTCGATCCGGGCTACGTACGGACCCCCTTGGTGGACAAACAGATCGCCGATCAGGCCAAGGCGCACGGGATCGCCGAGCAGGAGGTGGTCGAGACCGTCATGCTGACCGAGAGCGCGATCAAACGGCTCGTCGAACCGGAGGAGGTCGCCTCGCTGGTCGGCTGGCTCACCTCCGACATGGCGGGCATGGTGACCGGTGCTTCGTACACCATGGACGGTGGATGGAGCGCACGATGACAGGGATCTTCGCGCCGGCGGGCGGCCCCGAGCCCCAGTGGACACCGGGACTCGACGTCATCGAGGACGCGCGGATCACCCGGTTCGCGCGGTTCGTCACCGCGCGGACCGGCGTGCGCCTGCCCGACTATCAAGCGCTGTGGCAGTGGTCGGTCGATGATCTGCCCGGCTTCTGGCGAGCGGTGTGGGACTGGTTCGAGCTCGGCGACGTGCCCGGTGCGGTGCTGGCCGACGACTCCATGCCGGGAGCCCGCTGGTTCCCCGGCGCCACGGTCAACTACGTCGATCAGGTGGTGCGGCAAGCGCGCACCGACCGGCCCGCCATCGTGACACTGCGCGAGGACGCCCCGCCGGGCGAGCTGTCCTGGACGGAATTGCTCACGCGCACAGGCGCGCTCGCCCGGTCGCTGCGCACCCTGGGTGTCGGACCCGGGGATCGGGTGGCCGGGTACCTGCCCGATATCGCCGAGACGGTCATCGCCTTCCTCGCCACCGCGAGCATCGGCGCGATCTGGAGTGTCTGCGGGCAGGACTATTCGGCCCAGGCCGCGCTCGACCGGCTCGGGCAACTGGAGCCGACGGTGCTGATCACCGCCGACGGCTACCGGTACGCGGGCCGGGCGCACGACAAGCGCGACGAGATCGCGGCATTGCGCGCCGGATTGCCCACCCTGCGGGCGACCGTGGCGGTCTCCCGGCTCGGGCTCGCGGTGAACGGAGCCCTGACCTGGGACAGCGTCGCCTCAATGGAGTGGGCCGGGTCCGGAATCGACACGGTGGCAGTGGATTTCGACCACCCGCTGTGGGTCCTGTACTCCTCGGGCACCACCGGAAAACCGAAGGGAATCGTGCACGGGCACGGCGGGGTGCTGCTCGAACACCTGAAATCGCTGTCCCTGCAATCGGATATCGGGCCCGAGGACACCTTCTTCTGGTACACCAGCCCGTCCTGGATGATGTGGAACTACCAGGTCGCCGGATTGCTCGTCGGGGCCACCATCGTCTGCTACGACGGCAGCCCCGCCCACCCCGCGCCGGACGGATTGTGGCGGTTGGCGGCCCGCACCCGCGCGACCGTGGTGGGCACCAGCCCCGGATACCTGCTCGCCTGCGAGAAGGCCGGCGCGGCGCCGGGCCGCGACCATGACCTGTCAGCCCTGCGGTCGGTCGGCGTCACGGGTGCGGCACTGCCGCCATCGTCCTCACTCTGGGTGCGCGACGCCGTGGGTGAGCACGTGCCGGTGTCCTCGATCAGCGGCGGCACCGATGTGGTGTCGGCCTTCTGCGGCGGCGTGCGGACGGTGCCGGTCTGGCCCGGGGAGCTGTCCGCCCCCTATCTCGGTGTGGCGCTGGACTCCTGGGACGAACACGGCCGCCCCACCCGGGGCGAGGTGGGGGAGCTGGTGATCACCGCGCCCATGCCGTCGATGCCGCTGCGATTCTGGAACGACCCCGACGGCGCCCGATACCGCGAGGCGTACTTCGACGCCTACCTCGGTGTGTGGCGGCACGGGGACTGGATCACCCGCACCGAACGCGGCAGCGTGATCGTGCACGGCCGTTCGGACTCCACCCTCAACCGCAACGGGATTCGCATGGGTAGCGCGGACATCTACCGAGCCGTGAGCGCCCTGCCCGAGATCGCCGACGCGCTGGTGCTCGGCGTCGAGCAGCCCGGCGGCGGTTATTGGATGCCGTTGTTCGTCGTGCTCGCCGACGGCGCCGAGCTGACCGACGAGGTGCGCCACCGGGTGAATACGGCCATCCGCAGCGAACTCTCGGCGCGGCACGTACCCGACGAGATCATCGCCGCCCCGGGCATCCCGCACACGCGGACCGGCAAGAAACTCGAAGTCCCGCTGAAGAAACTCTTCCAGGGCCGCGATCCCGGCGAGGTCGTCGCGCGCGGGGCCGTCGACCGCCCCGAACTACTGGACTGGTTCGCGGCGTTGCGGCCCGGGTGACCCGTCCGGCTCAGGTGATCGCCCGGGCTCCGGATCACTCGATTCCGGCGCGGGCGGTCTGCGCGACTGCCACCAGTCGCGGAGCTGATCCCAGCGGGTGGCGCGGGCGGGCCAGAACTCCTCGACGCTGGCATTGAACTCCGCGCCGAGGATGATCGCGAAGCCCAGGAAGAAGGTGAACAGCAGGAAGGCGATCGGGGCGGCGAGCGCGCCGTAGGAGATGCCGGTGCGGGTGATCCAGGCCAGGTAGCGGCGCAGGCCCTCGCTGGCGGCCATGAAGAAGACGCCCGCGACCAGCGCCCCGCCGAAGAGGCGATGCCACGGCAGGGTGCGGTGCAGCGCGGTCTTGTAGAGGAAGGTCAGCCCGACGATCAGCAGCAGACCGGTGGCCGGGTAGTAGAAGGCGTCGATCAGGCGCAGACCCGGTTCGCGCCAGCCGTGCGGGAGGACCCGGCCCATCAGGGTCGGGCCCAGCGCGATCAGCGGCAGGATCAGCACCGCCACGACCAGGAAGCCGACATAGAGCAGCAGCGCGAAGATGCGCTGCCAGACCGGGTGGCGGGCGGTGGCCTGGCCGTGCGCGGCGGTGATGGCGTCGACGAAGGTCGCCATCGCCGAGGACCCGGCCCACAGCGACAGCACGAAACCCACCGACACCACACCGCCGTGACCGCGTTGCAGCACGTCGTTCACGGTCGGCTGGACCAGGGTGTCGACCACGCTGGGGCTGAACGCCTTCCGCGCGAAGCTCACGATCTTGGACTGCACGATGCCCACGGTGTTCGGCCCGAACCAGTGCCCGACATAGCCGAGGCTGCCGAGCAGACCCAGCAGCAGCGGGGCCAGCGACAGGGTCTGCCAGAAGGCGGCCGCCGCGGATTTGGCGAAGATGGAGTCGCCCCACGCCTTGACCGCGACGTGCGTCACGAGCTGCCGGGTGCGACCCCAGCGGGTGTCGGCGAGCACGACGGGGGTGCCGGGCGGGGACGCGTCGGCGTGTTGCGGAGATTCGTCGTGCGCGTTCATCGTGGTCCAAGCATCGCCTACCAGGGCTTCGAATGGGATGGGACCCGCAATGTGTCGTGCGGCACTCGAAGGGGCTGTGTCGGATTGGAAAGCAGTCGGTCGCACTCGCTAATCTCTTCCGAGTGACTTCGGGTGGTGGCGGTTCGCTACGTGCATGGCAACGCAGGGCGCTGACGAAGTATCTGACTGCCAAGCCACGGGACTTCCTCGCCGTCGCCACGCCCGGCGCGGGTAAGACGACCTTCGCGTTGCGGGTGGCCGCCGAGCTGCTCAACGACCGCACGGTCGATCAGGTGACGGTGGTCGCGCCCACCGAGCACCTCAAGCATCAGTGGGCGGCCTCGGCCGCGCGCACCGGCATCCAGCTGGATTCGAACTTCTCCAACTCGACCGGTTCCACCTCGTCGGACTATCACGGCGTGGTCGTCACCTACGCGCAGATCGCGTCGCATCCGTTCAAGCACCGGGTGCGCACCGAGAACCGCAAGACGCTGGTGATCATGGATGAGATCCATCACGCCGGCGACGCCAAGAGCTGGGGTGAGGCGGTCGAGGAGGCGTTCAGCGACGCCACCCGCCGCCTGCACCTGACCGGAACCCCGTTCCGCAGCGACGACTCCAAGATCCCGTTCATCACCTACGAGGCCGACGAGTCCGGGTTCGAGAAGTCACGCGCCGACCACACCTACGGCTACTCCGAGGCGCTCGCCGACGGTGTCGTCAGACCCGTGGTGTTCCTCGCCTATTCCGGCGAGGCGCACTGGCGGGACAGTGCGGGCGAGGAGTACTCGGCGCGCCTGGGCGAACCGTTGAACGCGGAACAGACCGCGCGGGCCTGGCGCACCGCCCTGGACCCGGCCGGTGACTGGATGTCGAAGGTGCTCACCGCGGCCGACACCCGGCTGCGGCAGTTGCGCGCCACCGGCATGCCCGACGCGGGCGGCCTGGTGATCGCCACCGACCAGGAGAAGGCGCGCGACTACGCCGAACTGCTGGAACACATCTCGGGCACCAAACCGACCATCGTGTTGTCCGACGATCCGGACTCCTCCGACCGCATCGGCGAGTTCAGCAACAACACCGACCCGTGGATGGTCGCGGTGCGCATGGTGTCCGAGGGCGTCGACGTGCCGCGGCTGGCGGTCGGCGTGTACGCCACCAGCGCCTCCACCCCGCTGTACTTCGCGCAGGCCATTGGTCGTTTCGTGCGTGCCCGCAAGGCCGGTGAGACCGCGAGCGTGTTCCTGCCGTCGGTGCCGGTGCTGCTGGACCTGGCCGCGCAGCTGGAACTGCAGCGCGACCACGTCATCGGCAAACCGCACCGCGAGGCCGACGGTCTCGAGGACGAACTGCTCATCGACGCCAACAAGCAGAAGGACGAGCCGGGCGAGGAGGAGAAGAAGTTCATCGCCCTCGCCGCCGACGCCGAACTCGACCAGGTCATCTACGACGGCGACTCCTTCGGCACCGCCACCTTCTCCGGCAGCGACGAGGAAGCCGACTACCTCGGCATCCCGGGCCTGCTCGACGCCGACCAGATGCGCGCGCTGCTGCGCGAACGCCAGTCCCGCCAACTCCAGGACCGCAGCGCCGCCGCCGAGGCCCGCCCGTCCGGGGCCGGCGTGGAGGCGGCCGCCGAACGCGCCGCCACCGCCGACCGCCTGGGGGAATTGCGCCGCGAACTCAACAGCCTGGTCGCCATGCACCACCACCGCACCGGCAAACCGCACGGCGTCATCCACGGCGACCTGCGCCGCGAATGCGGCGGCCCGCCCACCGCGCTGGCCACGGCCGACCAACTCTCGCAGCGCATCGCCGCCCTGCGCCGGGTCTGAGCCGGGGGCGTCCCGCGCAAGACACGGACGAGAGCGCTTGCCGCCGACCGCGTCCCGACATGTCTGTGACCATGCCGGATCCGGTCATCGCAGCGCGATCTCGGTCGGCATCCACCGCAGGTGCGGACCCCGCCGATCTCGGTGACGGTGTTCGTCGCCGGCTGATCGAGACATCGGCGCGCAGCCGGGCGACGCGTCGGGCCGAGCCGGATGGGACGAGCGGCAACGCCGGCGTGAACGTGGCGCGGGGGGTAGGTGAGGCTGAGGCCGGTCCCGGGGCTGGGCGAGAACCGCCGGTCCGTGACGAGAGCGCTTGTCGCGGACCGCATCCCGCCGTGGCGGCGTGGCTAGGCGATCTGTAGTTCGACGACGACGGGGTCGCCCGCGGCAAGCCCCTCGGCGGTGCGCACCGCCTTCTTCATCGGCAGTACATAGGTGCCGCGTTTGCTGTCGGGGAAGATCGAGGTGGACCAGCGGCTGGTGCCGACGGTGACTTTCACCTTGACCGAACCGAATCCGGCGGCGGTGTGGCCGTAGAGTTCGTCGATCTCGTCGGTGACGGCCTCGGGCAGGCTCACGAAGTGCCACGCGGCCTGGGCTTCCCATTCCCAGAGCTCGGCGGTGAACCTGTACGTGGACTTCGCCATGCCCCGACGATAGCCGCGAGGACCGACAGGTTCGGGTTGCGACGCTCAGCGGGTGAAGTAGCGGGCTGGGGAGACGCCGACCTCGCGGTGGAAGGCGGCGACGTAGGCGCTCGGGGTGGAGTACCCGACCCGGGCCGCGATCCGGGCGACCGGCAGACCCGAGGCCAGCAAGGGCAGCGAGGCGGCCAGCCGGAGCTGGGTTCGCCACTGGCCGAAGGTGATTCCGGTCTCGGCGAGGAAGCCCCGGGCCAGGGTGCGGGGACTGGTGGCCACCGCGTCCGCCAGTTCGGCCAGGGTGCGCTGGTCGGCCGGGTCGGCGCGCAGCAGCTCGGCGACCCGGCGGGTGCGCGGCTCCTCAGGGGTGCGCGCGCCGATGGGGATCACCTCCACCGGATCGAGCAGGTCGAACACCACCGCCTCGGTGCGCTCGCGCTGGGCGTCGGTGGTGGTGGTCGCGGTCAGGTGCAGGAACAGTTCGTGCAGGAGCCGATCCACGCGCAGCATCACCGGGGCCGGATAGTGCACCGGCGACTGATCGGGGGTCAGGAAGATGCCGTGCATGATCGCGCCCTCGAGGGTGCCGGTCCGGTGGACCGTCCCGCCGGGGATCCACAGTGCGCGCGTCGGCGGCAGCACCCAGTGTCCACCCGGTGTCTCGACGGTCAATACTCCCTGTGCGGCCCAGGCGATCTGGTGCTGCTCATGCTCGTGTTCGTCGAACCAGTACCCGGCGGGCAGTGTGCCGAGGCCGAAGACCATGGCGGTCGGCCCCGGCGGCGGGGCCAGCACCCGGGTCTGACCGTTTGGCGACATAATCTGTCACCATAGTCCCTCGCGGCCATGCATGCCTCGTTCTAGCGTTATGGCCATGGGGATGAACTACTTTCACCAGCTTCTCTGCCGCTCGAGCACCTGGGAGCGGGCCAGCGCGAACCAGATCGTCCCGTGGGCGTTGCGGGACATCGACCTCGGCGACAACGCCCTCGAGATCGGACCCGGCTACGGCGCGAACGTCGACACCCTGCGCTCCCGTGTCCCCGCCCTCACCGGCCTCGAGATCGACCCGGCCCTGGCCGCCCGCCTGCGTACCCGCAAGGCCGGCGTGATGCGGATCATCGAGGGCGACGCCACCGAGATGCCCTTGCCCGGCACCGAGTTCAGCTCCGTGCTCAGCTTCACCATGCTCCACCACGTCCCCACCCCCGCCCTGCAGGACGAGCTCTTCGCCGAGGCTTTCCGGGTCCTGCGCCCCGGCGGCGTCTTCGCGGGCAGCGACGGCGTCGACCGCCTCACCTTCCGCCTCATCCACCTCGGCGACACCTGTGTCCCGGTCCCGCCCGAGACGATGCGGGCCCGCCTCACCCGCGTCGGTTTCACCGATATCGAAGTCCGCAGCGCGGCAACCTACTTCCGCTTCCGCGCCCGCCGCCCCGAGTAGGCCGGACCGCGGCAGCTGACCGGCCCCTCAGGTCCGAAGCGTGGTTGGACGGCCACCCCGGCCGGCGCTGGTGAACCCATTGCCGCACAGCGCGGTTGGGCCCGCCGGGTGGCGCGGCGACCCCCATCGGCACGTCTTGCCGCCGCTCAGTGAAGGACGGCTGATTGCTCAGCCGAAGAACACCGCCGGGTCGAGGGCGTCGATAGGCGTCCAGCGAGGAATCGAGATCGGGGCCTCGGTGTCTGCGGCGGGCGGGTCGAGGCGGTAGCCCTGCAGATCCAAGGCGAGCCAGGGGTTCTCGTCGATCAGCCGCACGACCGCGTAGCAGGCGGCCAGCATGTGCAGGCAGCGGGCGTTGCGGGCGCGGCAGGAGCAGTCGGTGGCCGCGAGGATCGGGGTGACCGAGATGCCCGCGGCGAGGACCGCGGCGTGCAGATCGTCGCTGAGGGTGAGGCTGTCGGCGGGGACCACGGCGGCGATGGCGTCGATGGTGGAGCGGGGGAACGAGGTCAGTTCCAGGTGGGTCACCGAGGCTTCGGAGCCGCGGTGGATGTGGGCCCGGACCACGGTGCCCTCGATCTCGGTGCGGACGCCTTTGTTGCGGGCGATGCTGCGGGCGCGGGGGAGCAGCGGCTCGGGTTTGGTGAGGTTCAACGGTTCCGCGAGCCGGACCCAGTCCTTGCCCCAGGCGGTGTATCCGAATTCGTTGTCGGCCATGTCAGTTCCCCCGCTTCCGGCGCAGCAGTTCCATGAGTCGTTCGTCGTCGAGGCGTGCGAGTTCGGCGACACCGGCCGCGTCGGTGAGGTTGGTGAGCGCGGACTTGCGGTCGTGCATGCCCGCGATGTGCTCCTCGATGGTGGTGCCCGAGGTGAGGGTGGTGATGGTGACGGTGCGGGTCTGCCCGATGCGGTGCGCGCGATCGGAGGCCTGCGCCTCCACGGCCGGATTCCACCAGCGGTCGTAGTGCACGACATCGGCGGCGCGGGTCAGGGTCAGGCCGGTGCCCGCCGCGCGCAGGCTCAGCACCAGGATCGGTGGGCCGTCCGGGGATTGGAAGCCGGAGACGATCGCGGCGCGCTGCTCGGCATTGAGTCCGCCGTGGAAGAACGGCGCCGCCACCCCGAACTCCTCGGCGCAGTGCCGGACCAGCAGCTCGCCGGTCTTGCGGTACTGGGTGAATACCAGTGTGGGCGAGTCGTTGTCGAGGTTGCCGGCCAGGATGTCGGAGCAGACGTCGAATTTGCCGGAGCGCCCGGCCAATTCGCTCAGGTCCCCGGTGATCAGCCCGGGGTGATTGCACACCTGCTTGAGTTCGGTCAGCACGGCCAGCACCCGGGTGTGCCGCTGCGCGCCGCTGCCGAAGCCCTGGGCCTCGGCGCGGTCCAGCAGCCGGTCGTAGATCCGCTCCTGTTCCTCGGTCAGATCGCACACCAGATCGGTGTGGATCTTGGGCGGCAGGGTCGCGGCGACCTGGGTCTTGCGGCGCCCCAGCACAACCGGCTCGAGGGCGTCGCGCAACCGCAGCACCGCGCTCGCCGAGCCCTCGCTGATGGGCCGCACGAACCGCCGGCGGAACTGCGCCTTGTGGGTGAACTCTCCGGGCACGACCAGGTTCAGCAGCGCCCACAGTTCGTCGAGGTGGTTCTCCACGGGCGTGCCGGTCAACGCGATGCGCGCGTCGGCGGGAATCGCCCGCGCCGCCTTGGCGACCTGGGTGCGCGGATTCTTGAGCACCTGAGCCTCGTCGAAAACGACGCTCGCCCAGCGTTGCCCGGCCAGGGCCTCGCCGTGCCCGCGCAGGGTCGGGTAGCCGGTCACCACGATGGCGCCCGCGTCCGCGTCCGGGGCGTCGCCGCCGCGCCAGGCCACGGCCCGCAGTCCGGGCGCGAATCGCTCGATCTCATGCGCCCAGTTGCCGACCAGTGATGTTGGACACACTACGAGTTGTGGCCCGTCTCCGGCCTTCCCGAGGAGGTAGCCGATGGCCTGCACGGTCTTGCCGAGGCCCATCTCGTCGGCCAGGACCGCGCCGCCGTGTGTGGCGGTCGTCTCACGCAGCCAGGTGATGCCGCGCGCCTGATACGGCCGTAGCTCGGCCTTCAGTCCGGAGCGCAGCTCGGCGCTCAGCGCGACGGTGTCGCGCAGCGCCCGCAGGGTCCGGGCCGCGGACACCACGGCCGTTCCGGTGGCGTTGGGGACGGCGTGCGCGGCCGTGGGCAGGAGGCGGATCTCGAGGCCGTCGTCGAGGGCTTCACGTAACCGGCGTATTGATTCGCCGGGATTGGCGATAGCCAGAGTGCATAACCGTTCCGGTTCCACCAGAGCGCATTCCACGTCGGCGACGCCGATGCCGTCGCGGTCCGGGACGGCCAGGGCGAGGGTCTGCACCTCGCCCAGTTCGCGCGGCGCGCGTCCGGGGCCGTGGCCGGTCCACGTCCAGAGCGCGACCATATGACGATCCTGTAGGTAGGTGGCTTGCGAGGTCTGCGGCACCCATCCGTTGTACCCGGCCGGACTTGTCGGGCGCACATGACGCTTCTCGCGTTGCGCGCAGTACTTTTCACGTGTCTTCGGCCACAGTTGTGACCGCTACCACGTTTCATAGCAGCCATGCATAGCGAAAGCGGGCGACCTGCCGGTCGCCCGCTTTCGGGGTTTTCTGTTGGGAAGATGGAATTGTCGTGAGTTGGGAGGAGCTGTTACAGCGCCGGTGCCGACTCCGAGTCGATCACGGCCTCGAGCTCACGAAGACGGTCCATGTGCTCATTGGCGTGATGCTGGCAGAAGAGCAACTCTCCACCTGCGGGCAAGGTAGCGCGCACGCGCGCAGCCGCCCCGCAGCGGTCGCAACGATCGACCGCGGTCAGTGGGGTGCTTGTCAGGGTTCCTGGCATGACTCCTCCGTCCTGGCTCTGGGTGTTCACGCACCGTTCGCCTGGTGTGGGGGCCCGCGGACCATTCCGCGAACCTCGCTACCGCTACTTCCCAGCAGTGGCTTGTTGACTACTCTGTCAGACGTTCGGCGAGAGGACTTTGTTCCCGTGCAGTTTCCCGTGTGTTTTCAGTAACACGACCTGGGATTTCGCTGAAAGCGAACAGGTCCTGGTGACTGCCCATTAGGACGGAGGAACCTCCCGTTCGAACACGCTGATCGAGTTGTCTATCGGGAGACTACCCGGGCGCACCGACACTCACACTCCGATTGGCTGTCGTGCCCTGCGCGCCAGCAAACCGTAATCAAGGCGGCTGAATCGGAGACCTGGCCGCGACCGGCGCGACCTCGAGTTCACCGGGGGCCTCGATACCATCAGGGGGTATGCCCTTCCTGCATCGTTCGCCCATCGCGAACGGCCGCGCCGATCGGCGTGTTCAGAACCAGGATTCGTCGAGTTCCACGGTGGTGCGATCGCCGGAGTCGAGCAGGTCGAATTGCGGTGCGGTGCGGGGGAGTTCCCAGCGGAAGAAGTACCGCGCGGCCAGTCGCTTGCCGTGGCCGAAGGCCGACTCGGGCAGCGCGTGAGCGGCCACCGCCTGCTCGAGCCAGATCCAGGCCAGCACCACATGGCCGAACGCCTCCAGATAGACCGCCGAATTGGTCAGCGCCGCTTCGGGGTTGCCCGTGCCCCACAGGCCCGCCGTGGTGGCGGCCAGCCGGCCCATGGCGGCCTCCAGGGCGTCGGCGAATCCGGCCAGCTCGGCGTCGCCGGCGCTGCGGGCCGCGGCGATGGTGGCCGCCATCGTCTCCAGCAGGGCCGCCAGGGCGGCGCCGTTGTCGAGGGTGACCTGCCGGCCGAGCAGGTCCATGCTCTGAATGCCGTGGGTGCCTTCGTGAATCGGGTTGAGGCGATTGTCGCGGTAGTGCTGTTCCACGTCGTAGTCGCGGGTGTAGCCGGCGCCGCCGTGGATCTGGATGGCCAGGTCGTTGGCGGTCAGGCACCACTGGCTGGGCCAGGACTTGGCGATCGGGGTCAGGATGCGCAGCAGCGTGCCCGCCCGCTCGCGGCCGGATTCGGTTGCCGCGGTGCGGTGCTCGTCGACCAGCTTGCCGCAGTAGAGCTGCAGCGCCAGCGCGCCCTCGGCATAGGCCTTCTGCGCCAGCAGCATGCGCCGCACGTCCGGATGCTCGATGATCGGGACCTGCGCACCGCCGCGGGCGCTGACCGGGCGGCCCTGCGGGCGGGTGCGCGCGTAGTCGAGCGACTTCAGGTAGCCGGTGTAGCCGAGCGCCGTGGACGCCAGGCCGACGCCGATGCGGGCCTCGTTCATCATCGTGAACATTTGCGCCAGACCGTGATTCGGCTCGCCCACCAGATAGCCGACGGCACCCGGCTCGCCGCCGGGGGTGAAGTTGCCGTCGCCGAACACCGGCGCGGTGTTGACGGTGCCGCGCCAGCCCATCTTGTGGTTGATGCCCGACAGCACGACGTCGTTGTGCACGGTCGGTTCGCCGTCGGCGTCGGGCAGGAACTTCGGCACCACGAACAGTGAGATGCCGCGGGTGCCCTCCGGCGCGCCCGGGATCCGGGCCAGCACCAGATGCACGATGTTCTCCGACAGTTCGTGGTCGCCGCCGGAGATCCACATCTTGTGTCCGAACACGCGGTAGGAGCCGTCCGCCGCGGGCACGGCCCGGGTGGTGATGTCGGCCAGGCTGGACCCGGCCTGCGGCTCCGACAACGCCATGGTGCCGAAGCTGCGGCCCTCCAGCATGGGGCGCACGTAGGCGTCGATCTGCTCCGGGCTGCCGTGCGCGGCAAGCAGATTCGCGTTGCCGGTGGTCAGCAGCGCGTAGGCGGCGGTGCCGACATTGGCCGCGTGGAACCACGACATGCACGCGGTGTAGACCGAGTGCGGCAGCTGCATCCCGCCGACCTCGTAATCCATTGCCGCGCCGATCATTCCGGCGTCGGCGAAGGCTCGCAGCGCCTTGCCGACGGCGGGGATGATGTGCACGCGCTCGCCGTCGAAGCTGGGCTCGTGCAGATCGTTCTCGCGATTGTGCGGGGCGAAGTAGGCCGCGGCCAGGTCCTGGCACAGGCGCAGCACCTGGTCGAAGGTGTCGCGGGAGTGGTCGGCGAAGCGGTCCCGGGTGGTCAGGGACTCCACGTCGAGCCAGTCGTAGAGCAGGAACTCGAGGTCGCGCGCGGACATGATGGTGGAGGGGTTCATGGTTCCTCGGACGGTCGGGTACGTGAAGTCGTACCTGACGGTCTACCAGATGACCGGTCCGCCGCGCTGACCAGCATCGACGCACCGAAACCTACCGGAGCTGGTTCAGGGTCGGTAGGGAGTTCCGGTAACTCCGCGCACGGATGGCCGAACCATCACCCGACGCCGCGCGCACTGTCACGACCGCACCGTCGCGCCTGCCGAAGGCGCCGTCACGACCGCACCGCGTGGCGGCCGCGGTGGGCGCGGCCGAAGTGTCCGGGCGACTGGCCCTTCCAGGACAGATTCGCCTGGGGGAGTGGGGTTTCCAGGGTGACGGTCTGGAATTCCATGCGGGACCGCGGCATCGAGAAGCGCACGTCCTCGACGCCGAAGACCGCGCCGAACATCTCGTAGATGGGGTGGGCGTCGAGGGAGAGCTCGACGCGCACGGCGGGGACGCGGATCGGAATGAGGTCCTGCTGGACGGTGGCGATGGCCGCCGGTCGCCGCGGGATGCGCCGCCGCCGCCTCGCCCCCCGCCCGGATCGCCATCAACGACGTCGGCCCGCAGGTGGCCCGGCCCCAGCCGTACCGAGCCGCGCCGAGCCGATGCGGATCGGCCGCCCTCGCCTAGATTGGACGGGTGGGAATCGAACAGGACACGACACCGGCCACCCTGCTGCACATCTGCTCCCGCGACGAATGGGAGAGCGCCCGCGCCGCAGGCGAATACCGCGCGCCGTCGCTGGCCGAGGCCGGATTCATCCACCTGTCGGCCCCGTACCAGGCGCATCTGCCCGCGAATCGCCTCTTCGCCGGCCGGACCGATCTGGTGCTGCTGCACCTGGATCCCGCCGCGCTCGGTTCGCCGGTGAAATGGGAGCCGGGTGTGCCCACCGATCCGGATTCCATGCTGTTCCCCCACCTGTACGGCCCGCTGCCGGTGGCGGCCGTCACCGCGGTGACCGATTTCGTGCCCGGACCCGACGGCGGCTTCGCCCCGCTGGAAGCGAACTGATCACGCCCCGGACGCAGCTCCCCGCGATTCGCGCGGGTTGTCCTAATCTGGACCTGTGAACGTCGATGTGACTGCCCTGCCCGGTATCGGTGTCCGCAAGGACTTCGAAGTCAGATCGGGCCGGCGGATCGGAGTCGTCGCGCACCGGGACGGCGGAATCGACCTCATCGTCTCCCAGCGCGACGACCCGGACGCCTGTATCGCGCAGGTGCCGCTGACCCCGGACGAGGCCGCGGTGCTGGCCAACCTGCTGGGCGCGCCGCAGCTGGTACAGCAGCTCAGGGAAGAACACTCCGACCTACCCGGGATCACCACCCGGCAGCTCAGCGTCAGCGGGAGCTCGCCGTATCGAGGGCGCATGCTCGGGGAGACCGCCATGCGGACCCGCACCAAGGCGTCCATCGTCGCGATCATGCGGGCGGGGCAGGTACAGCCGTCGCCGGGTCCGGACCAGGTGCTCGACTCCGGGGACATCCTGGTCGTGGTCGGAACTCCGCACGGGCTGGACGCGGCCGCTCGCATCCTGGCCGACGGCTGAGCCCGGTGGACTCGACCGGCCTAGCCCTGTTCGAACTCGGCGCGATCTTGTTCGCGCTCGGCATGCTGGGCCGGCTGGCCGCTCGCTTCGGCATGTCGCCGATCCCTCTCTATCTGCTGGGCGGCCTGGCCTTCGGTCAGGGCGGCATCGTGAAGATGAAGGCAGCCACCGAATTCGGGCACATGGCCGGCGAGATCGGCGTGGTGCTGCTGCTCCTGCTGCTCGGGTTGGAGTACACCGCCGCCGAATTGGTGACCGGGCTGCGCCGCTCCTGGGTGGCGGGTCTGCTCGACATCGTCGCCAATGCCACGCCGGGCGTGGTGGTCGCGCTCATGCTCGGGTGGGGTCCGGTCGGCGCGGTCACCATGGGCGGCGTCACCTACATCTCGTCCTCGGGCATCGTCGCCAAGGTGCTCAACGACCTCGGACGGCTCGGTAACCGCGAGACGCCGGTGGTGTTGTCCATCCTGGTGTTCGAGGATCTGGCCATGGCGGTGTATCTGCCGATCCTCACCATGATGCTGGCCGGGCTGAGCTTCGCCAGCGGACTGCGATCGCTGGCCATCGCGCTGGTGGCGATCACCGTGGTGCTCATCGTGGCCCTGCGTTACGGCCGCTACGTGTCGGCCATCGTGGACAGCAACGACCGGGAAGTGTTCCTGCTCAAGCTGCTCGGCGCGGCGCTGCTGGTGGCGGGCGCGGCTTCGGCGCTGAAGGTATCGGCGGCGGTCGGGGCGTTCCTGCTCGGCATCGCCATCTCCGGATCCACCGCCCAGGAGGCGGCCAAACTCCTCGAACCCCTGCGCGACCTGTTCGCGGCCATCTTCTTCGTGGCCTTCGGGCTCAATACCGACCCCACCGCGATTCCGCCGGTTCTGGGCTGGGCGGTGCTGCTGGCCGTCGTGACCGCGCTGACCAAGATCGGCACCGGGTGGTGGGCGGCCTCGCGGCAGGGGATCCGGCGGATGGGCCGGGCGCGCGCGGGCGCGGCGTTGGTGGCGCGCGGCGAATTCTCCATCGTCATTGCCGGGCTGGCGGTTTCGGTGGGTGGGGTGGATCCGCGGCTGGCGGCGCTGGCCTCGGCCTACGTGCTAATGATGGCCGTGCTCGGCCCGATCGCGGCCCGCGTCGTCGAGCCCGCCATCCGGCTGGTCCAACGCGACCGCGGGCGGATCGATCCCGTCCCCAGCTGAACTCGCGTTGTTTCCGGCCGTATCGGTGGGTCGCGTCCCACCGGTGGGGGCCGGATTCCGCTTCGCCGCCTTGCGCTCGCGCACCGCGATCAGCCGGTGCGAGAGCGCCACCGCGATCGCGCCCACCGCGAAACCGATGAGCAGCGCGAAGAAATGGCCGTAGTCGGTGAACGTGCGCCCGTGCCACACCCCGTACCCGTACCAGACCAGCATGGCCAGCGCCCACATCCAGCGGGCCGGACCCCGCAACCGGAAGGCCAGCACCGCCAGCATGGCCGAGATGCCGTAACTGGGGCCGACGTCCGAGGCGAACGCCACCCGGGTCGGGATCAGCTGCTTGTCCAGTTTGTGCGCGATGCCGAGCACCGTGATCAGGGTCGCCCCGACATGGCCGATCGCCACCACCACGATCCAGCGCAGCGAACCCAGCCACCGTTCGGCCAGCGCCATCAAGGTGATCAGGATGACGATCTCGCCCCAGGGGAAGCCGCCATCGGTCCAGAAGGCCGAGGCCACCAGCACCTGGATCGGGTCCCGCTGCATATTGCGCAGATTCGTCGAGGCCGAGAAGATCAGCCGCCGGCCCACGATGTCGCTCGCCCCGCGCAGCGTCCACCAGGTGATGAACAGGGTGAACGCGTAGGCGATACACGCCGGGGTGACCGCGAGCAGATCGCGATAGGCCTGGATCCCGCGCCGCACCCGATGCGGCTGCGCCCACCACTGGACGAGTGCGCCGAACCGCTCACCCAGGTCAACGGTCCGCAGCCAGGGCGGCTGATAGGTGCCCAATGCCATTGCGTCATGCTAACCCGAGGTCAGGGCCCGGTCAGTGCATCGCCGCGACCCGCCCGTGTACCGCGACCGGCGCGATCGAGCCGTATTCGGCCACGGTCACGGCGGTGCCGCGCTCCATACCCGATCCATGACCAGGGTCGCAGTCGCCGCGAGCCGCGATCACGGGTCATGAGCACCTGCGCGGATCGTGCTCGGCCCGGGGCGATGGCGGCGCGGCGGCGGGGGACTACCGTCGATGCGGTGCGCCGACATTCGATCGGCCGGTGCGCGCGAGTTTTCGATGCTGGAGCCGTTGTCAGGAGGGGTGACCGGGTGCGGATGTTTCGGGGCGTCATGCTGTGGGCCGGGGCCGTGGTGGTGGCGCCGTTCCTCGGATTCACCGGATACACCCTCGGGCGGGCCCGGCGGGCGCCGCGGCCGGGCGCGGAGGTGGTGGTCGTGCTCGGCTGCCGACTGCGCGGCGACCGGGTCTCGCCCATGCTGGCCCGGCGGCTCGATCGGGCGCTCGAGGTGATCCGGGACGAGCGGGGGCGCAGGCCGCTCGTGGTCGTGTCCGGCGGGCAGAGCGGCCGCGATACCGTGCCGGAGGCGATGGCGATGGCTGATTACCTTGTGGCGCACACGATTCCGGCGACGGGCATCGTCGCGGAGAATCGGTCCCGGAACACCGAGGAGAATCTGCGGTTCACCGCCGAGGAACTGGACTCGCTCGGCATCGACTCGCGCACGGCGCGAGTCACGGTGGTCACCAGTGATTTTCACGTATTGCGTACGCAGCGGCTGGCCCGGCGGCTGGGGTTGCGGGCCGAAGTCACCGGGGCGCGGACCACCCGTCTGCTGACCCGCAAGTCGTTCGCACGCGAATTCGTGGCCGTCCTCGTGTCGCTGGGCCGGAACGGATAGTCGCGCGATCAGGTGTGCCGGCCTGCGGCGGGGGCTGCTCAGTTGGCCGCGCCGCGCAGGTCCAGTCGGCGCATCACCCGGTCCACCACATCCGGTGGGACGCCGGGTTCGCGGCGGGCGGCCAGAGCTTCGGCGCGGCCCGCTTCCAGTACGTCATTGGTGATGGCCCGCATCTTGGCGGTGAAGGCGATCGCGCGATCGGTGGCCATGCGGGCATTGCTGTCGGCGGCCTCGGGGTCGGCGTGGGCGAGGCGGCGTTCGAAGCCGGACCGCAGCCGGTCGTAGACCTCTTCGGGCAGGTGCTCGGTCTGTGAGATCTCTTCCAGGCGTGCGAGTTCGGCCTGCAGCACCCGGGTCCAGAGCTCGCGTTCGATGACGCGTTCCGCGCCGGTGTCGGCACGCACGCCGGTGGCGCGCACCACCGCGGGCAGGGTCGGGCCTTGCAGCAGCAGCGTGAACAGCACGACCGCGAAGGCCGTGAACAGGATCTCGGTGCGGCCCGGGAACGGTTTCCCGGTGTCGGTGGTGAACGGAATGGCCAGCGCGAGCGCGACCGTCGCCACCCCGCGCATACCGGCCCACCAGGTGACCAGGGTCTCGCGCCAGTTGTAGGGCTCGTCGCGATCGCGGGCGCGCCACCAGGATTGGAAGAGCTTGGTGGTGATCAGCAGCCAGATCAGTCGTAATCCCACCACCACCGCGATGACGACGGCGGCCCCGCCGAGGAAACGCGGCCAGTCCGGTCCGGAGTCGCGCAGCACCGTGCTCAGTTCCAGTCCGATCAGCCCGAACGCGAACCCGGTGACCAGCATTTCGGTGATCTCCCAGAAGGAGTCGCCGACCAGGCGGTAGTCGCTGTCGCCGAAGTCGGTGGCGGCGTCGGTCAGGTACATCGAGCACACCAGCACCGCCAGGACCGCCGACCCGCCACGCGATTCGGAGAACCCGTACGCCGCGAACGGCAGCAGCAGCCCGAGCGCTACCCGCCACGGGGCCTCGTCGAGCCGTTGCATGAGTTTGCTTCCGGCCCAGCCGAACAGCAGCCCCACCGCCGCCCCGACCAGCGCCGACACCCCGAAGTCGAGCAGTGCGCCCCACGCGGAGAAGTTGCCCGACACCACCGCCTGCACCGCGACCGTGTACAGCACGATCGCGGTCACGTCATTGAACAGCCCCTCGCCCTCGAGCACCGCGACCAGTCGCCGCGGCAGCCCCAGCCTGCCGGCCAGCGCCGACACCGCCACCGGATCCGGCGGCGCCACCAGCGCGCCCAGCGCGACCGCCGCCGCGATCGGGACGGCCGGATACCAGAGGTGGAAGGCCCAGGCCACGGCCACGGTGGTGACGATGACCAGCACCACGGCGCGCAGGCTGATGGCCGCCCAGTTCTCGGCGAATTGCCGCCATGAGGTGCGTCGCGCGGCCGCGTACAGCAGCGGCGGAAGGACCAGCGGCAGAATCAGTTTCGGTTCGATCTGGATATTGGGGACCTGCGGGATGAGCGCGAGCACCACGCCGAAGGCGGTCATCAGGACCGCCGGGGCCTGGCCCAGCCGTCGTCCGAGCGGCTGCACGAGGATGGTCGCGAACAGGACCGCGAAGATCAACTCCAGCTGATGGTGGTCCACGGCCCTCAGTTTGCTGTGGATGCGCCTGAAAGTCGAACACCGCAGACCGATTCTCAGCGAACGCGACCCGTGATTCTCAGGCTGCCGGGCAGGTGGTTCTCAGCCTGCCCGGCCGGCGGCTCAGCCCGCGCGGTAGCGGTCCGAATGCCAGTCGCCGGGGACGGCCATCTCGTGACGGCCGGGCGCCTGATAGTCGGCGGCGGGCGGATACAGGCCCGCCGTCCGGTAGTCGTGCGGTATGGGTTCGTCCTGGCCCGAGCCGCGCGCGGCGGCCGCCGAGCCGGCCTGCAGCGACCAGCCGGGACGGTGTTCCGGGGCGGGCCGGGTTTCCGGCATGGGCCGTGCGGGACCGGGCATCATCGACCGCTCGTCCACCTCGGTGAGCCCGACGTGGATGAGCAGCACCAGCGTCACCATGCTGACGCTGATCATCAGTGGCGCCAGCAGCTCCATCGCGCCCGCGCCGTGCGGGGTCTCGGCGTGGTCCATGTGGTGCGCGTTCATCGACGCCATGCCGGTGTAATGCATGCCGCACACCGCCACGCCCATGATCAGGGCCGCGCCGATGGTCGCCCAGATGCCGGTGATGACCAGGGTGAACCACAGCGCGACGGTCGCCGCGACCACCGCGATCACCATCGACAGCGTGACGATCCAGACGTCGTAGCCGATCATGGCGTCCGACTTCATGGCGTACATGCCCGAATAGTGCATCGCGCCGACGCCCAGGCCGGTGACCGCGCCGCCCGCGAACAGCGAATAGCGGCCGAACGGCTCGCGCGCCACCACGAACAACCCGGCCCACACCACCAGGATCGAGATCACGGCGCTGAGCAGGGTGAGCGGTACGTCGTAGCGGATGACGGCGCCGCGGATGCTGAAGCCGAGCATCGCGATGAAGTGCATGACCCAGATGCCGGTGCCGCCGATGGCGATCGCCGCCGAGATGAGCCAGCCGCCGCGCCCATCCCCTGTCCGAGCGCGCGCCGTACACCGCAGACCGAGCAGCGATCCGGTGACGGACATGATGTAGGCCAGGACGGGGGTGATCCATCCATAGCTGAAGTGGTGAATTTCCAGCACTCGAACTCCATTGCCAGAACAGGGGTTTCGCAATCGCAGTCGCGACGGGGGCACACTACCGGGCATGCTTCGAATTGGGAAATTGAAAGGGAATGTTTCATCTAAATTAATTCCGGCTGGGACGTTTCCGGGTGGGCAGCAACCTGCTGGTTGCCGGAATGTCATGTCCCCGTGCGACTTTGGCTGGTGCGACCGATTCGAATCATGTGTCATACGCATGACGACTGGGCAGATTCTGTGGCGTAGTTATCATTCGGCAGCATTGTCGGCGAACGGCTTTCGCCGCGACGCCGGATCGTGTCGCGTAGCGTGCCGATCCGGTAACCCTTCGTTCACGGCCCGGGGGCGGCGCATGACCACGCGACTGACGACATTCACCAATGACGGACTCACCTTCGATGTCGTCGACGAGGGTCCGCTCGACGGCGTCCCGGTGGTGCTGCTGCACGGGTTTCCGCAGACCGCCGCCCAGTGGGCGCGACTGACGCCGCACCTGCACGAGCGCGGCTACCGCACCATCGCGCCGACGCAGCGCGGCTATTCGCCCGGGGCCCGGCCGCGCGGCCGGGCCTCCTACCGGGTCAGCGCCCTGGTCTCCGATATCGCGGCACTGATCAGGACCCTCGGCGCCGGGCCGGTCCATCTGGTCGGGCACGACTGGGGTTCCACGGTGGCCTGGTCCACGGCCGCCACCCATCCGCATCTGGTGCGCACCCTGACCTCGGTGTCGGTCGCGCATCCGATGGCGTTCATGCGGTCGATGGTGAGCAGCACCCAGTTCTTCCGCACCTTCTATATGGTGCTGTTCCAGCTTCCGTGGCTGCCCGAAGCCGTGATCACGGGACTCTTCCGGGCTCTCGACGCACCCGGCAATCCGGAGCGCCGGGTGCGCGCGCTGGCCGTGTCCGGCATGGACGAGGACCAATTCGACCGGCTCGCTCGCGATGTCATCGCCGCCGGGGCGCTGCCGTACGCGCTCAACTGGTATCGCGCCATGCTCATCGTCGACCCGCGCGAGACGACGAGGAAGATCACCGCCCCCACCACGCACGTCTCCAGCACCCGGGATCCGTTCATCGCCGCCAAGTCCGCCGCCCTCACTCCCGATTACATGGCCGCGCCCTTCACCCACGAGATCCTCGACGCCACCCACTGGATCCCCGAGGAACGCCCCGCCGAACTCGCGGCCCTAATCGCCGCGCGCGCCGCCACCGCCTGAACCGGCCGCCCCGCACGCGTGTCGCTGTCCGATCCCGGTGGCGCGCAACGGTCATCATGAGGGGGACCGTGCCGGGTGCGCACCCGGCCGGAACCGATCAGGAGGCTGTAGTGAGCGACCACGAAGTGAAGATGATCATCCTGTCCACCGATGACCTGGACGAGTCGATCAGCTTCTACACCGAGACCCTGGGCATGCCGTTGAAGTTCCGCGACGGCGCGCATTTCGCGGCGATCGACGGCGGGCCCATCACCCTGGCGCTGGCCACCGCCGTCGACCACCCGATCCACGGGCAGGTCGTCGTGGGCATCAAGACCGCGGACGTGGACGCCGCGGCCAAGGCGATCGAGGCCAGCGGCGGCGGCATCGTGACCGCGCCCTACAACGACGCGCACGAGCGCCGCGCGGTCGTCTACGACAACAAGGGCAACGGTCTGGTCTTCTACAGCCCGCTGCCGAAGTGACCGCCGGCTACCGCACCGAACTACTCCGCCGCCTCGCCTGACTCGCGCGCGGTCTTGCCGCGCGAGGCCAGGGAGGCCGCCGCCGCGACGGTCGGCCAGGGCTTGGGCCGCGGCGGCTTGGTGACGTCGGCCCGAATCAGATGGTCGCCGTAGGGTTTCGCGGCCTCCTCGTCGAGGCCGTGATCGGTGATGAGGGTGTGGATCTCGTCTAGTCCGGCGACCCGGGCCAGGGCGCGGTGGCCGAACTTCGAACTGTCGACGACCACGGCGGTGGAGCGCGCGGTCGCGATCATCGCCCGCTTGACCGGAACCTCGAGGGTGTTCGTATTGGTGATCCCGGCGTTCGTATCCACCGCGTCCGCGCCGAGGAATGCCCAGTCCGCCGCGTAATCGCGCAGGAACTCGACCGTGCGGTCGCCGGCGAGGGTGTAGACAGAGCCGAGCAGTTCGCCGCCCGCGACCAGCAGCCGGAAGCGTTGCAGGCCCGCGATGTACTCGGCGATGCGCAGATCATTGGTGATGACGGTGAGATTCTCGCGGCGGCTCAACGCGACCGCGACCTCGTAGGTGGTCGAGCCGCTGTCGAGGATCACCGTGTCGCCGTCGGCGACCAGGCCCGCGGCCACGCGCGCGATGGCCGACTTCTCCTGCAGCCGTGTGTTTCTCTTCGCCGAATACGGCAGATCCGAGGTGACGCCCGGGATGGGCCGCGCGCCGCCGTGGGTGCGCTGGATCTGGCCGTCGCGTTCGAGCGCTTCCAGGTCCCGGCGGATGGTCGAGGTGTCCACTCCGAGCTCGCGGGCGAATTCCTTCGCCTCGACGTAGCCGTCGGTGGTCAGCCTGTCGAGGATCTGACGCCGGCGGGTGCTGGAGAGCAACGGACCTCCTGAAGGGTTGTCGAGCCATCGTCGCCGTCTCGGATGGTACGCGATCCTGCGCGAAACATTGACAGCAATCGGCCCCGGCTGCATGATTTCGTGCAACATCTGCTCGAAAACGAGCAATCGCAGACTGTGTATGGCAGAGGTATTCCTATGAGTGATCCGTTGCAGCTCCTCGCCCGAGAAGGTGTCTCCCTCTGGCTGGACGACCTGAGCCGCGGCCGGATCGAATCCGGTGGACTGGCCGAATGGGTCGAGCGGGGCATCACCGGCGTGACCACCAACCCGGCGATCTTCGAGGCCGCCCTGCGCGGGTCCGAGCAGTACGGCACGCAGCTGCGTGAATTCGCGCAACTCGGCATGGGCACCGCGGACGCCGCGCGCATCCTCACCAGCTGGGACGTGCGGGCCGCCTGCGACGTGCTGCGGCCGGTGCACACCGCGACCGACGGGCTCGACGGCTACGTGTCCCTCGAAGTCGATCCGGCGTGGGCGCACGACACCGATCGCACGGTGAGCGAAGCGGTGCTGCTGTCGTGGCTGGTCGACCGGCCCAATCTGATGATCAAGGTTCCGGCCACGCCCGCCGGACTGCCCGCGATCACCGCCATCCTGGGGCGCGGGATCAGCGTCAACGTGACGCTCATCTTTTCGCTCGGGCGGTATCGGGATGTGCTCGACGCCTTCCAGTCCGGGCTGGAGCTGGCGCGCGAGAACGGGCACGACATCGCCCGGATCGCCTCTGTCGCTTCGTTCTTCATCTCGCGGGTGGACTCCGAGGTCGATGTCCGGCTCGACGCGCTGGACACTGACGCGGCGCGGGCGGTGCGTGGCCGCGCCGCCATCGCGAACGCGGTGCTCGCCTACGAGGCGTTCGAACAGACGCTGCGCGGGGAGCGCTGGGCGGCGCTCGCCGCGGCGGGTGCGCGGCCGCAGCGGCCGTTGTGGGCGTCGACGGGGGTGAAGGATCCCGCCTACGACGACACCCGCTACGTGGTGGATCTGGTCGCGCCCGGGACCGTGAACACCGTGCCCGAGCCGACTCTCGCGGCGGTCATCGATCACGGCAAGGTGGTCGGCGACCAGGTCACCGGTCGCTACGACGACGCACACCGGGTGTTCGCGGAGCTCGACGCGCTCGGCATAGACATGAACGACATCTCCGCCAAGCTGGAGCGGGAGGGCATCGCCAAGTTCCAGCAGGCATGGCGCGAGCTGATCGCCGGCGTCGAATCGGCACTGGCCGACCGTGGCGCCGCGGTGCGGGGATGACCGGCTCCCGGGCGTGGGCGCGGCTGGCCGCGCACCGCGAAGAGCTTGCGGGAGAGCGGATCTCGGAGCTGTTCGGGCGGACGCCCGATCGGGGTCCGGCCATGACCGTCGAGCACGACGGGATCGCGCTGGACTATTCGAAGAATCTGGTCACCGGTGAAACCATCGACCTCCTGGTCGCACTCGCCGCCGAACGTGGCCTGGCCGCGGGCGTGGAGGCGATGTTCACCGGTGCGCCGATCAATGTCACCGAGCGGCGCGCGGTGCTGCACACGGCGTTGCGCGCGCCCGCGGACGCGGTGGTGGAGGTCGGCGGCGTCGATGTCGTGCCCGCCGTGCAGCGCACCCTCGAGCGGATGGCGGGGTTCGCGCAGGCCGTTCGGTCGGGCGAGTGGCGTGGGGCGACGGGGGAGCCCATCGAGGCGGTGGTCAATATCGGGATCGGAGGTTCGGATCTCGGACCGGCGATGGCGTGCCTGGCATTGCGTGAATACGGCACGGGCACACTGGAATCGCGATTCGTCGCCAATGTGGACGGGCATGATCTGACCCGGGCGCTGCACGATCTCGACCCGGCGACGACGCTTTTCGTGGTGTCGTCGAAGACATTCACCACCGTCGAGACTCTCGCCAATGCGCGGGCGGCCCGGGATTGGCTGGTCGACGCGCTGGACGATCCTGCCGCTGTGGCCAAGCATTTCGTCGCGGTGTCGGTGAACGCCTCGGAGGTATCGTCCTTCGGCATCGATCCGGCCAATATGTTCGAGTTCTGGGATTGGGTCGGCGGGCGCTACTCGCTGAGCTCGGCGATCGGACTGTCGGTGATGATCGCGATCGGCGGCGAACAGTTCCGGTCGTTCCTGGCGGGCGCGCATTCGATGGACGTCCACTTCCGCACCGCGCCGGCGCATCGCAACCTGCCGATCCTGCTCGGGCTGCTCGGGATCTGGTATCGCAACTTCTGGGACGCCCAGACGCACGCGGTGCTGCCCTACGATCAGCGGCTCGCCCGGCTGCCCGCGTATCTGCAGCAGCTCGAGATGGAGAGCAACGGCAAGTCGGCCGATCGGGACGGAAATCCGGTCGCTGTCGGCACCGCGCCGATCGTATGGGGCGAGCCCGGCACCAATGGCCAGCACGCCTTCTTCCAGCTGCTGCATCAGGGAACCATCACGGTCCCTTGCGATTTCATCGGCGTCCTCACGCCCGCGCATGATCTGACCGGGCACCACGACCTGTTGATGGCGAACCTGTTCGCCCAGTCGCAGGCGCTGGCCTTCGGGCGCGCCGGCGACGACGCGGGGGAGTACCGCGCGTTTCCCGGCAACCGGCCGAGCAGCACCCTCCTGCTGGATGAGCTGACCCCCTATTCGCTGGGCGCGCTCGTCGCCCTGTACGAGCACAAGGTGTTCACGCAGGGATGGATCTGGAACATCAACTCGTTCGACCAGTGGGGCGTCGAACTCGGAAAGATCCTCGCGACACGCCTTGTCGACGACATCGAGTCCGGATCCGCACTGTCACATGACAGTTCGACCAATGCCCTCATCGAACGTTACCGCCGCCTGCGCAAGGCGGCCGATCACCCTGAGAAAGCGGTACAGCGATGACCCTGAAGATCGGCTACAAGGCCTCCGCCGAGCAGTTCGGCCCCCGCGACCTCGTCGAATACGCTGTTCGCGCCGAGGAATTGGGCCTCGACAGCGTGGTCGTCTCCGACCACTTCCTGCCCTGGCGGCACAATGGCGGGCACGCGCCCTTCGCCTTGTCGTGGATGTCGGCCGTCACCGAGCGCACCAGCCGCGTCCAGATCGGCACCAGCGTCCTCACCCCGACATTCCGCTACAACCCCGCCGTCATCGCCCAGGCCTTCGCCACCATGTCGCTGCTGTCCAACGGGCGCGTCATGCTGGGTGTCGGCACCGGTGAGGCGCTCAACGAGATCGCGGTCTCCGGCCGGGAATGGCCGGAATTCAAGGAACGCTTCGCCCGCCTGCGCGAAGCCGTCAGCCTGATGCGCAAACTCTGGACCGAATCCGACGTGTCGTTCGAGGGTGAGCACTTCACCACCGTGAAGGCCAATATCTACGACCGCCCCGAGCAGCCGGTCCCCGTGTACATCGCGGCGGGCGGCCCGGTCGTCGCCAAGTACGCGGGCCGCGCCGGTGACGGCTTCATCTGCACCTCCGGCAAGGGTATGGAGCTCTACAACGACAAGCTCATGCCCGCCGTCGCCGAAGGCGCGGCCGCCGCCCACCGCGACCCGTCGACCATCGACAAGATGATCGAGATCAAACTCTCCTACGACCGCGATCCCGAACTGGCCCTGGCCAATACGCGTTTCTGGGCCCCGCTGTCGCTGACCCCCGAGCAGAAACACAGCGTCGACTCCGCCGTCGAAATGGAAGCCCTCGCCGACCAGCTCCCCATCGAGCAGGTCGCCAAGCGCTGGATCGTCGCCTCCGATCCGGACGAGGCGATCGCGGGCATCAAGCCGTACCTCGACGCGGGCCTGAACCACCTCGTCTTCCACGGCCCCGGCCACGACCAGGAACGCTTCCTCACCCAGTTCGCCACCGACCTCCTCCCGCGCCTGCGCGAACTCGGCTGAGCCACCACCGATCTCCGCTCCGAAGGATCCCCCCATGCATATCGGAATGGTCGGCGCGGGCCGAATGGGCTCCGGCCTGGCCCGCCGACTGGTCCGCGCGGGCCACACCTGCACGGTCTACGACCCCAACCCCGCCGCCGTCGCCACCCTGACCGCCGACGGCATCCCCGCCGCCGGTTCCCTCCCAGAACTGGTGGCGGCGCTGCCGAAACCGTGCACGGTCTGGATCATGGTCCCCGCCGAGCTGACCGGCACGGTCGTCGACGACCTGACGCCACTCCTGGCTCCCGGCGACATCCTCATAGACGGCGGCAACTCCTTCTACCGCGACGCCGTCGCCCGCTCTGAATCCCTGGCCACCCAAGGCGTCCACTACCTCGACGTGGGCACCAGCGGCGGCACCTCCGGCCTCGACCGCGGCTTCTGCCTCATGATCGGCGGCCCTGCCGAAGCAGTCGAACGCCTCGACCCGATCTTCCGCACTCTCGCCCCCGGCGTCGACGCCGCCCCACGCACCCCCGGCCGTGACGGCATCCCCACCCCCGCCGAACAGGGCTATCTCCACTGCGGCCCTTCGGGCGCGGGCCACTTCGCGAAGATGATCCACAACGGCATCGAGTACGGCCACATGGCGGCCTTGGCCGAGGGCATGTCCATCCTCCGCGCCGCCGGAACCGGTGTAGCCGAACCCGATTCGCCCACCGCCCCCGCCTACGCCTTCGACGTCCCCGCCCTCCTGGAACTCTGGCGCCGAGGCAGCGTCATCACCTCCTGGCTCCTCGATCTCACCGCCACCGCCCTCCACATCGACCCCGACCTCACCGAATTCACCGGCCATGTCCCCGACTCCGGCGAAGGCCGCTGGACCGCCCAAACCGCCATCGCCCTGGCCGTCCCCGCCCCCGTCCTCACCACCGCCCTCTACTCCCGCTTCGCCTCCCGCGACGGCGGTTTCTACGCCAACAAGTCCCTGTCCGCCATGCGAAAAGCCTTCGGCGGCCACACTGAACGTGTATTCGCCGAATGACGGCGGCTGGAAGCGAGGTTTCGGCTGGTCGCCGCTGAGCCAGCCCCGAGGCGCTGCGCGGACGTGGTCAGAAGCTCAGGGTTGAGCCGAATCGGACCCGCGTCCCGGCAGAGTTCTCACGACAGCACCTCGATAATTCGGGTGCTCAGAGGTGGAGGGCCACCTGACCGGAGTCGGTCTTCCAGTACTTGCGGTTCAGCTGGGCTTTGCCGGTGCCTTCGGTGTACGGCACGAGCACGGGCAGGCCATTGGTCGGTTTCAGCGTCACGGACCAGGTCTCGACCCGGCCCGAGCATTGCAGGGTCACTCCCGGCGGGGAGCTGGTCAGCTGGATCGTGCCGCTGCCGCTGGTGCCCATCTGCGCGGAAACATCGAGATATCCGATTCCGCCGTCGCACAGATAGGTTCCGGTGGCGTTCAAGCCATCGGGCGTCGACGTCACCACGGAATTCAGCGTGATGAACTCGTCCTCTTGGGCGGCACTCGCCGGGCCCGATCCCAGCAGCGTCATCGCGGCCCCCACGACCGCGACCACCGCACACCTGGTAACAAACATCGCGCAACCTCCTGAAACATCAACTGCCACGGGAAGAATCGCTCTAGATGGTAGCCAGCCGCAGCTCAGGCCACGCAGAATTCGTTACCTTCGGGATCGGCCATCGTCACCCACGTGAACGGCCCCTGCCTCCCGTCATGCAGCACCTTCGCGCCCATCCCGATCAGCCGCTCGACCTCCGCCGCCCGCTTCTCGTCCCCGACCCGAATATCCAGGTGCAGCCGGTTCTTCGCGGTCTTCGCCTCGGGCACAAGCTGAAACAACACCCGCGGCCGGTCAGGATGCCGAATCGCCCCACCGATCTTCCACACGAGCTTCCCCCGATGAGTGGTCGTCTCCTCCTCGGTCGCATGCCCCTGCTCGACCATGCTCCGAATGAACCCCTCATCCTGCGGCTCGACCTCCCACCCGAGCGCCTCCGCCCACCAGTCGGCCTGCGTATGCGGGTCGGAACAGTCCACGACGACCTGAAACTCATATCCCATGCCCGGCACCCTAACCGCGTACCCCGACAGCGAGCGTGACCTTCTCAACGCAGGTATCCGATGTCGCCGATGTCGCCGTCGAGATCGGCAAATTCGACCTCGGGATTGAGTCGCGCCACCACAGCCGGCGCCAACGGTCGCAGTGCGTACACGTGCTCCACCTCCGAAAGGCTGACGGTGGTTTCGTAATAGTCCTCAGCCCATCGCTGGTATGCCTGCGGCGTCCCTTCGATCAGCAGCTCGAACAAGCCTTCCCCGCCCCGATCGGACACGCCTCCGTCCCGCTGCCTCACCGGCTACGCTGCAACTGAAATGGCTCGCAGCGAGAACGAAGGACCGAGACAGGTCGAACTCATCGGCCCATACGCCGGTGTATTTGCCTACACCACAGGCGCCGCCCTGACGCTGATCGGCCCCATCCTCGGTCTGACCGGCGACGGATGGGCCGACGGCCTGTGTGCCGGCGTCTTCACTTTCCCGATCGGCCTGGTCATGGTCGCCAGCACATACGAATGGCGCCGAGCAGAGCGACGATTCCAAGCGGTCGGAGTCCCCGGTATCGGAGAAGTCCTCTCCATCAACGAGATTCACCCCGGCGGCGAGAACCCGGACACAGCGGACCTGACAATCCGCATCACCGGGCCCACCCTCGACCCCTTCACCGCGGATTGCACCCTCGACAACCACTCGGGCCTAACCCGCGGCCACACCTTCAACCTCATGGTCGACCCCACCGACAACTCCTTCGCCATCGGCTTCGACCACCTCTTTCCCCAGGGCGACGACAAGGAAAGTCCGCAGAAGGACTGAGTCATTCGCTTCCTGGCAAATGGCTCGACCGAGATGGGTTCGGCTGCGTACGGTGCCGGGATGTGCATCTACCCGAGCCGGACACATCGCGTCTGCCTGCACTGCCGGGTCTCCTACAAGGGCTCGATCGGTGTCGGTTCGGGCCGGTGTGTGCGATGTGCGGGGGAGCTCATCGACGCGGGGCCGCACCTCCAGGTGCCCAGAAGAGCCGACACGGCCGGGTGGCGAGCCCTCACCGCTGTCCTCGACTCCGGCCTGACCTTCTACGGCGGTTGCTGCGGCACCGGTCCCGGCTACCGCCCGCGTACTCCGCGCGAGGTTCGCGAGCGGCTGGGGCTGGCCGAACGCGAGGAGATCCCGGTCGCCGACGCGTTGGCCACCGCCGACCCCACAACCGTTGCGGCGAAGAGGCACTGACCCGAGCAGATATGTCGGTGAGCCATGCGACCATGCCCGCATGTCACTGGAGTTCTTCAACGGGTTGTCCGGAACGCTGTCGATCGAGCTGTCCGAGCCGACGATAGACATCGCGGCGAACCTCTCGAATCAGCGGGCGAAAGCGACTGCGGAGATCAAAGAGCTCTCGTTCGCACCGCAGGTCTTTCAGGACAACAGCTTTCGCGACCTGACCGCTGATGAGCTCGACCGGGTGGTTCTGGAAGCGACCATGCTGAATCTGCAGGGTGAGGGTGAACCCGTCGCCCACCGGGCGCCGAACGGCAGATGGTTCACCGTCCGTGACCTGGTCGCCGCTATCACCGAAACGGAGCGGCGTACTCGCCCCCAGTCGCAGTGGTTCGGCGGCATCGACGTGCATCACGTCTTCTTCGAAGGCATCGACCAGGAGGAAGGCGGGACCTGGAGAATCTTCTGGGGATCGTGATGCTGAGCGGTCGAGCGTCGACCTATGCAAGACTCGATGGGTGAGTTGTGCTGTGCTACACAGCAATCGGAATCGAATAGAATGCGAGGAGTCGGGTGTCCTTCGAACAATGGTGCACACGTTGGGAATCGGTACCGCTGTCCGAGGCGGTAGAACGCTACGACATCGGTGAAGCCAGCGACACCCGCGTGGAGGATCTGGAGGAAGTCTTCGGGGAAGAACCGGAGTGCTTCTTCGTCCACCAGGGTGACCTCACCATCGACGGGCCCCTGTCGATCGGGAACGACCCCGATCTGGCACCGGACACCGTGTACGTGATCGACGGCGACCTGACGGTCAACGGTCCGATGCGCATGCTGAACGGAGACGTCTACACGCCTCTCTATGTCACCGGTTCGGTCACCGCGCAGCACCTGATGTGCCTCATGGACAGCAATCTGTTCATCGGCGGCTCGCTCACCGTCGGGGGCCTGCTGATGACGGAACTCTCCGACATGGGGCTGCTCGTCGTCCACGGGGCGACATCGGCGGGCGCATGGCTCGAAACCTGGGACAGGGGCGAAGTCGCGTTCAACGGTGATCTGAAGGCCCGGCATCTACGCGTATCCGGCGGCGACTACCTCGAGGACGCGAACGCGGATGACGCGGCCGACACCCTGCTGCCCGAGTTCTTGGACGATGACGCTGAAGATGCCGCGAAGAAGCTCTGGGCAGCCGCGCTGGAAGGGAGTCCTCTACTGCGCCACTGACGTCCGGTCGGCGGATCGACATCCCTCTGCGCTTCTTGGTTCACCGCGAGGGGAGCCCTCCGCGCCTGGCCCTGGATCTGACCCGGCTCGCGCCGCATGCGCTCGTGGTGTGAGCCGGCGAAAGGTGCTGCTGGAGAATATATCCGCGCTCAGGGGTGCGGGGGCGGGCCGCCCCTACCGGTCTCCGGCGGATTCCCGCCGGGATCCCGCGCGACGATCAGCCGCCGCACAATGGCGTCGACGCCCTCGCAAGCGACGCGGAATGCAACGCGTCGAGCTGCTTGCTCCCGGCGACTGCGACTACGCCCGCCGCGACCCGCGTCGGGCAATTGGCCTCCGCCAATTCCTTTCTCTCAGAAGCTAATTCGTCGAGAATCACGGTATTCAGCCCATCGATTACGGGCCGCACACCCGCGAGATCCGTACCCGGAACCTGAGCCGCCGCCAGCCCATACCGCCACTCCGTCATCAACCCCCGCTGCACAATCTTGTTGGCCTCGATCTGTCCGTGAAAGACCTCCCGCACCCGACCTCCGGGCAGCCCCCGCTCCGCCCCCGCCTGAGCCATCGCGTCATAAATCGCCGCCTCCCGCCCCGGATCATCGATCACCGGTTCACCTCCATCCCGTACCGCGGCCTCCCATTTGATCGCCGCGACGGTATCCGCGGTAGCGAGCCGCTCCGCCAGCAAGCCCACCAGCCGCTCAGTGTTCCCGGCATCCGCCTCAGCCACACCACCTCGCCCCGCCAGCAGAACCATCGCCGCGGCAGCCGCAATCGCCAGATTCCTCATAGCCCCGGTGCTTCTCACGCGCCCACGCTACCCGGACAACGAGAAGCACCTGGTTGATGACAGCGTCGGCGTGGTGAGTCTTGGCCCGCGATAGCTCGAGCTCGGCCCGTTCGTCAGCTAGCCTCGGCAACCGTGCCGATGTCTCTTCCCCCGATCGACCCGTACGCCGACGGACTGCTCGATGTCGGCGACGGAAACCAGGTGTACTGGTGTGCCAGCGGCAACCCGGCGGGGCGGCCGGCGCTGGTGGTGCACGGCGGGCCTGGCAGTGGGAGCAGCCCCGGTCCTCGGAAGTCGTTCGATCCGAACATTTTTCGGATCGTGCAGTTCGATCAGCGCGGTTGCGGACGGAGCATTCCGAGCGCCGCCGACCCGGCCACCGATATGGCGGTGAACACCACCGAACACCTGATCGCCGACATGGAGCGGCTGCGTACCTACCTCGGCATCGACCGCTGGCTCCTCTACGGCGGCTCCTGGGGTTCGACGCTCGTCCTCGCCTACGCCGAGCGATACCCGGAGCGGGTCACCGGGATCGTGCTGATCGGCGTCACCAGCACCCGCCGCCGCGAGATCGACTGGCTGTACCGCGATCTCGCGCGGCTGCTGCCCGCCGAGTGGGAGCGATTCCGGGCGGCGGTGCCCGGCGCCGGTGACCTGGTCGAGGGCTACCGCCGGCTGCTGGAAGACCCGGACCCGGAGATACGTCGCAGCGCCGCGATCGAGTGGTGTCGCTGGGAGGACGCGGTGATCGCACACGAATCCCTGGGCAGCCCAGGGCAATACAGCGCCAAGCCAGATGACGCCATACTCGCCTTCGTCCGGATCTGCACGCACTACTTCGCCCACGCGGCGTGGCTCGACGAAGGTGTGCTGCTGCGCGAGGCCTGGCGGCTGGCCGGGATCCCCGGCGAACTGATCCACGGCCGCCTCGATCTCAGCGCCCCGGTCGAAACGGCGTGGGAACTCGCGAAGGCCTGGCCGGACGCCCGCCTACGGATCATCGCCGACTCCGGCCACACCGGGAGCCCCGCCATGGGCGAGGCGCTCGCCCACGCCATCTCCCGCTTCGCACAGCCCGATGCCGATCGGATCAGCTAGGCCGAGCGAACGCCACCGTTACCGGTCCGGCTGTGCCCTGAAGATCGTGACATCCCTGCGGTAATGAGCACCGTATCTCGGCAATAAAACAGTCTGCCGCACAGGCAATCTAGCGCCTATCGGCACCCACCTGAAGGGTGTCTGGTGTCGCCACCAACGGCATTCTGTGGGCCACGCGGCAATGAGCTGAGCTGCGACGTCTCGGCGGGGGTCCGGATCGCGGCCATGGAGTGCACGGGCCGCGGAATGCTGTGAGCGGCAACGGGATCGGTACGCGCGACGGCCAAATATGAGGCGGCCGAACGATTCACCGTTCGGCCCTTCCCTGTTGGCCGTGTTCCCCAATTGTCCCGTTTTTGCGAATCGCTCCCCGAACGGCTGCCAACAGTTCTAGTCAGAGGTCCGATTGGGGTTCGCTTGCAAGACCTACCCGATGTGGCGCGCCGGAATCACAATCGGCGCCAGGTGCCGGTGCGGATCCTGTGCCCTCACCCCGCCCGTTGAGTGTCCGCACTGGCTGGTGTGACCACCGATCCGAGTCGGATCATCGGGCTTGTTCCCGACTATTGTGCAAATGCGAACGGACCTCTGACAATGAGCCTTTAGTAGAAGGATACGCAAAATGCGTAGCACCCTCGCCTCGGTGTTTGCCGCAAACCGCTACGCCTTGTTGTTCGGCGCCATCGCGGCTCCCATAGTCTCGGTCGGTCCGGATCGATCCATTGCTCTCGTGACGACACTTGCGTTTGTCGAAGGATCAGCTGGATTCTGTATTACCCTCCCAATGCCAGGGTCAGCCGATCTGGTCTGGTGCTTCTGAGTATAGGAAACATACTTTGCGAAGGGAAACAGGCAATATGTTCAATCGTCGTCGGGGCGTCGCGTTGAATTCTGGTCTGACGACCGGACGGAGGTCGCGGCGCCGAAGATCTGCAGCCGTCGCCGTAGCGATGCTCGCGCTAACGGTGACCGCCTGTGGCGGTGACGACAAGGATGCGAAAGACATTGGAGCGAGTGCCGACCAGATTCGCGAAATCGCGAAGCAGGCATATATCTATGGCTATCCGATGGTCGATAACTATCGAATCCAGTACGCCTACTTCCAGGACAAGCAGAACCCGCAGTATATGGCCCCGTGGAATACGCTGCATTCGGTTGCAAAGGTATACACCCCTGCGGACACCACCATACAGACTCCGAACTCGGACACCCCGTACTCGTTTCTGGGTGCTGATCTACGCGCGGAACCACTCGTGCTGACGGTTCCGACTATCGAGTCCAATCGCTACTACTCCCTCCAATTCATCGACTCGTATCTTTACAACTTCGATTACGTGGGCAGCCGGACGACCGGAAACAATGGGGGGAAGTACCTCCTCGCGGGCCCGAGTTGGAAGGGTGACAAGCCTGACGGTATCGACAAGGTTGTGCGCGCAGAAACGGATTTCGCATTCGTTGCGTACCGAACGCAGCTATTCGGACCCGACGACCTCGACAACGTCAAGGCGATCCAGGCCGGCTACAAAATGGAACCGCTATCGACGTTCCTCGGGCAGCCTGCGCCCGCTGCCGCACCCACGATCGATTTCGCGGTGCCGCAGAGCTCCGAAGATCAGAAGAAGTCTCCACAGTTCTTCGAGACACTCAACTTCGTCCTGCGGTACGCGCCTGTGCTGGATACGGAGAAGGAGCTGCGTGCGAAGTTCGCCTCGATCGGAATCGGTACAGATAAGAATCTCGATCTCGAGTCGATGAGCAGCGAGAAGAAGGAAGCCTTCCAGACAGCGATCGCCGATGCATGGAAAGAATACGACCCGATCCAGGCGAAGGTGAATGACGGACAGCTTCAACCGAGCGACTTGTTCGGCAGCCGCCAAACGCTCGGCACCAACTACCTGTACCGGATGGCCGGTGCGATCAACGGTATCTACGGCAACGACAAGGCCGAAGCGATGTACCCGAGCTTCTCCTCGGACGCTGCGGGTGCCACGCTCGACGGGGCGAACAAATACATTTACCGCTTCCTTCCGGGGCAACTGCCTCCGGTGAACGCGTTCTGGTCGCTGACGATGTACAAGATGCCGCAAAGCCTCTTGTCCGCCAATCCGATCAACCGATACTTGATCAACTCTCCGATGTTGCCGTCGCTGAAGCAGGATCCGGATGGTGGATACAGCATCTATGTACAGCACGAATCTCCGGGCGCGGACAGGGAGTCGAACTGGTTGCCTGCACCGGAGGGGCCATTCCGGTTGACCGAGCGTCTGTACTGGCCCCAGGAGCCCGCTCTCAACGGAACGTGGCGCGCTCAGGCGCCGCAGAAGGTCGCATAGCTCAGGTGATTTCGCGTCGCGGACCGGGTGTGTGCGCCCGGTCCGGCAAGTCGTTCGATGACTTCGGCAACGATGGAGGAGTGCTTTGTTGAAGAGAAGTGGATCCTGGCGACGCTGGTCGGCCATCATCACCCTGACGGCGCTCGTCGTGACACTGTCCGCCTGCAGTGGCAGCGAGGAATCGAATGGCAAGAACGCGAACGATAAGTCGGTGAGCACCGCGAAAATTCGCGATATCGCGAAGCAAGCGTACGTCTACGGTTATCCGATGGTGGACAACTATCGGATCCAGTATTCGTACTTCCAGGACAAACAGAGTTCACAGTACCGTAGCCCCTGGAACGTCCTGCACTCCGATGCTCACGTGGCAACCCCCGCGGACACCGCCGTCCAGACCCCCAACTCCGACACTCCGTATACAACGCTGGGTGCGGATCTTCGCGCGGAACCGCAGGTGTTGACCGTGCCGGAGGTTGAGAGCAATCGGTACTACTCGGTCCAGTTCATCGACGCCTACACCTACAACATGGCCTACGTAGGTAGCCGTACAACGGGCAACAAGGCGGGGAAGTATCTGCTGGCAGGACCCGATTGGAAGGGCGAGAAGCCCGCCGGCGTGGACCAGGTGCTGCGGTCCGAAACCGATTTCGTACTCGCGCTGTACCGAACCCAACTGTTCGGTCCGGACGATATCGATAATGTGAAGGCGATTCAGGCCGGCTACAAGGTGGAACCGCTGTCGAAGTTCCTGAGTAAGTCGGCGCCCACCGCACCGGCCACGATCGATTTCATGGTTCCGCAGAACCCTCAGGACCAGAGGAAGTCGACGCAGTTCTTCAACACACTCGATTTCGTGCTGCAGTATGTACCGGTGCAGGAGTCGGAGAAGGACCTTCGTGCGAAGTTCGCTTCGATCGGAATCGGAACCGACAAGAAGTTCGACATCAGCACGCTGCCCGCAGATCAGCAGCAAGCTTTCCAGGACGGGCTCACCGACGCCTGGAACGAGTACAACCCGCTGCAGGAGAAGATCGACAAGGGTGAGGTCGTCAGCGCTCAGCTCTTCGGTAGTCGCCAAATGCTCGGCAACAACTACCTGTACCGGATGGCCGGTGCGATCAACGGAATCTACGGTAACGACCAAGCCGAGGCGATGTATCCGATCTTCCGCCAGGACTCCTCGGGTGCGACGCTGGACGGAGCGAACAAGTACGTCTATCGGTTCGCCCCCGGGCAGTTGCCGCCGGTCAAGGGGTTCTGGTCCATCACGATGTACAGGATGCCGGAGAGCCTGCTGGTGGCCAACCCGATCAATCGCTACCTGATCAACTCCCCGATGCTTCCTGATCTGAAGCCGGATGCGGATGGTGGCTACACGTTCTACGTGCAGCAGGATTCTCCCGGAGCGGACAAGGAATCGAACTGGTTGCCGGCGCCCGCGGGGCCCTTTGTCCTGATCGAGCGGCTCTACTGGCCCGATGAGGCGGCAATCAACGGAACCTGGAAGGCTCCGCTGCCGCAGAAGGTCACCTAGTTCGAGATTGCCCAACTGGCGTCAGGTGATGTTCCGCCAGGTGTCAGCAGGTCCGCGGCAGGGATCCTCGCCCCACCGCGGCTCTGGTTTTCACGGCAACGGTCGGAATCTGTTACAGATCTCCAAGATTCAGACCGCGGGCTTCTTCGGCTGCGCGGGCGGCCGCTGTCGATTTGGTGTAGCGGTCGATCATGTCTCGGGTGCTCCATCCGGCGAGGGCCATGAGGCCGCCTTCGGTTCCGCCGGCGCTGAGCCAGCGGGGCGTGCCGGTATGTCTGAGGACGTGGGATGGAAGTCTTCGATGCCTGTTTTCGAGCATCAGCCGGATAGTCGCTTCGTCTCGGCGGTCGCGGAAGTCCTTGCCCTGGCAGGCTTTGAGCCTTCCCTTGATCTGGTCGTCGGTGAGGGCGGGGATGACCTTCTCGTCGAGCTTGGGGGCTTGAGGCCGAGGAGGGGATCGGAATCGAGTTCGTCTTCTTCGGCGAGCCACACCGAAAGCGCCGAAGCGTAAGCTGTCTCGCTCTGGCGGATGGCCTTTGGCTGCGCACTAGTCGAGATAGATGCGGACGCCGTACAGGTACGAGTTCACCGTGTGGTCGGATTTGCGTTCGGCCCGCAGTGCTAGCTCCCACGAGGGCAACAGCGTGGCGAGGTCGATCGTATGTTCGATCGCCATCCCACTATCTTGACTGAGAGCTCTGTGCTTTGCCACGAAAAAGCTTTGCCACGAAAAAGAAATTGGGCCCCGAAGCCGCAGCTCAGGGGCCCAATCAGGTTCGGAACTCAGTCCAAATAGTCGCGCAAAACCTGCGAGCGGCTGGGGTGGCGCAGCTTCGACATGGTCTTGGACTCGATCTGGCGGATGCGTTCGCGGGTGACGCCGTAGACCTGGCCGATTTCGTCCAGGGTGCGGGGCTGGCCGTCGGTCAGGCCGAAGCGGAGGCGGACGACGCCTGCTTCACGCTCGGAGAGCGTTTCGAGGACCGACTGGAGCTGGTCCTGTAGCAGGGTGAACGACACCGCGTCGACGGCGACGACAGCTTCGGAGTCTTCGATGAAGTCACCGAGCTGGGAGTCGCCCTCGTCGCCGATGGTCTGGTCCAGCGAGATGGGCTCACGCGCGTACTGCTGGATTTCCAGCACCTTCTCCGGCGTGATGTCCATTTCCTTGGCGAGCTCTTCCGGGGTGGGCTCGCGGCCCAGGTCCTGGAGGAGTTCGCGCTGGATGCGGCCGAGCTTGTTGATGACCTCGACCATGTGCACGGGGATGCGGATGGTGCGGGCCTGGTCGGCCATGGCGCGGGTGATGGCCTGACGGATCCACCAGGTGGCGTACGTCGAGAACTTGTAGCCCTTGGTGTAGTCGAACTTCTCGACCGCGCGGATCAGACCCAGGTTGCCTTCCTGGATGAGGTCCAGGAAGGCCATGCCGCGGCCGGTGTAGCGCTTGGCCAGCGAGACCACGAGGCGGAGGTTGGCCTCCAGCAGGTGGTTCTTGGCGCGGTTGCCGTCCCGCATGATCCACTGCAGGTCGCGGCGCGACTGCACGGGCAGCTTCTCGCCCTTGTCGGCGAACTCGCGCAGCTTCTCCGTGGCGTAGAGGCCGGCCTCGATGCGCTTGGCGAGCTCGACCTCCTCCTCGGCGTTGAGCAGCGCGACCTTACCGATCTGCTTCAGGTAGGCGCGGACCGAGTCGGCGGAAGCGGTGAGCTCGGCGTCCTTACGGGCCTGGCGCAGTGCCTCGGATTCCTCTTCGTCCCAGACGAAATCACCGGACGCCTTGTCCTTCGCGGACGGCTCGTCGGCCTCCTCGGAGTCGTCGGCCTCGGCGGCGGCGGCAGGCGCGGCGGCCTCGCCCTCCTCGTCGTCGGACTCGTCGACGATCTCCTCGTCCTCGAGCTCGTCCTCGTCGAGCTCGATGTCACCCAGGTCGTCGAGTTCCAACGACTCGTCGTCGATGGCCTCGTCGCCCTCGCCACCCTCGGCACCGGGCTCGGCCGCCTTCTTCGGCGACGCCTTCTTGGCGGCCGTCTTCTTGGCGGTCGCCTTCGTGGCCTTCTTGGCCGCGGTCTTCTTGGCCGCGACCTTCTTCGCAGCGGCCTTCTTGGCCGGAGCCTTCTTGGCGGCGGCCTTCTTGACCGCGGGTGCTGCGGTGGTGTCTGCTGAGTCGGCGGCTGCTGCCGAATCGGCGGTGTCCTGGGTATTCGTGGCTACCACGTACGCCCTTTCGTGACGGTCTCGTGCGGCGTCACGCCAGAGTGATCATCCGGCGGAGCGGTTCTGTCGGGGGGATAAGCCGGCTCTCGTGCCGGTGTCGGTTTCCGGCTCACCGCCGGGCATGCGTTCCATTGTAACGATCGAACCAGCTTACTTACGGTGCGATACCGGCTGACACCGCCATGGCGGCTCCGACGATGCCCGCGGTGTTGCGCAGAGCGGCCGGCACCACGGGGGTTCTGTTGGTGAGCAACGGAATCCACTCCTGGTGATCGCGGCTGATGCCGCCACCGGCGACGAACACGTTCGGCCAGAACAGGTTCTCCAAGGTGACCAGCACCTTGGACACCTCCACGGCCCACTCCGGGTAGCTCATGCCGACCCGATCCTTGACCGACGCGGCCGCCCGATGCTCGGCCTCGCGGCCGTCCACCTCGATGTGCCCGAGCTCGCTGTTGGGCATGAGCACACCGTTGTACATGACCGCCGAACCGATACCGGTGCCGAAGGTGAGCAGCATTACCAGACCGCTGAGATCCTTTGCCGCGCCGTAACGGTCCTCGGCCATGCCCGCGGCGTCCGCGTCGTTGAGCACCGTCACGTCGCGGCCGCCGAGCGCCACCGAGAACAGGTGCCGGGCGTCGATGCCGATCCAGGTCTTGTCGATATTGGCGGCCGTGCGCACCTGGCCGTGCAGCACCACGCTGGGCATGGTGATGCCGACCGGGCCCTCCCAGCCGGCCTGCGCGACCAGCTTGGCCACCGACTCGGCGACCGCGTTCGGGGTGGCCGGGTGCGGCGTCGCGATCTTGATGCGCTCGTAGACCAGCTCACCGGTCGCGAGATCGACCTCGGCGCCCTTCACACCGCTGCCACCGATATCGATGCCGAACGCGTGCCCGGGATCGGACATGGACCACACCTCGTTCTCTCCCTCGACCTGCACCTTGTGTCGTGCACGACAAGCCTAATGCGCGCGATGCCGGATCTGTGCTGCGATGGAGCTCGTGCCGGAATCGAATTTCACTTCCACCGCCCCCACCGACGCCACGAACACCGACACTTCAGACATAGCCGAACTGCGCCGGGTCGCGGTGCATCTCGCCGAGACCGCCGCCGCCCACGTCCGCGAGCGCCGCCCGCAGGTCTTCGGGCCGGGCGCGCACGCCACCGACGCCGTGCAGTCCAAGTCCACCCCCACCGACCCCGTCACCATCGTCGACACCGAGACCGAGCAGCTGGTCCGCAAGCTGGTCGCCGAGCTGCGCCCCGGCGACCGGGTGGTCGGCGAGGAGGACGGCGGCACCATCGCCGACGACCCGGACCTGGTGCACTGGGTGGTCGACCCCATCGACGGCACCGTCAACTTCGTCTACGGCATCCCGTCCTACTCGGTGTCGGTGGCCGCGGTCCGCGGCGGCCGACCGGTCGCGGGCGCGGTCGCCGACGTCGCGCACGCCGTCACCTACAGCGCCGGGCTGGGCCTGGGCGCGCACCGTGCCGACTCCAGCCCCGACGGCGCCGCCCCCGGCGGCGACCCGGTTACGTTGCGCGCCAACCCGGTCGACACGGCGTCCATGGCGCTGGTGGCCACCGGCTTCGCGTACGCCACCGAGCGCCGCACCCGCCAGGGTGAACTGATCGGCAAGGTGCTGCCGCACATTCGCGACCTCCGCCGCTTCGGTTCGGCCGCCCTGGACCTGTGCGCGGTGGCCGAGGGCCGGACCGACGCCTACTTCGAGCACGGCCTGAACCTGTGGGACTGGGCCGCGGGCGCGCTGATCGCCACCGAGGCGGGCGCACGGCTGATCCTGCCGCCGGAGCTCGACTCGCCGGGCGCGGCAGGCGATTTGGTGTCGGCGGCGGCGCCCGGCATCGCTGACGAACTGTTCGGCATGTTCGAACGGTTCGATGTCACCACCCCTATCCCGATTTCCTGACAGAGGGCTGGACAGCCGATCGCCGCGACCGAGGCGGTCGCGGCGATCGATTCGTCCCGGGGCATCGGGCCCCGGGGCATCTATTCGACTGTGACGGCGCGAGTTTCGCGGACGCCGCGAACGGTCAGAGCCGCGCCGTCGCGAAAGAGATTCTCAACACTTCGCGTGGCGCGCGGCGTCGAGCAGCTTCGGGTCCACCGCGGGCGCGGTGCCCGGCGTCGGGTTCTTCAGCGCCCGCAGCACCTCTTCGGCGTCGGTACTGGGCCGGATATCGCGGAACAGCGAGCCCAGCACCATGTCCACGGTCTCGTCCTGGCGCTGATCCTCGATCAGCTCGGCGCACGGCACGACCAGCTGGACCGCGGCCGCGGCGGGACGTCCCTTCACACCGAAGCGGATCTGCCCGGTGCACTCCAGGTCGCCGTTCACATAGACCGGGTCATTGCCGATCTGCACGTCCGGGGCACTGGCGAAACCGAGATCGCCCAGCTGGGAGGCCACATGCGCGGCCTGGCCGCGCTGTCCGTTGGCGTTGAACACCCGCACCTTGGAGGCCGCCAGCGCCGCGGGCTGCACATCGCGCAGCCGCGAGTTGCCGACCCGTTCGCCGAGCGGCGTGGGCTTGGCCGCGGCGGTGCTGGAGGCGGGGCTGGGGGAGTTGCAGGCCATCGCGCCCTGGTCACCCTCGCTCGTCGTCAGCGCCTTGAACCACACGACGACGCAGATCAGGGCGATGACGCCGACCATGGCGGCCCAGGGCTCCCAGCGTCGGCGAATGAACGTCCGCCCAGTCGGATCGGTCGTTTTACCTTGGGTGATCAGTGAAACCACGCCCACACTCTACGAAAACGTCGGGAATGTCGCGTGAACGGCTGCGGCAAGTCGGGCACCGGTGTGGCGCGCGGGGTGTCGCGAAGGTGGAGGGGAGGTCTCGAGGCGGTGCGGAAGATCTCGGACAGTTCCCTCAGCGGTGACGATTGCCCCTCAGTTTCAACTCGCGCGGGTTTTGATTGCGACTTTGGTCCCGGGGTCCGCTATTGTCTGGCGGCCCAGATCGTACAACCCAGGTGAATCTGGGGTTCGATTTCGGGAACAACAAGGGCATGTCCTGCGTTGACCGAGCGCGATCCGGTGCGGATGAGGAACTATCCGGCCCGGATCTGTGACCGGTGTACGCGTGACGTACACCACGGGCGGGGCGGTACCGCGGCCCGATCAGGCTCCGGCAGGAGGCGGTCGGACGGGTGCCGGTCCGGGATATACGGAGTGAGGACGAGGGGAAGACGACATGGCAACCGACTATGACGCACCGCGGCGCAATGAATCCGACGACGTTTCGGAGGACTCGCTGGAGGAGCTGAAGGCTCGCCGCAACGAAGCCGCGTCCGCCGTCGTGGATATCGACGAATCCGATACCGCGGAGTCGTTCGAGCTTCCCGGCGCGGACCTTTCCGAGGAAGTGCTCTCGGTCCGGGTCATCCCGAAGCAGGCGGACGAATTCACGTGTTCGAGCTGCTTCCTGGTGCACCACCGCAGCCGCTTGGCCAGCGAGGCCGGCGGTCAGCTGATCTGCATGGACTGCGCCGCCTAAGGCTCGGTCCCTCGGAGCGTGTCCGGCCAGCCCGCGCTCGGTTCGCCGAGCGCGGGCCGGGCCGGATCGCGCAGTACTTCTCAGGAAATGTGATCGAAGGGGATCAGGCCGATTCGGCCGCGTTCTCCAGGCCGAGCGCTGCGATCACACGTTCCGGATGACGCGTGCTGACCAGCCAGTACGGCGTCGGATCCTCGGGATCGTCGAGGACGAGCAACACCATGGGCCCGATCCAGGCCCGATGCTGGACGAAGGCGGCGGGGTCGAGTTGTCGACCCAACGCCGCACTCTTCGCGCTGGCCGGAACCGGCGCAGCCCGCTTGACGAAGGTCGCGGGCAGATGCGCGCGGCCGGTGCGCAGTTCCGGGACGCCGTCCGCGTCCGGGGCCACTTCCAGGCGATGACGCGAGAACCACAGCAGCACCCACGCCGCGACGGGGAACAGCAGCACATAAGGCAGCCAGGCCCGCACACCCGGTGCGCCCATGTGGATTTCGGCTGCCAGCAGTCCGGTCACGACGAGCGCGGCCGGCCACCACCACAGCGGCACCCAGAGGCGCTCGGTGTAGAGGGGCTTGGTCTGCGGCTGAGGTTTCACCTGAGGGGGCTGGTCGGACACGACCTCAGACTAGGTCAATGGCTGAGCGGTCGAACGCGTAGGCTCGGCGCACGTGACCGGTATTCCACCTATTCCCCTGCTGCGGCTCGATCCCGGCATCCCCGTACCGACGCGTGCTCACGAGGGCGACGCCGGCGTGGACCTGTGCACCACCGAGGACGTCATCATCGAACCGGGGGAGCGGGTGCTGGTCGGTACCGGCATCGCGGTGGCCCTCCCGATCGGCACGGTGGGGCTGATCCATCCGCGCTCCGGGCTGGCGGCCAAGGCGGGCCTGTCGGTTGTCAACACCCCCGGCACGGTCGACGCGGGATACCGCGGTGAGATCAAGGTGTGCCTGATCAACCACGATCCGCGCACCGCGATCGAGCTCCGGCGGGGTGACCGCATCGCACAATTACTGGTGCAGAAGGTCGAGTTGGTGGACTTCGTCGAGGTGGAGACGCTCGACGACACCGCGCGCGGCGCGGGAGGATACGGATCCAGCGGTGGGCATGCCAGCCTCGCGCAGTCCGGTGGGGCGGGTCAGGCGACCGGCAAGGAGGCATGACGATGGTGTTCGGACGCAAGAAGAGCAAGGGCGGCGACAGAGACGACGCGCCGCAGTACGACGACGAGTACGCCGAGTACGACGAGTACGACGAGTACGAGGACGACGAAACCGCCGACGCGGCAGACGAATACGACGACGAGCCGGCGCCCGCGCGCGGCCCCGAGATCGGCCCGTACGACTACGAGGACGTCGCCGACCGGCTCGAGGCCATCGCCGAACAGCGCCTGGACCTGGGCTCGGTCATCGTGCCGGTGCCGCCGGGCGGGCAGCTGCAGGTCGAGATGACCCCCGACGGCACCCCGCAGGCGGTGCACTTGGCCACCCAGCACGGCCGCATCACCGTGGCGGCCTACGCCGCGCCCAAGTCGGCGGGCCAATGGCGTTCGGTGGCAGCCGATCTCGCGGAGACGCTGCGCAAGGACGGCGCGCAGGTGTCGGTGGTGCAGGGTCCGTGGGGTCGCGAGCTGCACGCCATCACCCAGGGCGCGGATCTGCGGTTCATCGGCGTGGACGGTCACCGTTGGATGGTTCGCCTCGTCGCGGCAGGCCCGACCGGCGCGGCGGACGAGAACACGCCGCTGGTCGCGGCCGCTCGCGCGGTCATGGGTGAGACCGTGGTCCGCCGTGGCGACGAGCCGCTACCGGTCCGCGAACCCCTCCCCGTGGTCCTACCCCAGGAGCTGGCCGACCAATTGGCCGCCGCCCACCAGCAGCAGCTGGCGGCCCAGCAGCAGGCCATGCAGGCCCAGATGGACGCCATGCAGGGCGGTCCGGCCTTCCAGCCCGAGCAGGCCCCGACCGAACCGCGGCGCGGCGCGGAGGGCTCGGCCATGCAGCAGCTGGGTCTGAACTGACCGAGCGGTAGAGGTCCGCGCCGAGCTGTCCGGGTCGCGATCACCGACCCGGATTCGGCTCTGACACACGACGAAACGGGGCATCGCCACACGGGCGGCGCCCCGTTTCGCTGTCAGCGGAATCGGTGTCCGCGCGGCGGACGGCCGGGCCTCGGACCCGGCGAACGCGGTCGGCTGGGCCGGAGTTGTGCTGCGCTGGGCCGGAGTTGTGCTGCGGTGGGCCGGAATTCGGTCAGGGGGTGGTGACGCGGCGAGGGAAGAGGGCATTGATGCCACGGGTACCCAGAATCGAGGGGTCCGAACCCAACTCGTCGAGGGTGATCCGGTGCAGCGTGGCGTGGGGGAGGTGCGCGGCCCACTGCTCGGCCACCGCCAGCGGGTGCACCGGGTCGTCGACCGCGGCGATGATCTCGACGGGTGCGCTGACCCGGCTGAGCAGCCCGGGTTCGGGCCAGGCGTAGGCGGCGGCCTCCTCCAGCGCGGACGGCAGTTCGGGCCACTGGGAGGTCCAGGAGCGGGTCAAGGCGTCGGCCAGCCAGGCGGGGCTGGATGCGCGCATCCGGTCGATGACGGCGTCGAGGCCGTCGGCGCGCAGCTGGGCGGCGGTGGCGGCGGCGGACAGGGCCGCGGGGCAGCCGGTGGTGTCGGCGCCGGTCCAGGCGGGCAGGGCGGCGACCACGCCGAAGACCGAGTCGGGGTGCTGGGCGGCCCAGTCCACGGCGACGGCGGCGCCGAGCGAGATCCCGGTGACCAGGACGGGTCCGGAGCGGGCGGCGGCGTCGAGGGCGGCCCGGTAGCTCTCGATCACGGCGCGCGGGTCCGGGTCGACCGCCAGGAACGGCAGATCCAATGCGGCGCAGGCGGATCCGAAGGCGCGGCGGGCGAAATGGGCGTCGGAGCCGGTTCCGGGCAGGGCGACGGCGACCGCCGGACGGGGAAGATCGGGCACCGGCCGACTGTAGCGGGGACGGGCGCGCGTGGCGGGTGCAGCCCGTCCCATCTACAGTGGCGGAGGTACGGCCACGAGCGGCCGGGTGGCAAACCGCCCGGTCGACGTGGAAGGAACGAACGACGTGAGACCCACGCCGTCCGAGCTCTACAGGAGAGCGTGCGAGATGCCATCCGCGGGTGGGAAGGACACCCCGTCAGGCTATTTCCGGCGGCTCGGCCGCAGACTGACGGAGGACCTGGATCGTTTGGATGCCGAGGAGCTCGCCGAGACGTCGGAGGCGTCGGGCGCGTCCCGGGCATCGGAATGCCGGCGTGGTGAGGAAGTCACCATGGTCGGCCGGCTCCGCAGTGTCGAGGCCTGTCCCAAGGCCCGCGGGGCGGAGGTCGCCGCCGAATTCTTCGACGGCACCGACAGTGTGGCCCTGGTGTTCATCGGCAGGCGTCGTATCCCGGGAATCGAACCGGGCCGTCGTATTCTGGTCCGCGGCCGCGTCGGTGAACGCGATGGCGGCAAGGTCATCTACAACCCCTACTACGAACTGCGCGGGAATTCCTGACACTCATGCCGAACCCCACCAGCAGCGGCGACGAGGGCCGCGGCCCCGCCGAGCCCTTTGGCGCGCCCGCCTTCGATCCGCCCACGGTCCAGCTCAACGCGGTACCGGAGGCCGGTGAGACCCCGTGGCGGCTGGACAAGGCGCTGCTGGACGACGACATGCAGGCGATGGTCGACGCCGAACGCGCCGCCGACCAGGACCACGAGGGCGCCGAGGACGGCCCCGAGCCCACCCTGCTCGAGCAGATGGGCGGCCTGTCGGGCCTGATCTACTCCTCGCTGCCGGTACTGGTGTTCGTGCCGGTGAATTCGCTGCGCGGCCTGACCGCCGCGATCTGGGCGTCGCTGGCCGTGGCCGGGGCGATCCTGGTGTGGCGCTTGGTGCGTCGCGGTCCGATCCAGCCCGCCATCTCCGGTTTCCTGGGGGTGGGCGTGTGCGCGTTCATCGCCTACCGGATGGGTGAGGCGAAGGGCTTCTTCCTGTTCGGCATCTACGCGAGCCTGGTGTACGGCGGGGCGTTCCTGCTGTCGCTGGTGGTGCGCTGGCCGCTGGCGGGCGTGATCTGGGGCGCCCTGAACGGGCACGGCACCGGGTGGCGTTCGGACAAGCGCGCCATGCGGCTCTACGACATCGCGACCGCGGTGTGGGCGCTGGTGTTCGTGGCCCGGTACCTGGTGCAGAACCATCTGTACGCGGCCAACAGCACCGGTCTGCTCGCGGTGGCGCGCATCGCCATGGGGTGGCCGTTGACCGCGGTGGCGGCGTTGGTGACCTTCTGGGCGGTTCGCAAGGCCGGTCATCTGCCCTCTGCCAGGGCGAATGCGGCCGGGGCCGCGGACTCCGCCGTCTAGCTCAATCGTCCATTTCGGGCACTTATCGCGCTAAATCCGCGTCGCGCAACACCTTCGGGGCCGTCGGGGGACGGAAGGGGGTGACCAACCCACCCCTGGGGTACCTATTTCGGCGGGCTCCCGGCGAGCACGATCTTTCTCAGAAGCTCTCACAGGCTACGGAGAAAGGAACGCGGTGTTGAGTACCGACGGCAAGGCAGTGGCAGCGCAGGAACGGGGCGAGGGGCTCGGGACCGCGGTGCAGATTGCAGCCTCGCGCCGGCACCCGGCGGGGCGGGGAAGCAGCAAGACCGGCAGTGTGGCGACGTCGGAGTCCCGGCGCGCCGCAGCGGAATTGGAGAAGCTGATCGGCCCGGCCGCCGCCGGTGACCGCGCCGCCGTCTCCGAGATCCTCAAGATCGTGTACCCGCTGGTGCGCCGCTACTGCGCGGCTCGCATGGGCGGCGCGGGCCACCTGCACGTGACTGCGGACGATGTGGCGCAGGAGATCTGCCTGGCGACGGTGCAGGCCATCCCGCGCTATCGCGACCAGGGCAAGTCCTTCCTGGCCTTCGTCTACGGCATCTCGGCGAACAAGGTGGCCGACGCGTTCCGGCGGGCGCAGCTGCACCCGGCCTACCCGGTGGCGGAGTTCCCCGACGCTCCGAACACCGAGGCGGGCCCGGAGGAGCGGGCGCTGGCGATGGAGACCCGTCGCGCCACCCGCGACCTCATGCAGGTGCTGTCCTCGACCCACCGTGAGGTGCTGGTCATGCGGATCGTGCTGGGCTGGACCGCGGCCGAGACCGCCGAGGCCATCGGCACCAGCCCGGGCGTGGTCCGGGTCATGCAGCACCGCGCGCTGAACCGGCTGCGCGCCGAACTGCGGGAGGCGTCCTGAGGGTTCGGGGGGTGAAGACGGCGAATGGGCCGGGCGCAGGGGGTGCGCCCGGCCCATCGCCGTATGCGGGGGTCGCGGGTCAGGCGGTGGCTTCGGCCGAGCCGAGCCCGTTGACCCCATTGACGCCGAGCGTCTTGCGCAGCTCGTCCTCGGCCTCGATGGACGTGACGAACAGCAGTTCGTCCTCGCCTTCCAGCGGATCGTCGGCCTGCGGGACGATGACGCGCCCGCCCCGCAGGATGGTGACCAGGGCGGCGTCGCGGGGCAGGGTGAGGGTGCGAACGGCCTTGCCCGCCAGAGGGGTATCGGTGGGCAGGGTGATCTCGACCAGGTTGGCCTGACCCTGGCGCAGCGTCATCAGTCGCACCAGGTCGCCGACCGAGACCGCCTCCTCGACGAGCGAGGCCAGCAGCCGCGGCGTGGACACCGCGACGTCGACGCCCCAGGAGGAGTCGAACAGCCATTCGTTGCGCGGGTCGTTGACCCGGGCCACCACCCGCTGCACCCCGAATTCGGTCTTGGCGAGCAGGCTGAACACAAGGTTCACCTTGTCGTCGCCGGTGGCGGCGATGACCACGTCGTAGGTCTCGAGTCCGGCTTCCTCGAGCGTCTCGAGCTCGCAGGCGTCGGCGTGGGTCCAGACGGCGGCGGGCGCGCTGGTGGGGTCGATGTGGTCGAGGCGGCGCTCGAGCAGCATGACCTGGTGACCGCCGCGTAGCAGTTCCTGGGCGATGGAGCGTCCGACGGCTCCGGCCCCGGCGATGGCTACCTTCATCGGGATTCCTTCACGATCAGTGCTCGGGGGCAGGGGGATTGGCGGCCAGGGCGACGGCTTCGCCCACGGTGCCGGAGGTGGCGGCGATGTAGACCAGGTCGTCGGCCTGCAGCATGGACTTGCCGGTGGGCAGGACGCCCTGCCCGAAGCGGATGACGAAGGCCACTCGGGCGCCGATGGCCTCCTCGAGATCGTGTACCGAACGCCCGTACCAGTTCTCGTGCACGTCGAGTTCGGTGACCGCGACGGTCCCCGTGGGGTCCCGCCAGGTGGTGGTGGATTGGTCGGCGACCAGGGTGCGCAGGAACCGGTCGGTGGTCCAGGGCACGGTGGCGATGGTGGGAATGCCGAGGCGCTCGTAGACGGCGGCGCGTTTGGCGTCGTAGATGCGGGCGACCACGCGCTCCACGCCGAAGGTCTCGCGGGCGACGCGCGCGGAGATGATGTTGGAGTTGTCGCCGGAGGAGACGGCGGCGAAGGCGCCGGCGCGTTCGATTCCGGCCCGGGTCAGCACATCTCGATCGAAGCCGACACCGGTGATGCACAGGCCCGGGAAGTCGCGGCCCAGGCGCAGGAAGGCGCTCGAGTTCTGATCGATCACCGCGACCTCGTGGCCGATGCGGACGAGGGCGCGGGCGAGCGAGGATCCGACCCGCCCACATCCCATGATCACGACGTACACCGTACGAACCCCATTCCCGAAAACCGTGGTGTGCGGTCTGGTTGCTTGATCGAAATATCGGCCGGGTGGCAACCGTACCGCTCGAGTTTCACTGCGGGCACTTTCCCCCTCCGGAACATGTTCAAACCGGAACCGGAAAAACCTCACAGCGCCCGAGGTCACCCTACGGCCGCGGACCGGCCACGTCGCGCCGCGAACACGGTCCCCCGCGGACTGACCTATGCTGCCAGGAGTGTCGAAGTTGACGACGGCCGCCAAGCGCATGCTGGTGGGCCGCCCATTCCGCAGCGATTCTCTCGGTCATACGCTGCTGCCCAAGCGGATCGCGCTCCCGGTCTTCGCCTCGGACGCGCTGTCTTCGGTGGCATACGCGCCCGAGGAGATCTTCCTGGTGCTGTCGGTGGCCGGTCTGTCCGCCTACGTCTACGCACCCTGGATCGGTCTGGCGGTCGCGCTGGTGATGGCGGTCGTGGTGGCCAGCTATCGGCAGAACGTGCACGCCTATCCCTCCGGCGGCGGCGACTACGAGGTCGCCACCAAGAATCTGGGACCCACCGCGGGGTTGACGGTCGGCAGCGCGCTGCTGGTCGACTACGTGCTCACGGTGGCGGTGTCGATCTCCTCGGCGGCGTCCAATATCGGGTCGGCGGTGCCGTTCGTCTCGACGCACAAGGTGCTGTTCGCGGTGTCGGCGATTGTGATCCTCACCGCGATCAATCTGCGTGGTGTGCGCGAGTCCGGCACGGCGTTCGCGATTCCCACCTATGCCTTCATGATCGGCATGTTCATCATGCTGATCTGGGGTTTCGTCCGGATCTTCCTGGGGCAGACCGTGCACGCCGAGTCGTACGGGTTCGGGCTCAAAGCCGAGGACGAGCATCTGTTCGGCCTGGCGTTCGTATTCCTCATCGCCCGCGCCTTCTCCTCCGGCTGTGCGGCGCTGACCGGTGTCGAGGCCATCTCCAACGGTGTGCCGGCCTTCCGCAAACCCAAGTCGCGCAATGCCGCGACCACCCTGCTGCTGCTGGGCTGCATCGCGGTCACGCTGTTCATGGGCATGATCGTGCTCACCCAGAAGGTCGGCATCGTCTACGCCCACAACACCTCGGACCTGATCGGCGCGCCCGCGGGCTACGAGCAGAAGACCCTGGTGGCGCAGCTGGCGGGGGCGGTGTTCTCCGGCTTCCCGGCCGGGTTCTACTTCATCACCATCGTCACCGCGCTGATCCTGGTGCTGGCGGCCAACACCGCCTTCAACGGTTTCCCGGTGCTGGGTTCGATTCTGGCGCAGGACCGTTTCCTGCCGCGTCAGCTGCACACCCGTGGTGACCGGCTGGCGTTCAGCAACGGCATCCTGTTCCTGGCGGGTGCGGCTATCGCGTTCGTGGTGCTGTTCGGCGCGGAGGTGACGCGCCTGATCCAGCTCTACATCGTCGGCGTGTTCGTGTCGTTCGTGCTGAGCCAGACCGGCATGCTGCGGCACTGGACCCGGTTGCTGCGCACCGAGACCGATCCCGCTCAGCGGATGCGGATGAAGCGGTCACGGGTGATCAACGCCGTCGGCCTGACCATGACCGCGACCGTCCTGATCATCGTGCTGGTCACCAAGTTCCTGGCGGGCGCCTGGATCGCCATCATCACCATGGCGGCGATCTTCGGCCTGATGAAACTCATTCGCCGCCACTACGACTCCGTGTCGCGGGAGCTGGACGAGGCCGACTGGGACGCGGTGCTGCCCAGCCGCACCCACTCCATCGTGCTGGTGTCCAAGCTGCACATGCCGACCCGGCGCGCCCTGGCCTACGCCCGCGCCACCCGGCCCGACACCATCGAGGCCATCACGGTCAATGTCGACGAACCCGACACCCGGGCGCTGGTGCGCGCGTGGGAGTCCAGCGATATCGCGGTGCCGCTCAAGGTGATCGAATCGCCGTACCGTGAGATCACCAAGCCCGTGGTGGATTACGTGAAGCGCGTGCGCAAGACCTCACCGCGCGACGTGGTCACCGTGTTCATCCCCGAATACGTGGTCGGCCACTGGTGGGAGCAGCTGCTGCACAACCAGAGCGCGCTGCGTCTGAAGGGGCGTCTGCTGTTCGAGCCCGGCGTCATGGTGACCAGCGTCCCCTGGCAGCTGTCCTCGTCGGCGGGGCGGGCTCACCCGAGCCGTGTGGTCAACGCGCCCGGTTCGGTGCGTCGTGGTTTCGGGGACGAATCGTGAGCGGACCCGACTGGTACGGCGAGGTCTTCGAGGTTCGTCTCGGCCCGCCCGGCCACGGCGGATTCTGCGTGGCCCGCCACGAGGGCCGCGTGCTGTTCGTCCGCCACGGCCTGCCGGGCGAGCTGGTCCGCGCCCTGGTCACCGAGGATCGTGGCGGCTCGTTCTGCCGTGCCGACGCCATCGACATCCTCGACCCGTCGCCGGACCGCGTCCCCGCCACCTGCCCGGTCTCGGGCCCCGGCGGCGCGGGCTGCTGTGACTTCACCTTCGCTACCCCCGAGGCGCAGCGCGCCCTCAAGCATCAGGTCGTCGCCGACCAGCTGCGCCGCCTCGCCGACTGGGAGCCGGACTTCACCGTCGAACCCATCCCGGTGCCCTTCGGGCTGCCGACCGGTGCGGCGGCGCAACCGGACTCCCGCACCGGACTGATCGCCCTGCCGGGCAGTTCCGGACGGACCCGTGGCGTGACCACGAGTCTCGGCGCGACCCTGCTGGCGGGCTCGAGCCCCGAATCGCAGCCGACCGCGGGTGCCTCCGAGCCTGCCGTGCCCGAAAAGGCTCAGTCAGGACCGGTATCCGAATCGCGCGCCGGGGGCCGCCCGGACACGGGTGTCGCGCCGGGCCGGATCGGGGGAGTGGCCACGCATGTCGCGAGCGCCCTCATCGGCAGTTCCGCGACGCACGACGCCGGGCCCGGACACGGCGTGCGGCTGGTCGGGCCGCCGTCGGCGGACGCGTATGCCGGTGGCTGGCGCAGCCGGGTGCGGCTGGTGGTGGACGCTGACGGGCGGGCCGGGGTGCACCGGTATCGGAGCACCGAGGTGATCACGGATCTGGGGTGCCCACAGCCGATGGCGGGGGCCATGGAGGGGATCGCCGAACGCGAGTGGACGCCCGGGGCCGATCTTGTGGTGGCCGTCGACGGGGACGGGATGCGGCATCTGGTCGAGATCGCGCCCGCCGGGGACGAACGCAGTGGGCAGCGGGAGCGGCGTGAGCGGGGCGGTCGCGCCGGGGGTTCCGCGGGCGGCTCCGGTCGTGGCGGGGATCGGCGCAGTACCGCCGCGCGGCGGGCGGCGGCGCACAGCGCCCGGACCGAGCGGGTGGTGGATGGCACCGGGCGGGCGGTGCAGTATGTCGCCGAGCGCCGGTGGGAGCTGTCGGCGACCGGGTTCTGGCAGCCGCATTACGGTGCGGCGCAGTGCTATTCGGATGTGGTGGCCGAGTGGGCCGATGCCGCGCCGGGCGCGCTGGTGTGGGATTTGTACTGCGGTGTGGGCGTGTTCGCGGCGCGACTGGCCGGGCAGGTCGGCGACACCGGTGTCGTGCACGGTGTGGAGTTCGCCCGCACCGCGGTCAGCGAAGGCCGGGCGGCGCTGCGGGATATGCCGTGGGTGGATCTGACCGCGGAGCGGGTCGAGCGCTGGATTCACGAACAGTCCGGCGCCGCACCGGATGTCGTGGTCCTGGACCCGCCGCGCGCGGGCGCGGGCAAGGACGTGATCAACGCCCTGAGCGGGCATTCTCCGCGCCGCGTCATCCATATCGGTTGCGACCCGGCCTCTTTCGCCCGCGACGTGGGCCTCTACCGCTCCGCCGGGTACCGCCCCGTGGCCCTGCGGGTCTTCGACGCGTTCCCCGGCACTCATCACGTCGAGTGCATCGCCGCCTTCGAACGCTGACCTCCGGGATCAGGGAGCTGTCATCGCGGGATTCCCTCCGATTCCCCGCGTCGACCGCTCCCTGATCTTGTTGTGGCGCAGGTGGGTTGGCGGGCGGCGGCGTCGGGGGCTGCGCCAAGATGTTGCCCATGAGTACGTTGTCGGATCCGACGCTGGCGTCGGTCCTGGAACTGATCTACGGGGATCAGTCGAAGTTCCACTCGCTCGAGGCGCTGCTGCTGGGGGTGGATCTCAAGCGGCCGGAGTACGGGGTCCCGATGTGGGTGAACGCCGACAGCTACTGGGGGCGGCTGGTGAGTCCGGTGTACGGGGCGCGGGTCGCGGCGCAGGGCGGGAACGCGGAGGCGGATCGGGCGCTGCTGGATCTGGTCGAGGTGACGGTGTCGCGCTTTCTGCGGGGGGAGTCTTTGCAGCGCAAGAGTCTTCCGGCGTGGATGCCGGAGCTGCGCCGGGCGCTGCTGGCCGACGGGTATCGCATGAAGATCGACCGGGTGACGGGGGAGGGCCCCGACGGAACCGTGCGCTGCCGCCTCAAACCCACCGGCGAGCTGCCGGTGCGGCTCGCCGACCGGGTCACCCTGCTGGAGACCGAGTTGGAGGTGCGCGGCCAGCAGACCGCCCTCGACCATCTGCGCGCCGCCGTCAAACACTATGGGCGCGGCCGATTTCCGGCGTGTGAGAAGCGCCTGCGTTCGGCCCTGCTCCAGGTGACCGCCTACGCCACGGGCACCGGCGACCTCGACGGCACCCGCAATGTCCGCCACCTCGTCGACACCGGACGGCTCACCATCGCCGAGGGCACCCGCCTGCTGCGCGACCTGCGCGGCCTGACCGACGAGGACCCGTTCCCGCACCGAACCAGGGCCGACGCCACCAGATTCCGCGTCCAGCTGACCGTCGTCCATTTCACCGCCCTGCTGGCCCAAGTCCAGCACTGACTCGGCAACGGGGTCGATCCTGAGCTGTGGGCCGGCCACGCACGCGGATTGGGCCGAAGTGAACGGCCAGGGCCCGCAGCTGCGAGTTGGAGCCGAAGGCGAGGTGGACCCGGAATGCGGTCCACACGGTCTTGCCGGGGGCAGGGTGGCGGTGGGGTAGCCGGGACTCCCGGCTAGGCGAGCTGCCAGGTGACCCGAATGCTGGTGGACAGCTCGCTCTCGCCGAGCTCCACCGGCATGGCCGGGGCCCCTCCGGCTTTCGCGGCGGCGGCGAAGGCGATGCGCGGGGCCGGGGTCGGGCCCGAGATGTTCTCGGTGATCTCGACGACCGGCCCGAGTGCGCGGCCCGCCCGCGATACGTACTGTTCGGCCTTGCTGACCGCGTGATCCCAGGCCTCGTCGCGAGCGCGGACCATCAGCGATTCCTCATCGGCCACGGTCAGCGTCAGCCCGCCCAACCGCACATCGTCACCTCCGGCGGCGACGGCGTGGGCGATGATCGCGGCGGGCCCACCATCCTTGCCGGACTCGGCTTCCCCGTCGGGCCCGGCGATGTCACGCAGTGTCACGGTCAGCGACGTCCCCGCCGTATAGCCGACCAGCTTCTCCCGATTGCCATCGGTCCATACGGTTTCCGCCCGCACGGTGAGCCCGCTGGTGGAGATGTCGCGTCCCTGTACTCCGTCCCCGCGTAGCGACTGGATCACCGCGTCGGCCCGTTCCCCGGCGCGCGCGTAGGCCGCGGCCACGGTGTCGGCGCGGGTGTCCACGGAGATGGCTACCCGCATGATGTCCGGTGTCGCACTGGCGCTCCCGGATCCGATCATCGTGATGGTGCCGACGTTATCGCTGGTCACGCGGTCCTCCTCGGTCGATGCGGGCGCAACCCAGCCGATGCTACCGACGCCGGGTGACCCGTCGCCCGTGCCGCGCGGACGGTCCGCCTCAGGCGGCCGGATGTCCGGTGCCCGTGGCCTCGGCGAGGGTGTCGGCGAGTGAGCGTGCGCCCGTGGCGATCTCGCTCGCCGCGGCGAGGTCGAGCCGCAGGTCCAGGTCGGGGGTGTCGGCCGGTCCGTCGTGGTGGGTGAGGCCGGTCTCGGTGATCACGTAGTGGAAGGCGGTGTCGCCGATACGGACCGTGACCGTGCCCGCGGGGACGAGTTCGGCGACGGCCCGCCCGAGGGGGAGCGCGAACCAGTGGGCGCGGACGGCGTCGGTGGCGCGCTGCTCGCCGAGCTGGGCGGTGCCCCAGGCCGAGAGGGTGTCGAGGACCGGCCGCAGCGCCGCGCCGGAGTCGGTGAGTTCGTAGAGCGCGGTACCCGCCCTGGGCCCGATGCGGCGTTTGGTGAGAATCCCGTCACGCTCGAGGTCCTTGAGCCGGGCGGCCAGCACGTCGGTGCTGATGCCGGGCAGGTCGGCGAACAGGTCGCTGTAGCGGCGCGGGCCCGAACAGAGTTCGCGGACCACCAGCAGATTCCACCGGTCGCCGACGATGTCGAGGGCGCGGCTCACGGTGCAGTAGTGGTCGTAGCTTCGGCGTGGCACGATCCCACTGTAACCAACAACTTGGAAATACCAAGTGCAAACTTGGAAATTCCAAGTAGAGTGTGCGGCAACCACACCGAGAAGAGGTCGTTCATGCAGGTGAAGCAGTCGAGCAAGCTGTCGGGCGTGTCCTACGAGATCCGTGGACCGGTCGCCGAGCATGCCGCACGGCTGGAAGCCGAGGGGCATCACGTCGTGAAGCTCAATACCGGTAACCCGCTGCCCTTCGGCTTCGAAGCGCCCGCCGAACTGCTCCAGGACATGGTCCGCAACCTGCCGCAGTCCAGCGGCTACTCCTCGTCCAAGGGCCTGCTCTCGGCGCGCCGCGCGGTGGTGCAGTACTACCAGACCCTGGGTCTGAGCGAGATCGACGTCGAGCAGGTCTTCCTCGGCAACGGCGTCTCCGAACTGATCATGATGGCCATGACCGCGCTGCTGGAGAACGGCGACGAAGTCCTTGTTCCCGCACCGGATTTCCCGCTCTGGACCGCCGCCACCGCGCTCAACGGCGGCCGTCCGGTGCACTACATCTGTGACGAGCAGGCCGACTGGATGCCGGATCTGGCCGATATCGAAGCCAAGATCACCGACCGCACCCGCGCCCTGGTGATCATCAACCCGAACAACCCCACCGGCGCGGTGTACTCGCCGGAGGTGGTGCGGCAGATGCTGGAGATCGCGCGCCGCCACAACCTGGTGGTCTTCTCCGACGAGATCTACGACAAGATCCTCTACGACGACCTCACCCACACCGCGACCGCGGCCCTGGCCCCGGATGTGCTGTGCCTGACCTTCTCCGGGCTCTCGAAGTCCTATCGCGCGGCCGGTTTCCGCGGCGGCTGGCTGGTGGTCTCCGGCCCGGTCGAGCACGCCGAGAACTATCTCGAGGGCCTGACCATGCTGTCCGGTCTGCGTCTGTGCGCGAATGTGCCCGCGCAGCAGGCGATCCAGGCCGCGCTCGGCGGCCACCAGAGCATCTACGACCTGACCCTGCCCGGCGGCCGCCTGCGCGAGCAGCGCGACCGCGCGTGGGAGGCGCTCAACGCCATCCCGGGCATCTCGTGCGTGAAGCCCAAGGGCGCCCTGTACGCCTTCCCGCGCATCGATCTCGACATGTACAAGATCCACGACGACGAGCAGTTCGTCCTGGACCTGCTGCTGCGCGAGAAGATCCACATCGTCCAGGGCACCGGCTTCAACTGGCCGCGCCCCGACCACTTCCGAATCGTGACGCTGCCCCACGCCGACGAACTCGAAGCCATCATCGAGCGCATCGGCCGCTTCCTGGCCACCTACAAGCAGTGACAATTCACCGAGTGGCACATCCCGGAGGGGATATATCCGATTCCGCCTCCAGCATGTGCCACTCGGCGGATCAGACGGGGCGGCCGGCTGTCATGCCGCCGTCTACGACGAATTCGGCGGCGTTGCAGTAGCTGGATTCTTGGCTGGCCAGGAAGACGACCACGTCGGTGACTTCCTGGGGGGTGCCCAGGCGGGCCAGGGGGTTGGCCGCGCGATCGGCGGTGGTGCCCTCGGGGACCCCGATCATCGGGGTCAGGATTCCGCCCGGGTGCACGGAATTCACTCGAACCCCGTGCGGGGCGAGCTCGATCGCCGCGGACTTGGTCAGCCCGCGCACCCCGAACTTGGATGCGGTGTAGGCGTGCGCGCCCGGCACGCCCTGGATCCCGGCGGCCGAGGAGATGTTCACCACCGACGCGGGCCGCGCCGCCACCAAGGCGTCACGGGCGGCGGTCAAGCCCAGGAACGGGCCGGTCAGATTGATGGAAAGTGCGCGCTGCCACTGTTCTTCGGTGTATTCGCCGAGCGGTCCGAAGTCGAGGATGCCGGCATTGTTGATCAGCACGTCCAGCTTGCCGAACCGTTCGACGGCCGCGTCCACCGCGGCCCGCCAGTCCGCGGCGCTGGTCACGTCGAGGTGGATGAACGCCGCCGCGTCGCCGAGTTCGGCGGCCAGCTTCGTCCCCGCCTCGTCGGAGATGTCGCCGATGAGCACCGAGGCGCCCTCGGCCACGAACGCGCGCGCGTGCGACGCGCCCATTCCCGATGCGCCGCCGCTGATCAGGGCGACCCGCCCGTCGAGCCGTCCGCTCATGCCGTGTCCATTCGAGCCTGAGCGGAGCCCTCCGTGGTTACGCTCCGCCGCCGCCTCCGGGCTTGCCCCGCTCATGCTCGTTGCCTTCCGTCGAAATCGATGATGGTCCGCTCCGGCCGGAACACGCAGCGGGTGGAGGTGTAGATCGTGGGCATGCACTTGTTGCAGTGCACGCAGGCGGACTGGGTGCCCGCCTCGGATTGGATGCGCCGCAACAGGTCCGGTTCGCGCAGCAGCGCCCGGCCCATGGCGACGAACTCGAAGCCCTCGGCGCGGGCCAGGTTCATGGTGTCGAGATTGGTGATGCCGCCCAGCAGGATCAGCGGCATGGACAGTTCCCGGCGGAACTGGCGGGCCCGCTCCAGCAGGTACGCCTCCTGGTACGGGTACTCCTTGAGGAAGGCGCGCCCGACCACCTTGAAGCCGAGCCGTGCCGGACCGGGCAGGACCTCGGCGAATTCCTTGCGCGGCGCGTCGCCGTGGAACAGCAGCATCGGGTTGAGCAGGGAACTGCCCGCGGTCAATTCGAGCGCGTCGAGGGCGCCGTCGGCTTCGAGCCAGGCGGCCACCTGCACGCTCTCGGGGATGGTGAGCCCGCCGCGACGGCCGTCCTCCATATTGAGTTTGGCGGTCACCGCGAGCCGGTCGCCGACGGCTTCGCGGACGGCGCAGGCGATTTCGCGGGCCAGCCGGGCCCGGTTGACCAGCGGCCCGCCCCAGCGGTCGCCGCGCCGGTTGAGCAGCGGGCTCAGGAACGAGCTGACCAGATAGTTGTGGCCGAAATGGATTTCGACGGCGTCGAATCCGGCCTCTTCGGCGAGCAGCGCGGCCCGCGCGTGCGCGGTGATGAGTTCGCGGATCTCGGCGTCGCCGGGCACCTTCATGGCCTTCATGCTCAGCGGGCTGAACAGGGGGCTGGGCGCGAGCGCGGGCACTCGGTTGGAGGCGGCATTGGCGACCGGTCCGGCGTGCCCGATCTGCGCGCTGGCGGCCGCGCCCTCGGCGTGCACGGCGTCGGTCAACTCCCGCAGTCCGGCAACGGCTTCGGGCCGCATCCAGATCTGGTGCCGGTCGGTGCGCCCGCCCGGCGCGACCGCGCAGTAGGCGACCGTGGTCATGCCGACCCCGCCCGCGGCGACCTCGCGATGGAAGTCGATGAGCTCGGGGGTGACCAGCGCCTCGGGGGTGCGGCCCTCGAAGGTGGCGGCCTTGATCACCCTGTTGCGCAGGGTGATCGGGCCGAGTTTCGCCGGTGCGAAGATGTCGTTCATGGTTGTTCTCCCGATGCGGTGAGTCCGGCCACCACGAAGGTGCGTAGGGCCGTGAGCGCCGATTCCGGCATGCCGTGATCCTCGATCTCGGGTGCGCCGAATCGCATGATGATGAGGTCGAAGGCCAGCATCCAGCGCTGCGCGGCCTGGCCCCGGGACAGTTCGGGCAGCAGCGGCGCCCAGGAATCCATCTGGAACCACGGCCCTCGCCAGGTGGTCAGATGCCGTCCCAGGACGAAGCGGGCGAGCAGCCGTAAGTGCAAGCGCCCCAGCGGATCCGCCGCCAGCGTGACGAACGGCGCGAGGATCGCGTCCACCACCGTGGGCACCGAATCGCGCCCGCCCCGCGCTCCGGCGAGTCCCTCGGCCCACAACGGCCCGAGCCGATCCTCGATGAGCGCGCCGACCAGCGCCTCCTTGGACCCGAAGTGGTAGTGCACGGCCGCCGGATTGGCCCCGGCCGCCGCGCACACCGCCCGCACCGAGACCTCGTCGTACGGCTCGGTCAGCAGCAGTTGCTCCGCCGCGGCGATGAGCCGTTCCCGCGTTCCCGCGGACACCTTCTCGACCATGCCAAGCAGTGAAACACGGTTCCATCAGTATTTCAATCAGTGATTGAAATACTGATGGAAGCGGTCCCGGTGAGCGGCTACTCGCTCTGGGCCCACGCGGCGACGGGCAGTGTCAGATAGACGCCGATCGTGGCGTCGACGAACTTCTCGATATCGGCCAGCAGCCGGTCACAGCGCTCCTGCCGGTTGTCGGCGCGGCTCGCGAAGTACTTCGACCGGATCTCGATGACCACGTCCAGTCCGGACCGGTCGAACGTGCCCAACGGCCGGAAACGAATCTCCACGTCCCCGGGCTGCAGATCCCCGTCGTAGGGCTCCTCGGGGCACTCGACCGCCTGCGACACCAGGTGGGGCAGCCATTTACCCAACTCCCGCAGGATCGTCTCGGGCAGTTCCGCCTTGTGGGTCACCTCGACGAGGGGCATCGCCCCAGTCTATGGATCGTGATTCAGCGGGCGGCGAGGGCGCGCGCGATGATCTCCTCGATGACGTCGCTCTTGGCATTGGCATAGTGCTGGACGTACTTCCATCGGCATTGCGCGAGTTCGCGTTTGGTGCGCTCATAGTGGGCGCGCTCGTCGTCGTGGGTGCGCAGGCGGTCGCGGAAGGCGAGGATGCGCTCGATTTCGGGGGCGGCGCGGTCGGGGGAGAGGACATGCAGGTTGACGCTGTAGGGTGCGCCGTCCTCGACCCGCCGGACCAGGCAGCGGTGCTCGAACCAGGCCGGTTCGCGCACGCGCAGGGTGAAACCGAGGGCTTCGAGGGCCGGGACGTAGGCGGTTTCGTCGGCGGTGTCGGCGACCAGCAGCAGCATGTCGATGATGGGCTTGGCGGCCAGACCCGGGACGGACGTGGAACCGGTGTGCTCGAGACGTAAGACCCTCGTGGCCAGCGCTTCCCGGATCGCCGTCGCCTCGGCCTCGTACCGGGCGGGCCACCGCCGGTCGTACTCCTCGAGGATCACCGGCACCGAGTAGGGCCGCACCTCGACGAGGAAGGCGTCGGCGATGGCGTCGTCGTCCATAGTGGCCATGGCGTCAGCGTAGGGGTCAGGAGGTGCGGACGCTGGCGATGATCTGCTTGGCCTGGTCGGCGGCGAGCTCGCCGGTGGTGCCGCGGTCGGCCAGGATGGCCAGCACCAGCAGGGCGTTCTTGGGGCCGGTGAAGGCGAAGGTGTAGATCGAGTAGGTGGTCGTGGTGCAGCCGGCCGGCTCGGGCTTCCAGCTGCCGGAGGTCTCCACCTGCTGGCCGGCGATGCCACTCTTGGTGGTCACCGCGCTGGGCGCGCCCGCGGCGCCGCCGGACTTGTCCATGTAGCCGCCCTGGGCGGAGATCTTCGCGACCTTGAGCGCGGCCGCGGCCGGATCGCTGCCGTCGGCGCGGGTGACGTAGGCGAGCGACCGGTACGCCGAGCCGGGGCAGTAGCCGCCGCCCTCGGTGGCCTTGCCGTGCCCGGTGAACGTGCCGTCGATCCCGCTCTGCGGCACGGTGTCGGACGGGTCGCCGACCGACCAACCGCTCGGCACGTCGTAGCTGACGCCGTAGGCCGGAACGGCCACCGTCCCCGCGCCCGGCTTGGGCGCACCGGACTTGGACGGCCCGGTCGACGGTCCTCCGGAGCGGCTGGTCGGAGCCGGGCCGGTGGTGGTACCGGGCGCGGCGGTGGTGGAGCTCGACGAGTCCCGGGTCAGCGCGTACGCCGCGATCCCGCCGCCGACGACCACGATCACGGCCACGATGGCGGCCAGCACGATCCAGGTGCGATTGCCTCCGCCGCCCGGCGTGGGCTGCGACTGTCCGTACCCCGGAACGGGCTGCTGGCCAAAGTAATTCGGTGCCGACTGCTGACCCGGGTACGCACCGGACGGGTAGCCGGGAACGGGCTGACCGGGGTAGACCGCCGCCGGATCCTGTCCCGGGTATCCCGGAATCGGCTGCTGCCCCGTATATACCGCCGTCGGCTCATAGCCGGGCTGGTTCGGGATCGGTGTGTGGCCGGGGTAGACCGCGGTCGGTTCGTAGCCGGGCTGGTTCGGGATCGGCGCTTGCCCCGGGTAGACCGCAGTCGGTTCGTACCCAGGATGATTCGGGGCCGGTGTGTTGCCGGGGTGCACCGCCGTCGGCTCGTAGCCAGGCTGGTTCGGGATCGGTGTTTGGCCGGGGTAGACCGCAGTCGGTTCGTACCCAGGATGATTCGGGGCCGGTGTGTGGCCGGGGTGCACTGCCGTGGGCTCGTATCCGGGCTGGTTGGTCACCGGGTTCTGGCCGGGGTACACGGCGGTCGGCTCATAGCCGGGGTGATTCGGGACGGGCGCTGGTCCTGGGTGGACGGCCGTCGGGTCATAGCCCGGGTGGACCATGGTCGGGTCCGGCGTTATCGGCTGGTGCCCAGGGTAATTCGTGGTCGGCTGCTCGCCCCAGGCGCGGTTCGGGTCCTGCGGGGAATGCGCGGGTGCCGCCGGGCTGTCGGGGTTGCGCCACTGATCATGGTTGTCCGTCACGGTGTTTCGCCCCTCGTCCCCGGCTCGTCGCCTGTCGGGGCCCACCCTAGCGGCTGGGTATCAGGCGTGCTCGGCGGGCGTGTCCGGGTCGGCCGGGGGCGCGGGCGGGGTCGCGGGGGACACGCGGATGACTCCCGCGTCCAGGTCGAGGCTCACGCGCGGCTGGTGCAGCTGGCCGCCGCCGTCCTCGCTGCCGTCGTCCTCGAGCTTCTTGCCGGGGAACAGTTCACCGAATACACCCACGGATCCACCATAGCCGTCAGCCGCGGTGGTAGCGCGGACCGTGATAGCCGTAGCCGCGCCGGCCCCGCGCGAACACGAAGAACAACACTGGGAACAGGAAGAACGGGAAGATGTGGGTGACGATCGCGAACACCAGCGCGAGCACCACCAGCGCGCCCGCCCCGACCGGCACCAGCGGCAGCGCGCGGCGCGGAGCGGGCGGCGCGGCCTGGACCCGCGGTGCCGGAGGTTGCGGCCGGGGTAGGTCGCCGAACAGGACAGCCAGCTCGCCCGCGGTTTTCGCGGCGTAGGCGCGTCCCACCCGGTCGTCGTATTCGGCGAGGTCGAGGCGGCCGGCCGCGAAATGCTCACCCAGCGCGGCGGCCGCCTGCTCGCGTTCCGCGGTGCCGACACGCACGGTGGGCGGTCCGTAGACCGCGGGATCGAAATCGGTCATGACATCCGCCTCGTGGGAGGGAAGGAATTTCGTTGTCCGCCAGCGTAGGCGTGTTCCCGGCGGCGCGCCTGCACGCGGTGGCGTAATCGGGCGTACGCCCGCCGACGTACCCGGGGGCCGCGTCGGCGGTGGCCCACCGACAGTGCGGCCCCGATGATCGGCCGCGCGAGCACTCGCGATCGCACCGTCCCGCGAGCAGTGGCGGTCGCATCGTCGAGCCAGTTCCGGGTGTCGCGCACGGTCGGCGCACGAGCCCTCGAGCCGGCGGGGGTCGGCGGAGTGCGTCCGTGGTCAGGCCCCGCCGTGTGCGGAGACCGCGCGCACGGCCGCGTCGGCCTGGGCGTACGCGGCGGCCGCCAGCCGTTCCAAGAGCGCGAGCTTGATCTCCGGGGCCTGGTCGGTGAGCTCGTCGAAGCGTGCGGGCGGCAGCACGGCCAGCCGGACGGTGGTCTCGGCGTACACGTCGTTGGCGTAGCGCATGTCCGCCAGCATCGAGGTCTCGCCGAACGACATGCCCGGGGTGAGGGTGATCAGCCGGTGCCGGCGGTGGTCGCGGTCGGTGAAGGTGAACCGCACCCGTCCGTCGAGGATCAGGAACAGCCCGCAGCGTTCGCTGTCGCGCGGCACGATGAGTTCGCCGCGCGCGATGGTGCGGGTCTCGAATTCCTTTGCCAGCCGCTCCCGCTCGTCGGCGGGCATGTCGGCGAGCGCGGGATGCTGGTCGACGGTGAGGGCGGCGGGCTGTCGCTGCCCGGCGGGCCGATGCTTGTCGAGCATGAGTTGTTCGCACCATTCGGTGGCGGCGTCGCGATCGATGAACACCCGCCCGTGCACGTCGGCGGGATCCAGGCTGGAGGCGAGCTGTCCGAGTTTTGCGTCCGGATCGACCAGTCCCACAGGGCAACCGGCGGTGGCCAGCTCGGTGCGCAGGTCCTCGATCATGCGGACCGCGATCGGGCTGACGTCGCCGACCTCCTTCAGATCCAGGACCAGGGCCTCGAGTTCACCGGCGGTGTCCTCGACGGCGCGCACGGCGGATTCGGCTCCGGCGAACAGCAGGTCGCCGTGCAGTTCGAAGATGCGCGCGCGGTCGCCGAATTCGTGCAGCACCGCCAGTTCGTCGGGGTCGCGGCGCAGCCGGGAGGGCGTGTCGGCGACGGTGTAGGCGGTCCGGATGGCGGCGTGCGCGGCCCGGGTCACGTGCAGGAAGTGCAGTCCCAGCCGGGTCGACAGTTCCCGGCACGCCTTGACTCCGCGCACGCTGCTGCCGTGCGCGTCCAATCGTGGTGAGTACACCGCGATTCCGATCTGTCCCGGCAGTACCGCCAGGATGCCGCCGCCCACACCGCTTTTGGCGGGCAGTCCGACGGTGGTCACCCAGTCCCCGGCCGCGTCGTACATGCCGCAGGTGGTCATGACCGAGAGCACCTGTTGGACGAGCGGTCCGGTCAGGGCGCGTTCCCGGGTGAGCGGGTTGACGCCGTTGTTGGCGAGGGTGGCGGCCATGACGGCCAGATCGCGGCAGGTGACGTCGATCGAGCACTGCCGGAAGTAGCGGTCGACCGCCTCGTCCGGTTCGACGTCGATGATGTCGGCCCCGCGCAGCAGGTATCCGATGGCGCGATTGCGGTATCCGGTGCGCGCCTCGGAGGCGTACACGTCCTCGTTCATGGTGAGTTCGCGTCCGGCGAATCGGCTGTAACTGCGCCGGATTCGGGTGAATCGGTCGGCGGCGTCGGTCCCCTTGACGAGTCCGGCCGCCGCGATGGCCCCGGCGTTGATCATCGGATTGCGCGGCCGCTGTGTCCGCGGGTCGAGGCTGATCTCGTTGAACGGCTCGCCGGTCGGCTCCACGTCGATGCGCCGAGCCACTTCGGCCGGCCCCTGGTCGGCGAGGGCGAGCGCGTAGGTGAAGGGCTTGGAGATCGATTGAATGGTGAAGGCGGCGTCGAGATCTCCGCTGCCGTAGATACGCCCGTCCGCGGTTGCCAGGCAGATGCCGAACGAATCGGGTTGCACGGCGGCGAGTTCGGGAATGTAGTCGGCGAGCGTTCCCGATGTGTCGGCGCGACAGAGCTCGTACACTTCCTCGATGATGCTGGCCACGACGCCGCCGGAGGGGAGCACAGGCCCAGCGTAACGGGCGTAATCTGTGTTGAGCCTCACATCTGTCACGGATGTCGCAGGTGGTGTTTCGTTCCTGGCATCGGGGGCCGGAAAGGGCTCCGTAGACTGTTGCAAACACAGGAGACATCCGGAGGGAGCAATAGCCGTGGGAGTGCTTTCCCGGGTCGACATGCCCGAGGATCTGCGCCGGCTGTCGGTACCGGAGTTGCAGGAGCTGGCCGAGGAGATTCGCGAGTTCCTGGTGCGCAAGGTCGCCGTCACCGGCGGGCACCTCGGGCCGAACCTCGGCGTCGTGGAGCTGACCATCGCCCTGCACCGGGTTTTCGACTCGCCTGCCGACCCGATCATCTTCGACACCGGGCATCAGGCCTACGTGCACAAGATCCTCACCGGCCGCAAGGACGGATTCGACACGCTGCGCAAGGAAGGCGGGCTGTCGGGGTATCCGTGCCGCGCCGAGAGCGCCCACGACTGGGTGGAGTCCTCGCACGCGTCGGCCTCGCTGTCCTACGCGGACGGGCTGGCCAAGGCGTTCGCGCTGACCCGGCAGAAGCGGCACGTGGTCGCCGTGGTCGGTGACGGCGCGCTCACCGGCGGCATGTGCTGGGAGGCGTTGAACAATATCGCCGCCGGGCAGGACCGCTCGGTCATCGTGGTGGTCAACGACAACGGCCGTTCCTACGCGCCGACCATCGGCGGTCTGGCCGAGCGGCTCGCGGGCCTGCGCACCCAGCCCGCCTACGAGCACGCGCTCGACGCCACCAAGCGGATCGTGCAGAGCATTCCGCGCGTGGGGGATTCGGCGTACTCGATGCTGCACGCCATCAAGACCGGCATCAAGGACGCGGTCGCCCCGCAGGAGCTGTTCAGCGATCTCGGGGTGAAGTACGTGGGCCCGGTCGACGGGCACGATCAGGTCCAGCTGGAGGCGGCGCTGCGTCGCGCCAAGGACTTCGGCGGTCCGGTCATCGTGCACGCGGTGACGCAGAAGGGTCGCGGGTACAAACCGGCCGAGGATCACGAGGCCGATCAGATGCACGCCATCAACCGGATCGATCCGGAGACCGGTGTGCCGGTGGGCGGCCCGTCCGGGCCGAGCTGGACCTCGGTGTTCTCCTCGGAGCTGATCGCGCAGGCCGAGCAGCGGGACGACATCGTGGCGATCACCGCCGCCATGCCCGGACCGACCGGTTTGACCCCGTTCGGAAACCGCTTCCCGGACCGCATGTTCGACGTCGGCATCGCCGAACAGCACGCCATGACCTCCGCGGCCGGCATGGCCCTGGGTGGTCTGCACCCGGTGGTGGCCATCTACTCCACCTTCCTCAACCGCGCCTTCGACCAGCTGCTCATGGATGTGGCGCTGCTGAAGCTCCCGGTGACGCTGGTGCTCGACCGCGCCGGCATCACCGGTGACGACGGCGCCTCGCACAACGGCATGTGGGACCTGTCGGTGCTGGGCATCGTGCCCGGCATCCGGGTCGCGGCGCCGCGTGACGCGGTGCGCCTGCGCGAGGAGCTGGGGGAGGCCCTGCACATCAGTGACGGGCCCACCGCGATCCGCTTCCCCAAGGGCGCTGCCGTCGAGGAGATCGAGGCGGTCGAACGTTTCGAGGATGTCGACGTGCTGCGCCTGCCCGACACGGGCGACGCCGCGTACGTGCACGCCGATGTGCTGCTGGTGGCGGTCGGCGCGTTCGCCGGGCTCGCCCTGGAGGTCGCGGATCTGCTGGCGGCCGAGGGTGTTTCGGTGACGGTGGTCGACCCGCGCTGGGTGCTGCCGGTCTCGGACACGCTGGTGAAGCTGGCCGGGAACCACCGGCTCGTGGTCACCCTGGAGGATTCGGGTCTGCACGGCGGTATCGGTTCGACGGTGTCCGCGCGGCTGCGCAGCGCGGGTGTCGACGTGCCCGCCCGCGATCTCGGTGTGCCGCAGCTCTTCCTGGACCATTCCGCGCGCGGCAAGATCCACCAGGATCTGGGCTTGGTGCCCGGTGAGGTGGCGCAGCGCGTGCACGGCTGGCTCGGTGCGGTGTCGACCGGCGACCTGACGGCCTCCGGTGATGATCTCGCCGAAGCGCTGTTGCCCGCCGTCGAGTAGCCGGCCGACCGACGCCGGGTGACCGGCTCGCAGCTCACGGACCCGCGATCCTCGGATCGCGGGTTCCGTTTTTCTAGGCGGAGCTGGACTTCTCGCGTAGATTCTGTAACAGGTTACAGTTTTCTGGTCAGGAGTTCGGATGTCGTTTGTGCTGGTCGAGAAGCCGCGTCCCCAGATCGCGCTGGTCACGTTGAATCGGCCGGAGCGGATGAACGCCATGGCGTTCGATGTCATGGTGCCGCTGCGCGAGGCCCTCGAGGAGGTCTCCGCCGACAACGAGGTGCGCGTGGTCGTGCTCACCGGCGCCGGGCACGGCTTCTGCTCGGGCGCGGATCTGCAGCACGCGGGCAAGGTGCCGGGTGTCGAGGGCTTGACGCGCACCACCATCGGCCGCCGCTCGATGGAACTGCTCGACAATGTGATGCTCACGATCAAGCGCATGCACCAGCCGGTGATCAGCGCCATCAACGGCGCGGCCATCGGCGGCGGCTTCTGCCTGGCCATGGGGACCGATATCCGGATCGCCTCGGAGGACGCGTACTTCCGCGCCGCGGGCATCAACAACGGTCTCACCGCCGCTGAACTCGGCATCAGCTACACGCTCCCGCGCGCCATCGGCTCGACCCGCGCCTTCGAGATCATGTTGACCGGTCGCGACGTCGACGCCGCCGAAGCCGAGCGCATCGGCATCGTCTCTCGCGTCGTCCCCGGCGACAAACTCCTCGAGGCCGCCTACGACACCGCCGACCAGATCCTGCGCTGGAGCCGCAGCGGCGGCGAACTCACCAAGCGCCTGCTGTGGAGCGGTCTGGAGGCGGGCAGCTTCGAATCCCACATGCAGACCGAGGGCATGGCCCAGCTCTACGTCCGTCTCACCACCGAGAACTTCGACGAGGCCGTCCGCGCCCGCCGCGACCGCCGCCCACCCAACTTCCTGGACTGAGCGACGGCCGGATCCCTCGGCTCCCTGCCGAGCCGAGGGACGGATCACCGGCGGCTGGCGCTACCGGTCGGGAACAGCTGCGAGCTGCCCGAGCTGGGACCGATGACGATCTTGGGGAGCGCCGCGCTGCCGGAGATCGTGCCGTCCCCGTGGCAAGGGGCCTGCGCGGGCGGCGTGACGCTGGTCGACCCCGGCGGCGCGGCGACGACAGTGACGGTGGTGTCGGCGAAGTCGGAGCCCTGAACCACGCGGATCTTGTGCGCTCCCGGGGTGGCCGGAACCCAGGTGATGTGCGTGTAATTGTGGATCCCGTCGATGTCGGTCGCCGTGGTGCCCGCGACGCACGCTCCGTTGTCGAAGGCATCCACGAAGGTGTTGGTCTGCACCCCGTCCCATCCGTAGGAGATCCCGTACGACGTAGAAATCGTGTAGGCCTGTCCCACGACATACGACCCCGGCGTCACGCACGGCGTCGACGCCGCCGGGTCCGACGGACAAGCCAGCACCTGCACCGGACCGACGTCCGCCGCGGCGCTGGGCGCGGTCAGCGCGGTGACCGTCGCGCCGATTACCAAAGTCGTTGCGCCCCAGCCGATATGTCGCAACGCCCGGTTCTTGTTCGCCATCCGTGAGCTCCTTCTGCATCCCCTGGGTGTGGGGGTCGGCAGAATCTATCCCGCGCGCCCCGGGCGATGAGAAGGAAGCGGAAAACCCATGTGCCCCAACTTCTTTGGGCCACAGAGCAGGGGGCCGCGAGGCTGGCTCGGCGACGTCCGCCGCTACGCCTTCGGGTAGAGGGCTTCGCTGAGGCGCGGCACGGTCAGGGCGCGCTGCCAGGGCCGGGCGCCGCCGACGGAGAGGAAGTCCTCGATGAGGGTCGGGGCCTCGCCGTTGGTGACGGATTTGGGGAGGCCGTCCCAGCACATGCGGCGGAGCAGGTCGGGGGTGAGGAGGTTTTCGACGGGGACCGCGACCTCGGTGGAGAGTTCGGTCATGGCGGCGCGGGCGCGTTGCAGGCGGGCGGCGGCGGCCGGGTCGCGGCGTTCCCAGCGGTTGACCGGGGGCGGGCCGTCGAAGGGCTGGGTGAGCGGGGGGAGCTCGGTGTCGGGGAGGGCGCGGGCGCGTTCGACGGCGCCGAGCCATTCGCGGGAGTAGCGGCGCTGGCGGGGGCCGCCGAAGATCGGCAGGGCGCGCAGGGCGGCGATGGTCTTGGGCTCGCTGGTGGCGGCCGAGACGATGGCCGAGTCGGGGAGGATGCGGGCCGGGGCCACGTCGCGCAGGCGCGCCAGGCGGTCGCGGGTCGTCCATAGTTCGCGGACGATGGCGAGCTGGCGGGTGCGGCGCAGGGTGTGGATGCCGGAGGTGCGCCGCCAGCGGTCGGCCTTGGGGCCGGAGGGTTCGGCGGTGCGGACGTGCTCGAATTCCTGTGCGGCCCACTCGGATTTGCCCTGGTCGGACAGGTCGGCGGCGACGGCGGCGCGCAGTTCGAGCAGTAATTCGACGTCGAGGGCGGCGTAGTTCAGCCAGTCGTCGGGCAGCGGGCGGGTGGACCAGTCGGCCGCGCCGTGGCCCTTCTTCAGTTCGCGGCCCAGCAGCTTCTCGACCATGGCGGCCAGCCCGACCCGCTCGTATCCGGCCAGGCGTCCGCCCAGCTCGGTGTCGAACAGTTCGGCCGGGTACAGCCCCAGCTCGGCGAGCCCGGGCAGGTCCTGGTCGGCGGAGTGCAGCACCCATTCCAGGCCGTTGATGGCGTCCGCGAGCGGGGCCAGGTCGCCGTCGACCGGGATGGGGTCGATGAGGAAGCTGCCTGCGCCCTCGCGGCGCAGCTGGATCAGGTAGGCGCGATTGGAGTAGCGGAAGCCGGAGGCGCGCTCGGCGTCGACCGCGAGCGGGCCGGTGCCGGCGGCGAGGCGGCGGGCGGCCGCGACCACTTCGGAGGCAGAGTCCAGTACCGGCGGTACACCGTCCACTGGCGCGAGCAACGGTACCGCGGCAGTGGCTTCGGGTTCATCTGGTACGGACATGGTCTTGAACTCTACGGGTTGGGCAAGGGCGAGCCGCGTCACGTCGGTGAAACGACCGGCCGTGACACTGCGTCGGGCCATGGGGAATCGTACTCACCGGCTAGCGATTTCGTTGCAGTACAGATGTTCTCGCAGGCGAGAGGGGGTTTCCCGCCCGGACGGGCGGGAATTCGGCGAGCGGTGGGCGCGGGCCGCAATTACTCGGTGCCCTCGCCCCGGCGCACGTCCAGCCGGGTGACCCCGGCGGGCGGCAGCCCGGCCGCGTAGGCCAGCACCTCGCAGAACGCCTCCACGTGCGGGCGCAGGTTGGTGTCGGTGACGGTCCAGGAGGCCCGTACCTCGAGCTGGTGGGCGCGTGGCGGCCCGGCGATGTCGCCGTAGCGGACCGAGCTGGTGGCGGTCACCGTGCCGCCCAGGGCGGTGAACGGGGTGCGCGAGTCGAGCGCGTCGACCAGCCAGCTCCACGCCACCTCGGGCAGCAGGGGGTCGGCGGCGAGGGCGGAGTCGATATCGGCCTGGCAGTACGCGACCAAGCGGAACACGCCGTGCCAGGCGTCCTGTCCGGCCGGGTCGTGCAGCAGGATCAGGCGGCCGAACGCGTCGCCGTCGGAGTCGACGGGCACCACATTGCTGTCGGGTCGCGTGACTTCCGCGCCGAGGGCGTAGGAGTACGGCGCCAGGCGCTGGGGCGGGCGGATCGGTGCGAGTTCGATGCGGGGATGCACTGACGCGGTTCCCATGGCCTCGACCGCGGCGCGGAACCGGGCTGGTTCTTCGGGCTCCGGGGTCGGGGCAGCGCCGTCGCGGAAGTCGAGCGGTGTCACGAAACGCAACCGTAGACCTCTCGGGCACCCAGCAGTGCGAGGCGCGCCGCCGCGCCCCTTTACGATGGGCGGCGATGACTACTCACGCCCGCCGCCAGCTGACCGATGCCCCGTTCCTCGCCGCCGCCACCGGTGGCGTGCCGCATCGGCGTCCGGTGTGGTTCATGCGACAGGCCGGTCGGTCCCTCCCCGAGTACCGGGAGGTGCGTGCCGGAATCGGCATGCTGGAATCGTGTTTCGACCCGGAACTGGTGTGTGAGATCACCATGCAGCCGGTCCGCCGCCATCAGGTCGACGCGGCAATCCTGTTCTCCGACATCGTGGTTCCGCTCAAGGCCGCGGGCATCGACCTCGACATCGTGGCCGGTGTCGGCCCGGTCGTGGCCGACCCGGTGCGCACCGTCGCCGACGTGCGCGCCCTGCCGCGGCTGCGCCCCGAGGACGTGGGCGCGGTCACCGCGGGCGTGAAGCTGCTGCTCGACGCCCTGGGCGAGACCCCGCTCATCGGATTCGCCGGTGCCCCGTTCACTTTGGCGTCGTACCTGGTCGAGGGCGGTCCCAGCAAGAACCACGAGCGCACCAAGGCGATGATGCTCGCCGACCCCGAGACCTGGCACCAGCTGCTGGGCGTGCTCACCGACATCACCATCGAGTTCCTGCGCGCGCAGATCGCCGCGGGCGTGGACGCGGTGCAGCTGTTCGACTCGTGGGCGGGCGCGCTGTCGCTGGCCCAGTACCGCGAATACGTTATGCCGCACTCGGAACGGGTCTTCACCGAGATCGCCGCCGCCGGCGTGCCGCGCATCCACTTCGGTGTCGGCACCGGAGAACTGCTGGGCGCCATGGGCGAAGCGGGCGCGGATGTCGTCGGCGTCGACTGGCGGATCCCGCTGAACGAGGCCGCCCGCCGGGTCGGCCCCGGAAAAGCGTTGCAGGGCAACCTGGATCCGGCCGTCCTCTTCTCCGGGCCGGCTGCCATCGACGCGGAGGTCCGCCGCATCGCCCGCGAGGCCGACGAGGCGATCACCCTCGGTGCGAAGGGTCACATCTTCAACCTGGGCCACGGCGTCCTCCCCAACACCGACCCGTCGGTCATCACCGACACCGTCGCCCTGATCCACAGCCTCCCCACCCCGCTCTGACGACGGCGGTGCGGGCCTGAGCGCTGCTCTCGGGCGACGTCGGCGCGGCACCCACGAGCGCGTGCGGGCGACCGGTCCGGCCGCTGTCGCCGGTCGCCGGCGCGGTGTGGAAGATCCGCCGGGCGAGATCGCTCGGTCGCGCTCGGACGGTCACAGCGGGCCGGTCGGGCGGATGATCCTTCGGACACTCCCGCGCGATCGACGATGGCCGGTCCGGGTTGGCGCGTACGGGTACGCCAGGGCGCGGGAACAGGCTCACGGACGCGGCACCGACGCGGGGCGGGCCGGGCGGCGGGAGTAGGTTTGGCGTCGGAGCGGCTCGACGTCGAGGTGCGGGTCGCGCGCTGCGAGCGGTGCGTTCGCGGCGGTGACGAGCGGGCGAGGAGTGATCGATGCGGGTCGCGGTGGTCGGTGGCGGGATCAGCGGGCTGGTGGCCGCATACCGGCTGCGTCAGGCCCTGGGGGAGTCGGCGGAGCTGGTGCTCGTCGAGGAGCGCGACCGGGTCGGGGGGATTCTCCGGACCGTCGACATCGACGGGGATCCGGTGGATCTGGGGGCCGAGGCGTTCGTGGGACGACGGCCCGAGATCCCGGAATTGATGCGGGAATTGGGGATCGAGGATCAGCTCGTGTTCCCGGCGGGAAGGCGGCCCCTGGTGTGGTCGGAGGGGACCGGGCATCGCCTGCCCGAACGCACCCTGATGGGGATCCCCGCCACACCGGAATCGCTTGCGGGACTGGTGGATGCGGACACCCTGGCCCAGGTCGAAGCGGAGCCCTCGCGGCCGCTGCGCTGGAAGCCGGGCGCGGATGTCTCGGTGGGGGACCTGGTCGGTGACCGTTTCGGCGAGCAGGTGGTGCGCCGCAGCGTCGACCCGCTGCTCGGCGGAGTCTATGCGGGCCTGGCGAATTCGATCGGCGTGCGCGCCGCTCTGCCCACCCTGGCCGCGGCCCTGGATCGGGGCGCGACCAGCCTGACCCGGGCCGTCTCCGAGGCCCTCCCGCCCCCGAGTACGGCCCCGGTGTTCGGCGGCATCCGCGACGGCTACCGCGTCCTGCTCGACGCCCTGCGCGCCGCCGCCGACGTGAAGTCCGAAACCGGCACCGCCGCAACCCGTCTCACCCGCACCGCGACCGGCTGGCAGCTGGACCCGATCGGCGAGGTGAACGCGGTCGTGCTCGCGACACCCGCCCCCGTGACCGCGCGCCTCCTGCGCGAGGTGGCCCCCGACGCCGCCGACCTGGCCGCCGGTATCGAACTCGCCTCCTCGGCCGTGGTCGCCCTGACCCTGCCCGCCGACACCGCCCTGCCGGACAACTCCGGCATCCTCGTCGCCACCGGTGAACCCTTGCGCGCCAAGGCCTTCACTCTTTCCAGCCGCAAATGGCCCCACCTCGCCACCCGTGACGTGGCCCTGGTCCGCGCCTCCTTCGGCCGCTTCGGCGACGACTCCACCCAGTCCTGGTCCGACGCCGCCCTCACCACCGCCGCCGTCGAGGACCTCGCCACCGTCACCGGCGCCGACATCAGCCCCCTGCACGCGGTCGTCCAACGCTGGCCCGGCGGCCTCCCGCAGTACGCTCCCGGCCACGTCACCCGCATCCTCGACCTGCGTTCCACCACAACAGATCTCCCCGGCCTGGCCCTCGCGGGCGCCTACCTCGACGGCGTCGGAGTCCCGGCCTGCGCCGCCAGCGGCAGCAAGGCCGCCGCCCGCATCGCCGCCCACCTGGCCTGAGACGCTCGCCCTGATCCTCGGCGGTTGGATCCCCACTCGGCCGTGCCGACCCGCCGCTGAGGATGGCCTGCGCCACTGGATATCTGCCGCCACGGGGACGCCCTGCGGCGCTCGCCCTGATCCTGTTGGGGGCTGGATCCCCGCCCGGCCGTGCCGACGCGCCGCTGAGGATGGCTTGCACCACTGGGTATCTGCCGCCGCGGGGACGCTCTGCGGCGCCGGATATCCGCCGAGCGCGCCCGGCGGTGCGCGCCGGTGGTGTCAGTGATCGTCGGATGTCATCGTGCGACGAGGTCGGCCGGGTCGGTGTTCGCGCCGCACACGACAACCGCCACCGTCTCGCCGGGCGAGGGGACGTAGACGCCGGACAGCAGGGCTGCCAGGGCGGTCGCGGCGCCGTGTTCGACGGCGAGTCGCCGAGTGTCCCACAGAGTTTGGCGGGCGGAGGCGATCTGCTCGTCGGTGACCAGGACCGACTGGACGTCGCCCGCGGCGGCGGCGGACAGGGCGATGGGGGTGACGCGGCGCGCGCCCAGGGAGTCGGCGGCGACGGAGTCGATGTCGACGTCGACGGGTGCCCCGGCGGCGAGGGCGGCATTGAACGCGCGGCAGTTCTCGGGTTCGACGGCGACCACCCGCACGCCATGGTGGTTGGCGGACACCGTGATTCCGGCGAGCAGCCCGCCGCCACCGACCGCGACCAGCACGGTGTCGAGGTCCGGGAGCTGGGCGACGATCTCCTCCAGGAGGGTCCCCGCGCCCGCCGCGATGTACGGGTCGTCGTAGGCGTGGGAGCGCAGCGCCCCGCTGACCGCCGCGAACCGCTCGCATTCGGCGGCCGCCTCGGCGTATCCGCCGTTGCCGCACAGCACCTGCGCGCCGTGCGTCCGGAGCCGAGCCAGTTTGACGGCGGGGGTGGCGTCGGGCAGGAACACCGTGGCGCTGGAGCCCACCAGTCGCGCCGCCCACGCTCCCGCCACGCCCGCGTTCCCGCCGGAGGCCAGCGTGATGCCGACCCTCGGCAGCCGCCCCCGGGCCTGGTGCGCCAGCACGAAATTCGCGGCCCCCCGCGCCTTGAAACTGCCCGTGTGCTGCATGTGCTCGAGCGCCAGCCAGACGTCCCCGGCCACCGGCACCGTCTCGGTGTCCGCCCGGGCGAGCACGACGGACCGGGTGTGTCCGGCGATCCGTTCGGCCGCGGTTGTCACGTCGGCATGGGTCAACTGCACGTGCGCTCTTTTCGCTCGATCTGGTCAGACTTCCGGTCGGGCACGTTGTTCCGCGCGCACGGCCTGCGGGAACCCCGGGCCGATCGACCCCCTGGTTACACTGTAACTTACGATGGATACATGCCCAGGAACTCCCAGTCGCTGGCCGAGGCGACTCCCGAGGCGATCGCCCGCGCGGGGTTGGAGATCATCGGATCCCGAGGCGCGAGCGAGCTGAGTTTCCGCGGCATCGCCGCGCATCTGCGGGTCTCGCACACTACCGTCGTGCGCCGCGGCGGCGGCGATTTCAACGGCCTGGTCGAACTCGTGGCGGACGTCCTGGCCCTGGACCTCCCCGAGGTTCCGCCCGGCTCCGGCGACTGGTCGGAGTCCACCGAGCGCCGTTTCTCGGCCTGGTACGACCTGCTCACCGCCTACCCGGGCCTGGTCATGTTGCGCGGCCCGCGCCCGTGGGTGGGCCGCCGCATCCTGGCCCGGCTCACCGAACCGCAACTGGCCGACAACATCTCGCTCGGGCTGACCCCGGAGCAGTCGTTCTTCGCCTACCGCGAGTGCTATCTCTACACGCTGGGCTGCGCGAGCCTGGTCGAGTTCCGCGACCGCAAACCCACCCAGCTCGCCACCCGGGGCCGCCTGGCCGCCCTGGATCCCGATGAATTCCCGATCATGGCAACCCATCTGGACACCGTCACCGAATTGCTCACCAGCGACGCCGTCTTCCACGACGGCCTGCGCCGCATCATCGCCTCCTGGGCGGCCACCGCCCGCTGAATCCGCTGTCCGTCCTGCCCGATTCCGGGCGGTCGGAGGGGCAGTGGCACGATGGGGGCCATGGCGCGACTCGACTTCAAGGCCCTCAACGACACCATCCGCTACCTCATGTTCTCGGTGTTCCAGGTGGAGCCCGGCGAGCTCGGTGAGAACCGCGCGGCGGCGATCAAGGAGGCCACGGCCTTCTTCGAGTCGCTCGAGGAGCGCGGTGTCGTGGTGCGCGGCATCTACGACGTCGCGGGTCTGCGCGCCGACGCCGACTTCATGATCTGGTGGCACGCGGAGCAGATCGAGGATCTGCAGGCCGCGTACTCCGATTTCCGCCGCGTCACCGAGCTGGGCCAGATCTCGAACCCGGTGTGGAGCCAGGCCGCCCTGCACCGCCCGGCCGAGTTCAACAAGTCCCACATCCCCGCGTTCCTGGCGGGCGAGGAGGCAGGCAACTACATCTGCGTGTACCCGTTCGTGCGCTCCTACGACTGGTACCTGCTGCCCGACGAGGAGCGTCGCAAGATGCTCGCCGACCACGGCAAGGCCGCCCGCGACTACCCGGACGTGCGCGCCAACACGGTCGCGTCCTTCGCCCTGGGCGACTACGAGTGGATCCTCGCGTTCGAGGCCCCGGAGCTGCACCGCATCGTGGACCTGATGCGCGATCTGCGCGCCACCGAGGCGCGCCGGCATGTGCGCGAGGAGATTCCGTTCTTCACCGGTCCGCGCGTGGAGCTCGAGCAGCTGATCAACGCGCTGCCCTGACGTGTTCGGCGGGTTGCCGCGGCGGTCGTTGCCGCACGGTAACCCGCTGCCTGCCCGCAGAATTCGGGGCATGCGCGACATCGGGGCCGCCCCATAGAGTTTCTGCGACCCGATCCGCCTGTGCCGCCCGAGGGGTGTGGCCCGCGCGCGGTCGGTTCGACGCGGTAGCGCTTGTTTGCGGGCGCGGGACATCTCTCGCCCTCGAACACGTGCTCCCCGCGGCGCATCGCGACTGGCCGGGTTCGAGAAGCCACATCTGGCAGTTGCCGGTCGATAGCCTCAATGGGTGCACACCCTCGACTCCGCGATCGTCGACATCAATGACGCCATCGTGCACGGCGTTCATCATCCTCACCACGAATCCGGTGAGGTCGGAGCGTCGCGGCGCCGACATCACCCGGCGCTCGCTCGAGCAGACCCTGGGCGCGTGGTCGGGTCACGCGCTGACGGTGATCGTGGTGATGCTCGCGTTCAGTTCCCTGATCGGCAATTACTACTACGGGGAGGCCGATGTCGAATTCCTGACCATCAGCCGGCCGATGCTGCTCGGTTATCGAATGCTGGTGCTGCCGGCTGTATTCGGCGGTGCGCTGGGGTCACCGACCCTGGTGTGGAAACTCGTCGATGTATTCATTGGCGTGATGGCGCTGGTCAATCTGGCCGCGAAAGATCCGGTATATGTGCACAACTCGGATATAGCGGACCCGTCGGGTGTCGAATGCCGGCAGGACTCGCCGATGCGGCAGTCGGCATGGGAGCCCGACAGACTACTGTGAGCGCGATCGATTGGTCTGCAAGTTTGTCTCTACCGACATCGGAGGGCTTTGCATGGCGAAAGAATTGACGCAACTCGAGCTGCTGACCGAATTGGAACCGGTCGTCGGCCAGAATATCGATCGGCACCTCGCCATCGCCAAGGAGTGGAATCCGCACGATTACATTCCGTGGGACGAGGGCTACAACTTCGCCGCGATGGGCGGAACCGATTGGGAGCCCGGGCAATCCAGGCTCTCGGAGGTCGCCAAGGTCGCGATGATCACCAATCTGCTCACCGAGGACAATCTTCCGTCCTACCACCGCACCATCGCCGAGAATTTCTCGATGGACGGCGCGTGGGGCACCTGGGTGGGCCGCTGGACGGCCGAGGAGAACCGCCACGGCATCGCCATGCGCGACTACCTGGTCGTCACCCGTGCGGTCGATCCGGTCGCGCTCGAGCACGACCGGATGGTGCACATGACCCGCGGCGTGAACGCGCCCATGGGCTTCGGCGGGGTGATGGACCAGGTCGCCTACGTCACCTTCCAGGAGCTCGCCACCCGCGTCAGCCACCGCAGCACCGGCCGCGTGTGCGAGGACCCGGTCTGTGACCGCCTGCTCGCCCGCATCGCCGCGGACGAGAACCTGCACATGATCTTCTACCGCAATGTCGCGGGGGCCGCGATCGACCTCGCCCCGGATCAGGCCATCGAATGCATCAATTCGGTGGTGATGAACTTCGCGATGCCGGGCCACGGCATGCCGAACTGGCGGCGCAACGGCGTACTCATGGTCAAGCACGGCATCTACGATTTACGGCAGCACCTCGACGAGGTCCTGTGGCCCGTGCTGAAGATCTGGAAGATCTTCGAGCGCGACGACTTCACCGCGCGCGGCGAGAAGGCCCGGGAGGAACTGGGCCTGTACATGGAGAACCTCGAGAAGGACGTCATCCGATTCGAGGAACAGCGGGCCCGCATCCTGGCGCGGGAAGCGGCCAAGGCCGAGAGCGGTCTCGCCGCCAGCCGGTGAGCTCAGCTGGTGGAGTCCTCCGCGGGCTGCAGTCGCAGTGAGAGGGAGTTGATGCAGTAGCGCTTGTCCGTGGGCGTGGGGTAACCCTCGCCCTCGAACACGTGCCCCAGGTGACTGTGGCAGTTGGCGCACAGCACCTCGACGCGTCGCATGCCCAGGGAGTCGTCCTCCACCAGCACCACCGCGTCCGACTCGGCCGGGTCGAAGAACGACGGCCAGCCGCAGTGCGAATGGAATTTCTCGGTGCTGCGGAACAATTCGGCCCCGCAGGCCCGGCAGGAGTAGACGCCCTCGGTCTCGGTGTCGGTGTATTCGCCCGTGAACGCCCGCTCGGTGCCCGCTTCGCGCAGGACACGGTATTCGTCGGGGGTCAGTTTGGTGCGCCATTCCTGCGGGGTGAGCTGGATGCGCGGGACCGGCAGGGCGGTCGGGGTGGGTTTGGCGTCGGAACTCATGTTTCCACGCTAGTACGCCGCGCCCGCCTTGGTTCGGGGCGCGACGACCGGTTCCGGTTCGGTGGCGGCCCACTCTGGGTGCATCCAGGCCGGGTCCAGGGACTTGCCGGCCCGCAGCCGGCCCTCGCGCTTGGCGGCCAGATAGCGGTCACCGAGGACGCAGAACGCGACGATGAGCAGCAGGCCCCAGCCGAAGGTGGTGCGCAGGTACTCGACCACGCGGCCGGGGTGCTGCCAGCGGTCGGAGAGCCACTTGTCGTAGGACATGAACCCGAACACCGCGACCCAGGCGGGCCAGTTGCGCATCACCGAGTTCGGCAGCACCACGGTCATCAGCAGCGGGAACAGGTACATCGAGTAGTACATCTGGCCCAGCGAGCCGAGCAGCAGGGTCGCGGTGATCATGATGCCCGCCGAGGTGCACACGAAGAACACCTCGTCCTCGCGGTAGTAGCGGTACAGCATCCACAGCGTGAGCGCCACGATGGCGGCCATGGCGATCCGGATGACCCAGACCAGCCAGTCGGCGACGCCGTAGTAGGCGCCGTTGCCGACGATCGCGCTGTTGAAGTAGTCGCGCGACTCGGTCAGGTAGGGCAGCGTGTGCGACCAGAACTGGTCGAAGTCGACGATCAGCGGCCACGCGATCAGGTTGAGCGCCACCGGGATTCCGAGCGCGGTGATGAACACCTTCCACTGCCCGCGGGCCAGCGCGATCAGCAGCAGCGGCGCCAGCAGCGGCCCCTTGACCGCGATCGCCAGGCCGAGCGCCACGCCCGCCCACAGGTCCTTGCGCTTCAGGATCAGGTGGATGAACACCATCATCGACAAAAACAGACAGCCGTTGATGTTGGTGAACACCAGCGTGTTCGTGACCGTCTCGGAGGCGAACATGCCCAGCAGCAGCGCGGGCGCGGCCACCGACTTCACCGAGTAGTCGAACAGCTTGAGCAGCAGGTACCAGGCAAGCAGGATGGCGATCGCGTTGACCAGGATGAACCCCCACCGCGACTTCTCCGGGTCCAGGATGGCCAGCGGCGAGATCAGCAGCGTCCCGCTCGGCGGGTACAGGTAGTGGGGGTCGGTGGTGTCGTAGTTCTCACCGTAGATGGCGTGGTGGTTGAGGAACGCCAGCGAGGCGTTGTACACCGGACGGAAGTCGTCGGTGATGAACCCGTTGACAGCCTTGATGAACACCCGGTTCAGCACCGTGAGTATCGCGAACGGCCACAGGACGAAGTTCAGTACTTCGGATGTGGTGCGAGCGGTGCGGGGCTCGAGCTGGCGAAGGAACACTCGGGCACGGTACACCGAATCCCCGCGTCACACATGCGCCGACCCGCAGTTCCGCCTCTCCGGGACCTCAGCGGGCGGCTCGGGTGCCGTCGTCCGTTTCTCATCCGTGCCGGCGGCTGGGTGCCGAACCGATTTCGGACGTACCCGGCGAGTTACCCCGAACGTTGCGAGATCAGTGGTTGCGATGGCATACGGGGGGACAATTCGACGCAGCCTCTGGTGCGACGGTCGGCCTTGCCCACGGTGTCGGCCGCCGCCGTGGGATGGCCGACGCGTCACGTGGTGCGGCCAGCCCTGGTCGATGGAGGTTGCCGGTCCTTGTTCTCGAGCCCGAAAAGGCGCGCGGCCGCGGTGTCAGGCGGGGCAGGCGGTGCCGTCCGCGGGGAGCTTTCCTTCCTTCAGGTAGTCGGCGAGGGATTGCTGGGCGCAGCCGGAGTGGGCGAAGGTCGGGTGGCCCCAGCCCTGCCAGACGACGGTCGCGGTGCGGGCTCCGGCGGTGCCGAGGGCGCCGGTGACGGTGGGCCGTCCGTCCTGACCGGTGACGGGGTCGGCGCTGCCGCCGATGACCAGGACCGGGAGGGTGAGCTTGTCGGGCAGTGCCATGGGGGTGGCGGCGGGCCAGGCCGAGCAGGCCATCAGGTCGATGGCCGCGACCTTGCCGAACACCGGATAGTGGGTGGCCCAGGCGGTTTCGAGTTCCTTGGCCTTGCCGGGGGTGGAGGGCTCGTGATTGTCGGTGCAGCGGTTGACGTATTCGCCGTCGGTGGCGATCGCGGCGGTGGCGCGCAGCACGAACGGGGTGATCGGGCCGCGGTCGCCCTTGCCGAGGGCGGTCAGGGCGTCGGCGAATTCGGTGATCTGCTGGTTGCCGTGGGCGCGGGAGTCGCCGAGGTAACCGCTCAGCGTGGTCACGAACGCGGAGGCGGACAGATCGGGCAGCTGCCCGGCGGCGGCCCGGTTGGCGAGGTCGACGACCGTCGCGCGCGGATCGGCGCCGAGCGAGCAGTTCAGGGAGGCGCAACGCTGCGCGTAGGCGGTGAGCGCGGCCTCCTGGCCCTTCACCTTCTGTTCGGCGCGCCCGTTGGCGTCGAGCCCGATGGCCTGGGGCGAGTCGAGGATCAGGCGGCCCAGTTTGGGTCCGTACTTGCGCGCGTAGTTCAGCGCCACGTTCGCGCCGGTGCCGGTGCCCAGCAGCGCGATGTGGTCCACCTGCAACTGCTTGCGCAGCTGTTCGATGTCGTCGGCGGCGTGCGGCGCGTCGTAGAGGCCCTGGCCCGGGGCCAGGAAGTCCAGGCAGGCCACGGTGGCCTCGCGGCCGGCGGTCGCCATGGCGTCCACGGGATCGGTTGTGCCGCGCGTGAATTGGGCCTGGTCGGCCAGCACCCGGCGTTGCGGGTCGGTCATACAGCTGACCGGCACCGAGCTGCCGATGCCGCGCCGGTCCACCGCGATGATGGGCCGCGCGGCCAGCAGCGCGCTGGCGGGCCCGGCCGCGAGTCCGGCCAGGGTGGAGGTGGAGGACCGGTCGGATCCGGAGGTCAGCACCAGCGGCGCCACGTCCTTGGGCGTCCGGTCGTAGCGAGCGCGCAGCACCGCGTTCTTGAAGATGCCCGACACATTGCCCGCGATATCGATCTGCGCGGTGTACTCGGCGCATTCGAGCACCAGACCCTGTGGCGGCGCTCCGAGCGAGAGCAGGCTGAACGTCGGTGCGGTGCAGTCCTTCCACTGCAATTCCGCCTTGGGCACCTCGGGTGCGGGCGGGGGAGTGTCGGCGGGCGCGGTGGTGGGGGCGTTTCCGGCCTGGTGCGGGTGTTCCACGGCGACGGCGGGCCGGTCGGACGGCCCGGCCCCGCAGGCGGTGGTCACCAATACCGTCAGTGTCGACGCCAGCAGAGCGGCCCGAGTCCAGCGCATGCGCTACAGCCTGCCAGGTCGGGCACGCGGTTTCAGCCTCGGGTGCGGGCGCGTTGGCCATCGGATGCCATCCGCGTCGGGTGCGGGATGCGATCCGGGTGCGGGCGCGGCGGGGTTCTGTGAGCTGAATCGCATTCGGCACATGCTGCGTAAAGCCCCACGCGGGCCCGGATCTACGCTGACGCAGTGCAGAAACGCCTCGTCGACAGCCACCCGGAGGTTCCGGCCGACCAGCTCGTGGCCCAGATGGTTCCGCCGCCCACCTTCGACGAGGTGAGCTTCGGTTCCTACATCCCGGATCCGAAGGAACCGTCGCAGGCCGCGGCCGTGCTGAAGGCCGAACTGTTCGCCGATCAGGTCACCAAGCTGCGTAAGGCCGCGGACAAGAAGAGCCTGTTCGGCAAGAAGAAGCCGGTGCAGGGCATCGGCCTGTATCTCGACGGCGGCTTCGGCGTGGGCAAGACCCACCTGCTGGCCTCGATCTTCCACAGCGTGCCGAACCCGAAGTCGTTCGGCACCTTCGGTGAGCTCACCAATCTGGTTGGCGCGCTGGGTTTCAACAACGCCGTGGAGCGGCTGTCGGCCAACAGCGTGCTGTGCATCGACGAGTTCGAGCTCGACGATCCGGGCGACACCATGCTGGTCTCGCGGCTGCTGACCGAGCTGACCGCGCGCGGCGTCTCGGTGGTGGCGACCTCCAACACCCTGCCGGGCCAGCTGGGCGAGGGCCGTTTCGCGGCGCAGGACTTCCTGCGCGAGATCAAGAAGCTGGGTTCGCTGTTCGAGCCGATCCGCGTGGACGGCCCCGACTACCGGCACCGCGATCTGCCGCCCGCCCCGGAGCCGACCTCGCAGGAGCTGCTGGTCGAACGGGCCACGGCCACACCGGATTCCACGCTCGACGACTTCGACGAGCTGTTGAAGCACCTGAGCACCCTGCACCCGTCCCGCTACGGCGCGCTGATCAGCGGCGTGTCGGCGGTGTACGTCTCGGGCGTGCACCCGGTCACCGATCAGGCTGTCGCCCTGCGCATCGTGGTGCTGGCCGACCGGCTCTACGACGCGGGTACCCCGGTGACGGTGTCGGGCGCGAAGCTGGACGAGATCTTCACCCAGGAGATGCTCGACGGCGGCTACCGCAAGAAGTACCTGCGCGCGATCTCGCGTCTGCTGGCGCTGTCGCGTTTCGAGGCTCCGGTTCACGCCTGATCCGGTTCCGGTGGGCTCGGGGTCTCCGGTGAGATCCCGGGCGTTGCCCACCCCGGTGGCTTTCATAGTTTGCCGGGGTAATAGATTTCGGTGGTCAGCCAAAACCGGGTCGAAGTCGGTTTTCGGCCCCGGAAGGGAGCCCCACCTTGCGTAACCGTGCTGTTCAGGCCGCCGCGGCGGTCACCATCGCCCTGTCCGCGAGTCTCGGTTCGGTGGCGACCGCCGTCGCCGCCGACCCGCCGGCCGCCACTAGCAGCGTGCTGGTCAACACCGACAACCGCGCCCTCGGCCTGACCGGTGTGCTCAACGCCCGCGACGCCGGCGGCTACCGGACCGCTGACGGCCACACCGTGCGCACCGGCCTGGTCTTCCGCACCGGCGAACTGAGCAAGGCCACCGACGCCGACCTGGCCAAGCTCACCGCCGACAATGTGGTCTCCATCCACGACCTGCGCACCGGCTACGAGCAGCTGATGGGTCAGGACAAGGTGCCCGCCGGAGCCACCGAGCACCACGACGACATCATCGGCCAGGCCCCGCCGCAGGTGATGGCCTCCACCCTGTCCGCGGGCACCGACCTGTACCGCGCCTTCATCACCGCGCCCGGCGCGAACGAGGGCTTCGCGAACGTGCTGCGCGACATCGCCTACAACCCGGGCGGCGTGCTGTTCCACTGCACCGCGGGCAAGGACCGCACCGGCTGGACCTCGGCGGTGCTGCTCACCCTCCTGGGCGTGGACAAGGACACGGTCTACTACGACTACCTGCTGTCGAACTACTACCGCGGCGCCAAGGACGGCGACATGCTCAACGGCGTGACCGCCTCGGCGCTGGACTCGGCCTTCGACCAGGCGACCAAGAGCTACGGCAGCTTCGACGGCTACGTGCGCGACGGGCTGAAGCTGACCGACGCGGACATCGCCGCACTGAAGGCGAAACTGCTGGCCTGACAAGGCGTTTCACACTTCGTGAACAGCACGGTCGAGCGCCGGGCGGGTGATCCCGCCCGGCGCTCGCCGTGTGTGTGATCCCGATCAAAGTGGTTGACGACCCTGTCGCGTCACCGCTACCGTTCGAGTCCTCATGGGTTTCGGTTTCCTTTTCTTGTGATCGCGTCGCCGCGTTGAGCACCTGCTCCGCCGCGACTCCCTCCCCACGCGTATCCGCTGGTCAGTGGCTCGTATTCGCCTGTCGGCGACCGATTTTCGCGTGGGTTCCCCCACGATCCGGCTCGCGCGCGAGCCAGAACAGGAGACCCCTGTGCTTTCTGTCCAACCCTCCGCGGTATCCCAGCTGACCCTGTCCGGCGTCACCAAGCGCTACGCCGATCGCGTGGTGCTCGACGAGGTGAGCCTGTCCATCGGTCCCGGTGAGAAGGTCGGCATCGTCGGCGACAACGGGGCCGGGAAGTCGACTCTGTTGCGGCTCATCGCCGGTCGCGACCGGCCCGACAACGGTGATGTCGTCGTGCGGGCGGCGGGCGGTGTCGGCTATTTGACGCAAACCCTGGAGCTCCCGCCCACCGCCACCGTCGTCGACGCGATCGACCTGGCGCTCAGCGATTTCCGGGACCTGGAGTCCCGGATGCGCACGGCCGAAGCCGATCTCGTCGCCCCGGGCCCGCTCGGCAAGCGGCTCGACGCGTACACCGACCTGGTGGCCCGCTTCGAGGCGCGCGGCGGATACACGGTTGACGCCCGGGTGGACGCGGCCCTGCACGGCCTGGGCCTGCCGGACCTGGACCGAAATCGACTGCTGGGCACGCTGTCCGGCGGTCAGCGGCGGCGGCTGGCGCTGGCGGCCACCCTGGCCTCGTCGCCGGAACTGCTGCTGCTCGACGAGCCCGCCAACGATCTCGACGACGGCGCGGTCGAATGGCTGGAACGTCACCTGCGGGAGCATTCCGGCACGGTGGTCGCGGTGACCCACGACCGCGTCTTCCTCGAGCGCATCACCAAGATCGTGCTCGAGGTGGACGGCGGCGCGGTCACCCGCCACGGCAACGGCTACGCCGGCTACCTCACCGCCAAGGCCGCCGAACGCCACCGCCGACACCAGGAGCACGACCGCTGGCGTGCCGAACTGTCCCGCAACCGCCGCCTCGCGGAGTCGAATGTCGCACGCCTGGACGCGATTCCGCGCAAACTCCCCCTGGCGGTCTTCGCCGCGGGTCCCTTCCGGACCCGCAGCCGCGGCCACGGCGCGCAATCCCGCATCCGCAACGCCAAGGAAAGGGTCTCCCGCCTGACCACGAATCCCATCGCCCCACCCCCGGACCCGCTCCGCTTCACCGCCGATCTCGCCCTCCCGGACGCACCGGCCGCGCCGCAGCCGGAGTCGGTGCTGTCGGCGGGGTCCGCGCTGCCGCCGGTCGCCGAGTTGAGTTCGGTTGTGGTGCAGGGCCGTTTGCGTCTGGCCGGGCTGCGGATCGGTGCGGCTGATCGGATGCTGGTGACCGGCCCCAATGGCGTGGGCAAGACCACGCTGCTGCGGCTGCTGGCCGGTGAGCTGGCCGCCGACTCGGGCGTGGTCACGGTCCGCGGCCGGGTCGGGCATCTGCGACAGGAGGAGACGTCGGGTCCGGCGGATCGAACGGTGCTGGAGGCGTTCGCGTCCGGCCGCACGGGCTACCCGGACGAGCATGCCGACGCGCTGCTGGCGCTGGGCCTGTTCCGCCCGGCCGACCTGGGCCTGCGGTTGGGCGAGCTGTCCTACGGTCAGCGGCGCCGTGTCGAACTGGCCCGGCTGGTCACCGATCCGGTGGATCTGCTCCTGCTCGACGAGCCGACCAACCACCTGTCCCCGAGCCTGGTCGAGGATCTGGAGCAGGCCCTGGACGGCTACACCGGTGCGGTGGTCCTGGTGACCCACGATCGCCGTATGCGGCAGCGGTTCCGGGGCAGCCACGTCGAATTGGTCGCGGGCGATGCCGAATCGGCGGTTGCCGGTGCGGTCGCCGCTCGCGGGCGGCGTGTCAGAACCAGTGTCAGAACCGGTGCAGCATGACGTAGTCGTGGTGGAGCCGGCTGCCGACGGTGAAGGTCTTGGTGCCGGCCACGGTGAAGCCGTGTTTGGTGTAGAAGCGCTGGGCGCGCACGTTGTCCTGGTTCACGCCCAGCCACACCGCGATGTCGCCGCCGGTGCGCGCCGTCTGCAGGGCGGCGCGCATCAGGGCCGCGGACACTCCGTTGCCGTGCTGGCCCGGCAGCACGTACATCTTGCTGAGTTCGGTCACCGGGCGCTGCGTGACGACGGCGGCGACGTCGGGGTTCGCGGGCGGCATCGCGTTGAGCAGCGCGTAGCCGACGATCTTCTCGTCCAGGACCGCCTTGAGCACCGACCGCTCCCCGTCGTCGAGGTACTCGCGGAACCGGTCCGCCGACAGCACCTCCGCGATGAACGCCGCCATGTCCTCCGGTGTCGATCCGGGCGGGCAGGCGAGGGGAAAGGTCACGGCGGCCACGGCGGCGAGCTCGTCGGCATCGTCCGCGACCGCCGGTTCGATTGCTACGGCGTCGCTCATGCGTCCAGTCAAGCAGGCTCCGCCGCGGGTTCGGTGGGCGAGGGGGCGGTGGTGGCGCGCGGGTGGAAGACGCGGGCGAACCCGATCAGCAGCACCGCGAAGGCGAGCGGAATCGCGAATCCGGCCCGCATGTTCACGGCGTCGGCGAGCACGCCGACCACCGCGCCGCCGACCAGGGTGCCCGCGTAGTTGAACAGGTTGAGCCGCGCTATGAGCGCGTCGAGGTCGCGGCCACTGGTGAGTTGCCCGGCTTCGCTGAAGCACAACGGTGCAATCACCGGCAAGCCGATTCCGGCGACCAGGAATCCGAGGATCGCCACCGCCGGTCCGGGTGCGGACACCACGATCACCAGGCCGATCGAGCCGACCGCGGCGGCGGTCCGCACCACGGTGCGCGGGCCGAAGCGGCGCACCCACAGGTCGCCGGTCAGGCGGCCGAGCAGCGAAGCGCCCTGATAGGCGGCCAGTGCGAGCGCGGCGGTCCAGGAGGACGACAGCAGTTCGTCCTTCAGGTACAGCGCCGACCAGTTGCCGACCGCGAGGTCGATGGCGAAGGCGAGCGCGATCACCGTGCCGAAGATCCAGAAGATGCGCACTGGCACCGAACTGGTCGTTTCCTGTTCGGCCGGACCCGCTTCGGCCTCGTCGGTGCCCAGCAGGCGCGGCCCGGCGGCCAGGCACCCGGCCAGCACCACCGCGGCGGCGATCAGGATGGAGATCGTCAGCGGCATGTCCAGCGTCTCGAACGCCGATACCAGCAGCGCGCCCGCGACCGATCCCGCGCTCCAGGCCGCATAGAACGAGACGAGCACGAAGCGGCCATAGCCGTGCTGAATGAACACCGCCTGCATGTTCGTTCCGGCGTCGACGATGCCCAGCGCGATGCCGTACACCGCGAGCGCCGCGAAGAGCGCGATCTTGTTCGGCGATACCGCGATCGCCACGCCCGCCACCACGATCAATGCCAGCCCGATCCGCAGCGCGGTCCGGCTCGACCAGCGCAGCGCGATCCGCTCGGCGGTGATGCTGCCGGCCCCGGCGAGCAGCGAGATCATCGCGACCGAGGCCACGATCAGGCCGTCGGTGAGCCCGAATTTGTCCTTCTGCTGCGGAAGTTCGGTGAGGATGACGGCCAGGAAGAACCCCTGCAGCGCGAACGCCGCCGAGTTGGCGGCGCGCGCCGCCCTCAGGGTCGGGTGTAGCGCGCTGAGCTGCGGGTTCGGGGACTGCGGCGGGAGCATTTCGAAAGAGTAGCGGCGGGGGCGCGAGCGGGCATCCCGGACATTACCGGGGCATCGGGGACGGACCGGTTGGGGCGTGGCCGGTCACGACTATTGTCATGGCGCGAAGTTCGGTCTCGGCATCGCGGTCGACGATTACGAACCGCGACGCGCTTGATCACACGCGGCTCGCGGTTGCGTAACGAATCTGGTCGCTTTGCTGCCGGTGGGTGCATGCGCTGCGGCACTCTGGAAGTGACAGCTAGGGCTGGTGGTTTCCGATGAGGCGGGAGCGGCCCCTGCGGTGAGTGTGGTGGCTGGGGTGATCTTGTGAGCATGAGGCGAGCGGATGGTCAGCGCGACCGGTCGGTGGCTCTCGCCGACCCGGTCTCGCGCGTGAATCCCGCGGCGGCGGTGACGGATTCGCCGGCCGCGGCGGGCAAGGGTCGTGCCGCGGGCAAGGGTCATGCGGCGGGGGAGCGGTGCCGGGAAACCGACTGTGCGGACTGCCGTCAGGATGTGCGACGGCTGGAGTTCTGGTTGCGCGGGCAGCTGCTCGCGGCCGGAGCCGAGGAGGTGAGCCTGGGTACGGTAGTCGGCGCGCACACTGTTGATGTGTTGTGGCGCAAGGGTGATCGCACCTGTGCGATCGAGGTATCCAGTGCGCCACCGGAATTGACGCGCGCCCGGCTGATCACGGCCGAGCTGCGGACCGGCGGGTGCGGTGAAGTCCTCTGGATCTGCCCGCCCGGGTTCTGGACCGCGCAGCTGCCCGCGCTGGCTCTCGACGATTTCGCCGCCGCGGGCCGCGCGTACCGGGTGACCGGCGGGCTGCTGACCGCCGGGCCGGGCGGTGTAGTGTCGGCGCGCCAAACCTCGTGCGAACTGGACGAATTCGTGACGGGCTGGGTGGCCGCCGAAATAGCGTTCGGCTGCCGCGACGAACACACGGGAGGATGGGCGACAGTGACCGACTGGGAGCGCCACACCCGCACGCAGGCCGCGGTCATCGCCCGCCAGCGTCAGGAACTCACGAATCAGCGCACCGCGCTGGCGCTGGCCCGCAAGGCCACCCGCGACAAGTCCAAACAGCTGCTGCGCCTGAACCACCGCCTGGAGCGCGCCGAGATCGCGGCTCAGCAGCAGGCCGACGACCTGGCTCAGACCCGTCGCCGCATCGCCGACCACAATCGGGTGGACGCCACTTTGCGCCTGACGGTCGCGGCCCAGAAGTCGGCGATCATGCACTGGCAGCTGATCACCTGGTTCGCGGTCCTGGTGATCGTGACGTTCATCGCCGCGGGACTCGTCCTGAAGTAGACGATCGCGTTCGAATTTCCCTCCCCCTTCAACGTATATCGCAGTGGGGGGCTTGCGGCAAGGCCCCGGGTATGCCGCAGAATCGTCGACCGTAAGGCGATGACCTGCGGAAATCAGGAGGGCGTTCATGGTCGATGTGATCATTGTCGGGGCCGGGCCGACGGGGTTGATGCTGGCCGCGGAGCTGCGGTTGCACGGGGTCGGAGTGGTCGTGCTGGAGCGCGATCCGGAGCCGACCAAGGTGGTGCGGGCGATGGGGATGCACGCGCGCAGTCTGGAGGTGCTCGATCAGCGCGGGGTCGCGGATCGGTTCGTGGCGCTGGGCAAGCAGCACGACCCGAGCGCGTTCTTCGCCGGGATCGTCCCGTCGAAGCCGTTGACGTTGGACAGCTCGTTCCCGTTCGTGCTCGGCCTGCCGCAGCCGATCACCGATCGCCTGCTGGCCGAGTGGGCGGTCGAGCTCGGCGCGGAGATCCGCTACGGCGCGCTGGTGACCGGGCTGACCCAGGACGAGACGGGCGTGACGGCCGAACTGGCGGACGGTTCGACACTGCGCTCGCGCTACCTGGTCGGCAGTGACGGCGGCCGCTCTGCCATCCGCAAACTGGTCGGCGTCGACTTTTCTGGCGAACCGGCCCGCTTCGAAACCCTGCTCGGCGAGGTCGAACTCACCGCCCCGCAGGACGAGGTGATGGCGACGGTCATGGAGGTCCACAAGACCCACCGCCGTTTCGGCGCGGTCCCGCTCGGTGGCGGCGTCTACCGCCTGGGTGCCCCCGCTGACGGCCTCGCCGAGGACAGTGACACCCCGCCCACCCTCGACGACCTCACCCGCCAGGTTCGCGCCCTGGCGGGCACCGACTTCGGAGCCCATTCCCCGCGCTGGCTGTCGCGTTTCGGCGACGCCACCCGCCTCGCCGACCGCTATCGCGTGGACCGCGTCTTCCTCGCGGGCGACGCCGCCCACATCCATCCCCCGAATGGCGGCCAGGGCCTGAACCTGGGCGTCCAGGACGCGGTGAACCTCGGCTGGAAGCTGGCCGCCGCCGTATCCGGCTGGGCCCCGGCCGATCTCCTCGACACCTACGAATCCGAACGCCGCCCCGTGGCCGCCGACGTCCTCACCACCGCCCGCGCTTCCAGCGAACTGACCTCCCTCGACCCCGGCCAGCAAGCCATCCGCCGCATCCTGACCGAACTCATGGAGTTCGAGGACGTTCACCGCTACCTCATCGAAAAGGTCACCGCCCTCAATATCCGCTACGACCTCGGCTCCGCCGACGACCTGATCGGCCGCCGCCAACGCGACGTCCCCTTGAAGAACGGCCGCCTCTACGAACACCTGCACCAGGCCCGCGGCCTTCTCCTCGACCAAACCGGCACCCTCTCGATCACCGGCTGGTCCGACCGAGTCGACCACGTGGTCGACATCAGCGACCAACTCCCCGCCCCGGCACTCCTGCTCCGTCCCGACGGCCACATAGCCTGGGCGGGCTCGGACCAACAAGACCTCCTGATGGCGCTGTCCCGCTGGTTCGGGACCGCCACCCCGTGATCGCGCACCTGCTCGCCACCGGCGAGACATCCGATGAGCGGTCCGGCGTGATCGCGGTGCGCCGCTTCGTGTTTCCGTACCGGCGGCGGTCACAGCCGTGACCGGCGCGGTCTGTACCAAGATCACGGAGCGGTCCTGGCGGAGAATCGGGCGAGATTCGTCGGTGAATGCTCCCTGATCTCGGTGGTCAGCGGGTGAGGCGGAAGGGGCCTCGGTGCCACTGCCAGTCGTGGCGGTGGACCAGGGCGGCGAGGTCGAGGAGGGTGAGCCCGCTCTCGGTGCGGAAGGCGTCGAGGGCGGGCCAGGTGAGCGGGCCTTGGGAGAGGCGGCTCATCAGGGTGGACTCGTGGTGGGTGTCCACCTTGCGGGACAGCAGTTCTGGGAGGCCATGGCGGCTGCCGGTCCAGGTGAGCCAGCCCCAGCCGCGGGTGAAGGCGGCCGCGCGGGAGGCGGCGGCACGGGTGCGCTGGGGGTGCAGGGCCGTGTGGGCGAGGGGGGAGACGTCGATGAGGACGGTGCGGCCGTCGGTGAAGGTGGCTGCGGCTGTGGGGTAGTGGACGCGCTCGCTGCCGTCGAGGTCGTAGGTGACGGCGACGGGCAGCTCGCGGAAGGTCTCGACCCGCGAGCTGGTGTCGAGCAGCCGGAGCAGGCGGGCCTGCAACGCGGTGTCGAAAGTCACTTCGCGACCGAGCTTTTCGGAGAACATGTGGCCGCGACTGTCGTCGTCGTAGTCGAGGCGGCCCGCCGGGAGCGCGGGCAGCGGCTCGGGGCTCCCGCCCTCGGGCCATTCGGCGCGGCGCAGCCACGGAGCCCAGACGTCGTCTCCCGCATCGGCGGTCGTGACCGCGGCGGTCCCGTCCTGCCCCGGCCCGGGCAGTAGATGCCAGCGTCCCTTCTGCTGCCAGCCCGCGATGCGCTGGAAGACGAAGCCCGCCAGGCGTTTCGCGTCCTGGAGGTCGTGTCCGGCGAGGCGGAGTTTCAGGTAGGCCCAGTCCTGGGCGGCGATATCGCCGTCGGTGGCATAGGTTTCGGCGAGCAGGGCGCGCACGAGGCGTTCGTCGCCGTGGCCGACGGGGTACCGCTGGGCGAATACCGACAGGTCGGGCTGGCCGGTGGCGAGGGTCTGGCGCAGCATGGCGCCGACCGCGCGGGTGTAGAGCTGGCGGGCCCGGTCGCGGGAGACCCCGAAGCGCGCGCCGAGCAGCGTCAGCGTTTCGGGGTTCTCGCCGTCGAGTCCGAGTCGGCAGGTGATGAGTTCGGCATCGCGGGGCCGGTCGGCCGCCACCTCGGCGGCGAGGCCCGCCAGGACTTCGTGGACGTGCTCCAGCCCGAAGTCGACCCCGTCTGCCGGGTCGTCGCGCAACAAGGTGCGCGCGGTGCGTGTGTCGCTCGTCGTCAAGGCGGCCCCTACCCGTGTTCGCCAGTCTGTTCGACGAGCGTAGCCGGGGCCACCGACAGTCGGCGCTGTACGCGCGGGAGGGTCAGAGGACGGCGTTCATGATGGTGCCCGCGCTGGTGGCGACGATGCCGCCGATCATCGCGCCGGCCACCATCTTCGGCGAGGCGAGCCCGCTGCCCGACCACTTCTCCCAGGCGAACCGGCCGCCGGCGTAGGTGATGGCCATGACGCCCGACAGCAGCACGAACCAGGTGAAGTAGCGAACCAGCTTCATGAGTTTGTCCGCGACCGGGGGAGTCTCCGGGGTCGGGTTTCCGAGCTGGGCGAGTGGGGCGGACACGAGGTCATACTGGGAGAGCACAGTGTCGTGGAAGGCGCTGAGCAACATGGTCACCCTGCAAAGGTACCGCGAATTCGGGCCGACATGCCCGGGAATGTGCGCCAGATCTAGTGCGCGAGAACAACTTTCGTTGTCGTGTTGAGCGGATGACGAGATTCGAACTCGCGACCCTCACCTTGGCAAGGTGATGCGCTACCAGCTGCGCTACATCCGCATCGCTTCCGTTCCGGCGTCTCCGCCCGTCCGGCTGCGAGAGAGAACATTAGCCCACCCGCGCGCCAATTCCAAAACGCCCTGGCTAACCCTGAGTACCCCTGCCTGCCACCTCGCCTTCCGGGCCGGGTCGTACCGGCTATTTCGGGGTGTCCTCGTTCATCGGGACCAGTGCGGAGATGAGGGTCGCGCCGCCGAACTGCGTGGTGATGACCAGTTGCGGGGCCCAGGTGCGTTTGGTGGCGTCGGGATGCTGCTCGGTGACGACCATGATGTGCTGGCCGTCGAACGGCCCGGGCATGATCTGCACGCAGTAGGTGGTGCCGACCGGTATGGAGTCGATGCCCGCCTGGATCTGTTCGATGGACGGCGCGGGTGCGTCGGGTGCGTACATCTCGCGCACGGCCTTGCCGGATCGGTCGACGTAATACCGGTTCTGGAGTGCGAGGATCGCCTCCGGCCCGGACCGCGTGCTACCCGGTCCGTTGCCGCGGACGGTGCCGCCCTTGGCCTCGTTGGGGCACAGGTTGGCGGGCAGCCCGGACGCGGGTTGATCGGTGGCGGCGGTCGTGGCGGGAGCGCCGGCGACCGGGGCCGCCGCGGGCGTGGTGGCCCCGGCCTTCGCACGCTGGTCGTCGCCCTCGCCGACCTTGGCGATCTGCACGACGATCGCCGCCGTCACCACGATCGCTGCCAGGGCGCCCAGCACGGGGACCGCCCACCCGCGTTCGCCGGTGGCGGGGAACCGGAATCGCGGCCCCGATCGGGTCGGGTGGGGCGCTCGCCTCAGCGGTCGGCGTTCGTCCGGGAACCCCCATTCCGAGGATCCGCGCTCGCGGGGCGGGGTGAAGTCGCTGGACGCCCGATCCTGCAGGGAGTCGTACACCGCCTGGGCGCGAGGGGAATCGTGTGCGGTCCGGGTTCGCTGCGCGGCGGCCTCACGGGACGACGGTGTCGGATGCGTTGATGGCTGGTGTGCTGGCGACGCCGGGTGCGGGGACGGCTGGTGTGCTGACGATGCCGGGTGCGCCGCCCGGTACCGCGAGGCAGGCTCGCTCTCCCGGGTCTGCGGCGGCTCCGAACTCCTCGCGTGCGACGGCCCATCGCCGGTCCGCGCCGGGGAAACGTGGTCCGCGGTCCAGGCATCGGATCGTCCATGGGCTGATCGGTTGTCGGTCGTGCTGTGTTCGGCCCGGTGCCGCGCCTCGTATTCCGCGGCTTCGTAGTCCCCGGTCTCGTCGTCGTAGAACTCGTCGTATCCGTCGTCAGGATCGTCGTCGTACGCGTTGTGGACGTCGTGGCCGCGCGTCGACCCCGCATACGCGTTCCGCGGCGGCGGCCCGCTCGCGCCGGTGATCCAGTCCGCCCAGCTGCCGGTGTACGCGCCCTCGGTCGCGGGGGTGGGCGGTTCCGCCCCCGGACCCGTTGTCCGCGAACCTGATTCGGTGGTGCTCATGGCGTCGCCTGCGGGATGAGGTTGGGAATCAGCGGTGCCCCGCTGCTCGGCGTCGTGGTGAGCACGCCGCTCGGCACGGTGGTGGCCGCGCCGCTGGACGGGGTGGTCGTGGCCCCGCCGAGCGGGAACTGCCCACCCGGCACGACCGTGGTGGTCGCGGTGGTGGTGCCCGCGAAATCCATTCCCACGCTGGGCTTGTCGCTACCGCCTCGCGGTGTGGCCCCGGGTGTCGCGGCTCCCGACAGGTCGTGTGCGACGGCAGCGAACCACCGTCCCACCCAGTCGGTCGGGCTGGCCCCGAATCCCGCGCCCTGGGCGTGGGTGTAGTCGTGCTTCTGCGCGGTGTCCCAGTATCGCACCCACGTGGTGATGTCGAGCAGATCCTTGTTGTCGGTGACGTTCTGGGTGACGGCGGAGAACGCCTGCGTGGTGAGTCTGCTGATGGTGGTGGGCGGCACCAGGTTGGCCGCGGCCCCGACCAGTTTCGCCCCGAACACGGCCAGTCCGGCGATCGGATTCGCGAGTCCGGCGGTGGCGATCTCGGCGATATTGCCCGGCGTGAGAATGTCTTTCACCACGGCCACGATGGAGTTGATGGCGATGGTGCCGACCTTGAGCAGCGCCTGGAACGCGCCCGGGATGTCGACCTGGGTATTGGGGTTGGAGGCGTCGGCGATGCGCTGCGAGATGGATTTCTGCGGCTGATAGGACATGTCGGTGAGCGAGGTCCCCGACAGGTCCTTGTTCACCACGGAGGTGGCGGTCTTGATGGAGGTGAACGCCAGCGCCTCCGCGATCGACTTCAGTGATCCGATCGGGTCTCCGGCCGAAAGCTCCACCTGCCCCGCGATATTGGCGACGGTCCGCACCAGCGGCGCGCCGACGGGGGTGTCGCAGGCCAGGTCGCCTTCGGTGCAGAATTCGGCGACTCGCCCGACCAGCGACCCGAAGTTCTCCAGCGTGCCGGAGTCGGGCGCGATGCCCGCGCCGGAGGCGGTCTTGGTGGCGGGCGGATCACCCAGCCCGGCAACCGTTTTCCCGTCGGTTCCGGGTGCGGCGGTGGGCAGTTTCTGGTCCGGTTTGCCGGGGAACAGCGGCGCGTTGGCATTGCGGTTCGGGTCGCCGAACAGGGCGACGGCCGCGACCTTCTCGGCGGGCACGGTCCCCTTGCCCGCCCCGACCTCCTGCGCGAAAACCGAGGCCACGTGCGCGCCCTGCGAGTATCCGGCGATGGCGAGCCGCGTGTTCGGGCACCGGTCGGTGATCTGTTTCGCCATGGACCGCAGTCGTTCCAGGCCGCCGGTCACCGACTGGCTGTAGGTGGTCTTGGAGACGGCGACCACGCCGCCGAAGGACGCCTCGTAGGGCACGTAGGCGCGGTCGACGAGGCCGTCCCCGGCGTCGGCCATCATGGGCCGGAACACTTCCGACAGCATGCCGGTGTCGGTGGTGACGGCGGCGTCGGGGGAGGATTCGCCGGTGCCTTGGATGCCGAGCGCGTACAGGGCCGGGCATGTGTCGATCGGCACCGTGGTGTCGGGCGGGCCGCCGTGGGCCACGGCGAGGTCGAACACGCCGGGCCCGGCGGCCGCGGTCCCCACCACGCAGACGGCGGCGGTGAGCAGCGCCGCGCTTCGGAACCATCGGGTGGACAGCAGTTGTCGATGCACGACGCACCTCGTTCAGGTTATGGGCCGACTGGGTCCGCGCCGTGTTGCGCGCGTTCGGTGATCCGGGTCCCGGCTGTGCGTGCCGCGGTGAGGATCTGCTCGGCCAGGAGCCGAACCGGTTGCGGGGGAGTGCGGGTGGGATCGCCTTCTTCCATCGGCGAGACTCCGGCGGCGGGATCCCAGGCCGCCATCTCGTAGGGTTCCAGCGCCCGCCATTGTTCGAGCCACCCGAGCCGCCAGGTGCGGGCGCCCAGCTCGATGGCCAGTCCTTCCATCTCCTCGCGCCGTTGCGCGACCGGAACCGGCAGCGGCCGAGCCGAATCCGCCACCGTCAGCACCCCGACGACCGCGCTCCCGGCGGGCGTCGCCCGCGCCTGATGCGCCAGCAGCGCGCGGTGCAGCGCGTTGACCCCGCGCAGATGACTCCGCCCGACCAGCACCACCAGCGGCGAGTCCATATCCGCGCCCGCGCCGATCCGCGCGGGCCAGCGCTGCCCGGCATCCCCGGCCCAGCGCAGACTGGCCGCGAGACTGCTGACCCCCGCCCCGCCGTGCACGCCGACCAGCCACAGCAGCGGTGGCCGGGGCGGCCGGTTCGGTACCGCCCGATGCCACATCGCGACCGGGGGCACGCCTGTCGGCGGGGGAGTCTGGTCGACAGCTTCGAAGAGCATGTCGCGGCCGCGCGATCGCTCGCTGACGTCGCCCTGGGGATGGTGCTGTCCGTCGTCCGGTTCCGGCGGGTTCGCGCTGCCCGGGCTTGTCCTACTTGCGTTGCCGGGAACGGTCAGGCTCGCGGTGGGCGGCGTCGTCGTGCTCGTGCTGCTCGGCGTCGTCGTGCTCGTGCTGCTCGGAGGAATAGTTGGAGTTGTGCTGTTCGGAACGGCTGGAGGCGTGCCGCTGGCAACGATTGGAGTCGCGCCGTCCGGGGGCGGCGGGTTCGTGCTGACCAGGGTTGTTCGTGGCGTGCTGCTCGTGGGTGGCTGGATCGGTTCGCTCGGGGGCCGCTCGGCCGGGCTACTTGCGGCCGGTTGGTTTGTGCCGGAGGGTGTTTGCGGCCGGTTCGGGTCGGCTGGGGGCGTGGCCGCTGTACGCCAGGCTCCGGCCCCTCGGGGCTGCCACGAGGCGGACGGTCGGGGCGTCGCCGGTCCCGGGAGCTGGGTGCTGGTCATCGCAGCGCTCCCAGCAGGGTGAGGTAGGCGTCGCGGGTTTCGGCGGCGAGCCGGTGCCAGGAGATGGGGCCGCCGGTGGCGAGGTGCAGGTCGAAGGGGATCTGGACGACGGCGCGCACCCAGGAGCCCAGGTGGGTGCGCACGTGGTCGATGACGGTGGCGGTGGAGCCGGGCACCTGTTCGGTGAGGACGATGACGGCGTCGCCGACGACGAATTCGCTGAAGTTCTCGTCCAGCCAGGTGAGCGCGGGCTGCAATCGGTTGATGGCGTCGGGCCGTGCGGCCACCGTGATCACCAGCCCGACGCGGGGATCGGACAGCAGGGGAGCGGCCAACCGGCTGGTGACCGGCGCGCCGGCGTCGAAAACACCCAGTAGTCCGGCGTTTTCGAGATATCTGGCCACCGAGGTCAGGGATTCCCTGCGCGGCAACGGGTCCGGTGTCCGGGTCAGCACTCGCACGCCGGTGGAGGTCTGTCCCGAGCAGGCCCCGACGCTGGCGGCCGTCCCCGGATCGCGGGTGCCGAGCCAATTCTGGAGTGAGCTCACGGGTGCGGCGGTATCGCAGCCCCGCAAGGCCACGTCCCCGCCGCCGAGCGTGGCGTCCACCACGACCGGCCACACCTCGCCGTCGCTGTCCACCGCGGCCGCGGCGGCCAATCCGAGCGCGGTGGTGCTGGCTCCCGACGACCCGGATCCGCCCAGCACCAGCGCCGCGGGCACCGCGGCCCGCACGAGTCGTCCCCGCCCGCCGTGCAGTGGCACCGCATCGGTGGGTGACCCGGCGGGGCCGGGCCGCATCAGGTCACTGTCGTACGACTCGCCCTCGCCGCCGTGGCCGGCCGGTGGCCGGATCCGGTCGTCGATATCGACCATGGCTCACCGGCTTCCGGCGATGATCGAGGTGATGGTGGTGCGCCCGTCGCGGGTGGCGGTGGTGATGACCTGCTGCCACGAGGTCTGGGTGCCGTCGGGGTGCTTCTCGTCGACGGTGACGTTCCACCGGTCGCCGTCGGCCTCGGTGATGGTCACGCAGTGCTTTGTCCCGGCCGGTGTCGCCGAGATCGCGTCGCGCGTGGCCTGTTCCGGCGCGACGCGGGCATCGGCGCTGAGCACCGACCGCACCGCCGCCGCGTCCCGCAGCACGTACCACGCGTATTCGAGCCGCATGATCACCCCGGGCCCGCTGTCGAGGTTCCCGGCCCCGGCCCCGCTCACCCGCTGCGGCGTATCCGACTCCCGGCACCACACGGCCAGTCCCGGCTGATTCCCGCTGGCGGTACTCGTGCGCGCCGGGCCCGCGGACGTGCTCCCCGCACTGTTCCCCGGAACGGCCTGCGGCTCACTCGAATCCCCGGCCGACGACACCAGCCACGCCACGCCCGCCACGATCACCAGCGCCAGCGAAACCCCGGCAATCGCCAGGGCTCGTGCCCGGATCCGCATGCGCCGTTGCGTCTGCACTGCCCGCCGCCGCGCCTCGTCGACCAGCGCCGCCATCGGATCCTCGGCCCGCAGATCCTCCACGGCCCGCCACTCGTCGTCCCACCCGGAATCCCGTCCCACCGAAACCGGCTCCGCGACGGCCCCTTCCGTCAGCCACGAGGCCCACCCCGCCACCTCCACCGGCTGGGTCCGGGCCTCAGGCAGGTCCCCGACCGGCACGATCTCCGGCATCACCGGCCGCCGCCCAACCCCTTCACCCGCCACCGATTCCCCACGGACCGCAGGTTCGGTCACCGGCTCCTGATCCTCGGACGGGCCCGATTCGCGTCGATGCCGCGACGCGCCAGGCTTGGGCACCCGCCGCGTGGCCGCGAATTCGGCCTGGTGTGCAACGGGCGTGGCTGCGGAGTCGGCCTGGTGTGTAGCGGGCGTGGCTGCGGAGTCGGCCTGGTGTGTAGCGGGCGTGGCTGCGGAGTCGGCCTGGTGTGCGACCGGCGTGGCCGTGGAGTCGGCCTGGTGTGCGACCGGCGTGGCCGTGGAGTCGGCCTGGAGTGCGACCGGCGCGGCCGTGGAGTCGGCCTGGAGTGCGACCGGCGCGGCCGTGGAGTCGGCCTGGAGTGCAACGGGCGCGGCCGTGGAGTCGGCCTGGAGTGCAACGGGCGCGGCCGCGTAGTCGGTCTGGTGTGCAACGGATTCAGTCCGGTGCGGACCGGATTCGGTCTGATCCGCCCCGGATTCTGTCTGCCGCGCCCCGGATTCTGTCCCATCGGCGGTCTCGGCCCGTGATCGGTGAGTCCCGGCTCCCGCTCCCGCCTGCTGGGCGGTGGGTTCGGTTCGGGGCGTGGTGGTTTCTGGACGCGCGTGGCTGCCTGGTCGCGCGGTCGAGACGGGTTGGGGCTCGGGCGCGCTGGGCTCGAGCCGCAGGAAATCGCTGTCCGGCCGGTCCGGTGCGGGCTCGTGGTGGTGCGCCGCGGCGGCCGGGTCGGCGGCGCGGGGTTCATGCTGGGCGGGTAGGGGGCCGGGGGCGGAGTCGCTGCCGGCGTTGTCGTCTGCGGTCACGGCGTCATCCGTGTCGTTGCGGTCACGCGCCCGGCGGGGCTGGCTGCAGGGCGGCGATGAAGGCTTCCGGGGTGATCGCGGGCATCTGCGCCACCGCGGCCCGGAACGAATCGACTTGCGCGTTCACGCCTTGCACCACCTGCTCCACCACGGGCGCGGCCTGCGGCACCGCCGCGGCAACCTGCTGCCCCGCATCGGCCACCACCTGCTGCACCACCGGCGCGGCCTGCGCCACCGGCTGCTCCAGCACCGGAGCCACCGCCTGCGCGACCGGCGTCACCTGCTGCTCGATCGCGGCCCCGACCTCCTGCACCGCGGGCACCGCCTGTTGCGCCACCGGCGCAACCTGCTCGATCGCCGTAGCGACCTGCTGCACAACCGGAGCCGCCCCCTGAGCCATCGGCGCGACCTGGTCGATCACCGCCCCGAGTTGCTGCAACGCGGGCGCGAGCACCTGCGCGACCTGCGCGGGTACTCCAGGTAGCGTGATGAAAGCCGAAACCGGTTGCACCCCAGGTGAACCCGTCGCTGAGTCCGCACCGGGTGCCTGCGCGGCGGCATCGATGAGCGACACCGGGGCAGCCGGAGGCGTGGTCGGTGTGCCGCCGGTCAGGCCACCGAGGACACCGCCCGCGACGGCTCCGAGTGCTGCGCCGACGAACATGCCGGGGAATCCACTGATCAGTGAACCGGCCAAGCATCCAACCGAACCGCCGATGCCAGCGCCTACCGGTGCACCAACGCCGCCCGTGGGAATGCCGCCGATTGCTGCTCCGGCGACGCCACCGATGATTCCGCCGACCGCGCAACCACCGACAACGAAAAGCCCAGTGCTGACCATGCCGACACCGGCACCAGCGACACTGCCCGACACGCTGCCGGCGGCCATGCGGTCGGATTGGTCGCGGGGGAAGCCCAAGCTGTCATAGAACGCGGCGATCTGCCACTCCGCCATGTCGAGATAGGACTGAGCCTTGTCTCGTGACTTGGTGTCAACGAAGTCGGGAAGCACGACGGAATTCGTTCCCACACGCAGCTTGTGCGGGTCCGTGGGCATCACTTCCGGCGCGCTGGCCGAGGGCTGTTCCGCCTGAGGCGGTGTCACCTCCGGCTCGTCGCCCTGTGGCTGAGTGGCCTGCGGCTGAATGATCGTGTTCTGCTGCGGCGAGGGCGTCGTCTGCTGCTTGGGTCGCGGCCGGTTCGGGGCCGGGATGGGCGGGTCGGGGATGTAATCCGCCGGGCTGGGCGCCGCGGGCGGCGGGGGCTGGGTGCTCAATCCCGGCTGCCCGTCGCCGGGCACGGCGAGCCCCGGTTGCCCCGGCGCCGCGACGGCGACCCCTTGGCCCGCGACGAGCGCGATGGGCAGCATCGACAGCAGGATCGACGTTCGTTTGGTCTTCATCTCCCCGGTTCCCCTTCCCCGAACGGACAGCAGCGGGCTCGCGACCCGATCCCCCCGAACGCCAGGGCATTACGCACCACTGGCAGATGACACAGGCGGCCCACCGGAATCAGGTCCCGATGATCCATCATCAACCCCACCACCTGCGATGATCATGTTGCGGCCCTGATGTTACCCGGATCGTGGGTCCCCGCAACCGGTTCCGTGACAGGAGTGACGAATTGTTAAACCGATCCGATCAACACCGCTGGACCCTCCGTCCGGCCCGTCCGCGTCATAGAGTGAGCCCGACCGCGCGGCCGCCGAACTCGCGTCCCCGCAACGCTTCTCGACCGTACTCGGGTTGTCCGGGAGGAATCATCGTGCGCGCCAATTCAGCACACCACGCGCAAACTTTCACCGCCGCACTGGCGGCCTTACTCGTCTCGGCGACCGCCGTCACCGTCTCTGCCTGCGGTCTGGGCGACGAGCCCGCCGCCAAATCGACCACCGCGGCGGCAGATCCGTCCCGCCCGCCCGCCGACGTGCGCTGGGAAAACTACCAGGGCGTCCAACTCCCCATCGGTGGCCACGACGGCCCCAGCAAACTCGGTACCACCGCCGCGGGCTACACCCGCACGCCCCAGGGCGCGGCTTTGGCCGCCATCAACCACAGCACTCGCCTGTCCCTGGCCCCCGACGGCATCTGGCCCCAGGTGGCCGCGATCTCCCTGATCCCCGGCGCCGCCAAGGATTCCTGGGTCCTGGCCCGAGCCCAGATCTCGATCACCGCCCCCGCCAACCAGACCGTCGCCCCCCACATCGCCGCCTACAAACTCACCGCCTACACCCCCGATCGCGCCGACCTCACCGTCTACGCCACTTACTCCGACGCCAGCGTCACCGCGTCCACCGAAACCGTCGTCTGGGTCTCGGACGACTGGCGACTCCAGCTGCCCGACCCTTCCGCCAAAACCCCGACGATCCAATCGGTCCCCGCCATCCCCGGCGACGCGGTGAAGCTGGCCCCGGCCAAATAACCTTCTACCCGACCAGCTTCAACCCCATCACACAGGCGACGATCCCGCCGAGCAGCACCAGCTTGACCGCGCTGACAGCGGCCTCCCCGGTGGCCATCGAATACACGACCGTCAACACGGCCCCGATGCCCACCCAGACGGCATATGCGGTCCCCACGGGCAGTCCGCGCATGGCGTACGCCAGCCCCGCCATACTCACCACCAGTGCGACGCCGAACACGGCGGTCGGCCCGAGCCGGGTGAATCCCTCCGACTTCCCGAGCGCGGTAGCCCACACGGCTTCGAATATCCCGGACACCACCAGCACCAGCCACGACATGACAACCTCCGAAGGCCGTCTTGTCGCACGCCGGGTACGGCTCCCTCGTCCGGGCCCCTGATCGGGACTACCTCCACCATCGCAAACGCCCAGCGATCCGGGCAAATTTCCAGATGGTGATATCGGCCTCCGCCCCCGAACCCGCGCAGCTCACACCTATTGGTTCTGCACGGCCAGCCGTCCCGCGAGTGCGATGAACGAGACCCCGAACACACGGCGCATCCACGTCATCACAGCGGGGCGGGAAATGATGCGGCCGCGCACCCCCGCCGCGAAGGCTCCGTACACGGCGAACACCACGAAGGTCGCGAGCATGAACAGCCCGCTCAGTTCCAGCATGCGCACGGTGGCGCCGGTCGAACCGGTCGGCACGAACTGCGGCAGGAACGCGAAGAAGAAGATCGTCAGCTTCGGGTTCAGCACATTGAGCAGAACGGCGGACACGATCACCCGTCCCGCCGTGGGCGCGGCCTCGGAACCCTCCTCCGAGATGGCGAGAACTTCCTTGTCCCGCAGCGTATTCCACGCCATGTAGAGCAGGTACGCCACGCCCAGGTACTTCAAGGTCTGAAACGCAACAGCACTGGCGTTGAGCAGCGCCGCCAGCCCGGTGATGGCCGCCACCATATGCGGCACGATCCCGAGCGTGCACCCGAAGGCCGCGATCACACTGGCCCGCACCCCGCGCGCCAACCCCGCGGCCAGCGTGAACAGCACCCCGGTACCCGGCGTCGCCACAATGACAAGCGTCGTCAACAGAAACTCGATGCTCATCTCCCGCACAGTAACCGAGCGCCGAGTCCAGCGCCGCGACTAACGACGCCAGACTTCGCTGCCCAGGAACCGATCCCACTGCTCCCCGGAGAACACGAGCACCGGCCCGCCAGGATCCTTGGAATCCCGCACCCCGACAGTGTGTGCGCGCTTGCCTACGAATGCGACCTCGACGCACTCGGACGCATCGGCGGACCTGGAGGACTTGAACCATTCGGCGTCGCGCAGATTGTTGATCACTTCGCGTACTCCTTCGTGGTGGCCGACAACAGCTCCCTGGTGTCGTCTTCGCTCAACGCTACTCGCCGGAGAGCGGTGATCGCTTGCTGGAAACGGATGATCACCTGCTCCTGGTCCAAGTAGAGTGCGCCGACAGATCCTTCGACGTAGACCACCGGCGGTTCCTTGAGATGGTTTGCGAAGGGCGGGAATTCGAGCAGGCCGAACGACTGGAGTGCGAGACCGGCGTGTGTGCCGACGGTGAACGGCACTACTCGAACGGACACGTTCTCGCGTGTGCCGATCTCGGCCAAGTGCTGCAGTTGCTCGACCATGACGGCGAGTCCCCCGGGCTGGTGCTTCAGCGTCGCCTCCGACAGGATGGCGTCGAGTCGAAAGTTCTTGTCGTTGAGGCGTTCCTGTCTCTTTGCGGCGAGCTCGAGCCGGCGCTCGACATCTACATTCGAAAGGTCGGGGTGTGTCGCCTTGATCAGGCTGCGGCGGTATTCGGGCGTCTGCAGTAACCCGTGGACCATGACGAGTTGGTGGGTCGTGAGGTGGTTGGCGGCCGTCTCCAGGTTCAGATAGTGGTCGAAGTGTGGTGTGAATTGGTCGCTGTACGACCGCCACCAACCCTTGGATGTCCCCAGTGCCCTCGATACCAGATCCTGCTGCTTCACCTCTTCCCACAGTGCGAGCAGATCATCGCGCTCCTGGCTGGGATTCGCGATGCCATAGAACTCGAGCAATTCGCGTATTTGAGCAGTGGATATTTTGACCCGCTGACCATCTTCCATTCGGCTGATGCTCTGCGGTGACATATCGACATGCCGACCTGCGACGAATTGTCCTTTACTGGCACGCAACCGGAAGCTGCGCAGGGTGCGTCCAAGTGCCCTGCGTGGAAGTGTCGACCCAGCCATTTTGTTAGCCTCGCTATCTGGGGAGCGCCGTACTGGAATAGGCCAATCTGGATGTCCAACAATCTCGGTGGAATTGCGCTCTTCGATAGTGCCAATCCGTCCCGCCTGATGTCTACTGGGATTCGGCGCGCCACACCGAATTTCGAAATTTCATCGGAAAGGGAGGCCGAAATGCCCTGGGACGCATGGGCCCTGCTCGCCATCATCGCCCTCTGCACCGCGATCACCGCCCGCACCGCCGTGGACTCCTACCGTCTCTCGCGGGAGTCCCGCACCGACACCCTCCGCCTGTCCCTCACCGGCGGCGGCCACCTCGTCATCCCTTGCCCGCCCGGCCATCCCACCGGCCGCCACCGCACCCACGACCCGAGGTGACCCCATGACCCCCGCCGAAATAGCGGTCCTCACCGCTCTCCACCCGGACCGCACCCTGACCGCCCCGCAAATCCAGCAGTCGGCCAGCCTCACCGGCCATCGCACCCGGACCGCCTTGTCCCACCTCGAATCCCGGGGCCTCATCACCCCCAGCCGCCCCCAGGGCCGTTACCGCATCACCCCTCGGGGCCGGGCGGCCCTCGCCACCAAGGCCCGCAGGTTCTCCTGATGCCGCGCCGGAACAAGGGTCAGAGTTCGATGGCGTCCTGCACTCCATCCGGCTGGTCGCGCGCGGGCTCCGCCTTGGTTCTGAACGCGGTGGCGAGCAGTACCAACGCCGTGACGATCAGGACGTGGGCGGTGAGCATCACCGCCATGGGGAGGGCGAAGCCTTCATTGGTGAGAATGCCGTGGTCGCCCACGCAGTACAGGGTGTAGTTGGTGGAGGTGCCTTCGGAGTCGTGGAAGGTGTCGGAGACGACCATGGGTTCGGTGGCCGGGGCCGAACAGAACAGGGGAGCGGTGAGTTTCGCTTCGCCGGGCCAGATGGCGACGGGCACGACAATGCTGAAAGCGCCGACGGCGAGGCCGGTCGACAGGGCTGCCATCACACGGGGCATCGTCTACACCTACTGGGCTCGGAGGAACACGCCGGCGCGGTCGAACTCGACGACCACCTCCGAGCGCGCGGAGACGACATTGGCGACCATGCGGATGTCCCGGCCGAAGCGGCTCACCAGGACGGCGGTGACCTGCCCGTCGGGGATCTCGCTGCGCGTACGAGCCGTATCGACGATGTCCTCGATCCGCGAGAGCCCCGGCACCTCGCTGACCCTGAAGTTCTCGCCGTCCAGGTCGTCGAAGGAGGAAACCCGCACCGGGCGTGGGTCACTCAGGTCGCCGAGCGTGAACGAGTAGTCGTCCAGCACGCGAGGTGGTCCCGGCGGCCGGACCCGCACCCGGACCGTGGGTTCGCGCGCGGTGAAATCACCCCCGTCGAAGAACCTGGTCACTTGGGCGGGCTGGTTGTTCACAACCAGTCGGAACTGGGTGGAGTTCGGTGCGGTCAGCAAGATGACGTTCACCTCCGGATCGCTCGCCCCGATACGCTGCGCCAGCGCGGCGATAGCGCCCTGCGGCAGCGCACTCACCAACCCGCCCCCGCGGGCCCGTATCTCCTTCTCGAAATCCCCCCGATCCACCGCCCCGATGCACCCGCTGGTACTCCCGAGCACGGCCAAGCACACCACGACACGAAACCACCCGCCACCACGCATATCCCGAATGCTATGCGCAGCGAACCACTTGCGCTGCGCCGCTCCTCGACCGCGTGTGCTTGTCATGAGGCGAGCCGCCGCCAGCCGCAACTTCCTGCCGTTGGTTGAATCTATCTGTCGAACCTGCTGTTTGCGGAAACCTGAGTACCGATTGCGCAGCCGCCCTTGATTTTTGGGGCATACCGCCCGCAAGCGTTCCGATTAACGCCCGCCTTATTGAACCCGATGACCAGTATGTCCTTCCATTCGGATGGAAGTCGGGGATGAGGTGTCGATGCGAGGAGAAACATGAAGGCCAAACCAGTGCTGTTCGCCGTGTTCGCCACCGCCCTGGTGGCGGCCGCGAGTGGATGCTCCGGCAGCTCGTCGACCCAGGCGGGACCAGCGAGCACGACAGTGGCCGCATCCCCGAGGACGACCGCACCGGCGCAGGGCGACCAGTCGGCTCCGCCGCCCGCCCAGGCCCCGGGCAGCCAGGGCGGCGATCCCTCTGCGGGCGAGGCCAATCCGCCACAGGCCGCACCGGCCACCGGTGCCGCGACCGACTCGCCGCAGTCCGCGATCGTGCCGGTGACCACGAATCCGGCACCCAACGGCAGCGGCCACGGAATGTGCTTCGACCTCAATTCCGGGCTTTCCAATTCGGCGATCAAGAGCCTCGCCCCGGCCTCGACCGGCGCGTGGGGTAATCCGTTCGCGAGCGAAGACCCGATTTCGGCGGGCTGCGAGGGCGTACTGTCGTGGATGACGGTGGAATCGGGCAATATTCACCCGTACACCCATGTCCTGTTCTTCACCAACGGCACCTACCTCGGTACCGCGACGTCCAGCCCCTACGGTTACACCAAGGTCATCGGAAAGACCGCGAATACCGTCTCGGTGCAATACAAGTGGGCGAAATCCAGTGACGCCCTGTGCTGCCCGAGCGGCGGCCCCAGCGTGGTGACCTTCACGCTCTCGGGCGGCAAGGTGGTGGCGAAGGGGCAATTCCCGCCGAGCAATTGAGTGTCCGATGTTCGGAAGGGCTGACCTCGTCGCGATGTAGCGGCTGGCATCATGAGCGGAATCATCAAGTGGGGGCGCATTCCGCTCCAGCCCATGGCCGCCCAATAGCAGGGTGAGGGTGAGCACGGGTATCAGAACGTAGCGCGGTCGAACGGGATCGGGAGCTCGTCCATTGCCCCGGCGGCACGTAGTCGGATGTTCGCTTCGAGGATCGTCTCGATGGCCGGGGACTGCGTGCCGTCACCGGTGAGGTCGATGACCAGCCCATCGTGTGCGGTGTGGACGTAGGTTGCGGGCAGCTCTTCGGGCGCCAGGGCGGCCCGGCGAGCGGAGAGGAAGACCGCACGCCCACAACGGGGTGCGCTGTTGGCCAAGTCGAATCGTTCGGTCACCGCGCGGTACTGGTGCTTGTCGTAGACCTGTCCGGCGTCGATCTCCCAGTGCTCCGCGAGCAGACGCAGGATCTGCGGAGCGCGCCGAATCACCTGCGCGGTCTCGTCGATCTCGCGTGACCGGAAGGCGAGTACGACGGAGTTCACCGCGTAGCGCGAGGTACTGCCCGCGTGAATCGCCATGGACACGTGAGCTGTACCGGTGTTCTTCGCCCACAGCGACGTCGTGTATCCGATGACGTCGAGGTCGGGTCCGGTATTAGTGCGCTCGATGTAGTCCGCCAGTGCGGGGACCGAGGGCTCCACCACGGGATCGGACGGGAGGTCCGCGCCGGCCTCGTGCCATCGCTCGAACGTCGAGCCATCGATGTCCGCGAGCGCGCGCAGCGTCGCGTACCACCGTTCAGCGATGCCCGGCACGGATTCCCCGCGGAGGCCCCAGAATCCGTTGACCACGACGTACAGCACGACACGTTCTCCCTCATTCGTTGGCACGGCTGCCCTGTGCGGCGTGGCCGCCACCATAAGACGCGGGGCCGACAACCCGACCGTGCAACGACGATCAGCTGGCCGATGAACTGCACAAGGCGTGGCTCGAACGTGAGGAAGACCTCCGCAGCCAACAGGTCACGCACACCATCGAGGAGGGCAAGCTTGATCGAGGCATTTCGACCTTCTCCTGCGCGACTGATAGGCGGTTCACCATGACGACGCCGTTGCAGATTCCGACGCCGCTCGGGGACGTGCGCCTGGAAGCGGAAGACTCCGGGTTCCGGTCGATCGTGCCACCCGAATTGTGCTATCAGGGAATAGGTTTCGGGGGCTACTCCGCGGCGGTCGCCGCGCTGGCGGGATTCGCGCACATGCCGGGCCGCACATTACGCAGCATCCACACCGTGTTCACCGCGCCCACCAAGCCCGGCGCGCTGCGGGTGGCGGCGCGGGCGCTGTCGGCAGGCCGCAGCTGCGGATTGTGTGAGGTCACCATCGAACAGGAAGGCGCCCTGGTGTTGACCGCCTTGGCGTGGTTCGTAGACCCGCAGATGGTGAATGGCCTCGAAGGCCAAGGCACCCAGCCGATCTCGTTCGACGACTGCGACCGTGTGCCCTGGGTGACCGAATGGGCACCGTTCTTGAAAGGACTGAACCTGCGGGCATTGGATTACCCGCTGACCTACGACGACTTCTATGACGGACAAGCGCGCGTCGCGCTGTGGGCGGTGCCGGACACCGCAGACTCGGAGCACCGATCCGCCGAGATCTGCGGACGCTTAACCGACATCATGTTCTTCGACGCATTCCTGTTGGACGCCGGGATGCGGACCGAGTCTCCCCTGACTCGCATGGTCAGCCTCGATCTGTCGGTCATCTGGTCGTCAGGCCACGCAGCACCCGCGCCCACGCTGTTGGAAGCCGACGGGCGAATCGACCACCAACTGGCCGGCATGCAAGGGACTCTCCGCGATACGACCGGGGCGGTACGGGCATCGGCCACCACCCAGGCCCGAGTCTTCCGGACAGTACGCGAAAGCCACGGTTCGTAACTGGTCACGCCTTCGGCCGGCCGTGCAGGTTCTCCGGCATCCGCTGCGATCATGGGTGGGGAATCACTATGGAGTCGGGAGTCGGCATGGCCAAGCTCGATCGTGGGCAGCTCATCGAACTGGTCGCGCGTGTGGCGAGTGCCGAAGGTAGTGACGAGCAGTTGGATGAATGGCTCACTCAGCTACAAGATTCGGTGGCGGACCCGCACATCTCCGACCACATCTTCTGGGACTTCTCCGACCCGCCGCTGACTCCTGAACAGATCGTGGACAAGGCGCTGGCCTACCAGCCGATCGTGCTGGGCGGACCGGAACAGCCGACGATCCAACGGAGTGATCTGCCGCCGAGGCGCTCGCCCAATCGGGCGTCGGCGTTTCGCCGTGGATAGCCTTGACGCTGTGGATGGTCTCGACATCAGAACCGCCGTGGGCAGCGATACGGGCAACCGCTATTCGGCGAACTTCGACGTCACTTACCTCGTTGAGAAACCTTTGTTCGCGGTGCTGGCCGACGGTATGGGAGATGGAGCGGGCAGCGCGGCCGCGGGGCGGATCGCCGTCGATACCTTCGTCGACTACGCCACGCGTGTGGCAGACCCGGGGCCCGACACGCTGCGCGACGCGGTGGCAGCAGCTCATGCCAGGGTGAGCCGTGTCGGCCGTGAATTGCGGGACCTCGCCGGGTGCACTCTTACCGCCATGATCGCCGCGCCACAGGGTTGCTGGCTCGTTCAGATCGGTGACTCTCGTGTATATCGGTGGCGTGCCGGGCTGCTCGAACTGTTGACCACCGACCACACGATGGCATGGCTAGGGGCTGTGCATGGTTTGTACCCTTTCGACTCGGCACAGGCCGCGGCAGCCCGGTATCAACTGACCCGCTATGTCGGCCATGGGTCCGCGCCAGAACCCGATGTGTTCAGCGTGACGATGAGACCCGGTGACCGATACCTGCTGTGCACCGACGGCGTATCCGAGCAGGTCGGCTACGACGACCTACGGACCTTTCTCGGTCGGGATACACCGCCGGACTCCGTCGTCACCGCCCTTCTGGCGGCCTGCGAGACAGCCGGCGGAAACGACAACGCCTCCGCCATCGTGATCCGAGTCGACTGAACAACATGTCCGAGGTTGTGAACTTGACGGCGGTTGATTCCGCGGGCGTGCAATGGCCGGTCGTGCTTCGTCTGGGTGAGCCTTCCGTGGCGCGGGTGGAGTTGGTGGGTCATGGCGTGTTCGGGTCGGCCGATGACGACTACCTGAGCTGCCTGCTCGCTGTCCGCGAATATCTGGAGGCCATGGGCCGACTGTTGTGCTGTCAGGGCGCTCGGCCAGACGTGTGGCCGTCGGGCATGTTGCGGCAGTTCGACAATGGCCGGCGCGCACACGTTCTCGACCATGATCGGCGAGGTGCGGAGCTCGAGGTGGTGGACATCTTCGCGCCGGCGCCGGCGGAGGTGGTCGTGAGCGTGTTGGATCAGGGCAAGGCCGTGTTCGCGTTCCACGGCTTGCCCTGGCGAGGAGAGTAGCCGCCACCTCACCGCCGGAAGATCGGCGCACACAGGGAACGTCCTGTCTTGCCGCATGCCGCGCTGCCCGAACCGGCCAGCGCGAGGCGCCGGCGGCCGAACCCGGTGCTGTTCAGAACGTCCGCTCATGCCGAATGCCGAGTGGCACATGGTGGAGGTGACACTGGACAAAATCCCTCCAGGATGTGCCACTCGGCGACGGGATACCGCTACAAGGCTGATCGGCCTGGCCGGGCTGCGGCCAGCCGAACGCACCCTCATGCCGAATTCCGTGCGGCTTGCAGAGGCCCGTGGACGTGCGAAACAGACCACCTTCTGCGAGGATTCGCCTATGACCTCGATCCGAAAGGGCAATGCCGCGTAGACGGCCCGTCCAGCTCCGGTATCAAGCGCTGTCGCGGTTGCGGCTCCACCGCCGCGGCACGCCGCTCACGCCTTCGCCGTACCTTCCGAACCTCGGTAGAGAGGTCTCGCGCATTCCGGGGCTCTCGCCGCATGGCTGCGTGGTTCTCGCCGGCCTCGAGCGGACCCGACTGTGGCCCGGCGCGACTACCGACGCGTTGTATGAATGGCGGTTGTTCGTGCGAAACCCCTACCGCCGATTGTGGGATCCGGCCTATCGGGGCTGCGGGCTCTGGGGTTGCTGCACTCGGGTCGAGGAGGTGTGGGAAGTCCTCGATATGGTGGCGCACCGACTTCCCCAACGCGACGCACGCCGATTCCGCGCCATGCTCGCTGAACTCGATCCCTGGTGAAGGGATCATGACGATGCGAACAGCAACGTACTGAAATGCCGCATACCGCAGTGTGAGAAGCGGCCAAGTCCGAGCCTGCTGGGACGCAGCGTGATCAACTCTCAGCAGGTAACCGATGAATCCGGGTGACTGTGGCGTGCATCCACTGCGGTGCCACCGGCACACAGAAATCGAATTGCGCGATCACGTCGACCGCTGGCTGGACAACGCCAGCGAACTCCGGTCCAGGCAGGACGTAAACGTGCAGTGAGTCGTGCAGTTGCGGCCATCCGAGAGCGCTGGGGTCGAACAGATTTCGCACGGTCGAATCGTAGAGAATGAAGCCCTGCCACGGCGTCGGCGAACGTCCGCCACTGCCGCATACCGCGCTGCCCGAGCCGGCCGACGCGGAGCATCGGAAGATCAACTGGGAGTACCGATCCGAGGCCGGTCGAACGTCCGCAACTGCTGATGACCGTAATGGCACATGCGTCGACAGCGACAACGTCCGAGTGGCGTTGTCTTCGACAACGCCACCGGCACGCTTATCGAGGTCGTCTCCTGACCTCCCTGGGATCCCCGTACGTCGTTTCTTCGCTGAGATTTCTCAGGCGGCGGACGGGTTTTCGAGGACGATTGCGACTCCTTGACCGGATCCGATGCAGACTCCGATCGCGCCGTAGCGCGCATTGCGTTCCCGCAGTTCGGTGGCCAGGGTCAGAACGTAGCGGGCGCCGGTAGCGCCGAACGGATGACCGATTGCCACTGCGCCGCCGTTCGGTGTCAGCTTCTCGTCGGGGATGATGAAACCGTCGAGCTGGTTCGGCAGTTCACGCAGCACGCCCAGGGCTTGGGCGCTGAATGCCTCGTGTACTTCCCACACGTCGATCTGCTCGGGTGCCAGGCCCGCACGCTGGATCGCCAGGGGTAGAGCCCACGCCGGAGCCAAACCCATATAAAGCGGATCGATCCCGTACACCGCGGACGACACCACCCGCGCCAGCGGTTCGACGCCGAGTTCGGCCGCTCGTTCACCCGAGGCCAGCACCAGTGCGCTGGCTCCGTCGGTCAGGGGAGTCGAGTTCCCTGCGGTCATCTGCGTCGTCCCCGGCTGCGGGGGCAGCGCCGACAGTCTCTCGGCGGTGGTGTCGTCGCGGATGAACTCGTCGTGCTCGAACAGGCGGGCGGGGGTCTTCTTCGTCGCGCCGATCTCCACCGGCATAATCTCCTTGGCCAATCGGCCGGAATCTCTGGCCGCCTTGGCATTTCGCTGCGTCCGCAGCGCGAACGCGTCAATTTCCTCTCGGGTCAGCCCGTAGCGGTTGGCGACATTCTGCGCTGTCTCGATCATTCCGATGTAAGCATTGCGCGCCAGCAGCGCCGGATTGGCGGGACCGCCTGCACCCGCCCACATGGTGTCGAGCAGGACGACCGGGCCACGGGGGCCGAACGGGCTGTCCCCCTTCATGTACGCCCATCCCGACCGCGACATCGACTCGACACCACAGGCGATCCCGACACCCAGATCCCCTGCTTTGATCGCGTGCGCGACATTGATGGTTGCACTCAGGGACGACCCGCAGAACCGGTTGATCGTCGCCCCGGCCACCGTGTCGGGGAATCCCGCCGCCAGCGCCGCCCACCGCGCGACATCACCCATACCTTCGTGGGCCGGATTGACGCAGCCCGCGACAATATCCTCGATCTGATCGAGACCCACGCCGACGCGTTCGCACGCACCCTTCATGGTCATCCCCAGCAGGTCGTCGGCCCGAATGTGCGACAGCGAACCACCGTACCGAGCGAATGGGGTCCGAACGCCACCGAGCACAAACGCTTCCGCCATCACGATCTCCTTCGACAGTGTCCTCGGGCTCTCAACGAGCGAGCCGCCGTTGCCGCTTCCGATCTTGCCTCGATTTCGAGGAAATCCGCCACACCTGCGCAGACCGACTGCGCCGAGACCGCTGTCCTTCGAGATTGGGCTGCTCGCATCCGCCGTGTAACGGAAGATCGGCAGGCCGCACCGATCCGACTGCAGCCGAACGTCCGCTCATGCCGAATAGTGCGCATTCCCGCGTGAATCTGACCTCGTGGAGCTACCGCTTCCGCTTCCGGATTCGGGGTGGTTCGAGAGGGAACGGAATCTCGGGTACGCGCCCGCGGGTTCCTCTCGACGTTGACGCTGACGGCCCGGTGTCTGCCGCCCTCCCGTCCACCAGTGGACCGCTCGGTATGTATCGCACCGGCCCGCTAGTGTTGATCATGAGCGCGCCGCGAACATGCCGTTCGGGCTGGATGTGAGATTGGAAGTTTGAGATGGGGTTCCTCCGCCGCTTCGGACACAGGCCCACGCCGGTGGTGGTTACCGAATGGGCCGCAGACGATTCGGCGTTGAAGACGGCGCTCGACGAGATCAAGACGACCGGGAGCTGGATGCCCGCGGCGAAGCTGCTCGCGGCGACCGGGCGTGACTGGGATCGGCGTTCCTACCGCGTGGAGGCACTGGCGGAGTCGGCGGCACCGGCTATGACGTGGTTGGCCGGATGGTGTGCCGAACGACCGGACGATCCCGATGCGCATGTGCTGCGGGCGAAAGCGGAAGTATTGTGCGCCTGGAACGCTCGGGGAAGCGCCTACGCGAGTCAGACCTCGGACGAGGCAATGGCTAACTTCGCCACGATCTTGCGTCGTGCGCAGCAGTGGTGTGTGCGGGCGATCGAGTTGAACCCGGATGATCCGACTCCATGGGTCGCGAGGCTGTGGTTGGTGATCGGTGGGCAGGAATCCCCGGACTCGTTCCGGTCGTATTGGAAGGAAACCTGCGCACGCGATCCCTACAACAGGGCCGGATATATTGCCGCCCTGCAGTTCTCGTCCGAGAAATGGTACGGCTCGCACGAGCAGATGTACGAGTTCGCTGAGACCGCCGCATCGGAAGCACCGAAGGGTTCTCCGTTGGTGGTCGTGCCGCTCCAAGCACACTGCGAATACATGCTGCGTGAACACGGGGATCATCGGGTGGCCGTCGATCCGCCCCACCCACTCTGGACGACGCCGCGCGCACAAGCGGACATCGACCGGGCGATGGCCGTCCTGATGGGGTCGCAGCCGCCGATGCACGCCCTGATGCTCCACGACATGAGCGTGTTGGGATACGCGCTCGCCCACGCCGGTCGATGGTCGGAGCTCGCCGCGGTCTTCGATCGCACCAGTCACCACATGTTCCAGTACCCCTGGTACTACCAGAACGGGGGCGCGTCCGAGGCCGTCGCCGCTGCGCACCGAAAGGCTATGAATCACCGCGGGTGAACCGTTGCGCCCCAGCGTCGCAAACACCTCCACCAGCCGCTTGGAACCTCGGTGTTCATGCACCACGGATGCTGATAGCCCGCCAGCCACCGGCTGATTCGCAACCAGAGGCCCATCGAGCCGATCGCACACCGCATACCGCCAACCCACCGCAGCACACGCCCGGCCGGTCGCATCGAACGCAACCTGGTCCTTCTCCCTGATCAACTCCAGCGGACGCGAGTCCCAAACAGCACATCACCGCCAGCCGACTGTTCGGAGGAGAAGGGGGAGGGTCTGACCGCCGATAACGGCTGCTTATCGGTTCGATCCGGTCACGAGATCATCTGTCGCGCAGGACATCCTGAAATGCCGAATGCCGGATGTCGAGCGGACCCTTCAGGAACCTCGCAGCTTGCTGAATCTAGTCGTCGTCCTCATCCTCGTACTCGTCGTCTTCCTCTTCGTCCTCGTCGTACATGAAGTCGCGAGCGCCCTCTTCGTCCAGGTCCCGCTGAAATCTCGGGTTGACCAGGTCCAACAGGATGAAACCGTCGTGCGGGGCAACAGTGATGACCACTTTGGGGAGTCGCCAGTAGTCGTTGTCCAGATCCTCTCCGAAGACGTACTCGGATACCGGCCCCAACTCCTCGACCAGACGGTCCCGGAGTTGATGGTGAAGCGCCGTGGATTCGAATCTCGTCGATTCCTCCGCCACCTCCGCCGTGCCGGTCCATGAACCGCCTGGTGAAGACAACGCGACACCGAGGCTGATGAACGTCGAGGTTGGTGGGCTCCCTCCGGTAACTGCGACAGGCTGATCGGTGATACTGGCGCGATGCCTGGTGATACCTGCCCCGACTGCGGTCATGTGCTTGACGAGCACGATCGACATTATCGGTTCACGCTTCCGGAACCGATGATGCACTTGCCCGAGCCGGTGCCCGCCGCGGATTTGTGGATGAGCGGCACGACAATACGCGATTCTGAGCTACTTCAGGTGCAGCAAATCGGAACGTTTGTACGCGCGATGCTTCCGATCAATCTCACCGGCGGCTACCGCATCACCTATTGTGTTTGGCTGCTGGTTCATCCCGTCGAATTTCAGGCAATCTACGAAACCTGGTGGAGCCCGGGCTATTCCCAGCTTCAGATCAAAGGCTATCTAGCGAACCAGATTCCACCATGGGGAATGCTAAGAGCCCCGGTTGATGCGACCGTGACAGACCCTGAACGGCTGCCGATTTGCGTGGCATCAGCGGATCCCCACTTGGATCGAGTGTTGCGAGAGCAGTGGCCACATGAGGTCGCACTGGGCTCAATATCCAAAACAGCCGGTATCAACAGCTCGCGCATGGATCTCTGAACGCACACCACGCGGCATACCGCACTGACCGACCCGGCCGACATCGAGCTGGGGGAGTGCGCTGAGTGGTGTCGCTGCACGCGAGGAATCTGGGCCGGGGGTAGGGGTCTCGATTGCCGAACGCTGGGATGTGCGTTTGGGACCGGCAGAGTCGAGACACCTACCCATCATCTCCGGGCGAACCCCCAGCACTCGGAGACGACGACCACTGTAGACGGGAAAGACAGCGCAACAGTGCTGAGAGGTATGACCTTTCGTGCCAGAAACCCGGTCTAGGCAATCTCTTGGCGAATCTCTATCTGGGCTGGCTCGCGCCGGATGCCGGTCGGCGAACAAGCCCAGGCGGGAGAACTCTCGTGCCGGTCTTTCACCGGTAATGGCGGGGCGGGGCCGGGTGGATCGGGAGTCTGAGCGATCCACCCGGCGGGCGATCCACCCGGATCGCGTTGTCGCGCGGTGGATCCACCACGCCGCGCGACTCGCGTGCAGTGGCGTTCGGAAAACGATCAGGCGGTCCTCTCGACCGCCGCGGTGCCGCGGCGACCCAGGTTGGCGGGGCGCGCCAGAACGGAATGGTTCGCCCGCGAGTCCATCGCCTAGTTCATCCCGAACGTCACGGGGTGGCCGCCGGTGCTGCCGGTTTGAAAGCCGTTCAGGATCGTTTGGATCGGGTTCGGGGTGAAGGAGGAGCTTCCAGTGGTGCCGTTGGACCTGACGTCGGTGGACTGCTGGCTGATCGTGCCATCCGCAGTCTTCTGCGAGGCGACGATGTGCTGATCGCCGGCTGCCAGGTTGAGTTGGACGGTGACGGTGTAGTTGGCGCCGTTGGTTGGCTTCAGCGCAAATGGGCTGCCCCCCAGCGTGACTCCGTTGACCTCGATCGTCACCGGGGTCGAGGTCGTCGCTATCACAGAGATGTAGGCACCCTGGAATCCACCGTCCCAAGCACGGCTAAACAGCTCGACGGAGACGATGTCGGCCGATGCCGGGGCTGCTCCCGCAATACCGCGCTGCCTCACGTCTTCGCAGAGGCTGATCCGCTTCGGAACTCGACGACGTCGCCGTCGAATACCTTGCACCTCAAACGCCCTGCCCACCCCTCGACTCTCGTTCCGAAGCCGAATAACCTCTCTGCCACGTCCACCCGGGCACACAGCCAGCGCCCCACCGTGTCACCCGACTGGCTCTAGCGAGCTCGAGTGCGCGCTCATGCCGATGACCGAGCGGCTTGTGTTGTCCGAAGCCCCACTCAGCTACCGGTGGACCATCGGTGCTCGATGCTGCCGACGTCAGTGCGTCGCCAACTCGACCTAGGGATTCGCCCGAAGTCCCCTCCATGACCTGGATCGGGACAGGACTACGCTTCCTCGATGTGCTCCGGGTCCGGCTTCTGGACCCCGTTGGGGCGGATCTGTTCGAGGGCCTGCCGTACGACGTCCTCGGAGACGTCGCCCTTGACCGAGATTTCCGAGTCGCCGATTCGCAAGGTGAATTTGGTTGTGCGGCTGGCGATCCAGGCTGTCACGCATGCGGTGACCGCACCCATCAACGGCGCGGATTCGACCACGAGTTTGATGAGTTCCGTTGCGCCGAGCGCGTCCGGGACGGGTTCGCCGCTGATCAGGCGTTTGTGGACGGCGCGTAGGTCGTCGTCCACCACGATCGCCTCGAACAGCGAGGCCAGTTCGGCGATGTCGTCGTCGGCGTCGGTGATCGAGATGGTGATCGTTGCGGCCACGTGGATCCTCCCCGGTTGGTCTGTGGCCGCAATTCTAGGGCGAACGGTCAGTGCGCGCGCGAGTGGCAGTGGGGGACGGGAGGATTCGCGCGTCGGATGCAGTACCGTCCCTCCGGGGAATCACCCGGGGGACGGTCCGCACCGTCCGCGCGCCGCTGCCGGCGGTCGCGTTCGATGATGCGCGCCGCCAACCGGACGACGGCCTCCTCGAGCCGCATCCCCAGCGATTCGGCTCGCAGCGCCGCCAACTCCAGGACGAATTCCTCCTCGGTGGAGGCCAGGTCGCTCAGGATCTCGTCGAGCGCCATCCCGTCGATGGCCTGCTCCCGGGTCAGATCCCGCCCCGGTAGCCAGCTGAGCACCCACCGGCTCCCGGCGGGACCGGGAACCAGATGCGCGGTCTCAGGCGTCATGTCACTGGTGATCGCCTGTCCGGAAATACGTAGCGCCATAGCCTTTCACCCCCTCGGAGCTGGACTCCCCGAAAATGTATGGTCCGGCGCTTAACGATCGCTATCGATTTCCTTACCGGGACCGGTCACGGCCCGGAAGGCGCCCGGTGATCAGCCCCGGCGTGGCGGGATCCCCTCGCGCAGCATGTCCTCGACGGTGGCGAAGGAATGGGCGGTGAGCCACAGGCGCAGCAGGTGGCGGCGACGGGCGGGGTCCTCGTGGTCCGTGTAGGCCTCACGGCTGTGCAGGATCTTCGCGTTGTTGAGGATCTGGATGTCGCCGGGGGCGAATTCCATGGGGAGGTAGAAGGCGGGGTCGTTGGCGGTGTCCTCGAGCATGCGCATGGCCTCGAGTTGCAGGTCGGTCAGGGGCGGGACGCCGGGGTGGCGTTGGGCGTCGCGGATGTACCAGCCGATGTAGAAGATCCGGGGTTCGCCGTTGATGTCATGGATGGCGGGCAGGGTGAAATACGGCGCCTCGCCGGGGGATTGCTCGTCGTTGCGGTCCCAGTGGAAGGGACTGCGCAGCACCTCGAGGAGATTGGGCCGTTCGGCCAGGATGTGGTTGTAGACGGCCAGGGAGCTCGCGATGCGGCTCTCCCCACCGGTTTTCGCGGGTTTCAAGCACAGCAGTCCGACCAGGTCGGAGCCGTCGGTGTGGAAGTCCTGACGCTCGTTGGTGGTGTAGAGCCGCACCGCCGGGCCGGTGCGCGGGAGGCGCTCGTCGCGGACGTGGCCCAGCAGGTCACCCGCCGCGTTCTGGCTGACCGGAGTGCCCAGGTGCAGGCCGAGACCGACATAGGCGAGCTCGGTCTCGGCCTCGGTCAGCAGATCGACGGGGAACCGGCGGAGGAGAACGAAGGCGCGGCCCTGCGCCAATGTGACCGTCCACTCGCGCAGCAGATCGGCCAGGCCCGGCAGCGGGAAGTCCTCGCGGCGCAGGTTCGTGACGTCACGCCCGGCGGCACGGGCCGCGCGCGTGGCGTCCACGATCTCCGCGCGCTGCGCGTCGGTCAGGACGGTTGCCCATTCGGTGGAGTCGCTGAGGTCCGCGCCGCGCCAGACTGCCGGCGACTGCGCGGGTCGGGAGACGGCACTCATCGCGGATCCACTCCTGATGTCCGCAACTCTTCGATGAGTCGTTCCACCCGGGTACGGATTTCGTCGCGAATCGGCCGCACGGCCTCGACACCCTTACCCGCGGGATCGTCGAGGGTCCAGTCGCGGTAGTCGACGCCGGGGAAGTAGGGGCAGGTGTCGCCGCAACCCATGGTGATCACCACGGTGGAGGTCTGCACCGTGTCGGGGGTGAGGACCTTCGGCGTCTGAGCGGTGATGTCGATACCCAGCTCGGCCATGGCCTCGACCGCGGCCGGATTGATGGTGTCGGCGGGCGCGGTTCCGGCCGAGCGGACTTCGATGGCGTCCCCGGCCAGGTGGGCCAGGAAGCCCTGCGCCATCTGGGAGCGGCCCGCGTTGTGGACGCAAACGAACAGGACGCTCGGCTTGACGGAGGTCATTGGTGGGCGGGCCCTTTCACGAAGTCGGAACGTCGAGCGCGGTGCGCTCAGCCGGAGCGGAGTCGGGGTACAGTGCGCCGACCAGCGCGAATCCGAGTGCGGCCCCGAGGAGTTGGGCGGCGACGAACGCCGGCGCCGAGGCGGGCGCGATACCGGCGAAGGTGTCGGAGAAGATCCGGCCGACGGTGACGGCGGGATTGGCGAAACTGGTGGAGCTGGTGAACCAGTACGCGGCACCGATGTAGGCGGCCACCGCGACGGCCGCCAGCGCGGTACGGCCGGTGCGGACCAAGGCGAAGATGACGGCGATGAGCCCGGCGGTGGCCACCACCTCACCGACCAGATGACCGGTGCTGACCCGGTGATGGGTCGAGATCTGCACGGCCCGCTGATCGAACATGATGTTGGCCAGCACCGCCCCGGCGATGCCGCCGGGCACCTGCGCGCCGATATAGGCGAGCATCTCGGCGGTGGTGAGACCGGTGCCGCGGCGACGGCCCGCCCACCAATCGGCCACCGAGACAACGGGATTGAAATGCGCCCCCGACACCGGCCCGAGGATCAGGATCAGGACCCCGAGCCCGAACACGGTGGCGGTCGAGTTCTCCAGCAACTGGAGGCCGACATCCTGCGCGGACAGCTGCTGCGCCGCGATGCCGGACCCGACGACCACGCACACCAGCAGTCCGGTGCCGACGAACTCGGCCAGTAGCCGCCGGGTCAGCGCGCTCATCGGGCGGCCGCCTCGGGTAGAGCGATGTCCAGCAGCGACGACAGCTGTCGCAGGGCATCGGGTTCGACGCGGTAGTACACCCACGAGCCACGGCGCTCACTCGACAGCAACCCGGCTTCCCGCAGCACCTTCAAATGGTGGGAAATGGTCGGCTGGGAGACGTCGAACCCGTCGGAGATATCGCACACACAGGCCTCCTGGCCGACGTGGCTGGCGATCACCGACAACAGCCGCAACCGCACCGGATCCGACAACGCCTTGAACACCGCCGCCAACTCGGTGGCGGCCGGCGGGGTCAAGGGTTGCCGGACCAGGGGAGTGACCTCACATCCGGGTGCGGTCACCGCGGTGAGCGGCAGTTCTCGTTTCGACACACGTCGATATTGACGGGTGTCGAAATCAGGCGCAAGCGAACAACCGGCGAACTCACAGCGACATCAGCCGCAGCAGGACTGGCCCGAAGCGACCGCCTCGGCCTTCGCGGTGCTGCCGCAGCAGGCTCCCTCCGCGGCGGCTTCCTCGGCGGTGCCGCAGCACACCGCCGTGGCCTGCGCATCCGTCGCCGGCTCCCCGGAGGCGAGAACCGGTGCCGTGCCGAAGGTTTCGCTGTTCGCCAGCACGGTGTAGACCTCCCACCGTTCGGCGTCGGGGGCGGTCACCCACACCTTGTCCTGGGTGGCGAAGCAACAGGTGGTGGCGATCTGTTCCTCGGTGAACAGGCCCGCCTCGGACAGGCGGGCGATCTCGCCGTGGACCTGCTCGCTGGATTCCACCTCGACCCCGAGGTGGTTGAGGCTGCCGCCGTGGCCGGGGTTCTCGATCAGGACCAGCTTGAGCGGGGGTTCCGCGACGGCGAAGTTGGCGTAACCCGGCTTGCGCTTGGCGGGCTCGGTCTTGAACAGGGTCGAGTAGAACGCGACCGCCTGATCGAGGTCGTCGACGTTGAGTGCGAGCTGGATGCGGGACATGGGACCGTACCTCCACTTGTGAGACATATGTCGAAGAACTTCTGTGACCGAGTCTGCGCCACTTCTTCGACATATGTCAAGAAGGTCGGTAAGGTTGATCGCATGCCCAAGGCGCTACCAGTGATCGACATGTCCGCCCCGGTCTGCTGTGCCCCGGTCGCCGCAGGCCCGGTCGACGACGCCGCCGCGCTCGAAATCGCGCTGCGGCTCAAGGCGATTGCCGACCCGGCTCGGGTGAAACTGCTGTCGTTGCTGCTCACCAGCCCCGCGGGCGAGGTGAACACCGGTGACCTCGCGGAGACCGTCGGCCTGGCCGAATCGACCGTCAGCCACCATCTCGGCCAGCTGAAGAAGGCGGGCCTGATCGAATCGGAACGCCGCGGCATGAACACTTTTCACCGCGCCTACCGCGATGCCCTGTCAGCGCTGTGCCTGGTCCTCGACCCGAACTGCTGCCGCTGAATCCAATCCCAGGGCGGCGTCGATCAGCTGGTCGGTCCTTCGATGTCAGCTCGCCCGGGAGAACACCGCCACCAGGAAGTCCGCGTCGGCGGTGAACGGCCGCAGATCCCAGGTCGACAGGAGCAGATCCGGTGTGAGCCCGGAGGTTTGAGCGTCGGAGAGGAACTGGGTGAAGTCGTAGCCGCGGTCGGCGCCGAACCCGATCACCGCGCGGCCGGTGGGAGCCAGGTGCCGGGCGAAGGCGGACAGGACGGCCCGGCGGGTGGAGGGCGCCAGGAACGCCATCACATTGCCCGCGCAGACGATGGCGTCGAAGTCGGCGGGCACGCCCCGCCCGGGCAGGTCCAGTTCGGCCAGGTCCCCGACGAGCCAGGTGGGGCCGGGGTGGTCGTGCTCGGCCGCGGCGATCAGCACCGGGTCGACGTCGACACCCACCACGATGTGACCCACCTGGTGCAGGTGGCCGCCGATCCGGCCCGGCCCGCACCCCGCGTCCAGGACGCGGCTGCCGCGCCCCAGCATGGCGTCGATGAGTCGCGCCTCGCCGACGATGTCGGTGCCCTCGGCGGCCAGATTGCGGAAACGCTCCACGTAGCGGGTCGAGTGGGTGGGATCGGCGGCGATGATCTCCTCCCACTGGCTGGGGGTGCGTCCGCTCATGGTCTGAACCTCCTCGCTCGGGGCGCGTCCGCTTCACTCTGCCAGTCCGGGAATCGGTGTCCGGGCGGGGGCTGGCGAGTAGCGGACGCGCCGCGGCTGCCGCGCCTACGCCAGGCGAGTCGGCAGCGGGGCGAGGGTGTAGTTCTGCCAGACGTAGTTGTCCATCTGGTGCTGGTCACCGGAGAGGTTCACGACGCGGTCGACCTTGCCGTCGGCGTTGAAATGCCAGACGAGCGCCCACATGGTGTCGACCTTGCCCTCGCCGGCGGTGGAGTAGCCACGGTGGATGTCGACGACGTATTCGTCATTGGCCTCGAGGAAGAACGTCTCGGCCTTCATCCCCGCGGTCGAGAGCTGGTTGAAGAATTCGACGACCTCGTCGATCCCGTGCTTGGTGCCCGACAGCGGGTGGCGGCCGGGAATGGTCCAGCTGATGTCTTCGGTGAGGACGGCCCGCATCCCGTCGAGGTCGTAGCGGGCGTAGGCCTCGAAGAAGGCGGCGATGGCGGCGATCTTCGGATTCTGTTCGGTCACAACGTTTGTCGTCATGCCAAGAGGTTATTGCCAAGCTGCGGCGGGGAGAAGAATCGATCCGAAATGGATCTGGAACGGATCGTTATCAATTGATCCGGACTTCGGTTGAGCGGATGACGAGATTCGAACTCGCGACCCTCACCTTGGCAAGGTGATGCGCTACCAGCTGCGCTACATCCGCGTGCTCACCCGGCTTGTGGGTCGATCGGCTTGCGGGACAGAACATTAGCCTATGGGTGGGTGGGTAATGCAAATCGGCTGGAACCGGCGGTGCGGCCCCACCTCTTCGGGCCCGATCGGCCTTGCTTTCCGGCGAGTCGGGCTGAGGGCGCTCGACGACGTCGGTACCCGGAAACGCAGAAAGGCCCGGCGGTAGCCGGGCCTTTCTGTATGAACGTGGTGCGCGATACTGGGATTGAACCAGTGACCTCTTCCGTGTCAGGGAAGCGCTCTCCCGCTGAGCTAATCGCGCGGGTAAATCCCCCTTTGAGCGGATGACGAGATTCGAACTCGCGACCCTCACCTTGGCAAGGTGATGCGCTACCAGCTGCGCTACATCCGCGTGCTCACCCGGCCTTGTGGGCCGATCGGCTTGCGGGACAGAACATTAGCCTATGGGTGGGTGGTTAATGCAAATCGCCAGGAAAACGGGCGATTTCGGGCATGTCGCGGTGCCGGTCAGTCGGTCTCGGGCAGCGGGTCGGCCAGCGGAGCGGCCTGGGCGCGGGAAAGGCGCACCGCCGCAACACACATGACGACCACCGAGAGAGCGACGAAGGCGGTGCCGACCGGACCGGACCGCAGCCGCTCGTCGAGGACGGTCATGCCGAGGAAGGCCGCGCCCAGCGGCTCGGCGACGGTGAACGCCGGCAGCGAGGCCGACAGCGGACCCACCTGATAGCCACGCTGTTGCAGATACAGGCCCAGCAGGCCGCAGGCGGCCAGGACGTACAGCTCCCAGCTGGTGAGGGCGGTCCCGATGCTGATCGTGAACAACTGGGTGACGTTGTCGGTGAGGGCGGCCGAGACGCCGAAGAGCAGACCGGCCGCGGTGCCGAGCAGCAGGGCTTGCAGGGTCGGCGCGCGCACGGTGGTAGCCACCACGATGCTGACCGCGATGACACCGGCCGCCAGTCCCAGCGGCAGCGCCCAGCGATGCCAGGGCGCCTCGGTGACCCCCTCGGTCGGTTCCCCGACCACCAGGAAGCACGCCAGCGCGATCGACAACGCCGCCGCCTGCAACCACATCACCGTGGTCACCCGCCGCCCGCTGTAGTGCGCGGCCAGCGGCAGTGCGAACACCAGCGCCGTCACCAGAATCGGCTGCACCACCAGCACCGAGCCCAAGGCGAGCGCCGCCACCTGGAACGCGAACCCACCCGCGTCGCCGATCACCCCGGCCACCCATCGTGGACTGCGAATCAGATTGGCCAGCAACGCATCCCCTTGGGGGACATCCGCCGCCGCCCGTTGCTGCGCCACCGCGGACACGGCGAACAACACCGCGCCGATGAATGCGCACACCACCGCTGCCACAGGTAGGTTTCCCACCTGGTCAAGTCTGCCCGACAAGGTCGTCCCGGTCGGTTGGCGGGGCCGTCGAACGGGGCCCGAAATCGGCGGTCGAACTACCGCGCGCTGCGGCCCGGCCCCCGTGGACCGTGGTCAGTCGATCTCGTCGGCCCAGGCTTGGAGCCCGGCCAGAAACCCTCGCCGCTGCGTCGGAGTCAGCCGCCCCATCGCCCGCAGCAGCGCGTCCGACCGCCGGTTGATGAAGGTTGCCACGTCGTCGCGGCGATCGTCGGGCAGCGACAGCAGGGTGCGGCGATTGTCGGCGGGATCGTTGTGCCGACGTAACCACCCGGCTCGGTTCAGCTCCCCGGCAAGCTGACTCGCATTCGTCAGGCTGATGCCGAGCCGGCGAGCCAGATCGCTGACGCTGAGGCTGCCCGCCGCCAGCACCTGCGCGAGTACCGCGCCGTGCCGATTGCCGAGCCCGCCCGCGTCGAAGGATTCGCGCAACGCGGCGGGCATATCGCCGTGGGCGCGCCGGAAATGCGTGGCGATCAGGGGTGCGAGCGCCTCCAGTTGCCGCTGGTGTTCCGCACTCACCGGTGCGCCCGCGGCGTCCGCCGCTCGCTGTGGCCGAGGCACGAACCCCTCCCATCGATGTCGTACTGCGGTCTTGACAGATCCAGGATACAGGTTCGAAGATTTGAACTATTCGGAAAACTGAACCAATAGGAGACGGTGCTCTCCGCGAAAGGCTCATCCATGCGCACTCGACTGCTCACTGCGGCCGCCCTGCTCACCACCGGATATCTGTGCGGCGCCTTCGGATACGGATTGATCAATGTCGCGCAAGCGTTCAAGACGGTGCCGCTGGATGTGCGGTTCACCTTCCATACCGCGCTGATGAAGGTCAATGGCCCCGTCATGCAATCGGCGATGGGCTTGGCCGCCCTCACCTCACTGCTGCTGGCGATCTACAGCGGGGGAGTCGTGCGCCGCTCGGCCGCAACGGCTTTCGGCCTCGTGCTCACGTCCTTCGTCATCACCCGATTCGGCAATGTCCCGATCAACGGCAAGATCAAGCAGTGGGCCGTCGGCCCCCGTCCCGACGACTACGCGCAGATCCTGCACCGCTGGGGGCTGTTCCACATCGCCCGCACCGGCACGGCGCTGCTGGCCTTCCTGATCATCATCGCCATCGCGGTCTTCGCCCGGCCCGCTCCGGCGGACCGGGATCAGACAGTTCTGTCCGCCCCCAACTGAATTCGCGCGGCCGGGGTGGCGATCTGCGGCGGTGCGATCTGCTCGGCCGCCAGGTAAGCCCGTCGCCACCGCCGAATCCTCCTGGGCACCACCATGATTTCCGGCCTGAGATCCCGCGGCGGAACAAATTTCGCCACAGGTCGTAGCGGATTTGGCCGAATCGGATATCGCTGACGCTATGTCTAGTTAATCTGTGCGGTGTTAGTGAACCTGGAAGGCTAGGACCTCGCGTGAGCTACTCACTCATCATCGAGAACGGCACCATCGTCGACGGGACCGGCGCCGAGCCGTACACCGGCGATATCGCCGTGGAGAACGGGCGCATCGCCGCCATCACCCCGCCGGGCCGGCTCGCGGACACCGAGGCGGAGAACCGGATCGACGCGAAGGGTCTGCTGGTCACCCCCGGCTTCGTCGACATCCACACCCACTACGACGGCCAGATCACCTGGGATCCCCAACTGACCCCCAGCTGCTGGCATGGTGTGACGACCGTGGTGATGGGCAACTGCGGGGTGGGGTTCGCGCCGGTCACGCCCGAGAAGCGGGAGTGGCTGATCGGCCTCATGGAAGGCGTCGAGGACATTCCCGGCGCCGCCCTCTCGGCCGGAATCCGCTGGGACTGGCAATCCTTCCCGCAGTATCTGGACGCGATCGACCGGCTGCCGCTGGCCGTCGACGTCGGCACCCAGGTCCCGCACGGCGCGGTGCGCGCGTACGTGATGGGGGAGCGCGGCGCGAAGAACGAGGACGCCTCACCCGAGGACATCGCCATGATGGCCAAACTCGTGCGCGAGGGCATCGAGGCGGGCGCCCTGGGCTTCTCGACCTCCCGCACCATCGTGCACCGGGCCATCGACGGTGAGCCGGTGCCCGGCACCTTCGCCGCCGAGGAGGAGCTGTTCGCCATCGGCCAAGCCCTGGCGGACGCGGGTGCGGGAGTCTTCGAACTCGCCCCCGCCGGCATCATGGGCGAGGACCTCGCCGCGCCCGACCGTGAACTCGCCTGGATGGTGCGCCTGGCCGAACAGACCGGCCGCACCGTGAGTTACGGCCTGCTGCAACACGATGGCGCGCCCGACGACTGGAAGCGGCTGCTGGACACCGCCGGTGCGGCCTTCGAGGCCGGGATCCCGATCCGCCCGCAGGTCTCGGCCCGGCCGCTGGGTCTGCTGATCGGCCTGCAGACCTTCAACCCGTTCTCGTTCCGGCCCAGCTATCAGGCCGCGGTCGAACGCGCGGGGCACAGTCTCGACGCCCTGGTCGCCGAACTCCGCGATCCGGTCCTGCGCCGGACGATCCTCACCGAGGCCGACCTCCCCGACAACCCGATGGCCTTCATCAGCATGGGTTTGGACCGCACCTTCACCCTGGGCGATCCGCCGGACTACGAGCCGGATCCGGCGGCCGGCCTCGCCACCGACGCGGCCCGTGCGGGCATCGAACCGTTCGAGTACATCTACGACCAGCTGCTGACCCGCGACGGCACGGCCCTGTTCTACCGTCCGCTGCTGAACTATTCGGGCTTCACCCACGACCCGATCCGCGAGATGCTCATGCACCCGGCCAGCGCGGTCGGCCTCGGCGACGGCGGCGCGCACGTCGGCGCGATCTGCGACGCCTCCAACACCACCTACCTGTTGACCCACTGGGCGCGCGATCGTTCCCGGGGCGAGCGGATTCCCCTGCCGCTGGCGATCCGCAAGATGACCCTCGACACCGCCCAGATGTACGGCCTCGATGACCGCGGCGTCGTGGCGGTCGGCAAGAAGGCCGACTTCAATGTCATCGACTTCGAGGCCCTGCGCCTGCTGCCGCCCACCATGGCCCATGACCTGCCGGCCGGCGCCCGCCGTCTGCTCCAGCGCGCCGAGGGCTACCGTCACACGATCGTGTCCGGTGAGGTGGTGCTGCGTGACGGCGAGGACACCGGGGCCCGCCCCGGCGCTCTGATTCGCTCCCGGCGCGGTAACTGACACCGCGGGCTCGGTGTGTACGGGCCAGACCGCGCGGAGTCTGGCCGGTATCGATCACGATGCGCGGTAACCGAATCAGGTGACAGACGCCCTGATTGTGACCGTCGCGGGAATAGGTTGCGATACGTTTGCTGAACAGGACTCGGCAACCGGGAGGTTCGCGATGATCTCTGAGGATTCGTATCTGCTCGCCCCGGTCGTGGGCGATTTCATGTCGGTGCGGGCGGTGACGGTTCGTGGCGGGGACGAGGAGATCGGCGCCGATCTCGCCCGGCTCGGCCGCTCGGACTTCGCCGCCCGGATCGCGCCGTACAGCGATCCGGCGTACGCGCAGGCCCGGCGCATCTATTTGGAACGCAATCATCCGGCGCTGGCGGCGCGGGCCCGCGGTGTGGCATCGGTGTTCGGCGTTCCGGTCGACGGCGACGAATTCGACACCACCGCGGTCGGATACGACGTCCCGGGCGGTCCGGCGTGTTCGGCGGTGTGGTTCCCGCCGTCGATCACCACCACCGGGCGGCCGCTGTTCGGCCGCAATATGGATTGGTTCCCCCTGCCGCTGAGCGCCACCACCGGCATGGCGCCCGGTCCGGACGAGCACCCGTCCTGCTCGCGGACGGTGCTGATCACCACCCTCGGCGAATCCGGCCGCGCGGTTGCCCAATTGGGCTGCCACGATCTGATCAACCCCGGCTACGACGGTGTCAACGACGCGGGCCTGATCATGGCGTTGCTGGTCGATCACACCGCGCCCGGTAATCCGGGCACCAGTGGCGCGGGCTTCCTCGACCACGGCCTGTCGTCGATGCAGCTCGTCGGCTACGTGCTCGCGACCGCGACCACCGTCGCCGAGGCCAAGCGCGCGCTGCTGACCCAGCACATCTTCGTGCCGGTCGCCGAAAGCCAGCACTGGCTCATCGCCGACGCCCACGGCGCGGCCACGGTCTTCGAGATCGACCGCACCTCACGCCAGTACCGTTTCACCGACGCCCCGGGCGACGCGCCGTTCATCATCACCAACCACGCCCTGCACACCTATCCGGGTGTCGACACCTTCCCGCAGGTGGATCCGGGACGCGAGCACGACTCCTTCGTCCGCTACCGCATGCTGGCCGACGCCATCGCCGCGCACGACGGGTTGTGGGGCCCCGACGATGTCGACGCCCTGCTCGATGTCGTGCTGTGCGCTTTCGTCGACAACACGGCCGCGGGCATCACCGGCGGGCTGCCCGAGCGCACGCTGTGGAACTACGTGGCCGACCCGGTGGACCGCAGCTACCGGTTCCGGTTCCACCAGCGCGATCTGGGCCCCGAACCGGGCACCAACCACATGCGGGTGCAGCGCACCGACCACCTCGACTGGAGTCTGGACAAGGCGCTGGCCTGACCCGGAAATGCAGAAAGGCCCGGCGTGAGCCGGGCCTGATCTGTATGAAACGTGGTGCGCGATACTGGGATTGAACCAGTGACCTCTTCCGTGTCAGGGAAGCGCTCTCCCGCTGAGCTAATCGCGCGGGTCTTTTGCTCTTCAAAAAGAAGAGGCGGCGACGGGAATCGAACCCGTGTGCACGGCTTTGCAGGCCGTTGCCTCACCACTCGGCCACACCGCCAAGCAGGCCGTGTTGGCCCCTCGAGCGGATGACGGGATTCGAACCCGCGACCCTCACCTTGGCAAGGTGATGCGCTACCAGCTGCGCTACATCCGCATTTCGTCCCGGGCGCCTTTCGGCTGTCCCGCTGACGAGGTAGAACACTAGCCGACGATCTGCGCAGGTAACAAATCGCCTGGTAGATCGGGGTAATTTCGAACTACAGGCATGTGGTTCCGCCGGTCGGCCCGGGAGATGGGCGACCGCTGCGCACGAGTCGCCACCCATCCCACCCCGCCCCGGCGACACCCTCGTGACGCCCCGGCAACATCCCGGTGAAACCTCACCCGCCCCACCACCCCCTGAAACCTCAGTTTTACGCCGTTGTGCACGCGATTTGGTGTGATGCGAACGGGGTGTGTAATCTTCATTCTCGTTCGAGAGGCACGCAAGCGTCGCTCCAAACAGTCGCCTCGGCGACAGACCCGGTTCTATAGCTCAGCGGGAGAGCACTCGCTTCACACGCGAGGGGTCGCTGGTTCGATCCCAGCTAGAACCACAACAAAAGAGTAGGTCAGCGCCCTAAAAGGTGCTGGCCTGCTTTTTTTGTGCCAGATATCAACCCTCGAAACGGGGTCCGTGCTGTCGTGGGTGACGACCTCGCGGCTGTCCTTGGTGATCGCGATATCCATCTCGAGGGTCGACACCGAACCGGGCGATAGCCGTGCACGCGGGTGGCACACGTCGGTAGGGTGACCGTTCCGCGTCCGTCCGGGATGTGCGGTTTACGGCGGCGGGGGAGTGTTGTGCACCGCGTGAAGTGAGTTCGATGTCAGAGTCTGTGCCGTTCGTCCGTACCGGGGATGCCGCGCCGGCCGATCCGGGCGGTACCCGGGTACCCATGTACACCCCGGAATTCGCCGCCGACCCGCATCGCGCGTATCGCGAGATGCGGGAGAAGTACGGGTCGCTGGTTCCGGTCGACCTCGCGCCGGGCGTATCGGCCACCCTGGTGGTCGGATATCGCACGGCGGTAAGAATTCTCAACGATCCCGAGCGATTTCCCGCCGATCCGCGGGTGTGGCAGGCCGGGGTGCCCTCCGACTGCCCGGTACTGCCCATGATGCAGTGGCGGCCGAGTTCCCTGCGCACCACCGGGATCGAACATATGCGGTACCGGCAGGCCAATGCCGCCGCCCTGGCCGGGGTCGACCGATACGGGCTGCAGAGCGTCGTCGAACAGGTCTCGGTCTCGCTGATCAATTCGTTCTGCGCCTCGGGTTCGGCGGATCTGGTGCGCGACTACGCTTTTCCGCTCGCCTTCCAAGTGCTCAACCACCTGCTCGGCTGTCCGGTCGACCTCGCCGGGCAGGCGGCGCAGGGCTTTCGCGCGATCTTCGAGGGCATCGGCGCCGAACAGGGCAACATGCTGTTGGCCGACGCCCTGCACCAGCTGACGTTGCGCAAACGAACCCATCCCGCCAACGACGTCACCACCCGCATGCTCCACCACTCCGCCGAACTGACCGATATCGAGATGGTGCACCAATTGGTCACCCTCTACGGCGCGGGCATCGAACCGCAACAGAATCTGATCGTCAACACCCTGCTCCTGCTCCTGGTGGACGACCGGTTCGCCGGCAGTGCCCTGGGCGGCAGCCTCTCCACCCGCGACGCCCTCGACGAAGTGCTCTTCGACGACCCGCCGATGGCGAACTTCTGCATCAGCTACCCGCCCCGCTCCGTCCTCATCGACGACTGCTGGCTGCCCGCCCACCAACCCGTCGTCATCAGCATGGCGGCCTGCAACACCGACCCCGAGATCCGCAGCGGCCAATCGACCGGCAACAGATCCCACCTGGCCTGGAGCATCGGCCCCCACGCCTGCCCTGCGAGCTCCCTCGCCTACCTGATCGCCCAGGAAGCCGTAGACCAACTCCTCGACGCCCTCCCCGAAATCCGCCTGGCCCTCCCCGCCCCCCAATTATCCTGGCGCCCAGGCCCATTCCACCGAGCCCTCGCCTCCCTCCCCGTCACCTTCACCCCCGCCCCACCCCTCCCCGAAACCTGACCCACGCCCGGCCGCGTCGATTCGGCACAACGGCAGGGCGACACGCTGATGTAGTCCCACGCTGGTCCGGGGAAACCCCGCCCCGGACAGCCGCTTCGGCGGCGGGCTACGGCCTATTTGCTTTGTCTGGATGTCCCGACTGGTCATCGCGACCAGTCGGTTGAATCCAGTCTATTGTTCGCTGGGGATACTCGGTGAAATGTGTTCTGCGAGAGGGTGAGTCGCGGTATGTTTCGCCGGTTCGCCACGCGCTCGTATGGTTCGCTCCTACGATGAATCAGTGCCAGATGCGTTTCCTGGCACAGGTTTTCACCATTTTCATCATGCACGACATGAGTGGAATCGGGGTGTGTCGATAGTGACCGAACCTGTCCAGAACGTAACCAATGAAACCCTGGAAAGTATTGCGGCCAATGGCATGTGGGCCGATGGGCTGACCTTCACGCCGGAGGTGGTGCAGGTCGCGCGGGCGCTGCTGGCGGCGGTGCGCGGGGTCGCGCCGGCCGGGGTGCTGCCGCCGGAGTTGCAGGAGGTGGTGGATACCGTCCGGGGTGGCGCCGGGGTGGAGATCACGCAGATTCCCGGGGCCGACGGGGTGCTGTTGTCGGCGTTGACCGTGAAGCTGAACGGGGACGAGCCGCGTCCGGTGGTGGTGGTGCCCGCGGGGTGGAGTCCGCTGGGCTGGCTGCCGTTCGTGTGGACCTATCTGACCTTGGCCGTGGCGGGTTATCACGTGCTGGCCTACACGCCGCGCGGTCTCGGCACGCCGGGTGAGGTCACCACGTCGCAGGGGTTCATCGACGTCGCCGGTGAGAAGGACCGGGCCGACGGCCACCGCGTGCTGGACTACGCGCGGGAACTGTTCGGGCCCGGTCCCGTCGGCATGCTCGGCGAGTCCTACGGTTCGGGGCTGAGCCAGTTGATCGCGGCCACCGACCCGGGGGAGCGGGTGTCGGCGGTCGTCGCACTGAGTACCTGGGGCAACCTCGCCACGTCGCTGTACGACAACGGAACCCGGCACCTGGCCGCGATGCAACTGCTGGTCGATTTCACCGGTGGCACGCGCGAGGAGAAGTTCGACCCGGACACCCTCCGGATCCTCGACCTTTTCGAGCGGGGCGAGAACATGGACGAGGTCGTGGCCTGGGGGCTGGACCGCTCGCCGGAAACCTTCGTCGAGCTGACCAACTCTCGCGGCATCGCCACGTTCATGTCGAACACCTGGCACGAGACCCTCTTTCCGGTCAACGAAGTGCTCGACACGTTCAACCGGTTGACTGTGCCGAAGCGACTCAACGTGTGGATCGGCAATCACGGCGCACCCGAAGCCGCCGGACTGGTCGGAATCCCATTGGGATTCCCCTTCCCCGGCTTGCTCACGCCGATGCGAGAAGCGCGTGACTGGTTGGACATTCACCTGCGGGGCATCGACCGCGGCCCATCCGAACCGGTCAGCGATCAGATCATGTTCACCTACCGCACCCAGCCGATCGCCGGTGGCGCGCAACGGATCACCGAACCCGCGCCACGGGAAGCCAAGCTCGACTGGAGCGAGGTCAGCACCGAAACCGAACGCTGGTACCTCGGTAACGGCGGCGCGGACGGCACCCTCGTGCCGAAGCCGGAAACCGGGTGGACGCGCAGCTTCACCGTCGGCGACAAGGACTCCGCGGCCACCTCGGCCACCGCGGTCGCCGAGTTCCTGAAGACCGGGCAGCGGGAGTGCTACGGCAATCCGCAGCTCTATCAGGTCGGGGACTTCGAGCGGGACCGCCTGCTGATCTGGCAGTCCGAAGCGCTGACGGGTGGTCGCCGCGTGCGCGGCATCCCGGCCCTGCGCCTGTCGGTGGGCAGCACGGCCTCGGCGGCCACCCTGGTGGCCTACCTGTTCGATGTGGCCCCCGACGACACGGCCCGGATCATCACCCACGAGCCCTGCACGGTGCTCGAGCTGGGTCCGGGGGAGCAGCGCGTCGTCCGCTGGCGCCTGCAAGGCGCCTGCTACGACATCCCGGACGGGCACCGCCTCGCACTGGTCGTCAACGGCTACGACAAGCTCTACTCCTACAGCCCGCCCGGCACCACCACCATCACCTCACCTGAGTACTCCGAGTCCTACCTGGACCTCGAACTCGGCTGAGCAGTCCCGCCTCTCGCGCGTCCGGTGTGGATCGACGATCCTCGATCCACACCGGACACAGCTCTACTTCTTGCCGGATGCCGCGCCGGACCATCAGCCCGAGAATCAGAGCGCCTCCACTACGACGGGCGCGGTTGTGCGAGCAGAGCGTTCGGCGCGGCGCACCACGGCGACCGCCGTCACGACCGCGACGACGCTGAACCCGGCCGCCACCAGCGACCCGCGCTGGAATCCCGCCGTCACTGCCGCGGCCGGGCCGGTCGACACGCTGCGGCCCACCGCGATCGCCACTGCCGCCACGATGGCGATACCGAGCGACCCGCCGATTTCGCGCGCCGTCTCCACCATGCCGCCCGCCAAACCGCTGACCTTCTCCGGGATTCCGATGAACGCGGCGACCTGGAGCGAGGTCTGGGACAGCCCGATGCCGATTCCGACGGCGACGAAGCCGGGGAACAGATCCGGCCAGTACGCGGCATGCGCAGGTATCCGGGCGAGCCACAGCAGCCCGGCCGCCGCGATCCCCTGCGCCAGCGCCAGCGACCATCCCGCACCGAGTCGAGTGAGCGCGACGGGTGCGATGCCCGCCGCGGCCACCACCGCGGTCACCGCGATCGCGAGATAGGCGAGCCCGGTGCGCAGGGCCGAGTATCCGAGCGCCTGCTGCATGAGCAGCGACGCCTGGAAGATGGTGGCGAAGAAGGCGGCGAACACCAGTGCCGCAACGAGATTCGCGGCATTCAAGGTCGGACGCCGGAACATCGACAGCGGCACCAGCGGCGACGCGGATCGAGATTCGATGGCGGCGAACGCGGCCAGCAGCGCGCACCCGGCGATCAGGAAGCCCAGCGTCGTGGCCGAGGTCCAGCCGTGATCCACGCTCTTGTTGATGGCGTACACGAACGCGGTGAGCCCGGCGGTTACCGTGACCGCCCCGGCGATGTCGAACGGTCCCCGGTGGATCTTCCGGTCGGCGGGAACATATCTCGGGATCAGCGCGACCATGCCGGCCACGATCGGAACATTGATGAAGAAGATCCACTGCCAGCCCGGCCCCGCGGTGAGCGCGCCGCTCAGCACCACCCCGACCGAGGCGGCACTGCCGCCGGCGGCGCCGAACACGCCGAGCGCCTTGTTTCGGGAGGCCCCTTCGGGGAAGGTCGCGACGACCACCGCCAGGGCGGCCGGAGCGGCCAGTGCCGCGCCCACACCCTGTACCGCGCGTGAGGCGACCAGCGGGGCGAACGATCCGGACAGCCCGGCGGTGAGCGAGGCGCCCGCGAACAGTGCCAGACCCGTCCGCAGGATCCGGCGGCGGCCCAGCAGGTCACCGGCGCGACCGCCGAGCAGGAGCAGGCCGCCGAGCAGCAGCCCGTAGGTGATGACCACCCATTGCAGATCACCGGCGGCCAGGTCGAGATCGGATTGGATGGACGGCAGCGCGACATTCACGATCGCGATATCGAGGGTGACGATGAATTGGGCGCCGCACATCAATGCGAGGATCGCTCCCGGCTTCATGGTGGTAGGCGGCCGCATCGGTGGTGCGGATTGCCCTACTGGGGAATGTGTTTCGTTGACCATGCTCCTGACAACCGGCCGGATGCCGGAAACTCGTCGCGGCAGTGTGCTCGGGCCGCGACGAGTTTCCGAGGCCGTGACGGTGGTGCACGGTATGTACTTCGAACAGGCATCGCCGTCCGGTGGCGGCATCGTGGTGCTGGCCGGCGAGCCCGATGCGGGCCGCACCGCCGCGTGGTGTGCCCGCGTCAGCGCCCTGCGCGCCGACGGGCACCGCGCGATTCTGTGTGATGTGCGCGCACTTTCGGGTTGCGCGTCGGCGGTGGTGCAGGCGCTGGCACGAATCGCCCTGACGGCCAGGCGCTCCGGATGCCGGTGCGTGCTCGTGGGTGCGGACGATCGCCTGCTGATCCTGCTCGACCTGGCGGGACTGAGCGCGGTGTTCGACACCGCCGCGCCCGACTGCGGTGGGTGAACCATCAGTCCAGCTGGTGCGGTAACCCGAAGGCCCCGAACAGTTCCGGTTGCAGGAAGGTGTGCAACCGCGCGATCTCACCGCCCGAGCATTCCAGCACCTGAATGGCGAAGGCGGTCATCCGCCCGTCGGTCTCCCGGTACAGTGCGGCGGCGGGACACCCGTTGGCCTGGATCGGAATCAATCGCTTGCGACGGCATCCGATATCGGTTCCGATCAGCCAGCGGCGGAACGATTCCCGGCCGAACAGCCAGAACGCGACCGGCGGCATGTCGATGATCGCGTCGTCGCGCAGCAGCGACACGATACCGGCGATGTCGAATCGCTCGAAGGCGGCGACATAGCGTTCGAGTAGACCGGTGTCGATCGGATCGAGCGGCCGCGCGCCGCCGGCTCGCTGTGCCTGCGCCAGTGCCGCCCGGGCCCGGCGCAGCATGCTGTTGACGGCGTCGACGCTGAGATCCAGCAGTTCGGCCACCTCGGCGGCCCGCCAGCACAGTACGTCCCGCAGGATCAGGACGGCGCGCTGGCGCGGCAGCAGATACTGCAGGGCGGCGACGAAGGCGAGCCGGACCGACTCGTTCGACACGGCCTGCTCGGACGGATCGACGGTCGGGCTGCTCGGGAACGGCTGCACCCAGGTCGACTCCGGCAGCGGGGCGCCCAGCTCGCCGCGCGGGTCGGCCGCGGCGACCAGATCCATCGGCAGCGCCCGCCGCCGCCGGTCGGCGCTCGCGTCGATGCAGACGTTGGTGGCGATGCGGTAGGTCCACGGCCGCAGGCCCGCCGGATCGTTGAGCCGGGCCGCGGACCGCCACGCTCGCATCATCGTCTCCTGCACCGCGTCCTCGGCCTCCAGCACCGAGCCGAGCATGCGATAGCAGTAGGCGAGCAGGGCCGGTCGCAGCTCGGCCAGCGCATGCTCGACCGCGGGCGCGGCGAGGTCAGACGTCTGGTTCATGCGATTCTCCTCGCGGTCCGGGTGCCCGCGTCCTCGCACGGAACACCTTCGACTGATATGACCGCGCCGGCCGCCGAAATTCGTCGCGGTTCGGAGAATGCATCTGTGAGGGCGGACGGACGCGTCGGACGGATTGCTCAGCGCCGCGGGCGTCGGCCTGCTCGACGCGGTCCTCGTTGTCGGCGAGGTTCCGCAGGCGTCGCATCTCCGGGACGCCGGGCCATTCTGCGCTGCCCGTGGTGACGAACATGGTGATGATCCGGTCCAGGAGACTCACAAGTCACCACCTGCGGCGAGCCGGTCGGATCGAACGGAAGCGTCGCGCGTCGGGACGACGTGACGGCAGGACGGTTCGAAGAGCGCATAGTCCAGCCTGTCGCCCTTAGAAATGTGGTCGTTTCACCGGTTGTCTCGGCGACTACTGTTGCGGCTCTCTGGTTTTCGCAACGAAAGATGGATCTGTATGACGCACGTTCTGGTGAAATCGGCCGTGGCGGTGGGCTTCTCCGGTGGTCTCCTGCTCTCGGGGCCGGGAGCGGCTGCCGCGGACGTGCCGACCGGCGCGCCCATCGCCGACGCGGGATCGGCCACGCTCGCGCAGACCGGGTTCGGCACCGGCTCGGCGGGACTGGATCTGGCGACGGCGATGCTGCTCTGCAAGCTGACCGGTGGTGACTACCGGCTCTCGATCGGCATGTTGACCGGGCCCAGCGGCTGCCTCGGCGGGCTGCTCGGGATTCCGAAGCTCTAGCCGCGACCCGGCGTGGGATGCGCTCGGTTTCTCCCGGCGGTGCGGGTGACGCATACTGACGCCGTAGCGGTGAGGGCTAGTCAGGTGGAGTGTGGTGACTGAATCCGACGGGCGGGGCGGAAAGCTGGAGACGACAACGGTTTACAAGTCGTCGATACTGCGCACGCTGCTGCTGGCGGCGGGGGCGGGATTCTTCGTCCTGGTGGGGTGCGTGCTCATGCTGACCACCGAGGCGAGCTCGATGGTCGTGGGCGCGATGGCGTTCGTGTTCTTCGGCTCGTGCTGGGTGCTGCTGGTGCTGCAACTGCCGCGGCGGAAGCCGGAGCTGGTCATCACCGATCGGGGCTTCACGCATCGCCGGCTGGGGTCGGTCGACTGGGCCGACGTCGACCGGGTGCAGGTGTCGAGCATCGGCGGGCAGGCGTTCGTCGATGTGGCGCTCCGGGATCCGGCGGCGTTCCTGGCCCGCTCCTCGCCGCTGATCCGAGTGCTCGGGCGGCTGAATCAGGGCCTCGGCTTCAGTCCGGCGGTGTTCTCCACGCAGACGATGCCGGCCTCGCCGGACGAGGTCGTCGCGGCCATGCGCCATCACCGCGGGTAGGGATCCATATCGCGCAGCCGTTCCCGGTGAATGCGCTGCAGTTCGCCGACCCGGCAGAGGAATCCCGCGATCAGTTCGAGTTCGTCGGGGTCGTACCAGTTCAGCATCATCTTGAAGCTCTCCTCGGCCAGCGGGCGGATGAGCTCGCGCACGCGGCGCGCGGTCAGATCGGTGGCCACCACGATCACGCGACGGCGATCGGTGGGGTGCAGTGAGCGCGTGACATAGCCCTGCTTCTCCAGCCGGTTGAGCAGGACGGTGGCGCCCGCGGCGGTCAGACCGAGCCGTTCGGCCAGCATGCCCGGTGTCGTCGACCGTCCGCCGACGAGGACGATTTCCAGTGCGCGCCGGTCGGTCTCGTTCACCCCCAGCAGCCGGAGCAGTTCACGCGCCAGATCCTCGACCGTTCCGTGGTAGAGCTCCAGGGCTTTTCGGAGCTCCACTGCCATCCGAGCGGGTTCGGTGGACAATACAGGGACCCCATCCGATGGGCGGAACCTGAACCGGGCTGGTGGACACAGCCCGGTCCAGGCATTCTTACGGACTCAGCTGACGGTCGTGGTGGTCAGCGTCGGGGACGGGTTCGGGTAGCACGACGTCGCGACATTGCCGATGAACGCCACCTTGGTCGTCATGGTCATGCCCGGGTTGGCGAAACTGGTCCCCGCGTACTTGCTGGTGATCGGGGTGCCCGGGCTGCCGGCCGTGACATTGATGGTCACCGCCGGCGGGGTGAAGCTGGTGCCGCCCGCGATCGGGCCCGGCACGGTCAGAACGACGTTCCCGCCCGAGGTGGACACGGTGCCGGCCACGGTGCCGCCGGAGGCGGTGGCCGAGACCAGCGTCGAGTTCGCCGGGGTCGGGAAGGTCATCTTCAGGTTGCTGATGTTCGTCACGGAGAAGCCCGAGGCCGAACTGGGGACCGTGGAGGAGCCCGGGGTGAGGGTGATGGCCACGGCCGATCCCGACGCCGCCGAGCCCGGCGCGGTGCCGGTGACCGTGGTGGTCATGCTCGAGGTCTGGCCGATGCCGAAGATCGTGCCCTGGCAGCTCCAGTTCACGGTGACGGGCGCCGCATTCGCGGGCGCGGCCAAACAGAAAACAGTGGCCAGGGCCACCGGAGAAACAATACCGGCGCGAAGCAGTGTGGAGGCGGTCGTTCTCATAACTAACTCCCGAAATAGTGAAGCAACAGCGCGTTCCCGGTGGGGTGTGCCGCAACTTCAGGGGTTTGAAATGTAACCTGTTCGCATCATGCGGCGGCTGGAATTCGAAATAACGGTTTGGTATCGATGGCCGGTCAGGGGGTAGTTCTGGCAGATCGTTAACTGCAATTAGATATTTACGGTGGAAAGTTAATTTCATCAAGACTTCGATGCCATTCGATCGAACTCGGCGAGTATCCGGCAACAATCTTTATTGTCGTAAATAGGGGCGGTTTTCGTGGATCGGACCGGCATCGCGTAGCGTGATCGGCGAATAGGGGAGGGCTGAATGGTCAACGCGTTGGGGCAGCAGCAGGCTGCCGTCGAGCCGATCGCACGCCGCCGCGGCCTGTTCCGGTGGGTGCTGCCGGTACTCGGCTGGCTACTGCTCGCCGCGGGCGCGGCCGGGATCGGGCTGCACTACAACTCGCGGGTGTGGGAACCGGCCGTGCTGGCGGCGTCGTTCGCGTCGTACCTGATGGTCGGTGCGCTGGTCGCGGTCGTGGTGCTCGGACTGGCCCGCCGGTGGGTGAGCACCGCGGTGGCCGTGCTGGTGTCGGCCGCCGCGCTGTGGTCGCACGCGCCGATGCTGTGGCCGGGCGGGAGTGCCCCGCCCGGTACGGATCTGGTGATGATGCAGTCGAATCTGTTTCTCGGCCACGGGTCGGCCGAAGCGGTGGTACAGGCGGTGCGTGAGCGCTCGGTCGAGGTCCTGACCCTCGAGGAGTTGACCCCGGAACTTCTGGGCAAGCTCGACGCCGCCGGACTGGCCGACCTGCTGCCCCACCGATTCACCGCGCCCTCCGGCGGCGGGCAGGGGACCGGCATCTTCAGCCGCTACCCCTTGGAGGACGGCGTCAAGTTCGACGGCTTCTGGCTGAACAATCTGCGCGCCACCATGATTCACCCCGGCCGCGGCCCGGTATCGGTCTTCGCTGTCCACCCGATCCCGCCGCTCCTCAACGCCGGGGTGTGGGCGGACGAACTCCGCAAGATCCGCGACATCCTCGGCCAGGCGACCGGCCCGGTCGTGGTCGGCGGCGACTTCAACTCCACCTACGACCACGCCGCCTACCGAAACCTGGTGAGCGGCCGCTACGCCGACTCCGCCGAACTCCTCGGCGTCGGCGCCCTGCCGACCTGGCCGACCGACCGCTGGTGGGGACCGGTGATCGGCATCGATCGCATCCTCGTCGCCGACGGTCACGCGGTCGCGCTGTCCTCGCACACGATTCCGGACACCGATCATCGTGCGGTGATCGCGCGACTTCGCCTCTGACACGAGCGCCCGGCGTTCCGGCGATTCCCGGTGTGAGCGCAAATCCCCAGCGTAGAATCATCTTTCGGAGTGCCTCCGCCAATCCTGGGAGTCGCCATGACATTCCCGTCGGGGATCGCCGCTGCTCCGAATCGACTGCCGCTGCTGGGCCACATGGTGTCGCTGCTGCGTGATCCACTCGGATTCCTGAGTTCGCTGCCCGCGCACGGGGATCTCGTGCGGATCGGGCTCGGCCCGGTCGAGGCGGTGGCGGTCTGCGATCCGGGTCTGACCCAGGAACTGTTGCGGCGGGACCGGGTCTTCGACAAGGGCGGGCCCCTGCTGGATCGGGTCCGCGAGGTGCTCGGCGACGGGTTGGTCACCTGCCCGTACTCCTCGCACCGCCGACATCGGCGACTGGTGCAGCCCGCTTTTCATCCGAGCCGGACCGCCGACTACGCGGCGGTGATGAGCCGATGCATCGGCGAGATGGTCGAATCCTGGGACGACGGTCAGAAGCTCGACATGAAAGCCGAACTCCACGCGATGACCTCGGCGGTGACGGCGGCGACCCTGTTCACCCACTCCGTCCCGCGGCCGGTCCTGCGGCAGATGCTGCGGGATGTCGATGACGTCGTGCGAATGCTGATGGCGCGGACCCTGCTACCGGCTCCGCTGCTGACATGGCCGACAGCGGGCAATCGGGCCTACGAACGCGCGATCACCGATCTGCGGGCGGCGCTGGCCGAGATCATCACCGCGCGTCGGCGGGCGGGTGCCGATCAGGGGGATCTGCTCTCGGCGTTGATCGCCGCGCAGGACGAGGACGGGGGCGGGCTCAGCGACCTCGAGATCAGCGACCAGGTCATCACCTTCTTCGTGGCGGGCACCGAAACCACGGCGACCGCGCTCGCGTGGGCGCTGAGTCTGCTCGACGCGCACCCCGATATCGCGGAACAGCAAAGGGCGGAGGTCGATTCAGTGCTGGCCGGACGGACCGCCGGCTATGGCGACCTGCCCCGGTTGCCGATCACGAGCCGGGTCATCACCGAGACCTTGCGGCTGCGTCCGCCGGTCTGGTTCGTGACCCGCACCGTGCGGGAGGACACCGAACTCGGCGGTCAGACGCTGGCCGCGGGTACCACGGTGCTGTACAGCGCCTTCACCATTCAGCAGCGGGCGGTTTGGTGAGCAGGTACTTCTCGGTGTCATCCGCCCAGCGGCGGCGCTGGACCGGGGAGCCTGCCGCCGCGACCCGGCCGTTCAGGTCGCGCAGCGCTCGCGCGACCGGCAGTGTGGGGTTGTCCGCCGGGGATTCCAGCACATGGACGAGGTCGCCGATGATCGCGCTGAATTCGACGGGGTCGCTCCCGATTCGGTTCGCGTCGCAGTACAGATCGTCGAACGCGAACAGCCAGGTGATGAAGTCGGTCGCCAGCTGCGTGCCCTCGCGGGTTCCCCGGGGATAGGTGTAGGACCCCAGCGCGGCCGGTGCGCCCGAACGGAATTCGGCTCGCCGGTGCGGCGGCATCACATCGTGCGCGTCGAGCCAGGCCATGCTGTCGGCTTCGATCCGCGTCAGGATCGGATGCACCAAACTCTCCAGTGGACACCACAATTCCCGATCGCCGACGGCCGTCATCGCGGACTCCCCACAGACTGGACGGGCAGTTCGAATGCCAGTCGCACTCATGATCCACGATCGGCGCCCCACCGGCAGGTGAAATGGCGCCGCCGACAGGCGAAATGGCCGGTCCGTCAGATGGACCGGCCATTCGCGTCACCGGGTCAGCGATGCTGAAGCTTGCGCTTCATCTCCTTGTCCAGGCCCTGTGCGTCCGACCGTGCCTGCTGGGCTTCCCGTTTGACGCCGGCGCCCAGGCGGTCCATGTCGCGCCGGGCGTCGTCGGCCATCTGGTCCATGTCGGATTCCATGCGCTGGGCCTGGCCCTTCATGCCCTTCTTGGCCTTGTCGGCGATCTGGCTGGGTTTTCGGCCGTGCTTGCTAGACATTCCAACCTCCGAATAGGTAGGTCTGGGGTCCGAACTGAAGGAAAAGGGACGCGTCCGCGTCCGCCGAATCTCCGAGCGCTGTCGACCGGCGTTCACCAACCGGGCGGGAACGCCGACAGCCGGGATATCGCAGCAATCGTTGAGCAACAATTGCGCCTCGTAGAGCCTGCCCCTGCGGACCGCCGCTGTCAATCACTTTCCCGAAATCGGCCCCTGAGCGCGGGGTCGTCGAAAACCGTGCACGCCGATGCGGTCGCGTCGGTAAGGTGGCTCTTCCGCGTCCGGGATGTGTGCTGTTCGGCGGCGGTGGAGTGTTGCGTACCGTGTGAAGTGGGTTCGATGTCAGAGCAAGTCGGTACGCGCGTACCGATGTATACCCCCGAGTTCGCCGCCGACCCGCACCGGGTCTATCGCGAGATGCGGGAACAGTACGGGTCTTTGGTTCCGGTGGAGCTCGCGCCGGGGGTGCCGGCCACGCTGGTGGTCGGATATCGCACGGCGGTAAGGATTCTCAACGATCCCGACCGGTTCCCCGCCGACCCGCGGGCCTGGCAGGCGGGCGTGGCCGCGGACTGCCCGGTGCTGCCGATGATGCAGTGGCGGCCGAATGCGTTGCGCAACGCGGGATCCGAGCACGCGCGGTATCGGCAGACCAATACCGCCGGGCTCACCGGCATCGACCACTACGGGTTGCAGGGCACCGTCGAGCGGGTCGCGGTGTCGCTGATCAACTCGTTCTGCGCGGCCGGGTCCGCGGATCTGGTGCGCGACTACGCTTTTCCGCTGGCCTTCCAGGTGCTCAACACCCTGCTCGGGTGCCCGGTCGAGATCGCGGCTCAGGCGGCCGAGGGAATGCGCGCCATCTTCGAGGGCGTCGGCGCCGAACACGGCAACACACTGCTCATCGGCGCCCTGCTGCGGCTGACCCAGCACAAGCGCGCCCACCCCGCCCACGACGTCACCACCCGCATGCTGCGCCACCCCGCCGGCCTCACCGACACCGAGATGGTGCACCAGCTGGCCACCCTCTACGGCGCGGGCATCGAGCCGCAACAGAACCTGATCGTCAACACCCTGGTCCTGCTGCTCCTCGACGACCGCTTCCGCGGCAGCGCCCTCGGCGGCAGCCTCTCCACCCGCGACGCCCTCGACGAAGTCCTCTTCAACGATCCGCCGATGGCCAACTTCTGCATCAGCTTCCCGCCCCAGCAGGTCCTCATCGACGACACCTGGCTCCCACCCGACCAGCCGGTCGTGATCTCCATGGCCGCCTGCAACACCGACCCCACCATCCGCGGCGCCGGGTTCTCCGGCAACCGCTCCCACCTCGCGTGGGGCGTCGGCCCCCACGCGTGCCCCGCCAGCTCCCTCGCCTACCTCATCGCTCAGGAAGCCGTCGACCAACTCCTCGACGCCCTCCCCGAACTCCACCTGGCCATCCCCGCCCCCGAATTGTCCTGGCGCCCAGGCCCCTTCCACCGCGCCCTCCTCGCCCTCCCCGTCACCTTCACCCCCACCCCACCCCTCCCCGAACGCTGACGTCCCCCCGCCACCCGGGCGTCGATTTGGCAATCGGGCGGGGTAACGCGCTAGTGTTGTCTCACTCCGGCACGGGAAACCCCGAGCCGGACAGCCGCTTCGGCGGCGAGACCCGGTTCTATAGCTCAGCGGGAGAGCACTCGCTTCACACGCGAGGGGTCGCTGGTTCGATCCCAGCTAGAACCACCTTGGAAGAGCCTCAGGTCAGCGAACTGCGGCTCTTTTTTTCCTTTGGCAGAAGCGCTTTCGCTGCTCGGGAACCATCGCCGTGACCCGCAAAGATCCGACCGGCTGGCGAAACGATTCGCGCCGTGTGCTGTGATGACAGGGGCTGAAGTGGTTGTTGTGGCGACCGGTGAATGTACTTCGCTGCCGGGGCGCCGCGCTGGTGTCGGCGGCACGGTCCGAGCTGCTGAAACTGGAGACCGATCGTTCTTGACACCTGTGCCGCACCGCCAGCAAGCTGGTCGCCAATTCGTCGCGGCGCGAGCGCAGCCACGGCGGGGGCACGCGTGCGTCGTCGCCGACCTGGGGCCGCCGGCGGGTCAGGGAGCTGGGAATGGATCTGTGGGCATTATGGCGTCGTGGGCATCTGGCCGAGCCGGGACGTCGCGCGGCGACACTGCCTGTTCCGGGCGCGTTGTCGCTGCGCTGCCGCTGTGAGGCGCTACGTGGGGGCGGCACCGCAGGGCGGGGCGCGTCGGAATTCGATCTGTCGGAGGCATTGTGGCAACGACAGCTCGAATTGTTCGACTGGGGAGATCAGGCCCTGCGGCGCAATGACATCGACGCGGCGGTGGCGGCGTTCGAGCAACTGGCCGAATCGCATCGCGAGGGCCACTATCCGATCGCGATGATCGACGCGCGGATCGGGCTGGGGGACGCGCACCGTCAGGCCGATCGTCTCGACGCTGCGATCGGCGAGTACTCGGGCGCGATTGCCGGGACCCGTGCCTGCGGCTATGGCTACGGCCAGGTGCGTGCTGGAATCCCCCTGGGGTATCTGTTGCTGCGTAGCGGCAGCGCCGCGCAAGCGGCCGAGCAGTTCGAGGACGCTGCGCGGGTGGCGGCTGACAACGATTGGCGACTTGATATCGCCAACGCGCATACCGGGCTCGGTGAAGCGTTCGGGCGGATACGCAGACCGATGGCGGCGATGCGGGCGTTGCTGGACTCCGTGGCCCTGTACGAGGAGCTACGGTCGGGGGAGGGCGTGGCGAACGCGACAGTGCAGCTGGGGGAGCTTTGTCGTCGCAACCGGTGGCTCGCCGAGGCCGCAGGCTGGTATCGCCAGGCGATCACGGCGGCGCGGGCCGGCCATCTGTCCATGGCCCTGACCAATGCGTTGGACGGGCTCGCGGAAGTTCAACTGGGACAGGGAGATCGGGTCGCTTCAGTCGCCAATCATCAAGCCGCCTATGAGGCTGCGGGAGCGGGCAACGCGAGAGGGCGGGCGCACGCGCTCAACGGGTTGGGGCGCTGTGCGGTGAACGCCGCCCAGCGGGACCTGGCAATCAGGTTGTTCGGTAGGGCGTTGCAACTGTATCTCTCGATCGACGATCTGACCTCCGCCGCGACCTCGGAAGCCGGTATCGCGCGCGGATACGAGGCCATCGGGGTTATGGAACAGGCTGTGCGCCACCGGGTGTCGGCGGTTACCTTGATAGAGACGATGCGGGCAGCGCAGATCGAACACGCGCACCAGTCCGAATACTACGAGCGTTTCGGCACCGTGCACGAGATGGCCGTGCGGACCGCGATCCGCGCCGGTGATCCGGCGGCGTTCGTGGCCGTCTTCGAAGCGATGGCAGGGCGCCGACTCGCCGGGCTGATGACCGCCGCACCGGAGAACACCGCTGATGAGCGCATGCTGGCACAACTTCTGCTCGAAGCGAATTCGCGGGCCGGGCAGCGCCGCGACCGTACCCGGACCCTCGGCGGACTCGCGTTGCGCGTTGCGCTACCGCAGCTGGCGCGTCAGGGGTTCGACGACAGTGTCGCCGGACTCTACTCCCCGTTCGATCCGAACGAGACCGAGAATCTGTGGTCACGGATCGACACCGGTGCGGCGTACTTGCTGTTGGTTGCTGCCCTACGAGAGCCCGACGAGCTGGCGTGGCTCCTGCGCCCGCCGGAGGGTCCACTGCACATCGGTCTGCACGACCTGCCGGCGTCGACGCGGGCGGTCTTCGATGGACTGCACAGTGACGGACTACCACTCGATGCCACCCCCTCGACGGTCGCCGCCCTGGACGCGTTGATGCCGCAGGACATCGCTGCCTTGATCCCACGCGACGAGCCGCTGGTCATCGTTCCGGTGGGGCGGTTGTGGGCGGTGCCGTGGACCGCGGTGCCCATCACGACCGGCGAGTATCTCGGCGAACGAAACCCTCTGTGCCTCAGCCCTTCACTGACCTCGGTTGCGCACACCAGCGGCGGCGGTCGCCGCCCGCCCGCGTCGCGCGTCGCGCACTGGACCAGTCCGCTGGTGAACCACCATCACGTGGCTGCGTACGAGGGCCGGGACGGGTTGTCGGTGGCGGCAATCACCGACGCGAGTGCGTGCCGCAATGCGATTCTCGACGTAGAGACGGACCTGGTTGTCGTGGTGGCGCACGGGCGGCCGGTGCGCGAGTTGGTGCACTATCTCGAGCTGGACGAACATACCGCGCTCACTCCAGCCGACATGTTGCGAGCTGTGCCGCCGCCAGCGCTTATCCTCATATCATGTTGGGGCGCACATGCTCCCGACCGCGGATCGGGTGACCCGATGGCCATCGCCACCCTGGCCCTCGCGCGAGGCGCGTACTCGGTAGCCGCCACGACCTCGGAAATGCTGGACGACTCGGCCAGTTCGGCGTTCGTGAACCAGTTTCTCAGCGCCGCCGCCGTCCACCCGATGCCCCATGCCCTGCTGCTTGCGACACGCCGATGGCTGGCGCGCCCGGAATATCGGGCCGGATTCTTGTCGCGCTGGGCGCCCCTTGTGACACTGTGCTCTTGGTGAAAGGACTCCTATGTCACAGGAACTGCCGTACGAGCTCCAACGACCCACCGCCTACGAGTGGACCGAGAAGGCCTACGACCTGATGATCGCCAATGCCCTGGTCGTGTCCCTGTGCACGCGCGAAAGGGTGGAGTTGGCCACCGCGACGGGCCTGTGCCCGAGATGCGCGCATGACGTGGGCTTCGTAATGGAACGCAATGCCCCGATCCCCGGGCACGTGGGCGGACTCGGTCAGGAGTCGGCTGCGATCGATGAAGAGTATGTTCCCGTCGATGTGGTATGCCGGTGCGCCGGAACGCATCCCGGCCGTCCGGCAGATGTAGCCACGGGCTGCGGGATCGTGTTCCGCGCCGAAGTGATCCGGACCGAACAATGACCGGCACTCCACCACCGTTTCGCCGGCCCCAGCACGGCCCGCCCAGCTCGGCCGCTCGCGATATCGCCGAATGGGATGCCCTGGTGGCGGGGAGCATCGATCGCGCCACCGCGACTGCTGAGAAATGGCGTACCGGCCTGGCCGGATTCGTCACGATCGTCACCTCGGTGCTGCTGCTCAAGGGCCCGGACGCGCAGAAGCTCGCACACCCCTGGCATGCGCTCGTCATCGGCCTGTTCGTGCTGGCTGTCGTACTGCTGGTGGCGGGTCTGTGGCAGGCGCTGTCGGCGAGCGCGCCGCAGAGTCACTCACGGGACTACGCTTCCGTCATCGGCGCCTACGGCAGCGTCCGCGCGTATTCGATCACCGTGGCCAACACCATCAACGACGCATTGGATCGCGCCAAGGTGTTCGTGCTGGTAGCCCTGATCGCTTTCGCGTCCGGTATCGCGGCCTGGTGGCTGGTACCTCAGGTTTCGGAAAAGGCAAGAGCCACGCTGGTTTCGGTCGCCATGCCGACTGGAAACGCCACGTGCGGTGCTCTGGTGGACTCCAAGGACGGCGCGATGATGGTTCAACCCGACGGCGGCCCCGCGGTTTCGATCCTGTTGCGGGACACCAAGTCCGTAGCGGTCGTCGAGCGCTGCGGCGCGAAGAACTGAGGCCCGGGCAACCGGCCCGATGGCTACCGCCGACTCCGCATTCCTGGTCGTCGCTCACCGGAAAGAAGCCAATGCTATGACCGATCTACTCGATACGCTGCCTTTGGATTGGACTCGCCCGGAGGCCTCCGAGTTGCTCGACGTGCTGGCTCGTGCGTACTACCGAGAAGCGCCGGTCATCGAGTTCGCCGCCGCCGCGGGCATATCACCGGCCGACATCAACTGGTCCCAGCCGATGGCACAGGTGTGGCACGAGCTACTGACCAAGGCGCGCAACCAGAATCGGATCCGGGCTCTGCTTGCAGCTGCGTCGAAGGACGAGGCAGTCGCGCAACGAATCGACGAGCTGATCGGACCGTCACCGATCGTGGAAGCACCCGCGTCGGCAGGCGACGAGCCGGTGTGGCGCGGATTCGACGACCCGGCCGAGCTCGAGGCTCAGATCTTCGACGAGCCCACACTGTTGGACGTCGCATTCCTGGCCAGGGGGTTCTCCCTCGCTCCGGCGGTTTGCCGGCTGCTGGTGACCAGCGCGTCCGGGCGCCAGTTCGTTGGGACCGGTTTCCGAATCGGTGCGGATCTGCTGCTGACCAACCACCATGTCCTGTTCGACCACCGGACGCAGGGCATGCCGCTGGGCGTGGCGGTGCAAGCCTGGTTTCATTTCGAACTCGATATCGAGGGTTTGCCGCGCATCCCGGAGAAGGTGCACTGCGCGATGGACACCGTCATCGGTGATGCCCGTCGTGATTGGGCAGTCATACGCACGAATCAGGCTCTGCCGGAAATCATTCCGAGTATTCGGCTCGAGGCGGGTGTGCCGGTGAGCGTGAACGACCGGGTCAACATCATCCAGCATCCCAACGGGGGGATGAAGAAGGTCGGCCTGCACCACAACCTCGTCCGTCACGTCGATCAGGACGTGCTGCAGTACTGGACCGACACCGAAAGCGGTTCCTCGGGGTCACCGGTGTTCGACAACCGTTGGCGGCTGGTGGCGCTGCATCACGGACGTGCACCCGACCGAGCGGATCCACAGGGGCGCAACCAGGGCACCCGCGTCGATCACATCGTCGAGGGCCTGCTCGCCGCAGGAATCGAATTTCTGTAGAGATTGGATGAGGATGTCGTTTCTCGATCGGCGCCCGTTCGATGCGAGCGATCCGCAGGCCCGCGAGCTGGTCACGGCCCTGGGAAACGGATATCCCCGGCCGGAGGACGCGCATCGTCTCCTCTCGATCACAGGAATCCCGAAGCAGGACATATTCTTCGGCCAGCCGATGAGCGATGTGTGGTTGTCGATCTGTGAGACGGCCGCCAATCGAGGGCTGTTGCGCACACTCGTCGCCGAGGCATCCAAGGATCATCGTGTGCCGGGATACGCCATCTTTCGCACGCTGGTGGATACACCTGTATCGGACAGCCATCCGCCGTCGCACGCTACTGAGGTTCGCGCGAAATCTAGGAGATTTCGCCTGCTCGGGGTGTTGGCCATCCTGGTGGCCATCGTGGTGTACGTCGGAGTGCAGAAGCTCATCGGTAAGGGAAGCGGGGACTCCTCGGGCGCGAACCCCGCGACCGTCGCTCTCAAGATCTACGACCTCGGGCAAAGCAAGGGTGAACTGACTTTTGTCTTTCCTCCGGAAGTTGTCGATAAGGCAACTGAATTTGCGGAGCGGGTCCGCAATGATGCCCAGCCTCGAGCCGGCGACAAACTGATCGAATCCGGGTGGTACGCAGGTCACGTCAAAGTGGTCTTAGAGGTTACCAATTCCAGCGATCGAGAGATCGATATCCTGGACGTCAGGCCGGTCAACCGACAACGCTCTCCTATAAAGCTGGGCACCGTCATCTGGGTACCTCCCGGCGGTGGTGGCCCCGAGGACAATTCGATGTGGTTCGGGCTCGACTACTCGCAGCCGACTGCTCGTTCAGGCGCTGGCTTCGGGGGCAATGCCGAGGATCCCGCGTTCTTCGAATCGCGCCTGTTGGGAATCAACCCCGGGGGGCGCAAAGTTCTCTCGACATACTTCTTCGAAGATTCGGCTGCTGTTTCTTTCGACATCGAAGTCGAATATCGAGAGGCGGGTGCAGACCGATCGGACACCCAGGCGATCAGCAATCATGGCCACCCCTTTCAGGTAACCGCATGGCCGTGCCCTACCTGGCTTCGCCGCCATAACGTTGCCGCAGCAATCGCCACGGATATCGGAAATCTACGCTACGGCTCGGTCTTGAAGAAGATCCCTGCGCGAAGCGGAAACGGCTGGGAGATGCAGGAGATGCCGCCGGATGACTATGCGGCAGCCTGCGGGAATTGAAGAGTATTCAGGCAAGGAGTGCGCGGGTGTTTGCTTCGGTGAAGATTCGGCTACTGGCTGTTTTGGTGCTCGCGGTGTCGGTCGCGCCGGTAGCAGCCTCGAGCATCCTGTCCGTCAGACCGTCAACGTTCGCCTATGCGACCAAAACCGAGCTGGTCGTGGTCCGTGGAGATCGTGAATTGGCTCGCGAGAAGATCTCCTTCACAAAATCCTACGGCGGAATAACCTGGACGCAGGATGGTCGATATGTTGCGATTCTCACCGATGAAAAACCTGGCGTCGAACTCAGGTCAGAGAAGCGAAGGCTGATTGTTGTCGATTCCGAGAGCGGGAAAACGCGACGCCTTCCATGTCCTCTTTGTTCGGGATTGGCCGCTATAGGGAAGGATGCCATCCTGGCCAGTCAGGTGACAAAAGATTACAGCACGCACGGTTTCGGGCTACTCCGATTCGATCTCTCGGGTAGCAGGCCTGCCGTCGAACTGGCCACTGGCGTTCGAGGGGATGTGAAGGGCGAAGAGAACTCGAATATCAAGGAGGCCCGAATCCTCGCCGGGGTTTCAGGGGGTGCACTCGTCGGCGCATTCGCCGAGAAGTGTGAGAATCGCTTTCTTCTGTTGCGTTCCGATAGCACGTTCGATGGCATTGGGAGAAGGAAGATACCAGCCTATGGGCGTAACTACGGCTGCTATTACGGCGACGGAGTGGTGGCAAGTAAGATCGCGTCCGATGGTTCGCCCGTATTCGCCGTCGCCTTGGTCGTCAACAGCGTTCAGAATGATTGTGCCGCGCGTCATGAGGTTCTGCTGCTGTCGTTGGATGGACAGGGCGCTGTGAGTACAGATCTATCGGCACTCGATCCACCGGGGTATCAGCGTGGCGTGGAAACTCATGTCGCGGTATCGGACTTGTGGTGGGACGGCGCCGGTCGTTTGCATGCCATCATGTACGCGGGCGTCTGTGATGGAACCGACAGTATGACGACACTGCCGACTGAATGGTTGCTGGAAGGCAATAGCTGGGTTCAAGTCACGCCCGAGGGTATCGTGGCAAAACGAGAACTGAACGATGTCGTGAATCTCGTCGTCACGCTGCGGGATAGAGTGAATCTTGTCGGCACCTTGTTCGCAGAATTCCCCGCTGGTCGTCGTAAATTGGCCGACGATGTAGTTTCTGTGGAGATTCCGCAACCGCGAATTAGTTACGCCGATGCTTCCGGCCGGTTGCAGGTGAGGATAAAGGACATTTGTCCACGAGAAATCTGCGTGGGCGTTCGCGAGGGTGATGTCGATGCCGACGGCAGGATCGACAGGATCGGTCTGGTACTGGATAAATCCAGTCGCGTCGATTCACTCGAGCTCTATGTCCAACTCGGGAATGGTCTCTTTGTCAGTGGTGTGGTAGATACCGCAAAGAGGCCGGATAGGGGTTGGTTAGGAATCAGTGATATCGATGGTGATGGCCGCGGCGACATCGTTATAGATATCGGCGGAGTAATAGCCGTCAAACTTGTCGAAGGAAGGCTCGAGGTGATTCGAGATTACAATAAGGGCGAGCTCCTGATGTTCGCCGACAATCAGAAGCGTGAGTACAACAGATTCGAATTCGGCGGCTTTACCTGTGAGCGCGTCGATGGGCATGCGCGGGTGGCAAAGTTCCGACTGACTGTGTATGACGATTCTGTGAATGTAATCACGGGTCAGGAGGAAGTTCTCGAAGCCGGCACCGATGGTGTGATGAATCGTGTATCGGTTCGGCAGCTCAAATTTGATAATGACCCCTCCATTGGGGGTGGACCCCACTTGCCGAAGGAATTCGAGGAAAAGGTGGGTGCGCATTGTCCCGGTCTGAGTAGATATCGGAACTAGGCACAGAGTGGAAGCGCGATAGCGATGTCGATTCTCGATAGGTACCCGTTCGAGGCGAACGACCCGAAAAGCAGAGAGATGCTCGCGGCCCTCGCGAACGCCTACCCGACTCTTCCCGAGATTCGCGAACCCCTGGCGGTGGCGGGAATTCCGCGACACGAGATCGCCTGGCATGGCAGTGCCGCCAATGTCTGGCTCGACGTGTGCGAACGGGCGGCGAATAGTGGGCAGCTGCGCCAGCTGATCGAGGTGGTTGCGGCCGCGCCGAACGCGCAGGCATACCAGATCTTCCGCGAACTGGTTTCTACGCCAATCGAATCCGTACCGCGGAGGAAGCGTCCCGTGACTCCAGCCCGGAGGCCGGGGGCGTGGCCGTTGGCTGTACTCGGCACGGTGGCGGCTCTTGTGCTGGCCGGAGCTGTTGGCATCGGGATTCGGGCATTCGTCAAGTCATTGAACGATGCAGGCGCCTCGGTCGATGGGCACCCAGCTTTGACGGTCACCGTCAAGACCGTCAGCGGTGGCTGGTGCTCCACGGTGGTGTTCCCGAAGGCGGTGACCGAACTGAGCAGCCTTCCGGCGCCGGATCCGACCGCGTTCGGGACCTGGGTGCGTGCCAACGGTGGCTCCGAAGCGAACCCGTATGGGGCCTTCAGGCTGGGACGCGTGCAGTTGAACCTGAGCGGGGCCGGCTCGAAGCCGGTGACGATCACTGATCTCACCGCCGAAGTGGTCGATCGACAGCCGGGGCCACTCAAAGGGACCACTGTCAGTGGGCAATGCGGGAGTGAAACCATCGGACGACTCGCCGAGATCGACCTCGACGCCAACCCACCCACAATTATCGGATCGAGCGCTGACCCGGCACAGATCTGGGGGCACAAGATGCGCACCACGCCACTGGAATTCCCCTACAAGATCACCGACAGTGACACCGAGCTGCTGATGATCATTGGGGAGGTGCCATCGACCGACACGGTCTTCTACCGACTGCATGTGGGTTGGAGCGATGGAACCCGTTCGGGCAGCGAAACTATCGACAACAATGGACAACCGTTCCGCACCGCCACCGCCGACCCGGCCAACCCGATGTACAAACCCACTCCTGGCGGACTCGTCAGGGCCGGATAGTCCGAACGGCGGTGTGCAGGGCTCAACCCATCGGCGCGTGCAGCTATAGCCGATCGGTTGATGTGCGGTCCCGGGGCCGATTCCTACCGTTGAACAGGTGAACATCACCTCGCTGATCTCCCGCCGCACCGCAGTCGCCGTCTCCACCCTCGTGGTCGCCACGGTGGGTGTTCTGCCCGCCGCCGCCTTCGCCGCTCCGGAGGCTCCGGGCATCACCGCGGTCGCCCAGGACGAGGATTCGCCGTCCGCCGTGCTGGCCTCCACCCCGTGGAAGACCACCGACGCCCTGGATCGGAACGGCAACCGCGTCGCCCTGGACAACCCGGCCGTGTCGAACTTCGTGGGCTGGGCCTATTTCAAGGCCGACGGCACGTTCACCATGTACAACCTCGACGACACCCCGAAGATGCACGGCGACTGGACCGTCGCCCCCGATGGCTCGTCCCGCTGGATCGCCGCCAAGAACGACGCCGGCGACGTCCTCTTCACCCGCGTCGTCCCCATCATCCAGCTCGACAAGCACGCCTTCACCTACCGCGTCACCCCCAACGCCGCCGACCCGAGCGTCTACTACGACATCGTCCACACCCCCACCAACCACGCCGAGCCGGGCACCGACGACCGTGGCCCGGGTGCGCACGGCACCCAGGGCAACCAGGGCGAGGGCGGCTACCACCACAACAACGGCAACCAGCACTGACCTGCGGCCTCACGCCACGAACCCGGTCCTGCCGAGAGGGGGCCGGTTCGTCGTCTGTCGGATCGACGTCGGTGCGTTCAGGCGCGATGGGGGCGCTTCGCGGGCGCGGTTCGCATCGCGCCGAGGACGGAGGTGACCAAGGTGTCGACGAACGCGGCATCGGCGGGTCGGCGAGTCAGTAAGTGGCGGAAGTGGATTGGGGCGATCAGTAGCTCGATGGCGAGGCGGCCGTCGGTGTCGGGTGGGAGTTCGCCGCGGGCTACGGCGCGTTCGATGATCTGCTGGTTGGCGCGATACCTGGTTTCCCAGAAGGTGTTCCGGGCTTCGGCGATCTCCTCGGAGTCGACGACGTAGGCCAGGGCGCGGGCCAGGCCGTCGCCGAGGGGGGTGTCGAGGTAGCCGATCAGGGCGGTGGCGAAGGCGGTCAGGTCGCCGCGGGCAGTGCCGGTGTCGGGGAGGGGGAGGGTGAGTTCGCTGGCGGTGAGGAGGACGTCGAGGATGAGGTTCTCCCGGGTGCCCCAGCGGCGATAGATGGAGCTGTCGCGGACTCCGGCCCGGCGGCTGATGTCGGGGATGCCGACGTTTTCGACGCCCTGCTCGGTGACGGCCTCGAGAACGGCGCGGTGGACGGCATCGGTGACCTTGGCTGCTCGGCCTCCGGGGCGGCGTTGTGGCGCGGCGTTCTCGGGTTCGGTCATGAGGATATTTAAAGCAGATTGTCTTGCTTTTAGCTAGTCGCCGTGCCTACGCTCACAAAAGCAGAAGATTCTGCGAACCGCTGGAGTGGGAGGCGCACAATGAGGTCGTTGCCGGAACTGGGGAAGCAGGTGATGGTCAGCGCGCGAGCCTTGACCCACACCACAGAACGCGTGGCTCAGCGGGCGGGAGTGGCCCCCTTCCTACCTCGGTTGTTCGCGGACCGGTTCACCTACCTCGGCGGTATCCCGATCGAGGAGTTCCGCGCCCAGCTGGCCGGATGCCGATCCTTCGACGACGCCCGCTGGGCCGGACACTGGGAAGGCTTCGCCGACGAGCACCTGGCCCTGGCCGACGCGGCTCTCCTCCGGTTGGACGGACCCCGGGCCGAGCGGCTGGCCGATCCGAACGCCACCGTCGACCTGCGCGAACTCGGTGAACTGCTCGCACCGGCCGTGACGATCCTCGCCGACCGGGGGACAGTCGCCGATCCCGCCGCGGTAGCCCGCTTCTGCGCCGAGCATCCCGAGGCCACCGATGCCGCGATCGCGCTGGACGAGTTGATCAAGGCACTGGTGTACGAGTTCGTCGCCGCCTGGCCCGGGTGGACTCCGCGGCGGCTGCGCGCCTACGAGCGGTCCCACCGGTTGTGCGAGGTCCTGACGCTCGCACTCGCGCCCGCGATGGGCGTGACCATCGAGGTGGTGCGCATCCCGGTCGGGGACGGCGAACAAGTGCGCGGCATGCTGGTGCTTCCGGCCGGATCGGCGACGCCCGCCCCCGCCGCACTGGTCACCACCGGACTCGAGGGCACGATCGCGGAACTGCTCATTCCGATGCTGACGCAGCGGGATTCGGGTATCGGCCTGCTCGTCATGGAGATGCCCGGCACCTACTCCTACCGCCGACCGCTCTCGGCCGCCTCCCAGCAGGTGTACACGAAGGTCATCGACTTCCTGGCCGCCGAACCGCGGATCGACGCCGACCGGATCGGCATGGTGGGGTTCAGCTTCGGCGGATACTGGTCGACGCGCATGGCCGCGGTCGATGACCGGCTGAAGGTCGCGGTGTCCAACGGTCCGCTCGCCCATCGCAGCTTCGGCGGGCGCAACTCGATCGGCCTGCCGGAGATCATGGTGTCGACCCTGGCCGCCACCACGGGCGCCCGGAGCTCGCTGGAGCTGTCCGGAAAACTTGCGAAACTCTCACTCGCACAGCACTATCGCGACATCACGATACCGATACTCGTCATCAACGGCACCCACGACACCCTGGCCGCCACCCAGGACTCGATCGATATCGCCGCCCACGCCCCGCACGGAGTGCTGGCGCTGTACGCCGGAGACGATCACTGCGCCATGGGCCATGCCCCACTCTGGTCCGAGCTCACCACCCAGTTCCTACGCGAGCACCTGCCGGCCTCCAGCCCCACTGTCGAATCCGAAGCGAAGGTGACGAACCGATGACCCTCTCGACGACCCCGCCCCGAACCCGGCGGATCCTCCATCGCGGCGAACACCGCATCGACACCCAGATCGACACCGGCGACGGCTGGCGCGACCTCGACGAATCCACCGGCGGCAGCGGAGTTTCCGTGATCCCGTCCGCGTTCTCCACCGACTTCGAGATCGCGCGCTACGACGCCCTCGGACTGTCCGACGGCGCCACGGTCCTGCCAGTGTGCCCGCCCTCGTTCCGCGACTTCATGCTCTTCGAGCAACACGCCGTGGACGCCGCCCGCGGGCTGACCAAACGCTTCATGCCGTCCGGGTACCGGATCGCGAAGCTCTACGAGGCGGTCACGCGCCGGACCTTCCCGCCGTTCCGGCCCCACTCGCTGTGGTACTCCCAGCCGATCTACTACATGTCCAACGCCCTGACCATCGTCCCGTCCGGGGTTCCGATCGCCGCGCCGCCGTACACCCGCGCACTGGATTTCGAACTCGAACTCGGCGTCGTGCTGGGCGAACCATTGCGCGACGCCACCGTCGAGCAGGCCGCGGCCGCCATCGCCGCGGTCGTCGTGGTCAATGACTTCTCCGCCCGAGACGTGCAACTGCCGGAGATGCGTTCGGGTTTCGGGCCGCAGCGGTCCAAACATTTCATCACCTCGATGTCGGCGACCGCGGTCGCCGGACCGGCGGTCGTCGACCGGCTCGATTCCCTGACCGCGACGGTCACCATCAACGGGAACACCGTGTCGCGCACCGGAACCCACGGCATGCGCTACTCGATGGCCGAGGCCATCGCACACGTGTCACGTGGCGAACAGCTCTATCCAGGCGAACTGCTCTGCAGCGGCACCCTGCCCGGCGGCAGCGGCATGGAACTGGGCCGCTGGCTGGAACCGGGCGACGACCTGCGCCTGGAAATCGACGGCATCGGTGTCATCGAACACCGCGTCGAGACGTAGGGGAGACGCCCATGCGGATCGAAGCCCGCGCTCATGAGAGCGCCCTCCAACTCGCTGCCCAACCCGCGGGCATCCTCGTCCCCGGCCACGGCGAGCCGATGGTGCTCGACCCGAACGACCTGACCCGCGCGCTACACCGCTCATGACCCGCCGAAGAAATCGAGCCCCAGGTCATATCGACCTGCGGCTCGATTTCATTGCGGGACGACTCAATTGGTCTTGCACAGCCATTCGGTGCCGTAATGCGCGGCATTCCCGCCATCGAGATGCACCCACGTCCCGCGCCCGTCATCACATGGCTCGCCTTCGACGTGCGCCGGTGCCGGAGGCTTCGACGGCGTCACGCCCGCGCTCCCGGTGAACAGGCCGTCCGGCAATGGAATCGAGATCCCCGGCACCGGCTGCCACACATCCGCGCTCGCGGTAGCGGGGGCGAAGAACGGAACGGCTACCGCGACCCCTGCCGTCAGAACTGCTGCGAAACCCTTCACGGGCGACCTCCCCAGCCGATGGTGCATCAACACTTGGACATCTGATCTATAGGTAGCCGATCGGTAACCATTACAGGCCCCCGTGGTTGTGGGGCGCACGGTGATCGGGCGCATGTCCGTGTCAGTGGTATCACAGGTGGTATCGTGACCGTATGGCCTGGACGATGCGCTTTCCCAGCGATGAAGAGGCCGCGCTAGAGGCGCAGGCTGAGGCTGAGGGGCGGTCGAAGCATGAAATCACCCGTGATGCTGTACGCGAGTACCTGATGCGGCACCGGCAGTGGGATGAACCGTTGGTCGAGGACGAGGACACCTTCGATATGGGTGGTCCGATCGGCAAGGATGACATCCACGATGCGATGAATCGGCCCGCATGATCGTAGTCGCGGATACCTCGGGCCTGCTGGCGCTGTTCAATCGCACCGACCCGGAGCACTTTGCGGTGCGGCGGGCGGCGGATGCCGCCAGTGCGTTGGTGGTGAGCCCGTTGGCGTTGACCGAGGTCCATCATGTGGCGAGTGTTCGTGCCGGGCGTAAGGTCGCCGACGCGGTGCTCGGCAAACTGGCGGATCGAATCGCCGCCACCCGAGTCGTTCTCGGGGAAATCGGTGCGGCACAGTTGCGTTCGGCCCTGGACATACGGAGCACCTACAGCGACCTCGATCTCGATATCGTCGATGCGACCTGCGTGGTACTCGCCGACCATTTCGACACCGATCGCATCCTGACGTTGGACCGCAAGGACTTTCGCGTCCTGCGCCCTCTGAGCCGGTACTCGGCCTTTCGAATCCTGCCTGACGACATGTGAACGGCCCCGAAGCGTCCGGGCTGATCAGATGGGGTGGTAGCCGGCGCCGGGGCGGCCGGCGACGTTGATGTCGGTGAGGATCTGGTCGATGGGGCGGTAGAAGGCGGGGGAGTGGAGGGGGTTGGCGGGGGTGATGCAGGGGAAGTCGAGGGTGATGTTGTCGTAGCCGACGATGCCGCCCTGGAGCATGCCGACCAGGCGGTCGCCGGCGGTGATGGGGCCGCCGGAATCGCCGTGGTTGGAACAGGTTTGGCTGAGGGCGACTTCCTCGAACGGGCCCCAGTTGATGCTGCAGTTGAAGCCGGTGCTGCGGCCGTTGACGCAGACCTGGGCGCCCGGGCCCGGGGTCGGGGCGGTGCCCGCGATGGTGCTGCCGCCGACGGTGCGGGTGGGAATGACACGGGCGGGATCGAATTCGATGACGGCGTAATCGAGGTCCCGGCCGTTGTCGGAGTAGGCGACCGTGCCGATGGGGCCCGCGCCGCGGTTGATCTCCGCTTCCACCTTGGTGCCCGTGGGCGCGCAGTGGCCCGCGGTCAATCCCACCAGCCTGCCCGCGTCGTCGTACCCGATGGTGGTGAGCGAACAGATCGCCCTGTTGCCGAGCACGATGCCGGAGCCGCCGCCCAGCGGCACCGTCACGTCGGCCGAGGCCGTGCCGGCGGTCAGGGTGCCGACAGCAATGGCGGCGGTGATCAGGCCCGATGCCAGCGAACTCCGAGCAATCGACATCACTCGAGAATTCGCGCTCGCACACCCGAGGGGAAGAGAGTGTGACGCTCATCACACTCACTGTTCGGTGTTCATGCGGATGCGCATCGAAGTGACCGGGCTCGATCCACCCCTGGAACGGAGACGCTGCGGGCCGGGGCACCGTCTGGTGACCCGGCCCGCAGCGTGCTGCGGAGTGCGCGGACTAGCCGCGGCCGCAGATGCCGTTCAGCAGGACGCCCATGCTGCTGATCTGGGCGACGTCGCCGTTGGCGAGGGCGTTGGCGAAGTTGTCGATGGCGGTGCGCTCGTCACCGGAGGCCTCGATGGCGCGCAGGCGATCGGCGACCTCGCTGCGCTGCTGCGGGCTCGGGCCCAGGGAGCCGTAGCTGTTGTAGATGTCGCCGGCGGTCTGGCAGGCGGGGGAGAGGGCGCTGGCGGTGCCGGCGGGGAGGACGAGCATGGCGCCGATGGCGCTGGCGGCCAGGAGGGAAGCGGGCAGGATTTTGCGCATACGGTTACTCCTCGAAGCAAGGTTCGGTTTATCGGCTCCGAGTCTGCCTGATGGAGTGGTGAATCCGATCATCCGCCGCCGTCGAGTCGGCGTGGTTGGCGGATTCCGGCCGTGGGGTCGGCGTGGTTGGCGGCCCGCGGCGTCCAGTTCAGCGGCCGTCGGGGGAGTGCCCGATGTGCTCCGGTACTGCCGCAAGGTCGCCGGCTCGTCGAGCACCAGCCAGGTGACCGCGTCGCTGAGCCCGCCGCGCCGCTCCCACAAACCTGCTCTGTACCGGCACTCGCCGGTGTCGGGTCGGTGGGCAATACAAAAACGGCAGGCACCGGGTTGGGTGCCTGCCGTCGGTCATCCGGCCTCAGGCCGCGGTCGGAACCTCGAGTCCCCGCCGCGTCCGGACCGGCCACCGCAGGTGATCGGCGTCGATCACGTACGGGTGGGTGTGGACGTAGAAGCCGTCGGCCCGCAGTTCCGCGTCGCCCAGCCGCTCCGGATCGATGCTGCCGACCGGGTGCAGGTGCGTGATCACCTCCGGATCCTCGCGCGGCCACAGCCGCGCCGCCACGGTGATGCCCGCCGTCGCCAGCACCGCCAGGGTCACCCAGGTGACGGTGAATCCCGCTGTGGTGGTGAGCCATCCGGTGACCGGGTAGGTCAGCAGCCACGCCAGGTGCGAGAGCGAGAACTGGGCCGCGAACAGCGCGGGACGATCCGATGCCTGCGAGGAGCGGCGCAGCACCTGACCGGTCGGGGTCAGGATGGCCGCGGTCCCGGCGCCCACGGTGGCCCACACCGCCAGGGCCGCGACCCATCGCCAGTCACCCGCGTCCGCCAGTGACAGCGCGATGGCGGCGGCCAGGCCGGTGAGCAGGGTGACCGCGCCGGCCAGCATGACCGGGCGCGCGCCGATCCGATCCAGCACGCGGGGAACCGACAGCGCCACCAGCATGGTGCCGAAACCATTGGCCGCCAGCAGCATCGCCACCCCGGACTGGGTGCCGCCGAGGGTGTCGCGGACGTAGTTGACGGTATTGACCATGATCACCGAACCGGCCGCCGCGACCACCAGGTTCAGGCCGAGCAGTCCGCGCAGCCGCGGGGTCGCGGCGAAGATGCGCACCCCGGCCGTGATCCGCTCCCGGAACGAATCACCGCCGGTGGCGGTCGAATTCGGGATCCGGGTGGCCAGGACCAGGACGCCCGAGACCGCGAAGCCGATGGCGGTGCCCACGAACAGCCAGTGGAAGCTCATGACCGTCAGCGCGGCCGCGGCGAGCATGGGGCTCAGCAGCGTCTCCATGGTGGCGGCCAGCTGCGCCGCCGACAGCGCGCGGGTGTACTCGCGCTCGTCGGGCAGGATGTCGGGGATGACCGCCTGATAGGTGGGTGTGTATGCGGCCGAGGCGGTTTGCAGGATCGCTATCAGGACGTAGATCTGCCAGATCTGATCGATGAACGGCAGCGCCAGTACGACGGCGGCCCGCACCAGGTGCAGCCCGGTCAGGAAGCCGCGGCGAGGCAGGCGGTGCGCGTAGGCGGCGACCACCGGCGCGACGGTCACGTACATCAGCATCTTGATGGTGAGCGCGGTCCCCAGCACCGCGGCGGCCGCGCCGCCCGCCAGATCGTAGGCCAGCAAACCCAGTGCGACGGTGGTCAATCCGGTGCCGAAGAGGCCCGAGACCTGTGCGGTGAACAGCCGCAGATAGTCCCGATTGCGGAAGAGGGAGCTGAGCATGGGGGTGGATCGCATCGGAATTCTCCTCTTCGTGGTGTTCGACAGGAGAGACGTTAATACCCCCTAGGGGTATGTGCAACGCCGGTTCCTGTGATGCGGCCCACGGGCGCCGGGAAGGCTCGAACCTTTGACTAAATACCATAGGGGGGTACGGTAGCGGCGAGAAGGCGGCCGGAACCGGCTGTCCCGAGCGAAGAGGAGCGCCAAGTCATGAGCACCACCACCGTCACCGTCACCGGAATGACCTGCGGTTGCTGTGCGAACTCCGTGAGCAAGGAGGTCGGCAAGATCTCCGGCGTCACCGGCGTGAACGTCGACGTCGACAGCGGCCGTGTCGTCGTCGACAGCGACGACCCGATCGCTCCCGGCGCCCTCGCCACCGCGGTCGCCGACGCGGGCTACGCCCTCGCCGACTGATCCGGCGTTCACCCCGAAAGCGGCAGATACTCCTCGGTATCTGCCGCTTTCGCGTGTTGCCACGCCGACATTCGCCGATGGCGCGGGATTCTCGCGAACTTATGGCAACCTATCCGGTGCTTCAGCGAAGGCTGGGATGCGGATCGAGGAGCGGTGTATGGGGAAGATGGGTAGGCGGAAGCGGTCTCGGCTCATTACGCAGGGACTGATGACTTCCGGGAAGACGCGGCCGGAGGCCGCGCAGGGGAAGCGGGACGCGGCCGTCGCCGCCGAGCCGGTGGCCGTCGCGGCGCAGCCGGTCGCGGAGCGGGATGCCGCGCCCGCGGCTGTGGCTTCGGAATCCAGTGCCGGGCAGCGCGATATCAAGGCGCTGGCCGAACGGGTCAAGGCCCGTCGCAAGGAGAACGGCTGGACACAGGCCGATGTGGCCAAGAAGGGTGGTCCGTCCGCCGGGGCGATCAGTCAGATCGAGCGGTGCCTGATCGAGGAGCCCGCCGAGGATCTGCTGGCCAAGCTCGACGCGGCGCTGGAATGGCCGTCGGGCACCGCGGACGGCATCGTGCGCGGACTGGTCGGCGCGGCGAGTTAGTCGTCCCGGCCACCCGCCACCCGGCCGAGGTGGCGAGGCCCCGATCGGATCACCGATCGGGGCCCAGCGGTATTCGAAGCGATTGTGCGCCAGGTGATTACGTATGCGCCGCGCCGTCGATGCGGATCTCGGTGCCGCTGATGAAGCGGCCGTCGTCGGAGACCAGCATGGCGATCACGCCCGCCACGTTCTCCGGACCCGCCAGCTCTTCCGGGTTGTCCTGCGGCAGCACGGCGATCAGGCGGCCGAACAGCGACCAGTCGGAGTCCTGCGGCAAGTAGCCGGGGGTCGCGTCGGTGATGCCGGACTTGATGCCGCCGGGCGCCACGCACACCGCGCGCAGACCCTGCTTGCCGTATTCCAGGGCCAGCGTGTGGGTCATGCTCTGGATGCCGCCCTTGCTCGCCGAGTACGCGGCCATATACGGGTGCGCGAAGCTGGCCGAGGTGGAGCTGAAGTTGACGATGGTGCTGCGCGGGTTCGCCAGCAGCGCGGGCAGGGCCTCCCGGATCACCAGGAAGGTGCCGGTGAGGTTGACCGCGATGATCTGGTTCCACAGATCCAGCGACGTTTCGTGGGTGTGGGCCGCGCGCAGGATGCCCGCCGCGTTCACGACGGCGTCCAGCCCGCCCAACGCCTCGATGGCGGTGCGCACCCCGGCGACGACCTCGGCCTCCTGGCCGACGTTCAGCTCGACCGTGGTCAGCCGGGCGTCGGTACCGGCCTCGGCGGCCTGCTTGCGGGTCAGTTCCAGGCCCTCGACATTGACGTCGGCCCCGGCGACGACCGCGCCTTCGGACAGCAGGCGGAGGACGGTGGCCTGGCCGATGCCGGATCCGGCGCCGGTAACCAGAATGCGGCGCTGCTCGAGACGGTTCATGGGTCACTTCCTGATCGGTGGAACCAGCTTCGTCGGTGAAGCTAGTTTCTGACACGATATGCCGAAAATGGCACGCGACGCCAGGAAACGTTTTCGGCCTCGGTACAGTTCCCCGGGTGAGCAGCGAGCGAAACCGCGCCGGGCGACCGGCCCTGAGTGAGACCCGTCGCGCGGCCACCCGCCGCGAAGTGGCCACGGTGGCGGCGCACCTGTTCATCGAAAACGGTTACGCCACAACCACGGTCGAGGAGATCGCGGCTGCCGCCGGGATGGGGTTGCGCACCTTCTACCGCTATTTCGCGGGCAAGGAGGACGTGGTCGCGCCGCTGCTGGCCATCGGCACCCAGGCCTGGGCCGATGAACTGGCCGCCTGCCCGCCGGAACTGCCGCTGCGTGAGGCGCTGAGCCGGTCCTACCGGGTCGCGACCCTGGGCACGCTGGCCGCGGAGGGCATCGTCGAGAACCGGCTGCGGCCGCTGGTGCGGGCCGCCACCCAGCTCCCGGCGCTGCGCGCTACCTGGCTGCGCGTGCAGTACGACTGCGAGACCCAGCTCATCCCGATCATCGCCGCCCGCACCGGCCGCACCGACGACGACCTCGATGTGGCCTTGGCCGCGGCCATGGCCAATACCGCGGTGCGGCTGGCCACCGAACTGTGGGCCGCGGGCGAGGAATCCGGTTCCGCCGCCGATGTTCTCGACACCTGCCTGGCCCGGCTGGCCACCGACAGCCTGCTGTAGCCGCCGGTCCAAGTACTGTGGCGTTCGATACCCCTGGGGGGTTGCCGTCCGTCGGCGGCTATCATGGCGGACGTGGCTGATCAGCGCGTCGCGCCGGGAGCGACCGGATACGTCCGGCTGCTCGGTGTGCTGGCGCTGCTGCTCGGGATCGCGGCCATGCACGCCGGGGTGTTCTCGGCCGGCCACGATATGCCCACGGTCTCCGCGCCGAGCGCGGTGACGGCCGCATCGATGCCGGCCTCGGGTCACGCGCCCGATCCCCACGGTGATCATTCCGGCGGGCACACGAGCTCGCACGGATGTGACTACCTGATCCTGTCGGGTCTGGCGCTCGGCATCGGCCTGGTCCTCCTGCACTGGATCGCCGATCGGTCCCGCGATCTCCGTCCGCCCGCGTTCGCGTCCTGGCGGATTCACCGGGAACGTCCCCCGCCCTGGACCTCGCTCTCCCTCTCCGAACTGTCGATTCTGCGGATCTGACAGGTCGTGCGCCGCGCCCGGACCCGGGTTCGCGGCCGACCTTCCGATCCCGGCCGACGCCCTGCGTGGGCGCGCCCAGAACCCGACGACTCAGGGAGAAATCATGTCCTCCAACCGTTCCCCGCTCGTGCGTCCGCTGACCCGGCGCGGGCTGTTCGCCGTCGGCGCCGGCGCCGCGGCCGCCGCGACGCTGGCCGCCTGCTCGAAGAACTCGGCCGCGACCCATGGTCTCGTGACACCCGACTCCGAGGCCGTCCGTGCCGCCGAGGCCGCTCGCCGCGCGGCGGGCGCGGGCGTGCGCGAGGTGAGCCTGCGCGCCGAACCGACCGTGGTCGACCTGGGTGGCGTGCGAGTGCCGACCTGGGCCTTCAGCGGCCGGGTGCCCGGACCCGAAATCCGTGTCGCCCAGGGCGAAGTGGTGCGCGCCGACGTCGCCAACGCACTGCCCGCCCCGACCACCGTGCACTGGCACGGCATCGCCCTGCGCAATGACATGGACGGCGTCCCCGACGTCACCCAGCCGCCGATCGCACCCGGCGGGACCTTCCGCTACGAGTTCACCGCGCCCGACCCCGGCACCTACTTCTTCCACCCGCACGTCGGCGTCCAACTCGACCGCGGCCTGTACGCGCCGCTCATCGTGGAGGACCCGGCCGACGGCAAGGACTACGACGTGGAAGCCGTAGTGGTACTGGACGATTGGCTCGACGGCGTCGATGGCCGCGACCCCGACCAGGAGTTGCGGCAGTTGCGGGACCAGGGCATGGCGGGGATGACCATGGGCGGTTCCGGCATGAACCACGGCGGCATGACCATGGGCGGAGGCGGCATGTCCATGTCGGCCGACCCCAACGCGCCGCTCGGCTCCGACGCCGGGGACGTCACCTACCCGTACTTCCTCGTCAACGGCAAACTCGGCACCGACCCAACGGTATTCACCGCCCGGCCCGGTCAGCGCATGCGGCTGCGGATCATCAATGCCGCCGCCGATACCGCGTTCCGGGTCGCGCTGGGCGGGCATCAACTGCGCGTCACCCACACCGACGGCTTCCCGGTGCGGCCCGTCACCACCGCGAGCCTGCTCATCGGCATGGGCGAGCGCTACGACGCCATCGTCGAACTGACCGGCGGCGTCTTCCCGCTGGTCGCCGCCGCCGAAGGCAAGAGCGGCCGCGCCTTCGCCCTGGTCCGCACCGGCGGCGGCACCCCGCCCCCGGCCGACGCGCAACCCGCCGAACTCGCCGTCGCCCCGCTCACCGCGGACCGCCTGACCTCCGCCGAACCCGTTCGGCTCCAGGCGAAACAGCCCGACCAGATCCTCGACGTCACCCTCGGCTCCGACAGGAAGAACTACGTCTGGACCATCAACGGCAAGGCCTATCCCGACCACGCCCTGCTGAACGTCTCCCAGGGTCAGCGCATCCGCCTGCGCTTCCGCAACCAGTCGATGATGTTCCACCCCATGCACCTGCACGGCCACACCTATCAGGTCGTCAACCGCGACGGCACGGGCCCGCGCAAGGACACCTCCATCGTCACGCCCATGCAGACCGTCGAAGTCGACTTCGACGCCGACAATCCCGGCCAGTGGATGCTGCACTGCCACAACGCCTATCACGGCGAAGCAGGCATGATGGGCATCCTGTCCTACGTGCGCTGAGGATCGGTCATCGGCCGCTGGTCCGATAGGGGACCGGCGGCCGAGCCGCTCGAGGTCGCGCTCGATGCTGCCCTGAATCCGTTGCGGCGTGGCAACATCCATCTCATCGAGACAGAGTGTCCATGGTCGATACTCTCTGTTCGGATGGGGGTCAGTACGTATAGTCGAGCTGTGCCGAAGCTGTGGAACGAGACGATCGAGGCGCACCGGAGTCAGGTGCGGGAGGCGATCCTGGACGCGGCGGGCGCGCTGGCCTCCGATCGCGGGCTGCGCGGGGTGACCATGTCGCAGATCGCGGCGCGGGCCGGGATCGGGCGGGCCACGCTGTACAAATACTTCTCCGATGTCGAGACCATCCTGCGGACCTGGCACGTGCGCCGCATCGACGGACATCTGCGCGAACTCGCCGCGGTACGCGACGGTGTGGGCACGCCGGGAGAGCGGCTGGCGGCGGTGCTCACCAGTTACGCGCACATCGCCCGGCAAAGCCGAGGCCATGACCGGGAATTGGTGACCTTCCTGCACCCCGACGAGCAGGTCGTCCACGCGCACAACCAGCTTCGCGAGTTGATCGGTCAATTGGTCGAGGAGGGAGTGCGTTCCGGCGACCTGCGCCACGACATGCCCGCCGCCGAACTCGCCGCCTACAGCCTGCACGCCCTCGGCGCGGCCGCCGAGGCGGGCGACGACGCGGGCATCGCCCGGCTGGTGGCGCTCACGATGGGCGCGCTGACGTCCCGCCCCTGATCGGAAACGGGGCGCGTCGGAGCCCGGAGTGGCAGGATCGATGCGGTGAACGAACCATTGCACCCCAACGACATTCGGATCTCCGATGCCGAGCGTCGGGCGGGTGAGGAACGGCTGCGCAAGGCCGTCGATGCCGGGCTGCTCGACCTCGGCGAGTACGACACCCGGGTGCAGGCGATCTGGCAGGCCCGCACCCGCGGCGAACTGACCGTGGTGGAGGCGGATCTGCCGGAGCACAAGGAGCCCGGACCCTCGGGCGGGCGGATCGCCATGACCGTGCTGACCATCGTGTGGCTGTCGCTGAGCGGGCTGAGCCTGGTCGTGTGGCTGCTGCTCGGGGTCACCCTGGAGTGGCTCTACCCCTGGTGGGTGTGGGTGCTGGTGCCGCCGGGCGTGGTACTGGGCACCTTGCGCGCGTTCGGAATCGGGCGCGCATAGCGCGGGTCGGTCGGTGATGCGGGTCCTCGGCGGGCGCGGCAGGATGTGCCTGGTTGGGTACCACGCCCGCCGAGGGGGACTGCCGTGTACAGCGTCCGGTCCCGTGGTGCGCGCGGAACCGTGGAGGCCGCCAAGGGCGAGCGGCCAACGTCGACAAGGCTAGGGCGGAGGTCGTCGCGTCCGGGGTGTACCGCGGGGTCACGCCTCTGCGGATTTGGGCCACGCCACGGACGCGCGTGCCGTGCGGCGCGCGGGGCGCGGACAAGGGGCGCGCGGGCGACACGCCCGAGGTCGCTCGAAATTAGCTGAAGAATTGCTCAATTGGGTCAGTCGCGGGGATCGGATGGGAGATCATCTGCGACATGCTCGACGACTCCTGGTGTGTCCGTTCGATACACAGCGCTGCCGTGCTGGTCGAGTTCGCCACTAGCCGCGCGATGACCAGAGCCGCCGTCCTGGCCGGGACGGGGCTGACCGAGGCCGATCTGGACGACCCGGACATCGAGATAGATATCGCCCAGGAGTTCCGGCTCATCGAGAATATCCTGGACGCCACCGGCGACGAGCCGGGTTTGGGCCTGCTGGCCGGGTTTTCGGTGCATCTGAGCATGCTCGGCAGCCTCGGCATCGCCATGAGCAGTTGCTCCACCGTGCGCGAGATGGCCGAGCTGTGGGCGCGGCACGCCGAATTGTCCTTCGCCTACTGCCGATTCGGCATCGAGGACGCGCAGGGCCGGGTGCTGGTCACCCTCGACACCGAGCCGGCGCCGCCACGACTGCGCCGCTTCGCCATCGAACGCGACCTGGCGGCCCTGCGCATCATCCAGCGCGAGCTGCTGAGCTGGGACATCCGGGTGCACCGCCTGGAGCTGACCCTGCCCTACGCGCCGGTCTACGAGGCGGTCGGCATGCTGCTCGGGATCGGCGATATCGGCTACGACCGGCCCGCCGACGTGCTGGTCCTCGACGCCGCCGACCTGCGACGCCCTATGCCGCAGGCGAATTCGATGCTGCGTCGCCAGTACGAGCAGCTGTGCGCCGAGATCGTGGAACGCCGCCGCGCCCGGGTCGGGCTGGCCGGCCAGGTGCGCGCCCTGCTCATGCGCCACGGCCGCGCCATCGACCAGGCCACCATCGCCGCCGACCTGCACATGAGCGTGCGCACCCTGCGCCGCCGCCTGGCGGACGAGGGCACCACCTTCCGGGAACTCGCCTGCGAGACGACGGGCCTGCTCGCGGAGGAATTGCTGGCCACCGGATTCACCGTCGACACGGTGGCCACGCGTCTCGGCTACACCAGCGTGTCGGCGTTCGCGACGGCGTTCCGCGATTGGAAGGGACAGACCCCCGGGCAGTTCGCGCGCTCGGAGCCCGCGCCGCCGAACCGACGGCTGCGCCGCTAGCCGCGCGTGCGGTCGCGCCGACGGCCGCAGATCTGAATCAGGTTTCAACAATGGCCTGATAGCCGGTGTATGAACTGCACTTTCACTCGGTGTGTGCGACAGATCACACGCGGGGTTCGATACTGCCGGTATTGACCGGGATGGGCTTTTCCAGCATGGTGTCCGAAGAACTAAGCGCTTAGTAAGTTGCCTGCTCGCCGGACCGCACCGACCATCGGAGGACTCTCACATGACCAGATTCGAGGGCAAGACCGCCATCGTCACCGGCGCGAGCCGCGGGATCGGGCTCGGCATCGCGCAGCGCCTGGTCGACGAGGGTGCGCGGGTCGTCATCACCGCCCGCAAGCAGGAGGCGCTCGACGAGGCGGTGGCCGCGCTGGGCGGACCGGACAAGGCGCTGGCAGTGGCCGGGCGCGCGGACGATGTGGCCCATCAGGCCGAGGTGGTGAAGCGGGCCGTCGACACCTTCGGCAGCGCCGACCTGCTGGTCAACAACACCGGCATCAACCCGGTCTACGGGACCATGATGCAGCTCGACCTCGAGGCCGCCCGCAAGATCGTCGAGGTCAACTGCCTGGCCGCGCTGTCGTGGGTGCAGCAGGCGTACGGCGCGTGGATGAAGGATCACGGCGGCGCGGTCGTGAACGTCTCCTCGGTGGCCGGGCTCAAGCCCGCGCCCGGGATCGGCTTCTACGGCGCGAGTAAGGCGATGCTGACCCACATCACCCAGGAGCTCGCGGTCGAACTCGGCCCGGACATCCGGGTGAACGCGGTCGCTCCGGCGGTGGTGAAGACCAAGTTCGCGACCGCGCTCTACGAGGGACGCGAGGAAGCCATCGCGGCCACGTACCCGCTCAAGCGCTTGGGCGTGCCCGAGGACATCGCGAGCGTGGTCGCGTTCCTGCTGTCGGCCGACTCCGCCTGGCTCACCGGGCAATTGCTCGTCGTCGACGGCGGCATCACCCTCACCGGTGGCGTCTAGTGGCGGACATGTCGGCGTGGCGGGTCCACGAACTGGGTGAACCCGCGACGGTCATGCGCCTGGACACGGTCGCTCGTCCCGAGGCCGGGCCCGGGCAGCTGGTCGTCCGGGTGCTCGGTGCGGCGGCGAACTTCCCCGATGTCCTCATGTGTCGCGGCCGGTACCAGGTGCGGCCGGAGTTGCCGTTCACGCCGGGCGTCGAGCTGTGCGGTGAGGTGGTGGCCCTCGGCGCGGACGTGACCGGATTCGCCGTCGGCGAGCGCGTGCTCGGCGGGACCGCCCTGCCGCACGGCGCGTTCGCCGAATACGCGGTGATGAACGCGAACCAGACCTTCTCCGCGCCACCGGATCTCGACGACGCCGAGGCCGCGGCCCTGTACATCGGCTACCAGACCGGATGGTTCGGCCTGCATCGGCGCGCCGCCCTGCGTCCGGGGGAGACCCTGCTCGTCCACGCGGCCGCGGGCGGTGTCGGCAGCGCCGCCATCCAGCTCGGCAAGGCCGCCGGCGCCCGGGTCATCGGCGTGGTCGGCGGGCCCGAGAAGGCGGAGTACGCCCGCGAACTCGGCGCGGACATCGTGATCGACCGCAGGACACAGGATTTCGTCGAGATCGTGAAGGCCGCCACCGACAACCGCGGCGCGGACGTCGTCTACGACCCGGTCGGCGGCGACACCTACGCGCGGTCGACCAAGTGCGTCGCGTTCGAGGGTCGCATCCTGGTGGTCGGTTTCGCGGGCGGAGAGATCCAAAGCGCCGCCCTCAACCACGCGCTGGTGAAGAATTATTCGATCGTCGGACTGCACTGGGGTCTCTACAACACCCACGACCGCGCGGCGGTCGCCCACTGCCACCGGGAACTGACCCGGCTGGCCGCTGACGGCGCGATCCGACCCCTCATCAGTGAGCGACTGGCCCTGGCGGACCTCGCCGGCGGCGTCCAGCGCCTGGCCGACGGCAAGACCGTCGGCCGCGTCGTCTACACCCCCTAATCCCCTCGGGAGAACCCTATGAGCAACGAAACACAGCGGGTAGCGATCGTCACCGGGGCCGCGCGCGGCATCGGCGCGGGCGTGGCGCGGCGGCTGGCGGCCGACGGGATGGCCGTCGCCGTGCTGGATCTCGACGAATCCGCCTGCAAACCGGTGGTCGCGGACATCGAGGCGGCCGGTGGCCGGGCCGTCGCCATCGGCGCGGACGTGTCCGACGAGCAGTCGGTGACCGCCGCGGTGGAACGGGTGGCCGCCGAGCTCGGCGCCCCGACCGTGCTCGTCAACAACGCCGGCATCATCCGCGACAACATGCTGTACAAGATGACCGTCGACGACTGGGACGCCGTCATGGGCGTGCACCTGCGCGGCGCGTTCCTGTGCACCAAGGCCGTGCAGAAGTACATGGTGGAGCAGAACTTCGGCCGCATCGTGAACCTGTCGAGCACCTCGGCGCTCGGCAATCGCGGCCAGGCCAATTACGCCGCCGCCAAGGCCGGGATCCAGGGCTTCACCAAGACCCTCGCCTTCGAACTCGGCAAGTTCGGCGTCACCGCCAACGCGATCGCGCCCGGCTTCATCGAGACCGAGATGACCCACGCCACCGCCGAACGCCTGGGCATGTCCTTCGAGGACTTCCGCCAGGCTCTGATCGCCACCATCCCGGTGGCGCGGTCGGGCAAGCCGGAGGACATCGCGCATACCGTCTCGTTCCTGGTCAGCGAAGGCGCGGGCTTCGTGTCCGGCCAGGTCATCTACGTGGCCGGCGGGCCGAAGAACTAGCGGCGCAGCGCAATCGGAACGGAAGGAACGCGAGCGATGCAGGTATTCGAGGGTTTGCCCGAGCTGGAGAAGGCGGTCGGCACCCATCTGGGGTACAGCGACTGGCATACGGTGACTCAGCTTCAGATCGACATGTTCGCCGACGCCACCGGCGACCACCAGTGGATCCACGTCGACCCCGAGCGCGCCGCCGCCGGACCGTTCGGTGCGACCGTGGCGCACGGCTTCCTGACCCTGTCGTTGCTGCCGATGCTCGCCCACAGCGTCTACACCGTGGAGGGGCTGTCGATGGGAATCAACTACGGGACCAACAAGGTTCGGTTCCCCGCCCCGGTGCCGGTGGGCTCCCGGGTCCGGGCGGGGGTGGAGCTGGTGTCGCTGACGCCGACGAACGCGGGCGTGCAACTGGTCTCGCGGGTCACCGTGGAGATCGACGGCTCCGCCAAACCGGCCTGCGTCGCCGAGCACGTCGCCCTGCTGGTGCCGTGATGAGCGCGCCGAACAGCGCCCCGGCCGGCGGCGAGCTGCCCGGGCTGGACCTGACCCGCCTCGCCGCGTGGCTCGAGCGCGCCCGCCCCGGCTTCGCGGCCGGTCCGCTGGCCGGACGGTTCATCTCGGGCGGCCGCTCCAATCTCACCTATGTGGTGGGAGACGGTGTCTCCGAATGGATTCTGCGCCGCCCGCCGCTGGGGCACGTGCTGGCCACCGCGCACGATATGGGTCGCGAGTTCCGGGTCATGAGCGCCCTGGCCGACACCGCTGTCCCCGTCCCGCGCACCTATGTGTTGTGCACCGATCCCGAGATCCTGGGCGCGCCGTTCTATCTCATGGAAAACGTTGCGGGCGTGCCCTATCGGGAGGCGGCCGAACTCGAGGCGCTCGGACCCGAACGGACCCGCGTGATCTCCGAGGGCATGGTCGACGCGCTGGCCGCACTGCACAGAGTCGACCCGGAATCGGTGGGGCTCGGGGACTTCGGGAAGGCGAGCGGCTTCCTGGCCCGGCAGGTGCACCGCTGGAAGAAGCAGCTCGACGCGTCCTACACCCGCGACCTGCCCGCCGCCGAGGCGCTGTACACGCTGCTCGCCGCGGAGCAGCCCGAGCAGTCGCCGGACGGCATCGTGCACGGCGACTACCGGCTCGACAACGTCCTCGTCGACGCGCAGGACCGGGTGGCCGCCGTCGTCGACTGGGAGATGGCCACAGTCGGCGACCCGCTCACCGATGTCGCGCTGCTGGTGCTGTACCAGCGGCTGGGCGATCTGGGCGTGCCCGGCGACATGTCCGGCGCCCCCGGCTATCTCACCGAGGCCGAGACCCTCGCCCGCTACGCCGAGCGCAGCGGCCGCGACCTCGCGAACCTCGGGTTCTACCAGGGGCTGGCCGCCTTCAAACTGGCCGCCATCCTCGAAGGCATCCACTACCGCTACCTGCACGGCCAGACCGTGGGCGCCGGGTTCGACGCCATCGGCGACGCCGTCGAACCCCTGCTGCTGGCCGGGATCGACGCCGTCAGGAAGAGCGGCCGATGACCGGCACGGTCCGAGACGAACTCCGGCGCGCGGTGGAAACCCTGCCCCGTACCTCGAGCGTGCCGAGGTGGACCGGATCGGTCGGGGAAGCGCAGGGCGTCACCGCGCGACGCTCGCCACCCTGATCGATCCGCCGATGGCGGGGCACGGAGTCGGGGCCAGGTACATCCGACTCCGGCCGCTCCGCCCGAAACGGTGCCGTGACACCCAGTGTCACGGCACCGTTTTCGTCTCCGCTCAGCGGCACTCCGCGCTCTGGTGTTGCGAAAGATGTTGGTGCACAACACATATGAAGCACCGAGGAACCATACTTGAATCCGGAATCAAGTTCGGATAACGTTCCTGGCGAGACAGTAACCACTGTGTGCGACCCACGATCAGGAGTTGTCGATGTTCGAGCTGTCGGAGCGGGCCCGCGGATACCGGGACGAGCTGCTCGCCTTCATGGACGAGCGCGTCTACCCGGCCGAAGCGGTGTACGAGGCGCAGATGGCGGAATCCGGGGATCCGCACTTCCATCCGCCGGTGCTCGAGGAGCTGAAGACCGAGGCCCGCAAGCGCGGGCTGTGGAACCTCTTCCACCCGCACCCGGAATGGGGCCCGGGCCTGACCAACCTGGAATACGCGCACCTGGCCGAGATCATGGGCCGCAGTGTGGTTCTCGCGCCCGAGGCCACCAACTGCAACGCCCCCGACACCGGCAATATGGAGGTGCTGACCCTGTTCGGCACCCCCGAACACAAGGAACAGTGGCTGCGCCCGCTGCTCGACGGCGAGATCCGCTCGGCATTCGCCATGACCGAACCCGCGGTCGCCAGCTCCGACGCCACCAATATCCAGCTGCGCATGGAACGCGACGGCGACGAGTATGTGCTCAACGGCCGCAAATGGTGGACCTCCAACGCCCTGCACAAGAACTGCAAGGTCATGATCGTGATGGGCAAGACCGATCCGGACGCGCCCACCCACCGCCAGCAGTCGATGATGGTCGTGCCCATGGACACCCCCGGCGTCACCGTGCTGCGCGGACTGCCGGTCTTCGGCTACCAGGACCGCGAGGGCCACGCCGAGGTGCTCTTCGAGAACGTGCGCGTCCCCGTCACCGCCCTGCTCGCCGGTGAGGGCGACGGATTCATGATCAGCCAGGCCCGCCTGGGCCCCGGCCGCATCCACCACTGCATGCGCGCCGTCGGCATGGCCGAACGGGCCCTGGACCTCATGATCGACCGGGCGCAGTCCCGCGTCACCTTCGGCGAGCCGGTGGCCAACCGGGCCAATGTCCAGGACTGGATCGCCGAGGCGCGCATCGAGATCAATATGGCCCGGCTGCTCACCCTGCAGGCCGCCTACCTGATGGACACCGTCGGCAACAAGGCCGCCCGCACCGAGATCGCCGCCATCAAGGTCGCGGCCCCGAACGTGGCGCTGAAGGTGATCGACCGCGCCATCCAGGTGCACGGCGGCGCCGGCGTCTCCGACGACTTCCCGCTCGCCAACATGTACGCCCACATGCGCACCCTGCGCCTGGCCGACGGACCCGACGAGGTGCACAAGCGATCCATCGCCCAGTGGGAACTGCGCCGCCGCGACCCCGACTGGGGAAAGCGCGCCCGCTAGCCGCGCGCCGGAAGTTCTCCGGTGGCTGCGAGACTGTACCGGTGACCGGATCAGAGGATCGCTCGCGCGCGGACGAGACGCGGGCACGGCTGCTGGACGCTGCGATCGTCGCCTTCGCCGAGCGCGGCTTCCACGGCTCCACCACCCGCGACATCACCTCGATCGCCGGATTGAGCACCGCGGCCATCTACGTGCACCACCGGTCCAAGGAGGAACTGCTCTACCAGGTTTCGCGCGCCGGGCACGAGAACACCCTGGCCCGGTTGCGCGACGCACTGTCCTGCTCCGACGATCCGGTGGAGCAATTGGTCGCGGTGATGCGGGATTTCGCCATCGACCACGCGCGCGGCCACACCGGCGCGCGGGTCGTCAACTATGAGCTCGCCGCCCTGAGCCCCGAACATCAGCGCGAGATCAAGGACATCCGCCGCGTCATCGACACCGAGATGCGGCAGCTCATCGAACGCGGCGTCGCGGCGGGCGTGTTCGACAACCCGAATCCGCGCATGGCCGCGGTGGCGTTGCTGTCGCTGGGCATCGACCTGGCCCGCTGGTACCGCGACGACGGGCCGCTCTCGCCGGAGGAGATCGGCGACTACTACGTCGATCTCGCGCTGCGGATCGTCGGCGCGCGCCGCTAGATCAGGACTGGGCCCGGCCCTGCTGCCACTCCGGCCACGGGACCGACCAGTCGCCGTTCTGCCAGATATCGAGCGGCTCGCCGCCGGTATTGCGGACCTCCACCACATCGCCGGGGACGACGAAGTCGAAGAACCAGGTGGCGTCGTCGGGGGAGATATTGAGGCAGCCGTGCGAGACATTGGTATTGCCCTGCGCCCACATGCTCTGCGCCAGTTCGTGGACGTAGATGCCGTCGTGGCTGATCCGCACCGCGTGATGGATGGTGGTCCGGTATCCCAGGCTGGCGTTGGTGGGCAGGCCGTAGCTCGCCGAATCCATGATCACCGGATCCGAGCTGTCCAGCACCGTGTAGGTGCCCGGCCGGGTCCAGAACGACAGCCGGCGTCCGCCGATCACCGCGGAGCCGCCCATGCCCATCGAGGTCGGCATGGAGCGCACCAGGTTTCCGTTGTCGAAGACGTCGATCATCTTGGTGTTGTCGTCGGCGATCGCCACGTGGGCCGCGCCGATGGTCACCGACACCCGCTGATCGCGCAGGCCGAACGCGCCGTCGCCGAGCGGGATGCCGAACAGGTCCGCCGTCACCGTGATCCGGGTGCCGGGCGCGTGATAGAGCTCGGGCCGCCAGTGCGCGTTGCGATCGTCGAGCCAGTACCAGGCCCCCGCGATAGCGGGGGCGGTCACGACCTTCAGCGCGGATTCGGCAGCCGTCCGGTCCACGGCCTCGGTGAAATGGGCGACGAGCACGAAACCGACGCCGTACGTATCGTTTTCGGTGAGCTCCACCTGATTCGCCGACCGCAGCGAGACGTCGACGATCCGATCCGGCTGGGGCGTCGTGTAATTCGCGGTCGCGGTGATATCGCCGGTCTCGCCCTTGGCCACGGCCTTCACCGTGTAGGTGTGGCCGTAGCCGAGCGGTTCGGCGCTGACCCAGCTCTTCCGATCGGCGGCCGGTGCGCCGGGCAGCGGGCGGCCGGTCTCGTCGAGCCATTCCACCGAGGTCAGGGTGCCGTCGGTGACGGCGACCGTGCCGGGCGCGCGGGCCGACACCGGCTGTGGGGCCGGTGCGGGCTCGAAGCGAATCTTGGCGGGCGTGGGCGGTGTCGACGGCTCCCGGCCGCAGCCCGCGAGTACGAGCCCGCCCGCTCCGGCGAATCCGAGCAGTAGTTGACGGCGTCGCACTGCCATCGCGTGCCTCCTTCACCGGGTGCCGATGATCATGATCAGTGGATCAGCATCGGTGGGCGTGACGCGGCAGCCACGCCGACGGGCTGTGTCTCCACCGATCCGTCGTCCAACCGACACCAATTCTCGACACGCCGCCGGGGACAGCGGGAGTCAGGCGCGCAGCGGGCCGATGGTGACCGAGCCGGGCTGGCCGAAGGTCACCGCGCCGAGCTTGCGCCAATCCCAGTACAGGCGCAGCGGACGGGTGTTGTCGGGCGGGGTCACGATCAGTTCGTTGGCGATCCAGTCGGTCCCGCCGTAGGTGTAGGTGAGCGTGGCCGACGCCGATCGTCCCGGCGCGAGCTCGATGGGGTGGCCGGTCGCGCCGTTGCGCGCCGCGTGCTGCCCGGGCTGTCCCCACACCGCCAGGTCCACGCCCGGGTAACCCTGCGTGCGGCAGGTCTGCGCGGAGATATTGCGCAGCGTGATGTTCGCGGTGCGCAGGTTGGAGCCGAGCTGCTCGCCCGCGGTCACCGAGGCCTGGATCCGCGAGGTGGTGCACCACGGCGCGGTCGCGCCGGCGGCGCCGGTGAACGCGGCGGTCGAGCCCGCCAGCGCCGCGGCGGCGAGGGCGAGGGTCAGAATCCGGTATCGCATGATGTCGTCCCTTGATCGTTCGGTACCGGTGGTCGTTCGGTACGACCCGAGATTCGCCGGGCCCACCAACAATCGACCAATGGCCCACTAATGTCCGCGCGGAATACCCGCTCCCACAGCCGGTTTCGTCCAGCCGGGCACGGGTTGCGCCGACATCGCGGGCAAGGGATTCGGGGCGCGGGCCGGGAAGCCACGTCGCGGTGGTCGCAGGCCACCACGGAATCCACCCGTGCGGAGCCGGGGTTCGGCGATCGGCATCCACGCCCGCCAGGGCACATCTCCAAGACTGACCGGTTGTCGTAGGGGGCTGGACAACCGATAGGGACCGGCCGGTCCGCTAAATTCCGCCCGTCACGGCCGTATTTTCTGTCCGAAACTGTAAATTCGCAGCGCTGCCCCAATTTCTGCCGGATTCCCGAGTTGCCGACCCTGAAGCAGGCTGCTAGGAAGTAGCCACATGTTCAGGGTCCATCCATGGCGGATGGGCGAATTCCGGGGGCGGGATGATGACCGAGTCGACCATCGGCGGCGCAGGGCATGAGCATCGCGGCGGGGTCCACGACCCCGGCCCACCCGTGCCGCCGAATTTCGGCGGCACGCTGCGGCGACTGCGCGAGCGGCGGGGAGTCTCGCGGGAACGGCTGGCCTTCGGGGCGGGGGTGAGCGCCAGCTACATCACCCGGATGGAACGCGGGGAACGCGGCCGCCCCACCGAACAGGTGCTCACCGCCATGGTCCGCTACCTGGACCGGGTCGCCCGCCTGACCATGGCCGAATACCGGCACCTGCACGACCTGGCCGCGCTCGGGCAGCACGCCCCGCCGCGCGACGAGCCGTCGCTGACCGCGGCCATGCTGGACAATCTCGACGTCCACCTGCCGCATCCCGCGGCCTATCTCGACCGTCGCCTGAACGTGCTGGCCGCCAACGCCGTCCATCTGCGCACGTTCCCCGGGCTCGGCGACGACGGCAATTTCCTGCACTGGATGCTCACCGACGATCTCGCGCGGCATGTCCTCGTCGACTGGACCGGCTCGCTGCGCCATGCGATCTCGACCCTGCGCGGGCTGCTGGCCATGGAGGAGGGCGAGACCGAGGAGGACGCGCGGGTGCTGGCCGAACTCGGGCGGTTCGAGCCGTTCCGGCGAATCTGGACCGGCGATCATGGCATTCTCACCGGCGCGCCCACGGTCATGCGACTGCGTGACGCGGTGACCGGGGTGCCGTATTCCCTGATGTGGCAGATCCTGCGGGATCAGTCGGCGACCATGAGTCCCGGGCAGCCGATCTTCGTGGTCGGACTGCCCACGGCGAGTCAGCCGCGAGACCGGGTGGTCGGTCCGTAGGATCGCCCAGGGAGGGGGCCTGGGAGGAGGCGGAACGCGGTGCCTGCCAACAGTCTCGACCGGTCGATCGTGGTGGGCGTCGACGCCTCCGAATCCGCACTGCACGCGGTGCGCTGGGCCGCGGTCGACGCCGCCCTGCGGGGCGCGCCACTGCACCTGGTGTTCGCGGTGCCCCCGGTCGCCGACGCGCCCCTGGACGAGAGCCCGGTCCGGCTGCTGCACGACCGGCTGCGCGGCACCGCCCAGGACGCGCTCGACAATGCCGCCGAGGTCGCCCGGGAAGCGGTGGGGGACCGGCCGGTTCCTGACATTCGCACCTTCCTCGTCGACGCGCCGGCGGTCACCGTGCTGTCGGCGCAGGCCGGGACCGCCTACTTCGTGGTGGTCGGCGTGCGCGGCATGAGCGCTTACCACCGCAGCCTGCTCGGCTCGGTGAGCACCGGCGTGGCGCGGCACGCGCGGGGGCCGGTGGTGGTGGTTCCCGGTGGCACCGAGTCGATTTCGGACCGACCGGTCGTCGTCGGGGTCGATGGGTCGGTGCACAGCGTGCGCGCGCTCGAGATCGCCTTCGACGAGGCCTCGCGGCGCGATGTGCCGCTGCTGGTGGTGCACGCGTGGGAAGAACTGTCCGGCGACAGCCACAGCCACGCCGTCGAACTGCTGACCGGCATGCTGGACCGCAATGCCGCGGCCTTTCCCGGTGTCGAGGTGAAAACCCTTGTCATGGAGGGGCATCCGGCCCGCATCCTGCTCGATGCCGCCGCGGGAGCGCAATTGCTGGTGGTCGGCAGTCACGGCACCCGCGGATATCCCGGGATGGCGCTCGGATCGACCGGTCACGCGCTGCTGCACGGCAGTGAATGCCCTATCGCGCTGGTCCGTCTGCGCAATTGACCCGCTGCCCGGGCGATTTCGCGGCGACATCGCGGTACGGCCTACAAAACCGGTGCGGATGTAACCGTTTCGCCAGGAATCAGACACCCCAGCAATTTCTGGGTACATCCTGCTGAAGCCGGGCTCGCCCCGGAGGCAAGACAATTCAGAGAGTTACGACCATGCGTAGAGCAACGGCGCTCTTCGCCGCATTACTGTTGGCCATCCTTTTTTCCATCACACACCTGACGGCTCCGCGGGCCCATGCCGATGACTGCACCGGCGATTGGGCCATCGGCATCGGCGGACTGGGCGACAACACCTCGTCCATCTTCGCACCGTTCGTGAATCAACCCGTGGGTTACAACTCCGCCGACCCGATGTCGGGGTTGAACGAACTCAACCGGTTGTTCTGGCAGCATCGCAACGAATGTCCCGGCGACCACATCCGGTTGATCGGGCACAGTGAGGGCGCGGGTCTCGTCCACGCCTGGGTCACCGCACACCAGGACGTCGACAATGCCAATGCCATTCTGCTGTCGGATCCCAAGCGGGCTCCGGGTCCGGGCTGGGGCGGTTTGTCCTCCACGCCCGGCAGCGGCATCATCGGCTACCCGCTCGCGGGCGTCGACGACTGGTTCGGCGGCTTCCCGGTCCTGACGGTGTGCAACCACGACGACCAGATCTGCGACACTTCGGCCGGCTGGTGGGGCTACCTCTTCGGAGGCGCCCATGGTCGTTACGATTTCAATGTCTGGGACTACGGCGACTGGGATTCCGGCGTCTGGTACCGGTGACATCGGTCATCGAACGAATCCGAAGGGGATCAGTAGCCGAAAGGCTCTGGTCCCCTTTGGCTGAACCCGTGCCCCATCGAAGTGCACACGGCCGCACCGGAATAGGTGATCTGACAGGTCGCTCCGGCAAAGGAGACCGAGAATTGCGGATCATGCCCGCTCACCTGCGCGATGGGCGCCAGCGCCGGATTACCGCCCGGCAGTGTGTGACTGCCGTTGGAGTTCCACTCCGGATGCGCCGGGGCCGCGGTCGAATCGATGACGATCGCGGGCACATTCGGCAGCGGCACCTGCGCGCCGAGGTAGAGCACATTCATGACGGCGGCCGGGACGATGAGATCGCATCCCACCGCGCCGTCCGCGGCGATGGAACAGTTCCATCCGCCCAGGCTGAAATATTGAGCATCCCCGACCTGCACCGGGCCGCCCGCCGTGTCGGCGGACGCACCCCCGGCTCCTGACAAACCGGCAACAATCCCGAGAATGCCCCCGCAAATCCATGCGACGGAAACCTTCACAGTTCTGGACACGCCATCTCCCTGATGCGCGAAGAAGAGTTAATGGGTCGAATCGACCATAGAGAAAAGGTATCACTCCAGGCTGCGGGCCTGGAGTTCTGTCGAGGGGGCTAGCCACAATTGCGCCCTGCTTTTCGCATCCGTGCGAACCGCGAAAGGCCCCGGGTAAGCCGAAAGTGGTACACGGCCGTGTGCTGTCGTCTGATTTCCGGGCCGCGCCCACCCGGCAATCTCGGAGAGGACAGGCGGCGCACCGGGCGTCGCCCTCCGAAGACGAGGTGAACGGAATGATTCAGGCGCGCGGACTGGGCAAGCGCTACGGCGACGTGGCGGCGGTGCACGAGCTGTCCTTCGACGTGCCGCCGGGCGTGGTGACCGGGTTCCTGGGCCCCAACGGCGCGGGCAAGTCCACCACCATGCGGCTCATGCTCGGGCTCGACCACGGCAACGGGCGCACCCTGTTCGACGGGCAGACCTACGCCGAACTCACCGATCCGCTGCGCTCGGTCGGCGTCATGCTCGACGCCCGCGCCGTGCACCCCAAGCGCACCGCCATCGCGCACCTGCAGATGATCGCCGACGGCGCGGGCATCGGCCGGGCCCGGGTCGAGGAGGTGCTGGGCCAGGTCGGACTGTGCGACGTGGCCGGGAAGCGGGCCGGCGGTTTCAGCCTCGGCATGCAGCAGCGGCTCGGGCTCGCGGTCGCGCTGCTGGGCGATCCGGCGACCATCATCCTCGACGAGCCCGCCAACGGCCTGGACCCCGAGGGCGTGCGCTGGCTGCGCGATCTGCTCAAAGGCCTGGCGCGCCAGGGCCGCACCGTGTTCGTGTCCTCGCATCTGCTCAACGAGATGGCGCATCTGGCGGATTCGCTGGTGGTCATCGGCGGCGGGCGGCTGCTGGCCGCGGAGTCGGTGCGCGAGTTCATCGGCCGCAACTCCGCTTCCACCGTCGTGGCCCGCACCGATCGGCCGCACGAACTGGCGCACCTGCTGGGCCGCAACGGATTCCGGGCCCGCGTCGAGGCCGACGGCGCGGTGCTGGTGGACGGCGACGACCGCCAGACCGTCGCGGCCCTCGCCATGCGGGCCGGGCTGATCGTCACCGAGCTGACCCAGGCCCGCAGCAGCCTCGAGGACGCCTACTTCCACGCCACCGCCGACGCCGCTCGCTACCGCGGCCACGTCGCGGCCTGACCGCCCGCATCCTCCGAAGGGAATCACTCTCATGCTCAACGCCATTCGCTACGAAGTCACCCGGCTCGCGACGGTCCGCTCGACCTGGGTGCTGCTCGCCGCCGGGCTCGCCCTGCAAGGGGTCATCGCCTATTTCTCCGCGATCCGTGACTACGCCACCCCGAACGAGCAGTTCACCGCCTCGGCGTCGGGCTTGCCGCTGCTGCTGGGCGCGCTGTCCGCGACGGCGGTGGCCGTCAACGCCTTCGGCCACGAATACCGCTACGGCACCATCACCACCACCATGCTCACCGTGCGCCGCCCCGGCCGGGTGCTGGCCGCCAAGGCGGTGACCACCGGCGCGCTCGCCGCGGTCTACGGCCTCGCGCTGATCGGCGTGACCGTGGTGGTCCAGCTGGTGACCTCGCAGCTGCCCGCCGAAACCTCGGACATCACACGGGCATTCGCCGCCGCGCCGGTGTACGTCACCCTGGCCGCGCTGGCCGGGATGGGCATCGCCGCCGTGACCCGCAACGCCACCCTCGCCATGGTCGCCGCCATCGGCATCCCGACCGTCGCCGAGACCGGCGCGGTGCTGGCGGGCGCCAGCCCGAAGCTGATGCCCTTCCTGTCCGCCGGACAGCTGGCGACGCCCGGCAATGGCAATCCGGTCCTGCTCGCGCTGCCGCTGACCGCGCTGGCCGCGGGTGTGCTGGCAGTCGGCGGCGTCCTGCTCGCGCGCCGTGACGTGTAGGGATCGCGTGCCGACTAGGGTTGCCGGAATGAGCACGACACGGCGGATCGGCCTGCTGATCCTCGATGTCGTGCTCGCCGTCGCCTTCGGGGCGGTCGGCTTCTCGGAGGTCCACACCTCGCCCATCGGCCTGCTGCCCGCCGCCGCCGGACCGGCGGTAGCGATCGTGGCCGGGGTCGCCCTGCTGTTCCGCCGCTACGAGCCGCTTGCGGTGCTGGCGGTCACGCTGCTCGGGCACGTGCTGTCCGGTGCGCTCGCGCCCGCGCTGCCGGCGTTGTACACGGTCGCCCGCCGCCACGGCACCCGGCGGCCGACCGTGCTGGCGTCGGTGACCGCGCTGATCGTGGCCGTCGTGCCGTGGGGCGCGGGATCGTCGTGGGGGCTGTTCTTCGCGCGTGGCGTGATCGTCGCCGTCACCATGGCCGTCCCGCTGCTGTACGGCCTGTGGACCAACCAGCGCGCCGAAACCCTTGCCGCCCTGCGCGAACGCGCCGAGCAGGCCGAACGTGAACAGGGTCTGCGCGCCGCCGCGGCCGTGGAAGCCGAACGGCTGCGCATCGCGGGCGAACTGCACGACATCGTCGCGCACCGGATCTCGCAGATCACCGTGCTCGCGGGCGCGCTGGAGGTCTCCGCCGACGGCAAGCCCGCCGAGATCGCGGGCACCATCCGCGCCACCGGATCCCTCGCGCTCACCGAGATGCGGGAACTGCTCGGCGTACTGCGCGCCCGCGACGGCGGGGAGGAGGCGCCGCTGCGACCCGCCCCCGACCTGTCGGCCATCGCCGAACTGATCGCCGAGGCGACCGAAGCCGGGCAACGGGTGGACCTGTCGACGCCGCCCGAACTGCCGCCGGTGCCGGGGCCGGTGGGCCGGGCGGCCCATCGCCTGGTGCGGGAGGCGCTGACCAATGCCGCCAAGCACGCGGCCGGGGCCGAGGTGCGGGTGGCGCTCACCGTGGACGGCGAACACCTCGACGTGGACGTGCGCAACGGCCCCGGCGAGCGGACCGCACTGGCCGCGGCGGGATCGGGGTTCGGGCTGCTCGGCATGCGGGAGCGGGTCGAACTCGCCGGGGGCACGGTGCATTCCGGGCCGTTGCCCTCGGGCGGCTATCGGGTGCACGCGAGCTTCCCGCTGGCGGTGGCGGAATGAGCGGTCGGGCGAACAATGGTGCGGTGAGGGAGGTTTCGTGATCCGGGTGGTGCTGCTCGACGACGAGGAGCTGGTGCGCTCCGGCATCTCCATGATCCTGGAGGCGGGCGGCGGGATCGAGGTGGTGGCGCAGGCCGGGGACGGACGGTCGATCGTGGACCTGGTCGCCAAGCACCGGCCCGACGTCGTCGTCACCGACATCCGGATGCCGCACGTGGACGGGCTGGAGGTGACCCGCCGCGTGCGCGCCCTGCCCGCACCGCCCGCGGTCGTCGTGCTGACCACCTTCGGACTCGACGAATACGTCTATGCCGCACTGGAATCCGGTGCGGCCGGATTTCTGCTCAAGGACACCCCGCCCCGGGAACTCGCCCGCGCTGTCGAGGTGGTCGCCGCCGGTGACGCCATCCTGGCCCCCTCGATCACCAAACGCATGCTCACCGCGTTCACCCAGGGGTCCGGCGCGCAGCAGCCCGACGCCCTGGCCCAGCTCGAGCCCCTCACCGACCGGGAACGCGAGGTCGCCCAGGCGGTCGCCACCGGCGCCGGCAACGCCGAGATCGCCCGCACCCTCCACATGAGCGAGTCCACCGTGAAGGTGCACATCAGCCGGGTCATCGCCAAGCTCGGCCTCGAGAACCGCACGCAGATCGCGATTCTCGTGCTCCGTGCCGGATTGGCGTGAGCGCGCGTCGGTTCAGATCCGGGTCAGCGCCGCGAGCCAGGCCGCCACGGGGGTGGGGTCGGGCAGGATGTCGAGCGTGGCGGGCTCGAGCGAGTCCAGTCGCCAGCCGTCGGTGAAGGCGCTCTCGATATCGGTGCGGCGCAGGCGATGCGGTCCCCAGGTGCCGGGCTGGCGGTCGCTGAACCCCAGCAGGAAGTAACGGCCGCCGGGGCGCAGGATCGCGGCCAGGCCGGTCACCAGGGCGGCGCGGTCGGCGCCGTCGAAGAGGTGGAACAGGCCGCAGTCCAGGATCGTGTCGAAGGTTTCGCCGAGGGTCGGCAGTTCGAGGGCGTTGTGGCGGCGGAAGGTGACCCGCAGGCCGCGTTCCGCGGCCTTGGCGCGGGCCAGGTCCAGGGCGTGGGCGGACTGGTCGATGCCGGTGGCGTCGAGGCCGTGGCTCGCGGCGAGCAGTGCGTGTTCGCCGGTGCCACAACCCAGGTCGAGTACCCGGCCGCGCAGTTCACCGGCGTCGGCGAGGTCCGCGAACGGGCGCTGCGGGCGGTCGATGTCCCAGGGCGGCTTGCTGGCGTAGAGGGTGTCGGCGGCGTCCGGGTCGTGGTACTCGGGGTGCGGATCGCGCGGGGGAGGTGTCACCGGAATCTCCTGCCGGGAGCGTGGTCGTGCGGGGACCCTTCGAATTTATCGAGACACTGTGTCTACGGTCAAGCTTCGTTGTCCGCGTGTACCGGGCCGTCGACCTTACCGGGCGACCGGTTTCGGCGTTGACCCTGCGGACCCAGCGGGATTGCCGCACACTGGGCTCCTGGCAAACGCCGTGTGAGGGCGGCGTTTTCACTCGGGAGTGCCCATGACCGCAACCCAGTCTCGATCCGATGATGACGAACGGCGGCTCGCCGAACTCGGCTACAAACAGGAATTGGCCCGATCCTGGTCGGGATTCTCGAATTTCGCGATCAGCTTCACCATTGTCTCCATTCTCACCGGCGGCCTGGCCAGCTACGGAATCGGACTCGCCAACGGCGGCCCCATCACCATGGCGTGGGGCTGGCCGCTGGTCTCGGTGATGGTGCTGTTCGTGGGCCTGGCCATGGCCGAATTGGCCTCGGCCTACCCGACTTCGGGCGGCCTGTACTGGTGGGCGTCGGAACTGGGCGGGCCGGTGTGGGGCTGGTTCACCGGATGGTTCAACCTGATCGGGCAGATCGCGGTGACCGCCGCGATCGATTACGGCGCGGCCATTTTCACCACCGCCGTGCTCAATGTGATCGGCATCGACATCGGCACCGACCGCACCGCCATCTTCCTGGTGTTCTCCGGAATCCTGGTGCTGCACGCGGTGCTGAACGTGATCGGCCCGCACCTGTCGGCGGTCATCAACAATGTGTCGGCCTGGTGGCATGTGGGCGGCGTCGCCATCTTCGTGGTGGTGCTGGGATTCGGTGCGCAACACCATCAGAGCATCGGATTCGTGTTCACCAAGACGGTCGACAACAGTGCCGTGGGCTTCGGCGGGGTGGCGTTCAGTTTCCTGCTCGGATTGCTGCACGCGCAGTACACGTTCACCGGATACGACGCCTCGGCGCACATGTCGGAGGAAACCCACGACGCCTCGCGGATGGCGGCCAAGGGGATCATCAACACCATCGTGGTGTCGGCGGTCGCGGGCTATCTGCTCATCATGGCGGTGACGTTCGCGATCCCGAATCTCGACGACGCCCTGGACCCGACCAAGAACAGCGGATATCCGGTCATCTACATCCTGCAGAATTCGCTGAATTCGTTCTGGTCCGGACTGCTGCTGATCATCGCCGCCATCGCCCAATTGTTCTGCGGCTACGCCTCGGTGACCGCGGCCTCCCGCATGCTGTTCGCCTTCGCCCGCGACGGCGCGGTGCCGGGATCCAAGCTGTGGGCGACGCTGTCCTCGCGGCGGGTGCCGGTGAACGCGGTCATCTTCGTGTCGGTGTTCGCGTTCATCCTGCTGATCCCGTCGATGCTGGTGCCCGCCGCCAACGCGCCGACCGCTTACGCCGCGGCGACCTCGGTGGCCACCATCGGCCTCTACATCGCCTACGGGATTCCGGTGCTGCTGCGGCTGGTGCGCGGCGATCGATTCCAGGCCGGGCCGTGGCAGCTCGGCCGCTGGTACCGGCCCGTCGGGGTCATCGCCTTGATCTGGATCGTGCTGATCAGTGTGCTGTTCATCCTGCCGACCGACGATCACGGGTATCCGTCGGTGGACGGATTCACCTGGAACTCGGTGAATTACGCGCCCATCACCCTGGTCGGGGTGGTCGGCGCGATCGCCATCTGGTGGTTCGCCTCGGCCCGGCGCTGGTTCACCGGGCCCAAGCGGACCGTGGAGGAGCCGCCGGGGGCCGAGGAGGCCCCCGTCAGCGCCTGACTACAGCGGGGTGACGTACGCCCCGGAGATGCCGCCGTCGACCAGGAACTGCGAGGCGGTGATGAAGGAGGAATCGTCGCTGGCGAGGAAGGCCACGGCGGCGGCGATCTCCTCCGGCTCGGCGAACCGGCCCGTCGGAATGTGCACCAGCCGGCGGGCGGCCCGCTCCGGATCCTTGGCGAACAGCTCCTGCAGCAGGGGAGTGTTGACCGGTCCGGGGCACAGCGCGTTCACGCGAATCCCCTGGCGCGCGAACTGCACCCCCAGTTCCCGGCTCATGGCCAGCACGCCGCCCTTGGAGGCGGTGTAGGAGATCTGCGAGGTGGCCGCGCCCATCACCGCCACGAACGACGCGGTATTGATGACCGAACCCTTGCCGCGCTCGAGCATGTGCTCGATCGCGTACTTGCTGCACAGGTACACCGAGGTCAGATTGACCTCCTGCACGCGGCGCCAGGCATCGATGCCGGTGGTGAGGATCGAATCGTCGTCCGGCGGTGAGATGCCCGCGTTGTTGAAGGCGATGTCGAGGCCGCCGTAGGTGTCCACGGCGGTCTGGAACATGGCCCGCACCTGCTCCTCGTCGGTGACGTCGACCTTCACGTAGAGCCCGCCGACCTCGGCGGCGGCGGCCTCACCGGCGACGGGGTCGATATCGCCGACCACGACCTTGGCGCCCTCCTGGGCGAACCGGCGAACGGTGGCGAGTCCGATGCCGCTGCCGCCGCCGGTGACGACCGCGACCCGATCCTGTAAGCGCTGCAACGTATCTCCTTCGGTTGATGGATGTCGGCGGTGCGGGCTATTCGGTGGCGAGGAAGACGTTCTTGGTTTCGGTGAAGGCCCTCGCCGCGTCGGGTCCCAGCTCCCGGCCCAGGCCGGACTGCTTGAATCCGCCGAACGGCGTCCAATACCGCACGGAGGAATGGGAATTCACCGACAGGTTCCCCGCCTCGACGCCGCGCGCCACCCGCAGGGCGCGGCCGACGTCGGAGGTCCAGATCGAGCCGGACAGGCCGTACTCGGTGTCATTGGCGATGCGCAGGGCGTCGGCCTCATCGTCGAACGGGAGCACCGCGACGACCGGGCCGAACACTTCCTCGGTGAGCACCCGGTCGGTCGGGGAGGTGGGCAGCACCACCGTGGGCGGGAACCAGAATCCGGGGCCGTCGGGGCGGGCGCCGGTGAAGGCCACCTTGGTCGACGGTTCCAGGAATCCGGCGACGCGGTCGCGGTGGGCGGCGGAGATGAGCGGTCCCATCTCGGTGGACTCGTCACCCGGATCGCCGACCCGCACGCCGTGCACGGCCGGTTCGAGGAGTTCGAGGAAGCGGTCGAAGACGCTGCGCTGCACCAGGATCCGGGAGCGGGCGCAGCAGTCCTGCCCGGCATTGTCGAACACGCCGTAGGGCGCGGTGGCGGCGGCGCGCTCCAGGTCGGCGTCGGCGAACACGATATTGGCGCTCTTGCCGCCGAGTTCGAGGGTCACCCGCTTCACCTGATCGGCGCAACCGGCCATGATCTGCTTGCCCACCTCGGTGGAGCCGGTGAACACCACCTTGCGCACGGCCGGGTGGGTGACGAAGCGCGCCCCGACCACCGAGCCGCGGCCCGGGATCACCTGGAAGACATGCTCGGGCAGGCCCGCTTCCAGTGCCAGCTCGCCGAGCCGGATCGCGGTCAACGGGGTGAGCTCGGCGGGCTTGAGCACCACCGTGTTCCCGGCCGCGAGCGCCGGCCCGAAGCCCCACGCCGCGATCGGCATCGGGAAGTTCCAGGGCACGATGATGCCGACGACTCCGAGCGGTTCGCAGAAGGTGATGTTCACCCCGCCCGCGACCGGAATCTGATTGCCCGTCAACCGTTCCGGCATGCCCGCGCTGTAGTGCAGCACATCGCGGACATTGCCGGCCTCCCAGCGGGCATTGCCGATGGTGTGGCCGGCATTGCTCACCTCGAGCCGGGCGAGCTGTTCGATCTCGGCGTCGACCGCCTCGGCGAAGCGGCGCAGCAGCCGCGCCCGATCGCCGGGGGAGACGGCTCGCCAGCCGGCCGACGCGCGGTAGGCGCGTTCGATGGCGGCGTCGGTGGCGGCCGCGTCGGCCGCTTCGATGGTGGCCACCACGGTCTCGGTGGCAGGGTTGACGACGTCGGTCGTGGTCACCGGTTGCGCTCCTTCGCGTACTGTGCGGCCTGATCGACCAGGGCCCGCATGAGGCGGGTCTCGGTGGTGTTCTCCTCCGGATGCCATTGCACGCCCAGCAGGAACGGTCCGTCGCGGGTCTCGGCCGCCTCGATGATGCCGTCCTGGGCGTGCGCGGCGACGGTGAGCTCGGGGGCGAGGGTGTCGATGGCCTGATGGTGGTGGCAGTGCGCCTTCAACTCCGGGCCGGTGATCTCCGCCAGCCGGGTGCCCGCCACGGTGGTGACGGTCGTGACCGTGAAGACGCCGGGCGTGCGTGAATGATCGGTGTGGCCGACCACATCCGGGACGTGCTGGTGCAGGGTGCCGCCGAGGGCGGCGTTCACGAGCTGGAGTCCGCGGCAGATCGCCAGGATCGGCAGACCCGCCTCCCGTGCCAGCTCGAACAGCCCGAATTCCGATTCGTCGCGGTCGCGCCGCGGCCTGCCCGTCTCGGGATGGGGCGCCGCGCCGTAGCGGGCCGGATCCAGGTCCGCGCCACCGGTGAGCACGAGGCCGTCGAGGCGCTCGACCAGCTCGGGCCGCGCGGCGCCGGTGGGCGGCAAGAGGACCGGAATCCCGCCCGCCCGCTCGGTCAGGTCCACGTAGGTGCGCGCCAGCACGGCGGCGTCCACGTCCCAGTGGCCGAAGCGGGTGCGTTCGGAGTAGGTGGGCAGGCCGATGATCGGCCGCGGTGCGGGGTCAGAGTCGTTCGAAGCCACGGATGCGCTCCCAATCGGTCACCGCCGCATCGTAAGCGTCCAGCTCGACCTGTGCGGCATTGCGGTAATGCCGCACCACGTCCGCGCCGAACGCCTGCTGGGCGACCTTGCTCTCGCCGAACAGGTGCGCCGCCTCACGCAGGGTCTTCGGTACGCGCGGGCGGTTGGAGCTGTAGGCGTTGCCGTGGAACTCCGGCTCCAGGGGGAGCTGCTGGTCGATACCGTGCAGGCCCGCGGCGATGACCGCCGCGACGGCCAGGTACGGGTTCACGTCGCCGCCGGGGATGCGGTTCTCCAAGCGCAGTGACGAGCCGTGGCCGACGGTGCGCAGGGCGCAGGTGCGATTGTCGCGACCCCAGGCCAGCGCGGTCGGGGCGAAGCTTCCGGCCTGGAAGCGCTTGTAGGAGTTGATGTTCGGAGCCAGGAAGTAGGTGAGGTCCCGTAGCGAGTCCAGCTGCCCGGCGATGAAGTGCCGCATCAGCTTCGAGGGGCCGTCGCCGTCGGTGAATACCGGCTCGCCGCCCGCATTGCGCAGGCTGATGTGGATGTGGCAGGAATTGCCTTCCCGCTCATTGTATTTCGCCATGAAGGTGATGCTGCGGCCGTCTTGCGCCGCGATCTCCTTCGCGCCGGTCTTGTAGACGCTGTGGTTGTCGCAGGTGACCAGCGCCTCGTCGTAGCGGAAGGCGATCTCGTGCTGGCCCGGGTTGCATTCGCCCTTGGCGGACTCGACATACATTCCCGCGCCGGACATTTCGGTGCGGATGCGGCGCAGCAGGGGTTCGATGCGCGCGGTGCCGAGCATCGAGTAGTCGACGTTGTACTGGTTGGCGGGCGTCAGGTCCCGGTAGCCGCCGCGGAACGCGGACTCGTAGGTGTCGTCGAAGACGAGGAACTCGAGTTCGGTGCCGACGTAGGCGTACAACCCGTGCTCGGCCAGGCGATCCAGTTGTGCGCGCAACACCTGCCTGGGGGAGGCGGTGACGGGCTTCCCCTGGTCGCCATGGGGGTCGACCTGCTCGACGTCGCACAACACCAGGGCGGTGCCCGGCAACCAGGGCAACAGGCGGAGGGTGCTCAGGTCCGGCCGCAGGACGAAGTCGCCGTAGCCGGTGTCCCAGGACGACATGTCATACCCGTCGACAGTCGTCATCTCCACATCCACGGCCAGCAGGTAGTCGCAGGCCTCGGTCGCGTGGTTGAGCACTTCCTCCACGAAATACCGTGCCGAACAACGCTTTCCCTGCAACCTGCCCTGCATGTCCGTCATGGCCACCAGCACCGTGTCCACCGTGCCCGCCGCGACCCTGGCGACCAGGTCCGTCACGCTCAACATTCCGGCCCGCATCTTCGACCCCTCTCGACGCCAACGTGCTCACGCTAGGCGAACCGGACCGCGGGTGTAGTCGATACACGCAGAGATCATCGGAGTGTCACGAAGCCAAGAAGGGAGAGGGTGGCCGAGCTTGCGAGGCCCCCTCACGTACCAGCCCCGCTCACGGCTCGGCCGCGCGTCATCCAGGGGAAGGGGCGTCCGGCGTGGTCGAAGATCGCAAGAAACGGCTTGGACTTCTGCGCCAGCTGCAAAGCCTGTTCCAGCGGCACGGTCCCGCCTGAAGCGGTGGTCGCTACACCGGCAGCGGCTTCGACCTCTGCCAGGCTCATGGTGATGATCGTGGACACGGGCAGTCCGCGATGCTGACCCACGTTCGCCGGGCCCATCTCCGGACGCAGGAACGCCACCAACGCGTCGTGGTTGCGCTGCGCGGCGGTACGGGTGTCGCGGCGCGCCGCCCGCTCCAAACCGGCGAGGGCTTCGTCGTCGAGTCCTTCTGTGGTCCAGGGGCTTTCAGCGTCATCGGTGAGACGCCCATCGGGATCGAGATAACCGAGGAGTCGGTCACCGACTTTGGGCAGGTCGTCAGGGGTGGAGGTGGCAGCGAAGTGGGCCAGCTGAAATTCGGCACGGTCACGAGTATCAGCGTCGACCTTGGTGGGAATTCGGTTCACGATCTTCGCGATCGCACGGGCGGAATCGACTGACACCAAACCCATTTCCTGGAACGCGGCCGTCCATGCCAGCCAGGGCTCGGCCACCCGCCCGGCTTCCTGGCGCAGCCCGAGCAACTCGGCGGCCCGCACACGAGCGCTAGCTTCGGCATGACCGATCCGCAAAGTCTGCTCGAGGTACTTCGAGGTGCGCTTCACCCCGGCCTTCTCCGGCAACCCGCGGTTCTCCACCTCGCGAATCATCTTGTGCTCGAAGCTCGCCATCCGTCCGGAGCGAATTATGTTCTACCGGACACTAAATTCCGGCCCGGGTAAGAATCCGCCGAGTGAACGGTGCCGCGATGCCCAATACGGCCAGCGCGATCAACAGGGCGACGATCATGCTGGCCAAGCACCCTCCGCTGCCCCCTCCCGCCAGCCGCCCCGACTCCTGTGCGGCCCGCACCGCCCGCCGAGAAGCCTCGGATCCCTGCCAATGCGGAGAGTTCATATCGGTCCCGCCTTACTCCCGAAAACACCGAACAACGCACCCCCGCTGCCCAGTATCTGTCGGCTACGTTCGGGTCATGCCCGGAACCGACGAATCCTCCCCGGCCCCACCCGCCCCGGCGGTGTATCTGATCACCGGCATTCAAGCGTCCGGGAAATCGACTGTCGCCCAAGCGCTTGCCGAGCGGCTTCCACGGTCGGCCCATGTTCGAGGCGACGTCTATCGGCGTTTCGTGGTGAACGGTCGTGAGGACATGTCACCCGATCCCACCCCCGAAGCGGTCGAGCAATTGCGCCTGCGGCACCGGCTCGCGGCACGGACCGCCGATGCCTACGCTGACGCCGGGTTCACGGCGGTGGTCCAGGACGTTGTGCTCGGCGAGATGCTGCCGTATCTGATCGGCGAGATCCGTACGGATCCGCTGTACGTGGTGGTCCTGGCACCGAGTAGGGAGGCGGTGGCACGGCGCGAGTCGGCCCGAACCAAGAAGGCGTACGGCACCTTCACGGTCGCCGATCTCGATATCGGCCTTCGCGACAACACGCCACCTCTGGGTCTCTGGCTCGATACCTCGGACCTGACGGTTTCCGAGACCGTCGACGAGATCCTCGTCCGCGCCCGCCCCTTCGGGCGGTAGTCCCACGCTGTCGCCGGGACTACCGATCAGGCCGTCACGCAGGCTGCATGACCGGGGCAGGGCGGCGGTTGCGCCGCCACGCGTACGCGAGGAAGGCGATCAGGCCGATCAGAGGAAGCGTGCTGATCGCCCAGCTGATACCCAGTGGCGGGCCGGGCTGTTCGAGCACCTGGAGGTCGGCGAGATCGCCTTCACCGCGGCCCTGCGGGCCGTCGATGACGAAATGGAACTTCCACACCCCCTCCTGGTCGAGCGAGCGGACATCCAGGCCCCACACATCGCGCTTGCGCGGATGCCGGGAAAGGGGTTCGGCGCGACGGACTTTGCCATTGGGCTGGTATTCGGTGAGGGTGCCGGTCTTGTCCTCGACACCGCCGTCGGGGATGAACGTGAAGTCCAGGGATTGCATGGCGCGCAGGGGCCATTCGCTGAAGCCGACGGTTATCGAATAGGGCCCGGCCTGCACATGTTCGGTGTGCACGATATTCACCGGTTGATAAGCCGACGCCGTGCCCGCGGTGGCCGCGGTCAGTCCGATGATCGCGAAAAGCGTTGCGGCGAGAGTGACGAGGCGGTTGATCATGCGCTGACCTTCTCGGAGGGGGCGGCCAGACGCAGCATCTCGCCGAACGGCCGGCCCAGGTACCCGGCCAGCGCGCCGAGCACGGCGGCTGCGACGATGGTGGCCACGATGACCGTGGTCCGGGGTAGGTGGGCGTCGTAGATGATGATCTGCTGGACGGGGTTGAAGCCGCCGATGATCGCCCCGCCGAGGGCGCCCGCCAGGACCGGCAGCAGGCGGGACCGGGCGTCGGCGCGGCGCAGGAGCAGGTCGATCACGATGCCGACGGGGATCAGGCAGAACGGGATGAGTGCCGGGGTCGCCGGAATGCCCCGAATATGTTCGCGCAGGGGCAATCCCACGAAATCGGCGTAGGTCCGGGCCGCCCACGGCGCGAACCACCAGAACACGCCCTGGATGCCGGAGGCGAAGACCGCGGTGACGGTCGCGCCCCACCGTTCGAAGCCAGCGCCGACCACCATCAGCAGGATCACCATGAACGCGGTGACCGCCACGGTCCACCGCACCGACCCGACGCTGAGCCGCTGCACCGCCAGCGCGGTGACGGTGCTCGACGTCGCCAGATGCGCCAGCGCGAACAGCGCGCCCACCCGGCCCCACCGGTGCGCCCGCGCCGCCGCGAACACGATCACCGTGCCGACCGAGATCACCGTGCTGGACAGGAACAATCCGATGTGCGGCGGCGAGTCGATGATGGCGTCGAACCCGTAGAGGCTGTGCCACCACAGATCCCACAGCCCGTACAGCAGGAACGAGGCCGCGCCGAGGGCCGCCACCATGTAGCCGAGCGGCGCGGTGAAGGTGCGGCCGAACACGCCGATACCGGGACCGCCCAGTTCGCCGTCCACCCGGCGGCCCGCACGCCCGGCGGCGGTGGTGATGAGAATGACTGTCAGACCGGTGAATCCGGCGACCGCCGCGCTGGCGTAGATGAACAGGTGCGGCAGGGTGAAGAAGGTGTCGGGGCCGACATCGGTGTGCCACTGGATGTCCCAGGTGGACCCGACCGCGAAGGTCATGCTGGCGGCGAAGAGGATCGCCGCGGGTAGCCACGGGCGGACGGTGATCGGTGCGGTCGCTTCGGCGGTGAGCCCGCGACCATTGGCGGTGAGGTCCATGTGCTGCTCCTGATCCTCTTTCCTTCGATTCAATGGGCCGGAACGGAGAAGACGGCGCTCCCGGAACCCGGTGCGCCGGACAGTTTCACGGCGATCTCCCACTGCCCGGGCATCGGCAGCGTGACCGTCGCCCGGTAGTGGCCCGGAGTGACCGCGGTGGCGGTGCTCGGCGGGAGGGCATGACCCATCTGTGGCATGGCGGGCTCCACCGACACCTTGTCCGGTGTCGCGGCCGTACCCTGGGCGTCGGTGATCTCGAGATCGACGGTGTTGTCACCGACATGCGCGGAGCCGCCCGACACCCGCAGTTCCACCTGATAGGGCCCGGCGGCGCTGCGGGACACCGATGGCGCGGCATCGGCGGGCCACCACAGCCACGCCGCGACCGCCGCCAGCGCGGCGACGACGGCCACGATCACTCCGGTGCGCTTGGTCATTGCGGAACCCCCGCTCGAACGTCGACGGTGGCCGGCACGGTCATCACCGAATAGCCGCGCTCGGCCTGCGCCCACACCAGGTACCGGCCGGGCAGTGGAAAAGTGAAGGTGAAAGCCACATTCGGGCCGAACGCGGCCACGGTCTCGTCGGGTGGTTGCGAGCCGACGGCGGGCAGCGGGGCCATGGCGTGCGCGTGCGCCCAGACGGGGACGCTGGCCGCGGCCGTTCCGGCGGGCACCCCGTCGGGCAGCGGGCCGACCGCGATGAGATGGCCGACCATGCCCAGCCAGGGCTGGAGATCGGCCGGGCCGCCGAATGCGGCCGTGAGCGTGGTGGGTTCGCCCGCGACCGCCTCGGTCGTGGTGAGCGTCGCCCCGCTCGGCGCGACGCCGTGGGCGTCGGCCGGACCGGAGTCGCCTCGGCCACCGATCCGCAGCGAGGAGCGCAGCAGTTGGACGCCGCCACCGCGCCGGGCGATCTCGGCGGCCACCGCGTAATCACCGGATTCGATGGACCCCAGGCTGACCCGATACTCGCCGGGCGCGACCCGGATCGGATGCCGATGCCACAGCCGTCCGGACGGACCGACCACCATCAGATGCAGCAGCGCGTCATTGCTGACCAGCAGGTCGTCCACCGGCCGCCCCGTCGCCGAATCGGTCAGCGACAGCGCGAGCTCGGCCGGCTTGCCCGCGTCGGCGGCCTGCGCGCGCACCGCCAGATTGGCCGGGGGCCGTGAGTAATTCGTGGTCAGCGGCAGATCCCGCTCCGGGTACGGATTTCCGACATTGCCCGAGGTCGGATCGAACAGACTGCCCGCGGGCCGCGGCTGCGGTGCGTGCGACGACAACACCGCCCCGGTCGTGCCCACCGTCACCGCGGCGATCAACGCGCCCACCGGGATCAAGGTCGGCCAACCCCGCTTGGAGAGCAGCGCGGTGCCCAATGCCACCAGCAGCAGCGCTCCGGCCGCGAAGAATCCGCCGTAAGCCGCTCGCTCCCAGGGCGTCACCACCCGCGCGGCCACGAGGAACGGAATCCGCGCGGTGCGTTCGCCATCGGCGATGGTCAACTCCCACGGCCCCGCGTGATCCACCCGCAGGGTCGCGGCGTAGATGCCGGGCCGATCCCCGAGCTCGACGGTCCCCGTGGACGACTCACCCCCACGATCGACGGGCGTCGCGGTGAGCGCCAGCGTCCCCGGCGCCGTCCCCGCGTGCGTCACGACCTCGACCCGCACCGGTCCGGCCTCGGCCCGCCGCACCACAACGGTCAGCTCCCGGGCCCCGAGTGACTGCGCCACCGTCAGATCGCCGCCGCTCGCGGCCCCGTCGGCCCGGGCCTGCGGCGCGAACCAGGAACCCAGCAGGGACACGCAGAGCACACCGATGATCAGGCCCACCCCGCGCAGACGAACGTTCGACGGCGGCTGCACCGTTCCGAACCTACCGAAAACCGCCGCCCGGGAAATCCCACCCGCGGGGGATATCGCCTCAGGGCGGTATCAGGGTAAACGCGATCACCAGGGGGTGGAAGGCCGCCTACGACAGGTGGTTTCGAAGCCAGCCGGGCCCGACCGTTGTCGCGCCGAGGGATTCGACCCGCGCCCGCAATCCGCGATCGGCCGTCACCACCGTGATCGCGGGCATGGGATCCGAGCCCCCGACCTCGGCGGCCACCACCTCGACGATCGTGTCGTCGCCGGACCCGCCGGCCAGCACTACGCGCAATCCCGCCGACCCGCTCTCACCCGCGTCGGCGTGCCCGTCACCGGCCCGGTCGGCGGCGGCCTTGGCCGCGCCCTCCAGCACCACGATGATCCGCGTCGAGCCGGGCAGTCGCGTCCGCAGCGCACCCAGCTCGCCGAGCAGCCGCCGCGCCGCCCCGGCCCGGTCGCGCCACCACCCGTCCGGCCGCGACCCGACCACATTGGCGGCGTCCACCACGATCACCTGCGAGGCATCCTGCATCCGCCCAGTCTCCACCCGATCCGCCGCGGAACGCGGGATGGGCGGTCGCGCGCCGTCCTGTGCTGTCCGGCCCGCCCGTATTGATACGGTTGCTGCCTGGAGAATCATCCGCGAAACGACAGGCAGTGATCAGTTTTGGCGTCCGAATCGATGGCAGGCGAGAGTGCGTCGCGGCGGGCCGCGCCGCCCACCCGGCGTGGACAGCGGACCCGGGGTGCGCTGATCGCGGCCGCGCGGGAGGTGTTCGAGCGGGACGGCTACCTGGACGCCAAGATCGCCGACATCTCCAAGACGGCGGGCATGGCGGCCGGATCCTTCTACACCTACTTCGACAGCAAGGAGGAGATCTTCGCCGCGCTGGTCGAGCAGGTGTCGGAGGAGATGCTGCATCCGCATGTGCGTGAGCGCAGTGGGATCACCGATCCGCGCGCCCTGATCGAGGCGGCCAACCGCGATTACCTGTTGTCCTACAAGCGCAATGCCCGGCTCATGGCCCTGTTCGAACAGGTCGCCCAGATCGACGAGAACTTCCGGCGCATGCGGATGGAACGCGGGAAGGCGTTCGCGCAGCGCAACGCGCGCATGATCCGCGAACTGCAGGAGTCCGGGCAGGCCAGCGCCGACCTGGATCCGATGATCACCGCGCACGCGCTGTCGGCCATGGTGAGCCGGATGGCGTCGATGGTTTTCGTTCAGAAGCAACGGATTCCGTTCGAGAAGCTCGTCACCACCCTGACCCAGCTGTGGGTGAACGCGCTGCAACTGAAGACGGACTGACCGATCAGTCCAGGCCGCGCGCGAACTCGATCAGCGCGGCATTGACCTCCTCGGGCCGTTGCTGCTGAATCCAGTGGCCCGCGCCGTCGAGGATGAGCGAGCCGCGCAGATCACCGAGCACCGCCGCCATCTTGTGCATCGGCGTGAAACGGATGACCGGATCGGTCGACCCGGCGATGAACAGCGACGGGCAGTCGATCTTCACGCCCTCCAGGTGCGCGGTCAGCTCCCAGGTCAGATCGAGGGTGCGGTAGTAGTTCAGCCCGCCGGTGAACCCGGTGCGGGTGAAAGCCTCCACGTAGTAATCGAATTCGGCTTCGCTGAGCCACGGCGGCAGCGGCGGCTCCGGCTCACCGGTGTCCAGGAACGTTCCCGCGGTGACGATGTCGTCACGCAACAGCGTGCGCCGCACATCCGCCGCCAGCACCGCGTCCGCGACGCCGGGCTCCTGGAACCACACCATGTAGAAGTCCTCGCCCAGCCGCTTGCGCATGATCGGCAGCGGTGGCGCCGACGAGCGCGGGGTGGCGGGCACGCTCAACCCCGCCACCGCCCGCACCCGCTCCGGGAACTCGCGGGCCAGATGCCACACCACCGACGCGCCCCAGTCGTGGCCCACGAAGATCGCGTCCTCGAGCCCGTACGCGTCCAGCAGCCCGACCAGATCCCGGCACACCGTGAGCAGGTCGTACGCCTCGATCCCGGCCGGTCGCGAACTGCCGCCGTAGCCGCGCATATCCGGTGTCAGCGTCCGGAAACCGGCCTCGGCCAGCGCGAACACCTGATGCCGCCACGAGAAGCCGAGCTCCGGGAACCCATGGCAGAACACCACCGGCGCGCCCTCGCCGTGCTCGACCACCCGCAGGTCGATGCCATTGGTCGCGACCTGCCCGCTGCGCAGGCGATTCCACTCGTCCACCGGATGTGCTGTCCGCATCGGCTGTTCACCTCTCGAGACCGGGACGGTTGACGCCGGGGGAGTCATGAACTTGAATCCGACGCAGGGTTCATATTTCCATGAGCCGGCGCGTTCGATCCAGCCTCCGACGGCCCGGATCGGCGGCCGGAATCGGCTGGAGGGAGCATCCGTGCAGGTCGCGGGTAAGAATGCCATCGTCACCGGAGGAGGCGGCGGCATCGGTGGGGCGATCGCCGCCCGGCTGGTGCGGGCCGGGGCGCGGGTGGTGGTCGCGGATCTGAACGCCGACGCGGCCGCGGCCGTGGTCGCCGCGCTGGAACCGGAATTCCCGGGCGCGGCCGTGGCGGTCGGCGCCGATGTGGCCGACACCGATCGCATCGCCGAGCTCATCGCCCGGTGCGAGACCGAATTCGGGCCGGTGGGCCTGTATTTCGCCAATGCGGGCGTCATGGGCGGGGTCGGGCTCGGCGACGACAAGGACTGGGGTGTCACCCTCGACGTGAACCTCAACGCGCATATCCGGGCGGCGCGGCTGCTGGTGCCCGGCTGGGTCGAACGCGGCGAGGGGTACTTCGTCAGCACCGCCTCGGCGGCGGGGCTGCTCACCCAGATCGGTTCGGCCGCATACTCGGTCACCAAGCACGCCGCCGTCGGATTCGCCGAATGGCTCTCGGTCACCTACGGCGACGCCGGGATCCGGGTCAGCTGCCTGTGCCCGATGGGCGTGGAGACCGCGCTGCTGCGCGCGGGCGAACACTCCGGCGACACTCTCGGCATGGCCGCCACCCGCGCGGTCACCTCGGCGGGCGCGGTCCTGACCCCCGACGAGGTCGGTGAACTGGTCCTGGCCGCCGTCGACGACGAGCGCTTCCTGATCCTGCCGCACCCGGAAGTCCTCGACATGTACCGCCGCAAGGGCGCCGACTACGACCGCTGGCTGGCGGGCATGCGGCACTACCAGGCGCGACTGCTCGAGGGTGCGGGCGGGCAGTGACCACTGAGCGACGGCGCTGAGCCACCCCGAGCAGTCGCCGTGGCGGACGGTGCCCGCGGGCCTGTCGCAGCGGCCATGCCGGAGGCGGGTAGCCGCAACGCGCGGTGATTACCCGACGCGGCAAGGGCGACCCACGCCGCAGGCCTTGGCGAGTGCACGACGCACGGCACACTCGCCGCCACCACACGTGGCTCGCCCGCACAGGTGCCGCCCGCTGCTGATTCGGGCCTACTTCGCGTCCGCGTAGCACTCGACGATGGCGGTGGTGAAGGGGAAGCGCACCGGCGTCGGGCCGAACGCGAGCTGACCGGCGGTGTCGGCGGCTCGGGCGATCGCGTCGGCGACGGTCGCGGCTTCCTCCGCGGGGCAGTGCACGATGACCTCGTCGTGCTGGAAGAACACCAGTTCCGCGCGCAGTCCGGTGGTGTGCAGGGCGTGGCGCAGGCCCGCGAGCACCAGCAGCGTCCAGTCGGCGGCACTGCCCTGGACGACGAAATTGCGGGTGAAGCGGCCTCGGGCCCGGGCACGCGGGGTGCTGCCGAAACCCGGGGAACCGCCTGCCTCGTCGTCGGGTTGGTCGAAAGCGGTTGCGGGCGGGCAGGTTCGGCCGAACCAGGTGCGGACCAGGCGGCCCTGTTCACCGGCGGTGGCCGCGTCGTCGACGAAGGCGACCGCGGCCGGATAGCGTCGCCGCAGTTCGGCCATGTGGGTGAGCGCGTCGCCGGAGGTCTGGCCGTAGATCGCGCCCAGCATGGCGATCTTGGCTTGGGCGCGGTCGCCGCCGAAGGCCCGGGCGGCCAGATCGGCGTAGAGGTCCTCGCCGCGGCCCGCCACCTCCATCAACCCGCGGTCGCGGGAGATGGCGGCCAGCACTCGCGGTTCCATCTGGTCGGCGTCGGCGACCACCAGCCGCCACCCGGGGTCCGCGCGGATGGCGCGGCGCACGATCTTCGGAATCTGCAGCGCGCCACCGCCATTGGTGGTCCAGCGGCCGGTCACCGTGCCGCCCGGCAGGTACTCGGGCCGGAATCGGCCGTCGCGCACCCACTGGTCGATCCAGGACCAGCCGTGGGCGGTGTGGAGGCGGTAGAGCTTCTTGTACTCCAGCAGCGGTTCGACGGCCGGATGGTGGATGTCCTGGAGCTCCCATTTGCGGGTGGAGGACAACAGGATTCCCGCGCGGGCGAACGCGCGGATGATGTCCTGGGGGAGATCGGGCCGGACCCGCACCCCCGTCCCGAACGCCCGCGACACCTCGTCGGCCAGCTCGGCCAGCCGTCGCGGCTCCGACCCGCTCGGCACGCGCTCGCCCAGCAGGGAATCGAGCAGCTCGCGGTGGACGTCGGCGCGCCACGGAATCCCGGCGCGCGACATCTCCGTCGCCACCAGCAGCCCCGCCGACTCGGCGGCGAGCAACATCCGCATGCGGGCCGGGTACTCGGCCGCGGCCGTCCGCGCCACCTGTCCCGCGTACACCTCGAGCAGCGCGGTGAACTCGTCGGTCCCGGACGGCAGTGGCACCGGCCCGGATTCGAACAGGGTCGGTTCGGTGTCGGCGGCCCGGGCGGGCGCGTCCTGGGGGACAGGGAGGTCGTGCAGGCGCGCCCACGCGGCGGCCAGCGACCGGGCCTGCCCGGACTGGCCCTGTTCGTGCCCGATCAGCAGCGCCTCGGCCGACTCCACGTCATAGCAGCGGTCGACCCGCACCCCGGCGTCGAGCAGCCGCTTGTAGATCGCCGCCGTCGACCGCCACACCCACCGCTCGACCTCCGGCCGCACCCGCACCGCCTCCGCGACCGAGGACTCCTCGACCACCGGGCCCGCCGGACGGCCGCGCTCGTCCAGCGGGCACACCCGTGCCCCGCCGTCACCCGTCTCCGCCACCGCCCACCGCATACCGGTGAGTCTGGCAGTGGGCACAGACAATTCCGTGACACCCGACCGTGGCGGGTGTCCGCGGGGCGGGCGGCGCTACCGGAATGTCCGCTAGCTCGAGTTTCAAGCCCTTGCGAGCAGGTCCGTCAGGGCCCGCCATCGCGCCGGATCGGACTCGATGCGAGATGACCGGGCGAAGGGCCAGCGCACGATAAGCCTCCGACGCAGGATGCGCCCCAGCCGGGGCCGTCGGCCGGGAGCCGCCGCTCCTGGCCCCGATCCCGGGGGCAAGGGGTGTAGGGGCAAGGGATTTGCCGGGTACGAACCGACCGTTCGCCGACCTAACGTTCAGCGTCGCAGGGTAATCAGTTGCGGTAACTCTCGGAGGAATCGGTGTGGTTGTGCAGTTGGCCGTCGAGGCGGACGTCGCGGTGACGGGTGAGCCGCGATGGAGTCCGTTGCGGCGGATGGTGTTCCGGTATTCGTTCGTGACGCTGGGTGTTGGAATGGCCGGGGTGTGGGTGCTGCACATGCTGCTGCGGTCGGTGGGAGTCTCGCAGCAGACCGTGGTGGGTGTGGCGAAATGGACGGCACTGCATCCGCTCACGGATTGGCTGGGGGAGCATGTCTTCGGCGTCCATGTCGACTGGTCGTACACGGGAAGCGGAGATACCGCGGCGAATTGGGTGTCGCTTTTCACCCTGCTGTTCGTCGCGGTGCCGATCACGGCGGTGTGGTCGGTGCTGGACCGGCGGCGGCCGGACTATGTGCGGCTGTACGCGTGGTTCCGGATGGTGGTACGTCTGGCCCTGATGAGCGCCCTGCTGCTGTACGGCGTCACGAAACTATTGCCCTCGCAGATGGCGTTCGCGCTGGACCGGCTGGTGGAGCCGTTCGGCGATCTGAGCCCGATGGCGGTGTTGTGGTCGCAGACGGCCAGCTCTGAGCCGTACGAAATCGCCTTGGGCGCAGCAGAAGTCACCGCAGGTTTGCTGCTGATCCTGCCGTTCACCGCGGGGCTGGGTGCGCTCCTGTCAGTCGTGGTGACCCTCCAGGTGTTCCTGCTGAACCTCAGCTTCGATGTGCCGGTGAAAATACTCTCCGGCGAGCTGCTGGTGTATGCGATGGTGCTGGCTGCCCCGGATATCGCACGCACCGTCCGGGCGCTGGTCGGGCGCGCGGTGCCGGTGCGCCGGCCCGAGCCGCTGGTCTCCTCGCCGCGCGGGCGGCGAATCCTGGTGGCGGCACAGGTGATTCTGGGGATGTGGATACTCTTCACGACTCTCGGCGAGGGGCACGACGCCTGGCAGACGTACGGAAATGGCCGACCGCACTCGCCGCTCTACGGGATTTGGAATGTCACCGAGTACACGGTCGCGGGCCAGGAGGTCCCGGCGCTGGTCGACTTCCGGTCCACGCCATCGGATGGCCGTCTCATCGGTCCGGCGGACCGATTCCGCCGTCTCATCTTCGACATCCCGCAGGGCGTGACCGCTCAGCGCATGGACGACTCGCTGGTGTCGTTCCCGGTGGAGATCGATACCGATCTGCACACCGTGACCATTACGAAGGATCTGGCGCACCAGTGGAAGCTCGCCGTCCTGAATTACGAACAGCCCCAGCCTGATCAGCTGATGCTGGACGGTCAGCTGGCCGGCCGTCCGGTCCATCTGCGCCTGACCCGGGTCGATCTCGACCGCTTCCGGTTGATCTCGCGTGGGTTCCACTGGGTTCAGCCGGCGCCGTACCTCCGCTAGCTCGAGTTTCAAGCTCTGCGGACTGTGTCGTGGGCCCCAGATGTGGCGCTGGATCGGGGCCGCATCGAGATCGATCGGCTGCGTCGGGCGCTGGCCGGCGTGCCGTTGCCGCGGGCGGCGGAACCACCCACGACAGCGATCTGCACGCCGCCCACCACATCCTCGCCGCCGGACGGGCGGAGAGGCTGAACGCCTGCGGAGGGACCGTCAGTCTTTCCGTCCGAATCTCCGGCCTTCAGGCAGTAGATGACGTCAACCAGTATTGATGCTGTGCGCCGTCGGTGTCGGTGATGAAGACGACCGCGTCGGCGCCGTCGAGATCGGCGATCGTGAGCGGGAAATGGCCGCGCACAATCGGTTCGGCGGACACGATCGCGGGGGACAGGGCGGCGACGAGCGCCCGTGCCGGGAACAGGGCGCGGCCGGGGGTCGCCTCGGCGAGCACACCCTGGAGGGTGCCCGGAACCGGGGCGGGCGTCGCGTCGGTCGCCACGAACAGATAGCGCTCGCCCAGGGTGAAGGCGGTCAGCGCGCCCGCGTTGCTCCATGCGGGCTGGTCCGGCACCCGGGGATGCAGGTGCGCATTGTGTGCGAAGACGAGCGTCGGCCCGCGCTGCTGCTCGCGCTCGGCGATCGCCAGGATGTTGTCCGCCATCATCTCCGATCGCACACCGGACAGGCCGCCGATGCGGTCGGGGCCCGGGGTGGCCATGGCGGCGTGGTAGCGCAGCAGCCCCAGCGCGGTCCGCGCGTGGGTGACGGCCTGGGCGTAACCGGTCGGATCGGTCGCGCGCAGCGAGGGTCCCGCGCGGTGCAGGGCATCGGCGAGGTCGTCGGCGATCAGACGCAGCGCGCGGGCGCGGTCGGAGTCGCCGATCGAGGCGGACGGATCGTACATGGCCGCCTGGTTCGTCCACTCGGCGTCCGCGCCGAGCAGCCCGTCGAGCTCGGCGACCGATGCGGGCAGCAGAGCCTTCGGCAGCCGGTCGGCCAGCGCGCACAGCGCGGACCGGGGGCTCGGCGCACCCGAATACTCCACCGGCGCATCGAATCCGTAGAACCGCACCCGCTCCGAGGGCGCGCGGCCCGCGTTGTATTCGCGCAGCCACTCGACCAGTTCGCGATTACCGGGTATCGATCCGAACCCGTGGCTGAACCCGCTGTCCAGCACGGTGTCGATCGCCGCCGCCGACCCATTGACGTAGTCATCGACGATCCCCGCCGCGAGGAAATCGATCTCCAGCGCGATCGACCGGAACCCCCGGTCGGCTAGCCGGCTCAGAATGTCGTTGCGCAGCAGCGGGAATGCCGCGATCCCATGGGTCGGCTCGCCGAGCGCGAACACGGCCGGTGGTGTGGTGCGGGCGGACAACAGCTCGTCCAGAGCGAGGCCCAGGGTCGCGAGATCATCGGCTCGGTGGCCGATCGCGCTCGGCGAGGTGGGGGTGGTTGCGGACATGGCACTCCTTCCAGCAGGACTGCCTTTGACAGTATCGTTGAAGGTTGGAGTGAAACTTGTGTGATGTTCTTCCTGTTCGGAGCGGGAGAACCCTCAAAGGAGGTGGCTGTGCGCCCGATCGATCTGGCCCGCGAGCACGGCCTGTCGGCACAGGCGATCCGCAACTACGACGATGCGGGAATCCTCCCGCCCACCGAGCGCACCGACAACGGCTACCGCCGCTACACCCCCGCGCACGCGCAAGCGCTGCGCGCCTTCCTCGCCCTGCGCGCCGGCCACGGCCACGAACGCGCCGCGGAGATCCTGCGCTCCTGCCATCGCGGCGACACCGAATCCGCCTACCGGCTCATCGACGCCACCCATACCGCGCTGCACACCGAACGCGGCACCCACACCGACGTCGCGACCGCGCTCGACAACCTCTCCGCCACCCCGCCCGACCCGATTCCCGGCCGCCCCCTGACCGTCGGCGAACTCGCGCACCGCCTCGGCGTGCACGCCGCCACCCTGCGCACCTGGGAGACCGAAGGCATCCTGCGTCCGGAACGCGACCCCGCCACCGGCTACCGCCACTACCGGCCCGACGCCGTGCGCGACGCGGAGATCGCCCGGCAGCTCCGCCGCGGCGGATATCCGCTGGCACGCGTCGCGCACTTCCTCGAATCCCTGCACGAGGCAGGCGGAACCGAGGCGCTCACCGCCTTCCTCACCGCCTGGCAGCAGCGCCTGAACGCCCGCGGCCGCGCCCTGCTGTCGGGCGCGGCCCAACTCGACGCCTATCTCCTGCTGTGCGAGCGGATGTGACAACCTGCGCCGACATCACAACGGCCCCTGGCGCGCCCACCGGAACGGCATAGCATCGTAGGGAGATCCCGGACCGACGGCCCGGGCGGCAGGAGGTGCGAGTCATGGCCGGCAAACCCGAGATTCGATCGATCGGCAACCTCTCCGCGCCGTCGTGGGTCCCGGTGGAAGCCTGCGCGCTACCCACCGCCGAACAACCCTTGCGCGTCGCCGAATTCGACGCCCTCTTCCGTGACGCGGTGCTCGGCTGGGACCGGATCTCGGCGACCCGGCTGCGGCTGGATCTCGACGGCAGCGCCGAGCCCCGGGCCCGCGAACTCGCCGCGCGTGAGACCAGCTGCTGTTCCTTCTTCACCTTCGAATTCGCCGCCGCGGGAACCGATCTGGTGCACATGCACATCGGCGTGCCACCCGAGCGGGCCGTGGTGCTCGACGGCCTGGCGGCCCGGGTGACGGCGGCCGGATCCGCCTGACAGCGCGTCATTCCCCCGAATCGGCTCCCGGATACGCGCGGGAGTCGGTCGTGTACTCGGGGTTGCCGTAGACCACGAGCTGCTCGCGCACCTTGCGGACCGTGTAGGCGTCGGCCGCCCGGAGCAGGGTGGGCGACTGACTCGCCACGGTCATGAGAATGAACCGCAGGATGATGAACGGCGCGGTCAGGCCCACCCGGATCGCGTCGGGGAGGGTCAGCGTCACGCTCATGGCGGCCGCGGCCTTGCGATTGCCGCCGCAGAAGCCGAGGAAGAACACCCGGCTCCAGCTCTTCTCGATCGCGTCGGCGACCCGGTCGTAGCGCGAGCGGCCCGGGCGCAGGTACGCGGACATGGTGGAGCGGACCAGCGCACCGCAGGTGGCGTCGTCGAAGTCGTCGCGCAGGACGGCGGCCCGGCCGTGGAAGACCTCGAGGATGCCCGCCGCGGTGGTCGGCAGCAATTCCTCCGGCAGGCCCAGCAGGAAGCAGCGGTAGCGGCTGAATTCGAGGATCGCGCGTTCGCGGGCGCTGAACTCGGTGCGGCCCCGGCGGATCGCCATCGTCGCGAGCAGATACATATTGATCAGCCCGGCGGGCATCTGATCGACCTGCGGCAGCGGCACCCCGTACACGTCGGCGTCCCACCGGTCCCCGCGCGCCAACGCGTTGTAGCGCACCATCGAATGCATCAGGCGCACCATGGCCGCGGCCTCGAAACCCTCGCCGTGCCGTTCCAGCGCACCGGGCAGCGTGGTCACCGCGAAGAACGAGGCGGTCTCGTTGACCCGCCGCGCCGCCCGCCGCCCCGACAGCGCCCCGGTCAGTGTCATCGGCAGGGCCGCATAGGTATTGAGGAACGTCGCCAGGAACGCGCCCCGGATCAGGACCGGTGACAGGAACGCCGCGCCGACCCGCGAATGTCGCGCGCCCTCCTCGACCAGCTCCCTGTCCAGCCAGGCGGGCGTCGCCTCCATGGCCGCCAGGAACGCCCCCAGTTCATCGGGTGCGCCGGGCACCGAGTCGACCCCCGCACGGCACGCCTGCCGCAGCATCCCGATCAAGCCCTGGACGCCGTACTCCGGGGCGAGCGCCGCGTACGGGTCGGCCACCACATCGCCGAGCATCGTTGCGGTGCGCATCAATTCGACGACCCGATCGTCGGCCAGCAGCGGCTCGCGCGGCGCGACCCAGCCGGGCAGCGACGACTTGTCGCCGGGATCGACGGTGAAGCGGAAGGGGGACTCGTCGAAGTCGATCGAGCCGTAGAGGCCGGGCTGCAGTGCGCGCTGACTGCGCACGCGCTCGGCGAGTTCGGGGTAGTGCGGCGACATCGGAGCACCTCAACTTTCAACCTGTTAGTTAGAGGCTGACAGGTTGTAAGTTACCCTGTCAAGGGTGACCACCGCTCCCCGGACGCGGCGGCGGATGAGCGCAGAGAACCGCCGCGAGCAGATCCTCGACATCACCCACGAGATCGTCGGGGCGGAAGGCTTCCCCGCGGCCACCCCCAACCGGATCGCCGAGGCGGCCGGGGTCACCCGGCCCGTGCTGTATCAGCAATTCGGCGATATGGCAGGGCTTTTCGTCGCCCTCATCGACCGGGAGAGCGTCCGTGCCGCGACCCAGTTCGCGGAAGGCTTCGCGCAGGTGGACGAGACCGCCGACCCGGACCCGTTCGTGCGGGCCTTCGAGGGCGCGGTCCGAGCCATCGACGCGCATCCCGAGACGTGGCGGCTGTTCCTGTTCCCGCCCGCCGGCGCGCCGCCGGAACTGCACGAGCGCCAGGCCGTCTCCCAGGCGGCCGTCCGGGGATTCCTGGAACAGGAACTGCGGCAGGCGTTTCCGAAACTGCCCGATCCCGAATACACCGCGCGCATCCTGCACGCCTCCGGTCGCGAACTGCTCCAGTTGCGGCTCGCCGATCCCGAGCACGCCACCCTCGAACGGCTGGTCGCGCTGGTCCGGCACCTGCGCACCAACGTGCTTCCGGCGGATCGGGCCGCGGACTGACCGAATACGCTCGGATCCCGTGAGCACATCGAAGATCGTTCTCGTCACCGGAGCCGGAGCCGGATTGGGGCGCGCCATGACCCACGCGCTGACCGCCGCCGGGCATCAGGTCGTCGCGGTGGGACGCACCCGTGCCACCCTCGACGAGACCGCCGCGGCCGCACCCGGCGCGGGCGGCGTGGACGTCGTCCCCGCCGATGTCACCGACCCCGCCGCGGTGGACGAGGTGTTCGCGCACATCACGCGGCAGTGGGGGCGGCTCGACGCACTGGTCAACAATGCCGGGATCTTCGGGCCCAGCAAGCCGATCGACGAACTGTCCGCGGGAGAGTGGCGGCAGGTCGTCGACATCAACCTCACCGGCGCGTTCCTGTGCGCGCAGGCCGCGTTCCGGCTCATGAAGACCCAGACGCCGCGGGGCGGGCGGATCATCAACAACGGATCCATCTCCGCGCACACCCCGCGCCCCAACACGGTGGCCTACGCCGCCAGCAAGCACGGCATCACGGGTCTCACCAAGGCGCTCAACCTGGAAGGCCGCGCGTACGACATCGCGGTCGGGCAGATCGACATCGGCAATGCCGCAACCGAACTCACCGCGGGCATCGCGGCGGGATCATTGCAGGCCGACGGCAGCATCCGGCCCGAACCGACCATCGACGCCGCGCATGTCGCCCGGATCGTCGCCCAGACCGTCGACCTGCCGTTGGACGTGAACGTCCCGTTCGTCACCGTGATGGCGACGGGCATGCCCTACATCGGCCGCGGCTGACCGGACGGGGTGACCGCCGTTCCGGTGTCATCGTGTCGTCGGCGGGGGCCGTCATCCAGAGAGGCGAGCAGCTTCCACTGCTGTGCCGGGATGGTGAACGGCTCCGCCGGTAGGGCCTGCAAGCACACATGATCGGCGCCGGCGTCGATGTGGTCCGTGATCCGTTGCCGGACCTGGTCTTCCCCGATCGCGACCAACGCGTCGACGAGCCGGTCGCTGCCGCCGAGATCGGCGTCGGTGAAGCCGAGTCGCTGCCAGCTCGCACGGTAGCCGGGGTTGGACAGGTAGGCGCCCACGTGTGCCCGTGCGCGGGTTCGGGCGTCCGCGCCGGCGGCCCCGACCACGACAGCCTGTTCGACCACGAGCGTCCGGTCCGGTCCGAGCGCGGCGCGGGCCTGCGCGGTGTGTTCGGGCGTCACGAGGTAGGTGATCGCGCCGTCGGCCCGGTCCCGAGCCAGCCGCAACGCGCTCGGACCGAGCGCCGCCAGCACGCGAGGCAACCGGCCGGCGTCCGGCAATCCGAGCTGGGCCCGCAAGGCGTCCGGTGTGTCGAGATCGTCGAGGTAGTCGCGCAGCGCGGCCAGCGGTCTGCGGTATTCGAGTCCGAGCACGCCTTCGACGACGCGGGGATTGGAGGTGCCGGCCCCGAACACGAACCGATCCGGATAGGCATCCAGGACGGCTCGGGCCGAGGCTCGCATCCAGTGCGGATGGCGGCCGTATGTCACCGCGATCCCCGTGCCGACCACCAGTCCGCTTGTCGCGGAGAGCAATCCGGCGGCCGTGACGAACGGGTCGTGCGCGAGCCCTTCGCTGAGCCAGATCGCGCCCAGCCCCAGTTCCTCCAGCTCTGCGGCCAGCCCCGTCGCCACCGTCGGCGCTTGCAGATCGAGCCCGTTCACCCAGATGCCGGTGCGCGGCAAGTTGGTCGGCAACGTCATGTTCGACTCCTGTCCACTACAATTCGGAATGCCATTCCGAATATACGGAATGGCATTCCGATTCGCCCGAGGAGTCCTGTGGAGCAAGCAGAATCACCGCCGCCGGGCGGGGCCCGAGCCGATGCCCGGCGCAGCCGCGCACGACTGCTCGACACCGCCCGCGCGATGTTCGCCAGCGATGGCGTCGACGTGTCGTTCAATGAGATCGCCCGCCGTGCCGGCGTCGGCCCGGCCACCCTCTATCGGCATTTCCCGCGGCGAGAAGACCTCATCGCCGCCGTGGTCGGCACCAGCCTCGACGAGGTCACCGCGCTCGCGAGCGCTCTCGACGCCGAACCCGACCCCGCGGCCGCTCTCTCGCGGTGGATCGCCGCGCTGGTATCGCACATTCGCCGGGTGCGGGGGCTGTCCGAGGAGATCCTGCGAGCCCTCGAAATCCCCGACAGCCCCTTGGCCCCGCATTGCGCCGCGGCACTGGATGCGGCCGGCGCCGTGCTGGTCCGCGCCCAACGGGCAGGACGCGCGCACCCCGAGGTCAGCACCGACGACATCGTCAAGCTCGCTACCGCCATCGCGTGGACCAGTGACCGGTCCGACGTTGCCGCGGCGGCCACCGACCGCCTCGTCGGCCTTGTGCTGCACGGCATTATCGGCCCGGGCGAAACGCAACCCTCACCCGCCTGACGCCCGGCCGGGTCATCGGCTCAGGGCGGTCACCCGGTCCATGTGCGAGTGCTTCTCCGGGTTGCGGACCGCGTACAGCCCGGTGATGAGGCCGTCGTCGATCCGCAACGCCAGTACGGTGTCCACCTCGCCCTCCCGTCGCATGACCAGCGCGGGATGGCCGTTGACCATTGTGGTGTCGAACGACGCGCTGTCGCCGAATCGCCGCCAGCCCGTGGTGAGTACGCGAGCCACCGTGTCGGCGCCCACGATCGGGTGCGGCAGTGCGGCCCGGAGCCCACCGCCGTCACCGAAGGCGACGACATCCGGTGCGAGCAGATCCAGCAGACCTCGCAGGTCACCGGTCTCGACCGCGCGGTGGAACGCGTCGAGCACCTCACGGGACTCGGCGGGTGACACCGGGCCGCGCGGGCGGCGGGACGCCACGTGCGCGCGGGCGCGGTGCGCGATCTGCCGGACCGCGGCCGCGGACTTGTCCACCGCCGCGGCGATCTCGTCGTACGGCAGGTTGAACACCTCGCGCAGCACGAACACCGCGCGCTCGGTCGGGGCGAGCGTCTCGAGTACCAGCAGCATGGCCATCGACACGCTTTCGGCCAGTTCGACGTCCTCGGCCACATCCGGCGCGGTCAGCAGTGGCTCCGGCAGCCACTGCCCGACATAGGACTCCTTGCGCCGGCCCAGCGTCCGCAACCGGCCCAGCGCCTGCCGGGTGGTGATGCGCACCAGATATGCCCGCTGATCCCGCACCTCCGCGAGGTCGACGCCGATCCAGCGCAGCCACGTCTCCTGCAGCACGTCCTCGGCGTCGGCCGCCGACCCGAGCATCTCGTAGGCGACCGTGAACAACAGATTCCGGTGCGCGACGAACGCATCGGTGGCGGCGGTGGTACCGATCATGGGTGGGCTCCCGTCTTTCGTGTCATCCACTGGACACCGCGGCCGATCGACATGTGACAGCCCGCCTCAGAACACGAACCCGCGCAAGGCGAGAAACCGCATCCCCCCGACCGCCGCCATCACCGCGAGCACGGCCGTCGCCTGGCTGAGCTCCCCGAGCCCGGGCGCCCAGACATCGAGTCCCGCCAGCGCGGCCGTACTGATCACCAGCCCGACCGCGGCCAGCCCGCCGCCCTCCCATTGTGCGCTGAACCATCCGACCCGCCCGGCCGCCCGGAAGGTCAACCGCCGGTGCAGCTCGTTCGCGACCGCCGTACTGACCACCGACCCCGCGATATTCGCCACCAGCGCCCCACTGTCGTTGACCGCCATGAACATCAGCACATACGCGATATTGCTGACTCCGCCGACCACCGCGAACCGGATCAGCTGCGCGACCACATGATCCCCGCGCAGAAACCGGCTCGCGGCGGCGAGCCCACGCTCGATGCCCAGATCGATGGCCTCGAAGTCCATCGGGTTGCCGTGCATCGTCCGCAGTCCGGAATCGGCGATCAGGGTGCTGTTCACGCCACTGACAATCCCCACCCGCGCTTACATGGAGCTGACACCGCCCTGACGCGCCACTGTCACGACCATCGTCACTCGAACAAACGTTCTACTCGAGGTATTGTCCCGGACCATGCCGGAACTGTCACGACGCGACTGGGCGACGATGAACCTCAAAGAGGTGCAGCGGCAGCTGCTGAAGGCGGCGTCGTTCGGGAAGGTGCTCTCGCCCGAACAGTTGGAGAATGCCGCGGGCAAGATCGGAGAGGGCTTGCGGATCTTTCTGGACGAGACGGATGGGGGCGGTGCGGGGCGGCCGCCGTCGGATGCGGGACGGTGACCGTCCGGGCGGCTCAGTCGGGGAGGACGGCGTCAGGGGCTGCGCGGGTGCCGCGCAGGAACGAACACGCGAGGCAGACGAGTCCGAAGAAGAGGTAGCCGAGGGCGACCTTCGGGGCGGCGGCCCAGGCCACCTCGGCGGCGTGGATGAGGCCGACGAAGCTGAGCGCGGCGCCGACCGCGGCAGCGAGAGCGGCTGCGCGGAAGCGCTTTTCGAGGATGAAGGTAACCATGGTCCCGAGCACCAGCCCGGCGAGCACCGCGCCCGCGCCGAGGGTCTTCAGGCCGTCGTAGACCACGCCGGCCTGGCCGAGCGCGCCCGCGCCGATCTTGTCGGCGGAGGTCCCGGCAGCGCTGAGCGCGTTGTCGATCTGGCCGACGCCCCACTCGGCCAGATTGGGCAGCAGCGCGGCGACCACCGCGACCGCGTGCAGGCGCGGGACGGCCTGGAAAGCCTGAGCGCCGATCAGGAGGCCGATGTAGAGCAGGATCGGGACGATCGCCGGAATGGGGAGCAGGGTGGCGAGCACACCGAAAAGGCCCAGCAGGCACATCAATCCGATGATCGCTCCACTGGCGAGCGAGTAGCCGGTGCGTCCGCCCGCGTCCTTCCAACCGGGATGGCCGATGTAGACGGCGGGCGGGAAGGGCGAGCCGAAACCGGAGCCGATGATCGCGCCGAAGCCGTCGGCCAGCAGCACGCTGCGCAGGTTGTAGTTGTCGCCCGCGGCGGCGGCGCTCTCGACATTGCTCATGGCCTCGGTGAAGTTGTAGACGCCCAGCGGAATCGCGGTCGCCAGCAGGGGCGCCAGGTGCCCGAGCCCGTCGAAGAGCAGGTGCAGGCGCAGGTCCGGCAACCCGAGGGCGATATCCTGCGCGGCCCGGGAGACGTCGGGGACCGACATGTAACCGCCGATCCACCCGATGGCGGTGCCCACCAGCAGCGCCACCAGGCCGACCGGAATATTGCCGGGCAGTCGCACATCGGTGAAGAAGCCGATGAGAATGATGGCCAGCACCGGCAATCCGATCCAGGCCGCTTCCCACATCTGCGCGGCGGGCCGCATGGCGATGAAGGTGATCGAGATGCCCGCCAGCGTGCCGAGCATGGCCGCGCGCGGGGTGATCCGGCGAATGTACGGTCCGACGAACGCGCCGATCATGACGATCACGCCGATCATGAACGCCCACGCCAGACCCGCGGACCACGCCCGCATCGGGTCGTTGGTCTTCAGATAGATGGGCAGCATCACCACGAACACCACGATGAACATGTGCGGGACGCTCGGCCCGTAGGGCAGTGCGGTGACCGTCGCGCGGCCCTCACGCCGCGCGAGCCGCCGCGCCAGCAGCATGTAGTACAGATTGCCCAGCACCAGCGCCACACCCAGTGCGGGCAGTACGGTGCCCAGCACGTCGGCGCTCGGGATCTTCACCACCGCGATCGACAGCGTGGTCAGGGTCAGGACATTGACGAGGATGTTGAACGACAGGCCGAAGAAGGCATTGGTGTCGCCGCGGGTCCACCACGGCAGCGACAGCGGTGCGGCGCTGCCGGTTTCACCGGCGATCGGGGTTTCGACGGACATGGGCTTTCCTGTTCACTGGGCCGGGCTGGGGGAGACGGCGGAGGCGAGCGCGGCGCGGACCGCGGCCGAGTCGGCGACCCAGCCGAAGATGCCGCCCTGGGCGGCGATCATGGCCAGCCCGACACGCTGGAACTCCGGGAAATACGAACCGACGCAGTCGGAGACCACCAGGCACTCGAATCCGCGGTCGTTGGCCTCGCGCACCGTGGTGTGCACGCAGACCTCGGTGGTGACCCCGGTGACCAGCAGCGAGCGGATTCCCCGGTCCGCCAGGACATCTGCCAGGTCGGTCGCGTAGAACGCGCTTTTGCCGGGCTTGTCGATCACCATGTCGCCGTCCACCGGCGCGAGCTCGTCGATGATGTCGTGCCCGTACTCGCCGCGGATCAGGATGCGGCCGAACCGGCCCGGGTCGCCGATGCGCTGGGCGGGATCCCCGCGCAGCAGTTTCGCGGGCGGGCAATCCGACAGGTCGGGCCGATGGCCTTCGCGGGTATGGATCACGGGAATCCGGGCCGCCCGTGCGGTGGCCAGCAGCCCGGCCAGCGGCTCGATGACCGTGCGCAGCAGGGCCACATCATTGCCCAGGCTCTCGCCGAAGCCGCCGGGGAGCAGGAAGTCGCGTTGCATGTCGATGACCAGCAGCGCCACCCTGTTCGGGTCGAAGGTGAAGTCGCCCGGTTGCGCCGGGACGCGGGAGAGTGCCGTCATTGCCGTTCCTTCTGTACGAGCCGGAGATCCGCGTGCGCCACGACCGGGCGCGGTTCGTCGAGCAGGCGGGCCGCCGCGGCGAGCACCACGTCGTCGGCCAACGCCGGGCCGAACACCATCACCGACAGTGGGCGGCCGTCCGCGGCGAGTCCCATCGGCACCGAGATCGCGGTGAGGTCCAGCAGATTGCCGAAGTGGGTGTAGTGGCCCAGCACGGTGTTCGTGGCGATCGGATCGGCCAGCACCTGCGCGACGGTGAACGTGGTGCCGATGGTCGGCGTGATCACCACGTCGACGGCGTCCCAGACCCGGGCCACCGTGGCGCGCAGTTCTTGCAGGCGCTGCTGCGCCCGGAAGACGTCCACCGCGGTGAATCGGAAACCGCCGGTGAGGATTTCGCGGATCACCGGCAGGATCGAATCCGGTCGCTCGGCGAGGAAGTCCTCGAACTCCACCAGCCGCTCGGCCACCCACGGGCCCTGATAGAGCAATTCGCCCGCGGCCAGGAACGGTTCCAGGCTGGTCGGCACGCGGTCGAAGCCGCGGCGTTCCAGTCGATTCCGGGTGTCGAGGTGCGCGGTGCGGAACACCTCGTCCCCGAAGAACTCCAGCTCGCCGGGATCGGGCAGTCCGACCCGCAGCCGCCCGCCGCCGAAGCGCGGCCCGCGCGCCCGGCTCCACGGATCGCGTGGATCCACGCCCGCGATCACCTCGAAGACCCGATCGAGGTCCTCGACGGTGCCCGCCATCAGCGTCAGGCAGTCCAGCGACTTGCACGCCGGGACCAGGCCCCGCGCGCTGATCAGCCCCCGCGAGGGCTTCCAGCCCAGGATTCCGTTGAGCGCCGCGGGAACCCGCCCCGACCCGGCGGTGTCGGTGGCCACGCAGAACGGCACCTCGCCGAGGGCCACCGCGCGCGCGGACCCGGAACTGGAACCGCCGCAGATCAAGTCGCCGCCGAACACCGAGCGCGGGATCGGATACGGCGTGCGGGTGCCGTTGAGGCCGGTCGCGAACTGGTCGAGGTTCGTCTTGCCGACGAACAGCGCGCCCGCCGCCAGCAGCCGCTCGACCGCGGGCGCGGTGCTGGTGGCGGTGTAGGCGTAGTCGGGGCAGGCCAGTGTGGTGGGCAGGCCCGCGACATCGATGCTGTCCTTGACCCCGAACGGCACGCCGTACAGCGGTAGCGTGCGCGCGCCGGGCCGTCGCTCGATCTCGGCGGCCGCGGCCAGCAGCTGTTCGCGCGGGACCGGTGTGATCCAGGTGCCGTCGTCGCCGCGCGCCGCGATGGCGTCCGCGACCCGGGCGGCGGTGTGGGTCGGAGAGCCGCTGCCGCTTTCGTGCGAGGCCAGGATTTCCGCGACCGTGGGGCTCGGGTTCACCATTTGTCGATTGTCGACAGAATGTGTGAAATCGGCGGTGTCGCAATGTATCCGCTGTGTTAGCGGATATCGAGGTCCAGGTAGGCCCGCTCCCCGTGCCGCAACAGCGCCTCGCGCGCGGTCGCGGCGTCACCGGATTCCAGGGCTGTCAGCAGCTCCTCGTGCCGTCGAATGCCGTTGTGGCGCTGGGCGAGCCGGGCCTCGGCGCGCAGGTTGCGCGCCATGGGCAGCTGGAGCTTCACCAGGATCGGCTCGTAGGCCAGTTCCAGCTGCCGATTACCGGACAGCGCCACGATGGCCGCGTGGAACCGGCGGTGGGCATTGTCGCGCTCGAACGCGTTCCCGGCGGCGTCGGCGACACGCATCTCCTCGAGTGCCGCTCGGACCCGTCGCAGCGGGTCGCCGTCGCCGTCGGCGGCCAGCGGGAACGCGCTGTCGATGGCGTAGCGCTCGAGCACCCGACGCAACTCGAACAGCTCCAGGATATCGGTCCGCGACCACACCGCCACCCGGAATCCGCGCCGGGGCAGATGCTCGATCAGCCCTTCTTGCGCCAAGAGCCGCAAAGCTTCCCGCACGGGCGCGCGGCTGGTGCCCAGCCGCGCGCACAGCGCTTCCTCGCCGATGCGGTCGCCGGGCGCGAACGCGCCGCTGAGCACCTCCGCCCGCAGATGCCGCGTCGCCATTTCCACCAGGCTGGGTGGCAGCACCGTCCCGTTCCTGCGCGACACCATGATTCGAGACTAACCGGACCGGTCCGGTCACACGGCGCAGGCCAGCGCGTCGGTGCCGGTGGAACGGACGAATTCCCGGTCGCCGTAACGGAATTGGGTGCCATCCCAGGCGCCGCCCAGGCCGGTGACGAAGTCGTGGATCACCGCGGTGTCGGCGCGGTCGCCGACCAGGATCAGATCGCCGGACGTGGTGAACGAGCCGCCGCCGAGCCGTTCGGCCACCGCGGGATTCGCGGCGAGCGCCTCGCCGAAGCGGGTGCGGTCCACGCCGGTGACGGTCACGCTGAAGCCGTCGGCGCGCGTGTCCGCGCCGGGCAGGTATTCGAAGGTCAGGACCGTTTCCTGGCGGTAGCGCCCGCGCAGGTCGTCGGCGACCCAGCAGAGGTTCTTGTAGTCGGTGCAGGCCAGCAGGAATCGCTTGGAGCGTTCGTAGGTGAGGCCGGTGCCGGCCGACCAGGCCACGCCGTCGACCAGTTGTGATGCGACCGGCAGGGCCAGTTCGGTCAGGGCGGTGAAGTTCTCGTCGAGCTCGAGCAGCTCCAGCCGATCGGCCAGGCGCGGGTCGGCGGGGTCGGTGATGGTGGCGGTGTTGGTGGTGGCGAACAGCTCGCCGGTGGGGCGGGTGGGGTCGCCGGGGACGCACGAGGCCGGTCCGTAGGCGTGGGCGGGTGCGGTGGCCTGGCCGACGGCCACGACCCCGGTGATGACGATTGCGGAGGCCAGAGCAGCGGAAACGCGGGCGGTGGTCATCTTTCCCAGTCTGCGCGCGCCCGGTCGCGGAGGGAGCCGGATCACACCGACCGGCCTTGACTGAAAATTCAGTCAGAGATTAGAGTCGCTGGTGCCCGGCTCGGGCCGTTCCGTGTGTGGCGGCCGTTTGATCAGCGGGTTCAGTGGATTCAGCGCGCCGGAGAGGAATCGCCGCGCCGGGCCTTCTTTCAAAGGAGACAGTGCAATGCAAGGACGACGCCGGTTCATGCGATCGGGAATCTTGACGATGGGCGGGCTGCTGCTCGCGGGCTGTGAGGGATCCATCTCGTCGTGGTTCAACGGCGAGCCCTCGACGGGCTCGTCCCACGAGGGTCACTCCGGCGTGATGCCCGACGAGGGCGCGCCGCACAAGCGCACCTGGATGGCTTTCGGTGCGAGCGAAGCGATCTGGGGCCGGCAGCTGCTGCCGCAGGTGCGCGAGAACCTGGCCACCATCGCCTCCACCATCTCCCGCTTCGAGCCGGTGTCCATGCTGGTGCGCCAGGACGAACTCGATCTGGCGCGGCGGCTGATCGGCGGCGCGAACGTCGAACTGATCGTGGCCGACCTCGACGATCTGTGGATGCGTGACACCGGACCGGTATTCGTGCACGGCAATCACGGCAAGTCCGGTGTCGATTTCAACTTCAACGGGTGGGGCGGCAAACAGCAGCACAAGCGCGACAGCAAGGTCGCCACCGTCGTCGACGGCCGCGCCGGCGTGGAGACCACGCACACCGATCTGGTGCTCGAGGGCGGCGGCATCGAGGTCGACGGCGAGGGCACCGCGCTCATCACCGAATCCTGTGTGCTGAACAAGAATCGGAATCCCGGCTGGAAGAAGGCCGACGTGGAGGCCGAGCTCGACCATGTGCTGGGCATCAAGAAGGTGATCTGGCTACCCGGCATCGCCGGGCAGGACATCACCGACGGCCACACCGATTTCTACGCCCGTTTCGCCCGCCCGGGCGTGGTGGTCGCGGCCCTGGACAATGACGAGGAGTCCTTCGACTACGACGTCACCCGCCGCCACCTCGAGATCCTGCACAACGCCACCGACGCGCAGGGACGGCCGCTCGAGATCGAAACCCTCGAAGCGCCGGTCGATCTACGCTACCGCGGCGCGGGCGACGACTTCGCCGCCGGATACGTCAACTTCTACGTCTGCAACGGCGGCGTCATCGCCCCGGAATTCGGTGACTCGGAAGCCGATTCGGCCGCCTACGCCACGCTGGCCCGGCTGTTCCCGGATCGCCGGGTGGTGCAGATCAATATCGACGCCATCGCCGCGGGCGGCGGCGGCATCCACTGCACCACCCAGCAGGAACCCGCCGACTGACCCGCGCGCGAGGTCCGCTCTAGACCTTCTTCACCACACTGGATTTCAGCTGCATGGCGCCGATGCCGTCGACCTTGCAGTCGATGTCGTGGTCGCCGACGCCCTGGACGAGGCGGATATTGCGGACCTTGGTGCCCGCCTTGATGCCGGTGGGGCTGCCCTTCACCTTCAGCGACTTGATCACGGTGACGGTGTCGCCGTCGGCGAGGACGTTGCCGACCGCGTCCCGGATCACGCCGTCCTCGGCCGCCGCCTCGGTCTCGGCGGTCCATTCGTGCGCGCACTCCGGGCAGGTGAGCAATCCGCCCACCTCGTAGGTGTATTCACTGGAACAGGCGGGACACGGCGGCAGCGAGTCGGACACGATCGGCTCCTCGGTCGGTGGCGGGGACGGAAGTCGGTGGGGCTCAGGCGTGGACGCCGGTGAGGAAGTCGATGATGGTGCTGTTGACCGCCTCGGGCTGCTCCAGATACCCGTAGTGGCCGCACTTGTCGAGCTGCACGTACCGCGCCCCTGGAATCGCCTCGGCCACCTCGCGGCCGAACATCGGGGGCAGCATGCGGTCGTCGGCGAATCCGACCACCAGGCTCGGGACGGTGATGCGGGCGTAGTCGGCCAGGCGGTTGCCGGTCCGGTCCATGCGCATCTGCGCGAGCACGCCCGGCCCGGGCGCGACACTCGCCGAGTACTCGAAGATGTCGAGCCACTGCTGCGCGGAGTCGTCGGCCTCGAGGGTGGCGGGGGAGAGGTTCAGCATCGCCTTGACCGCGGCCGCGTACTCCGGCGGCAGCTTCACGCCCTGCTGCTGCAACGCCTGCTCACCCTTGTTCAGCGTGCTGGCCAGGGGATGCGAGCGGCCGGTGGTGGCCAGCATGACGGCCTTTGTCACCAGATCCGGCCGGGCCAGCGCGAGTTCCTGGGTGACGCGCGCGCCCAGCGAGGTGCCGACCACGTGCGCGGGACCGCCGAGCAGTTCGATCAGGGCCGCGGTGTCGGCGACCAGGTCCTCGATCCGCATGCCGTGGGCGCTCTCCTCCGAGGGCGCGATGCCGCGGTTGTCGAAGGTGGCGACCCGGAAACCCGCCTTCACCAGGGCCGGAACCTGGTAGGTCCGCCAGACCCGGCCCGGGCTGCCGGTGCCCATGACGAGGACGACCAGGGGTCCGTTGCCGGTGACGTCGTAGTTGAGGCGAATCCCGTTGAGGGTGGCGATGGGCACGTTCGGTCTTCCTGTGGGCGGTCCGGGGAACGACCGAACCTAGCATGATTGTCCTGTTTGCTAAACTCTGCAATCACCGGGTCGGGCAGCGCATCCGGATGCCCATCCGCCCTCGGAAGGAGTGGCTCGCGACATGCCAGGACTGCAACGGCCGCTCTATCAAATGAAGGCGGATTTCTTCAAGACGCTCGGCCATCCCGTGCGGATCCGGGTCCTCGAATTGCTGAGCCAGCGCGAGTACGCGGTCTCGGAGATGCTGACCGAGATCGGCGTCGAGGCCGCGAATCTGTCGCAGCAGCTGTCGATTCTGCGCCGCGCCGGGCTGGTCTCGGCCCGCCGCGAAGGACTCTCGGTCACCTACGAACTGACCTCGCCGCAGGTCGCGGAGCTGCTGGCGGTCGCGCGAGCCATCCTCACCGGCGTGGTGACCGGCCAGGCGGAGGCGCTCGAGCACTCCGCGTAGCCGCGGGGCCCACGGTTTTCCCGGGGGTCCGCCCACCCACTGATTGCATGTTTTCTAAAATGAAAACCTAGTTGTTTCGTGAAGAGAGGTTCGCCGTGCCCGAACGTCCTACCGCCACCGTCGCCCCCGCCGCGGCCCCGACCGCGCACCCGGAGATCGCGGCCTGGGTCGCCGAGGTCGCGGAGCTGACCGCGCCCGAGCGGATCGTCTACTGCGACGGGTCCCGCGACGAATGGGACCGGCTCACCGCGGACCTGGTCGCCAAGGGCACGTTCGTCCCGCTGCCCGCCAAACCCAACTCCTTCTGGTGCGTCTCCGATCCGGACGACGTGGCGCGCGTGGAGGATCGGACCTTCATCTGCTCCGAGCGCGAGAGCGACGCCGGGCCCACCAACAACTGGGTGGACCCGGTCGACATGCGCACCGTGCTCACCGAGCACTACCGCGGCGCGATGGCCGGGCGCACCCTGTACGTGATCGCCTTCTGCATGGGCCCGCTCGACGCCGGGGAACCGAAATACGGTGTGCAGATCACCGATTCGGAGTACGTGGCGGTCTCGATGCAGATCATGACCCGGTCCGGCGCGCAGGTCTGGGAACAGCTCACCCCCGGCACCGAATTCGTGAAGTGCCTGCATTCGGTGGGCGCTCCACTGTCGGAGGGCCAGGCCGATGTGCCGTGGCCGTGCGACAAGACCAAGTACATCGCGCACTTCCCCGAGAGCCGCACCATCTGGAGCTACGGGTCCGGCTACGGCGGCAACGCGCTGCTGGGCAAGAAGTGCTTCGCGCTGCGCATCGCCTCGGTCATCGGCCGCGACGAGGGCTGGCTGGCAGAGCACATGCTCATCCTGAAACTGACCTCGCCGCAGGGGAAGACGCACTACATCGCCGCCGCGTTCCCGTCGTCGTGCGGCAAGACCAACCTGGCCATGCTCGAACCCACCCTGCCCGGCTGGAAGGCCGAGACCGTGGGCGACGACATCGCCTGGATGCGCTTCGGCGCGGACGGACGGCTCTACGCGGTCAACCCGGAGGCCGGATTCTTCGGCGTCGCACCGGGAACCGGCGCCAAGACCAATCCCAACGCCATCGCCACCATCGAGGCGGGCAACTCCATCTTCACCAACACCGCCCGCACCGACGACGGCGACGCCTGGTGGGAGGGCCTGACCGAACAGCCCCCGGCCCACCTGATCGACTGGCGCGGCCATGACTGGACCCCCGAATCGGGAACCCCGGCCGCGCACCCGAACTCGCGCTACTGCACCCCGATCGAGCAGTGCCCGTCGGTGGCCCCGGAATGGAACGACCCGCGCGGGGTGCCGATCTCGGCCATCTTCTTCGGCGGGCGCCGCGCCACCACCATCCCGCTGGTCGCCGAGTCCTTCGACTGGGCGCACGGCGTGTTCACCGCCTCGGTGCTGTCCTCGGAGACCACCGCGGCCGCCGCGGGCGCGGTCGGCGTGGTGCGCCGCGACCCCATGGCCATGCTGCCGTTCCTGGGCTACCACGTGGGCGACTACTTCGCGCACTGGCTGGCCATGGGCGCCCGCGAGGGGGCGCAGCTGCCGAAGATCTTCCAGGTCAACTGGTTCCGCCGCAGCGCCGACGGCAAGTTCCTGTGGCCCGGCTTCGGCGACAATGTGCGCGTGCTGAAGTGGGCGCTCGAACGTCTGGACGGCACCGCCGACGCCGTGCGCACCCCCATCGGCCACGTGCCCACCGCGGACGCGCTCGACCTCCAGGGCCTGGGCGCGGGCTACCGCGGCCTGGCCGGCGCGGCCCTGGCCGTAGACGTCGACGAATGGGTGCGCGAGCTGGAATCCATTGACGAGTGGTACGCGAGCATCGGCGGCAACCGCCTGCCCGACGCCTTGCGCGCCGAACTGGCCGCGCTGAAATTACGTCTGGCCGAGGCGCTCTGACCGTGGCCCACCTGCTGCCGAACCGCGCCGACTGGCTGCCCGCCGTGCGCGCCCCGGGCGCGGACCTGCTGGCCGGGCTCGTCGTCGCGCTGGTCGCGCTGCCGCTCGCGCTGGGCTTCGGCATCAGCTCCGGGCTCGGCGCGGCCGCCGGGCTGGCGACCGCGGTGGTGGCGGGTGCGCTCGCCGCGGTCTTCGGCGGCTCCCGGTTCCAGGTCACCGGGCCCACGGGCGCGATGACCGTGGTGCTGGTTCCGATCGTCCACCGGCACGGAGCGAGCGGGGTGCTGGCCGTGGGGCTGCTGGCCGGGCTCGTGCTGGTGGTGCTCGCGATCGCCGGGGTCGGGCGCGCCGTGCGCTACATGCCCGCCCCGGTGATCGAGGGATTCACCGCGGGGATCGCGGTGGTCATCGCGCTGCAGCAGTTCCCGTCCGCGCTGGGGGTCGCGCACGCGCAGGGCGAGAAGGTGTGGCAGTCGGCGTGGGATGCGGTGCGGCAGTTCGCCGCCGCCCCCGGCTGGGTGTCCCCGGGCACCGCGCTGGTGGTGGCGGCGGTCGTGCTGATCGGCGGCCGCTATCTGCCGCGACTGCCGTTCGCGCTGCTCACCGTGGTGCTGGCGACCCTGGCGGCCAAGGTCTTTCACCTGAACCTGACCCTGATCGGGGCCATCCCGTCCGGATTGCGAGCGCCCACACTGGATTTCGTGCACCTGGACCAGCTCGGCGGGCTGATCGCCCCGGCGGTGGCCGTGGCCGCGCTGGCGGCGCTGGAATCACTGCTGTCGGCGACCGCGGCCGACTCCATGGCCGTGGGCACCCGCCACGATCCCGACCGCGAACTGTTCGGGCAGGGCCTGGCCAATATCGCCGCCCCCCTGTTCGGCGGAGTGCCCGCCACCGGGGCGATCGCGCGCACCGCGGTGAACGTGCGCTCGGGCGCGCGGACCCGGCTGGCCGCGCTCACCCATGCGGTGGTGCTGGCGGGCATCGTCTTCCTCGGCTCCGGGCTGGTCGCGTCGATTCCCTTGGCGGCCTTGGCCGGCGTGCTGCTGGCCACCACCGTGCGCATGGTCGAGACCGCCTCGCTGGCCGCCATCGCCCGCGCCTCCCGCGGCGACGCGGCCATCATGGCGATCACCTTCGGGGTCACCGTCGCCCTGGACCTGGTCAGCGCGGTCGCCGTCGGGGTGGGCATCGCGGTGCTGCTGGCGCTGCGCACGGTCGCCAAAGAGGCGCGGCTGCACCAGATTCCGCTCGACGACGCCGACCACCTGGCCGAGGAGCACGAGCTGCTGCACGACCACATCGTGGCCTACCGCCTCGACGGGCCGCTCTTCTTCGCCGCCGCGCACCGCTTCCTGCTGGAACTGGCCGAGGTATCGCAGGTGCGGGTGGTCATCCTGCGCATGTCCCACCTCACCGCGCTCGACACCACCGGCGCGCTCACCCTGCGCGACGCCGTCGGCAAGCTCGAGCATCGCGACATCACCGTGCTCATGTCCGGCCTGCGCGAGGACCACCGGCGCACGCTCGCGGCCGTCGGCGCGCTGCCCGGCCCGGGCCACCTGTTCGATCAGACCCCCGACGCCATCGCGGTCGCCCGCGAACTCGTCTCCCATCCCGCCGAAAGCAGGCATCGATGAGCACGAACGACACCCCGAATCTCTGGCAGCGCCTGCGCTATATCGCGGGCGGCGCCCTGCCCGCGTCGATGCACCCGTGGGTGATCGAGGATCTGACCGGGCCCGGGGCGGCCCGCCGCTACATGCTGCGCATCCTGATTCCGATCATTCCGCCGCTGTGCCTGTTCCTGCTGATTCCCGGGCCGCTGTGGATGGGGGCGTCGATGATGGCGCTGCTGTACCTGCCGCTCATCTACTTCACCGCGGCGCTGATGTACGTGTTCCGGCGGGCTCGCCTGGCCAAGCACGGCCTGGACCCGAATCTAGCCGATCAGCGCGAACGCGCCCGCGCCGCCGACGCCCGCGCGGCCTACGAGCGGGCGCACGGGCGCGGCTGAGGTCGCGCGGGGTCAGTGCAGGTAGCGCTGGATGAACTCGGCGAGGATCGCGGCGCCGTTGCCCTTGATCTGGTCCCAGGAGAACGGCAGCTGCTTGACCTCGGCGTAGGTGCGGGTGCCCGGGGCCACCGGGATGTCGGTGCGGGCGGGAATCATCTTGTGGGCCGCCGAGATCTGCTGGGCCTCGGGGGTGAACATGTAGTCCACCAGCGCCTTCGCGGCGGCGGGGTTCTTGGTGGTGTTCAGGATGAAGACCGGGCGCGGCGTCACGATGGTGCCCGAGGCGGGCGAGATGACCCGCAGCGGAACGCCTTTGGCGGCCGCGTCGTAGGCCGCGTAGTCGACGCCGCCGAGGATCACCGCGCAGCCGTTGCCCGAGCCGACATCGTCGAGGGCCGGACCGTTGCCGCCGCGCACCACCATCCCGTTGGCGAACAGCGCGTCGAAGACGGCCCAGGTGTCGTCCTTGCCCCACGCGCTGACCATGGCCGCCAGCAGGTCGCGCGCGGTGCCCGATTCGCGGGGGTCGGGCATGATCACCTTGCCGCGGAACTCCGGCGCGGCCAGGTCGGCCCAGTCGTTGGGCAGGCGCGGGGACAGCTTCGTGTTGACCACCATGGTCAGCGCGGACCCGTCGCGGCCCAGGAAGCCGTGGTTCTTGCCGATCCACCCGTCGTGCACGCGGTCCGCGCCGCGCGGGGTGTAGGGCAGGGTGCGGCCGTCGAGGTCGTACTGCGCGGCGGGCGTCCACGACGCCAGGTAGACCACGTCGGCGGCCGGACTCGCGCCCTCCTTGTCGAGTTTGGCCGTGATCTTGCCGGTCTCGGCGCTGAACACGGTCACCTTGACCCCCGACGCCTTGGTGAAGGCGGCCACCAGATCGTCGGTGAGGTCCTGCGGATTGGCCGAGTACAGGGTCAGTTCGCCGCGCAGCCCGGGCGGCGCGGTCCACGAGCTGGTCGCCGCCGGAACCGTTTTCGGCTCCGGAGGCTTGCCGCAGGCGGCGGCGGACAGGGTCGCGAGGACGACGGCCGCGACGACGACGCGGCGGGGGAGCGACATTCCTCGGGACCCTTTCCGAAGGACCCCGACTCACTCCGGGTTCCACAGCAATCTCGCGCGCACAGTAGGCATCGCGGGCGAACCCGCAGGGTGTATCGGGTGAACAAACGGTGATATCCGATTCGCGCCAACGCGTGAGCTGTGTCACAGTTTGGTAGCGGTTCGCATCAATCGCCGCAAACGCTTTTCGTTCCCTTTGCCTTGTCTTTACGCTTACCGCGTTCTGCCTAGCGTCGTGGTTCTCCAGCCTCGCCCGCCGCTGCCTCTCGATGCCAGTACATGTTGACCGATGAACCGGGCGGCCCCGCCGTGCCGGCGAAGGAGAAATATGTCCACCGACACCGATCAGCCTCCACGGACGTCGCTTCCCGGTCCCGCGCGCCGGGACTCGTGGGCCACCCTGGTGCGCCACGACCTCCCGGCCTCGCTCGTCGTCTTCCTCGTCTCGCTACCGCTGTCGATCGGCATCGCGGTGGCCGCGGGCGCCCCCGTCGCCGCCGGTCTCATCGCGGCGGTGGTCGGCGGGGTGGTCGCCGCGCTCTGCGGCGGCTCGGTGCTACAGGTCAGTGGGCCCACCGCGTCGCTGACCGTGGTGGTCGCCGAATCCATCAACCAGTTCGGCTGGGCCGCCACGTGTTTCATCACCATGCTGGCGGGCGGACTGCAGATCCTGTTCGGGCTCAGCCGGATCGCGCGCGGCGTGCTCGCCATCGCGCCGGTCGTGGTGCACGCCATGCTCGCCGGGATCGGCATCGTCATCGCCCTGCAACAGGTGCACGTGCTGCTGGGCGGTGACACCCTGACCTCGTCCTGGGCGGCCATCGCCGGGCTGCCGCACCAGCTGGCCTCGGTGAAGGCCGGCGACCTGTGCATCGGGCTGGTGGTGATCGCCATCCTGGTCGGCTGGCGGCACATGCCCGAACCCGTGCGCAAGGTGCCCGCGCCGCTGGCCGCGGTGCTGGTCGCCACGGTGCTGGCCCGGCTGCTGCCGGTGCGCGTCGAGCACATCACCATCGACGGATCGCTGCTGGACGAACTGCGGCTGCCGCAGCTGCCGCACGGCAGCTGGGCCGCCATCGCCCTGATGGCGGTGACCATCGCGCTCATCGCCAGCGTGGAGACCCTGCTATCGGCCGTCGCGGTCGACCGGATGCGTCAAAACGCCACTCGCCGAACCGATCTGGATCGCGAACTGATCGGGCAGGGCGCGGCCAACGTGGTCTCCGGCCTGATCGGCGGCCTGCCCGTGGCCGCGGTCATCGTGCGCAGCATCACCAATGTCAAAGCGGGAGCGCGTACCCGGGCCTCGACCATGCTGCACGGGCTGTGGATCCTGCTGTTCTCGGTGGCGCTGGTCGAGGTGGCGCGCTCGATTCCCAAGGCGGCGCTGGCCGGCCTGCTCATCGTGGTCGGGATCCAGCTGATCAAACTGGCCCACATCCGGCGCGCTCAGCGCACCGGCGACCTGGTGGTGTACGCGGCCACCGTGTTCGTGGTGGTGTTCTGGAATCTGTTGCTGGGCATGGTCGTTGGTCTCGCACTGGCCTTCGCGCTGCTGCTGTGGCGGGTGGTGCGGGTGACGGTGACCGCCGAGGAGGTCGGGCTGGGCGGTACCGACGCCGTGCGCTGGCGGGTCACGGTGGACGGCAGCTTCACCTTCCTGGCCTTGCCCGAGCTCACCAGTGAACTCGCCAAGGTGCCGCCGAACGCCGAGGTGGTGCTGGAGATGACGGTCGACTTCATGGACCACGCCGCCTACGACGCCCTGCAGGAATGGGTGGACCAGCACCGCGCCGACGGTGGCACGGTCGAGTTCATCGAGGTCGGCGCGGTCCGCATGGCCGACGCCGCGGCGGGTCCGTCCGCGCGCGGGCATTCGCGGCACCTGCTCAACGAGGTGCTCGGGCCGTGGCGGCGCACCGCGACCGATGTGGACCCGATCGTCGCGGGTGTGGCGGCCTACCACCGCAGTCACGCGCACGTCGTGCGGCCACACCTGGGTGTACTGCGCGACGGGCAGGAACCGGACTCGCTTTTCGTCACGTGCGCCGACTCGCGCATCGTGCCGAACGTGATCACCAACAGTGGTCCCGGCGATCTGTTCACGGTGCGCAACGTGGGCAATCTGATTCCGCGCGACGCCCAGGACTCGTCCATGGAGGCCGCGCTGATCTACGCCCTCGACAAGCTCGATGTGCGCTCGGTGGTGGTGTGCGGGCACTCCGGATGCGGCGCGATGGGCGCGCTGCACAGTGAACTGGTCACCGGGTCCCGGCTCGACGACTGGCTCGCGCACGCCCGGCCCAGCCTGGACCGGTTCCGGCTCGGGCATCCGGTCGGAATAGCCGCCGCCGCAGCCGGATTCGGTCCTATCGATCAGCTCGGCATGGTGAATGTGGCGGTGCAGCTGGAGACGCTGTACGCGCATCCGGTGGTGCGGCGCGGGGTCGAGGAGCGCGGGGTGGTGCTGTCGGGGCTGTTCTTCGACATCGCCACGGCGCGGGTGGTGGAGGTCACCGTGGACGGGATCGCGGAGATCGACGGCGTGGGGAGGGTGGCCCAGCCCGCGTGAGGCGCGTGTGATTTGGGGTGTTAGTGAGGGTTTTCGGGCAAAAGGGGCGTGAATCCGGCAGGCTTCACCCCCTTGTTACGTTGGGCGGCAGTTTTTCTCAGACTTTGCTAAGACTTTACCTTTAGCCTGGCCTTTGCTCGTCCGGTGAGTGCGCGGCCAACGCCGTCCGCGGTCTTTATTCGATGCCCCTGTACATGCTCGCTGAGGAGCGATATGTCTCGCGACACCGATTCACCGCCAGGTAGATCCGAAGGCAGGCTCGACAGCCTGCTGCGTCACGATCTGCCTGCATCCCTCGTAGTTTTTCTCGTCGCCTTGCCGCTGTCACTCGGCATCGCGGTCGCCTCCGGCGCGCCCATCGCGGCCGGACTCATCGCCGCCGTGGTCGGCGGTATCGTGGTCGGCCTGCTCGGCGGTTCCCCGCTGCAGGTCAGCGGCCCCGCAGCCGGTCTGACGGTCGTCGTCGCCGAAACCATCACCCAGTTCGGTTGGAAGACGGCGTGTTTCATTACCGTCCTGGCCGGTCTGCTCCAGATTCTGTTCGGGCTCAGCCGAATTGCCCGCGCCGCCCTGGCCATCGCACCCGTGGTGGTGCACGCCATGCTGGCGGGAATCGGCATCACCATCGCGCTGCAGCAGCTGCATGTGCTGCTCGGCGGCGCGTCCCATAGTTCGGCCTGGCAGAACGTGATCCAGCTCCCCGGTGAGCTGTCCAGCATCCACGGCGACGACTTCCTGATCGGCGCGGTCGTGATGGCCATCATGTTCGGCTGGAAGTACGTGCCCGGCAAGGTGAAGGTGCTGCCCGGCCCGCTGGTCGCGGTCGTCGTCGGCACCGTGCTGTCGCTGGTGCTGCCCGGCTCCCCGGAGCGAATCGTGTTGAGCGGCTCGCTGTTCGACGCCATCGGCCTGCCCGGAATGCCGTCCGGCAACTGGGGCGCGGTGGTGCTCGCCGCCCTGACCATCGCTCTGATCGCCAGCGTGGAGAGCCTGCTGTCGGCGGTCGCGGTGGACAAGATGCACACCGGCCCGCGCACCAACTTCGACCGCGAACTGATCGGTCAGGGCGCGGCCAACATGATCTCCGGCACCCTGGGCGGTCTGCCCGTCACCGGCGTGATCGTGCGCAGTGCCACCAATGTGCAGGCCGGGGCCCGCTCCCGCGCCTCCGCCCTGATGCACGGCGTCTGGGTACTGGTGTTCTCGGTCGCGCTGGTCGGACTGGTACAGCAGATTCCGAAGTCGGCGCTGGCCGGTCTGCTCATCGTGGTCGGCGTGCAGCTGGTGAAGCTGGCCCACATCAAGCTGGCCCGCCGCACCGGCGACCTGCTCGTCTATGTGGTGACCGTGCTCGGCGTGGTGTTCCTGAACCTGCTCGAGGGCGTCATCATCGGCCTGGTCCTGGCCTTCGGACTGCTGCTCTGGCGAGTCGTGCGCGTGTCGGTGACCGCGGGCGAGGTCGCCGGAACCGATCGCTGGCTGGTCAGCATCGACGGCACCTGCACCTTCCTGGCGCTGCCGAAACTGTCCACGGAACTGGGCAAGGTCCCGACCGGCGCCGACGTGCTGGTCGAGCTGAGCGTCGACTTCCTCGACCACGCCGCCTACGAGGCCATCCACGACTGGGCCGGCCAGCACGAGAACACCGGCGGCACAGTCGAATACGTGGAACTCGGCACCGCCCGCATGGCGCACGCCCTGGCCGGCCCGCCGGTCCGCGGCCGCGCCCGCACCCTGCTCGACGACGTGCTGCGCCCCTGGCGCGAGGACGACGGCAACCCGATCACCCACGGCGTGGCCGCCTTCCACCGCCGCAACGCCCACGTGGTGCGCCCGCACCTCGACGAGCTACGCAACGTCCAGAACCCGCACTCGCTCTTCCTGACCTGCGCGGATTCGCGGATCGTGCCCAACGTGATCACCAATACCGGACCCGGTGATCTGTTCACGATCCGCAATGTCGGCAACTTCGTGGTCCCCGGCGGCCGCGACACCTCCATCGAGGCGGCGCTGTCGTTCGCCATCGAGGAACTACGCGTCGACAATGTCGTGGTCTGCGGCCACTCGGCCTGCGGGGCGATGAAAGCCCTGGTCGCGGGCGGACCCACCGGACCCGGCCTGGGCAACTGGCTGGTCCACGGCCGCGCCAGCCTGGACCGCTTCCACCCCGACGACCCGGTCGCCGCCGCGGCCGCCCGGGCCGGCTACGGCGTGGACGACCAGCTCTCCATCGTCAATGTCGCGGTGCAGCTGGACACCCTGCGGGCCCACCCCGTGGTCCGGCGCGCCATGGCGGAACACGGCCTGCAGATCAAGGGCCTGTTCTTCGACATCGGCACCGCCCGCGTGCTCGAGGTGACCTCGGCGGGCATCCGGGAGATCGACGCCCCCGAGCTATCGGCCTTGGCGCACACCCACTGATCGACCCACACCACGCGGTGGCGCGGGCAGTCCATCCGGGATTGCCCGCGCCACCGTGCTTTTCGGTCCCGTGGACCATGAAGGGCCGGTGGGGCGAGCTCGCACGGTCGCGTGGTCGGGCCGCATGGCCCTTCGTGATCGGTCTCCTCCGCCGACCGGTGTCGACCGAGGGACGCCGCACCGTCCTCGGGCGGGTTCGCCTGGCGCGTCTGCCGGGCGGTTCGGCACGCGCGCCGTACGCTGAGCGCGCCTCGCGGAATCGCGGGTTGATCGGGTGCGCGGGAGGGTCGCGGGGGAGCGGTCCACTTCGGCGTCCAAACGTGACATCGTGGGTAGTAATCACCGTGAACGGCCGGATCGGAGTCGAATGGAAATGGTTGCGCAGCCCCCCGTTTCACAGGCCCTAGTGCCGGGCACCGAGCTGCTACGCCCGGAGTGGCTGGCCGAACGGATCGCCGACATGGGGATCTCGTGGGGGACTGCCGACTCGCGGGTCTCGGGCACCCTGTGGTGGTGCATGGCCGCGTCGTCCCTGGTGGACCCGATCGTCGCGGCGATCGCCAGCGATGCGCCCGCGTTCGACCCCGCACTCGAGCACATCGTCCTCGAGATCCGGCCGGACGGCGGCGTCGAGCGTGTGCTGGGCGAACCGCACGGCTACCGGATCGCCGCCCGCCTGATCGCCCTCGGATCGGACGCGGCGACCGCCCCGGACATGGCCGCCGCGTCGATCGTGGATCCGCTGACGCCCGCGCCCACCGGTGACACCGAGCCCGAAGTTCGCTCCACCGACCTCGGAGGCTGCGTCTCGGGGCCCGAAAGCGGCTGCGCGACAGCATCTGTCGGGCACGCGCTGCGCCACACCCTCTCCCGGGTGATCCCGGTGGTCGCCGAGGTGTCCGGTGCGGGCGTGGCCGCACTGTGGGCGATCGTGGCCGATGCCATCGGCAACCGGGCCCTCGACATCGGAGCCGAGGAAGCGGGTGCGCGGCTGGCCCGCGACGTGGCCGGACGCCTGCCCGTACCCCGATTCCAGGACGTCGGCGGCCGCACCTTCGTCCGCCGCATTTCCTGCTGCCTGGTCTTCGAGGTTCCCGGCTGCACCATGTGCACCAGCTGCCCCAAACGCCCCGCCGCGGAGCGCGAGGTGCTGCTCGCCGAGGTCGCCGCGCGCGGCTGACGGCGTGTACGGGGCCGAACACCCTGGGGCGCAGGGGTGGTCCATCGGCGCGCGGGGACAACCGTGCCGATAGAGTGGTGGCCGCCGGGGCTCTGCCCTTCACGAGGGGGGTGCCCGGTCGTCATGTCCAACCTGTACGGCGGATGGATCGCCGCCGTGAAACGCCTAGGAGTGTCCAGCCGTGACCACCTCACCCCAGCAGACCCCAGCCGCCCGCGTCCGGGTCACGGCTGGGACTACCGCCGGGGCCGCGGTGCGCGAGGCGGACCTGCCGAGCAAGGGCCCGGGCGCGGTGCTCGTGGTGCGGGACGCGGACGGCGCGTTGAAGGATCTGACCTGGGTGCCGGAGCTGGACACCGAGGTGGAGGTCGTGACCGCCGATTCGCCGGACGGCCGCAATGTGATCCGGCATTCGGCCGCGCACGTGCTGGCCCAGGCCGTGCAGCAGGAGTTCCCCGAGGCCAAGCTGGGCATCGGCCCGTACATCAAGGACGGCTTCTACTACGACTTCCAGGTCGACCGTCCCTTCACCCCGGAGGATCTGGCCAAGCTGGAGTCCCGGATGAAGAAGATCATCAAAGGCGCGCAGCGGTTTTCGCGCCGGGTGGTCGAGATCGACGAGGCCCGGGTCGAACTGGCCAAGGAGCCGTTCAAGCTCGAGCTCATCTCCGACAAGTCGGGCATCGACGATCCGGAGGTCATGGAGGTCGGCGGCAAAGAGCTGACCATCTACGACAACCTGGACCCGCGCAGCGGCGAGAAGATCTGGGGCGACCTGTGCCGCGGCCCGCACCTGCCGACCACCAAGTACATCCCCGCGTTCAAACTGACCCGCTCCTCGGCCGCCTACTGGCGCGGTGACCAGTCCCGCGAGGACCTGCAGCGCATCTACGGCACCGCCTGGGAGTCCACCGAGGCCCAGGACGAGCACCTGCGCCTGCTGGAAGAGGCCGAGAAGCGCGACCACCGCAAGCTCGGCCTGGAACTGGACCTGTTCTCCTTCCCCGATGAGCTGGGCTCGGGCCTGCCGGTGTTCCACCCCAAGGGCGGCATCATCCGCAAGGAGCTCGAGGACTACTCGCGTCGCCGCCACACCGCCGCCGGCTACGAGTTCGTCAACACCCCGCACATCACCAAGGGGCACCTCTTCGAGGTTTCCGGCCACCTGGACTGGTACCGCGAGGGCATGTTCCCGGCCATGCACCTGGACGCCGAACTCAACGAGGACGGCACCGTGCGCAAGCCCGGCCAGGACTACTACGTCAAGCCGATGAACTGCCCGATGCACAACCTGATCTTCCGGTCGCGCGGGCGCTCCTACCGTGAACTGCCGCTGCGCATGTTCGAATTCGGCTCGGTCTACCGCTACGAGAAGTCCGGCGTCGTGCACGGCCTGACCCGGGTGCGCGGCATGACGCAGGACGACGCGCACATCTACTGCACCAAGGAGCAGATGCACGCGGAGCTCACCTCCACGCTGCAGTTCGTGCTCTCGCTGCTGCGAGACTACGGCCTCGACGACTTCTACCTGGAGCTCTCGACCAAGGACCCGAAGAAGTTCGTCGGCTCCGACGAGCTGTGGGAGGAGGCCACCGAGACCCTGCGGAAGGTGGCCACCGACTCCGGTCTGGAGCTGGTCCCGGATCCGGGCGGCGCCGCGTTCTACGGCCCGAAGATCTCCGTGCAGGCCAAGGACGCCCTGGGCCGCACCTGGCAGATGTCGACCATCCAGCTCGACTTCAACCTGCCCGAGCGCTTCGAGCTCGAGTACACCGGCTCCGACGGCGCCAAGCACCGCCCGGTCATGATCCACCGCGCGTTGTTCGGTTCCATCGAGCGCTTCTTCGGCGTGCTCACCGAGCACTACGCGGGCGCGTTCCCGGCGTGGCTGTCGCCGGTGCAGGTCGTCGGCATCCCGGTCGCCGAGGCCTTCGCCGAGCACCTGGACAAGGTGATCGAGCAGTTGCAGGACAACGGGATTCGCGCCGAGCTCGACCGCAGCGACGACCGCATGCAGAAGAAGATCTTCAACCAGACCGCGCAGAAGGTGCCGTTCATGCTGCTGGCCGGCGCGCGCGACGTGGAGGGTGACGCGGTCAGCTTCCGCTTCCGCGACGGCACCCAGGTCAACGGTGTGCCGGTGGCCGACGCGGTCGCCACCGTCGTGGACTGGGTGCAGCGGCGGGAGAACAGCTCGCCGACCGCGGAGGGCTTCGAGATCCGCAAGGCGGGTCGATGAGCGAAGCATTCGTACCCGTGCCCGAGCAGATCGTGGACACCGGTGCGGGAGATCCGGATCGCCTGCAGCGGTTGTGGACCCCGTACCGGATGTCCTACATCACCGGCGAGGCCGAGGATCGCGACACCGCGACCGAGCCGAAAGCCGACGCGCCCAAGAAGACCGGGCACCCCTTCACCGACATCCCCGAGATGTCGGACGAGGACGGGCTGATCATCGCGCGCGGTGAATCGGTGTACGCGGTGCTGAATCTGTACCCGTACAACCCCGGCCACATGATGGTGGTGCCCTACCGTCGCGTCGCCAACCTGGAGGACCTGACCGCCGCGGAGAGCGCCGAGCTGATGGCGTTCACCCAGCAGGCGATCCGGGTGATGAAGCAGGTGTCGCGGCCCGAGGGCTTCAATGTCGGGCTGAATCTCGGTGGCGTTGCCGGGGGTTCACTCGCCGATCATCTGCATCAACATATCGTGCCGCGCTGGAGTGGGGACGCGAACTTCATTACCGTCGTCGGCGGAGTGAAGGTGATGCCGCAGCTGCTCCGGGAGACCCGGGCGCTGCTGGCACAGGCGTGGAAGGAAGCGGATACGGCATGAGCGGGTCAGGCCCGGAAGCGGTAGCGAAGCGTGACCATGGAGGGCCCCCGCTCATGCCCGAAGGGCCCCGTATGAGCGGTAGTGGCCGGGAGTTTGTAGCGTGCTGAGCTTCTTCGGTCGCGAGACGTTCGCCAAAGCGACCGCGCCCCTGGGCAAAGCGCTGGTGAGCACGGGGCTGACCCCCGACGCCATGACGCTCATCGGCACCACCGCCTCGATCGCCGCGGCGGTGACGCTGTTCCCGACCGATCACCTGTTCTGGGGAACCATGGTGATCTGGCTGTTCGTCATGTTCGACATGCTGGACGGCGCCATGGCCCGCGCGCGCGGCGGCGGCACGAAATACGGTGCGGTGCTGGACGCCACGTGTGACCGCGTGGCCGACGGCGCCATCTTCGCGGCGCTGGCCTGGTGGGCGGTGTACACCGAGCACTCGAAGCACCTGTTCGTGGCGACGCTGGTGGTGCTGGTGACCTCGCAGGTCATCTCCTACGCCAAGGCGCGCGCGGAGGCCAGCGGGCTCTCGGCGGACGGCGGCCTGATCGAGCGGCCCGACCGTCTGGTCATCGTGCTGGTCGGCGCCGGATTGACCGGTATCGGCGGCTATTTCGGCATCGAATGGCTGTCGTACGCGGTCTATGTCGCTATGTACATCCTGGCCGTGCTCAGCATCGTCACCGTCTTCCAGCGGGTGCTGGCGGTTCGCAATTCGCCCGGCGCCCGCGACATCATCGCCCCCGCGGCGCAGTCCCCGGAGGAACCGCAGCGGTGACAACCGATTTCACGTCCGCGATGACCGACAAGGCATACGCGGCCGGATGGCGGCTGGTCCGAGCTCTGCCCGAACGCACCGCGCGCCGCCTGTTCGACCGGGGCGCGGATCTCGCCGCCCGCAAGGCGAACAAGGCCGCGCGCCGGGGCAATCCGAACCAGCTCCGCAAGAACCTGGCGCGGGTGCTGGGCACCACGCCGGACCTGGTGCCGGACAGCCTGATCCGCGACAGCATGCGCTCGTATGCCCGCTACTGGCGTGAGGCGTTCCGGCTGCCGTCGATGGACCACGTGGCGCTGGGCAAGTCGCTGCGCGTGGAGGGCATCGAGCACGTCGACGCCGCGCTGGCCCGCGGCAAGGGCGTGCTGCTGGTGCTGCCGCATTCGGGCAACTGGGACATGGCGGGGGTCTGGCTGGTCCAGAACTACGGCCAGTTCTCCACGGTCGCCGAGCGTTTGAAGCCGGAGTCGCTGTTCGAGCGGTTCGTCGAATACCGCGAGAGCCTCGGCTTCGAGGTGTTCCCGCTGACCGGCGGTGAGCAGCCGCCGTTCCCGCAGCTGGCGGATCGGTTGCGGGACAACAAGATCGTGTGCCTGATGGGGGAACGCGACATCACCGGCAAGGGCGTGCCGGTCACGTTCTTCGGCGAGGACAGCTGGTTGCCCGCGGGCGCGGCCAAGCTCGCCCAGGACACGGGGGCCGCGCTGCTGCCGGTGCACTGCTGGTTCACCGTCGACGCCGCCGGCCGTGAAGGCTGGGGCATGCAGGTGTTCGAGGCCCTCGATCTGGCGGGCGGCATGGCCCCCGCCACCCAGGCGCTGACCGATGTGTTCGCGGCCAATATCGCCGCCCATCCGGCCGACTGGCACATGTTGCAGCCGGTGTGGAAGAGTGATTTATCGCAGGCCAGGCTGGATCGCATCGCGGCCGCGCAGCAGGCGCTGGGCTCTCGGGAGCAGCAGGCGTTTGGCTCCGAGGAGCCGGGGACAGGGGCACTATGAAGATCGGCATGGTCTGCCCGTACTCGTTCGACGTTCCGGGCGGGGTGCAGTCGCATGTCGTGGAGCTGGCGCAGGTGCTCATCGAGCGCGGCCACAAGGTGAGCGTGCTCGCGCCCGCCGCCGACGACACGCCGCTGCCCGACTTCGTGGTCTCCGCCGGTAAAGCGGTCGCGATCCCCTACAACGGGTCGGTCGCGCGACTGTCCTTCGGGCCCACCGCCTACACCCGCATCCGGCGCTGGATCGCCGACAACGACTTCGATGTCCTGCACATCCACGAACCCAACGCGCCCAGCCTGTCCATGCTCGCGTTGAAGATCGCGGAGGGGCCGATCGTGGCCACCTTCCACACCTCGACCACGAAATCGCTGGTGCTGAGTACTTTCCAGGGCGTGCTGCGGCCGTACCACGAGAAGATCAGTGGCCGGATCGCGGTGAGCGAGCTGGCGCGGCGCTGGCAGGTGGAGGCGCTCGGCGGCGACGCGGTCGAGATCCCCAATGGGGTCGACGTGCCCGCGTTCGCGCACGCGCCGCTGCTGGACGGCTATCCGAAGCCCGGCAAGTCGGTGCTGTTCCTGGGCCGGTTCGACGAGCCGCGCAAGGGCATGGAGGTCCTGCTGGGCGCGCTGCCCGAGCTGGTCCGCGAGCATCCCGACGTGGAGATCCTGATCGTCGGGCGCGGTGACGAGGACCGGTTGCGCCGTGAGGCCGGGGAGAACGCGGGTCATCTGCGGTTCCTGGGGCAGGTCACCGATGCGGAGAAGGCCTCGGCCATGCGCAGTGCCGACGTGTACGTCGCGCCCAACCTGGGCGGGGAGAGCTTCGGCATCGTGCTGGTGGAGGCCATGGCCGCCGGGACCGCCGTGGTGGCCAGCGATCTGGACGCCTTCCGCCGGGTGCTGCGCGACGGCACCGCGGGCATGCTGGTGCCGGTCGGCGACTCCGCGCGGCTGTCGGCGGCGATCAGCGCCATGCTCACCGACGACGAGCGGCGCGAGGAGTACATCCGCACCGCCAATCAGGTTGTCGGCGAATACGATTGGCCGGTCGTGGCCGAGCAGATCCTGCGGGTGTACGAGACCGTCACCGTCGGTGACGTGCGCGTCAGGACCGCCGGATGATCACTTTCTCCGCGACGACCATTCTGGTTCTCGCGCTCGTCGCGGCGGCCGTCATCGCGGCCGCGGTCTGGGCGTACACCACCGCCAACCGCCTCGACCGCCTGCACGTGCGCACCGACCAGGCCCGCCACGCGCTGGACGCGGCGCTGGCCCGGCGCGCGGTCGTCGCGCGGTCGGTGGCGACCACGCTGGCCGGTCTCTACGATCCGGCGCTGGTCGAGCAGGCCCGCCGGCTGACCGCGCTGGCCGACCGCGCCGAACGCTCCAACTGGCGCGACCGGGAGACCGTCGAGAATCAGCTCGCCGCGGCGCTGTCCGCGGTCGACATCGCGTTGCTGCCGCCGCAGTTGGTGGCCGAGCTGGCCGACGCCGAGGCGCGGGTGCTCATCGCCCGCCGCTTCCACAACGACGCCGTCCGCGACACCCTCGCCCTGCGCACCCGCCGCCTGGTCCGGTGGCTGCACCTCGGCGGTACCGCGCCGCTGCCGGTGTACTTCGAGATCGCCGAACGGGTCACCGCGGCCGCCTCGACCGGCCTCGAGGTCGACACCGTCCGGACCTCGGCCCGCGTGGTGCTGATCGACGAGCAGGATCGGGTCCTGCTGTTGCAGGGCGTCGACCCGAAGATCCCGGATGTGCCGTTCTGGTTCACCATCGGCGGCGGCGTCGATCCGGGGGAGACGTTGCGTGAGGCCGCGATCCGCGAACTCTACGAGGAGACCGGTCACGCCGCCGACTCGTCGGCGCTGCGCGGTCCGCTGTGGCGGCGCGTCGCGGTGTTCCCGTTCAACGGTGAGCTGATCCGCTCGGAGGAACTCTTCTTCGCCCTGCGCGCCAAGAGTTTCGACCCGGTCCCCACCAACCTGAACTTCATCGAACGCCGCTCCATCACCGGCAACAAGTGGTGCACCCCCACCGACATCGCCCACCTCGACCACTCGGGCGAAACCGTGTATCCGTACCACCTCGATCACCTGCTCGCCGAGGCGATCACCGCCGCCGACTCCGACACCGATCCCGAAGTCCGCTCCATCCGCTGACCCCGGGCGCGTCCGCTGGGTGGGACCGCGAGCGCGAACTCGTCCGCCGGAGCCGATCCGCGGTTACGGTGGGCCGATCAATGGTGATCTGTGGCAAGGACTTACGGCATGAAGTTGATGTACGCGTTGTGGGGTGCGGATCTGGGGGAGCGGCTGCGGGGCGAGCAGCTGCGCAAAGAGCTGACCGGGCTGGGGGTCAGCGCCTTGCAGGTGAACGTCCGGGACGCCGATGTGGAGGCCGCCCAGGTGCGGCACACCACCTATGACGCGCCGATCGACGCCATCGTCAGCGTGTGGACCGAGGGTGACCACGAGGCCGTGACGGCCGTGATGCGGGCGGTGGCCGACGACGTCAACGGGTGGGTCGTGCACGAGCGCCGCCCGATCGAACCGCCCGAGGTCGCCGACGGCGAGCGCACCGACGCACTGGCCAATATCGCCATCCTGCGCATCCCCGAGAACCTCACCCGCGAGGAGTGGCTGCACAACTGGCACGTCCTGCACACCCCGGTGGCCATCGAGACCCAGGACACCTTCGGCTACGTGCAGAACACCGTCGCCCAGGCCGTCACCGAGGGCAAGCAGGTCGACGCGCTCGTCGAGGAATTGTTCCCGATGGCCGCCATGACCAGCGCGCACGCTTTCTACGGCAGCGGCGGCGACGATGCCGAACTGCAGCGCCGGGTCACGGCCATGATGGAGAGCGTGGTCCGGTTCGGGGCGCACCTGAACCTGGACCTCGTCCCCACCAGCCGCTACTTCTTTCAGCTGGGCTGAGCGCTCACCGGTCTCGAGCGCTCAGCCGAAGAACGAGCTGCGCACCGGGCCCGGTGAATTCACCGGGCCCGGGAGCCCAGCTGCCAGGTGTGCCGGGTGGCGGCGACGAAATCGGCCAGGACCTGGTCGGGGTCGGGCGGAGTGCGATCGTCCCCCGAGTCCGGGGTGCCGTCGGCTTTGTGCGGTCCGCCAATTCGGCTGTGATCGAGGCCATTTCATCGACGGGGAGGGTGTCGGCGATCCGGCGCAGTGTGTGTGCCGGGCCGCTCACACCGTTCGCGGCGAGCAGCGCGCGGACCTCGTGCGATTCACTTGTCATCGCCGTCGATCCTGGCGGGCGGGGCGTGTTCGGGTAAACGAGTATTTGCGACGCGGTAGCCCCGGAATTGTGACGCCCGTCATTCCGGTGCAGGTGGGCAGTCCAGTCGTGTCGGACTGGCTATGAAGTGGCCTGAACCCGCAGCCTAGAATCGTGGTGTTCGATTCCGAGCCGGTGTTCGAATTCAAACGATCCGATTGGCCCACATGACCCAGGAGTTTGCCGTGACCACGCCCGACACCACGCCCACCATCGGTACCGCCCGCGTCAAGCGCGGCATGGCCGAGATGCTGAAGGGCGGTGTGATCATGGATGTCGTCACGCCGGAGCAGGCCAAGATCGCCGAGGACGCCGGCGCGGTCGCCGTCATGGCGCTCGAGCGGGTCCCGGCCGACATCCGTGCTCAGGGTGGCGTGTCCCGCATGTCGGATCCGGACATGATCGACGGCATCATCAACGCCGTCTCCATCCCGGTCATGGCCAAGGCTCGGATCGGCCACTTCGTCGAGGCGCAGATCCTGCAGTCGCTCGGTGTCGACTACATCGACGAGTCCGAGGTGCTGACCCCCGCGGACTACGCCAACCACATCGACAAGTTCGCCTTCACCGTCCCGTTCGTGTGTGGCGCCACCAACCTGGGCGAAGCGCTGCGCCGTATCACCGAGGGCGCGGCCATGATCCGCTCCAAGGGTGAGGCCGGCACCGGCGACGTCTCCAACGCCACCACCCACATGCGCACGATCCGCGCCGAGATCCGCCGCCTGACCTCGCTGTCCAAGGACGAGCTGTACGTGGCCGCCAAGGAACTGCAGGCCCCCTACGAGCTGGTGTGCGAGGTCGCCGAGACCGGCAAGCTGCCCGTCGTGATGTTCACCGCCGGTGGCATCGCCACCCCCGCCGACGCCGCCATGATGATGCAGCTCGGCGCCGAGGGCGTCTTCGTCGGCTCCGGCATCTTCAAGTCCGGCAACCCGGCCGAGCGCGCCGCCGCCATCGTCAAGGCCACCACCTTCCACGACGACCCCGACGTCCTGGCCAAGGTCTCGCGCGGCCTGGGCGAGGCCATGGTCGGCATCAACGTCGAGGAGATCCCCCAGCCCCACCGCCTCGCCGAGCGCGGCTGGTAATCCTCGCCGAGCGCGGCCGGTAATCGATTCGGCCGCAGTCTGATTCACACCGCCGGGTGGTTTTCGTGACCACCCGGCGGTTTTTCATTGTGCGCGAGGGACTTTCGGCCCTATTGAGTTTGCGGGGTGGGTGCTAGCTGTCAAGGGCGGCAGACGTGGAGCGTGGCGGGGCGTGGGGGTGTCCATACCGGTGGCTACCTGCGTGCATACCGGCCGGCAAACTGTGATCGCTTTTCGGGCAGTGGGGTTCGGCAAATTTACTACCTGGTGTTTCGTGGCTAGTGTTCGGCTGAGTCACCGGTGAACAGTCAAATATCGTGTTTCTGGCAAGGAGCCCGCATGCTGGCGATCGACCATTTCACCTATGGCTGGCTGACACCCGTCCTGGCCTATGTCATGTCCGTTACCGGCTCGTTGCTGGCCCTGCGGTGCATGGTGCGGGCGCGGAATCAGCAGGGGCACGGCGGGTGGATCATCACCGGGGCGATCGCGCTCGGGGGGACCGGGATCTGGGTCATGCATTTCATCGCGATGCTGGGGTTCTCGGTGCAGGACAGCACTATTCGGTACAACGTGCCGATCACACTGCTCAGTGCCGCCATCGCGATGGGGGTGGTGTGGCTGGGGCTCTACATCGTGGTGCATCAGCACGGGCAGGCGTTCGCGCTGATCACCGGCGGGACCATCACGGGGCTCGGGGTGGGGGCGATGCACTACTCGGGGATGTACGCGATGAAGACCGACGCGATGGTGGCGTACGACCCGTGGGTGGTGTTGCTGTCCATCGTGATCGCGGTGGTCGCGGCCATCGCGGCGCTCTGGTTCACGCTGCACGTGAACGGCATCATCTCCACGGTCAGCGCCGCGCTCATCATGGGGGTCGCGGTATGCGGCATGCACTACACGGGGATGTTCTCGATGCACGCGCACATGGCGGCGCACATGCAGGCGCCGTCGGGGGCGCAGCCCGCGCAGCTGCTGACGCCGTTGATCATCGCGGTCAGCATGGCGACCATGATCCTGCTGTTCCAGGTCGGGATCACCGAGATCGACGAGCCGGATCTGAGCCGCATCCGCGGGCAGTACGCCAGCCGGTTCTGGCCCGCGCGCCGCGCCGGGAGCGCCCCCGCGGCCGAGGAGTATCCGACCGACACCTTCGACGCCCGGCATCGGCAGTGGTGAGACACACCGCGACGGTCGTGGCCTGACGGTCCGGTTGCTGGTGTCATGAACGCCAGCATCGCTCCGCACACCCCGGGGAAAGGACCGTCATGCCCACCGCGACCCGCACGGTGACCATTGCCCGCCCGATCGACCAGGTCTTCGCGTTCTTCGCCGACACCACCAACAGCGCGCGGTGGCGCAGCGGCGTCAAGGAGATCACCGCCGAGGGCGTGCCGGCCGTGGGCACCATCTATCGCCAGACCGTCTCCGGGCCGGGCGGGCGCGGTATCCCCGCCGATGTCGAGATCACCGAGTACCTGCCGAACCGGGCGGTGGTGCTGCACGGCATCGCCGGACCGCTGCGGCCCACTGTCAGCTACACATTCGTGCCGGTGGGAGACGCCGCCACCGAGGTGACCTTCTCGCTGTCGGCGCAGTTGTCCGGCCTGAAGAAGCTCATGAGCGGCCCGGTCCAGAAGACGATGACCGCGGAGGTCTCAGGGCTGGATCGCGCCAGGATATTGCTCGAAACCGGGGCCGCCTGAGACTCTTCGACCGCGCCCGGACCTACCCGGCATGCACGGCCGGGCGGTCGGGGTGGTCCCAGGCGACGAGAATGTCCGGTCGCTCGGTGTGCTCGCGCTGATATTCCACCAGGCCGTCCACGGTGAACGCCTGCTCCGGATCGGTCCGCCGCCGCAGCGCCCCCTCCGACATGCGCAGGAAGACAGTCAGATCGAAGTCCAGTCCCCGCCCGAGGAGCATGGGCCCGGCGACGAACAACACCGTCGAGCCGGCGGCGTCCCGAATCCGGGCGCGGGCCGACCGGTCGGTGCGCTCGTTCCACAACGCGGGCAGGAATCGCCCGCTGTCCCGAAGCGATTTCACGACTTCGCGATTCACGGCGGCATAGTCGAACCACCCTGTTCGATAGGTGAATTCACTGTCCCGGTCGTATTCCAGCCGCACCGACGCCGGTCGCACGAAGTCGTGCAGAGAAATCACCTCGGCCGGACGCCCGCGCGTCCGCAGCACGTCGGCAACGCCACTCGCCACCCGCAGCGGCTCGGCGGCATCCGCACCGTCCACCGCCACCACCGCGTATCCCGGCAGCGCCCCGGCCCGCTCGGCGATCAGCTCGAGCAGCGCGTCCGGAGCGAGGGCAGTGAAATCGGGCACTGCACCATCTTGCGGGAGGTCTCGCACCCGACGCCCGTGGGGGCAACGGCCACCGACCACCTCATGGCCTGGGCGCCGCCCGCGGCCTGCCCCGTCATCGGGCGCGACCCCCGGACGGCTCCCACCGTGATCGGCGAGCTCCCCTGGCGCGAACCTGCGCACTGGCGTCAGGGCCGATCCCGTTGCACTGGGGCCCTTCTCGGCGCCGCCGAGCACCGAGCACGGCGGGCGCGGTGGTGATGGGGTGCTCACGGCGGCCGTTGTGTGGGAGTCACTGAATGCGAGGTGTGCGCATTGTGCCGAGCCGTGCGCTCGGTCGCCGGTTCGTTCAGCGGCGGGGTGTTGTGTCGGTGATCTCCGAGACCGCGTCCGCGTACCAGCGGAACAGGCGGATCGGCGGCAGGGGAGCGGCGTCCAGGGCTGCCCAGCATTCGGCGACCACCGCGCGCGCGGCCGCGCCGATCCAGGGCTGGGGGAGCAGTTCGGGCGGTAGCAGCGGGTCCGGATTGTGGGCGCGGTCGAATTCGGCCGCCAGGGTGATGGCGAGGGTGACGCGTTCGGTCTCCTGCGCGGTCGGGAGGGTCGAGCGCACGTGTTCGGCGATGCCGAGGAGGCGTTCGTGGCAGGCCGCGAGCCGGTCGAGCGGCCACAGGTGGGCTGCCAGCTCACGTGCCGCGGTGGATTCGCCGACGGTCAGGTCGCGGGTGGAGAAGGTGGTGAGGGAGCCTGCGATACCGAGTTCGCCTGCTGCCGAACGGATTCGTTCCTCCCACGGGTGCGCCGAGGCGTACAGGCCGCCCTGGATCGGCGCGCCGCCGAGTTCGACGATGGTGTTGCGCATGGCATCGCGTGCCGTCCGGTCGGTCTCGGGCACCGCGAACGCCGCCACGTGCCAGACGCCGTCCCAGCCGGCCCGCCCGCGGTCCTGCGCGTACATCAGTCGCAGGTACTCGAGCTCGGGTGCGAGCACCGCGCGGGTGTCCTCGGTGGCGCGCAGGAGCGCCTTGCGGCCGCGACCCTCGTGCGTGAACAGCCCTTCGGCGACAACCCTCTTGATGCACAACCGAACCTGCTGATCGGTCATGCCGAGCGCGGCCGCGACATCGTAGAGTTCGCCGGCGTCGATGGTGGCGTCCTCGCGGATCATGCTCTCCACGAGCGACCGGGTGGGAATCTCGGTGGCCGGAATCAGGTCGTCCACTGTGTAAACCTCACTGTCCGGCCGGTTCCTGCTCGATGACCACCGGTGACGCGCCGCCGAATTCGCGTCCCAGATCGGCGAAGAAGCGGGGCGCGTCGATGACGGCCTCCGGCGGGTGCACGCCCGGGCGGCGGGCACAGCCGTCGATGACCTGGGACATGCCCAGTGCCAACGGGATCCCGGTCGCTCGCGCCATATCGGCGAACAGCTTATCGAGACCGCCGGCGGCGTTCGGGCCCAGGTGCGCCAGCACCCGGTGCTCGCGACCGGCGCGCCGGCCCGAGACGGTGGCGAAGAAGGGCGGCAGATTGCCCGGCCCTCTGGTGCGCAGCGCGGTGGGCACCGAGCGGGCGATCCGGCCCAGCGACGGGCGCGCGAGTTCTCGTGCGGCGGCTTCGTTGGTGAGCTTCCCGGCGTCGATGTCGCGGCGCAGCATGTCCAGGTAGGCCAGCGTCGTGGGCGTCACCACCATCAGATTGGCGGCGTCGCCGACCGGTTTCAGGCTGCGCTGCAAGGTGATCGGCTCGGGATGGCCGACGGTGTAGGCGGTGCCGCGCCGCCCGCCGGGCAGGGTGAGCTCGACCGGGCGCAGCGGGCGCTGGGAGACCAGACGTCCCGCTGTCACCGCCGCGATGGTGCCGCTGCTCTGCCGCATCCAGTGCACGGCCGCGGCGGTCGGCTGCCCGCCGGTGAGCAGCGACTCGTCCTCGCCCGCGCCCGGAACATCCACCGGCCACGCGGTATACGCGTCGTGGACGGTGTCGAGCTCGGCCGCCGCCAGCGCGGCCAGCAGGTTGCTGATCCCGGGGCTGGCTCCCATGCCCACGATCGCGCACACCCCGGCCTCGCGCGCCGCGTCGTCGAGCCCGAGCATGTCGAGCGTCGGTTCCCAGTCGTCGCAGATGTCGAGATAGTGCGTGCCGGTGTCGATGGCCGCGCTCAGCACGGTGCGGCCGAAACGGTAGTAGGGGCCGACGGTGTTGAGCACCAGGTCCGCTCGGGACAGCGCGTCGCGCAGGGTGGCCGCGTCGGTGACATCGACGGTGCGCGCGGCGACCGGTACCCGCGCCGCGGCGAACCGCCGGGCGGTGGCGGCGGCCGCGTCGCCGTCGCGATCGGCGATCACGATGTGCTCGACGCCGAGGAGGGTGGCGGCGGTCTCGACGGCGGCGGCTCCCATCGCGCCGGCCGCGCCCAGGGCGAGGACTTTCATGGCGGTGCTCCCGTGACTCGGTGGTTCAGTGTTTCGAAGGATCGGCGGCGAAGTCGCGCAGCGCGTCGAGATAGCCGGGGGCGTACAGGGATCGGGGCGCGAACAGGGCGACCAGGAAGGACCGGACGCTGTCGGGCTTGTCCAGCTCGAACGTGACGATGTTGTGCGAGGCGTCGGGATAGGTGCGCACCGTGAGCAGGCTCGCGGGCATCGACTCGCGGTACACGCGCGCGGTCTCGGCGACGTCGACATGGAGATCGCGCTCGCCCAGTGCCAGCAGCGTCGGAACGCGCACCCGTGGCAGGGCTTCGGTGATATCGGCGAGGTAGTTCTTGCCGACGAACCGCCACCGATCCTCGGACATCGGCGGGGAATCCGTTGTGGCCGTGCGATATCGGGGATAGTCGGCACCCTCGCGCAACAGGGTCAGATCGTTCTCGCGTCGCCGCAGCTGGTCGGCGAGCTCGTCCGCGGAGGCGTTGCGCTGATCCAGCTCGGCGCGCAGGTTGTATTCGCCCTGCCGGATCCAGTTGATCGCCGGACCGGCGAGGATCATGAACCGCAGTTCCGGGTGCCGGGCCGCGACCTCGGGCAGCACCCATCCGGCTTGGCTGATGCCCCACAGGCCGATGCGCTGCGCGTCGATCTCGGGGCGTCCGCGTGACCAGGCGATGGCCGCTTCGGTCTCGACGGCCCGGTCGTGCATGGTCTGGTCCAGCCAGTTCCCGGGCGCGCCGTTCACCCCGGGCTTGTCCCACGCCAGCGACGCGTATCCGGCCTCGGCGAAGCTCTCCCAGATCGGCCGGTAGAACTCGTCGCGGTCGGCGGTGGCCACCCCGTCGCCGTGGACGAAAACCACGAGTCCGAAGGGGCCGTCACCCTTTTCGGGTAGCGCCAGGGTGCCGTGCAGGGGGTGTGCTCCGCCGGTGATGGTGACCTGTTCGGTGCGAATGTCGAAGTCGTGCTGCACGACGACGCATCCGCCCGCCGACAACAGCAGGGCGGCAACGCAACTCGCGGCGATCAGGAGGCGGCGCTTCCGGGACATGATTCTATCGTATCAGAAACGATCGTACATAAAGTGATAGATTGCTCCGGTTGTTAGCCTGAGCGGGACAAACGCGAAGGGACGGGTGCATGGCGACGATCGAAGAGGCGCTCGAAATAGAGCAACTCGAACGCGACATCTTCCGCGGCGCGTCCATCAAGACGCAGCTGCCCCGCACATTCGGCGGGCAGGTGGCCGGACAGGCGCTGGTGGCGGCCGTCCGCACGGTGGATCCGCACTATCAGGTGCATTCGCTGCACGGGTACTTCCTGCGGCCCGGTAACCCGGAGCGGCCCACCGTCTACATGGTGGAACGCATCCGTGAGGGCCGCTCCTTCTGCACCCGCCGGGTGACCGGGGTGCAGAACGGCGAGGCCATCTTCACCATGTCGGCTTCGTTCCATGTGGGCGACGAGGGGCCCGAGCATCAGGATCAGATGCCCAACGTCCCGCCGCCCGCGGACCTGCCCGACGCCAAGGAGTCCATGAGCCCGGAACGGCTGTGGGCCATGCGCGAATGGGAGCACTGGGACATCCGCACCATCCCGCAGGACGAGGTGGACCGCCGTGGCGGCCTGGCCGCCCAGCAGCAGGTGTGGTTCCGCTACCGGCACCCGCTGCCCGACGACCCGCTGTTCCACGTGTGCACGCTCGCCTACATGAGCGATATGACCCTGCTCGGCTCCTCGAAGGTCATCCACCCCGACGAGCCCACCCAGAACGCCTCGCTCGACCACGCCATGTGGTTCCTGCGCCCGTTCCGCGCCGACGACTGGCTGCTCTACGACCAGCAGTCGCCGTCGGCGGGCGCGGGCCGGGCGCTGACCGGCGGCCGGATCTGGAACCAGGCCGGGGAACTGGTGGCGGTCGTCATGCAGGAGGGGCTGACCCGCACCCTGAAGGATCCGCAGGCGCAGTCGTACCCGCCCGGAACCGCCTGAGCGACAAACGAATCGAGCGCGCCGCCGGTGGAATCCGGCGGCGCGCTCGTTGTTTCGCGATCAGGCGGTCTGCACCCGCAGGTGACACACGACGGTGTCGTTCATCTTGCGCAGCACCCGTTCCAGCTCGTCGCTGCGATGGCTGGGCAGCACGTGATTCCATCCGGCGGGCGGCTCGACCTCCGCGATCACCACCACCTTGCGGCGCCCGGCGAAATGGTCGGCGACGTAGCGCGCCACCGGGCCGCCGACGGTCGAATCGCCGTCCTCGAGCAGGACCAGGCGCACGTCCGGATGCCAGGTCTCCCATTCCTTGGTGAAGACGGTGATGTTCTCGCCCGGCAGGCACACGTGCACCGCGGTCACGTCCCGGCCCAGCGACATCGCCGCCGAGAGCGCCTCCCGGCTGAGCTCCGACACCTCCGACACCGGCACCACGATCGCGGTCTCGGTGGCCTTCGGCTCGGCGGGCACGCAGCCCGCGCCCCGGCAGCCGTCGATGCGGGTGTAGATGGTTCGAATCCGTTCCATGGCGGCCACCAGCAGCGGCAGCACCACCACGATCAGCCACGCGCCCTCGGTGAATTTCATTGCGGTGGTGACGATCAGCGCCACGAAGGTGAGCGCCGCGCCGAAACCGTTGAGGACGGCACGCCACTGCCGGCCCGGGCCACGCACCGCCAGCCAGTGCCGGACCATCCCGGCCTGGGCGATGGTGAAGCCCACGAACACGCCGATCGCGAACAGCGGCACCAGCGCGTTCATATCGCCGCCGGAGCCGACCAGCAGCACCGCCGACGAGATGCCCAGCGTGAGCACACCGAAGCGGTACACCTGCCGCTGCGAGCTCACCGCGAACCGGTGCGGCAGGCTGTTGTCGTCGGCGAGGATCTTGGTCAGTGTCGGCAGGCCGCCGTAGGAGGTGTTGGCGGCCAGAGCCAGCAGGATCACCGTCGCGAACTGCACGATGTAGTAGGCGATGCCGTGACCGAGCGCGGCTTCGGTCAGCTGTGACAGGACGGTGGTGCCCTCGATCGGGTGAATCGCGAACTTGCCGATCAGGGCGGCCAGTCCGATCAACATGACGCCGAGCAGCGCGCCGAGCGCCACCTCGGCCCGCTGCGCGCGCTTGACCTTGGGCTCGGCGAAGGTGGGTACCGCGTTGGCGATGGCCTCGACACCGGTCAGCGCCGCACAGCCGCTGGAGAACGCCTTGAGCAGCAATAGGATTCCGATGGTGCGCGCGTTCTCGGAGACGGCCACGCCGGTGGCGACGGTCGCCGGTTCCGAGCGCAGCAGCCCGGCGACGATCACGGTGAGGATGCCCAGCACGAACACCGCGGTCGGGGCCATGAAGGCGCGGGCGCTCTCGCGGATGCCGTACAGATTGAGCACCGTGATGCCCGCCAGCACCGCCAGGCAGATCCAGACCGTGTAGGGGAACAGCTGTGGGAACGCCGATGTCAGTGCGGCCACACCCGCGGCGATGGACACCGCGACGTTCAGCACGTAGTCCACGATCAGTGACGCCGCGGCCACCAGACTGGTCCGCCGCCCGAGCCGTGCCTTCGCCACCGCGTACGCGCCGCCGCCGTTCGGGAAGGCCGCGATGACCTGCCGGTAGGAGGCGATCAGGACCGCCAGCAGCACCACGATCGCCAGCGTGACCGGCACCGTGAAGCCCAGTCCGGCCGCACCCGCGGCGGCCAGGACCAGCACGATCGCCTCCGGTCCGTAGGCGACCGAGGCCATCGCGTCGAGCGAGAGCCCGGCCAGCCCTGTAGCCACCGTCAGCCCGTGCCGGGGCCGGGTAACCCCGTACCTGGACCGACTCGGACCACGCCGGGATCGCGTCCGGCTGTTCGAGGACGGGGAACGCAGGAGGGAAGGCCGCGCCTGCCGATGGTGCGATGAGGTCTGCCCGGGCCGCGACGTCGGCTGCCCGGAGCGGGATTCGGTCAGCCCGGGCTGCGCGGAGGGGGAGTGGTCTCCGCCGCGCGGCCCGGGCGAGGTTTGCGGAAGTACATCGGTCACATTCGCGAGTGTTCACCCGAAATCCCCGGTGGACACGCGTCCTGACGGAACCCTGACGCCCTGGGTGAGCAGGGCCACACACTCCGGCAAACGTATGCTCGACGGCGTGAAACCGACGATTGGTGTGCTGGCCCTGCAGGGCGATGTGCGCGAACATCTGCACGCTCTCGAGGCCTGTGGTGCGGAGGCGGTCCCGGTGCGCCGGGAATCCGAGCTCGCCGCCGTCGACGGACTGGTCATCCCCGGTGGCGAATCCACCACCATCAGCAAACTGCTGGAAGTCTTCGAGCTGCTGGAGCCGCTGCGGCAGCGGCTGCGCGACGGCCTGCCCGCCTACGGGTCGTGCGCGGGCATGATCCTGCTGGCCTCGGAGGTGCTCGACACCCGCCCGGACATGCAGGCGCTGCACGGCATCGATATGACGGTGCGCCGCAATGCCTTCGGTCGTCAGGTCGATTCCTTCGAGACCGATCTGGATTTCGCGGGCCTCACCGACGGACCGGTGCGGGCGGTGTTCATCCGCGCGCCGTGGGTGGAGCGGGCCGGTGACGGCGTCGAGGTGCTGGCGCGGGTGCCGTCGGGTCCGGCCGCGGGCCGGATCGTGGCGGTGCGGCAGGGCAATGTCATCGCCACGTCCTTCCATCCGGAGGTAACCGGTGATCTGCGGGTCCACAGGCTGTTCGTCGACACCGCGGTGCGTCCGCGCGCCGGGGTCTGACGTACGCTCGAATGTCGGAAACCATTCAGCCCCCTGAAACGAGGAAGTAGGGAATGAGCGGCCACTCCAAATGGGCCACCACCAAGCACAAGAAGGCCGGGATCGACGCGAAGCGCGGCAAGCTCTTCGCCAAGTTGATCAAGAACATCGAGGTGGCGGCCCGCACCGGTGGTAGTGACCCGGACGGCAACCCGACGCTGTACGACGCCATCCAGAAGGCGAAGAAGTCGTCGGTGCCCAACGACAACATCGAGCGCGCGCGCAAGCGTGGCGGCGGTGAAGAGGCGGGCGGCGCGGACTGGCAGACCATCATGTACGAGGGCTACGGCCCCAGTGGTGTCGCCCTGCTGATCGAATGCCTCACCGACAACCGCAACCGCGCGGCCGGCGAGGTGCGTCTGGCCGTCACCCGCAACGGTGGCAATATGGCCGACGTCGGTTCGGTGTCGTACCTGTTCTCCCGCAAGGGTGTCGTGGTGCTGGACAAGGCCGGGCAGTCCGAGGACGACATCCTCGATGTGGTGCTCGACGCGGGCGCCGAGGAGATCAACGACCTGGGCGACGAGTTCGAGGTGATCTCCGAGCCGGGCGACATGATCGCGGTGCGTTCCGCGCTGCAGAAGGCCGGGATCGACTACACCTCCGCCGAGTCCGGCTTCCAGCCGTCGGTGACCGTGCCCGCGGACGTGGACCTGGCCCGCAAGGTGTTCAAGCTGGTCGACGCGCTCGAGGACAGCGACGACGTCCAGAACGTCTACACCAATGTCGACATCAGCGACGAGGTGCTGGCCGAGCTCGACGCCTAGCGTCCGCTCTCACGAACCGGCATCGGCTCTCACGACGCGGGCCGCTTCCCTTCCGGGAGGCGGCCCGCGTCGCGTCTTCGCGGTGTGAGCGCTGGATCCGGCCCCCGACCGGCCGTGTCGATGGACAATGTCGCGGCGGTGGTCCGTTAGACTCTCGAACAGTTGTTCGTTCACGGTGAGAGGGGTTTCGGTGCGGGTGATGGGCGTCGACCCCGGGCTCACCCGGTGCGGTCTGTCCATGGTGGTCGGAGCTCTCGGCCGGCAGGTGTCCATGCTGGAGGTCGGCGTGGTGCGCACCCCACCGGAAATGGATCTGGCGCAACGGCTTCTGCGGGTCTCCGACGCCGCCGAGGCCTGGATGGACAATCACCGGCCCGAAGTCGTCGCCATCGAACGGGTCTTCTCCCAGAACAATGTCCGCACCGCCATGGCCACCGCGCAGGCGGGCGGCGTGATCGCCCTCGCGGCCGCGCGCCGCGGGATCCCGGTGCACTTCCACACCCCGTCGCAGGTGAAAGCCGCGGTCACCGGCAACGGTTCGGCGGACAAGGCGCAAGTGACCGCGATGGTGACCCGTATCCTCGGGCTGTCCGTCGCACCGAAACCCGCCGACGCCGCCGACGCGCTCGCCCTGGCCATCTGCCATTGCTGGCGTGCGCCCATGCTGGATCGCATGGCCAAGGCGGAGGCGATGGCCGAGAAGCAGCGGCGGCTGTACGAGGAAAGGCTTGCCCAGCAACGCGGTAACGGCCGCCCTCCGCGCAGCGGAGACGGCCAGCGCGGTGCTGGTTCCCAGCGTGGTGAATCTCCGAATCGGAAGGCGGTAACGCGGTGATCGCGTCGGTGCGCGGCGAGGTGCTCGAGATCGGGCTCGACCATGTGGTGATCGAGGCGGCGGGAGTCGGCTACCGGCTCAACGCCACCCCGGCGACCCTGGCCGGATTGACCCGCGGCGAGGATTCCCGCCTCTACACGACCATGATCGTGCGCGAGGACTCCATGACGCTGTTCGGCTTCGCCGACACCGAGGCGCGAGAGTTGTTCGGGCTGTTGCAGACCGTGTCCGGCGTCGGCCCGAAGCTGGCCATGGCGGTGCTCGCGGTGCTGGAGCCCGAGGCGCTGCGCAAGGCGCTCGCGGAATCGAACGTGACCGCGCTGACCCGGGTGCCCGGCGTCGGCAAGCGCGGCGCCGAGCGCATGGTGGTGGAGCTGCGCGACAAGGTGAATCTGGTTCCGGTGCAGTCCGGTCCGCCCGGATCGGGTCCCGCGCCCATGGTCACGCCGGTGCGTGAGCAGGTGGTGGACGCGCTCATCGGTCTCGGCTTCCCGGCCCGGCAGGCCGAGGGTGCCGTCGACGCGGTGCTCGCCGACGAACCCGGCATCGGCACCTCCCAGGCGCTGCGCACGGCGCTGGGCCTGCTCGGCAAGAATCGATAACCGGTCATGGCAGAGGATTTCGACGACTTCGACGACGCGGGCTTCGACGCGGACGAATCCAGCGTCACCGCGAGCTATCTGCAGTCCGACGGCGAGATCGAGGCCAGCCTGCGCCCGAAGTCGCTCGACGACTTCATCGGCCAGCCGCGGGTGCGCGAACAGCTGGCCCTGGTGCTGCGCGGCGCGAAACTGCGCGGCGGCACCCCCGACCACGTCTTGCTGTCGGGCCCACCGGGGCTGGGCAAGACGAGTATGGCCATGATCATCGCCGGTGAACTCGGCACCGCCCTGCGCCTCACCTCCGGCCCCGCCCTGGAACGCGCCGGCGACCTCGCCGCCATGCTCAGCAACCTGGTCGAGGGCGACGTCCTGTTCATCGACGAGATCCACCGCATGGCGCGCCCCGCCGAGGAAATGCTGTACCTCGCGATGGAGGACTTCCGCGTCGACGTGGTGGTCGGCAAAGGCCCCGGCGCCACCTCGATTCCCCTCGACATCGCCCCGTTCACCCTGGTCGGCGCGACCACCCGCTCGGGCGCGCTGACCGGCCCGCTGCGCGATCGGTTCGGTTTCACCGGCCACATGGACTTCTACGAGCCGCTCGAACTGCAGCAGATCCTCGAACGCTCGGCCCGAATCCTGGGCGTACGCCTGGAATCCGACGCGGCCGCCGAGATCGCCGGACGTTCCCGTGGCACGCCGCGTATCGCGAACCGCCTGTTGCGCCGCGTGCGCGACTACGCGGAAGTCAAGGCCGACGGCCTCGTCACTCCCGAAATCGCCCACGCCGCACTCGCGGTGTACGACGTCGACTCCCTCGGCCTCGACCGCCTGGACCGCGCCGTCCTGAGCGCCCTGATCCGCAGCTTCAACGGCGGCCCGGTCGGCGTGTCCACCCTGGCCGTCGCTGTCGGCGAGGAAGCGACCACGGTCGAGGAAGTCTGCGAACCGTTCCTGGTGCGAGCAGGTTTGGTGGCCCGCACACCCCGCGGCCGCATCGCCACCGCCGCCGCCTGGGAGCACCTGGGCTTGGTCCCGCCCCCGGACCTGGTCTTCGGTTCGATCGAGGTGCGGCGGCACGAACCGCAGATGGACCTGTTCGAGCCGTAGGGCGGTGCCGCACCGGCCGTCTCGCGACAGCCGGTGCGCGTCGCGCGCCGTCAGTCCACGGTGAGAACCAATTTGCCGACGGTGTGGCCGGTTTCGCCCAGGGCGTGCGCCGCGGCGGCCTCGGCGAGCGGGAACACTCCCGCGAGGGCGGGCCGCAACGCACCGGTCTCGGCGAGCTCGCGCAGCGCGTTCATGCCCGTGTGATCAGCCTCGACCAGCATGACCGCGGCCCGGACGCCGAGTTCCTCGGCCGCGGCCTTCAGATGGTCGGTGCCCAAGGCGCGCAACGTGACCACGAGACCGCCGGGGCGCAGGGTCCGCAGTGAGCGCAGCGCGTGGTCGGCGTCGATGGGGTCGAGAACCACGTCGATATCGCGCAGCGTCTCGGCGAAATCGGTGGTGCGGTAGTCGAGTACCTCGTCCGCGCCGATGCTCCGCAGGAAATCGTGATTGGCCGCGCTCGCGGTGCCGATCACGTGCGCGCCGCGGGCCTTGGCGATCTGTACGGCGAAGTGGCCCACGCCCCCGGCGGCGGCGTGGATCAGGACCCGCTGCCCGGCCACGACATTCGCGGTGTCGACCAGGGCTTGATAGGCGGTCAGTGCGGCCAGCGGGATCGCGGCCGCCTCCGGGTGCCCCAGATTGGCGGGCTTGCGGGCGAAGGCGCGGGCCGGTGCGGTGACGAATTCGGCCGCCGCGCCGTGCCCGTGCGGGTACGGCAGCATGCCGAACACCTCGTCACCGGGCTCGAACAGGGTGACGCCGACACCGGTGGCGACCACCTCGCCCGAGACGTCCCAGCCCAGCACGAACGGGGGTGCGGGCAGGAACAGGCCCGCGCGGGCACGGTGCCCCCAGTCGGTCGGGTTCAGCGCGGTGGCGCGAACCCGGACCAGCAGCTCGCTCGGACCGGGCTGGGGCACCGGCATTTTCACCTCGTGCAGGACCTCGGGTCCGCCGAGCACGTCCTGTCCGATGGCCGTCATGGTGGTGGGGAGGGTGTAGTCCTTGTCGCTCATGCCTCTCAGCCTGCCGTCAGGGGCGGGCCCGGGAAATGGCATGATCGCCATTATTCGATAGGATCGTGCCATGGAGTCGGAGGTTGCTCGGCCGCACACCGTGGTGGTGCTGGCGCTCGACGGGGTGTATCCGTTCGAGCTCGGCATCCCGAACCGGGTGTTCGGGACCGCGGACGGGCGGTACCGGGTGATCACCTGCTCGCTCGACGGTCGACCGGTGCGCAGCAGCTCGGACTTCGATATCGCGGTGGCGCACGACGCGCGCGTGCTGGAAAACGCGGACACCGTGGTGATTCCGCCGTGCGATGTGAATCCGATCCTGGAACAGGGACTGCCGCACGAGGTTTCGGCGGCGCTGGCGTCGATCCGTCCCGGTACGCGACTCGTGTCCATCTGCACCGGCGCTGTCGTGCTCGCCGCGGCCGGACTGCTCGACGACCGGCCCGCCACCACCCACTGGAACATCGCCGACCGCTTCCAGCGAGCCTTTCCGGGCATCCGCGTCGACCCCAACGTGCTCTACGTCGATGACGGCGACCTCCTGACCTCCGCGGGCGCGTCCGCCGGAGTCGACCTGTGCCTGCACCTGATTCGCGGCGACCACGGCAGCGAGGTCGCGAACGCCGTCGCGCGGCGGTGCGTCGTCCCGCCGTGGCGCGAGGGCGGGCAGGCGCAATTCATCGAGCAGCCGGTCCCGCCGCCGACAGCCGCTGGCACGGCCGAGGCCCGGCAGTGGGCACTGGAAAACCTGCACCGGCCACTGACCATGGCCGACCTCGCCGATCGCGCGCGCATGAGCGGCCGCACCTTCGCGCGACGCTTCCGCGACGAGGTCGGGACGAGTCCCGGCCGGTGGCTGATCCAGCAGCGCGTGTTCCGGGCGCGCGAACTACTCGAATCCACAGAGCTTTCCGTGGACCGGATCGCCGGTGAGGTCGGGTTCGCGACCGGCGCCTCGCTGCGGCAGCATCTGCACGAGGCGATCGGCGTCGCACCGCTGGCCTATCGCCGCACCTTCCGGAGCGAAGCGGTGCTCACCGGCGCGGGCGGCTGACCTCGCGAACCTCACGCAGGTGCTGTTCCATCGCCGCCGCCGCGCCCGGGCCGTCGTGGGCCGCGACGGCGGTGTAGATGCGGTGGTGGCCGTCTATGGACAGGGCGCGGGCGTGGCGGGTGCGGTGGGAGAGGGCTCGGGTGCGGCGGGTCCAGTCGGTGGTCATGGTGCAGAGGGTTACCAGCAAGGGGTTCTGGGCGGCGCGGGCGAGGAGGGTGTGGAATTCGATGTCGAGGCGCAGGGATTCGGCGGGGGAGAGTGAGTCGCTGGAGCGGGCCAGGACGTCGTCGAGGGACAGCAGGTTGGATTCGACGGCGCGGAGGGCGGCCAGTTCGGCGATGCGCGGTTCCACCAGGTCGCGGAGTTCGATGGCGTGGCCGAGCTCGATATCGAGGTCCGCGAGCCCGCCCGCGAGATCACCTGCCCGGCGCGGGTTCTCGATGACGGTGCTGCCGCGGCCCTGACGGCGTTCGATGAGCTGCTTGGATTCCAGCTCGAACATGGCCTGCCGCAACGAGGATCGCGACACGCTCAAGCCGGCCGCCAGGTCGCGTTCCGGCGGCAGCCGATCCCCGGCCCGCAGTTCCCCGCTGGTGATCAAACCCTCCAGGTGCGCCGCGACCTCCGCGCTGACGCTGCGTGCGCGCCGGCGGAGCGGCGGAATCGATGCCGTCACGCCCCGAGTCTAAATCCCTTCCCAGGCAGACCATTTCGGGTAGGTAAAACGGCAGTTACGTTAGGTTTCGTGGCCCCGCACCGTCGGTCGGGCCGACTTATGGTCGGAATATCGGATGGTCCGACCAATTCTGGCCGGGTAGGGAAGGTAGGGCGCGTGACGTCGATTGTGCGGGGGTTCGCCCCGGCGTTTCCGGTACTGCAACCGGGGGAGGGGATCGAGGACGCCGGGTATCTGCCGGTCGACCCCACGGCGGTGCTGTGGGGGCGGCTGCCGCGAGTCGGCGACAAGCCGGTGGCGACCGTCGAGGCGGGCGGGACCATCGTGGTCGACACCGTGAGTCACGAAGGGATTCTGGAGGATCAGGGGTCCGATCCGCTGGCCTACTTCGGGCGGCACGGGGTCGAGCGGGACCAGGTGCTCGCCGACGCGATCGAGGTGGCCGGAACCCGCCGCCGGGACTCGCTGGCGGGGCCGCACATCATCACCGGGCCGATCGCGGTCGCGGGCGCGAAACCGGGGGACCTGCTCGCAATCCGGATCGACGCGCTGGCCATGCGTGCGCCCTATGGCGTCGTATCCACTCGGCACGGGCGTGGTGTGCTGGCCGGCAAGCCCCGGTTCGACGGCAATTACGGGCAGTTCTGCGCTGTCGAAGAGCGGGACGGGGCCTGGTACGGGACCATGCCGCTGCATCCGGATCGGCCGGGGCAGGCCGGGTTTCCGCTGCACCCGTTCCTCGGCATCATCGGCGTCGCGACCGATACGGATACGCGGGTGTCGTCGGTGCCGCCCGGGGCGCACGGCGGCAATATCGACATCCGGAGGCTGACGGCGGGGGCGACACTGTTTCTGCCGGTGCAGGTCGCGGAGGCGCTGTTCTATATCGGGGATCCACACTTCGCCCAAGGGAACGGGGAAGTGGCGCTCACCGCGCTGGAAGCGCCGCTGCGGGCCACGTTGACGGTCGATGTCATTCCGGCGGCCCAGGTCGCGGCCGGTCTGGGGCGGGGAATCGGACCGTTCGCGGCTTCACATGGGCTATTGATCCCGACGGGTTTGAGCGAGGATCTGAACCAGGCGCTGGAACTGTGTGTCCGGAACGCCATCGAGCTGGTGGTGTCGCTGTTCGACGCGGATCCGCAGCAGGCGTATCTGTATCTCAGTGCCGCGGCGGATTTCACTATCTCGCAGGCTGTGGACCAGGTGCGGGGTGTGCACGGTGAGGTGCGGGTGGCGGACTTCGCCGGTCATGCCGCTACCGAGCTGGCCAGGCGCGTGCTGGCGAGGGTTTGATGACGGCGGCACGCGGATTGGGCGAGCAGACAGCCGATTTCGATCCCCGGGTGTGGCGGGAGCGGGGCGCGCCGCTGGTTGCCGCTACCGGTGACGGGGTGCTCAGTGGACACACCGTGGCGGTGAAGGATCTCTACGCTGTCGCCGGGTATCCACTCGGCGGCGGGGTCCCGGAGTTTCTGGGAGCGCTCATGGATGCGCATGCGCCGGTCGTCGCTTCTCTGCTCGCGGCCGGGGCGGATATCGCCGGGATCGCGCAGACCGATGAATTCGCCTACAGCATCACCGGCGGCAATGGGCGTTATGGTATGCCGATCAATCCGGCTGCCCCGCAGCGGATTCCGGGTGGATCATCGAGCGGGTCCGCGGTGGCGGTCGCGCGCGGGGAGGCCGCCATCGGGTTGGGGACCGACACGGCGGGATCGATTCGGGTGCCCGCGGCGTATCAGGGGCTGTGGGGGATGCGAACCACGCACGGGAGCATCTCCACGGCGGGACTACTGCCGCTGGCGGAGTCCTTCGACACCGTGGGCTGGATGACACGGGACCTGGACACGCTGCGAGCGGTCGCGGAATGCCTGCTTCCCGAACAGAATTCGGGACCCTACGAGCTCATCGTGGACCCCGACTTGTGCGCTGTGGCCGATGCCGAGGTCTCCGAAGCCGGCTTGAAGGCGGCCCGGCAGCTCGGTGCGGTCGACTACCGCCTGAACGCCGACCTCGAATCGTGGTTCACGGCATTCCGGACAGTGCAGGCGTTCGAAGCCTGGAGGAACCACGGCGCGTGGATCTCGGCGCATCCGGGTTCGTTGGAATCGGAAGTGGCGCAGCGGTTTCGTATCGCCTCGACAGTTACTGCTGGGGAGGCGTGCGCGGCGCGCTCGGTGCTTCGGGATGCGGTGGGCGTGCTTCGGGATGCCTTGCGTGGGCGGTTTCTTGTGTTGCCGACGGTCGCTACGCTTCCGCCGCTTCGGGTGGCATCCGCTGGGGCGTTGGAGTCGGGGCGGGCGCGGACGTTGCATTTGACGTGTTTGGCGTCGATTGTGGGCGGGCCGGCGGTTAGCTTTCCCTTGGCGAGGATACGGGGAATTCCGAGTGGTTTGTGTTTGGTTGGGGCGCCCGGTACGGATTTGAATGTGGTGTTGATATTGGGTGAAAAGATAAGGGATACTGGATATTTCGGGTTCCCGGCATGATCGAACAGGCGTAAAATTGGGGAATGGATTCGAATGGGGTGACACTCGACGACTGCGGTATCGCTGAACTGGCGGCCGCGGTGGCGAGCCTGACTGAATCCTTGCAGGGCGGGAAGATGGTGGAGTTCTCCGACGAGGATGTTGTGTCGTTGATGCGGCAGCTCGAAACCTGTAAGCGTCAGCTCGCCGCGCTGGATACCCGTCTGATCATCGAAGCCGGAGAACGTTCACTGCACTCACGCAGTGGTGCGGGGAAGATGGTGCCGTTCTTGCGTCATACCCTCGGGCTGTCCCGTTATGACGCGTCGGTTCGGGTGAAGATCACGCACCACTGTGGGGAATTCGTGCAGCAGACGGGCCATGTCGCACCGCCGGTGTTGCCGGTGGCCGCCGAAGCGTTTGCCGCGGGGGAGATCTCGCGTGATCATGTGCGTCACATCATGGATGTGATGAATCACCTGCCCCTTGATGTTCCCGCTGAGGCTCGTGCCGAGGCCGAGCAGATCCTCGTCGATTACTCCCGTAACGGGTGGCCGGATGATTTGTTGAAGATCGGCCGTGACATTCTCGCGCGCTTGGATCCGGATGGGAAGGTCGTCTCCGATACCGATCGTCGTCGCCGTCGTGGGATCACGTTGTGTCGTCCCGGTGTGGACGGGATGACGCGGATCGAAGGGTGGATCACCCCTGAGTTGCGTGCGCTGCTGGATGCTGCTTTTGCGAAGCTGGCGCGGCCCGGTATGTGTAACCTCGAAGACAGTGAAAGCCCCACCGCGCGTGACGGTTTCATCGAGAACGCGGTCCTGGATGCTGCTGCCGGTCGTGACCGTCGTGATGCGGGGCAGCGCACTCATGACGCGTTGTTCGCGTTGCTGCAGCCCGGTGTGGATGTGAGTGATCTGGGTTCGCATCGTGGGATGCCGGTCCAGGTCGTGTTCACGATGAGCTTGGCGGATTTCGAGAACGGGACCGGGGTCGCCACCACCGCCTCCGGGACCCAGGTGTCGGTTGCTGAGGCGTTGAAGATGGCCGGGGATTCGCATCCGGTGATCGCGGTCCTCGACGGGGACGGGATGCCGCTGTATCTGCAACGTTCCCGCCGCACCGCCAGCGAAGCCCAACGCCTCGCACTACTGGCCCGCGACAAAGGATGCACCCGACCCGGGTGTGAGCAACCAGCCAGTATGTGCGCCGCCCACCACGTTGTTGATTGGGCCAAAGGCGGGCCGACCGATATCGATAATCTGGCGTTCGCGTGCGATCACTGCCACGCGTTGATCAACGACGGCCCGGATGGGTGGAAAACCGTTGTGATGGGCAAGGACTCACCTCATGCGGGCCGAACGGGGTGGATCGCTCCGAAGAGTGTTGATCCCACCGGGATCCCGCGTGTGAACGATCGTCATCATGTGGGGCAGGTGATCGCTGCTGCGGTCGATTCGAGTTGTCGGCAGTGGCGCTCACGGGTGTCGTCGAAACCGAGCCGTTCGTGCCTGACTGGCGTGCGCAAAGCTACGCGGAGTGTGGTCACCTCGCCTGCCCTGCCGGACTTGGGTTGACGCCGGGCTGGGAGCTGCTACCCGCCGCCCCCGGCCCACGGACTGCACGCATCACCTTCTCGAGAGAGAAGACCCGAAGAACCCTTGGACGACAAGCCACTTCGAGGATCCCACCCGCCGCTGTTCCCCTACGCCGGGACGATGCACGGCCGAACCTCGAGGAGGCTGGTAGGTGAGGGGCCTCGTAAACTCGGCCACCTCTCTTCCTTTTCCTGTCTTCTCCGGTGGGGGCTGGTAGGTGAGGGGCCTCGTAAACTCGGCCACCTCTCTTCCTGCTCCTGTCTTCTCCGGTGGGGGCTGGTAGGTGAGGGGCCTCGCAAGCTCGGCCACCTCTCTTCCTTCTCCAGGCGTCTTTTATCTTTGAGCTTCTCTGTCTTTGGGTTTTGGTTCTTAGGGTTCGGTTCGAGTCCCGACGAGCTCCCGAACCCGAGTGGTCCGAGCCGTCAAACGCCCACCCTTGAACACATAGTTCCGGTCAGGCCGATCGAGTAGCGCGTCAGCAACGCGATAGGTCGACAGCACCACGAGATCAGCCTCAGCCCCCACCCGCACGCCATATCGATCCGCGATCCCGATGGTCCGCGCGGCCTCAGTAGTGGCCATCCCGAGAATCCGATTCAAGTCCTCGGGCCCCGACAAATGCCCGGTCTGAGCCAGGAATAGCCCGATATCGAGCATGTCGGCATTCCCATACGGCGTGAAGGCGTTCCGAATGTTGTTGGACGAGTACGCAGTGGTCACCCCGGCCTCCCACAGCTCCCGAATCGGCGCGATCCCACGACGCACATTGGCGACGTCCGACCGACCACCCAGATGCATGTCCGTCGCAGGAAGTGGAACCACGGAGATCCCCGCGGAGGCGAGACGCTCGAGTGTCCGCGCACGATCCGATGGAGATCGACCGGCGAGGGACGTCATGTGCCCCAGCGTCACTCGACCATGACGGCTGGTGAGCTCGGTGACCGAGGCGATGTAGTCCGCCATGGCGTACCGCGGATCGGTGGCGTCGTCGGCGAAGTCGGCGTGAATGTCCAGGGGGACATCGAATTCGGCGGCCAGATCGAAGATGAGATCGATGTGGCGGCGGCAGTCCTCCACAGTGCGCTCGTTGTACGAGCAGCCACCGAGTACATCAGCGCCCGCGTGCAGGCTTTCGCGCAGCAGGTCGAGAGTGCCGGGGGACTGGAGGATGCCCTCTTGGGGGAAGGCGACGATCTGGAGGTCCAGGCGGTCTCGGTACTCCTCGCGGAGGTCGAGCAGTGCGGTGACGCCGCGAAGACCGACGATCGGGTCGACGTCGGGGTGAGCGCGAATGGCGGTGGTGCCGTTGGCGATCGCCATGTCGAGTACGCGGCGGGCCCGGTCGCGGATGGCGGCCACGGTGAAGCCGCGTTTGAGTTCGGCGGTGACGCTGATGGCTCCGGCCAGGGTGCCGTCGGGATTCGACTTCTCGGCGTCCAGGAGCGCCTTGTCCAGGTGGACGTGGGATTCGACGAGGCCGGGGATGACTACGCGGCCGGCGCAGTCGATCTCCTCGGCGCCGTGCTCCGGGAGCTCGGGGCTGATCGCGACGATGGCGCCCTCGGAGATCGCGATGTCGACCAGGTCCGCGTCGTCGGCGATGCGGGCGGCCCGCAGCAGCAAATCCACCTGGCGCGGAGTCGAATCCGTCATGGCTACCTCCCGGAAACGAAAGTGACTCCGTTTGTATACGAGAGCCGTGTTTCGTCCGGGGGCGGTAATTGCTTCCCCGGTGTTACGAAGCGCGCGGAGCCGAACCGGGCTGTGGCGCAGGGTCTTCGGCGCGCTTCCGGAACCGGTAGGCGGTGGCGGCGTGGGCGATGTGGGCGGTGACCACGGCGGCGGCGCGGTCGGGGTCACCGGCTTCCAGAGCGGCGCAGATCTGTTCGTGCTCGTGCCAGGAGTCGGTCGCGCGGCGGGGGAGTTCGACCGAGTAGACCCAGGCGATCTTCCAGCTCAGCTGCATGATCAGCTGCGCGAGCAGGGTACTCCCGGACGCCTCCGCGAGGACCTCGTGGAAGCGGCTGTTGAGGCGAGCGAGCTCGTCGAGACGGCCCGCACGCACGGCGTCCTGGCCGAGGGCCGTGAGCTCCTTCAGGCGGCCGAGCTGTTCGGGGGTGCGCCGGACGGCGGCGCGGGACGCGCACAGCGGTTCCAGGCGAGCCCGGATCTCCAGGAGGTCCGCGGCCTCGTCCTCGGTCAGTGCCGCCACGAAAACACCTGCGTAGGGTCGTGACGAGGCGAAACCCTCGGCTTCCAGGGTGCGGAGCGCCTCCCGGACCGGCACCCGGGACACCCCGTAGCTCTCCGCGAGCGCGTCCTCGGTCAGGCGCTGGCCGGGGGCGTAAGCGCCGCGGATGATGTCGTCACGGATGGCGCGACACAGTTGTTGCGGTGTCATGCGCCCGGCGGTGCTGGTCACGGCAGCCTCATCAGGGATTCGGTGGAACGGGGAGTTGCATACGATCCATCGTGGCCTCGGCCGACGGGATGTGGCAAATCTACTGTATCCGCCCGAAAGTCACTGGACGGCGGTCGTATTCACGGGTCCGACTGCGCCACAGCGGTTTCGGGTCGCCGTCCTGCGGCAGTTTGTATACGATGCGGCCATTCTGTTCGGAAGGAACTCATGGATCTCGCACATCTCGTGCTCCTGTTCGCCGCCGGAGTAGGGGCGGGCGTCTGCAATGCCATCGCCGGGGGCGGCAGTCTGCTGTCGTTCCCGGCGCTGCTGGCCACGGGGCTGCCGCCGGTCACGGCGACGGTCACCAACTCGGTGTCGGTCTGGCCCGGCTATCTCGGCGGCGCCGCCGCGCTGCGCAAGCGGCTCGACGAACACCGCACCCTGGTCCCGGGGCTGGTCCTCACCGGCGTGGTGGGCGCCACCGGCGGGGTGATCGCGCTGCTGGCCGCACCGCCCAAGGTGTTCGCGGCGCTGGTGCCCTATCTGATTCTCGCCGCCACCGCGCTGTTCGCGGCGCAGCCGCTGGTGTCGCGCAAGCTGTCCGAGCACGGCGGGGACTCACGCCTGCGACTGTTCGCGGGCGTGTTCCTCGGCGCGGCCTACGGCGCGTACTTCAACGGGGGTATGGGGATCGTGCTGCTCACCGCGCTGGCCCTGGGGATCGATGCCTCGATCACCCGGCTCAACGGGTTGAAAAGCCTCCTCACACTCACGGTGTCGAGTACCGCGGTGATCGCGGTCGCACTGTTCGGGCCCGTCGAGTGGTGGGCGGTCGCGGTGCTCGCCCCGGCCTGCCTGCTCGGCGGCGTTCTCGGCGCCCGGGTGGCGGATCGGCTGCGGCCGGGAGCCTTCCGGGCGGTGGTCATCGTGTTCGGGGTCGGCGCGGGCGCGGCCATGCTGCTGTCCTGACGTTGTTCCGTCCCGACTCCGTTCTCCCTTCTCCTACGACACAGGTGGTGCATCTCATGAACGATCTCCTGCTCCGCGGCGGCCGGCCCTGGACGCCCGGTACGCCGGTCACGCTCGCCGACATCCTGATTCGCGACGGGCGGATCGCCGCGATCGGGGACGGGCTCACCGCCGACGGCGTCGAGTCCGTGGATCTGGCGGGGGCGCTGGTGCTCCCGGGCCTGGTGGACTCGCACTGCCACCTCGACAAGACCATGTACGGCGGGCCGTGGGTGCCGAACACCGGCGGCGGCACGCTCGCCGGGCGGATCGCCAACGGTGAGGGCCGCCGCGACGAACTCGGGCTGCCGAGCGCCGACTACGCGTCGAACCTGCTGGGGGCCATGGTGTCCGCGGGGACCGCGCACGTGCGCAGCCACATCGACATCGATCCCGAAGTCGGGTTGCGGGGCGTGGAAGCGGTGCGGGCGGCCGCGGCCCGGCACGCCGATCGGGTGGACGTCCAGCTCGTGGCCTTCCCTCAGGGCGGGCTGCTGACCCGGCCGGGCACCGCCGAGCTTCTCGAAGCCGCGCTCGCCGACGGGGTGGAGGTGGTCGGCGGGCTGGATCCCGCCGGGTACGACGGGAATCCGGCCGGGCAGCTGGATGTGCTGTTCGACCTCGCCGAGAAGTACGGGGCCGGCATCGACATCCACCTGCACGACCGTGGCGCGCTCGGCGCCTGGCAGTACGACCTGATCGTGGCTCGCACCAAGGCCACCGGTCTGGCGGGCCGGGTCACCATCAGCCACGCCTATGCGATGGGCGAGCTGGAGCCGGGCGAACAGCGCCGGATCGCGGAAAGCCTCGCCGAGGCCGGGGTTTCGATGGTGACCTGCGCCGTCGGGAGCGCGCCCGTGGTGCCGGTCCGGGTCATGCACGCCGCCGGGGCCGGGCTGGCCCTCGGCAATGACGGCATCCGGGACCTGTGGACCCCCTACGGTGACGGCGACATGCTGCGCCGGGTCATGCAGGTGGCGTTCCGGGATCGCCTGGTCTTCGACGAGGACATCGAACTGGCCCTGGCCGCGGGCACCTACGGGGGAGCGGCCCTACTCGGGATCGAGGACTACGGGCTGCGGGAAGGCGCGACCGCCGACCTGTTCACGGTGGACGCCGAAACACCCGCTGCCGCCGTGGTTTCCGTGCCGCGACGTTCGCTGGTGGTCAAGCGTGGCCGCGTGGTCGCGCGGGACGGGCGCCTGCTCGGCGACTGACCGCCGAACTGATCCACACTGATCGTATACGAAACAAGGGTGTAATCGCCTGGACCGCATTCGGCAACGAGCCGCCGATAGAAATGTGGACATGCGCACCACCGCCTCAACCACCGTCAAAGGCCAAGGCCCGGACGGGAATACGGACGCCACCGCGAGCGGGAATGCCACCGCCGCCGCCGACACCGTATACACCGACCAGGCCCTGGCCTTTCATCATGTGGGCCTGACCTTCGAGAACGGCACCCACGCGCTCGACGGCATCGATATCGCCATCCGGCCCGGCGAATTCGTCTCGCTGGTCGGTCCCTCCGGCTGCGGCAAGTCCACGTTGCTGCGACTGGCCGCCGGGTTCGAGAAGCCCACCGCCGGAACGATTTCCCTCGGCACCGGCAAGCTCGGTTACGTCTTCCAGGAGGCGACCTTGCTGCCGTGGCGGTCGGTGCTGCGGAATGTGGAGCTACCCGCCGAACTCGCGGGCGTCGACAAGACGACTCGCCGGGCCGCGGCGAGGGAGGCGCTGGAGTTGGTCGGGCTCACCGGATTCGAGAACCACAAGCCGGCGCAGCTCTCCGGCGGCATGCGGATGCGCACCTCGATCGCGCGCGCCCTCACCGGAGCGCCCGAACTGTTCCTGTTCGACGAACCCTTCGGCGCTCTCGACGAGATTACGCGGCAACGGTTGAACGAGGAGGTGAGCGGGCTGTACCGGCGCTCGGGATTCACCGGGGTCTTCGTGACCCACTCGGTCGCCGAAGCGGTCTTCATGTCGACCCGGGTCATTGTGCTGACCGGGCGGCCCGGACGCGTAGCGGCCGATATCGCGGTGCCGCTGGACTTTCCGCGCTCGCCCGAGCTGCGGTACACGGCCGAGTTCGGCGCCGTCGCGGCGGAGGTCTCGGCGGCGTTGCACGACGCCGAACGGGGCACCGCCCAGACGCTGGGGAGGGCGGCATGACCGCGGCCGCGGACAGCGAGATCGCTGTGTCCGGGTCGGACGCGCCGATCGCCGCATCCGTGGCGGGCGACCCGACGACGGTGCGTGAGGCCGGTGACCTGACGACGTCGCCCGCGAACGGGGATGCGGCCCCGGTATCCGAGGCGGCCGGCGCCACGGCCGCGCCCGAAGCAGGCGGGCAGCCCGTGCGTCGAATCCGGAAGCCGCGCTGGCCCTTCGCGATCGCGCCGGTCCGGGTCTTCGCGCCCATCTTCGTGTTCGTGCTGGTCATGTCCGCGTGGTCGATCGCGAGCCACGTCCTGATCGCGCCGGAATCCCGGTTCCTGCTGCCGCCGCCGGAAGCGGTGGTGTCCAAGGGGCTGCTCGACGCCGCCACCCGCGCCGAGATCCTGCAGGCGCTGGGCGCGACCGTGCAGATCGCGCTGGTGGGCCTGGTGATCGCGATCGTGCTCGGCGTCACCTTCGCGGTGATCATGAGCCAGGCCCGCTGGGCCGAGTACTCGCTCTACCCGTACGCGGTCATCCTGCAGACGATTCCGGTGCTCGCCGTGGTGCCGTTGTTCGGATTCTGGTTCGGCTACGAGTTCGGCAGCCGGGTGATCGTCTGCGTCATGGTGTCGCTGTTCCCGGTCATCACCAACACCCTGTTCGGCCTGAAATCGGTGCAGCCTTCCGAGCATGATCTGTTCACCCTGCACGGCGCCAACCGGTGGCAGCGCCTGCTGAAACTCCAGCTCCCCGCCGCCCTCCCGGCCATGATCTCCGGCTTCAAGATCTCCGCGGGGATGGCCGTGATCGGCTCCATCGTCGCGGATTTCTTCTTCCGCCAGGGCAATCCGGGCATCGGTCGCATGATCGACGTCTACCGGCAGCGGCTCGCCACCGAGGAACTGCTCACCGCGCTGCTGCTGTCCTCCCTCGTCGGCCTGATCCTGTTCTGGATCTTCGACTTCCTCGCCGGACGCGTGGACCGCGCCCACGGCAAGCGCGCCCGCCGCTAGCAGCACCACGGTGTCTCAACCGCACCGTGTCTCAACGCCACTGTGCCCAACCCCGTCGTGTCTCAACCCCACTGTGCCCAACCCAAGGAATGCTCGTGAAGAAACGTGTCCTCGCTGCTGCCGCGCTCGCCGGTAGCGTCCTGCTCACCGCCGCCTGCGGTGGCGGCGCATCGACTCCCGCCCCGACCGGGAAGGGCGCGCTGGCCGGTGTGTGCCCGTCCACCGTCGTCATCCAGACCGACTGGTTCGCGACGCCCGAACGCGCCGCCGCGTATCAGCTGGTCGGCCCGAACGGCACCGTCGACGCCAAGAAGGGCGCCTACTCCGGCCCGCTCGGCGACACCGGCGTGAATGTCGAAGTGCGACTGGGTGGTCCGTTCCTCGGTGGGCAGCCGGTACCCGCCCAGATGTACCAGGACACCTCCATCACCCTCGGCCTGGTCCCCACCGACGAGCAGGTCCGCGCCGCCGCCAAGTTCCCGCTCACCGGCGTCTTCGCGTCCCTGCAGAAGAACCCGCAGATCGTCATGTGGGATCCGGCCACCTACACGGTCAACTCGTGGAAGGACGTGCCCGGCACCAACGCCCCGATCCTGTACTCCGAGGGCAAGATCTACATGGACTACCTGATCGCCCACGGAGACGTGAAGAAGGAACAGGCCGACGCCTCCTACGACGGCACCCCCAGCCGTTTCGTCGCCGAACACGGCCGCGTCATGCAACAGGGTTACGTCTCCAATGAGCCCTACCGCTGGGAACACGACGTCAAGGGCTGGCAGAAGGCCACCGGCCACCTCCTGGTCGCCGACGCCGGCTACGAGAGCTACCCCCACGCCTGGTCGGTCCGCAGCGGCGAACTCGACAAACTCCGCCCCTGCCTGCAGAAACTCGTCCCCCTGCTGCAGCAGGCCGAAATCGACTACGTCACCAACCCCGAACCCACCAACCAGGCCCTGCTCCACATCGCCCAGACCATCCCCGACGGCCCGCCCATGTCCGCCGCGGGCAACACCGACTCGGTCAAAGTGCAGCTGCAGGAGAAGATCGTCGCCAACGGCCCCGGCAACACCCTCGGCAACTTCGACCTCGACCGCGTCACCCGGTCCATAGCCCAGGTCACCCCGCTGCTGAAGGCCCGCGGCCGCGAGGTCCCCGACAATCTGACGGCGACCACCCTGGTCACCAACGAATTCATCGACCCCGCACGAGGACTCAAACAGCAGGGCTGAACTCGAGCAGCAGGGTTGAGCTCGTGTAGCGGGGTTGAACTCGTGCAGCGGGTTGAGCTTGTGCAGCGGGTTGAGCTTGTGTAGCGGGGTTGAGCTCGTGTAGCGGGGTTGAACTCGTGTAGCGGGGTTGAACTCGTGCAGCGGGGCTGAACTCGAGCCGGCGGGCCGACAGAAAGCGGTCGGGACAGCAGTCAGGAAGAGGGCAGTCAAGAAAAGAAGAGGGCAGTCGAGAAAAGAAGAGGGCAGTCAAGAAAAGTAGTCAGAAAAAGGGGCTTCAAGAACAGCAGTCAGGAGTGTGCGCGGGGCTGATGTGGCTCCGCGCGCACCGCTTCGAGTTGGCGGACCACCAGGTCCAGGAAAGCGTCGACCTCGTCGAGGTGGTAGGCGGGATCGCCGATGGGCGCGAGGTGGAAGGTGATGGCCCGGACCTCGTCCGGGGTGAGGCCGTTGGGGCCGTGATGGGCGAGGGTGGCGGCCAGGCGGTCCAGGAAAGCCCCCACCTCCTCGGCTCGATAGCCGCGGAAACCGTAAGGGGGAGTGGAGAATTGGATGTGCAGGACGTCGTCGGGGGTGAGCTGGTCGTGGGTGCGGCTCACGGGCTGGTGGGTCCGGCCCAGGCGTAGGTACTCCAGTTCCATGCACAGCCGGTCGAGGAAATCGTCGACCTGTTCGATGTCGTAACCGTGTTGCCCGGGTGGGGGACCGTCGAATTCGACGAGCCGGATCTCGGCGACGGTCAGATGGTCGTGGCCCGCCATGGTGTCGGCGATGCGCGCGCAGAAGGCGTCCACCTGGGCGGGGTGGTAGCCGTGCGGCCCGTGCGGCGCGGGGCCGAACCGGCGGCGGCGGACGTCCTCAGGGGTCACTCGCGCCATTGTGCCAAGAGCTTCGTGTCCGAATTACTTCCGCCCCATGCGGATCCGGCGGCACCGGACATACGGGTCTGTTTGTACACGGGTGTCAGCGCCTGCCGGATTGCCGCCTCAGTGCTTGCGCACGCCGTCGATGAGCAGCGCCCGGATGGCATGGCTGAGATCGTCCACCGCCTGCGGGTCGGGGGTGCGGATGCCGTGCACGATGGCCGCCAGCAGCATGCCGGTGACCGCGCGCGCGGTGTTCACGGTGTCGAGATCCGCACGCAGATAACCGTGTTCGACCCCGTGCTCGAGGTATCCGGCGGTCAGGGCGTCGGCGGTGTCGAGCAGGCCGTAGAGCCGCTCGGTCAATTCGGAGTCGATCCCGGTGGCCTGGAACAGCAGCAGCTGCGCCACCCGCCGGTCCTCCAGGAAGATCCGGTTGAGCGCGTCGCCGATCCGGTCCACCTGCGCCCGGTACTCCTCGAGACTGTCGGCCGCGTCGGGGGCGTTGTCGGTGCCCAGCGCTTCGATGATCCGCGCGGCCAGGTCGTCGATGACGTGGTCGATGATGTCGCGCTTGTTCTCGAAGTACCGGTAGAAGGTGCCGTGCCCGATGCCGAGCTCCGCGGCGATATCGGCGATGCCGGTGGCGTGATAGCCCTTCTCGGCGAAACACGCGAACGCGGTGTCGATGATCTCCCGGCGGAGTTCGGCCTTGCGTCGTTCGATTCTCGAGGATGGCTTCGTCACCAGGCCGATGATACGGTGATCACAAACGGAATGAGATGTCATTCCGTGACAGATGAATCAGTTTTCGTAGAGAACACAGCTCAGCGGGAGGTTCGGCGTGGCACCTCAGTACGACGCCATCGTGGTCGGGGCGGGTTTCGGCGGTATGGGTGCGGGAATCGAGCTGGATCGGCTCGGCCTGGGCAATTTCCTCATCCTCGAGCGCGAGGACGACCTCGGCGGCACCTGGCACGTCAATCACTATCCGGGCCTGGCGGTGGACATCGCCTCGGTCACCTACTCGTACTCCTTCGAACCCAACCCGAACTGGTCGCGACTGTTCGCGCCGGGCTCGGAGCTCAAGAAGTACGCCGAACATGTCGCCGACAAGTACGACCTGCGCCGCCGCATGCGCTTCGGCACCACCGTGGGCGGCGCCCGCTGGGACGCCGAGCAGCAGCACTGGGTGGTATCGGTCGAGAACGGTGAATCCCTCACCGCGCGTTACCTGATGGCCGCCACCGGCTTCCTGTCGCAGCCCTACACCCCGCCGTTCCCGGGCATCGACACGTTCGAGGGCAAGATCATCCACACCACCGCCTGGGAGGACGGCTTCGACCTCACCGGCACCAAGGCCGCCATCATCGGCACCGGCGCCACCGCCGTGCAGCTGATCCCCGAGGTCGCCAAGAAGGCGCAGGCGCTCACCGTCTTCCAGCGCACCCCGATCTGGGTGGTGCCCAAGGTCGACGCCCCCATCCCGCCCTCGGTGCAGAAGCTGTTCGCGCGAGTCCCGGCCACCCAGAAGGCCGCCCGCCTGGTCAACACCTCCATGCTGGAGGCGCTCATGGTGGTCGGCGTGCTGCACTTCAAGCAGGCCAAGCCGCTCAACAAGGCCGCCGGACTACTCGCCAAGGCCCACCTGCGCACCCAGGTCCGCGACAAGCAGACGCGCGAGAAGCTCACGCCCGACTACGATTTCGGCTGCAAGCGGCCCACCTTCTCGAACCTGTACTTCAAGACCTTCAACGAGCCGCACGTGCGCCTGGAGACCAACTCCATCGAGCGCATCGAGCCCGACGGCATCGTCACCGCCGACGGCCACAAGACCGAGGTCGACACCCTCATCCTGGCCACCGGCTTCAACCTGTGGGACGTCAACTTCCCGGCCATCGAGATCATCGGCCGCGACGGGGTGAACCTCGGAAAGTTCTGGCGCGACAACCGTTTCCAGGCCTACGAGGGCATCACGGTGCCGAAGTTCCCCAACTTCGTCAGCCTCAACAGCCCCTACTCCTACAGCGGCCTGTCCTACTTCACCACCATCGAGGCGCAGATGAAGCACATGACGCGCCTGTTCGGTGAGATGTTCCGCCGCGGCGAGCAGGTCTTCGAGGTCACCGAGCGCGCCAACGCCGAATTCCTGGACCGCGTCACCGACAAGCTCGGCTCCTCGGTCTTCTACGGCGGCCAGTGCTCGACCGCGCGCAGTTACTACTTCAACCAGCACGGCGAGGCCGCCCTGCTGCGCCCGACAAGCACCCTGAACGCCCACCGCGAAGCGTCCAGCTTCCCGCTCGACGACTACAGCTACGGACAACAGCCGGCCTGAGTGAGACTGCGCGGTCGGCACAGTCGGGGGTCGACCGCGCGGCCCGGGGAATCAGCCCTGGGCGAAAACGGGTGGACTCTGGGACAGGTCGCCGCGCGTTCTCTCAGGGATTACTGGCAGACTGTCTGGAAAACAACCGTCTGACCACTGACCAGGAGCTGACTTCGACGATGGATCTTCTGCTGCCACTGCTGCTGGTTGCCCTGCTCATCCCGATGTTCCTCGGCGTCCGCCGCCAGAAGCGGGAGATGGCGAAGGTGACCGACATGCAGGACGCCCTGAAGGTCGGCGACCGGGTGGTCACCACGTCGGGTCTGTTCGGCACCGTGGTCGAACTCGATGACGCCACCGTCGATCTGGAGATCGCGGAAGAGGTCGTCACCACCTGGCTGCGCAAGTCGGTGCTCGAGGTGCGCAACGACGACGAGGCCGACGACACGGCCGCCGCCGACGACACCGCCGCCCCTGCGGCCGACGACACCGCCGCCCCCTCCGCGGCCAACGGCACCGCCGCTGCGGCCAACGGCACCGCGGCCGCCGGGGACGCCGCCTCCGAAGCCGCCGACGACACGCCGCGGCTGACCAAGGACTGAACACATCCGGCGCCATCGGCCGCTCCGGGCTGTACTCGACGTACACCGGCGGCCGGTGGCGCTGCGGTGTGTACCCGCTAGTTCCACCCTCGATCCCGCCTAGGAGATAAGTACTGTGCCACCTTCACAGGGAACGGCGCATCCATTGCGCCTGCTCGGCGTCTACGCCGCGCTGGTGGCTTTGATGTTCGGCCTGATCTTCTTCACCGGCGACAAAGTCCACACCCCGAAGCTCGGCATCGATCTGCAGGGCGGTACCCGGGTCACCCTGACGGCTCGCACCCCGGACGGCGGCAAGCCCAGCCAGGACAGCCTGAAGAAGGCCCAGGACATCATCGAGAAGCGCGTCAACGGACTCGGCGTCGCCGGCTCCGAGGTCGTCATCGAGGGTGACAACCTGGTGATCACGGTCCCCGGCGAGGATGGCGCGCAGGCGAAGTCGCTGGCCACCACCGCCAAGCTGTACGTGCGCCCGGTGCTCAATGTGACGGCACCGCAGGTCGGCAAGCAGACTCAGCCGCAGCAGCCGCCCGCGGGCACCCCGACCACCGCCCCGGCCGCGCCCAGCACGGTGACGCCCGAGACGACTTCGTCCGCGCCGACCACGTCGGCCGCGGCGACCACCGAGGCGACCGTCCCGCAGAACCGGGTGTTCCCGGCGCAGGCTCCCACCACCCCGTCCCCGACCCCGGCGCCGAGCCCACAGCAGTCGCAGCAGGAGATCGCGGCCGCGAAGGCGTTGCGGCAGAGCACCGATCAGGCCGCGCAGCTGCAGGCCATGGCCACCATGGACTGCACCAAGCCGGATCCGCTGCAGGGCAACGACGATCCGAACCTGCCTCTGGTCGCCTGCAGCAGTGACGGCACCGAGGTCTACCTCCTCGACAAGTCCAAGCTGGACGGCCAGGAGATCAAGAACGCGACCGGCCAGCTGGATTCGCGTCAGGGCCGCTGGGTCGTCGACGTCGAGTTCAAGTCGAGCGGTTCGGACGCCTGGGGCAAGCTGACCAATGAGTACCTCAACAAGCAGCTGGCCTTCGCGCTCGACACCAAGGTGGTCAGCGCGCCGCGGGTCGAGTCCGGCAACCAGTTCGGCGGCAGCACCCAGATCAGCGGCAACTTCACCGCCACCACCGCCAAGGAGCTGGCGAACTCCCTGAAGTACGGTTCGCTGCCGCTGTCGTTCACCACCTCCGAGGCCGAGACGGTCTCGGCGACCCTGGGCATGTCCTCGCTGCGCGCGGGCCTGATCGCGGGCGCGATCGGCCTGGTGGCGGTGCTGCTGTACTGCCTGCTCTACTACCGCATGCTCGGCTTCCTGGCCGGTTTCTCGCTGCTCGCGGCGGGTGTCGCGGTGTACGCGCTGATCGTGCTGCTGGGCCGGTGGATCGGGTTCACCCTCGACCTCGCCGGTATCGCGGGTCTGATCATCGGTATCGGTATGACGGCGGACTCGTTCGTCGTGTTCTTCGAACGCATCAAGGACCAGATGCGCGAGGGCCGCAGCTTCCGCTCCGCGGTGCCGCGTGGTTGGCAGCGCGCCCAGCGCACCAACCTCTCGGGTAAGACGGTCTCGCTGATCGCCTCCGCGGTGTTGTATCTGCTGGCCGCGGGTCAGGTGAAGGGCTTCGCCTTCACCCTCGGTGTCACCACCGTCCTCGACGTCATCGTCCTGTACCTGGTGACCGCGCCGCTGATGATGCTGGTCTCGCGGTCGCCGTTCTGGGCGAAACCGTCGGTGAACGGCCTGGGCGCAATTGCAGAGCTGGCACAGGAACGCAAGGCCACCGGCGGCGTTCTGGTGAAGGAGGCGTGATCATGGCCAAGTCCTCACCCATCGTGGTGGATTCCGACTCCGAGCTCGACTACGAGGCCACGCCCGCGGACAAGCGGCACAGCCTGTTCGAGCGGCTCTACACCGGCACCGGCGGTTTCGAGATCGTCGGCAAGCGCAAGGTCTACTACGGCATCGCCGCCGCGCTGATCGCGATCGCGATGGCCAGCATGGTGTTCAAGGGGTTCACCCTGGGCATCGACTTCGCCGGCGGTTCGCGCATCCAGCTGCCCGCCTCGGACAGCGTCACCACCTCCAAGGTGGAGGATGTCTACCGATCCGCGCTCGGCCACGACCCGGTGACCGTGCAGAAGGTTGGCTCCGGCTCGTCGTCGACCATCCAGATCCGTTCGGATTCGCTGAACGCCGAGCAGGCCGACAAGCTGCAGAACGCGCTGTACGACTCGTTCCAGCCGAAGGACTCCAGCGGACAACCCAACCGCAACGCGATCAGCGTGGCCGAGATCAGTGAGACCTGGGGTGGCCAAGTCACCCACAAGGCCTTGCTGGCCTTGGTGGTGTTCGTCGGATTGACGATGCTCTACATCGCGATCCGCTTCGAACGCGATATGTCGTTCGCGGCCATCGCCTCGCTGCTGTTCAACCTCATCGTGACCGCGGGCATCTACTCGCTGGTCGGATTCGAGGTGACGCCCGCGGCGGTGATCGGTCTGCTCACGATTCTGGGCTACGTGCTCTACGACAACGTGGTCGTCTTCGACAAGGTCGAGGAGAACACCAGCGGTGTGCTGCACCTGACCAAGCACACGTACGCGGAGAAGGCGAACCTCGCCGCCAACCAGACCCTGATGCGATCGATCAACACCACCGTCATCGGCATCCTGCCGATCATCGGCATGCTGGTGATCGCGGTGTGGCTGCTGGGCGTCGGCACGCTCAAGGACCTGGCGCTGGTGCAGCTGGTCGGCATGATCGTCGGTGGTTACTCGTCGATCTTCTTCGCCGTCCCGATCCTGGTGTCGCTCAAGGAGACCTGGGGTCCGGTCGCCGCGCACACCAAGAAGGTGCTCAACCGGCGCGCGGGCGGCAGCCGGGCCCGCGTGGGCGCGGCGGCGGCTGAGCGGGCCGGGGTCGCCGGTCGCGGTTCGGACGCCAACGGCGCCGCGCGCGAGCACGGGCCGCGCAGCCAGGGCACCCGGGCGCCGCGTCCGGGCGCCCGGCCGAGTGGGAAACGACAGCAGCGACGGCACTAGGCGCACAGGGGGTTTCGCGGGTGAAGCAAGACCAGAAGGTTGTGCGCCGGACCGCCGTCGACACGACCGTGCGCCGGACCGTCGTCGCGCTGATGGCGGGCACGCTCGCCGCCGGCGCGCTGGCGGGCTGCGCGGGTAAGAACCAGGTGCCCTCGATCGGGTACGGCGTGGACGCGGTCGTCGCCTCCTACAACGGCGGCAGCGCGCTCGGCGCGAACAGCGGTGCGACCGCGGTGTTCTCGCGGGTGCTGACCGGGTTCTTCTACACCGGGCCCGACGGGCAGCCGGTGGCCGACACCGACACCGGCACCGCCAAGGAGGTGCCGGGCGAGGCCCAGACCATCCAGTACCGGCTCAACCCGGAGGGCGTCTACTCCGACGGCATCCCGACCTCCTGCGACGACCTGGTGCTGACCTGGGCCGCGCGCAGCGGGCGGTTCACCAAGCCCGCCCCGGGCGGCCCGGTCCCGCTGTTCGAGGCGGCCGGCACCGACGGCTACCGCGATATCGAACGCGTCGACTGCCAGCCCGGGTCCAAGGACGCCACCGTGCTGTTCCGCCCGGGCAAGCATTACTCGGCGTGGAAGACCCTGTTCAACGCCGCCGAGCTGATGCCCGCGCACGTGGTCGCCACCCAGGTGAAGATCCCGAACGTGGTGACCCCGGTGCAGACCGGCGACCAGCCCACCCTGGAGCGGGTCGCCGACTTCTGGAACAACGGCTGGAAGCTCACTCCCGGCAAGGTGGACACCACGGTGCTGCCGTCGTCGGGCCCGTACCGGATCGACTCCTTCACCGACAAGGACGGCCTGGTCCTGGTGAAGAACGAGAAGTGGTGGGGCAACCAGCCTCGGACCGGGCGCATCGTGGTCTGGGACCGGCACTCGGACCTGAAGTCCAAGGTGTCGGACAACTCGATCGGCGTGCTGGACGTGGGCGCGGGATCACTGGGTGACGTGGGCCTGGGCAGCTTCCACCGGCAGAACCTGCCCGGTCGCGGTGTCGAGCAGCTGGTGCTCGCCACCGGCGGTGTGTTCGACCGCGCGGACGCGCGGCGTGGGTTCGCCTCGTGCGTGCCGCGGCAGGCGCTGTTCGAGAAGTTCGGGCACCCGGACTACACCGTGAAGATCGGCCTGGGCGCCGGGCCGCTGAATTCGCGGACCGTGCAACAGGATTCGGTGTACTACCAGTCGATCTCGGGTGCGGGCGACAAGTACAAGGGCGACGGCACCGCCGCCCAGGCCGCCGCGTCCTCGAGCGTGGCCAACCAGACCGTGCGGATCGGCTACGTCAAGCCCGACGAACGCCGCGCGGCCATGGTCGCCGCCATCGCCGACGCCTGCAAGGCCGCCGGGGTGAACGTGATCGACGCGGGCGCACCGGATTTCACCGCCGCGCAGCTCACCGAGGGCAAGGTCGACGCGATCCTGGGCGGCACCGCCGCCATGCCGGGCCCCTCCGGCACGCTCGGCGCGACCGACGCCATCGCGGCGCTGCGCACCGGCGCGGGCCTGAATTTCGGGCGGTTCGGCAACGGCCGCTACGATGCCATCGCGGATCAGCTTGCGGCGGACGACAACTCGACAGCCGTGCTGAATCTGCTCAATGAGCAGGAGAACCTGCTCTGGAGCGAGATGCCGTCGATTCCGCTGTTCGCCTCCCCCCGCACCATCGGGTTCGGCAACGGCATGGAGAACGGGATCGCCAGCGCCACGAAGGCGGGCGCGGGCTGGAATATGGATCGCTGGGTACTGAAACGGTAGTTGTGCCGGACCGGCGTGGTGAACGAGGAGTGGGTGTAGATGAGCAAGCACGAGATGCTGGAGACGGCCGAACTGGTGGGGGAGCGGGCCGCGCGGGCCGAGGAAGCGGTGCGGCGGCTGACCCGCTGGCACGATGACTTCCCGACGCCGGGCGTGCGTTTCGCCGATCTGACCCCGGTGTTCGCCGATTCCGCGGGCTTCCGTGCGGTGCTCGACTGCTTCGCCTCCTGCGCCCCCGACGCCGATCTGGTCGCCGGTGTCGACGCGCGCGGCTTCCTGCTGGGCGCGGGCGTGGCCGCCATCCTCGGCACCGGCGTGGTCGCGGTCCGCAAGGCGGGCAAGCTGCCGCCGCCGGTGCTGAGCCGCGAATACACGCTCGAATACGGTTCCGCCGCACTGGAAATCCCGGCCGATGGCATCGATCTGAAGGGCCGCAAAGTGCTGCTGCTCGACGATGTTCTGGCAACCGGTGGCACCCTGGCGGCCGCGGCCGAGCTGTTCGCCGCCGCGGGTGCCGAGGTCACGGCGGCGGCAGTCGTCTTGGAGCTGGGTTTCCTGAACGGCCGCGAACGGCAGGGCGACTACCCGGTGACGTCGATCGTCAAGCTCTGATCCGTTCAGGCCAGCGCCGTCCCTTCCCCGCGGCCGCCGCGGGGAAGGGGATCGGGTTGCGGGGCGTGTCCCCGCAGCGCCGCTCGGTCAGCGGGCGATGATGCGGGCCACGAATCCGGTGACCACCAGCCAGAAGATCGCGGCGAGGCCGTAGTCCAGGATGATGTTGAAGTCGGCATTGCTGGTGTGGAACAGCCCCGGGAAGAACAGCGCGAGCGGTTCGGCCAGCCGCTTGATGAAGCCGAAGAACTTGTTGGACTGGTCCGCGTCGAAGACCAGCAGCAGGATGTAGATGCCCTCGATGAGGGCGAAGAGCGCGCCGACGCCGCTGATGATGCCAGCGGCGCGGACTTCATTGCGGGCAAGGTACGGCATATCCGAGGAATGCCCGCATTGCGCCCGCCGAAACAGACACGCGGGTCGGTTCGGTGGAGACACGCACGACGGGTGTGACGGATGCGGACGTCCGTGAAACCGCGTGTCCGCCATGGCATGATGTCCGAGTGATCAGCGCGGCGGCCGGGAGCTTTCGGGCGTGAGGCCCAAGTACCTCGTGGGTGGGGCGATCTGCCTGATATTGGGGATGATGACGCTGCTGCTCGTCATCATCCTGCCCGCCAGTGAGACCAGCTGCGGCCCCGGATCGCCCGCCATCCCCGCGCTCACCTCCGCGCGCACCGAACCCAGCTGCCCGTCCACCGGCTCGCCCGTCGAGGCGGGGCTACAGGAGGGCGCGCTGCGCGTCCTGCGCTGCACGGTGGCCCGCTTCGGGATGATGGACATGCGCGGCGTGGTCGACGACGACGCCACCCCGGACCTGAAGGCCGGGCGCGCCGTGGAATTCATCGTCGGCGGCGATTCCGGCAAGGGCGACGCCATCGTGTCGTTCCTCCAGGAGAACGCCGCCGCCTTCCGCGTCGACTATCTGATCTGGAAGCAGCGCAGCTGGACTCCCGGCGCGGCCGCCGGGATCCAGTGGACGCCGCTGGGCGATCGCGGCGACGCGGCCCGCAACCGCCTGGACCGGGTACTGGTCAGCGTCAAGGACGCGGCACCCACCTCGACGGTGCTCGCCCCCGCCAACGCCTCCATGGCCGCCGCGCCCGGCCGGGTGAACGAGGCGGGCAGCCTCACCGGCGCCGGCCGCCACCAATACCCGCTCGCCGCAGGCACATTCACCGTCTCCGACACCTTCGGCGCGCGCGGTGGCGCGCACCTCGGCGTGGACATGGCCGCCGCCGCGGGCACCCCCATCTACGCGGCCGCCGACGGTCTGGTGGTGGCCTCGGGCGCGGCCTCGGGCTTCGGCGACTGGGTGGTCATCGACTCCCTCGACGAGAGCGGCCGCCGCTACTCCACGGTGTACGGGCACATGTACGAGAACGGCATCTTCGTACGCACCGGCGACATCGTGCAGATGGGCCGCCACATCGCCGACGTCGGCAGCAATGGCGAATCCTCGGGCCCGCACCTGCATTTCGAGCTGGTTCCGGGCGGGCGCATGACCGGCGGGCATCAGGTCGACCCGATGCCGTGGCTGGCCGGCGGCAGCATCCCCGCGCCCTCGGGGCCGTACTGCGAGAACGGATTCGGTACCGCGGGCGGCAATCTCGCCTCCGGGAAGGTGCCCGCCGAACTCGAGATCTGGTACCGGCGCGCGGGTTCGCTGTGCCCGGAGATCGGCGCGTCACTGCTGGCGGCGCAGGGGCAGGCCGAATCCGGGTTCCGCACCGACGCGGTCTCCCCGGACGGCGCGCAGGGCATCGCCCAGTTCATGCCCGGCACCGCCCGCGCCCTCGCCCCCGACGGACAGCCCTACGTGATCGACGCCGACGGCAAAGGCTATGCCAGCGTGCTGGATCCGGCCGACGCCATCATCGGGCAGGGTCGCTACATGTGCGCCATCGCCAAGACCATCGAGGGCTGGATGGCCGCGGGCACGGTGTCCGGTGATCTGACCGCGCTGACCGTCGCGGCCTACAACGCCGGTGAGGGCGCGGTACTGGCCTCGGGCGGCATGCCCAACCAGATCTCGCGGCACTACACCGAGACCCGGCCCTACGTGGCGCGCATCCTCGCCGCCGAGCCCGGGTTCCGCAGCCTCGGCAGTGAGGGCCGGTTCCAGGCCGACTCGCGGGCCGATCTCGGGCCGCAGATCGTGGCCGCCGGTGAGCAGTGGATCGGGACGCCGTACGTTTTCGGCGGCGGTGGACCCGGCGGGCCCAGCGACGGCGGCTTCGACCAGGCCGGATTGACCGCGGCCGCGGTGTTCGCGGGCAGCGGCAGCACCATCACCCTGGCGCGGACCGCCGAACAGCAGTGGGAACAGGGCGTCGAGGTGCCTTTGCTGTCGGCCAAGCCCGGTGACCTGGTCTTCGGGTCGTTCGGGCCGCGTGGGCCCTCCGACGTCGGCATCTACACCGGTGGCGGCCGCATGCTGCACGCCGAAGCCGGCGGCAAGGTCGGCGAGGTACCCCTCGCCAATGGCATGAAGGCTCGCCGCATCGGCAGCTGAACGGGGTTGGCCCGGGTTATCGGGACATGTACTATCCCTATTCATGTTGATGGGTGAAGGCGTCGAATGGGGGCTGCACTGCTGTGTGGCCCTGGCCTGGCTCGACGACCACGCGCCGATCGCCACCGCCCGGCTCGCCGAAATCTTCGAACTGCCGCCGGAATACCTGAAGAAGCGGCTCCAGCCGCTCGTGCGGGAAGGGATCCTCGAGTCCACACCTGGAGCGCGCGGGGGATACCGGCTGGCGCGCGCGCCCGAGCGCATCACCTTGATGGACGTGGTGGCCGCCGTCGAAGGGCGCACGGAGGCGTTCCGGTGCACCGAGATTCGCCGTCGTGGCGCCGGGGCCGCGCGGGGGAGCGAGGAATTCGCCAAACCGTGCGGCATCGCCGCGGCCATGGGGCGGGCCGAACTGGCTTGGCGACGGGAGCTGACGGCGCAGACGGTGGCCGACGTGATGGCGGGCACCCCGGCCAACGCCTCGAAGTACGCGCGGCGCTTCTACGAGAACAGGACCGGATGACCGGTTCGCGCGTACGCGAGAAACCGACCCGGCATACGCCGGGTTTTTTCGGAAGGAGATTCGGGATGCGAAATATCCCGGTTGAACGCCCGGTGCGAGCCGAGGACCAGGCGGCGGGAGTGGGTGGTGACGCGGGGTCGGGAGCGGTGGGTGCGTGGAACGGGTTGCGGCGCACGGGGATCCTGGCCCTGGGCACGTTCGCTGTCGGCACCGACTCGTTCATCCTCGCCGGATTTCTCCCGGATGTGGCCGGGACGCTGGGGGTTTCGCTCGCGAGCGCGGGGCTGGCGGTGACCGTCTTCGCCGCCACGTACGCGCTCGGGTCGCCGGTGCTGGCGACGCTGACCGCGCGGCTGCCGCGCCGGACCCTGCTGGTCTCGGCGCTGCTGGTGCTGGCCCTGGCCAATGTCGGCTCGGCGCTGGCGCCGGCGTTCTGGATGCTGCTGGCCACCCGGATCGTGGCCGCGCTCGGAGCCGCGGCCTTCACCCCCAATGCGGCGGCCGTGGCCTCGGCGCTCGTCCCGCCGCAGACCCGGGCGCGAGCGCTGGCCGTCGTCGTGGGCGGCCTGACCGTCGCGACGGCGCTCGGGGTGCCGCTCGGTGACCTGCTGGCCGAGCGGATGGGGTGGCGGTCGGCGTTGATCGGGGTCGCGGTGGTCTGCGCGATGGCCGCGGCCGGAGTCGCGGCCTGGGTGCCCGCGCTGCCCGGAAATCCGATGGTGCCGTTGGCGACTCGGCTGGCGGTGCTGCGCGATCGGTCCGTGGCGGCCGTGCTGCCACTGACCGTGCTCGGCATGGGTGCGGCCTACACCGTGTACGCGTACGCGGTTCCGGCGTTGGGAGCCTTGGGAATCGGGTCCTCGGCCACCGCCTGGGTGCTGGGGCTGTACGGGGTCGGCGCGATCGCGGGCAATCTGTTCTCGGGTTACGCCACCGATCGGTTCGGACCCGTCCCGGTGCTCACCTCCGGGTACGCGCTGATGGCCGTCTCCCTCGGCGTCATGGCCGTGCTGGCCGCCACCGGCGCGCGGTTGCCCGTGCTCGTCGGTGTGCTGGCGCTCGGCTGGGGTGCGTCGACCTGGTGCCAGACGCCCGCACAGCAGCACCGGCTCATCGCCGCCGCGCCCGCGGAATCCGGGCTGGTGGTGGCCTTGAACGCCTCCTGCATCTACCTCGGCATCGGGGCCGGGAGCTTGCTGGGCGGGATCACCCTCGGGCGCGGCGTGACGGTCATGTGCGGTGTGTCGGCCGTGCTGGCGGTGGCGGCGCTCGGGTATCTGCGTGTCACCGCGCGCTGACGTGCGCTGAGACTCGGCTCACGAAATATGTTCTTGCCCCGGCCCGTTGATCTCGGTTACCGTAGTTCGGTTCTCATTCCCGTCTGATCGGAGACATGCCGTTGATCTTCTGAGGTGATCGCCGAGTGGCCCGCAGTCGCGCGCCGCATTCGCTCACTCTCGGGAGGCCCGCATGTCTATGCCTGTTATTTCTGTTTCCGATCTCACCTTCGCGTGGCCGGACGGCACCCCTGTGTTCGACGGACTCGACGCCCAGTTCGGGCCGGGTCACGTCGGCCTGGTCGGCACCAACGGCGCGGGGAAATCGACCCTGTTCCGCCTGCTCACCGGGGAATTGCGCGCCCAGCGCGGCTCGGTGACCATGCCGGGGCGGTTCGGGTACCTGCGGCAGGATCTCGGACTCGCCGCGGGGCAGCGCGTGGACGAGGTGCTCGGGCTGTCGGATATCCGGAAGGCGTTGCACCGCATCGAATCCGGGACCGGCGACGATGCCGACTTCGAGACCGTCGGCACGGCCTGGGACATCGAGGAACGCGCGGTGGCCTTGCTGGGGCGGCTCGGATTGCATTATGTCGCAGGCGATGTCGCGCACCTGGACCGTCGCCTGGACACCCTGTCCGGCGGGGAGACCGTGCTGCTCGGCCTGGTTGCCGAACTGCTGCGCGAACCCGATGTGCTGCTGCTGGACGAACCGACCAACAACCTCGACCGGGTGGCGCGCGAGCGGCTCTACGAGGTCGTCGGCCAGTTCCCCGGCACCGTGCTCACCGTCAGCCACGACCGCGAACTGCTCGACCGGGTCGCCACCATCGCCGAACTACGGCACGGCGAGGTGCGGATCTTCGGTGGCAACTTCACCGACTACGAACGGATCATCGACGCCGAACAGGAAGCCGCCCGCGCGGCCATCCGGGAGGCGCGCAGCGATGTCCGCAAGCAGTCGCGCGAACTCGTCGAAGCCCGCATCAAACTCGACCGCCGCCAGCGGTACGGGCAGAAGATGTGGGACCAGAAGCGCGAACCCAAGATCGTCATGGGCGAACGCAAACGCCAGGCCCAGGTGTCGGCGGGCAAGCTGCGCAACAACCACATCGGCAAGGTCGAGGAGGCCAAGGATCATCTGACCGACATGCAGGACCGGCTGCGCGACGACCGGGAGATCCGTGTCGACCTACCCGGCACCCGGCTCTACCCGGGCCAGGACGTCCTCGACCTGACCGAGGCGCGACTGCCGTGCGGACCCACCGTGACCCTGAAAATCACCGGGCCCGAACGCATCGCGCTCACCGGACGCAACGGCATCGGCAAAACCACGCTGCTGCACCGCATTCAGGAGGAGGGGCCGGCCGTGCCGTGGCGCATGCTGCCGCAACGCCTCGACGTCTTCGACGAATCGAAGACCGTGTTCGAGAACGTCGCGGCCACCGCGCCGCACGCCGCACCCGAGCGGATCCGCGCCCAGCTGGCCCGGTTCCTGTTCCGCGGCGCGGACGCCGACGTCGCGGCCGGGGCGCTCTCGGGCGGGGAGCGGTTGCGGGCGGCGCTGGCCATGCTGTTGCTGGCCGAACCGGCGCCGAAACTGCTGCTGCTCGACGAGCCGACCAACAACCTGGACCTGCCCAGCCTCGCGCATCTCACCGAGGCGCTGGCGAGCTTCCAGGGCGCGCTCGTGGTGGTCAGCCACGACCCGCGATTCCTGGCCGGCATCGGGGTGACACGACGGCTGGAATTGACCCGCGACGGGCTCGCGGCGAGTCCGAGCGAACAGTGAGCAGGACGGGTATCGTTCATCGCTCCGGAGCGGTTGGCACCGGCGGTGGACGCTGCCCCGGTCGTGATCCGATTCCAGGACTAAAGTGGATGATCTGGGTGGTTGAACGGTCCGATATGGTTTTCCTTTCGAGGCCGCGAGCGGAGGTGGCATGACACAGCATCTGGAGAAGGCGAACTCGGGGCAATCGCCCGAGGAAGGATCCGCCACCCCGGCGGCCAACGCACAGTCCGCGGCCGCCGCCCGCAACACCACCGCCGTCCCCACCTCCGCCTCCCGCCGCGTCCGCGCCCGCCTGGCCCGCCGTATGACCGGGCAGCGCGGCATCGCGGCGGTCAAGCCGGTCCTGGAACCGCTCGCCAGCGTGCACCGCGAGCTGTACCCGAAGGCGAATCTGGCTCTGCTGCAACGGGCTTTCGACGTCGCCGATGAGAAGCACCAGCACCAGTTCCGGAAGTCCGGCGACCCGTACATCACCCATCCGCTCGCGGTCGCCAACATCCTGGCCGAGCTGGGCATGGACACCACCACCCTGGTGGCCGCCCTGCTGCACGACACCGTCGAGGACACCGGGTACTCGCTCGACGAGCTGACCGCGGAATTCGGCACCGAGGTCGCCCACCTGGTCGACGGCGTCACCAAGCTGGACAAGGTCAACCTGGGCGCCGCGGCCGAGGCCGAGACCATCCGCAAGATGATCATCGCCATGGCCCGCGATCCCCGCGTGCTGGTGATCAAGGTCGCCGACCGGCTGCACAACATGCGCACCATGCGCTTCCTGCCGCCGGAGAAGCAGGCCAAGAAGGCGCGCGAAACCCTCGAGGTGATCGCGCCGCTGGCCCACCGCCTCGGTATGGCCACCGTCAAGTGGGAGCTCGAGGACCTCGCGTTCGCGATCCTGCACCCCAAGAAGTACGACGAGATCGTGCGCCTGGTCGCCGACCGCGCGCCCTCCCGCGACACCTACCTGGCCAAGGTGCGCGCCGAGATCGTCAACACGCTCGCGTCGAGCCGGATCACGGCCGTCGTCGAGGGCCGCCCCAAGCACTACTGGTCGATCTATCAGAAGATGATCGTCAAGGGGAAGGACTTCGACGACATCCACGACCTGGTCGGCATCCGCATCCTCTGCGACGAGGTGCGCGACTGCTACGCCGCGGTCGGCGTCGTGCACTCGCTGTGGCAGCCCATGGCCGGACGGTTCAAGGACTACATCGCCCAGCCCCGCTACGGCGTGTACCAGTCGCTGCACACCACGGTGGTCGGCCCCGACGGGAAGCCGCTGGAAGTGCAGATCCGCACCCAGGACATGCACCGGACCGCCGAGTTCGGCATCGCCGCGCACTGGCGGTACAAGGAGACCAAGGGCAAGCACTCCAACGACTCCACCGAAGTCGACGACATGGCGTGGATGCGTCAGCTGCTCGACTGGCAGCGGGAGGCGGCCGACCCGGCCGAATTCCTGGAGTCGCTGCGCTTCGATCTGAAGTCGCCGGAGATCTTCGTGTTCACCCCCAAGGGCGACGTGATCACGCTGCCGCAGAAGTCCACCCCGGTCGACTTCGCCTACGCGGTGCACACCGAGGTCGGGCACCGCTGCATCGGCGCGCGCGTCAACGGCCGCCTGGTCGCGCTGGAACGGCAGCTGGAGAACGGTGAGGTCGTCGAGATCTTCACCTCCAAGGCGCAGAACGCCGGACCGTCGCGGGACTGGTCGAACTTCGTGGTGTCCCCGCGCGCCAAGGCCAAGATCCGGCAGTGGTTCGCCAAGGAACGCCGCGAGGAGGCCCTCGAGGCGGGCAAGGACGCCATCAGCAAGGAGGTCCGTCGCTCGGGCCTGCCGCTGCAGCGTCTGATGAGCGTGGACGCCATGAGCGCCCTCGCCCACGAACTGCACTACACCGACATCTCCGCGCTGTACGCGGCCGTCGGCGAGAACCAGGTGTCCGCGCACCACGTGGTGCAGCGGCTCATGGCCCAGCTCGGCGGCGTCAGCGATGTCGAGAACGAACTGGCCGAGCGGTCCACGCCGTCCACGGTGCCGGCCCGCCAGCGCACGACCGGTGACGCGGGCGTGGAGATTCCAGGCGCGCCCGGCACCGTCTCCAAGCTGGCCAAGTGCTGCACCCCGGTGCCCGGCGACGAGATCATGGGCTTCGTGACCCGCGGCGGCGCGGTCAGCGTGCACCGCACCGACTGCACCAACGCCGACTCGCTGCGCTCGGAGCCCGAACGCATCATCGAGGTCAAGTGGGCGCCATCGCCGTCGTCGGTCTTCCTGGTCGCCATCCAGATCGAGGCCCTCGACCGCACCCGCCTGCTCTCCGACGTCACCAAGGTGCTCGCCGACGAGAAGGTCAATATCCTCTCCGCGGCGGTCACCACTTCCGGTGATCGCGTCGCCATCTCCAAGTTCACCTTCGAGATGGGCGACCCGAAGCACCTCGGGCACCTGCTCAATGTGGTCCGCAATGTGGAAGGCGTCTACGACGTCTACCGCGTGACCTCCGCCGCGTGACGCCCTCCGCCCCGAAACGGGTTGGGGGAGCGGTCATTCGGCGCGCAGCAACGGCTGGGTGGAGCAGCGGAACGCGCCGCCGAACAGCCGCGACACCGAGAAGTCGATGTACTCGACGGTGATGCCGCGCTCCTTCAGCAGGGTGCCGACCCGGTCGAATCGCGGGTCGGTGATGTAGGTTTCGCTGTCGACGGGCAGGCCGTTGGTGGCCATGGCGGCGGCCTCGTCCTCGGTGACCTCGATGCGCTCCCAAGCGCGCAGCGCCGCGGGCAAGCCGTCGGGGAGGCGGTCGGGGCAGGCGATGAGCAGGCCCTCGCGGACCAGGCCCAGGGCGCAGTCCAGGTGCAGGACGTGTTCGGGCATGCGGACCGGGGTGACGGTGAAGCCCTGGGGGCGAAGATATTTCGCGAGCCAATGGTAGCCGAGGGCGTTGCTCGCCATCCCGGACAGCCCGACGAAGACCTGCTTGCCCAGGACCAGGACATCGCCGCCCTCGAGGAACGGGCCGGGTCCCGGATGGCCGATGCCCGGCTGCGGCAGCGAGACGTAGTGCGCGGCGGCGGGCATCACGCGCGCCAGCAGCAGATCCCGGCTGGGCAGGACCTCGCGGCGGCGGTGCGGGAACTGGAGTACGCCCTCGATCACGTTCTCGCCCACCGTGAACCACGGATCGCGGACGAAGAAGTTGGCGTAGCCCTCCGGTCCGGCGGCCGCCTTCTCGGCGGCGGTGAACAGGCGCGGGCGCAGCACCTCCACGCCGTGGCGTTCCAGGACCGCGGCCAGCTCGTCGCGTTCGGCCTCCCACGCGCGTTGCTTGTCGGGGTACACCTCACCGAACGTCTTGCCCCAGACAGCGTCGAGGATGCCCACCGCGGCCGGTTCCACCGGCATCGCGTGGCCGAGTAGCTCGGTGTTGTCCGGGGCGCGGAATTCGCTCTGGGAGACGACCACGGTCCGCAGGGGCGCGAACTCACTATCTACGCGAACATTCTCAGTTGCAGCAGACATAGGTGAACGATAGCGCCCGCCATCCGGTCCGGCGCGTCCGCGAGTCGTGATTGCGGGCCGTTCGCTGATCGCCGTACCGTCAAGGACATGGTGGAGTGGCGGGCGCTGGTGCGGTTCGCGGCGGTGTACGCCGCCACCGCGACGGCCGGGCTGGCGATCATGATGCCCGTCAGCTACGGCTGGTTCACCTCCGCACCCCAGAGGGTCGACCTCATGGTGCGCAGCGTGCCGCTGGCCATGGAGTCCGGTGCCATGGTCGCGGTGATCTGCGCGGCCGCGGTGGTCAGCATCGGCAGCAGCCGCGCCGCCTGGTGCGCGGTCGCGGTCGCGCTGCTGGGCATCCTGGTCAATCACGTGGGCATGTCCGGGGTCGGCATGGATTCGCTGACCACGGTCAACTACGTCGACGCCCTGTGCGCCGGTGTCATCATCGGCTGCCTCGCACCCGTGGTGTGGACGCCGTCCCTGGCGGGCGGCGCGTATCTGTTCGGCTGCCTGAGCTCGGTGATCTTCGGGGATCTCGCCCAGCCTCCGGACGAGGATCGGTGGTCGAGCACCCTGGACCGCCTGTTCGGCGGTGCGCCGCCGGTGTGGCTGATCCTGGTGGCGTTGCGCTGGTGGCGGCGAATCTTCCGGCCCGCGATCACCTCGGGCCGATGCCCGGTGAGGGACCGGACTTCTCGCTGGCCCCGATCCTGTCCGGTGCGGTCGCCGTGTTCACGCTGGCGCGGGCCGCGCGCTGGCTCGCCGAGAGCGGTGACCGGGTCGAGGTGGTCGTCGCGGGTGTCGCGCTGGTGATCGGCGGGGCGTTCGTGGCCGCGCTGATCCTGCCCGGCCGCGACGGCGTGCTGGTGCTGTTACTGGTCGCCTTCTCCACCGCGGCGTCCGCGGTGGTCACCGTGCCGCGTCCGGGCTGGGCGAATCTGCTGATCGACGTGGCGGTCGCGGCGGGACTGCTGGTGGCCTGGCTGCGGCCGCGCCCCTACATCGCCATCGCGGCGTCGTCGGTGCTGGCGGCCGTGGCGGCGCTGCTCGCGGTGACCGGGGTCGCGAATCCGACCTGGGCGGTGCTGGGTGTGGTGGCCATCAGCCTGGTGGGCGGCGGCAATCTCGGGTCCGCGCTGCCGCGGCGCGCGACGAGTGTGGTGGTCGCGCTGTCGGTGCTGTTCGTGCCGTCGGCGGCGGTCGCGTTGCGCGGCAGGCCGTTCGGGCGGATCGGGTATTCACCGCACTGGTATCGACTGCCGCAGGTGCCGCACGAACCGGTGCCCGCCTACGCGGCGCTGGGGATCACCGCGGGCTGTGCCCTCGGGGTCTACCTGCTGCGGCGCTGGCGGCGGGAGCAGCCGAAACCCGTCGGTCCGGTCGTCGTGGAGATGGGAGAACGCCATGGTGACGCGTGACGACTCGGCGTCGACGAGCAGCGAGTCGGTGTCGACGAGCAGCGACTCGGTGCCGACGAGCAGCACCGCGCCGATCGGCGGCGCGATGCCCCTGGGCGGCGCGGTGCCGACCGGCAAGCGGGTGGCCCTCGCCCTGGGCAGCGGCGGGGCACGCGGATACGCGCACATCGGCGTGATCGCGGAGCTGCGCGAACGCGGCTACGAGATCACCGGGGTGGCCGGGTCGTCGATGGGCGCGCTGGTCGGCGGACTGTACGCGGCGGGCAAGCTCGACGAATTCACCTCCTGGGCAACGACTCTCGGCCAGTTCGAGGTGGCGCGCCTGCTGGATCCGGCATTCAGTGAGCCCGGCGTGATCCGGGCAGGGAAGATCCTGGACCGGATCCGGGAGATGCTCGGCGAACTGTGCATCGAGCAGCTGCCGATTCCCTACATCGCGGTCGCCACCGACATCACCACGGGTCGCTCGACCTGGTTCCGCGCCGGCGAACTCGACGCCGCCATCCGTGCCTCGATCGCCATCCCCGGCTTCATCACCCCGGTACTGCGCGAGGGCCATGTCCTCGTCGACGGCGGCGTCCTCGATCCGCTGCCGGTGGTCGCCACCATGGCGCTGGGATCGGCCGACCTGCTCGTCGGGGTCGACCTGTCCGGTCCGCCCGACCCCGCCTACGACCGGGCGCAACCGCGGACCAACTGGTTCACCCAGTGGTGGCGGGCGTCCGCGCAACGGCTGGGGCGCACCCCGGACGCGACCGTCGAGGAGCAGCCGCCCGCCTTGAGCAGCGTGCGCGCCACCGATGTCGCGCAGCGGGCGATCGATCTGATGCTGGCCTCCATCACCCGCCAGCATCTCGCCGCCCACCCGCCCGACCTGGTGATCTCGGTGCCGCAGAACATCTGCGGCACCATGGATTTCCATCGCGCCGCCCCGATCATCGAGCAGGGCCGGGCGCTGGCCGTCGCGGCCCTGGACGCGCTTGCCGACGCGGGCGCCGGCGTCCTGCCCGACTGAACGATTGCCCGGAGGTCACCGGTACGATCGGCGCGAACCGGACCGCCCGCCAGGGCGGGTCCCCACCCGAGCAAAGGACTCCGTAGCAGCATGAAGTTCGAGAATGTCACCGTCACCAAGCGCGCCAACGTCTACTTCGATGGCAAGTGCGTGAGCCACAACATCGAGCTGGCCGACGGCACCAGCAAGTCGGTCGGTGTCATCCTCCCCGCCACCCTGACCTTCAACACGGGCGCGCCGGAGATCATGGAACTGCTCGAGGGTCAGTGCAACGTCACCCTCGCCGGTGAGACCGAGGCCGTCGCCTACAAGGGCGGCGAGTCCTTCTCCGTCCCGGGCGACTCCAGCTTCGTTATCGAGGTCGTGGAGCCGGTCCACTACGTCTGCCACTTCGGCTGAGCAGCACTTCCCCGCGGCCCGGTCCCTCGAATGGGGCCGGGCCGCAGTCGTTTCCGCCGTCCGCGTGGTAGGCATGGGGGATGACGACGCTGGGAGTGGTGTTCCGGCCGCAGCAACCGCCGGAGCGGCTGCGGGAGGTGGTGCGGGCAGCCGACACGTCGGGGCTCGACGAACTGTGGCTGTGGGAGGACTGCTTCCTCGAAGGCGGGATCGCCACCGCGGCGGCCGCACTGGCCTGGAGTGAGCGCGTGCGCATCGGCGTCGGGGTGTTGCCCGTACCGCTGCGCAATGTCGCGATCACCGCCATGGAGCTGGCCACGCTGGAACGGATGTTCCCCGGGCGCGGGATCTGGGGAGTGGGGCACGGGGTGCAGGACTGGATGGGTCAGGTGGGGGAGCGGGTCGCCTCGCCGATCACGCTGCTGCGCGAATACCTCGAGGCCTTGCGGGCCCTGCTGGCCGGGCAGCGAATCTCGGTGCGGGGCAGGTATGTTCAGCTCGACGGCGTCGCCCTCGACTGGCCCCCGCCCGCCGCGCCGCCGATCCTGGCCGCCGCGACCGGGCCCCGCACCCTCGAACTGGTGGGCGCGGCGGCCGACGGGGTGATCCTCACCAGCTCCACTCCCGCCGCAGGCGTCCGCACGGCTGCCGAGATCGTGCGGGCCGCCCGGCCGGAATCCCTGGCGGCGCAACCATATCCGATCGTCGTGTACCTACTGGCCGCCACCGGGCCCGGAGCCGCCGACCGGGTGGCGGCGGAACTGCGGGCCGAGAATCGCGACACCATCCCCGGGATCGGGGTCACCGGGGACGCCCGGGCCATCGCCGACGCGGTGATCGCCTGGACCGAGGCCGGGGCCACCGGTGTCGTGCTGCAACCCACCGGCGACGACCCTGACCCGGTCGGCTTCGTCCGCTTCGCCGCCGAGCAGGTCAGGCCGCTGGTGCCCTGAATCCGGCCGGACCGCACCGGATTCCGGGCGCCGGCGCTCAGCGCAGGTCGCGGAAGAACTCGCGGATGTCGCCGACGAGGATCTCGGGTTCCTCCAGCGCCGCGAAGTGGCCGCCGCGGTCGACGTCGGTCCAGCGGGTGATGGTGTTCGACGGCTCGCAGTAGCGCCGGATGCAGACATCGTGGGCGAAGGCGATGACGCCGGTCGGGACACCGGAATTGGTTGCGGGAGCCCCCCATTCGCCGGTCTGGGCGTAGCCCACATAGGCCGCGGAGCCCGCGGTGCCGGTCAGCCAGTACAGCATCACATTGGTGAGCAGGCGATCCCGGTCGATGATCTTGTCGGGCACGACATTGCGCGGGTGCGTCCACTCGCGGAACTTGTCCATGATCCAGGCCAGCTGCCCGACCGGGGAGTCCACCAGGCCGTAGGCCAGCGCCTGCGGCCGGGTGGACTGGATCGCGATGTAGCCGAACTCCTCGCGCATGAACGCCTGGATGCGCTGGATCCGATCGCGTTCGAGGTCGGTGAGTTCGTCGAGGTCGTTCACCGCCGACTGCGGAGGCAGATTGGTGCCGCCGTTGACGTGCACGCCGATCACCTTGTCCGGTGCCGACCGCGCCACTTCGGGGCTGACCGAGCCGCCGATGTCGCCGCCCTGTACGCCGTAGCGCTCATAGCCGAGGCGGCGCATGAGCTCGGCCCACAGCCGGCCGATCCGCGCCCGCGTCCACCCGGTGTCGGCGACCGGCCCGGAGAATCCGAACCCGGGCAGCGACGGAATGACCAGGTGGAACGCGTCGGCCGGGTCGCCGCCGTGCGCTGCCGGATCGGTGAGCGGCCCGATGACATCGAGGAATTCGACCACCGAGCCGGGCCAGCCGTGGGTCAGCAGCAGCGGTACCGCGCGCGGTTCGGCCGAGCGGATGTGCAGGAAATGCACCCGCTGCCCCTCGATCTCGGTGTGGAACTGCGGATACCGGTTGAGTTCGGCTTCGGCCGCGCGCCAGTCGTATCCGGTACGCCAGTGCTCCACCAGTTCCCGCAGCCAGTGCACGGGCACGCCGGTGTCCCAGTCGTCGCCCGGCAGCGGGGCGGGCAGCTGGGCGGATTCGAGCCGCCGCCGCAGATCGTCGAGCTGAGTCTGAGGGATGTCGATGCGGAAGGGAGTGACCTGTTCGCTCATGAGAACTACGCTACGAGCCGGTTAGGACAGGTTCTGCCCTAGCTGTCGGGAAGAATCGAATTCATGTTGGAAACCTCGGCTCGACTGCTGCGACTGCTGTCGTTGTTGCAGACCCCGCGTGAGTGGAGCGGCGCGGATCTGGCCGCCCAGCTCGCGGTGGACGTGCGCACCGTGCGCCGCGATATCGAGAAGTTGCGCGCCCTCGGCTATCCCGTGGACGCCACGCCCGGTTCCGCGGGATACCGCCTGGGCGCGGGCGCGAATGTGCCGCCGCTGCTGCTCGACGACGAGGAGGCCGTCGCGGTCGCCATGGGCCTGCGCACCGCCGCGGGCGGCACCATCGCGGGCATCGAGGAGAGCTCGCTGCGCGCGCTCACCAAACTCGAACAGGTGCTCCCGTCGCGGCTGCGTCACCGGCTCACCGCCCTCCAGGACGCGACCGTGTCGGTCCCCTCCGGCGGCCCCCGCGTCGACCCCGACACCCTCACCACCATCGCCGCCGCCATCCGCGACCAGCACCGTCTGCGTTTCGACTACCGCACCCACGCGGGCGCCGAAACCTCCTACCGCACCACCGAACCCCACCGCCTGGTCCACCACGGCCGCCGCTGGTACCTGACCGGCTGGGATGTCGACCGCGAGGACTGGCGCACCTACCGCGTCGACCGTCTCACCCCGCGCCTCCCCACCGGTCCGCGTTTCACCCCGCGCGAGGCCCCCGACCCCGCCGACCAGGTTTCACGCGGGGTCACCTCGGCGCCTTATCGCTACCACGCCCGGATCACCCTGCTGACCTCCGCCGATCGGGCCGCCGACCGCATCTCCCCGACGGTCGGCGTCCTCGAAGCCGTCGACGCGACCACCTGCCTCCTGCACACCGGCGCGAACTCTCTGGACGCGATAGCCGTCCATGTCGCGGGCTTCGGCTTCGAATTCCGGGTCATCGAACCACCGGAACTGGTCGACCGCCTGCGCGAACTGTCCACGCTCCTGCACCGCGCGGCCGGGGGCGGCTGAGCGGATCGTGCGCTGATGAATTCAGCCCGCGAGAGCGGTCGTAGTAGCGGAACGGATTGCGGCGGTGACGGTTTCGGGCCGCTCGAGCATGATCAGGTGGCCGCAGTCGGGGAGGGTGATGGCGTGGGCCGGGCGGAGGGTTTCGTTGAGACGGGCGCCCGCGGCGGCGGAGAGGATGCGGTTCTTCTCGCCCCAGACCGTGGTGATGGGCGGGAAAGCGGGGGAGGGGTGGAAGGTGTCGAGGGTGGCCAGCGTGGGGAGGTCGCGCGCGATGGCGGCGGGCGGGTACAGGCGGCGCGGCTCGGACCAGCGGTGACGCAGGGCCGTGAACGATGGGGAGGTCATGGCGCGGCCGCGCGGGCCGAGCTGTTCGCGGACCACCAGGTTGGCGGCGACGCCGGGCAGGCGGATGGCGCTCGCGACGGAGTCGAGGGGGATGCGGGACGCGGCGCGGGCGGTCCAACCGGTCGGTGTCGGCCGCAGCGTGGCGGCGGTGAGCGGGCTGCACAGCACCAGGGCGCGCACGTTCTGCGGGTTGGCGCGGGTGTAGAGCAGCGACAGCGCACTGCCGAAGCAGTTGCCGACCAGCGTCACATTGGTGAGATCGTGGGCGCTGATGAACTCCGACACCAGGCGCACATAGTTGGCGACGGTATAACCGCCGGTGGGGGAGTCGGAGTCGCCGTAGCCGAAAAGGTCCAGCGCGTAGACGCTGTGCGTGGCCGCCAGGGCGCGGGTCTGGTTGGCCCAGATGTGGCGGTCGCCGCCGATATTGTGCAGGAACAGGATCGGATCGCCGGATCCGGCGTGGTCGTAGGCGACGGATACGCCGTGATAGTCGAATGCCGGCATCGGGCGCTCTCCTCATTGAGTGCGGTACTGCGCTGTATCCAAGCCATGCTAGCCGGTACCGCGCGTAACACAAGGTTTCGCGGAGAGCGCCCGAACGCTGGTCAGTGGGTGGATCCGGCGATCACCCCCATGCGATGGATCCAGGATTTCAGTTCGGCCATGCCGGTGTCGCGGTCCATAACGGGCCGGTATCCGAAATCGCGGGCGGCGGCCGAGGTGTCGTAGGTGCCGGTGCGGGTGAGCACCGCGACCGAGTAGCGCGACAGCGGCGGGGTCCAGTGCTCGGCGAGATAGGGGACCCGCCGCAGGTTCTCGATCACCGACACCACCAGCGCCACTAGACGGGGGTCCAGTGCCCGGCCCGGCGGCGGATACCCGAGGTCGGCGGCGACCTCGGCCAGGAACCCCCACACCTCGGTGCGTTCGGCGTCGGCGATGAAATACGCTCTGCCACCGACATTCTCGCTGGCCGCGGCCTTGACCATGGCGTCGACGATATTGTCCACGTGGCACAGCGAGGCGTGGACGCCGCGCCCGCCCGACAGATCCGGCAGCGTCCCCGCCGCCGCCCGTTCCAGGAGCCGCACGATGGGCCCGGACCGATCGCCCGCGCCCCAGATGGCGCGCGGCCGCAGCGCGCAGGTGGTGAAGCCGGGCGCATCGGCCGCCAGCACCAGGCGTTCGGCGGCGGCCTTGGTCTCGCAGTAGTGGTTCAGATAGCGCGACGGATACGGAACCGACTCGTCTATATCGATCTGGTCGCCGCCGTCACGATCCATCAACGCGCTCGGACTCGACACGAACACGAACCGGCGCGCGCCACCGGCGGCGGCCGCGGCCAGCAAACGCGCGGTGGCCGTGGTGTTCTCGGCCCAGAAGCGGGCGCGGGTGCCGCGCTCGTCGACCCGGGCCGCACTGTGGAACACCACGTCCACGCCCGCGGCCGCCCGCTCCAGGGACACCGGATCGCTCAGGTCGCCGACCACCCGCTCGACGTGGTCCAGGACCGGGGTCAGGTCGCGCAGATCGCTGGTGGGCCGCACCAGAATCGACACCTCGTGCTCGCCGTCGCCGACCAGGCGACGGGTCAGCGCACCGCCGAGGAACCCCGAGGCCCCGGTCACCAGGACCTTCATGACGCCCCCTGCCCGAGCTGCTTGTCCGCCCACACCGTCAGCCGTTCGCGGCCGATCTTGGCGTTGTGGCGGATGTCCACCGGGAAGCGCGGATGGAACAGGAACTCGGTCACCGGCTTGGTGATGTCGAATTCGTCGCGCCGCCCGCGTAATTCGCGCTCGACGGCGTCGCGGTCGGCGCCGGGCGCGAGCTCCACGCACAGCACCGGCACTTGCTCACCGCGCGTGCCCACGCCCACCAGCGCGGTGCGGGCGACGCCCGCGACGGTGTTGAACACCTGCTCGACCTGGACGGTGAACATCGGGCCGCGCGCGGTCTCCAGCCGTTGACTCTTGCGGCCGCAGAACCGGATTCGTCCCGCGTCGTCGAGCCAGGCCAGATCGCCGGTGCGATGCCAGATCACCTCGTCGTCGGCGATCTTGCCGACCCGGTCCGCGGTCGGCGGCCAGAAGTAGCGGGTGCTGACATTCGGCCCGGAGACCACCAGTTCCCCGATCCCGAGCGGGCCCGCGAGGCCGCCCCGACCCTCGACATCCGACCAGTCGGGCAGCGGATCATCGGTGATGGGGATGATGCGGGCCCGCACGTGCAGCGCGGGCGCGCCCACACAGACCCCGTGCCCGGTGTGAGCCTGTGCCACGAGTTCGCCCAGCAGTTCCCGGGATTCGATGGTGGCCATGGGCAGCGCCTCGGTCGCGCCGTATCCCGAGTACACCCGGGCGTCGGTGGGCAGCACCTCGCGCAGTCCGGCGATGCAGCTGTCCGGCACCGGCGCGCCGCCGGAGTAGACGCTGCGGATGCTCGGCAGGGCGGCCCCGGTGCGGCGGATGTGGTCCAGCAGCGGGATCAGTACGGCGGGGGAGGCGAACATGGTCCGCACCTGGAACCGTTCGACCGCGTCCACCACGTGCGCGGGATCGGTCGCCCCGACCTTGGACGGGATCAACGGCGGTAGCACGCACCGGGATCCGAGCAGCAGTTCCAGGATGCCCGCCACCGGCGCGGTGATCAGCGAGGTCTCCGGCGCGACGTGCTCGCGCGCGGCGTCCACCTGATCGATCATGGCGGCGAGATTGCCGTGGGTGAGTACCACCGCCTTCGCGGGTCCGGTGCTGCCGGTGGTGTAGGCGATGAGCAGCGGCTCGTCATCGGGCGCGGGCTCGCGCTCGGGCAGGGCGGAAGCCGGTGTGCGGCCCCAGCTCTCGAGGGTGGGTCCCTGCCACCAGGAGCGGCCCACGGTGACCGCCACCCGCACCTTGCGGAAGTAGGCGCGGAACACGATGCGCAGCGCCTGCGCCTCGGTGACCCCGACGAACGCCTCGGCGTCGGCGGCACGCAGGCAGCGCAGCATCTTGAACAACCCCATGCCGGGGTCGATCACCACCGGCACCGCACCGATCTTGAAAAGTCCGTACAGCACCGCGTACAGCTCCGGTCCCGGCCGCACCAGCACGATGGTGCGCACGCCGGGGCCCACCCCGGCCGCGAGGAACCGCTCGGCAATGGTGTCCGACCACGCGTCGAGTTCGGTGTAGGTGAGTTGCCGGTAGTCGGGCAGGCCGGCCCGGGTCCGGCCCTCGGCATGGATCACCGCCGCCCGGCCGGGATGCTCGGAAACGATATCGGTGAATCGATCGAGGGCGCGCCAATAGACAGTGGGCAAGGAATGCGACACACTTCCCCCAGGGAATTGTCGAGGAATGCGAGAAATATGTCGGTGAGGCTACACGGGGCTCACCGTGGCCGCCAGCCGTGCGATTCGAATTCGTTTGATATACAACAGTTTTAGTGTGTCTCGCGGTACCGACACCGGTTACTCCGCACCCCCTATCCCACCCCTACGGGGATTCGAAATACTGTGTACAACAGGCTGATCCGTGATCATCGCCCGACTCTCGTCCACCCCTCCGTACGGTAGCCTTCGACTCGGCATCGGGGCCTACGAAAATCACCCGAGAGAGCAGGGGGCCACATGCGTACACGCTTCGAATCCCACATGCGTACACGCTTCGAATCCATTGGCGCGTATACACCCAGCACTATCCGTTCCACGGAAGACGTCATCAATGCCCTGTCGGTTCCACGGGCCTTGGATCTGGAACGAATTACCGGAATCAAGAATCGCCGCGTGCACAATAGCGACCCCGGCGACTATGAATCCTCCTTCGTGCTCGCGCAGCGGGCCATCGAGGATTGCCTGGAACGCTCCGGCTATACGGCCGAGGACCTGGACGTGATCATCTCGGTCTCGATCACCCGCTTCACCGCGCCCGGGCAATACTGCTTCGCCCCGTCGTTCGCCGCCCAGCTGGGCGCCGCCATCGGCGCGGGCAAGGCCCTGCACTTCGACCTGTCCAACGCCTGCGCGGGGATGATCACCGGCGTGCTGGTGCTGGACCGCATGATCAAGGCCGGCGTGGTGCGCCGCGGCCTGGTGGTCAGCGGCGAGCAGATCACCCCCATCGCCGAGACCGCCACCCGCGAGATCTCCAAGCCCTACGACCCGCAGTTCGCGGCGCTCACCGTCGGCGACGCCGCGGTGGCGGTGGTGGTCGACGACCGCGGCGACGATGACGACGAGATCCACTACATCGAACTCATGACCACCTCGGCCGGAGCGGAACACTGCATCGGCATGCCGAGCGACAAGACGACCGGCATCGCCATGTACACCGACAACCGGGCACTGGCCAGCGAATCGCGATTCCTGCAGGGTATTTCCCGCATGGCCGATTTCCTCTTCGAGACCGGCCGCGCCTGGGAGAGCGAGAAATACGACTACTGGATCCACCACCAGTTCAGCGGCCCGGCCATCGAGTACATCAGCTCGCTCACCGAACGCCATTTCGACACCCCCATGCCGCAGGCGCTCAATATCTACGCCGAGTACGGCAATACCGCGTCCACGTCCCACTTCCTGGTGCTGCGCGAACATCTGGCGCAGGGGCGAATTCCGCGCGGTTCCAAGGTGCTGCTGATCCCCGAGGCGTCCGGGGTGGTATCCGGTCACCTCGCCGCGACGATCTCCCGGCTGGAGGCCTGAATCCATGACCACCGCAATCGTTTCCGCGGCCGTGTGCACCGATGCCGACACCGGCAGTTATTTCGAACTCGCCGCCCGCGCGGGACGGCAGGCGCTGGCCGCCGCCGAGATCTCCGCCGACCGGGTCGGCCTGGTGATCAACGCCGGGGTGTTCCGCGACAGCAATATCGCCGAACCCGCCGTCGCCGCACTGATCCAGAAGCGCCTCGAGGTCGGCCTGGAGTACGAGACCGGCCGCCTGCCCGCCTTCTCCTTCGATCTGCTCAACGGCGGCACCGGGGTGCTGCACGCCCTCATGACCGCGCACTGCTTCACCGGGCTCGGTGATGTCGAGTACGCGCTCATCGTCGCCGGGGACACCCACCCCACCACCGAGCGCGGCCGGGAGGACTTCCCGTACACCGCCAGCGGTGCGGCGATCCTGCTGCACGCCGGCGGCGGTGCGGGCGGTTTCGGCCGCCTCTACACGGCGGGGAACAGCGGCCCGCTCACCCCGACCGCGTGGGCCGACCTCGAAGCCGCCGGAACCGCGGGCCGCGGCGCGCTGACCGTGCGCGCCGCCACCTCCGATCCGCTGGACCTCGCCGAAACCGTGCTGCGGGAATGCCTTTCCGGCGAGGGCCTGGAGCCCGGCGACTTCGCGACCGGCGCGGCGGTGCTGCTCGCGCCGGCCCCGGCCGCCGGATTCCGCGAGCGCGTGGCCTACCGGGTCGGGGTGCCGTCGGCGGCGGTGGCCGGAATCGATCCCTTCGCGGGCGACCCGTATTCGGCAGGCCCGGTGCACGCCTACCTGAGCGCGGCCGGCCAGGGCCTGCTCGACGAGGCCCGGTCCGTGGTGTTCCTCGGCGTGGACGGCAACGCGGCCGCCGCCCTGGTCTACCGTCCGCGAGTGCTCGCCCCCACCTCCTAGGGGAAAGTGAAATACACTGTTTGGCAGTAGATTTCGAAACCCGCTGTGCCCCGGCTGATCCTGGGCGTCCACACGCCCTCGCTGCAATGATGCCGCTCGCGCACACCGAAGCTCGCCGTGCCATGTCCGACAGCCGGGCGCGCCCGCGATTCGGTGAAGGGACCTCAGATGGCACGGTCGGTCGCACGGGACCGAGGGGGATTACCGGTGGGGGCCGGTGGCGGAACGAGCGGCGCGCCCGCCACCCGCACGACCGCGGGCCGGGTCGGCCCGGCGGCGACGCGAGCGCGGCCGGATGCGTCCGGCGCACACACGGATTCGGGCGAGCCACGGTCCGCCCCCGCGGTTCCGGTCATCGCGCGAGCCGGGCGGGTGAACGCCTCCGTGCCTCGGTCGAACGCGGCCGAGGCCGAGCGGTTGCGGGTGGCGCGGGTTTCGGCGGTGCTGGGCGATCACGCCTCCCTGGGCCGCGTGGCGGCGCTACTCGACCGCGGCGTGGGCGAGATCCGCGCGGTGACGGCGGAATTGGTGCGGGCCGGACTGATCGTGGGGGAGTGTCGGCCGCATCCGGACATGGCGGCGCTGGTGCTGCGGGAACTGCCGGAGGAGGAGCGGCGGGCGTTGCACGCGGCGGCGGCGGAACTGCTGTGCCGGGAGGGGCTTCCGGCGGCGGTAGTGGCGGCGCACCTGGTCGCGGCGGGGGACACGCGCGGGTCCTGGGCGGCGCAGGTGCTGCTGGAAGTCGCCGACCACGCCTTCGACGCGGACGAATGGGATAGCGCCGGAACCTATTTGGAGCTCGCCTATCGGGCCAGTCGCCGAGCCGACGAGCGGGCGGGGATCGCGACGAAGCTGGTCGCGGTCGAATGGCGGATCAATCCGTCCGGTCGCACCCGCAACTTCGGGCGGCTCAAGGCGGCGCTGCGCACCGGGCGGGTGCCGTGCCCGGAGCTACCCATGACCGTGCTGCAGATGCTGTGGCACGGCCACATACTGCACGCCGACCACGCCCTGCTGCGGCTGCGGCGGGAGGCGGACGCCGCGCTCGGCGATCGGCTCGAGTTCCTCGGCGCGTGGCTGCGCTACACCCACCCGGTCCAAGCCCAGCGGCACTCCTGGCTGCTCGCCGCACCGAGCGTCGGAGCGACGTCGGGCTCCCGGGCGTCCGTCATCGCACACCATGACCCGCACTCGGGTGGACACGCCGATCCCGCGAGCTCGCCGGCCGCGAAACGGTCTCCGGTTCCCCGGAGCACACCCCGCCCCGCGACGTCCGGTCCGCGTGCGCCGCAGCGTGATTCGGCACACCGGCAGGCCGCCGACCTGCTCGACGGCCTGTGGAAACAGCGTCCGCCGGAGGAGACCGCCGCCGCGGCGCAACGCATGCTCGCCCAGCACCGCCTCGCGCCCGACACCGTCGAAGTGCTGGTGGCCGCCGTGGACTGTCTGCTGTACACCGACCGCCTCGACGCCGCCGACGCCTGGTGCGCGTCGCTGCTCGCGGAGGCGACCGCGCGCCGCGCCCCGACCTGGCAGGCGCTGTTCGCCATGGCCCGCGCGGAAACACTGCTGCGCAAAGGCAATCCGGTCGAGGCCGCCGGGCACGCCGCCGCCGCGCTGAACCTGCTGCCCGCCGAACAGCTCGGGGTGTGGCTGGGCCGGGCGGTCGCGGTAATGGTGCGCGCCCTCACCGCGCAGGGGCGTCACGTCGAGGCCGCCGCCCAACTGGACCGCCCGCTGCCGCGCGTGGTGTTCGAAACCCGTTTCGCGCTGGGCTATCTGCGCGCCCGCGGCGAGCACTGCCTGGCCATCGGGCTGCTCGACGAGGCCGAACGCCACTTCCGCCGCTGCGGTCGTCTCATGACCGAGTGGGGCCTGGACTTCGCGTGGCTCGCGCCGTGGCGCAACGACCTGGCCGCGGTCAGCCTGGCGGCGGGGGAGCCGCGGCAGGCCCGCGCCCTCGCCACCCGGCACCTGGACGCGATCGGCGGGGCCGAACGGCATCACAGCGGCGGGGTGTCACTGCGACTGCTGGCCGCCACCGGCGACCCGCTGCGCCGGGTCACCCTGCTGCGCCGCGCGGCCGCCCTGGCCCGCTCCGGCGGCGACGAACTCGAATTGGCCACCGTGCTGGCCGATCTCGGGGCCGCCTACCGCGCGCTGGGGGAGGCGGATCGGGCGCGCCCGCCGCTGCGCGAGGCGGCGCGGCTCGCCGAAACCTCCGGCGCGGAACCGCTCCTGGCCCGGCTGCAGGTCGACTCCGGACCAGGAACGCGAGACACGCTGGGCGGCAGCGGCTTCGAGACCCTGAGTCCGGCCGAGCGGCGCGTCGCAGAACTGGCCGCGAGCGGGAATCGCAATCGCGATATCGCCGAAACCCTCGACATCACCACCAGCACGGTCGAGCAGCACCTCACCCGGGTGTACCGCAAACTGTCCGTCGCCCGCCGCAGTGAACTGCGATTCGCTCTGGCGGCGCGGACCGCGGCGAGCGGAAGAATCGCCACCGGCTGACCCGGATCAAGGTCGGGCATCGATTCGGGTGAACCCCGGCGGCCCCGGACGGGCACTTCTATCGTGAAGCCATCCGGAAGGGGTCGTCATGACGGCAACGGACAAGATCCTCATCATCGGCGGACTGTTGACCCTCACCTACGGGACGCTGCTGGGATATCCCCTGGTCGCGCTGCGCCGGCGGGAGGGCAATCCACCGGCTCCCCGCTATCTCAACGTCGCTCACGTCGGGGCCATCCTGCAGGGCGCGCTGGTGCTCGGCCTGGTCTGGGCGGCCCGGCTGTCGGACCTGCCCGACGGCTGGAACATCACGGCCGCGTCGCTGGTGGTGGCCGCGGGCGCGTTCATCGCCGCCAAGGACACCATCAACTGGCTGACGGGGGTCGACGACGAATTCGCGGACAAGGCCCGGACCATGCCACTCGGTCTGGCGGGCGCGCTGACCATGACGGTCGGCCTGATCATCTTCATCGTGGGCGACCTGGCTGCCCTCTGAACCCGCGGCTAGTGCAGCGAATCGGCCTTGCTGATCCAGCCGACGATCGCGCGCGTCATGAACGGCGGGGACAACCGCATCGCCAGACCGGTCAGTTTGGTTTGTAGTCCGACCAGCACGTGCGGGCCGCGCAGCGGTCCCCGACCGGACGCGGTCCGCCAGACCGCGTCCGCCACATCCTGCGGGGTCAGCCGCACCCCGAGGGTGGTCGCCGATTTCGAGCCGCGGCTCACCTCGGTCATCATGTCGGTCGCCACGAACAGCGGCAGCAGGTCGCTGACCGTGATCCCGTACTGCCGCCACTCCAGGTCGAGGGCCTCGGTGAGACTGCGAACGGCTGCCTTGGTCGCGCCGTACACGGCCAGCCCGGGCTGTCCGTAGAGCGCCGACGCCGACGCCAGGTTGATCACCCGGCTGCCCGGCGTCCGGCGCAGATAGGGGAGCGCGGCGTGGCAACCGTTGAGGACGCCCTTCACATTGACGTCCACCACGCGGTGCTGGCGGTCCACGTCGATCTCGCCGAACGCCCCCGACACCAGGATGCCCGCGTTGTTGACCAGCAGATCGAGACGGCCGGTCGCCCCGGCGAATTCCTGCAGCGCCCGATCCCAGCCCGCCGCATCGGTGACGTCGAACGCGCCGGTGATCGTGTGCCCGCCGATCTCCGCGGCGGTACGGGCCACGGCGTCGGCGTCGATGTCATAGAGACCGACCGTCCAGCCCTCCCGCGCGAAGCGGGCGGCGATGGCGCGGCCGATCCCGGCGGCCGCGCCGGTGACCAGGACCGCGGGGCGGGAAGCGCTGTCGGGCTGGGACATCGGAGCCTCTCGGATCGCGGGATCGGGCCGCCGGCGGTGCTCGCGGTCAGGCCGCGCTGCGGCCGAGGCGACCCGGATCGATCATCGCACGATGGAACTCGGCCGCGTCGCGGGCGGCGTCACGGCCGTCGGCGAGCAGATCCGCGCCCAGGTGGATGAGGGTGTGCGGCGCGCTGGGCCGGATCTGCAGGCGCAGCGACACCCCGGCCGCCTCGGCCCGGCGCGCCACCGCGAGCGCGTCGGTCAGCAGCATCTCCCGGGACCCGACCTGCAGGAAAATGGGTGGCAGACCGGTGAAGTCGTGATTCACCACCGACCACGCCGGATCCAGCTCCCCGTCCACCGCGATACCGCGGCGCACCACCATGTCCGGTCCGAGCGCGGGCAACACCGCGTCGTCGCGGCTGTTGGGGTGCGCGAGACGAGCGGTGGAGTCGAAATCGGCCCACGGCGAGGTGACCGACAGCGCCACCGGCAAGGGCAGCTCCCGCTCGCGCAGCGTGAGCGCCAGCCGCAATGCCAGCCCGCCGCCCGCGGAATCGCCGGCCACGATGATCTTCTCCGGCGGGAAGCCCTCGTCGAGCAGATGCCGGTACGCGGTGAGCGCGTCGGCGAGGCTCTCGTTGGGGTGAGCGTCGGGCAGCTGGCGGTAGTCGACGGTCAGCACCGGCAGCTCGCTCAGCGCGGCCAGGCGCGCGGTGTGGCGGCGGTAGCTGTGCAGTCCGCCCGCGATGAACGCGCCGCCGTGCAGGTAGAGGATGGCGGCGTCGCGGTCCACGCGCGGATCGGGAACCGGTGCGCTCCACAGCCATTCGGCCTCGAAGTGCTCGAAGCGCAGGGTTTCGCGGCGGGTGCCGCGCGGGGTGCCCATGACCCGGGCTGGCTGCTCGGACAGCCGGGTCACCCGGAAGATCAGGTTGGCCGGACGCGGTCCCAGGTCAGCGACCCAGGCTCCGGCGCGCAGGAACTGCTGGAGCGTGGTGCGCAGGACGGGGTGCGCGAGCCGGGTCCCGATGCGGGCCGGGGGGATGGTCTCCACGACCACCGAGGATGCGGGGTGCACCGGGGACGCGGGGCGCACCGGGGACGCGGGATCCTCGCCCGCGGGCACGGGGTGTGAGGGCTGCGGCGTGGTCGCCACGGGCACTCCTGTCCGCGCCACGGCAGGAGGCGCTGAAGAGACAACGATGTCGGTTCGGCTGAAGGCCGTTGACCATCTTGACCGCTCGGACGCGGATTGTCATGCCCGAGAACGAAATTCCCACGAAATCGGGGGTGCGCTCCGGCGTGCGCGGCGCCCCCGTTGACATATGCAGGTAAATGCCTGCATAATTTGAGCCGTGCAACCCGAACCCGACATGGACACCGTTTTCAAGGCTCTGGCCGACGCCACTCGGCGGCAGCTGCTCGACCGGCTGCGTGAACACAACGGTCAGACGCTGCGGGAACTGTGCGAACGGGTCGCGATGGCCCGGCAATCGGTGACCCAGCACCTCGACATTCTCGAGCGGGCGGGGCTGGTCACCGTGCTACGCCGCGGCCGCGAACGGGTGCACTACATCAATCCGACCCCGATTCACGACATCGAACAGCGTTGGATCTCCGTGTTCGACCGACCCCGGCTGGACGTCCTGCGCGCCATCAAAGACCAGGCAGAGGAGTACGCCATGACCACGACCGTGCCGAACTACGTCTACGTCACCTACATCCGGGCCAGCGCCGAGCAGGTGTGGAAGGCCCTGACCGACGCCGATCTGACCGCCCAGTACTGGGGACACGCGAATGTGTCCGACTGGCAGGAGGGTTCGCGCTGGGAGCACCGCCGCGTCGACGGCTCGGACAAGCTCGATGTCGTCGGCAAGGTACTCGAGGCCGACCAGCCCAACCGCCTGGTCGTCACCTTCGAGGACTCCCCGCAGGAGGAGCGCTCGCCCTCGGTGGTGACCTTCTCGATCGAGCCGCACCAGGACATCGTGCGGCTCACCGTCACTCACGAGAACCTGCCGAACCAGGAAATGCTGCAAGGCATTTCGAGCGGCTGGCCCGCGGTGCTGGCCAACCTCAAGTCGCTGCTGGAGACCGGCGCGGTGCTGCCGCAGGCGCCGTGGGAGATGGAGCCGGCGGCCTGCTCCTGATCCGGAACGCGAACGGCACCGGGCGAGCCAGTGCTCGCTCCGGTGCCGTTGGCGTGTTCGCGGCGTGCCGGACGCCGCTGCCCGCTGCTTAGCGCGGGGCCATGCGGATCGCGCCGTCGAGGCGGATGACCTCGCCGTTGAGCATCGGGTTCTCCACGATGTGGCGGACCAGCGCGGCGTACTCGGCCGGGTCGCCCAGGCGCGAGGGGTGCGGCACCTGCGCGCCGAGCGCGTCGATGGCCTGCTGCGGCAGGGTCGCGAACAGCGGGGTGTGGAACAGGCCCGGCGCGATGGTCATGACGCGGATCTTGTACGAGGCCAGGTCGCGGGCGACCGGCAGGGTCAGGCCGACGATGCCGCCCTTGGAGGCGGAGTAGGCGGCCTGGCCGATCTGGCCGTCGTACGCCGCGACCGAGGCGGTGTTGACGATGACGCCGCGTTCGCCGTCGGCCTCCTCGACCGCGGACATGCGCTCGGCGGCCAGGCGGATCACGTTGAACGTGCCGATCAGGTTAACGTTGATGATCTTGGAGAAGGCCTCCAGCGGGAACGCGCCCTGCTTGCCGACCGTCTTGACGGCATTGCCGATTCCCGCGCAGTTCACCGCGATTCGCAGGGTGCCGAGCGCCTGAGCGGCATCCAGCGCGGCGCTCACGTCCGCCTCGCTGGTGACGTCGCCGGGGGAGAACACCGCGCGCTCACCGAGTTCCTCGGCGAAAGCCTTGCCGTCGGACGAGGGAAGGTCGAGGATAACGACCTTCGCGCCGGCCGAGTGCAGTTCCCGCACGGTGGCCATGCCCAGTCCCGACGCGCCGCCGGTCACAACCGCGACGATATCTGCTGTCTTCACAAAACCTCCAAAATTCTTGGTCTTGTTAATGTAGATTCCGCTCGGATCGCAGGGAAGACCGCCCCGTCGGCGTGGCGTTCACGAGACCGTACGAACCCTGCTACTCGCGCGCACGCGCGGATTGAACGGTGTGTCGTCCGGCGCGTCGAGTCGTTGGAATCCTGTTCATGCGAGAGAATTTCCGATCGGGACCGTTCGGACGCGGCGCCGGTGGCGACGTGGTACCGGCGGACTCACCCGGTACCACCGATCACCGACGACAACACACCGTCAGCCACGACCGACCGCCGAGAGGGTCAGACGATGCCGAGCGACGTGCCCGCAGCGGGAATGTTGAAGTCGTACAAAAAACAGTCGCGCTGGTACCCGGCCCTCGACCCGGCCGCCCCCGAACCGCCCGGTCGCGACGCGGCCGCCGAGACGCCCGCCTTCGACGAGAGCGCCGGCCCGGCCCGCTTCCCGCACTACATTCACGACGCCGAGCCCGAGGTCGAACTGCCGCCGGTCCCCGAATCGGTGCTGCGGCACAATCGCTTCGACGGCGCCTGGTCGGACTGGATGACCGGGACCGGCGAGACCGATTCCTACACGCCGCCGCGCTACCGCGGCAACACCGTGATCGAATTCCCCACGGACAGTGGTGAACCCGCCATCCCGGCCGTCGACACCACCGCGCAGTGGCGCGAGACCTTCGAAATCCCCGAACCCGCACTCGCTCAACGCCTCCCGGATCGGCGGCTGCTCACGCTCGCCTTGCTGATTGTTGCCGTTGTTTTGCTGGCCCTCGTCGGCGCGGTTGCCCTGTATGTGCTGAATTCCCATGGCGGCTCGGCGCAATCCCTCGGCGAACCCGGCGCCGGAGCCGGTTCTCACCCGATCGCGGTCGCGGCGGCGTACAACGAAATGACGGCCCCCGCGATCATCGGCGACCATGGACCCACCGCGGGCGTTCCGGCCGGATAAGAAGAGAGCGGAGACAATGGATCAGGACTGGAGCCGCTGGCTCGACGAGGTGCCCGAAGTGGGCGAATCGTCGGGTCGTGCCGCGCGTTCCAAGACTCCGGTGGTGCGCTTGCGCAAGCGCCGTGGCGATTCCGGCGAGGCCGGACCCGCCCCGCGCCCTATTCTGGTGGTGGGCGGCTGCGGTGGTGCCGGGACGACGACCACCGCGCTCGGCATCGCGGGGGAGCTGGGCGCCGCCGGTGACCGAACCGTGGCCGTGGACGGCACTTTCGCGGGCAGCGACCTAGCGCTGCGGGGCGCTGACGAGCACTTGAGCCCGATCAGCCTGCAGGCCTGGCTCTACGGCCGCGGTGACGACGAGCCCGCGCCGCTCAAGGAGTGCCTCTCGCGGGCGACATCCGGAATCGGGCTGCTGTGGCGCGATCCCGCGCCGCTGCGCCGCCGCGCCACCTACCTGACCGTCGCCCGCGCCCTGGGGGAGTCCGGGTACACCCCGGTTTACGACGGCGGCAATCCGATCGCCAGCCGGCACCTGCGCCCGCTGCTCGAGGACGCCGATATCGCACTGGTGCTGGCGATTCCGGCGCGCGTGGACGCCGCCAACCGGCTGCGCGTCACCCTGGAGTGGCTCGACGATCAGTTCGGCGGGCAGGGCGAGGGCCCCGGCGACGGAATTGTCGGCGACACCACGATCGTCGTCTCACATCAGTTGCCGGGCAGCGATTCTCGAATCGCTGAACATTTGCGCGAGCATCTGGACGGTTGGGTGAACGAGGTCGTCGAGATACCCTATGACGCACACCTCGCGCGGGGGGAGCTGGTGCGGCATAGCGAGCTGGCCGCCGAGACACGCCGCGCGTATCGCCGCCTGCTTGCTGGAGTGGCATCATGACCGCAGCCATGAAGGAACGCCGATCCGCCGACCGGAACATCGATTCAGGGGCCGCATCCGCGGCCGGTGTGGTGCCACCGCCGGAAGCCCGCCGCGCACCCCTGTGGGACCGACCCGTACCCGGTGGCGGCCGGGCGCCGCTGGTGTGGCTGCTCGGCGTGCACGGCGGCGCGGGCGCGACCACGCTCGCGCATGTGCTTGCGCCGGCGGCGGATTCGTACCGGCGCTGGCCCGGCGTCTTCGAACGGGAGTCCCCGTTCGTGGTGCTGGTGGCCCGCGAGACCATCGCCGGGCTCACCCGCGCCCACGACCTGCTGCGCCAGCATCACGCCGGACTGGCCGGTCCGTGTGAGGTGCTGGGGCTGATCACCGTGGCCGCGCGCCCGGGCCGGATGCCCGCCGAGATCCGCCGCTACCGCGACGTGGTCGGTTCGCTGGCCGGTCAGGTGTGGCAGCTGCCCTGGCACGAGGAGTGGACGCTGGTCGAAGCCGACCAGTTGCCCATCTGGTCGCCCGGCGACCCGCCGCCGGTGCAGCGCAAGCGCAAACCCGATCCGTTGGAAGAGGTTACGCAGGCTGTGCGGGACCTGGGCGCGGGCATCGTGGCCGCCGCCCAGGACGCGCTCGACTCCCCCCGCGACGTGTTCACGGACCGGTGGGAGTGATCATGAACACCCTTGGATTGCATTGTGCTGGAAAGATTTCCGAAGTAGGCGCCGCCTCCGGTTGGACGGCGGGGCCGGTGATCGGCGAGATTGTTACTAGCAGTTCGCTTTTGGAGAAGGACAGACAATGAGCATGCTCCTCGCCGTACATGACGCGTACGGTCAGCTCCTCGCCCAGGTCGGTAACCCGACCCCCGAGGCGCCGCCCGCGTCGGACAAGTTGCTGAAACTGGTTCGGTACTTCACCTGGTTCGTACTTTTGTCGGGAATCCTGGGCATCACCTACGCCGGTGGCCGGTTCGCCTGGGAGAAGTGGACGGGAGGCGGTTTGGAGTCCCCGAAGATGGTGGCCGGCGCGATGATCGGAGGCATCGTCGCGACCAGCGCGGGCACGATCATGAACGCAGTGATCACCTAATGCCCGCCGCGCTGGTGCCGCAGGCCCTGCACGCCGCGCTCTCCACCCGCGCGGACGCGGTGGCCGTACTGGCCTACAAACAGATGCCGGCCGATGTGCTCCGGCCGATGATGCAGCTCATCGACTGGCTGCTGTGGTGCGTCCTGCTGTTCTGCCTGGCCTGGATGATCCTGGCCGCGGGCCGGCTGTGGTACGCGTTCCGCGGCGACCTGGCGGCCAACGAGGCGACGCACGGGGTGGTGATGAGCCTGCTGGGCGCGATCATGGCGACCTCGGCCAGCGGCATCGCGCTGGCCCTGCTGCCGACCTGAGGGGCCGGTCGGCTGAATTGTCCACCCGCACACACGCTCTTGAAAACGACACCGTGGAGGCACTGCGATGAGCGAGAAGGAGTCGCCCGAGCGCGACGGCGTCTCGTTCGGCGTGATCGCCTCGGCCGCCCTGGTGGCGGTCATCCTGATCGCCGGTCTGGTGGTCTACTTCGGGCACGGCGACGCCAAGCCCAGCGCCAAGCCCGAACCCGGCGCGACGCCGGCGACCTCGGACACCGGCGCCACCGGATTCGCCTCCCCCGAGGTGGATCTGTTCGGCCGCCGCATCGACATCCCCAACAACGTGGCGGGCCAGCCCCTGCCGCAGCAATCCGGCAAGCAGCGCAAGGCCACCGACACCGACTGGCTGACCGCGGCCCCGCTGGGCATCACCGATCCGCACGGCTGGCAGCGGGTGTACGGGGCGTCGGTCCCCTTCTCCACGTCCGACGGCCCGGCTCGCCTGGAAAACGGCCTGGCCGTGGGCTATTCGCACACCCCGCAGGGCGCGGCCCTGGCGGCCGCGCAGATCACCTACCGGCTCAACGCCCGGCCCGCGGACCGGGAGCTGTACGTGCGGCAGGTCCGTGTGCCCGCCGAACAGCTCACCGCCTACGACCAGGCGCTGGCCGATCAGCGGCTGCCGAAACAGCAGCCCGAGAAGGTGACCCGCTACCTGGTCGCCCCCGACGGCTTCCAGGTCGAGAACTACGCCGACGACATGGCCATCGTGCGGCTGGCCGCGCGCGGGCCCGTCGTCGACAGCCGGCAGTTGTGGGCGGCGGTGCGCCTGATCATGGTCTGGGACGCCGGCGACTGGCGGCTCAAGCCCTCCACGTCCCGGACTTCGCAGACCGAGTACGTGGATTCGCTGGCGGGGTGGACCCGTTGGTGACGACAACAGCTCCACAGGTGACAGAAGAAGATATGGCATCGCGACCCATCGAGAGGTGGACCACATGCTGAGGCGGCTAGTCACGATTCTCGCGGTCGTATTCACCGTCATGATCGCGACCCCGACGGTGGCCTACGGCCAGACCTACGGTTTCGACCAGGCCTGCAACGAATTACACGACTCCCTCGACGGACTGGGCGTGCCCGGCATCTCGCTCGGCGACGCGGCCTCGGCCGCGTGCAAGGCCGGCAATGTCGCCACCCACCCGAACGAGGTGGCCAACACCGTGCGCGACAAGGCGTGGGACTCCACCTTCGGCAAGGTCGTGGACTCGCTGATGAGTGGTCTCGGTGAGGCACTGATCCTGGCGCTCACGTTCTGGATGAAGATCCCGAACGAGAGAGTCAGCGACGCCGGAACGCTATTCACCAAGATCAACGACTACACCTATCAAGTCCAGATCCTGTTCCTGATGACCTCGGTGATACTCACCGGCCTGAAACTGGCGCGAGCCAGACGCGGGGCCGCGGTCGACCAGGCCACGGACTCGTTCTGGATGTTCGCCCGCGTGGTGTTCAGCTCCTGGATGCTGGGCGCGGTGATCGTGGCCGCCACCCAGGCCTCGGACAAGTTCTCCGAGTGGGTGATCAACGACTCCACCAACGGCAATGCCAAGAACATGGCCGAGCTGATGGTGAAAACCTCCAAGCTGCAGGCGTTCTCGCCGGGTCTGGTGCTCATCATCGCCATCGTCGGCCTGCTCGGGGCGCTCGCGCAGATCGTGCTGGCCATTGTGCGCCAGGGCATGCTGGTGGTCGCGGCGGGCGTGCTGCCGCTGGCCGCCGCGGGTTCGGGCACCGGCATCGGAATGTCGTCCTACAACAAGCTGATTCGCTGGATCATCGCGTTCATGCTGTACAAGCCGGTCGCCGCGATCGTCTACATGATCGCCTTCACCACCGCGGGCGTCACCGACGACCGCACCGGCACCGCGAACCTGCCCGACGCCGACGAGGCCCAGCGCATGCTGGTCGCCATCGTGCTGCTGGGCACCGTGGCGTTCGTGCTGCCCGCGCTCATGCGCCTGGCGACCGCGGGTGAGGTGGCCATCGTCGGTTCCGGCGGTTCGGGTCTGGCCGCCACCACCGGCACCCTGGTCGGTATCGCGGCGCTCGGCGCGGTCGGCTCGCGCGCGGTGGCCCCGCGCGGGGTCGCCGGTCCGGGCGCGGCCGGATACGTCGGCGGCGGCCGGGGCGGACGGCCCCGGCCCGGTCCCGGCGGCGGCCCGGGTGGCGGCGCGCCGCGCCCGACCCCGCCGCCGCGTCCCGCCGGTGGCGGCGCGGCCGCGAGTCCTGCGGCCCAAGGAGGCGGCGGCGCAGTACCGTCAGGCGCGTCCGCGGTGGCGAGCCGGGTCGCGCAGGCCCGGGCGGCGACCGCCTCGCTGGGCAAGGCCGAATCGGCCGCGGGCGACGTCGCCGGTGACCGCTGGGCCAACCGTGCACCCGACCTCGGCAGGAGCACCATCCCGCGATGACGATGACCGACACCTACGAGCGGCGCTCGTACGGACTGTGGCAGAAGCCCCGCAGCGCCGGCCTATTCGGCCTGCGCTGGGGCGAGACCGTGGTCGGATTCGCCGTCGTCATCACCGCGCTGCTGACGGCGCTGGTGGCCGGTCCGCAACCGGCCGCCGTGGTGGCGGGCATCGGCACGGTCGTGATGGTTCCACTGGTGTGGCGGACGGGGGGCCGCTCCGGCTACGAGAACGGATTGATGATGTTCCATTGGTTGCGCGGCCGGTCCAAGGGCGAGCACGTGTACCGGGGCGGGCGCTTCTCGCGGATCCCGGGCGGCGTCACCCGGCTGCCCGGGCTGATGGCCCCGTCGCGCCTGTACGAAGGCATCGACGCGGGCGGCTACAGCTTCGGCATGATCCACCTACCGCAGTTCGCCCAGTACACGGTCGTGCTGCGGGCCTGGCCGCAGGGCCACGAGGCCGTCGACCAGCCGGTCATCGACCGCTGGGTCGGCGCGTGGGGCACCTTCCTGGCCTCGCTGGGCCAGACCTCCGACATCGTGGCGGTGGTGCCGGTCATCGACACCGTGCCCGAGACCGGAAACCGTTTGCTCACCGAGGTTTCCGCCATCACCCGGCCCGAGGCCCCCGATCTGGCCCAGCAGGTCATGTACGAGCTGGCCACCGAGCTGCCGCAGGAACGGGTGCAGTTGCTGCCGCGGGTCGCCATCACCTTCAAGGCGACCACCGCGGAGCGGCGCAAGAATCCGGCGGAGGAGGCGGTCGAGATCGGCCGCCGTCTGCCCGGCATCTGCGCGGCGCTGGCCGAGGCGGGCGTGCGCTGCCAGCCCATGGCCGCCGACGACATCATCTCCTTCATCCGCCGCAGCTACGACCCGGCCGCGCAGGCCGACCTCGAGGTGGCCGCGGGCGAACCCGGTGGGCACGGCCTGGATTGGGCCGACGCCGGACCGGTCTCGCACGAGGAGCGCTGGGACCATTTCATCCACGACGGCGGCCGCTCGGTCACCTGGGAGATGGACACCGCCCCCGAGGGCGCGGTCGACGAACGCGTGCTGCAGCGGCTGCTCGCGCCGAATCCGGAGGTGCCGCGCAAGCGCATCACCATCGTCTACCGCCCGCACTCGGCCGGTGACGCCGCCCAGATCGTCGACGACGACTACAAGAACGCCCTCGTCGCACAGCAATCCGAGCGCGGCGTCGTGTCCGCCGCCGCCACCCTGCGGGTCGGAGCCACCCAGCAGGCCCGCGAGGAGCAGGCCCGCGGCCACGGCGTGACCCGATTCGGCGCGCTGGTCACCATCACCGAACCGCTGCGCGGCGACCTGCCCCGCATCGAGTCCATCACCCGGGACCTGTCCACCCAGGCCCGCTTGAAGATCCGTCGCTGCTACCGCTATCAGGCCGCGGCCTTCGCGGCCTCTCTCGGCTGCGGGGTGATCCTCCCCGAACACGCCACCATCCCGAAAGCACTCGCGGGGTAACCCACCATGTCACGTGACCTCGACCCGCCCGTCCGCGAACGCGACGCCGCGCCGCCCCCTGCGCGCCGCGGCTCGCGACGGGAGCAGGCCCCCGTCGACCCTTACGACGACGCGGAGCCCTACCCGCCCACCGGCTCCCGTGTCATGCGCGACGAGCACCGCCCCCGCCGCGGCACCCTCCCGGACCGTCGCATGCTCCGCCGCGACACCCCGATCGACTACTCGGCGGAGTTCGCGGACACCGCGGCGCAGTCCGGTGCCGACGGGGGCGCCGGCGAGGCGCGCCGCGCCGACACCGGGGCCTGGGACAACGCGGCGCTCGGTGCGAGCCAGGACGATCCGGCCCGGGGCTCGGCACCGGGAGTGACCGGCCAGGGGCACGGGGATTCGGAGTCCCACTCGACCAGCGGCCGGGCCTCGGCCGATCGTGCCGAATCGGTCATTCCCGCACCCGGTCTCGGCGATCACGCCGGGGAAACGGGCGTGTCGGCCGGCCGCGGTGAGTTCGGACCGGGCGGCGTGCGCGCGGAAGCAGGTGGGCCGGACCCGGTGGCATCCCGGACGGCAACGGTGACCCGTGGCACGCAGGAGGTTTCCGGAGCGGTCGAACCGACCGGTCGCGATGACATCGCCCTGGAGCGGAGCGGTACGGCGCCGAAGCGGCGGCTGCCGGCTCTGCCCGCTCTCGAACCCGGTGTCGGGAACACCGATTCGAGTGCGGCCCTCGGTGACCGCCGCGTGTCCGAGACGTCCTCGCGTGACACCGCATCCCGGGGGCGCGAGCTCGCGGTGCGCGACGCGCCGGACCCCGGTGCCGCGGTGCACGGCGGCGCGGGCTCCGGGGACGTGGCCGCGGAGCGCGGTCGGGCGCGCGGGCCGGAACGAACCGAGGGGGATCGCATGGAGCGCAAGCGGACTCGTGAGGTCGAGCCCGGCAGCGACACGGCGCGCCGCGCGGAGACCGGCGAGCGTCCACGTCGCGAACGCCCCGGCGACGACGATCCCCGGCGCACCCGGCGTGCTGCCGAGAGCGGCGACGGGCGTGACCGCCGGAGCGCCGCGAGTGACTCCGCGCGTGGACGGCGGGACGGCGACGGGCACAGCGGCCGTGAACGACGTGAGGGCGAGGGACACCCCGGCCGTGAACGTCGCGGCGTGGAAGGCGAACTCGGGCGTGAACGTCGGCGTGCCGACGGAGATCCCGCACGTGACCGCCGCGGCGCCGACGCTCACCGCGCAGCCGACGGACACCGCGCAGCCGAGGCTCACCGCGGCGCCGACGGCCACCGCCGCGGCGAAGGCGACCTCCCACGCGAGCGGCGCGGCACCGGCGACGGGGACGCGCGGCGCGGTGAGGGCGAGCGTGATGCGCGGCGCGGCACCGGCGAGCGGGATGCGCGGCGTGGTGAGGGCGAGCGTGATGCGCGGCGAGGTGACGGCGAGCGGGATGCGCGGCGCGGCAGCGGCTCCGAAGGACGCGGCCGGGCGACCGACGCGGATCGGGTGCATCTGGGCGGCCGGACCGGAACGCCCGGGCGAACGCGATCGGCGCGGCCCGAGAGCGACGCGGGGGAGCGGCCGGCGCGCAACCGGCCCACGCGCAATGGACGCCCCGAGCGGTCCACCGCGGAGGAGCGCGGGCGCGGCGGACTCCGGAAGGACAAGCGGGACAAGGACCTCGATCAGGCCGAGCGGGAGGCGGCGGCCAAGCGGGCCGCGGCGCGCAAGGCGGCGGCCAAGAAGAAGCAGTCCGGACCCAAGCTGCTCGACGACACCCAGCGGGCCAAGCTGGAGGTGACCGCGCGGGAGGGCAACGGCATCAAGGCGGCCTGGGCCACCTTCCGGCTGCACACCGACGACCTGCGGCGGCGCAACTTCGCGGCGCGGGCCGAGCGCATCGAGTACGGCAGCTTCGACGAATTCGACCGGACCACCGCGCAACTCACCGATCGCGGGTACATCGGCGCGGGCGGCGGGCGGATGAACGTGGTCGGCCGTCCCGTCGAGTATCGCGCCACCACCGCGCAGGTCGCGGGCCTGTGGCCGTGGTCGGTCGGCGCGGGCGCGCCGCTCATCGGCACCCCGCTGGGCTCGCACCTGCACACCGGCGCGCCGGTCTGCTTCGACCCGATGAACTGGTTCATGCGCGGCAGCTTCATCACCGCGCCCAGCCTGTTCGTCCTGGGCCTCAACGGTTTCGGCAAGTCCTCGCTGGTGCGCCGGATCGTGCTCGGCGGTGTCGCACAGGGCATCACGCCGCTGGTGCTGGCCGACGTCAAGCCCGACTACCGCAAGCTGGTGGAGCTGGTCGGCGGCCAGGTCATCGACCTGGGCTACGGGCACGGCAAGCTGAACCCGCTCGCCGCGGGCGTGCTGGGCTCGATCGTGCCGCGGCTCGACGACTTTCCCGAACTCCAGACGCAAGTCATGCAGGAGATGCGGGCCCGCCAGGTCACCCTGGTCGCCGGCTTGGTGGAGCTGGTGCGCGGCGAGCGTGTGCGCGACTTCGAGGAGACCCTCATCTCGACCGGTCTGCGCATCCTCTACCGCGACGGCAGTGCCTTCACCCCCGAGAATCCGCCGATCATGGAGGATCTCCTGGATGTGGTGGTCGCCGGCGGCGACGAACTGCGCCTGGACGCGGGCGCGGACGATATCGAGGAGTACGCGGAGGCCATCAAGGAACTGCGTCGCTCCCTGCGCGCGCTGACCCAGGGCCCGTTCGGCGCGATCTTCAACGGCCAGACCACGACTCCCATCGACACCGCCGCGACCGCGGTCTGCATCGACGTCTCCCACATCCCCACCGGCGACAAGAAGCTCAAGGCCGCGGTCATGCTGGCCTGCTGGGCCGACGGTTTCGCCTCGGTGGAGGCGGCGCACGTGCTGGCCGACGCCGACCTGGGCCCGCAGCGCTACTTCCAGGTCGTGATGGACGAGCTGTGGCAGGTGCTGGGCCTGGGCGACTTCATGGTCGACCGCGTCGACGAGCTCACCCGGCTGCAGCGCGGCATCGCCACCTCGCTGATCATGATCAGCCACACCATCAAGGACCTGCAGGCGCTGGGTTCCGAGGCCGCCATCGCCAAGGCGCTCGGCTTCCTGGAACGCGCCCGCGCCAAGATCTTCGGCGCGCTGCCGGCCGAGGAGATCGCACGGCTGGACTCCACCGTGCCGTTCACCTCCGCCGAGGAGGACATGGTGACCAGCTGGTCCGCGCCGCAGGCGCTCACCGGTGAGGCGCTCAAACCGGGCCAGCAGCGCCCGCCCGCACCCGGCACCGGCAAGTTCCTGCTCAAGATCGGCGAGGACCGCCGCCCCGGCATCCCGTTCCAGATGGAGTTCACGCTCTCCGAGCGGGAGAGCGGAATCCACGACACCAACCAGCGTTTCAGCGAATTCACCGAGACCACCGCCACGCGCGGCGCGGGCACGGAGTCCGGCTCGGACGAGGGGAGCGCCGCATGATGCCGCACCGGTCGTATCGAAGAGTGTCGCCGGAGGTCCGGCAGGCCGCGGTCGAACAGGTCATCGCGCTGACCGGCAAGCTGCGCTCGGAATCGGAGGCGTGCCGGGTGGTGGCCGAACAGATCGGCGTGCACACCAATTCGGTGCGCAACTGGGTGCGTGCCGCCGAGACCCCCGGCCTCGAGCGTATGGACGCGGTCGCGTTGCGCCGCAAGGTGGCGCTGCTGCAACAACAGCTGGCCGCGGCCGCGGAGATGAACCGCTCGCTGGTGGAAACCCTCCACGACGCCAAGCGCGGCACATGAGCCGCTCCCGCGACGAAGACCCGAACGGCCGCAACGGGGCTGGACACGCCGAGCATCGAAACCGGCTGGTATGGCGCGCGCGCCGCACCCGGAGACTAGCCTGGAAGGGTGGTCCGATTGGGGTGGTGATGCTGGTGGTGAGCGTCACGATGCTGGCCACCGCCTGTTCCGGCGGCGGCTCGAACGGCGGCGGCTCGAATCCGCCTGCCGGGCAAGCGCCCACGACCACCACCCGGTTGCTGGAGGTCGCGCCCGCGCCCGACCCCACCACCCCCGATGGGGTCGCGGTGGCGGCGCTGCAGCAGATCTACACCTGGAACCCGGCCACCGAATCCGAGGGCGACGCGCTGCGGCGCGCTCGGAAATGGCTGGGCCCCACCCTGATCCGCACCTTGGACAATCCTTCCACCGCCGTGGACACACCGCGCCCGACGCTGCGGTGGGCCGAATGGGCCAAGGAGAACGCGCACGTCGAGGCGTTCGCCTTCGCCTCCGGCGAGAAGGCGCCCGCGGGCGCCGACCCGAACCGGCAGCAGTACAAGATCGGTATCGAGCAGACGGTCGTCCACTCGGACGGCAAGCGGGAAAAGCTACCCCCGGCCACGGTCGTCGCCACCGTCGTGCGTGGCCCCGGCGGTAGCTGGTTGCTGGACGAATTCCGTTGAGCGGCAACGACTCACAGGTCATCCCAGGAGGATAGAGATGGCGAAGACACCGGTGCAGGACCCGGCCGATCCGGGTCCAGACCGCACCCTGCACCTCGTGTACGCGGGTTTCTATATCTTCGGAACCCTGTGGCTGGCAGTACAACTGGGCAATCTGCTCAGCTCCCCGCGCCAGAACCTGCCGATCAACCCGATCGCCATCGTGGTCAACCTGATCAAGGGCCAGGTGCGCTGGCCGACCGCCGCCACGGTCATCGTGGTGCTGGTGGTCGCCGGGACCGCGGGCTGGGTGTTCTACAAGCGCCACCGCACCGAGACCTCGAAGAAGGGGCGCCTGGCCATCGACGACAAGGCCGACCACATGGGGTCCGGCGGCGCGATCAAGTCGCTCACCCTCGCCGGGGTGCGGGAGAAGGCCGGGAAGATGGGCGTCCCGCTGCACACCCACCTCACCGGCGACAAGGTCATCCCCGGATCGCTCATGCGGCCCGGAGACGCCCTGGTGCCGGGCATTCCGATCGGCATGTCGGTCGCCGACGGCGAGATGATGTACGGCTCCTACGAGGACCTGCAGGTCGACATCTGGGGACCGCGCCAGGGCAAGACCACCTCCCGGGTCATCCCGGCGGTGCTGGCCGCGATCGGCCCGGTGGTCGTCACCTCCAACAAGCGTGACGTGGTCGACGCCACCCGGGATGTGCGCGCGGGCAAGGGTTCCCCGATCTTCGTCTTCGATCCGCAAGGCGTGGCCCCGGATTCGCACGACTGGCAGGCCCAGCAGGAACCCCAGTGGTACTGGGATCCGCTGGCCTGGGTCGACGTGCACCGCGCCGGCGCCGAGGTGCGCGCGGTCAGCCTGGCCGGGCACTTCTCCGACGCCGAGGGCAGCCCCTCGGCGGGCGGCGGCGCCGACTCCTACTTCGACCCCGAAGCCGAGGACCTGCTCGCCGCGCTGTTCCTGGCCGCGGGTCTGGAGGGCAGCAATATCCTGCGCGCGTGGGAATGGGTGAACAACCCACTCGACACCACGCCCGTGGAAATCCTGCGCCGCAGCGCCAAGCACTACATGGCCGAGGGCCTGGCCGGGCAGTACAACCTCGACGTGCGCACCCGCGACGGCATCTTCGGTGGCGCGAAGGCCATGATCCGGTGCCTGAAACTGCCGCACATCCAGCCGTGGATCATTCCCAACGGCGGCCGCGAACCCTTCGACGAGCTCGCCTTCCTGGAGGGCAACGGCACCCTGTACTGCCTGTCCCTGGAAGGCCGTGGCTCGGCCGCGCCGCTGGTGAGCGCGCTGACCGCGGCGGTCATCGAGGTCGCCACCCACAAGGCGTCCCGCTCGCCCGGCGGCCGCCTGCCGGTCCCGCTGCTGGCCGCGCTCGACGAGGCCGCGAACGTGGTGCGCTGGAAGGATCTGCCGAAGCAGTACAGCCACTTCGGATCTCGCGGCATCGTGGTGATGACGGTGCTGCAGTCCTGGGCCCAGGGCGCGCGCTGCTGGGGACCCGACGGCATGGAAGCTCTCTGGGGCGCGGCCAATATCAAGGTGATCGGCAGCGGCATCGACGATATGGCCTTCCTGCAACAGCGCTCCGAGGCCATCGGCGACTACGACTCGATCGCGCAGTCGGTGTCGGAATCCAAGGGCGGCAAGAGCTATTCGCGTTCGCTGAGCTCCTCGCGCACCTTCAACGCGCACGCCCTGGCCACCCTGCCGCGTGGGCGCGCCATCCTGTTCTCCTCCGGCACACCGGCGGTGCTGGTGCGCACCGTCCCGTGGTGGGAGGGCGCCGACGCGGCCGCGGTGGAGCGTTCCATCGAGGCACACGACCCGTCACCGACGAAGAAGACCACCATCGATGATCTGACCAGTCCCGCGCTGATCAAAGAGACAATCCCGGATGTCGCGGCTCCCAAGGAGGTCCGACCGCTGTGAGCGACGAGCAGCACCCCGACAATTTCCCCTTCGACGACTCTCGTGGCCGTCGTCCCGACGAGCCGCAGCGCATGGTCTACCAGAGCGTGGTCGAGTTCGTCGAGAACTACCTGAGTCTGGTGTACCGCCGGCAGGTGACCGACATCAGCGACACCGTGTGGTGTCCGGAATGGTGGAAGCACGCCGAGGCGGTCGCACGACTGGATGCCATGTGGCGGGCGTGGGAACACTTCCGCCACGACGGCAAGACCGGACTGAGCGTGTGGTTCCTCGACCACGCCGACCCGCACATGGCGAAGCTGTTCGACCCCAAGGGCCCGTTCAAGTACTGCAGTGTGCGCAACGGGCACAAGGACATGCTGACGCCGCTGCCGTTGAAGTCGCCGCAGCAGGGCCTGTTCAGCAACCCCACCATGGGCGAGTTCCCGCTCTAGGCCCCGGAAACGGATCGTGGCGGATCGCAAGGCGATCCGCCACGGTACACATCGCAACGGCCGAAACGACTGGTACTCAGACTCGTTCGCGGGAGCGGGCGCGTTCGCGCTCCCGCTCGTGGGCTTCCTGCTCGCGGACGCGACGCTGAGCCGCCTCCTGCTCGCGGATCCGCACGGCGTCCTGAGCGGACTGCGCCTGGCCGACTTCCATCAGCATGCGCACCGATTGCAGTTCCGGCGAGATGCCCATGCGCGAAAGATGCTGGGCCAGAGCGGTTCGCCGCTCCACCGAGTCGTACCGGGCGCCACCGCGACCGGCCTGCTGCGCGGCCATGCGGGAGGCCTCGGTCGCCGCCGAGAAGCGATCCTTCTCGAGGGAGACGCCACCGCGTTCGAGCGTGGGGCGCTCCAGGATTCGCGAGAGCTCACGGTTACGCGGATCGCGGGCCTTGGCATCGGCGGCCTCACGCAACCGGCGCTCACGGCCTTCCTTCTGGCGGGCCTCGGTGACCCTGACACGCGCTTCCGCTTCCTTCTGGCCACGTTCCCGGGTGCGCAGCGCGACAAGTGTCGCGAGCTGCAACATTTGCCTCATCATCGCCGCCGTCTCGCGGCCGATGTCGTCGAGTTCCTCGGCCATTGCCTGCTCCCCGATGCTGCAGTTGGATCACTGTGGATGATGGTGCTTCGTCACGGACATCGCTATACGAACGGTGGTTGCGCATAGGTTGTCCCGCCTGCAAACGCGGACACCCGGAGAACATGGGGCGAAGCGGCGGCCCGAGTGGGGATTGCCCGGTGGGCTTTACTTCGCCTTGGTACTCCGTTCTACGAGATTACCAGCGAAAACTCCGAAACCGCCGTACGCGCGCGTCGCGATCCAGCATATATCGCACAATTCCGGCAGGTGAGGGAAAACTCAGGATTTTCTTTGGTTAGGGAAGCCTTACGCGAGAGGTTCAACGGGACCTTCCCGAGACTTTCGCCGGAAAAGCAACGGCCCCGGCGCGATTCGCGCCGGGGCCGAAAGACCATGCTGGTCAGTTGATTTGGACCGATTGGATGTTCACATCCATGGCCGGCTTGCCATCCTGACCGCCGCCCGCGACGCCGCCCTTGGCGATCTTGTCGAGGGTGGCCAGCCCAGCCTCGTCGACCGTGCCGAAGATCGTGTACTGCGGCGGCAGTTGGGAATCGCCGTAGACCAGGAAGAACTGGCTGCCGTTGGTGCCCGGACCGGCATTGGCCATGGCCAGCACGCCGCGCTTGTACTCGACCGGGAACTGCGCGGCCTGATCGGTCTGCGCGTACTGGTCGGTCGGGTACTCGTTGTCGAATTCGTAACCGGGACCGCCCATTCCGGTGCCGGACGGGTCGCCGCACTGCAGCACCTGCAGACCCTTACCGGTGGTCATGCGGTGGCAGCTGGTTGCGTCGAAGTACTTCTGCTTGGCCAGCGACTCGAAACTGTTGACCGTGCAGGGGGATTCGCCCGGATTCAGGGTCATGGAGATCGGGCCCTGATTGGTGTCCATGGTGGCCTTCACCTGGCCGGCGGTCGTGATGTTGGCCGTCCCCGGCGCGCTCACCGTCTTGTCGGCGGGCTTCTGCGACGGACGGTACTCACAGCTCACCGAGGCCGGCTTGGCCTTCGCGGCCGGCGGGGGAGCGGCGGTCAGCGAGGCGTCGGGCGTCTCGGACGCCTTCGCGCTCGTGCTGTTGTCATCGCCCTTGGTCAGGAAGTAGATGCCGACACCGGCCGCCACGGCGACCACGACGCCCAGCGCCGACGCCGCGATGGTGAGCTGCTTGCGCTTGCGCGCCCGCTGGGCCCGGTTCTCGAGTTGACGCTCCAGCTTCCGCTTCGCCGCAGCGCGTCGCTGTTCATTGCTCGGCACTAACTGTCCCTCCGTGAACGGTCGGTATCTAATGTCTGTACAGACGGGGGCCGTCAGCACAAACGAGCCCGTCAGCCCAGCGGCCGCGGCAGACATTACCTGCATTCGCTGAGAAAAACCTACATATGAGGGCCGGGCCGGGAACCGGTTGGACTTGTCGCGCGGCCGTGGTGGAAACTTGACAATCGTGACCAAGACCAGCAGCTTCAGTGCCCCGAGGGGGGTCCCCGACTATCTGCCCCCCACCTCCGCGGAGTTCGCCGCCGTCCGTGACGGACTGGTGGAGACCGCGCGACTGGCCGGATACGGGCATGTCGAGCTGCCGGTCTTCGAGGAGACCGCCCTGTTCGCGCGCGGTGTGGGGGAGTCGACCGACGTCGTCTCCAAGGAGATGTGGACCTTCGCCGACCGCAATGGCGAGAGCTTCACCCTGCGCCCCGAGGGCACCGCGGGCGTCATGCGCGCGGTCATCCAGCACGGCCTCGACCGCGGCCCGCTGCCGGTCAAACTCTGCTATGCCGGACCGTTCTTCCGCTACGAGCGCCCGCAGAAGGGCCGCTACCGGCAGCTGCAGCAGGTCGGCGTGGAAGCCATCGGCATCGACGACCCGGCCCTGGACGCCGAGGTGATCGCCATCGCCGACGCCGGGTTCCGCACCCTCGGCCTCGACGGCTTCCGGCTCGAGATCACCTCCCTCGGCGACGAGACCTGCCGCCCGCAGTACCGCGAACTGCTGCAGGAATTCCTCATGAAGCTCCCGCTCGACGAGGAGACCCGCCGCCGCGCGCTGATCAACCCGCTGCGGGTGCTCGACGACAAGCGTCCCGAGGTCAAGGAGATGACCGCGAACGCGCCGCTCATGATCGACCACCTGTCGGAGTCCGCCAAGAACCACTTCGAGCAGGTGCTCGGCCACCTCGACGCGCTCGGCGTGCCGTACGTGGTCAACCCGCGCATGGTGCGCGGGCTCGACTACTACACCAAGACCACCTTCGAATTCGTGCACGACGGACTCGGCGCGCAATCCGGCATCGGCGGCGGCGGCCGCTACGACGGACTGATGGCCGAACTCGGCGGGCAGGCGCTGTCGGGCATCGGCTACGGCATCGGCGTCGACCGCACCGTCCTCGCGCTCGAGGCCGAGGGCAAGACCGCCGTCGACGGCCCGCGCGTGCAGGTCTTCGGCATCCCGCTCGGCGACGTCGCCAAGCAGCGCCTGGTGGTGCTGGCCGCCGACCTGCGCAAGGCCGGAATCCGCACCGACCTCGCCTACGGCGGGCGCGGCATGAAGGGCGCGATGAAGGCCGCCGACAAGTCCGGCGCCCGGCTCGCGCTGGTCCTGGGCGACCGCGAGGTCGCCGACGGCGAGATCGGGCTCAAGGACCTGAGTACGGGCGAACAGCGGCAGATCCCGCTGGACGAGGCCGTCGCCCAGGTCGCGGCAGCCCTTGCGGGCGAACAGGATTGATCGCGTAGGCGGGACCCGGCAGTACCGAGAGGCGCTGGGTCCCGCCACCCGCTCCCGCCGCACGACGGCACCTGCTCCACCGCTGCCGTCACGCGACGTGACAACTGCCGTCACGCGACGGTGACAACTGCCGTCACGCGACGGTGACAACTGCCGTCACGCGACGGTGACAACTGCCGTCGCGCCCGCCGTGACCCGTGGCGGGCGCGGCCTGGGCCGCGGCCTCGTCCCACCGCGGCTCCGACGTGCGCGGCGGCGTCAACGGCGGCCGCATCCGCCTGATCGGGTCCATCCGCATGGACAGGTGGTCAGCATGGTGGGCAGCCACCGCTTGGCCCATGGCCGGTACGGGACGCGATCAGCGGCCGCGACCCACCACGGATGTCCTCGACCGGCTGGGCTGGCTGCGACGCGACCGCTCCCGGCGGCGCGGCAGTGCCACCAGGCGGCGCGGCATGGTGTTACCTGGCGGTGCGGCATTGTTACGGCCCGGCGAACCTCCGCCGAATCCGCGTACGCGTGCGCGAATCGGGGTATGAGGTAGAGGCCAGCTGACATACCCGCGCACGCCGCACGGGCCGGTGCCCGCCGGCGGACCGCGCGAACCCTACGGACCTGGACGAATGCACCGCTGTGACTCATGAATCGACGCCGGGATCCGGCGAGGTCGGGCTCGACCTGATCGCCCCCGAACTGCTGGCCCCCGCGCTGCGCAAACTCACCCTCGCCGCGCTCGGCATCGGCATCGGGGTCGGCCTGCTGATGGCGCTGTTCGTGCACTGGCCGACCGCGCTGGCGGTGGGTCTGGTCCTGGGCGCACCGACCGCCCTGTACGCCATGGCCGTGCAACGCCGCCGGATCACCGTGTCCGGCAGCGTCATCCACGCCCGCACCTGGCGCGGCGAACGCCACCTGGACCTGGCCGCGGCCACGGCCGTGGAGATCGTCGTCCACCCCGGCAAGATCAGCCGCATCGTGCTGCGCGCCACCGCGGGCCCCGACATCCAGGTCGTGCCGCTGGCCATCTACAGCGACTCCGGCAGCGGCCGCGAACTCCACATCCTGGGCCTGCGCAAACTCGCCGACGCCCTGGCCGGATGCCCGCTCGCCGCCGCCCTGGCCATCTCCGGAATGCTGGTCCAGCAACTGCGCGCCGAGGCCCGCGACGCCAACGCCGAGGAACGCCCGCTCTACCGCGCGGTCCAGCTGGTGCGGGCCCGCGACGAGGCCGGGCCGATCATCCTCGCCGACTCCGACATCGCCGACCTCGCCCGCTGAGGCGACGCGGACCGGACATCGACCACCGACGACACGCGCGGCACGACGGCGCACGCTGCCGCGGCCCCCGGGTTGGCGTAGGCGCTGTCGAGGATGGCCGCCGCGGTACACCCGGGCCGTGTTTGCCGGTCGTCGCGCACTCCGACGTATCGATCACCGGCGACACCCGCTGCACGACGGCGCACGCTGCCGCGGCCCTCGGGTCGGCGTGGGCGCCGTCGCCGATGAACGCCGCGGTACACCCCGCCGTGATTGCCAATCGTCGCGCACTCCGCCGCGCGGCCGGGACCTGGTCGTGGCCTGTGATGTGAGCTCGCGGCCGGTGTTCCGTTGCTCACGGCCGGGCGTGACGCGGGGTGAGCGTCGATAGGGTCGAAGAGAGATCAGCCGCTATCGCGAGGAGATCGCCGTGAGCAACGTTGCGCCAGTGACCGTCACCGTGACCGGAGCCGCCGGGCAGATCGCCTACGGCATGCTCTTCCGCATCGCGTCGGGAGCCCTGCTCGGGGAGTCCACGCCGGTGCGCCTGCGGCTGCTCGAGATTCCCGCCGCCGTCGGGTCCCTCGAAGGCGTCGCGATGGAACTCGAGGACGGCGCGTTCCCGCTACTGGCCGGAATCGATATCGCCGACGACCCGTGGCTCGGCTTCGAGGGCGCGAACATCGCCATTCTGGTGGGGTCGCGGCCGCGCAGCGCGGGAATGGAACGCGCCGACCTGCTCGCTGCCAATGGCCCGATCTTCACCGATCAGGGCGCGGCCATCAATGCCAACGCCGCCGATGACGTCCGGGTGCTGGTGGTCGGGAACCCGGCCAACACCAACGCCTACATCGCCATGAACAACGCCCCCGACGTTCCCGCCGAACGGTTCACCGCCCTCACCCGCCTCGACCACAATCGCGCGATCGCGCAGGTGGCCGGGAAGACCGGGGCCGCGGCCGCCGACATCGCGCGGATCACCGTGTGGGGCAACCACTCCGCGACCCAGTACCCCGACCTGGCGCACGCCACCGTCGGCGGCCGCGACGCGCTCACCGTCATCGACGATCCCGCCTGGGTGACCGGCGACTTCGTGCCCACCGTCCAGCAGCGCGGCACCGCCATCATCGCCGCGCGCGGCGCGTCCTCGGCGGCGAGCGCGGCCAGCGCCGCCATCGACCACATCCACGACTGGGTGCTGGGCACCGCTCCCGGCGACTGGACCTCGATGGCGGTGCCCTCGGACGGCTCCTACGGCGTGCCCGAGGGACTGATCAGTTCGTTCCCGGTGACCTGCGCCGACGGCGAGTACACCATCGTGCCGGACCTGGAGATCGGCGAATTCGCCCGCACCCGAATCGATCACAGCGTCGCCGAACTGGTCGGCGAACGCGACGCCGTGATCGAGCTGGGCTTCGCGAAGAAGGCGTGATCAGCCCCGCCGGGCAGGCGTGATCAGCTCAGCTTGGCGATCACGTTGTCGCCGTACCACTTGATCTTGGTGATCTTCTCTTCCAGGGTCTCGGTGTCCTGCTCCTTTGCATAGGAGTTGCGGAAACCGACGATCAGGTCGGTGATGCCCTTCTCCTCGCAGCGCTTCACCCCGTCGGGGGTGTAGCCGTCGTAGGAGACCGCGTGGATCTCGAAGTCGCCCTTGTGGTCCCGCTCGGCGCGCAGCTCGTTGATCCGGGCCAGGTACTTGTCCAGCTCCTCGGCATTGCCGCCGGCGTGCATCCAGCCGTCGCACAGGCGGACCGCGCGGCGCAGCGCGGCGTCGCTGTGGCCGCCGAGCAGGATCGGCAGCGGCTCGGTGGGGGCGGGGGTGAGCTTGATCTTCGGGATGTCGTAGAACTCGCCGTGGTACTCGAAGTACTCACCGGTCGACAGACCGCGCACGATCTCGATGCACTCGTCGATGCGCTTGCCGCGCTTCTCGAACGGGACGCCCATGATCTGGAAGTCCTCCGGCCACGGGCTGATGCCCACGCCCAGCGCGAAGCGATTGTTGCTCAGCCGGGCCAGCGAGCTGGCCTGCTTGGCCACCAGCACCGGCGGGCGGATCGGCAGCTTGAGCACGAACGGGGTCTGGCGCAGCGTGGTGGTGGCCGCCGCGATGGCCGCCGACAGCACGAAGGTCTCGATGAACGGCTTCCCGTCGAGGAACTCGCGATTGCCGTCCGCGGTGTAGGGATACTTCGAATCCGACTCGGCCGGGTAGGCGATGCTGTCGGCCACGGTGATGCTGTGGAACCCGGCGGCTTCGGCAGCCTGAGCGAGGGGGATGTAGTAATCCGGGTTGGTCATCGCCTCCGCGTAGGTGAAGCGCATCGATCGTCCTCTCGACAGTGAGCAAGGGCCAAAAACTAGAACCGATTCTAGTTTTGTGATTGATGCTAGCGCCACCCTCGCCAAAAGGCATCAGTTCCGAGGCGATCCGGACAGTCGATCCACCCGCCGCACGCCTCGCCGCCACCGTCCCGGTAGCCGAGATGATCCGCGACCGGGGCTTGCTGGATTGTTCTGCCTCTTGTTCTAATCGCCCCATGACCATCGCCATCACCGGCTCCGGTTCCGGCATCGGCGCGGCCACCGCCGCCGCCCTGCGTGCCGCCGGGCACGACATCATCGGCATCGACCTGCGCAACGCGGACATCACCGTGGACCTCACCGACGCCGACGCCCGCAACGCCGCGGTCGAAGCGGTGCTCGAGCGCTCGGGCGGCAGCCTCGACGGCCTGATCCTCTGCGCGGGCGTCGGCCCCCAGGTGCCCGACCCCAACCTGGTGGTGGAGATCAACTACCGGGCCACCGTCGCCCTGCTCGACGCGCTGCTGCCCGCCCTCACCAAGGGCGAAAACCCTGCGGCCGTGGTGGTTTCGTCCGTCGCCTCCACCCACATCAAGTGGGAGGACAACCCGATCGCCACGGGCGCCGAGGCCGAGGCCTTCGCCCAGGCCGGGGACTACGCGGGTAGCTACGCCTACGCCGCGTCCAAGAACGCCGTCACCGTGGCCGTGCGCGAGCGCGCTGTCGAGTGGGGCGCCGCCGGCGTCCGGCTCAACACCGTCGCCCCCGGCAGCGTCGACACCCCGCTGCTGCAGGCCGGGCTCGACGACCCGCGCTACGGCGACGCCATCCGCAACTTCGTCTCCCCGATCGGCCGCAACGGCCGCGCCGAGGAGATCGCCTCGCTCATCGCCTACCTCATGGGTCCGCAGGCCGGATTCATCCACGGTTCCCAGTTCGTCATCGACGGCGGAGTCGACGCGCAGGCGCGCCCGACCGCGGTGTAACCCACCGCGGCGTGCGCGAGCGCGCCCTGAAACGGTGGCCGAGCCCGCGGGGTGTACATCCGCTTTCGGTCTCCACCGATGCCGCGGTGGTCTGGGTACCCGTCCAGATCACCGCGGCATCACCCTTTTCCGGAGTGATCGGGTTGTCTCAGAGCTGAATAGGCTCGGCAGCATCGGCCGGATCCTCGGCATCGCCGATGACTCCCGGGGCGAAGGCGCCCAGATTGCCGGTGAGTTCGCTGTCGGCCGTGGGACTTCGGTGCGGCTGCACCGTCCGGCCGTGTGGTGCGTCGCCCGCGCCGCCCTTGCCCGCGCCCGCGGCGGCGGGAGAACCCAAGAATCCCGAACCGGCCGGTCCGCCCAAACCGGGGACCGCGGCCGCGCCCGCGCCGAACGGATTCGCGGGATCCGCGACCTTGCCGCCCGGAATCGACGAACCCGGTCCGCCGGGAGCCGGCGACAGGCTGCCGCCGAGATCGCCCGCGCCGCCGCCACTTCCGGGGCCGCCACCGGCACCGGCCGCCGACGTGTCCGGCAGCCCGCTGGGGAGATCGAATGTCGACGGACCACTGGGCGCGGAAGTCACTGCCTGCCAGCCGCTTTCGAGCAATCCCTCGGCTTGCTCCAGGATCGGCCGGCCCACATTCCGCGCGAGGGCCTGGGCGACCTCCGCCGGACTCGGGCCGCCGCCCGGTCCGGCCAGCTGCCCGATCAGCCCCTGCACCCGCGCTGTGCAGACCGACAGCTCGCCGCGTGCGGTGTTCACGACCGTCACGGCCTCCCCGAGATGCCGGGTGGCCGAGGCAAGCAGCGTGGTCTGGCCGAGCGGGGTCAGGATCAGCGGGGCCAGCGCGGCGGCCTCCGTCGCGAAAGCCTGCGCGATGGCGCTGAGCTGCACGTTGCCGCACCGCACCACCGCCACGGCCTGATTCGTGATCACCGACAGCTCGACACCGCGCTGGGCCGTCTCCTGGCCGTGATCCCCGGCCCGCCTGCCCGACTCCTGCGCGCTCCGGGCAGCCTCGCCCTGCCACAGGGATTCGACCGCCGTCAGCGCGCCGCCGCCGACCCGCACCGCGGACTCGATGACCGTGGACCCGGCGCTCAGCAGCGTCGTCGGATTCAGCCGGCCCAGCACGCCGGTGCCGAACGCCCGCAGCAGCTGCAGGAAGGGCGCGAACAGCGCGTCCAGCCCCGGAATCGCGGGCAGTGCCAGGCCCTCCATCAGATCGCCGACCGGATCGGCGGGCAGCGGCGGCAGGGCGGTGGCCGGACTCGCGGCGGCCCGTGCGAACGCGGCCTGCGCGGCATTCAGTGCGGCGGGTACCCCGTCCAGTGCGGCCTGCGCACCCGCCACCACGCCGTGCGCGCCATCGAGGGCAGGCTCGACCGTGCCGCCGAGGGTTCCCGCCCCGGGCTCGTAGCCGGGGATCGGGCCGGGTGGACCGGCGACCGGCGTGCCGCCCTGGTCGGACTGCTTGCGCGCGAGCACGAACGCGGGCGGTTCGAGCGGCGACGCATCGGCGGGCAGCACGCCCACCGGCAACTCCGGAATCGGGCCGGGCGCGACATCAGCGCGCTGCGTTCCCATCGCGCCGAGGTCCGAGCCGGTCGCGGCGACTCCGATGACGCCGGAGTCGAGCGGCCTCATGCCTTGTCGCCGATCTGCCCGGCGACCGCGCCGAGCCAGCCCGCGACGTCGGCGTCGGCGCTCTCGTAAGTGGCTGCCGAACCGCAGGCCGCCTGCCCGAGCTCGGCGAAGCGGCCGGAGAGGGCGTTGATGTCGCGGTCGTGCAGGAGTTCGGCGACGGCGTAGCCGGCCAGGAAGTCCGCGCCGATGAGTCCGAAGACCGGGGTCAGGGCGGCGACGTGGGCGACGGTGTCCAGGCCGCCCTGGGCGCCGATGTCAGCGGCCACGCCCTCCTGGGCCGCCGCGAAGGCGCGGACCGCGCCGGTGTCGACCGAGAGATCGGCCATATCAGCTCCCCCCAAGCGTCATGGACATGCGAAGGGTGAATATATCCCGTCGAGAGTCCAGCCCGGCGTGGCGTTCGCGCCCACGCCGAGGGGTGGGCGCTGCCGCGTGGCTCCGGCGGGCGTGTCGGCACTATGACGCCGTCCCCATCCGACTGTGACGCCGTCCGCATCCCGCTCGTGATGTGACCGTTCTTGCAAATTAGAACAAGTTCTATATTCTTCTGACCATGAAGGTCGCAGTCACCGGCGCTGCCGGGTTCCTTGGCACCAATTTGCTTCGCCTGCTTACCGATCGCGGTCACGAGGTCACCGCCATCGACCGGGTCGCCGGTGCCACCCAGCCCGGGGTGACCTGGGTGAACGGTGACGTGCTGGATCCGGTCTCGATGCGGTCCGCGCTCGACGGCGCCGAGGTGGTCTACCACCTGGTCGCGCTGATCACCCTGGCCCACAAGAACGATGTCGCCTGGCGGGTCAACACCGAGGGTGTGCGCGTCGTCGCCGAGGCCGCGCTCGAGGTCGGCGCGCGCCGCATGGTGCACACCAGCTCCATTCACGCGTTCAACCAGTACTCCTGCGGCGGCGTCATCAACGAGCGCTCGCCGCGATCGATCGACCCGGATCTGCCGGTGTACGACCGGTCCAAGTGGCAGGGCGAGATCGAGCTCCGCTCGGTCATCGACAAGGGCCTGGACGCGGTCATCTGCAACCCGACCGGTGTGTACGGCCCGATCGACAACACCGCCTCGCGCATCAACACCACGCTGTGGGACGCCGCGCGCGGCCGGGTGCCGGTCATGATCAGCGGCGGCTTCGACCTGGTCGACGTGCGTGATGTCGCCACCGGCCTGGTCCTGGCCGGCGAGCGCGGCCGCACCGGCGAGAACTACCTGCTCGGTGGCCACTTCACCGACATGTTCCAGGCCACCCGCACCGCCGCCGAGGTCAACGGGAAGATGAAGCCCGCCTTCGCTATCCCGGCCAAGGTGATCAACGCCTGCATGCCGGTCATGGAGCCGGTGGCCAAGGCGTTCGGCAGCGACCGCATCTCCAAGGCGGCCATGGGCGCGTTGCTGGCCGCCCCGATCGTCGAACACACCAAGGCCACCGAGGAACTCGGCTACCGTCCGCGGCCCGCCGAGCAGACCATCCGGGACCTGGTCGCCTTCTACAACGGCAGGCCGATCGAGGCCGACACGCAGAAGATTGCTTGACACTCGATAGAACACATGTTCGACTGGGGTGGTGCGTTGGCAAAGGCAAACCCTCGGCGCCGATGACGGCGCGCTCCCCGGGCTCGAACGTGCGGGTTTCGTACGCAGCGTACAGACACCCGAGTTCGAGGGCATCACGTTCCACGAGGTGCTCTGCAAGAGTGCGCTGAACCGGGTGCCCGACAGTGGCGCCCTCCCGTTCAGCTGGACCATCAACCCCATGCGCGGGTGCTCGCACGCGTGCCGCTACTGCTTCGCCCGCGGCACGCACGAGTACCTCGATCTCGACGCGGGCGCCGATTTCGACTCCCAGATCGTGGTCAAGACCAATGTCGTCCCGATCCTGCGGCGTGAACTGCACAAGCGGTCCTGGCGGCGCGAACACGTCGCGCTGGGCACCAATACCGATCCGTATCAGCGCGCCGAGGGTCGCTACCGGCTGATGCCGGGCATCATCACCGCGCTCGCCGAATCCGGGACCGGATTCTCCATCCTCACCAAGGGCACCCTGCTGCGGCGGGATCTGCCGCTGCTGGTCGAGGCCGCCGGTCAGGTGCCGGTGGAGCTCGCGGTGTCGATCGCCATCCTGGACGAGGAACTGCATCGCGGGCTCGAGCCCGGCACGCCGTCGCCGCGGGCGCGGCTGGAACTGGTGCGCGCCCTGTCGGATGCCGGATTCGCCGTGAATGTCATGGTAGCCCCGGTTATTCCGTATCTGACCGACTCCCAGGCGCATCTGGACGCGCTCTTCGCCGCCATCGCCGAGGCCGGGGCGGCCCGGGTCACGGCGTTCCCCATGCATCTACGCGGTTCCACCCGCGGCTGGTTCCTGGCCTGGCTGGCCGAGGCTCACCCGGCGCTGCTGCGCCGCTACCGGCAGCTGTATGGTCGTGGAACTTCGGTGACACCGGAGTATTCTGCGTGGCTACGCGGCCGCATCGAGCCGCTGCTGGAGAAACACCGTTTGAACCGTGATCGACCGGCCGAGCCCGAGGTTCGCGCCGTCGAATCGCACACGCCCGACCCGCAGTTGGCGTTGTTCGCCTGACGGCGGTTCTTTTGATCGAAACCATTGCGCTTCACGGGTGTGTCGCGAATATTGCGGAGTAGTTTGGCGTTGGTACCTCACATCTGACGAGGGAAGTGATGCACGCGCATGGTTTCGCAGCATGACGACGACTCTGTGGTGACCGGAAATGGGGCCGGCACAGGGAAATTGGCGGTCGAGAAACTGGAACGGGTCGTCATCCGCTTCGCGGGCGACTCCGGTGACGGCATGCAGCTCACCGGTGACCGGTTCACGCACGAGGCCGCCGCATTCGGCAATGATCTTGCCACCCAACCGAATTTCCCCGCCGAGATCCGCGCACCCCAGGGCACGCTGCCCGGCGTGTCGTCGTTTCAGATCCAGATCGCGGACTACGACATCCTGACCGCCGGTGACCAGCCCGATGTGCTGGTCGCGATGAATCCCGCTGCGCTGAAGGCGAATCTGGAGGATTTGGCGCGCGGGGCGACGGTGATCGTCAATACGGACGAATTCACCAAACGCGCCCTGGCCAAGGTCGGGTACGCCGGGGATCCGCTCACCGATGACACCTTGACCGATTTCGTGGTGCACCGGGTGCCGATGACATCCTTGACGCTCGGCGCAACCGAACCGACCGGTGTGGGTAAAAAGGATGGGCAGCGCGCGAAGAATATGTTCGCGCTCGGCTTGCTGTCCTGGATGTACGGGCGGCCGATCGGCGGCACCGAACAGTTCATGCGGGAGAAATTCGCCGCCACCCCCGATATCGCCGAAGCAAATATCCTCGCATTCCGGGCAGGATGGAATTACGGCGAAACCACCGAGGCGTTCGCCACCACCTACGAGGTGGCCCCCGCGACGCTCCCGGCCGGCACCTACCGGCAGATCACCGGCAATACTGCGCTCGCCTACGGCATCGTCACCGCCGGGCAGCTGTCCGGGCTGCCGGTCTTCCTCGGCACCTACCCGATCACCCCGGCCTCGGACATCCTCCACGAACTGAGCAAGCACAAGAACTTCGGCGTGACCACCTTCCAGGCCGAGGACGAGATCGCCGGAATCGGCGCGGCCCTGGGCGCCTCGCTGGGCGGGGCGCTCGGGGTGACCAGTACGTCCGGTCCCGGGCTGGCGCTCAAGAGCGAGACCATCGGCCTGGCCGTCATGACCGAACTGCCGCTGGTGATCATCGACGTGCAGCGCGGCGGCCCGTCCACCGGTCTGCCCACCAAGACCGAACAAGCGGATCTGCTGCAGGCGCTCTACGGGCGCAATGGCGAATCCCCGGTGCCCGTGGTCGCGCCGCGCTCGCCCGCGGACTGCTTCGACGCCGCCGTGGAGGCCGCCCGTATCGCCCTCACCTACCGGACACCGGTGCTGCTGCTGTCGGACGGATCGATCGCCAATGGCTCCGAGCCGTGGGCGATTCCGCGGGTCGAGCAGCTCGCCCCGATCGACCCGGCCTTCGAACCCGCGGGCGCGCAGGACGATTCGTTCCAGCCCTACGCGCGTGATCCCGAGACGCTGGCCCGGCCGCTGGCGGTGCCCGGCACCGCGGGCCGCGCGCACCGCATCGGCGGGCTCGAGAAGGCCGACGGCAGCGGCAATATCTCCTACGAACCGGCCAATCACGAACTCATGGTGCGATTGCGGCAGGCCAAGATCGACGGCATCGCGGTGCCCGACCTGGTGGTCGACGATCCCGGCGGCCACGCCGAACTGCTGCTCATCGGGTGGGGCAGCTCCTACGGTCCGATCGGCGAGGCCTGCCGGCGGGCACGGCGGCGCGGGGTGCCGGTGGCGCAGGCGCACCTGCGGCATCTGAATCCCTTCCCGCCCAACCTCGGTGCGGTGCTGCGCCGCTACCGCACCGTGGTCTGCCCGGAGATGAACGGCGGCCAGCTGGCCATGCTGCTGCGCGCCCGCTACCTGGTCGACGTGCAGCCGTGGACCAAGGTGGCCGGCACCGCCTTCCAAGCACAGGAACTGGTCGGCGTCATCGACGCGGCCCTGGACGGCTCCATCGCGGAGATGGAGCAGGACAAGGCCTTCGCCGCACGGGCGCGCGCGACCTACCGCACCCCAGGGAGCAAGTGATGACCATTGTCGAAAACCTGCTCGTGGGAACCGATCTGGGCCTCACCGGACTGTCCGGGGTGCCGCGGGCGGCGGGCCCGCAGAAGGCCAAGGACTACACCTCCGATCAGGAGGTGCGCTGGTGCCCGGGCTGCGGCGACTACGTCATCCTCGCCACCGTGCGCGGCTTCCTGGCCGAGCTGGGTCTCGAGCGCGAGAACCTGATGTTCGTCTCCGGGATCGGCTGCTCGAGCCGGTTCCCGTACTACCTGGAGGCGTACGGGATCCACTCCATCCACGGCCGCGCCCCGGCCATCGCCACCGGGATGGCGGTCACCCGGCCCGACCTGTCGGTCTGGGTGGTGACCGGCGACGGTGACGCGCTCTCCATCGGCGGCAATCACCTCATCCACGCGCTGCGGCGCAATGTGAACATGACGATCCTGTTGTTCAACAACCGGATCTACGGCCTCACCAAGGGTCAGTACTCGCCGACCTCGGAGACCGGCAAGGTCACCAAGTCCACCCCGATGGGCTCCATCGACCATCCGTTCAACACGCTGTCGGTGGCGCTGGGCGCGGAAGCCACCTTCGCGGCCCGGGCCCTGGACTCCGACCGGGCCGGGCTCACCGAGGTGCTGCGGGCCGCCGCCGAACACCGCGGCACCGCGTTCGTGGAGATCCTGCAGGACTGCCCGATCTTCAACGACGGCTCCTTCGACGCGCTGCGCCGCGAGAACGCCGAATCACATCTGGTCCGGCTGCGGCACGGGCAGCCCATCCGCTTCGGCGCGGACAATGAATTCGCCGTGGTCCGTGACGGTTTCGGTCTGAAGGTGGCGCGCGCCGACAACGTCGCCGAATCCGACATCGTGGTGCACGACGCCTACACCGACCAGCCCGAATACGCCTACGCACTGTCGCGGCTGTCCGACCAGGACCTCACCCACGTGGTGACCGGCGTCTTCCGCAGCATCACCCGCCCCACCTACGACGACGGCGTCCGCGCCCAGCTCGGCACCGCCGTCGAACGCAAACCGGTGAGCCCGAACTCCTTGCAGGAGTTGCTCACCGGCAACGAAACCTGGACGGTCGGCTGAGTTTTCAGGCCGGAGCGAAGGCGTTCAGCAGGCGCTGGAACAGATCGTCGAAGCGCTTGCGGGACGCCTTCTGCTCGTCACTGAGGCCGTCGGTGATCTCGGGCGCGTACACGATCAGATGCAGATCCTGGTCGCGGTGCTCAGGCATGTAATCGATGATCGAAGTGCCTTTGTCGGTGGCCTCCGGGGTCCCCATATCGACGGTGACCAGCGCCTTCATCTCGGTCGCCGCCGCGGTCAGAACATCGGCGGGCACCGTCCCGTTCACCGGCTCCGCGGTGGGATCGGACCGCTTCACCGCGTGCCCGTCCGGCTGTACCTCGAGTGCGGGCCGCAGATCGGTCCGGGTCTGCCAGCCCGCGGGCAGGGCGGTCAGCGTGAACAGCGCCGGGGGAGCGGCCGCCGCCGGCCGCACTCCCGCGAATCCGCCCGCGCCCGTGAGTAACACCGCACACGCCGCCGCGGTCAGCGCGGCCAGCCACCCTCGCCGCCGAACCGCGATTCCCGCCCCGCCGAGTTGTCCCGCCACCCCTGCCGTTCCCATCGCATCCTCCGAAGTTCCCAGGCGAGCGTGCACCCGCCGCCCGCAGATTGTTGCCCCGCGCCCATCCCGGCGCGGAGCGCCACGCCGACGCCGCACCGGAAGGAGTCACGGCTCGCGGAATTCGCCCGAATTCGCCCGTGGCGAGGTGCCCCGCGGTCGCGTCGGGCCGGTCCATCGAGTGGCCCACTGGCACACCGACCTCGGACGACCGCCATCGAGGGGCCGCGACCTGCGCCCGCCGTGGGTGCCATCGGTCGAATACCCGGTGGGTGCTCGGCGGGATCGGAGGGACACCGGTTGGGTTCGGCCACCCCGCCGTTGGGTAGCGCCCGGGAGGTGGGATCGGACAGGTGTGGAAATGACGAGGTCCCCGGCCGATTCGGACGGGGACCTCTGGTCTGGCGGGGTCAGCGCAGGGCGGGCGGGTTGCCGAGATCCTGGGCGGAGTAGGTGTCGCAGGCCTTGACCTGGCCGGTCTTGTAGCCGGTGAGGAACCACTTCTGGCGTTCCACCGAGGAACCGTGGGTCCAGGCTTCGGGGTTGACGCGGCCGGTGGAGGCCTTCTGGATGCGGTCGTCGCCGACGGCGGAGGCGGCGGAGAGCGCGTCGCGAATGTCGTTGTCGGTCAGCGGCTTCAGGAAGGGCTGGCCGCCGCCGGGGGCGGGCAGCTTGTCGGCGTACGCGGCCCAGACGCCGGCGTAGCAGTCGGCCTGCAGCTCGGTGCGGACCGCGCCGGAGGTCGGGCCCTTGGGGTCGCGCTGGGCCTTGTTGATGTCGCCGAGCTGGTTCTGGATGTGGTGGCCGAACTCGTGGGCGACCACGTACTCCTGGGCCAGGGGGCCGCCGCTGGAGCCGAAGCGGTCGACCAGTTCCTGGAAGAAGCTGGTGTCGAAATAGGCGGTCTGGTCGGCGGGGCAGTAGAACGGGCCCACCGCCGAGGACGCGCGCCCGCAGGCGGTGTTCACCGCGCCGGAGAACAGCGTCACCTTCGGGGCGACGTATTTGCGGCCGGTCTGCTTGGGTAGCTCGGTGCCCCACACATTGTCCAGGCTCTGGACGGTGGCGATGACACGGCAGTCCACGTACTTGTTCGCGTCCGCGCCGGTCTTGCAGTGATCAGGGGTTGTGGCCGCGCCCGACTTGGCGTTCGAGTCCGCGCCGGTGAATTGGCCCAGAATGCTGCCCGGATCGCCGCCGAGCAGCAGGGACGCGATCAGGGCGATGATGCCCAGCGCGCCACCGCCGAGAGCCAGGCCGCCGCCCAGACCGGGTCCTCCGCCGCCGCTCACCCGGTTCGGGTCGATTTGCAGGCCCTCGTTGAAGGTCATGCGTATCACTCTGACACGGGCGAGCGGATATCGGTTTCCACTCGCCCCACGTGTCTCTCTACGATGGGTCTGCACCTGGTCACCCGCACCGGTGCTTCGAGTCCCGTCGAAAGGAATCCCGTGCTGCGCACCCACTTGGCTGGTTCGCTGCGAAGCGAGCACGCCGGTCAGACCGTCACCCTCACCGGCTGGGTGGCCCGGCGGCGAGACCACGGTGGCGTGATCTTCATCGATCTGCGTGATGCTTCGGGTGTGGCCCAGGCCGTCTTCCGTGAAGGCGAGCCCGCGGAGGCCGCTCACAAGCTGCGCAACGAGTTCGTCGTGAAGATCACCGGCGTGGTCGAGAACCGTCCCGAAGGCAGCGAGAACCCGAACCTGCCGACGGGCGCGATCGAGGTCAACGTGACCGCGCTCGAGGTGCTCAACGAGGCCGCGCCGCTGCCGTTCCAGCTCGACGACGAGCCGGGTGAGGAAGCCCGCCTCAAGTACCGCTACCTGGACCTGCGTCGCGAGGGCCCGGCGCACGCGATCCGCCTGCGCTCCAAGGTGAACTCCGCCGCCCGCGAGGTGCTGGCCAAGCACGCCTTCATCGAGGTCGAGACCCCGACCATGACCCGCTCCACCCCGGAGGGCGCGCGCGACTTCCTGGTTCCGGCCCGCCTGGCGCCCGGCAAGTTCTACGCCCTGCCGCAGTCGCCGCAGCTGTTCAAGCAGCTGCTCATGGTCGGCGGCATCGAGCGCTACTTCCAGATCGCGCGCTGCTACCGCGACGAGGACTTCCGCGCCGACCGTCAGCCGGAGTTCACCCAGCTCGACATCGAGATGAGCTTCGTCGAGCAGGAGGACGTCATCCTGCTCGCCGAGGACATCCTGACCGCGCTGTGGAAGCTGGTCGGCTACGAGATCCCGACCCCGATCCCGCACATGACCTACGCCGAGGCCATGCGCCGCTACGGCTCGGACAAGCCCGACCTGCGCTTCGAGGTCGAGATCACCGAGATGATGGAGTACTTCGAGGACACGTCCTTCCGCGTGTTCCAGGCTCCCTACGTCGGTGCGGTGGTCATGCCGGGCGGCGCCTCGCAGCCGCGTCGCCAGTTCGACGCCTGGCAGGAATGGGCCAAGCAGCGCGGCGCCAAGGGCCTGGCCTACATCACCTTCAACGAGGACGGCACCCTCGGCGGCCCGGTCGCCAAGAACCTGACCGACGCCGAGCGCGAGGGCCTGGCCAAGCAGGTCGGCGCCGAGCCGGGCGACTGTGTCTTCTTCGCCGCCGGTGAGCAGAAGTCGAGCCGGGCGCTGCTGGGCGCGGCGCGCGGCGAGATCGCCCGCAAGTGCGGTCTCATCGACGAGAACGCCTGGGCCTTCGTCTGGATCGTGGACGCCCCGATGTTCGAGCCGACCGCCGACGCCACCGCGAGCGGCGATGTGGCCCTGGGCTATTCGGCCTGGACCGCGGTGCATCACGCGTTCACCTCGCCCAAGCCCGAACACATGGCCACCTTCGACACCGATCCGGCGTCGGCGCTGGCCTACGCCTACGACATCGTCTGCAATGGCAACGAGATCGGCGGCGGCTCGGTCCGTATCCACCGCCGCGATGTGCAGGAGCGGGTGTTCCAGGTGATGGGCATCGGTGAGGAGGAGGCGCAGGAGAAGTTCGGCTTCCTGCTCGACGCCTTCTCCTACGGCGCCCCGCCCATGGGCGGCATCGCCTTCGGCTGGGACCGCATCACCGCGCTGCTGGCCGGGGTGGACTCGATCCGTGAGGTCATCGCGTTCCCGAAGTCGGGCGGCGGCGTCGACCCGCTGACCGACGCGCCGACCCCGATCACGCCGCAGCAGCGTCAGGAAGCGGGCCTCAACGCCAAGCTGGACGTGAACGGCAACCCGGTCAAGGACGAGGGCAAGTAGCCTCGACACGGAAATACGACGACGCCGCGCTGCCCGGGCAGCGCGGCGTCGTCGTTTGCCGACTAGGTCGGGCGGCGGTCAGTACACGACCAGCCGCCCGGTGAGGGTCCGGTAGGCGTAGGTGGTGGCGATCGCGGTCACCGGCCCGGCGATCAGCAGGCCCAGCCCGCAGAACAGCGTGCCGACCACCGTCATCAGCAGCACCGCCAGCGCCAGCAGCGACACGTGCAGGGCATTCGCGATCACCAGCCGCGCACTCGACTGGATCGCGGCGATCGGATTCTGGTCCTGATCGATCACGAAATGTAGCGCGAACATGCACAGCACCCCGACGATCACCGCCGGGAACAGGCACAGGATCGAGGCCAGGAAGCACGCCGCGAACACGATGAGGGCGGTGATGAGCACATTGCCGGCGTTCACGAATCCGAAGAAGGCCGGGAAATCGGGTGGGGTGCCGTCGGTCTCGTAGAGCGCGCCGCGGATCATGGCCGCCTGCAACAGCCACACCACCAGCGACGCCACCGCGAACAGCAGCACCACCGCCGACAGCGACTGGACGTCAATGATTCTCACCAGCAGGGTGACCAGCAGCCAGGCGATCAGGCCGATCAGCACCATGCCCACCCACGGAACGGGATTGAGCCGGAACCGATCCCACCCGTAGGTGAGGGCGCCGACCACATCGAGGCGCTCGCGCGGCGGACTGTAGGACTGCTGCGGCACGGGCTCGGTGTCGGGGCCCGCGGCGGGCGGTGGTGTCGAGCCCGGCGGGAAGCCGCCCGGGGGAGGCGGATTGCCCGGCGCCATCGCGCCCGGCGGCAACTGCTGCGGCACGCCGCCGCCGACGCTGGGAGGCCCTTGGGGCGCGCCCGGCTGCGGGACCAAGGCGGGCGGGGGCTCCACGGGCTCGCTGCCGTAGTGCGCCGCGCCGGGTCCGTCGAACTGCGGGTACCCGGCGAGGCCGGGCAGCTGGTGGCGGGCGGGCCCGGGGCCAGGTTCGGCGGCGCCGGAAACCGGTGCGGGATCGGGGTTTTGGTGGTGTCCGGAGTGTGGTGGGTACTGTTCGCCGCCCCGGGCGACGGGACGGTCGCCGGAGGGGTCGTACGGTGCTGAGGGCGGCGTGCCAGTCATGGTCGCAAGCCTTTCACATTTCCCGGTTTACGGTGTGGCGCACAGCAGTTGATCCAAGAGACAACTAGACCCCGCTGGTTGTGTCAAGCAACCAGCGCCGCGTGGGCAAACCCTTCACAAAGACACGCCGTCCGACGCGCGAAAGGTTGTGCAACCGCTCGCTGAAAGTGACCTGGCGGGAGTACCTTGGGTTCCGATGACCGCACTATTGGCCGAACGCGCCGCCGAAGTCGTGTCCGCGGCACAACAGTTGCTCACAAAGCGAATGGGTGCTGCGGTAAAGCTGAGTGACCCCATAGAGCTCAGCGGCAGTGGTAGGACGACGGTCCTACGTGTCCGCGTAGCGGAGAACGCCTTCTCGCTCCCTCGCACACTCATTGTGAAGCAGGTAGCGGGTCCGGCGTCGGAGCGACGTACCGGCGGCATGGCGCCGGGTGTCGCCAGCATCGATTCCGCATTCCTCCGCGAGGCGGTGTCGTATCAATTCACCACCGCCCTCGGTCGCGACCATCGCCCCGGCGCCTACTTATTGGGCTACAGCCTGCCCGGCCGCCTGCTCATTCTCAGCGATCTCGGCGAGAACCTGTCGCTCACCGCGGTCCTGCAGTCCGGTGTCGAGCCCAACAAACGCAACGCGCTCATGGCGTTCGCGCAGGCGCTGGGCCGCATGCACGCCGCGACCGTCGGCCGCGAAGCCGACTTCGTCGCGCTGCTCCGCCGCGTCGATGTGGTGCATCGGGTGGACGGCATCGCCCAGCAGGCCGAGTCCGCGGTCGCCGAGGTGCCGGTCATGCTGCAGCGCGAACTCGGCATCGAGGTGCCCGGCGAGATCGCCGAACGCATCGTGCGCGGCAACCGCCTGTTCTCGGCCGGACGCTACCGCGCCTTCAGCCCCTCGGACCTGTGCCCGGACAATGTCATCCTCAATGACGAGGGCGCCCGCTTCCTCGACTACGAGTGGGGCGGGTTCCGCGACGCCACCCTCGACATCGCCTACGCGCTGGTCTCGTTCCCGGGCTGCCTGTGCGATGTCGAGCTCTCCCGCGAACGCGCCCGCCAGATGGTGGAGGCGTGGCGGTCGGAGGTGGTGGCGGTCTGGCCGGCGCTGGCCGACGACGCCGTGCTCGCCGAACGCATCCTCGAGGCCCGGCTCATCTGGGTGTGGCTGTCCACCTACTGGTTCCTGCCCGCCGACCACGCCCGCATCGCCGCCGCCCGCGAGCACGGCCTGTCGATTCCGCGGTCGGCCGCGCTGATCAACCGCTGGGCCGCCCTCGCCGAGGACGCCCGCTGCACCGGCGACGACACCCTCGGCGACTTCGCCGAGCACGTCTCGGCCACCCTCGAGGAGCGCTGGGAGGAGTAGTCCTCCGCCTTGCACGACGAGGACCGATCCTCCCGTTCTTCCGGACCTCGTCCGCGCGGGTGCCGTGGGCCGGGGATTGTGTCGGAGCCGGTCGGTAGGGTCGTGCGGGTGAGTGATGGGCTCTTCGATGCGCCGGGCGCGCAGGCCGTGGCCGACGACTTCGACGCGAGCGCGGCGCGCATTCCCAGTGGCGACGACCGGTTCGCGCCGCTGGCCGTGCGCATGCGTCCGCGCACCCTCGATGAGGTCGTGGGTCAGCAGCATCTGCTCGGTCCCGGCTCGCCGCTGCGCCGGTTGATCGAGGGGTCGGGCGCGGCGTCGGTGCTGCTGTACGGTCCGCCCGGCACCGGCAAGACCACTCTCGCCTCGCTGCTCTCGCAGGCCACCGGCCGCCGGTTCGAGGCGTTGTCGGCGTTGTCGGCGGGCGTGAAGGAAGTGCGCGCGGTCATCGATCTGGCGCGGCGGCGGCTCACCGTCGGCGAGCAGACCGTGCTGTTCATCGACGAGGTGCACCGATTCTCCAAGACTCAGCAGGACGCACTGTTGGCGGCGGTGGAGAACCGGATCGTGCTGTTGGTCGCGGCGACCACCGAGAATCCGTCGTTCTCCGTGGTGTCGCCGCTGCTGTCGCGGTCGCTGGTGCTGCAACTGCAGTCGTTGACCGAGGCCGAGATCCGTCAGGTGCTGACCCGTGCCATCGCCGATCCGCGCGGGCTGGCGGGGGAGTACACGGTCACCGACGAGGCCCTCGACCATATCGTGCGAATCGCCGGCGGTGACGCGCGGCGCTCGCTGACCGCCCTCGAAGCCTCCGCCGAATCCTCCCTCGACGGCACCGTCGGCGTGGAACTGGTGGAGGCCAGCGTCGACAAGGCCGCGGTGCGCTACGACCGCTCCGGCGATCAGCACTACGACGTGATCAGCGCGTTCATCAAATCGCTGCGCGGTTCGGACGTGGACGCCGCGCTGCACTACCTGGCCCGCATGATCAGCGCCGGTGAGGATCCGCGATTCATCGCCCGCCGCTTGATGATCCAGGCCAGCGAGGAGGTCGGCATGGCCGACCCCACCGCGTTGCAGACCGCGGTCGCCGCCGCCCAGGTGGTCCAGCTGGTCGGTATGCCCGAGGCGCAATTGGCCTTGACCCAGGCCACGATTCACATCGCCACCGCCCCGAAATCGGGGTCGGTGGTCAAGGGCATCGGGGCGGCCATGGCCGACGTGCGCGCGGGCAAGGCGGGGGCGGTGCCCCCGCACCTGCGTGACGGCCACTACGCGGGCGCGGCCGCGCTCGGCAACGCCCAGGGGTACAAGTACCCGCACGATCACCCGGATGGCGTTCTGGGCCAGCAGTATCCGCCGGACGAACTGGTCGGCACCGACTACTACCACCCGACCGACCACGGCTACGAACGCGAAGTCGGCCCGCGCGTGACCAAGCTCCGCCGCATCGTCCGGGGCAGATAGCGCCCCGGGCGAGTATGCGTCGCGCGCCGAATTGCAGTGGATGCCACAAACGGTCGTGCGACGCGTCCCGAATACGTCTGCGCCGCAGGTCAGTCCATGAGCGGGTCGTCTCAGTCCATGAGCAGATCGTGGTGGCAGGCGATCCGTTCGATCTCGGCGGGGGCGCCGCCCATGATGTCGCGCACGTGCTCGGTGATCAGTTCGATCGGCCAGTTCCACCAGGACGCCCGCAGCAGCATGGCCACCTCCTCGTCGCTGAAGCGCTGCTTCACCACCTGCGCCGGATTGCCGCCGACGATCGTGTACGGCGGCACGTCGGCGGTGACGACCGCCCCGGTGGCGATGATCGCGCCGTCGCCGATCCGCACCCCCGGCATGATCAGGCTGTTGTAGCCGAACCACACGTCGTTGCCGACCACGGTGTCGCCCCGGGACGGGATCGAGGTGATGATGTCCATGGTCTCCTCGGCCCAGGTGCCGCCGAAGATCGTGAACGGGAAGGTCGAGACGCCCGCGGTGGGGTGGTTGGCCCCGGCCATGATGAACCGGGTGTTGCTCGCGATGGCGCAGTATTTGCCGATGATCAACTTCTCGGGCCCGAACGCGTACAGCACGTTGTCGGTCTCGAAGGCCGTCGCCGCCACCGGATCGTCGAAGTAGCTGTAGTCGCCGACCTCGATGTTCGGCGAGGTGACGTGGGGTTTCAGGAAGACGGTCCGGTGCGCGTGGGGGAGCGGGAAGCGCTGGGATGGGTCGGGGATCACAGTCACCCGGGCGATGGTAGCTATCGCCCGGTGGTGGGTGGAAACTCCCTGGACTGGGAACGGTAGGCTGGATACCTGTGCAGACCCACGAGATTCGACGGCGCTTCCTGGAGCATTTCGTAAAGGCCGGACACACCGAGGTACCCAGTGCCTCGCTGATCCTGGCCGACCCCAACCTGCTGTTCGTGAACGCGGGCATGGTCCAGTTCGTGCCGTACTTCCTCGGTCAGCAGACCCCGCCCTTCGACACCGCGACCAGCGTGCAGAAGTGCGTGCGCACCGGCGACATCGAGAACGTCGGCGTCACCACCCGCCACAACACCTTCTTCCAGATGGCGGGCAACTTCTCCTTCGGCGCCTACTTCAAGCGCGGCGCCATGGAACTGGCCTGGTCGCTGCTGACCGGCCCGGTCGAGGACGGCGGTTACGGTTTCGACCCCGAAAAGCTGTGGGTCACCGTCTATCTCGACGACGACGAGGCCGAGCAGATCTGGCGTGAGCTGGGCGTCCCGGACGAGCGCATCCAGCGCCGCGGCATGGCCGACAACTACTGGTCCATGGGTATCCCCGGCCCCTGCGGCCCGTGCTCGGAGATCTACTTCGACCGTGGCCCCGAGTACGGCGTCGAGGGCGGCCCCGAGGCCGACGAGGACCGCTACCTCGAGATCTGGAACCTCGTGTTCATGCAGAACGAGCGTGGCGAGGGACGCGGCAAGGACGACTTCGAGATCCTGGGCCCGCTGCCCAAGAAGAACATCGACACCGGCATGGGCATCGAGCGCGTCGCGTTCCTGCTGCAGGGCGTCGACAACGTCTACGAGACCGACCTGCTGCGCCCGATCATCGACAAGGCCGAGGAGCTGACCGGCCGCTCCTACGGTGTCGAGCACGCCGACGACGTCCGCTTCCGCGTCATCGCCGACCACGCCCGCACCGCCGCCATGCTGATCGGCGACGGCGTCAACCCCGGTAACGACGGCCGCGGCTACGTGCTGCGCCGCCTGCTGCGCCGCATCGTGCGCTCGGCCCGCCTGCTGGGCGCCGATCAGCCGGTGATGGGCGAGTTCATCAAGGTCGTCGCCGACCTCATGTCGCCGTCCTACCCCGAGCTGCTCACCGACTTCCAGCGCATCGAGAACGTCGCCGTCGGTGAGGAGGCCGCCTTCCTCAAGACCCTGAGCACCGGCACCAAGCTGTTCGACGAGACCGTCGACGAGGTGAAGACCAAGGGCAGCAAGAAGATCAGCGGCACCGACGCCTTCACCCTGCACGACACCTACGGTTTCCCGATCGACCTGACCCTGGAGATGGCCGCCGAGGCCGGCCTGCAGGTCGACGAGGAGGGCTTCCGCTCGCTCATGGCCGAGCAGCGCAAGCGGGCCAAGGAGGACGCGCTCTCGCGTAAGCACGCGCACGCCGACCTCACCGTCTACAAGGAGTTCGTGGACCGCGGCGCGACCGAGTTCACCGGCTTCGACGAACTGGCCACCGAGGCCACCGTGCTCGCCCTGATCAAGGACGGCGTCCGGGTCCCGGTCGCCCAGGCCGGGCAGGACGTCGAGGTGATCCTGGACCGCAGCCCGCTCTACGCCGAGGCCGGCGGCCAGATCGCCGACCGCGGCTCGCTGAGCTCCTCGCACGGGCTCAAGGTGACGGTCAACGACGTGCAGAAGATCGCCAAGAAGGTGTGGGTGCACAAGTCCACCATCGAGGCCGGTCAGCTCACCGAGGGCGACACCGTGCTGGCGCAGGTCGACCCGACCTGGCGGCACGGCGCCACCCAGGGCCACTCCGGCACCCACATGGTGCACGCCGCGCTGCGACAGGTGCTGGGCCCCAACGCCGTTCAGGCCGGCTCGCTCAACAAGCCCGGCTACCTGCGTTTCGACTTCAACTGGCAGGGCGCGCTGACCGAGCAGCAGAAGGCCGACATCGAGGCGGTCTCCAACAGCGCGGTCGGCGACGACTTCCCGGTCAACACCTTCGTCACCGACCTGACCTCCGCCAAGAAGATGGGCGCCATGGCGCTGTTCGGCGAGAACTACGGCGACGAGGTGCGCGTGGTGGAGATCGGCGGACCGTTCTCCATGGAGCTGTGCGGTGGCACCCACGTGGCGCACTCCTCGCAGATCGGCCCGATCACCGTGCTCGGTGAGTCGTCGGTCGGTTCCGGTGTGCGCCGCGTCGAGGCCTTCGTCGGCCTGGACTCGTACAAGTACCTGGCCAAGGAGCGCGCGCTGCTGGCCGGTCTCGCCTCCTCGCTGAAGGTGCCCTCGGAAGAGGTGCCGGGCCGCGTCGAGCAGCTGGTCGAGCGGCTCAAGGTCGCCGAGAAGGAGCTCGAGCGCACCAAGATGGCCGCGGTGCTGTCCAGCGCCGGCACCTTCGTGGAGCAGGCGCAGCGGGTCGGCAAGGTGCTGCTGGTCGCGGCCGCCGCCCCGGCCGGGGTGGGCGCGGGCGATCTGCGCACCCTGGTGCAGGACATCAAGGGCCGCTTCGGTTCCGAGCCCGCCATCGTGGTGCTGCTCGGCAATGCCGACGGCAAGGTGCCGTTCGTGGCCGCGGTCACCAAGGCCGCCCAGGATCTCGGCATCAAGGCCGGGGACCTGGTGTCCGCCTTCGGTCCCGCGATCTCGGGCCGCGGTGGCGGCAAGCCGGAGATGGCGCAGGGCGCCGGCTCCGATCCGTCGGGCATCGAGGCGGGTCTGGCCGCCCTGCGGTCGCGGGTCGCCGAGCTCGCCGGGTAGATGGACGACTCCGACACATCGCGGCCGGAGCCGGGGACAGCACGGCCGGAGCCGGCCACATCGCGGACCGATTCGGGAGATTCCTCCGGATTTGCCCGGACGCCCACCGAGGCGTCCGGGGTGTCCGCGGACGGGCGCGGCTTCGCGTCCGAGCGGCCCAGCGTCGAGGCCGATCCGGGGCGTGGCCGCCGCATCGGCATCGACGTGGGATCGGTCCGGATCGGTGTCGCCTCCAGCGATCCCGACGGTCTGCTCGCCACCCCGGTCGAAACCGTGCCGAAGGCCAAGAAGGTCGCGCCCGGAACACTCGCGCCCGACCTGTCCAGAATTGCCGAGATTGTGCGGGAGTACGAGGCGGTCGAGGTGATCGTCGGCTTGCCGCGCACCTTACGCGGAGAAAGCGGCGCGTCGGCTAAGCTGGCGGCCACCTTCGCGGGACGTTTGCGGAACCTCATCGCGCCCGTGCCGGTGCGACTTTCCGACGAACGGTTGACTACGGTGTCTGCTGCACGTGCGTTGCGAGACAGTGGAGTTCGCGCACGCGGGCAGCGGCAGGTCATCGATCAGGCCGCCGCCGTGTCGATCCTGCAAGGATGGTTGGACGAACGGAGTGCCCTATTGAAGCCGCGTGGTGAGGACGCATGACCGACCGCTGGACGCGGGCCGAGGAACGCTACCGGCAGAACGCCGAACGGCGTTATCGCCGCGACGATCTCGATTGGTCCGAGGCGGACGATTACGAGGACGACACCACCGTCATCCCGCGCTACGAGGACGAGCTCTACGAGGGTGAGCCCTACGCGGGCGAGGAATTCGACGGCAACGCCCCGCTCGACCCCGAACCCCCGCGCCGCAGCGCTCCCCAGCGCACCGAGCGCGGACGGGCCGACCGCGGTCGCCGCACCGAGCGGCCCGGCCGTGCGGGTGCGAAAGCGGGCGGTGGCCGGGGCCAGCGGCCCAAGCGTTCCCGGATGGCGTCGCGGAAAGCCGCCGAGCGCAAGCGCCGTCGCCGCAACCTGTTCGTCATCGCGGGCGTGTTCGCGGTCCTGTTCGTCGGCGCGGTCGGCTTCGCGGGCTGGAAGTTCCTGGGCAAGCTGAGCGGTCCCGAGGACTTCTCCGGACCCCAGGGCCCGCTGGCGATCATCCAGATCAAGCCCGGCGACACCGCCACCCAGATCGCGGACACCATGGCCGACAAGGGTGTGGTGGCCAGCAGCGGCGCGTTCTACGAAGCGGCCGTGCGCAATACCAACATGAACTCCATCCAGCCCGGCTACTACGCCATCCCCAGCCACAGCAAGGGCGCCGAAGCGGTGACCGCGCTGTTCAGCAAGGACGCCCGGGTCGGCAATGTGGTCATCTCCGAGGGCCGCCAGCTGCACGACTCCAGCGACGTCAACACCGGCGCCCGCAAGGACGGCATCTACCGCAAGATCGCCGAGGCCAGCTGCGTCGGCACCGGTAGCGCCGCCAAGTGCGTCACGTACGAGCAGCTCGACCAGGCCGGGTCCACGAGTGATCCGATGGCGCTGGGGGTTCCGACCTGGGCGCTGGAACGCGTCAAGACCGTGCCGGACCGCTCCCGCCAGCTCGAGGGCCTGATCGCCGGTGGCACCCTGGATTTCGATCCCACCGCGGGCGCGCAGGACATCCTCAAGCAACTGGTTGCCGCGAGCGCACGCAGCTACGAGGCCTCCGGGCTCATGCAGTCCGGTGCGGCGAACGGTCTGAGCGCCTACGACACGCTCATCGCGGCGTCGCTGGTGGAGCGTGAGGCGCTGCCCCAGGACATGTCGAAGGTGGCGCGGGTCATCGTGAACCGGCTCGCCGTGCAGCAGCCGCTGCAGTTCGACTCCACCGTCAACTACGCGCTCGACAAGACCGAGGTCGCCACCACCGACTCCGACCGCGCGCACAAGACCCCGTGGAACACCTACGCCATGCCCGGACTGCCCGCGACGCCGATCTCGGCGCCGTCGCTGGAGGCCATGCGTGCCATGGAGAATCCCGCGCCCGGCCCGTGGCTGTACTTCGTCACCATCGACAAGCAGGGCACCACGTTGTTCACCGAGAACTACAACGAGCACCTGCGCAATATCGAAAAGGCCAGGCAGAGTGGAATTCTCGACAGTGGACGGTAAGCGCAGGGCCGCCGTGCTCGGCAGCCCGATCGCCCACTCCCGTTCGCCGCAACTGCATCTGGCCGCCTACCGGGCGCTGGGCCTGGACTGGAGCTACGAGCGCATCGAGTGCACCGGCGAGCAGCTGCCCGGGCTGGTCGACGGACTCGGCCCCGAATGGGTGGGTCTGTCGGTCACCATGCCCGGCAAGGTCGCCGCGCTCGGGTACGCCGACGAGCGCACCGAGCGCGCGGAGCTGGTCGGATCGGCGAACACGCTGGTGCGCACCGACTCCGGCTGGCGCGCCGACTGCACCGACGTGGACGGCGTGCGCGGTGCGCTGGAAGGCGCGGGCGTGCGGGAGATCTCGCGTGCCCTCGTGCTCGGCGCGGGCGGCACCGCCCGGCCCGCGCTGCTCGCGCTGGCCGATCTGGGCGCGCACACGGTCACCATCGTGGCTCGCGACCGCGGCCGCGCCGCCGAAACCCTGGGGCTGGCAGAGCAATTGGGCATGTCGGCCGAGATTCTCGGCTTCGACCCCGAGGGCCTGCTGTTCGTCTGCTCCGACGTCGACGCCGTCGTCAGCACCGTGCCCGCGGAAGCGGCGGCGGCCGTGGCGGATTCGGTGGCCGCGGCGCCGGTGGTGCTCGACGCCATCTACAACCCGTGGCCCACCCCGCTCGCCGCGGCGGTGGAACGGGCGGGCCACACCGTGGTGAGCGGCCTGGAGATGCTGCTGAACCAGGCCTACGGCCAGGTCGAGCAGTTCACCGGCAAGCCCGCTCCGCGCGCGGAGATGGCGGCGGCGCTGCGGGAGTGATCCCGCCGGCTCGGCTCGACCGCCGCAGCGTGTCGGCCCCGGATGGGTGCTGACGGCCCGGTCGGCTATGGTTCTGTAACAAGTTTCAGTTCATTCGGTTCGGCCGGACGGCCGCGCGGGTTAAGGTGATCACATGAATGCGTGGGTGTTGCGCGCCGTGGGCTTGGGGGCGCTGACCGTTGTGCTGGAGACGCTGCTCGGGGTGGGCATGCGGTACTGGCCGACCGCGGGTGTGTGGATGCGCATCCTGGCTCTGATCGTCCTGGTCGGCGCCGTGGTGATGTGGGGCCTGCTGGACGGCCGCGCCGACCGGCGCGCCAACCCGGATCCCGAGCACGGGACCGACCTCACCATGCGCTGGCTGAAGGCGGCGCTGGCCGCGGGTGTGGGCTCCCAGCTGGTGGCCTGGATCCTCGACTTCGTCCCGGGCTTCGATCTCGGCGACCAGGGCCTGGTCTTCAACGTCACCTCGGCCGCCGCGTTCATCGTGCTGCTGATCTTCATCCCGAGCATGCTCGGCGTGGTGCTCGGCCGCTGGCTGGTCGGCCGCGAGGGCAAGAAGTCGGCCCCCGCCGCGCCGACCCAGGAGCCGGTCAACGCCTGACGCTCCCGCTGAACTCGACCCCGCGCCACATCCCTTGTGGCGCGGGGTTTTTCGTATGGGCAGTCGCGGCACGGTGCACCCGGGCGCCGCGAGGCCGAGGAGTTGCCGGATCCGCGATGGCATCGTGGGGGCAGAATGAGGCTATGGATACTGTCACCGCTCTTGATCTGCGGAGACTGTTGGCCGCAGACGACCCCGATGCATGTCTGGTGCTGGCCGAAGGCCGCACGCAGGTAGCCACAGGCGCCGACGCGCCGGGCTTGAGGCTGATCGACCGGTCCCAGGTGCTGGCTCGGCTGGGCTCGGATCCGCAGGAATTGGCACTGGTCGAGTACGCGGCGCTGCTGGATTCGGAGATCCGTTTGCAGGGCGGCTGACCGGCCCGGAGACGACGATGCCCGCCGCCGATTCCCGGCGACGGGCGTTGTCGTGACTACCGCCGGGTCCTACAGCAGGATGGCTCCGCCGGTCGGGCCGTCCTCGCGGGCGATGGCCGAGTAGGCCGCGGCCAGCAGGCTCGGGTCCGGCCCCTCCAGCCGGCCCGGCTTGGCCAGGCCGTCGAGCACCACGAAGCGCAGCACGCCCGAGCGGGTCTTCTTGTCGGTCTGCATGGCGTCCATCAGCTGCGACAGCGCGTCGGCGTCGTAGGTGGTGGGCAGGCCGATGCTCTCCAGGATCGCCTTGTGCCGATCGGCGGTCTCGTCGTCGAGGCGCCCGGCCAGGCGGCCCAGCTCGGCGGCGAAGACCAGGCCGACCGAGACGGCCGCGCCGTGCCGCCACCGGTAGCGCTCGCGGCGCTCGATCGCGTGGCCCAGGGTGTGGCCGTAGTTGAGGATCTCGCGCAGATCCGATTCCTTCAGGTCGGCGGCCACCACCGTGGCCTTGACCTGGATGGCGCGGCGCACCAGCTCGGGCAGCACGTCGCCGGTCGGGTCCAGGGCGGCCTGCGGGTCGCGTTCGACCAGTTCCAGGATCACCGGGTCGGCGATGAAACCGGCCTTGATGATCTCGGCCATGCCCGCCACGATCTCGTTGCGCGGCACCGTCTCCAGCGTGGCCAGGTCCACCATGACCGCGGCGGGTTCGTGGAAGCAGCCGACCAGGTTCTTGCCCGCCTCGGTGTTGATGCCGGTCTTGCCGCCGACCGCGGCGTCCACCATGGCGAGCAGCGTGGTCGGGACGTGCACGATGTCGACGCCGCGCATCCAGGTGGCGGCCACGAACCCGGCCAGGTCGGTGGCCGCGCCGCCGCCGAGACTCACGATCAGGTCCTTGCGGGTCAGCCCGATCCGCCCGAGCACCTCCCAGCAGAACCCGGCGACCTGCAGATCCTTACCGGCCTCGGCGTCCGGGATCTCCACCCGGTGCGCGTCGATCCCCTTGTCCACGAGGGCCTTGCGCACCACCTCGGCGGTCTCGGCCAGCGGCGGCTGGTAGAAGATCGCGACGGTCCGCACCGCGGATCGCCCGGTCACCTCCTCGACCAGATCCCCGAGCAGGCCCCGCCCGATGATCACCGGGTACGGGTCCGCGGTACGAACCTCGATGCGAGTCGGCTCGCTCATGCTTGCTGCTCCGATTCTGCTTGTGCGGATTGATCTGCGCTGTGCTCGGCGCGCGCCCGCGCGCGTGCCCGTCTGGCGCGGGCGCGGCGGGACCGGCCGCTACCGGGCGCCGCCACGGTGCCGGAGGCCCGGTCCGAACCCGGTTGCGCGGTGGGAGTGTCCGGGCGCGCGGCGGCTGCGGTGGTCTCGGACGCCGGTGACGACGCTGCCTGGGATGAACTCTGGCCGCCGGTGATGGAGTTCGAGGGCGCACCGGCCGCGCGTGCGGCGCGGCGACGCCGTCCGCCGGCCGGACGCTCCGGGACAGCGGACCCCGGTTCGGTGGCCGGTGCGGCCGTGGAAACCGCGGCGGGCGTACCGGATTCGGCGACCCGGCCGCCCCGGCGGCGCGAACGGCGGTTGCGGCGACCACGTTTCGTGGTGTCGGATCCGTCGGCGGGGTCCTCGGACCGGCCGCCGGGGCCGCGGCCATTGCGCTCGGGAGCGCTGGAATCGGCGGTGGCGGTGGTCGTTTCGGGTCCCGTCGCGGGGTTCTCGCCGCGGCTCTTGCCGCCCCGGCGGCGTTTGCGGCGCGCGCGGGAGCGGGAGGACGCCGCGGGCTCGGCGGGCGTGGTGTCGGTGGCCGGATCCTCGGGGCGCTCGACCGGCTCGATACCGAGTTTGGCCAGGATCATGCGGACGACGCGGCCGGGGCTGCGGCCGTCGGTGCGTACCCGCACGCTCGCCACCTCGCGGTAGAGGGGGCGGCGGGTCTTCATGAGTTCGCGGTACTTCTTCGCCGGGTCGTCGCCGTTGAGCAGCGGGCGATTGGTGCTCGCGCCGGTGCGGCGCAGGCCCTCGCCGACACTGATCTCCAGGTAGATGACCGTGCGGTCGCGCAGCAGTTCGCGCGTCGCCGCCGAGAGCACCGAGCCGCCGCCCAGCGACACCACGCCGTGTCCGGCGAGGACGGCGTCGCGGACGACCTCTTCCTCGATGCGCCGGAACTCCGGCTCGCCGTCGGTGGCGAAGATCTCCGGAATCGTGCGCCCGGTGCGCTCCTCGATTCCGGCGTCGGTGTCGTACAGCTCCACGCCGAGCTCACGGGCCAGCTTGCGCCCGATGGTCGATTTGCCCGCACCCGGCGGGCCGACCAAGACGACATTCGGTGCGGGCCGGTCGGTTTCGCCCGGCGCCGCACTGTCCTCGGTGGTCACTGCCCGGCGTTGCCCGGAATGTGCGGGCGGGCGTTGATCCGCTTCAGGTAGGCGTGGATGTTGTCGATGGTCTCGGGCAGCGAGTCGCCGCCGAACTTCTCCAGCACCGCCTGCGCCACCACCAGCGCCACCATGGCCTCGGCGACCACACCGGCCGCGGGGACCGCGCACACGTCGGAGCGCTGGTGAATGGCCACCGCCTCCTCGCCGGAGGTCATGTCCACCGTCGACAGCGCGCGCGGCACCGTCGAGATCGGCTTCATGGCCGCGCGCACCCGCAGCGCCTCGCCATTGGTCATGCCGCCCTCCAGGCCGCCGGCCCGGTTGGTGGAGCGCAGCACGCCGTCGGGTCCCGGGCGCATCTCGTCGTGGGCCTGGCTGCCGCGCCGGCGCGCGGTCTCGAAACCGTCGCCGACCTCGACGCCCTTGATGGCCTGAATGCCCATGAGGGCGGCCGCCAGCCGCGAGTCCAGGCGCGCCTCACCGGAGGTGAACGAGCCCAGACCGACCGGCAGGCCCTCGATGACGACCTCGACCACACCGCCGAGGGTGTCGCCGTCCTTCTTGGCCGCCTCGATCTCGGCGATCATGGCGGCCTCGGCGTCCTTGTCGAACGCCCGCACCGGCGACTCGTCGATGGCGTCCAGATCCGCGGCGGTCGGCACCACACCGGTGGTGTTGGCGGCCGCGCCGATCGACACCACGTGCGAGATGACCTCGACCCCGAGCGCCTGACGCAGGAAGTTCTTGGCGACCGTGCCGGCCGCGACGCGAGCCGCGGTCTCCCGGGCGCTGGCGCGCTCCAGCACATTGCGGGCGTCGTCGAAGCCGTACTTGAGCATGCCCGAGTAGTCGGCATGGCCGGGACGCGGACGGGTCAGCGGCGCATTGCGCGCCAGCTCGGCCAGCTCGGCCTGATCGACGGGGTCCGAGGCCATGACCTGGGTCCACTTGGGCCACTCCGAGTTCGCCACCTCGATGGCGACCGGTCCGCCCATGGTGCGGCCGTGCCGCACGCCGCCGACCATGGTCACCACGTCGGCCTCGAACTTCATCCGCGCGCCACGCCCGTACCCGAGTCGACGCCGGGCCAGCTGCGCGCCGATCTCGGCGGAGGTCACCTCGACACCGGCCACCATCCCCTCGAGGATGGTGACGAGAGCAGGACCATGGGATTCTCCGGCAGTTATCCAGCGCAACACGAGTGACATCCTTTCATGAATACCGAGGTGCCCGGACACACGGCCCGCGCGACGCCCGATGTCAGCGCCCGGCCAGCAACGCCGCCACGCTCGCCGCGCACATGGCGGGCCCGTGCGCGAGTGTCGCGGCGGGGGACCACGGCCTCCTGCCGCCCGGCCACCACGCTGGGGCCGGGGCGAGCGGGAGGCGGGTGCCGACGGCGGGCGTCATGAGCGTTCCCACCGCGACGCAGGCGGTCAGCATCGGGGCCGCGAGCGCGGCCCACGACCAGGTCTGGGCACCGCCCAGGGCGGTCGCCGCGCCCAGGCCCAGCGCGAGCTTCACGTCCCCCGCGCCGAGGGCGGCCGGGCAGCACAGGTGCACGACCAGGTAGGGGAATGCGAGCATCAGCCCGCCCAGCACCGCCAATCCGGGTGTGCCCACGGCGAATCCGTAGCCGAGGATCACCGTCGCCCCGGGCAGCGTGAGGGTGTCGGGCAGCCGGCGCTCCCGCGCATCGAAGGCGCTCAGGGCCGCGCACCACACCGTGAGCACCAGCATCGCCGTCGAATTCATGCTTCGAGGTTCTCGCGTCCGCGGCCCGCGTGGGCCGTGCCGTCGCGAAATGTGGATAACTGCTTCGGTTGTGAATACCGGGGTTTCCCTCACCACCCCATTCACGTGTTGCGGGCCCGTGTCGCGGCGTGTCGGCGGTAGCTTTGACGCATGTCTGCTGATCACGATCCGGCCCGGCGACCCGACTACGCGCTGCGCCGGGCCAACCTGCGGAATCTGCTGGTGGAGAACCGTGTCGACGCGCTGCTGGTCACGGACCTGATCAATATCCGGTACCTGACCGGTTTCACCGGGTCGAACGCCGCGCTGCTGGTCTACGCCTGGGATTCCAGCGAGGACCGCACCATCATCAGCACCGACGGCCGCTACCTCACCCAGGTCGGCGTGCAGGTGCCGGATCTGCGCGCCGAGATCAACCGGTCGTGCGCGCGCCGGGTGATGGAGATCGCGGGGGAGTGGCAGACCGGACGGGTCGGTTTCGAGAGCCACGTGGTCACCGTCGAACAGCATCGCGGCCTGGCCGCCCTGGGCACCGGCCTGGACCTGGTCCCGGTGTCGGGCCTGGTCGAGCAGCTGCGCATGGTCAAGGACGACTACGAGGTGGACTGCCTGCGCGCGGCCTGCGACGCCGCCGACGCGGCCCTGGCCGCCCTGCTCGAACGCGGTGGTCTGCGTCCGGGCCGCACCGAGCGGCAGGTGGCCCGCGACCTGGAATGGCTCATGTTCGAGCACGGCGCGGAGGCGGTGTCCTTCGAGACCATCGTGGCGGCGGGCGCGAATTCGGCTGTCCCGCACCACCGTCCGACCGACGCGGTGCTGGCCACCGGCGATTTCGTGAAGCTCGACTTCGGCGCGGTGTCGCACGGCTACCACTCCGACATGACCCGCACCTTCGTCCTGGGCGCACCGACGGATTGGCAGCGCGAGGTGTACGACCTGGTCAGCGCCGCGCAGAAGGCCGGCCGCGAGGCCCTGGCCCCGGGCGTCTCCACCCAAGCGGTCGACGCCGCGTCGCGTCGGGTGATCGAGTCGGCCGGTCACGGCGACCTGTTCGTGCACGGTCTCGGGCACGGCGTCGGCCTGCAGATTCACGAAGCGCCCGGAATCGCCAAAACCGGCACGGGTACACTGCTGGATGGCGTGGCGGTGACCGTCGAGCCAGGTGTGTACTTCCCCGGCCGCGGTGGCGTCCGGATCGAGGACACGCTCGTGGTTCGCCAGGGGGGCCCGGAGCTGCTCACCCGCACCAGCAAAGACCTGACCGTCGTCGACTGACGCGCGGTTGCAACGACTAGTAGGAGATCCGAGGACAGTGGCGGACACCAGCGACTTCAAGAACGGCCTCGTGCTGAAGATCGACAATCAGCTTTGGCAGATCGTCGAGTTCCAGCACGTGAAGCCGGGCAAGGGTCCCGCCTTCGTGCGCACCAAGCTGAAGAACGTCGTCGTGGGCAAGGTTGTCGACAAGACCTTCAATGCCGGCGTCAAGGTGGAGACCGCGACCGTCGACCGTCGCGACATGCAGTACCTCTACCACGACGGTGAGGACTACATCTTCATGGACGGTGAGACCTACGACCAGATCCACCTGAGCGAGCAGCTGCTGGGCCGCAACGCGGGCTTCCTGCTGGAGAACATGGCCGTCCAGATCGCCATGCACGAGGGTGAGGCGCTGTTCGTCGAGCTCCCCGTCGCGATCGACGTCATCGTCACCCACACCGAGCCGGGCCTGCAGGGCGACCGCTCCTCGGCCGGCACCAAGCCCGCCACCGTGGAGACCGGCGCCGAGGTGCAGGTGCCGCTGTTCATCAACCAGGGCGACAAGCTGCGCATCGACACCCGCGACGGCAGCTACATCAGCCGCGTCAACAACTGACGCGACGGATAATGTCTTCCGTGGCCGATCAATCGGACAAGAAGTCTTTCAAGAAGCTCGGCGCACGGCACAAGGCGCGTCGGCGTGCGGTGGATCTGCTGTTCGAGGCGGAGGCCCGCGACATCGACCCGGCGGACCTGCTCTCCGAGCGGGTCTCCCTGTCGGTGCGTGAGGAGTCCATCGCGCCGATCAACCCCTACACCCGTGTCCTGGTCGAAGGCGTAGCCGACGATCTGGACCGGGTGGACGGCACCATCGAGTCGTACCTGTCCCAGGACTGGACGCTGCCGCGGCTGCCCGCCGTGGACCGCGCCATCCTACGGGTCGCGGTGTGGGAGTTGTTCCACGCCAACGACGTTCCGCCCGTGGTGGCCGTGGACGAGGCGGTGGAGCTGGCCAAGGAGCTGTCCACCGACGATTCCCCGTCGTTCATCAACGGCGTGCTCGGCCAGGTGGTCCAGGTGGCTCCGCAGGTGCGGGCCGCCGCCGCGGCCACCCGCTCGACCGTCGCCGACGACGACAAGTAGTTCGAAGGAGAAGCGCAGGGTGCGCAAATATCTGGTCATGGCCATGCGCACCCCGCGCTTCGACGATTCCGTCGTCGTTCCGCACAAGGAATGGCTGGCGGCGGTCCGCGAGCGCGGACAGCTGGTGGAAACCGGCAAGTTCACCGACGGCAGCGGCGGCGCGTACGTGATCACCGCGGAGAATCTGGCCGCCGCACAGGAATTGATCCTCACCGACCCGATTCACACCACGGGCGCATCCGAGCTGACCGTGTACGAGTGGGAGATCACCGGCTGAGCTCGGCTCGCCGCGTCCCGGACCTGCGTTCAGTCCGTCCGGTCCAGTTCCGCGAGCTTGTGCGCGATCCCGCCGCGACCGGTGAGTCCCAGTTTGCGCAGGATGCGACCCAAGTGGTCTTCCACGGTGCGGGGGCTCAGGAAGAGCTTCTCGGCGATGTCCTTGTTGGTGAGTCCCCGCGCCGCCAGCTCGGCGACCTCGCGTTCACGTTCGCTCAATATGGTCGCGCCACTCACACTGCGATGACCCGCCAGCCTGCGTTGCGCGGTGGTGGCGGCGGTGAGCAGCTCGTGTGCGCCGGCAGCCGCGAATTCCTCTCGGGCGGCGGCGATTCGCGCGGTCGCGGTGGCGAAATCGCCTCGCTTCCCGTCGATTTCGGCGGCCACCAACATGGCCTGGGCGCGAAAGACCGGCATCCCGGCCTGACCGTAGTGCGCGATCGCCGCCGTGGCCGCCCGGGCGGCGGCCTCGAGATCGCCTCGGGCACAGAGATATCCAGCGCGCGCCCGCGCGGCCGAGGCCCGCTGTCCAGGCAGGTCGAGCCGTTCGGCCACGTCGTGGGCCCGCTCCACCAGCGCCCCCGCCGCGTCGAGGTCGCCGTGGGCGAGGCAGGCCAGTGCGCCGACCGCGAGCTCCGCGGCCCGCATCGGATGTTCCCGCGACGCCGCGTCCACGGGTTCCGGCGTCAGGGCCGTATCGGCGACGGGCTCGGCGGAGCCCATCGCCGACGGCGCGGTCGCAACCCGTGGCAGTGCGACAGACGTTGTGGCGGTGGGCAGATCGGATGCCATGGCTTCGGTGGCCTGGGGCCGGGCCGGATGCGGTAGCCGCGCGGCGATTTCGGCGAGGGCCGCGTCGACGGTGGCGCACCACCACCGCATGGCGGGCCGGGGGAGGGCGTCGAGGGTGCGCCACCAGCGCAGCACCTCCGTGGCGGGCGCGGTGTCCTGGAGGATGCGGAGTTTGACGGCCCCGGCCAGTGGCGCGATGCCCGGGTATCCGTACAGCCGCGCGGTTTCCAGAGCGTCCTCGGCGGCGGCGAGCGCGTCATCGTAACGGCCGAGCTTGGCGAGGGAGTAGGCGTGGACGGTGTGCAGCTCCGGCAGCACGAAGCTGCGACCGTGCCGGTGGCTGACGGTGATAGCGCGTTCGATGTGCGTGAGGCCGGTGCGCTGGTCGTCGAGGAAGTACGCCATCCAGCCCAGCGCCGCTACCGCGTGCACGCCGTCGAGCAGCCGAGTGTCGTTGAGCTGCGCGAATTCTCGTTCGGCGATGCGGTACTCGGCCCGCGCCGCGCTCAGGTCCAGGCCGTTGAGTTGCCCCATGCTGCGCAGGGTGCGTGCCGCCGCTCGAATCGCCGGATCCCGCACGGCTCCCGACGCGAACAGCGCCCGAATCCGCACCTCCGCCTCCCGATCGCGGTTGTCCTGGGACTCCAGGATCGCCAGTTCCAGCTGCACCGAACCACTCTCGCCCGGATTCAGCCGTTCGACCGCCGACGCCAGCAGCTGTCGCGCACTGTCGATCCGGCCGAGAATCCGCTCGCATCGCGCGTACAGCAACACCGCCTCGTTGCTCGCCGGCTCTGCGGGGAGGTCCGTCGCCGGCAGGAGTGATTCCAGCACGTCCCGTGCCCGCTCGGCGGACCCGGACAACAGCAGCGCCCGCCCGAGCAGTAGTCGTGTCGCGTTCGCATCGCCGTCGAGGGCGGTGGTGGCACCGGGTGAGCTGGGGCCGGGGGCACAGTTCGGCGTGAGGCGGAGGGCGGCTTCGATCCAGCGGGCGCTGGTGGCGGGGGCGGTGGCGAGGGCTTGTTCGGCGGCGCGGATCAGTTCGGTGGCGGCGAGGTCGTCGCGGCTGCCGAAGGCGTGTTCGAGGTGGCGGGCGCGGCTCAGGACCGGGGCGTCGACGGTGCGCAGGAAGCGGGCGGCGCGGTCGTGGGCGGCGGCGCGCCAGGCGGGACCGGCGAGGCGGTAGGCGGCGGTGCGCATGAGGGGGTGGCGGAAGGCGACGGTGCCGCCGGTGACGGTGAGCCAGCCGCGCCGGGCGAGGTCGTCGACCGCGGCGTCGAGGTCGGTGCGCGTGACTTCGGCGGTGGCGCTGAGCAGTTCGGTATCGGCGGTCGCGCCGCAGACCGCGGCAGCCTGGGCGACGAGCTGTTCGCGGGGCGGCAGATGCGCGAGTTCGGCGCGCAGGGTGCGGTCCAGTGCCGCGTGCCCGAACCCGGTGTCGACGCGATCGTCGCGCAGTGCCTGATCCAGTTCCGCGGGCGTGAGTTCGGCCAGGACCTGCAGGTACAGCGGATTGCCGTGGGCCGCGGCGACGAGCCGGGCCCGGTGCGCCGGCGTCAGGTCCGGGAGCAGCGCGGTCGCCTCATCCGTGGACAGCGGCGGCACGCTCAGGTGGGTCACGTCGGCGCGCGGGCTCCGCAGGGCGGCACCGAGTTCGGCGGGAAACTGTCCGGTCCGATAGGCGAGGACCACGGTCGCGGGCATCGGCGACTGCCGGATCAGCACGGCCAGCACCTGCAGTGACGCCGGGTCTGCCCACTGCGCGTCATCGATGATCAGGACCGTGGGAGTGCCTGCGAGCCGGTGCCGCAGCCACCGCGCCGACTCCCTGGTATCGGCCGTCGCGATCCCGTGATCCGGTGTGGGGCCCTCGGGATCGCCCCCGCGGGCATCGCCGTTGCCTTCGCCGTAGCCATGGGCGTCGTGGTCGAGTTGGTCGGCGAGATCAAGCAGCACCTGGCGGGGCGTGGACCGCTCGTACTCGGTGCCCGCGACCGTGATCGTGCGCAGCCCCGCCGCGCGGGCATGCCGCACGGATTCGGCCAGGAGTCTGGACTTTCCGATACCCGCCGGACCCTCGACCAGGAACACACGGTGCCGGCCCGGCACGTGGTGGGTCGCGTCCAGTGCGGCGAGTTCGTGAACGCGGCCGACGAATGGCTCGATCACGCACTCCTTTCCGAGCGAACGGTCCCGAGCGGAGCCTAGCTCGACGCCGGGTTCGGGCCGATGCCGGGCCGATCCCGTGGTTCCACGGATGCTCGCCGATCGCGGTCCGGGTTTGGTTGTCGGGGTTCGAATGATGACCGGTGAGAGAGGTTCGTGGCAACGATGCAGGTGAGTTCGGTGGGAACGCGGCGCTGGTGGCGGCTGATTCCGGTGGCCGTGGCGGTTTTCGCACTGGCGCTGGCGGGTTGCTCGGTCGTGCAAAAGGGTGCGGACAGCATCAAGGACGCGGGGAAGTCCGAGACCGGACGTTCGAAGGTCGGCGATTGCATCAACGTTATCGAGGGGTCGATGATCAATTCCAAGACCGAGCCGGTGGACTGCGCCTCCCCGAAGGCGGTGTACAAGGTGGCCAAGCACTCCAGCGCCAAGGCCGAGTGCGCCGCCGATTACACCTCCTACGAGGAGACGATCAACGGCGCCTCGATGGCCTACCTGTGTCTGGCGCCGAACTTCCAGCCGGGCGCCTGCTATCACGAGAGCATGATGACCGGCTATCAGTACGCCGAATGCGGCACCAGCAACGCGAGCTTCCAGGTGCTGACCCGGATCGACGGCCAGTCGGACGAGAACCTGTGCGGCGAGGAAGCCGACAAGGTCATCACGCTGACCGAGCAGCCGACGACCTTCTGCCTGAAGGACCTCTGAGCTCTGATCAGCCGGCGCGCAGGATGATCGTGCCCTGGGCGGCGCGATCCTCCAGCAGCCGGTGGGCGTGCGCGGCCTGGTCGAGCGGCAGCACCCGATCCACCAGCGGCGTCAGCGAACCCGTCGCCGCCCGCCGCAGGGCGGGTTCGCGGGCCGCCGCCACCCCGGCCAGCCAGGCCGGACCGGAGCAGCCGGTGAGCGTCAGGCCGCGCATGATCAGATCCATCGCGCCGACCTGCGCGGGCGCGCCGGACAGGAAGCCGTAGCTGAGCATGCGCCCGCGCAGCGGGGTCATCAGGTCCAGGAGTTCGAGCGCGGATTCGCCTCCGACGGAGTCGAAGACGACATCCAGCGTCGCGCCGCCGAGCAGGTCAGCCAGCTGCCGCGTCCAGCCGGGCGTGTGGTGGTCGACGACGAGGTCCGCACCGAATTCGCGTGCCCGCGCGGCCTTTTCGGGACCACCCGCGGTGGCGATGACGCGGGCCGCGCCGTACTCCTTGGCGAGCTGGGTGAGATAGGCCCCGACACCGGTGCCCGCCGCTTCGACGAGGATGGTCTCGGTGCCGGTGAGCCGTGCGGTCTCGAGCAGGGGAATGGCGACCGACCCGCTCATGGCGACGGCCGCGGCGGCGTCGGTGCTCAGTCCGTCGGGAATCGGGGTGGCGGCGTGGGCGGGGACGCAGACCTGTTCGGCGTAGGTGCCGAAACTGTTGCTGCTCACCACGACTCGCTGCCCGACGAGTGCGGCGTCCACGCCCGCGCCGACTTCGGTGACGACGCCCGCGGCCTGGGTGCCGAACACGAGGGGGAACTGCACCGGCAGCGGGAACGCCCCCGACCGCATCATGGTCTCGGGGAACAGTACGGGAATCGCCTCGGCGCGCAGCAGGATCTCCCCGGCCTGTGGGCGTGGTGCGGGGACCTCTCCGGCCACCAGGACGTCGGGTCCGCCGGTACCGGTCAATAGGATTGCTTGCATGGAGAACCTCACAAGTTGACTGACGGTCAAGATATGTCTGCGAAGATATTGACCGTCGGTCAAGTTGTCAATGGAAGTGGTGATATGAATCCGCCCAAGGAGCGCGCCGACGCGGCCCGCAACCGTCTGGCAATCCTGGCGGCGGCCCGCACGCTGCTCGCTGAGGAAGGTGCGGATGCGGCGACCATGGACCGCATCGCCGCCGCGGCGGGGGTGGCCAAGGGCACGCTGTTCCACCGGTTCGGCAACCGTGCGGGCCTGCTGTACGAGCTGGTCGCGGAGGGAGCGGTCGGTTTGATGGAGGCGGTGACCAGTGGTCCGCCGCCACTGGGCCCGGGCGCGCCCGCGGGCGACCGCCTGCTCGCCTACTTCGACGCCATGACCCGGCTGATCGCGGACGACCTCGAACTGAACGTCGCCTACCAGGCGCTCCCGCCGCATCCACGCCGCGATGAATTCCACGCCTTCTGGGCGAACCACATCAGCACCCTGCTCCGCGAGATCCGCCCCGATCTCGACGCCGAGGTGGTCGGCGGTCTACTGCTCGCGCCGCTCGGCGGTGAACTGGTGCCCTACCTGGTCCGTTCGGGCCAGCGCGACCGCCTCCTCGACGGTGTCCGGCAACTGGTCCTCTCGGTGATCGATCAGCCCGCGGCGTCGTAGCTTTCGCGGGCCGCGAGCACATCCTCGATATGCGTCTCGGCCCAGTTCTTGATCGCCCGCATGACCGGCAGCAAACTCTGCCCGAGTGCGGTGAGCCGATAGTCGACCCGCACCGGGACCGACGGTGTGACGGTGCGGCTCACCAGTCCGTCGCGTTCCATGCCGCGCAGGGTCTGGGTGAGCATCTTCTGGCTGACTCCGGCGACGATGCGATTGAGATCGCTGTATCGGCGGGGACCGTCGGCGAGCGCGTTGAGCAGCAGGCTGACCCATTTGTCGCTGATCCGGTCGAGCAGGTGCCGGGTGGGGCATTCCTGGATGTAGGCGTCATAGTCGCGCCGGGCCTCGGTGCGCCGCTGGGCGGCGGTCTTGGTCGCCATGACTCTCCCTGACGTTCGGTACGCACTCCGAGGTGCGTACTTCCCGATGGAGAGTAGCACTCCCTAGGTTCGGTGACGGGGTGGGAAACCGTACAGCAGAGGAGATTTCACATGCGTACCGTCATCGTTGGATCGTTCGGAGGCCCGGAGGTGCTGGAGGTGGCCGACGTTCCGGTGCCCGCGCCGGGCCCCGGGCAGGTGCGGATCCGGGTCGCCGCCGCGGCCGTGCAGCCGGTCGACCTGCACACCCGCTCGGGCGGATTGGCCCAGGCGGGTCTGATGCCGGCCCGCGAGGTGATCGGCTTGGGCTGGGATGTCGCCGGGACCATCGACGACATCGGTTCCGGTGTCACGGAATTCGCCATCGGTGACGCGGTGTTCGGCCTCTCCGATCGGCTCGATGTAGCCCTCGGCACGCACGCCGACCAGGTGATCCTGGATTCGTCGGCCGTCGCCCTCGCACCGCGCACGGTCTCGGCGATCGAGGCGGCGACGGTCCCGCTGAACGCTCTCACCGCCGCGCAATCCCTGGACCTGCTCGGCCTGGCCCCCGGCGCGACGGTGCTGATCACCGGCGCGGCCGGCGCGGTGGGCGGCTACGCGGTGGAACTGGCCGTGGCGCAGGGCATTCGAGTGGTCGCGACGGCGGGGTCCGCCGACGCGGACGCGGTGCGCAAGCTGGGCGCGGAGTTCTTCGTCCCGCGCGGCGAACGACTCGGTGACGCGGTGCGGGAGCTGGTCCCCGGCGGTGTCGACGGCGCGCTCGACGCGGCGGTGCTGGGCGTGGAGGCGCTCGACGCCGTCCGTTCGTCCGGTGCGTTCACCGCCCTGGTGGGTGGTGCCGAACCGGCGGCCCTGCGCGGAATCCGGGTGGCCAACACCTGGATTCGAGCCGACGGCCGCCGCCTGGCCGAATTGGCGGCCCTGGTCGACGCGGGCCGCCTGACCCCGCGCGTCGCCGAGACCTTCCCACTCGACCGCGCGGCGGACGCCCACCGTCTACTGGCCGCGGGGCAGCTGCGCGGTCGCCCGGTGCTGATCCCCTGACGCTCACCGAGCCCGGCGTGTTCAGGCGAAGGACCACACGGCGGCCGGGCGTCCGGTGGCTTTCACTCGGACGCGTTCGCCGGTGCGGGACAGGCCGGGCAGCGCGGCCAGGGTGCGGTTGAGGTTGCCCGGATCGGGTTTGGCGCCGTGCAGGGCGGTGGTGAGGCCGACCGCGCGGGTGGCGGTGAACTGGTCGCCGGTGAGGGCGCGGGTGAAAGTCAGGTCCTTCCACAGCATGTCGGCCAGCCGGTCCCGGGCGGCGGCGACGATCTGATTGTGGTCGAACGCCAGCGGCGGGACCGCGTCGAAGGGCACCCAGGTCGCGGTGTCGGATTCGTGTGCGCCGACGACCGCCCACATGGCGATGGACAGAGTCGGGCCACGCGGGTCGCGGTTGGGTTCGTCGAAGGTGGCGACCTGTCCGACGGCGAGGATGGCGTCCTCGGGCACCCCCAATTTGGTGTGCACCGCGCGGTGGGCGGCCTCGGCGAGGCGTTCACCGAGGCCGAGCAGCACGCCCGGCAGCGCGAGCTCTCCGGCGAACGGTTCCCACCGCCGCGCGGCGATGCCGAGCGTGGCGGTGGGGTCGTCGGGCCCGTAGCGCAGGGCGATCACGTCGATGGATACCGCGGATTGTTGCTCCACAAATGGACAATCATGCCTGAGCGGTGATCCGGACGGTGCGATCGGCTCGATCCGGGCCGTGGGCGGTGAGCACCACCGGCGCGCCGAGTTCGGCCTCCAGGTAGCCGGGGACGTCGCCGGGCAGGTCGGCCAGGGCCGGGGTGGCGGCGCTGAGCAGATCGGTGAGTCCCTGCTGGTGCTTCAGGTCCTGCCAGACCCCGCAGTCGAGGCGGTCGACGCAGCCGTCGGGGGTGAGATACCCGGTGGCGGTGCGGATGTCGCCGACCGCGTCGAGGTGGTTGACGGCCAGCCCGTCGATCCCGCCGCAGGCGTCGATCGCGTACCGCAGCAGCAGCGGATCGAGGTGCCCGCGCCGGAACGCGCCCTGGTAGACGCCGGTTCCATTGTGCGGCTCGGGAATCGACAGCGCGGGGTCCTCGGTCGGGAAGGGCCCCGCCCCGTGCCGCGTCAGGTAGGCCCGGGTCACGCCGAGCACGTAGCCGGGAGCCCCGATGCGCGCCAGCATGTCCCGCGCGTTGCGGGGTTCCACGGTCGACCAGGTCGTGTACGGGTGGGTTCCGCGCCATTCGTCGAGCAGCACGCCCTGCGCGCCCTCGAACACCAGCCGCCCGCTGCGCGCGAACCCCGCGAGCTGCTCACCGGGCAGGATGGCGACCGCGCCGGCGAAGGCGGTGTACGCCGCGACCAGATCGTCGATCGGATCGTAGCCGTGCCGCCCACCGGCGAGCAGCGGCGCGTAGTGCTCCTCGAGCGCGATCAGTTTGCGCCGCAGCACATCCGGTCGCGCGCAGTCGGCGACCCGCGGCGCGTCGTGGTCGAGGGCGTAGCTCGCGGTCTCCCCGATGCCGATGCCGCACGAACCGTGCCGGGCGGTACCCCTCGTATCCTCCCGGCAGCGGTTGGCGGCCCCGTGGATCGGCGTGGTGAGCAGGGCGCGTTCGTCGACGTAGAGCAGCGACAGCGGATCGGCGACCCCCAGCGCGGCGAGTTCGCGGGCCTCGGCCGCCAGTGCCAGGGGCTCGACGAGCATGTGCCGCGACAGCAGGGTCGGCACCCCCGACAGGGTGCCGGACCCGAACTGCCGGAAGGTGTGGTGGCGGCCGTCGGCGACCACATTGTGGGCGGCCTGCGCCCCGCCGTTGAACCGCACCACCGCGGCCACGTCGAGCCCGGCCCGCGGTGAGCACAGCCAGTCGACGGTGGCCCCTTTCCCGGCGTCACCGAAGCCGAGGTCCACCACGATCAGGTGCCGGTCGCCGAACATGAGCTTTCCCTTCGTTTTTCGTGATCAGAGATCGACGTCGTCGGTTCCGGTGGCGGCGGGCAGCGCGCCCATGCTGCGGCCGCGGCGGACCCCGCCCAGCGGTGCGAGCGCCTTGCCGACCGCGTCGGCCTCACCGGTCGACCCGATATCGCGCAGGTCGGCCAGCCCGGCCCCCAGATCGACGCGGCCCTCGCCGATCCCGATGGTCAGCGCGATGAGCTCGCACACCGCGGCCGGATCGTCGAGCCGCAGGAATCGCTCGCCCAGCAGCTCCCGCCAGTGTTCGGCGATCTCCGGATCCCGGTAGTAGCTGGACTGATTGGGCAGGATGTAGTGCACGTTCCACCGGTCGCCCAGCTCCCGGTAGATGGAGTCGACGGCGATGTCGCTGCGCACGTCGTCGCCGATGACGGCCTGGATGTGTCGCGCGGGCAGGCGCTTCTTGTTCAGCTCGTCGCCGACGATGAACAGGTAGCCCTTGCGTCCGCGCTTCTCCCACGCGTCGGTGACGGTGTGACGGGCGATGAAATACGCCGCCAGCTCATAGCTTTCGGACTTCTGCCCACCGCCGCCGCCTTCGAGCAGGATCAGCCGCAGCTGTTCGTCCATGCGGTTGTCGGATTCGAACTGCCCGACCTGCAGCGGCACCCGGTCGCTGTCGGCGTCGCCGATGGCCCCGAAGAGGATCTGCGGATCGTCGGCATAACCCTTGCGCTGCAACAGTCCGTGCAGTGTGGCCAGCTTCTCCTGCATGACCCGCGGCACCCGGCCCATGGACCCGGTGACGTCGAACAGCACCGCGATGGGCAGCGAGTTCCCGTGGTCGTCGGAGTCGCGCGACTCCCGCATGCCCACCCCGAACGGATCCAACGTCGGGTGCGCCTTCCACTGCTCCCACGGCGTGGACCGCATGTCGGCGGTGTAGCCGAAGTCGTCGAGTCCCGAGGCCGCGCGGAAGGTCCGCGCCGCGTCGTAGGCGCTGTCGTCCCAGCTTCCGTAACCCATTGCTATCACTTACCTTTCGTGAGCTCGAAGGGCCGGAAGCGGCGCTTCCCGTAGAGCCGGTCGAGCAGGTCGTCGAATTCGCCGAGCAGGTCCGCGGCGTCGGGCCGCAGTCTGGGATCGGCTTGCAGGCACCCGGTGGCGTAGGCGCGCATCGGGTCGGGCGCGCGTTCGCCGAGCATGGTGAGCATGAGGCGATGCGCGAGGTGGACGTCGGTGACGGGGGAGACCGCGTCGCGGATCTCGGGCGGATAGTCCAGCGACTTCAGTGTGGCCGCCGCGGGATTGCCCGGCCGGGTCGCGAAAGACCAGCCCACCAGCACGATTCCGTGCAGTCTCGGATGGACCAGCACATTGGCGGGGCTGATCGCGGTGTGCACCCAGCCCGCCAGCTGCGCCCCGGCGAGGCAGCGCAGCAGCCGCCGGTGCATCCACGCGTAGTCGCGCGGGTCGAGCCCGTCCGGATAGGCGGCGCGGACCTCCTCCATGGTCACGAAGCCGTCGGTCAGGCCGGCCAGCACATTGACCGTGCGCTGCTCGCCGGTGCCCGAGTCGAGATGGTCGACGGTGTCGACGAGTTCGGGGAAGTACGGCCGCAGCCACGCGTGCTCGGCGGTCACGGTCGCGATGTCGCGCAAGGCGTTTCGCTCACCGGCCAGCAACCGGTTGGCGGCCGCGCGGCGCGGGATCTTCACCACCCGATCCGAGCCGGAGCGGTACACGTCGGCGATGGATCCGGCCGCGTGCAGCGCGCCGACGGGATGCCGCCCGCGCGCCCCGGTCACCTCGAAGGCGGCTTCGTCCAGGTCCAGCCACCGCTGGTACAGCTCGGTGAGCCGGGCGAAGGCGGCGCCCGCGGCCGCCGCGTCGACAGCTTCGACCCGGTCGGGGTGGACCAGCGCGGCCAGCCGGTGATACCGGCGTCGAGCCGTCTGTCTGCTCGTGGAATCCGTTGCGGCGGAACCGAAGAGGTCTTCGGGCCGCCGAGCCGCCCGGATGGTCTCCGCGGTCTCTCGCGCTGTCGTCATGGTTTTAGGTTAGATGACTAAAACGAGCGGCGCCAGCGATTTCGCCAACTTTTTGTAGTTTCGACAAAAACGCTGGTGGTCGCCGGTTTGCTGTCTCGAAACTCGTGCTGCGGCAGCGGGACTCGGTCCGAGTCGGCGGAAAGTGGCCATGCGATTTGTTCACTTTCCCCACATCGGATGGCCGCAGAGCATTCGTCGTTCCGGCGCATGGCGGTTCTTAATATTGCGCGGCCCTGGCGGTGCTGCCGGGGCCCGCTCGAGTCCTTCAGGAGGATCTGTGTTCAGGAAGCGCATCGCTGCCGCCGTCATGTCGGCCGCCGCGTTCATCGGTATGGCGACGTCCGCGGTCGTCAATTCGTCGGAAGCCGCTGCGGCGGGCAGCGTTCCGGTGTTCGACCACATCGTGCTGGTGATGTTCGAGAACCATTCGTACTCGCAGATCAACGGCAGCTCCAGCGCGCCGTACTTCAACAACCTGGCCGGGCAGGGCGCGAAGTTCACCCAGTCCTACGGCGTCACCCACCCGAGCGAGCCCAACTACCTCGCGATGTTCTCCGGCTCCACCCAGGGCGTCACCGACGACAGCTGCCCGCACACCTACAGCGGCAACAACATCGCCAACCAGCTGCTCACCGCGGGCAAGAGCTACAAGAGCTACTCCGAGGCCATGCCCTCGGACGGCTACACCGGCTGCTCGAGCGGCACCTACCGTCGCAAGCACAACGCGGTCCCGAACTTCAGCAATGTGCCCGCGAGCGCGAACGTCCGGTTCAGCACCTTCCCGACCGACTTCTCGACTCTGCCGACGGTCTCCTACATCGCCCCCGACATGTGCAACGACATGCACGACTGCTCGGTCGGCACCGGTGACACCTGGCTGAAGAACAAGATGGACGCCTACGCGCAGTGGGCCAAGACCCACAACAGCCTGCTCATCGTCACCTTCGACGAGGACAACGGCGGTTCGTCCAACCACATCTTCACCACCTTCGTGGGCGCGCACACCCAGGTCGGCAGCTTCTCCAACCAGATCAACCACTACAACGTGCTCAGCACCATCGAGAGCGCCTACGGCCTGACCCACCTGAACCCCGCGGCGGAGATCACCAACGTGTGGAACTGACCGTTCACCGGGCAACCGGACCGATCGGCAGCTGACATGACCCCGCTCGCGGACCCGACGATGTGTCCCGAGCGGCTTCCCCGCGACTCCCTGAGGTAGTACACCCATGTACATGTCCACGATCGACCGCCCGCATTCCGGGGGCGACGACGCGACACCGTCGCGCCGCAAGGCGTTCTTCCTGTTGAGCGGCAATGTGTTCGCGCTCGGCGCCGTCAGCCTGGTCACCGACATCTCCTCGGAGATGATGACCGCGGTGCTGCCGGTGTACCTGGTCGTCGGACTGCATCTGAGCCCCGCCGCCTACGGCGTCGTCGACGGCACCTACACCGGCGCGACCGCGTTGCTGCGGCTGATCGGCGGCTACGTCGCCGACCTGACCAACCGCCGCAAACTCATCGCCGGACTGGGCTACGGCCTGTCGGCGATCGCGAAACTCGGCATGCTGGCCGCGGGCAGCGCCATCGGCGCGATCGGCGCGGTCATCGCCGTCGACCGCACCGGCAAGGGCCTGCGCACCGCCCCCCGCGATGCCCTGATCACGCTGTCCACCCCGCCACGGCTCTACGGCCGCGCGTTCGGCGTGCACCGGACGATGGACACCATCGGCGCGTTCGCCGGACCCTTGGTCGCGATCGGCATCCTCGCCGCCACCGCGCAGGCCTACGACGCGGTGTTCGTGGCCAGCTTCTGCATCGCCGCGTTCGGCGTCCTGATCCTGGTGTTGTTCGTCCGCGACCACCGCGACGAGCAACCCGCCAAGGGCGCGGTGTCACCCCGCGCGCTGGGCGGGCTGATCCGGCTCGCGCCGGTGCGCCGACTGGTGGCCGCGGCCTGCCTGGCCGGACTGGTGACCATCGGCGACGGCTTCGTCTACCTGCTGCTGCAGCAGCGGGAACACCTGAGCGTCAGCTGGTTTCCGCTGCTCGCGGTCGGCACCAACCTGTCGTACCTGGTGCTGGCCACCCCGCTGGGCATGCTCGCGGACAAGATCGGCCGCCTGACCGTGGTGCTCGGCGGCTACACCGCGCTGGTGCTGGTGTACCTGCTGCTGTTCGGGCCGTTCGGCGGCACCGCGCTGCTGGTGGTGGTGCTCGCGCTCTACGGCCTGTTCTACGCCGCGACCGACGGCGTGCTGATGGCGCTGGCCGGTCCGGTGCTGCCGAAAGCCCTGCGCACCACCGGGATCGCGCTGATCCAGACCGGGCAGGCGCTGTCGTACCTGGTGTCGTCGGTGCTGTTCGGGCTGGCCTGGAGCCTGTGGGGTCCGGAGAACGCGAGCCGGGTCGCCGCGGGTCTGGTGGCGGTGGCCGTGGTCGTGATCTTCGTGCTGCTGCGCGGGGTGGAGACCGCCCAGACCGCCGAGGACGTCGCCGAGATCGCGGAGGAGCACGCGTGAATCCCCGGATCGTGCTGGCCCTGCTCGGGGCGGTCGTCCTGGCCGCGGTCGCCGTCGGCTACGGCGTGGTCACCGGGACGCGCGCGCAACCCGCCATCGCCTACGAAGCGCTGAACATCGCGCCCGGGCCCCGAATCTTGTTCCGCAGCACCGCGGCCGAGAGCAAGGGTCATGTGGCGATGGTGTCCGCCGCCGACCCGGGCGCGGCCCGCTCGGTGTCGAAACTCGAATGCCTGCGCGTGGCCGCGGCGGCCGGGACCGGCATCTGCCTGCGGCCCGACGGCCCGCTGGCCACCTTCCAGGCCGCCATCCTGGACGCCGATCTGACCGTGACGCGGGAGATCCCGCTGGTCGGCGTGCCCAATCGCACCCGATTGTCCGGCGACGGGCGGATGGCGGCCTGGACGGTGTTCGTGGCGGGCGACTCCTACAACAACGGCCGCTTCTCCACCCGCGCCGGACTGGTCGACCTGACGACCGGCGACATGATCGATTCCCTGGAATTCCTGTCGGTCGTGGTCGACGGCCGCCCCTACACCGCCGCCGATCTCAACTTCTGGGGCATCACCTTCGCCGCGGACCACAACACCTTCTACGCCACCATGTCCACCGACGGCCGCCGCTACCTCGTGCAGGGCGATATGGCGGCGAAGACCGTGCGCACCATCGCGCAGAACGTGGAATGCCCGTCGCTGTCGGCGGACGGCAAGCGGATCGCGTTCAAGTCGGCGAACGACGGCGACCCCGCGAAGGGCTGGCGGCTCTCGGTACTGGACCTGGCTTCGGGCGTCCGCACCCCGCTGGCCGAAACCCGCAGCGTGGACGACCAAGCGGCGTGGCTGGACCCGAACACCATCGGCTACGCCGTCTCGCGCGGCGGCGATGACGCCGACATCTGGGCGGTCCCGGCCGACGGCTCGGGCAGTCCGCGGCTGCTCGTGCCGCACGCCGAATCGCCGGCGGCCCTGGGCTGAACGGCCCGCGGCCCCCCGGGAACCAGTATCGACATATTCGGCCAATCCGGTCGTCAGAATGTCACTGGAGCTCTACCGGCCACCGCCGGGGCCGCCGTTAGGGTGAGAGAAATCCTGTCGTCCACTCTCACCAAGGAGATCATGATGGTTGCCGCCGACTCGGCGACGGACGGTGCCGCGCGCCTGGAGACCCTGATCGCGGGCGTGGCGACGGCGGCCCAGGCCTGGGATCTGTTCGACAGCCTGCCGCCGGTGGACGCGGACGAGGTCACCACCGGTCGCTGGCGCGGCGCGGAAGTGGGCACCGGCCACCCGTGGGACGGCATGCTGGTCGAAACAGGCTGGTACGGAAAGCAGTTCGACAGCGCCGACCATGTCCAGCCGCTGCTGTTCCAGGCCCCCGACGGCGAGATCTTCCCGGTCGACCCGCGCCGGGTGCCGCTGTTCCTGGCGGGCAAGGTGCCGGTGGCGGCCCTGTCCCCGGTACGCCGCTCCCTCGGCGTGCTGCGGCCGATGCTGCGGACGGCCGCCCCGAAGGCTCGACTGCGGAATCTCGAGTTCCGTGGAAAGTCCAGCGTCGCAATGATCTACGACCACCTGCCGATCATCGACATCTTCCGCCGCGTCGACGCGGACACCCTGCTCGGTGTCATGGATATGCGCGGACTCGACGAACCGTATTTCTTCGTCCTGTACCGCGACCGCTAGCCGCGGTGCGACGGCTGTGCCCGAGCCGGACTCGTCCTACCATCGACGGTGACGGCGTCTTCGGCTCGGGAGGTCCCGATGGAACGCACGACCTGTCTCATCGCCGGTGGGGGACCGGCGGGCATGTTCCTGGGGCTGATGCTGGCCCGGGCGGGCGTCGAGGTCACCGTGCTGGAGAAACACGGTGACTTCCTGCGCGACTTCCGCGGCGACACCGTGCACCCCACCACCCTGGACCTCATCGAGGCCCTCGGCCTGAGCGAGGACTTCGCGAAACTGCCGCAGCGGCGGCTCACCTCGATCCAGACCCCGATCGGCGGGCGGCTGGTTCCGCTGGCGAGCTTCGACCACATCCCGGGGCGGCACAAGTACATCGCGATGGTGCCGCAGTGGGATCTGCTCGATCTGCTCGCCCGCGCGGGCGACAACGAACCGACCTTCCGGTTGCGTATGCGGACCGAGGCCGTCGACCTGCTGCGCACCGGCCCGACGGTGACCGGCGTCCGCTATCGCACCGCGGACGGCGCGACCGGGGAGATCCACGCCGACCTCACCGTGGCCGCCGACGGTCGCGGTTCGGCGCTGCGCGCGGCGGCCGGTCTCGGCGGTCGCCAGTGGGCGACGCCCTTCGACGCCTGGTGGTACCGGATCCCGCGCCACGGCACCGATCCCGCCGGACTGATCCCGGTGGTCAGCGCCGACCGCGTCGCCGTCCTGTTCGATCGCGGCGACTACTGGCAGAGCGCGACCCTCATCGCGAAAGGCAGTGACACGCGGCTGCGGGCCGAGAAGCCGGTCGGCGAGATCATGCGCGCCCTCGCCGAGGTGGTCCCGTGGCTGGCCGACCGCGCCGACGCCGTCCACGACTGGGACGAGGTGAAACTCCTCGACGTCAAACTCGATCGGCTCGACCACTGGTACGCCGACGGACTGCTCTGCCTCGGCGACGCCGCCCATGCCATGTCACCGATCGGCGGGGTCGGCATCAACCTGGCCGTCCAGGACGCGGTGGCCGCGGCCCGCATCCTCGCCCCGAAACTGCTGTCCCACACCGTCGCCACCGCCGACCTGGCCCGCGTCCAACGCCGTCGCCGGCTGCCCACCGCCGTCATCCAGGGCATGCAGCGCTTGGCCCACGCGCAGGTCGTGCGGCCCGCGGTGTCGGGCCGGTTGAATATCGCCGACCTCCCGCGAACGCCCTTGCCGCTGCGGATCTTCCGCCGCATCCCGGTCCTGCGCGAACTCCCGGTCTTCCTGGTGGCTCGCGGCGTCGTGTCCGAACCGATCCCGGAATTCGCCCGCGCTACCGGACGCCGCGCGGACGGAACTGGATGCTGATGCGCGGCCCCACCGGCCGCCTCGTCTTGGGCACCGCGTGCTCCCAGGTGCGCTGACACGAGCCGCCCATCACGATGAGATCCCCGTGCCCGAGCGCGTAGCGCACACTGGCCCCGCCGCCGCGTGGGCGCAGCAGCAGCGAGCGCGCCGCACCCACCGACACGATCGCCACCATGGTGTCGTCGGTGGCCCCGCGCCCGCTCGTGTCCCCGTGCCAGGCGACGCTGTCATCCCCGTCGCGGTAGTAGCACAGGCCCGCCGTGGTGAACGGCTCGCCGAGTTCCCGGGAGTAGAACGCGCTCAGCGCGTCGCGTGCCTCGGTGAGGATGGGGTCGGGTAGCTCGCGCTCTTCGTCGTAGAACGACAGCAGCCGCGGCACATCCACCACCCGGTCGTACATGGCCCGCCGATCCGCCCGCCACGGCACCTGGCTCGCGAGCCGCTCGAACAGTACGTCGGCCCCGCTCAGCCAGCCGGGCAGCACATCCACCCACGCGCCGTCGCCGAGCTCGGTACGCCGGACCGAATCCAGCGCACCCAGCTCGACCTCCCCGAACCCGTCGAGCAGAGATCCCTGCAATGGCGTCGACATGCGCACGAAGCTACCACAGTTCGAACATGTGTTCCCATCGAATTGCCGACTCCGCGCCGTGCGCCTGTGCTATTTTTCGCTCTGGGTCCACAGGCATCACCACCACTTCCGGAGGTTGAGACATGGATCAAGAGACACTGCTGCAACTCGCCGCCGATGAGCTCGCCAAGCGGTCGCTCAGATATCGCGAGATCGAGATTCTCGACTACGTCCCGACACAACCGGATCGGGCGCTGCTGTGCCAGGAAGGCTGCGTGCGGGTCATCGTCGCCCCCGAAGGCGATCCGCTGCTGCAACGGGTGCGAGAGGCCGTCACCCTGCGCAACGGCGACGATATCGACCTGATGGAGAATGCGATCAAGCCTCGTTTCGAGGGGCGTACCCAACTGTCGCCCTATCAGGCCTGGCGGTTGCTCGAGCGCGCTCCGGTATTCGCGACCATTCGATACGGCGGCCGCACCCTCGCGACGAACGTCTTCCCGCCCGACGGCCTCGGCCTGGTAGTCCTGGACAATCCGTACAACGGTGGCGCGCTGAGCCCGACACATCTGACCCTGGTCGAGCACCGGCGTGACGGTACGGACGCCGGGTTGCAGGCCATAGCCCTCAGATTCGAGCCGCCGCTGACCCCGGCCGAACGCGCCGCCTTGGCGCAGGTGCCCGAGGACCAGCTGGAAGGCAATCTGACCATCAACGCGAGTTGTTGCGATAACGCCACCTTCATCATGTGGGCCGCCATGGCCGTCACCGTCGCGGTCATCTGTACGGCCGCCGTCATGGCCGAGGAGGCCGACCAGCAACACCTGACGGACGAGCGGATACGGAATCTGGGCCCGGCGGCCACGGCGCGGGAGCTGCTCGACATCCGGCGCGAAGCCCTCGGGCACGTGCACTGACATGACGCTCGATGACCTGATATTCGTCGCACTCGCCATATTTCTGTCGTCGTGGCTGACGCTGTCGGCGCTCTGCCAAATACCCCGGGACATCGAGAAATGGGAGGCCACCCGGTGGGAGCGGTGGATCCGCACCCGCGACGTCTGCGGACTCATCCCGCGCTGGCACTTCTTCGCGCCGACACCGGCCACCGATGATCTGCATCTGCTGTACCGCGATCGATTGCCGGACGGGCGCATCACCCGCTGGCGTCAGATACCTCCGGGCGCGTCACCGAAATGGATCGGTCCGGTGTGGAATCCGCGCCGACGGCAGAACAAGGCGCTGATCGACATCTCGGTCGAACTCGGGAAGACGGCCGTGTCCCTGGCCGGCGACACCGCCGGGATCCAACTCTCGCTGGCGTATATCGCGACGCTCAACTTCGTGAGCGGTCTGCCGCGGGACTACCGCGCCGACGGCACCCAATTTCTCATCATGCGGTCGAAGGGAATGGACGAGGACGTGGACCACGACGTGATCTTCCTGTCGCCCATGCATTCGTCGGAACCCGCGCTGAGCGCCCGGTAGTCGGCCTATGTTCGCTCCCTCGGACGCGCTGTATCTGTCGGCGGCGATCGGTTCGGTCGCCGTCGTCATCGGATCGTCGGAGCGGCTGGCGGCGCCCCGGCTGCTCGCCGACGGCGCCCTCGCCGGATGGCCGGTCTCGGCCACCAGCATCCCCTTGCTGACCAGGAGGTCCTTCCAGAGCAGCGTCGGACGGCTGCTGGTCTACCCGCGAGTGCTCGGCCTCGTCGCCGCCTGTCTGGCCTGCGCGGTGCTGCTGGTCCTGCACCCGTCGTCCGCTCTGAACGCCTTGGCGGCCACCGTGATCGCCGCGACCTACATTCTGCTGAGCATGCGTTCCCGCTTCGGCGGTGATGGGGCGGACCAGATGACGATCGTCGTCTTCGTGGCCCTGGCACTCGCCTTCGCCATCGGGCAGGAGCGCGCCGAGGTGATCGTGCTCTGGTTCATCGCGGCCCAGGTGTGCCTCGCGTATGTCACCGCGGGGGTGGCGAAGCTGGTCAGCCCGGTGTGGCGGAGCGGCACGGCACTGCCGGAGATCTTGGCGACCCGAGCCTATGGGCATCGGCGGGCCGCCAAGCTCCTCGCGCGTCATCGCACCGCCGCGGCGGCGATGTGCTGGTCGGTGATCCTGCTGGAATGCGGTTTCCCGCTGGTCCTACTGGGTATCGGACCGCTCACCTACCTGCTCGTGATCGGCGGCGCTCTCCTGCACGTCGGCACCGCGATCCTCATGCGCCTCAACACTTTCCTGTGGGCATTCCTCGCCACCTATCCAGCGGTCATCTTCTGCGCGACGGCCTGATCAGGCCCGCACCTGATCGTGCTGCTCCACGAATCCGAGGAAGCGCGGAATCACCGTTTCCGGTATCGCCCACAGCATTTCGTGCCCGACCCCGGGGTAGATCTCGATATCGGCCGCCGGAATGCACGCCCGCGCGTGCGCCGCGGCCGCGTGCGCGTCATTGGCGATCGTCTGCTCCCCGAACAGCACCAGCATCGGCGCGGTGACCCTCGACAGCTGCTCGTCGGGCAGTAGCCGTGACCACGGCATCGCGATGCGGAACTTCAACGCGGCCAACGTCAGAGTCCACATCTCCTCGGTGAGCTTCACCCCCGGAGTCATCCACTCCATGAACTTCTCCATCTTCTCCCGCGTGGGCCGGATCCCGCCGAGCAGGAACTTGAACAGCAGCCCCCATTTGGGCTTGGCGAACGACGCCGCATCGGGTTCGAGCATGGTGATACTGGCCAGCCGATCCGACCGCTGCGACGCGAACAGCAGCGATATCCACGATCCCCCCGAATACCCCGCCAAATGCACCCGCTCGGCCCCGATCCCGTCGAACACCTCGACCAGCCACCGCACGATGTCGTCCTGCCCCTTCAACGGCGCGGTCTGCTCACTGCGCCCCGCCCACCCCAGCGGATCCACCGTGTACACGACATGCTCCCGCGACATCTCCTCGATGAACGGCATCCAGAACAACCCCATCCCCGGCATCCCGGGCAACAACACGATCGGCGCCCCCTCGCCGTTCCCGGACCTGCGCACTCGCGTTGCGCCGAAAGAGGTTTCGACATCGAGGTCGGTCGCCGCCACCGGCCACTGCGCCGCCAGCTCGTCATAGGCCCGCAGGTAGTCGCTCTTCGCCTGCTCGTTCTTGAATCGCCCGATCTTGGCCATGTGATCCCCTTCTGTTCGTCGTTGAACGTCTAGTCGGCGAGCCGCAGCTCGGCCGGGTCGTGGGCGGCCGCGAATCGCAGGATCCGCTCCAGCACAGCGGCTTTGAACGGTCCCTGGAACAGCAGGCCATGCGTCGCACCCTGGTAGATCTCCACCTCGCAGTGCGGAATGTGCGCCCGAGCCCGTGTCGCGGCCTCCGTGGGATCTCCGAGCACCGACTCGGATCCGTAGACGAGCAGGGTGGGCGCGGTGATCGACCGCAGTTGCTCGTCGGTCAGCCGCTGCGGCCACGGCGTCCGGGTGCGGTAGCCGAGCGCGGCACGCGAGCACGCGATCTCCTCGTCGACGACCACACTGCCGGGCATGGCCCACTGCGCGGCCTTGCGCATGTTCTTCTCCGACGGCGGCATCGCGTATCGGATCATCGTGAAAAGAACCCGCCACGGCGTCTTGGCCACGGCCCCGCCCGATTCGACGATCATCAGGCTCGCCACCCGGTCCGAACCGTCGACGCCCGCCATGAACGCTCGCCACCCACCGTCGGAATAGCCCATGACATGCGCCTGCGGCAACCCCAGCGCCTCCAGGGTCTCGTCCAGCCAGATTCCGTAGTCGGCTCCGGACGTGATCGGCTCGGTCTGCACGCTGAGTCCCGGCGCGCCGACAGTGTCCAGGGCGTAGATCGTCCGTTCGGCCGCCAGACGCTCGATGATCGGATACCAGCAGGCCCCATTGCCGCCCAGCGGATGGATCAGCACCAGCGGCGCACCGGATCCGGAGCCGCACTTGCGAACATGTGTTGTCCCGTACGAGGTTTCGACATCGAACTCACTGGAGGGAATCGCCCACAGTGCCGACAGTGCGGCGTAGGCCTCCATATAGGCGTCGCGTGCCGCTTCGCTCTTCCATTGCCCGATCTTGGCCATCGCGCCTCCCCGCTCACCTTCGTTGGTGATACGAACATACCATAAAAATGATATGGGCGTACCATCAAAAGCTTCAATCCGTCAGAACGTCGTAAGAGAGCTGGTCAGATGCCCCGTTTGGTTGATCACGAGCAGCGGCGGTGGGAAATCACCACCGCCGCACGCACAGTCATCGCCACCGGTGGGCTCGATGCCGCTACGTTTCAGGCGGTGGCGGCCGAGGCGGGGATCTCGGTGCGGCTGATTCAGTACTACTTCGGCACCAAGCGAGAACTGATGCTCGCCACACATACGGCGGTCGTGGCGGATTTCGGGGTGGGGTTCACCGAGCAGTTCACCAAGCTCGGGCCCGAGGTCACACCGCGGGAGATCATCCGGACCTTCGCGGTGGGGCTGTTGCCGCTCGATGAGCGAAGGCGGCAGGACAATCTGGTGTTCGCGGCCTTCCATGCGGCCAATCTGACCGGGAACACCGTCACCTCCGACGAGATGATGGGGGCGCCGCGCTATCTGGTCACCGTGATCACCGACCAGCTGCTGCGCGTTCGGGGGGCCGAATCCGATACACACACGGCGGAATTGGACGCCGAGATCATCGTCGGCGGGGTCAGCAGCATCACTCAGTTCGTGCTGGCGGGTGGCGCTACCCGGGAGCGGGCGGTCGAACTGCTCGACCGCCTGCTCGACAGGATGCTGCCATAAGGGCGCTCAGCCCTGCTGGTCGCCGATATGGGCGCGGACGAAATCGACGACGGCGTCGGTGAATTCGTCGTTGGCGTCGCTGGCCGCGGTGTGGGCGGCGGTGCCGATCTCGATGTACTCGGCGTGCGGGGTCAGGGCGCGGAACGCCGTCACCCCCTCCTCGCTGACCACGTCGGAGAGCGCGCCCCGCACCAGCAGGGTCGGGATGCTCAGCTGCTTCGCCGCGTTCTCGAGGGCCTCGGTGTGGACGTCGATCTCCTCGCCGCGTCCGTCGCGCGGGCCGCCCATCATGGCCGGATCCCAGTGCCAGTACCAGCGGCCGTCCGCACGCTTGCGCAGATTGCGTTGCAGCCCTTCGGGATTGCGGGGCCGGCGGCGGTGGGGGAGGTAGGCGGCGACGGCGTCGGCGGCCTCCTCGAGGCTGGCGAAGCCTTCGGGATTGCTGGAGAGGAAGTTGATGACGCGCTCGACGCCCTTGCGTTCGGGGCGGGGCACGACGTCGACGAGGACCAGGCCGGTGATGCGCGCGGCCTCGGGGTGGGTGGTGGCCATCAGGCCCGTGAGCCCGCCCATGGACGCGCCGACGATGAAGGCGGGCTTGCCCAGTTGTTCGAGCACCGCCATCAGATCCTCGACCATGGCCTCGCGGCGGTAGTTGCCGTCCGGATCCCAGTCGCTGTCGCCGTGCCCGCGCGCGTCGAGCAGCACCGCGTGCATGCCCGCTTTGGCCAAGGCCAGTCCGGAGTCCTTCCAGGATCCGCGGGTCTGCCCGCCGCCGTGGAGAAATACCACCAGTGGGCCGTCCTGGGGTCCCCAGCTGTCTCCGGCGATGGTGATGCCGCCGTACCCGCGGAAGTTGACCCGGGCGGGTTCGGTGAATTCAGCGTCATTGCTCACTCTCCGAGCATCGCACACGTCGATATACGGTGTATGACAACCGGCCGGTAGCTAGGACCGGGGAGTGATCAGGCGGCGTGAACCCCGCCACACTGGCCGGACGACCGTATTGCTGCGGACTTGCCGGTGACCCCGGCGAACACGGGTTCCGGCAGGTCGCGGCGGGTACGGCGGTGGTGCGCCGACCGCGGACGCGCGGGGGGTGCGGGGTCGGGGGCGCATTCGCGCGCTGGTAGGGTCACTGCCCGAAAGACATCCTTTAACGGACCGTCCCGTGAGGCGGGGAAGGAGGTCGGCATGGCTGTGCCCGAAGACCGGGCGGCCAAGTCGAGCGCTGCCGAGTTCTCGCAGCGGCACGACCCGGACCGGGTCGAGACCGGACGCGAGCTGCTCTCCGATTCCGACGTCGGCCGGACCATCGCCCGCATGGCGCACCAGATCATCGAGAAGACCGCCCTGGACTCCGGTGATCCGCAGGTTGCCCGCGTGGTGCTGATCGGAATCCCCACCCGCGGAACCACTCTGGCCCATCGCCTGGCCGGCCGGATCGAGGAATTCTCCGGCGTCCGCCCCGCGATCGGCTCCCTCGACATCACCCTCTACCGCGACGACCTGCGCTCCAAGCCGCACCGTCCGCTCGAGCGCACCTCCGTGCCCGAAGGCGGCATCGAGGACGCCCTGGTCGTGCTCGTCGACGACGTGCTCTTCTCCGGCCGCACCGTGCGCTCGGCGCTCGACGGCCTGCGCGACCTGGGCCGCCCCCGCGCGGTGCAGCTCGCCGTGCTCATCGACCGCGGCCACCGCGAACTTCCCATCCGCGCCGACTACGTCGGCAAGAACGTGCCGACCGCGCGCACCGAGGACATCTCGGTGCTGCTGCGCGAGCACGACGGCCGCGACGGCGTTTACCTGCGCCAGGAGGGTGACGCCCAGTGAAGCACCTGCTCTCGGTCACCGACCTGGACCGCGAGACCGCCAACGGCCTGCTCGACGAGGCCGAGCGGTTCGAACAGGCGCTGCTGGGCCGCGAGGTCAAGAAGCTCCCGACGCTGCGCGGCCGCACGGTCATGACCGTGTTCTTCGAGAACTCCACCCGCACCCGGGTCTCCTTCGAGGTCGCGGGCAAGTGGATGAGCGCCGACGTCATCAATGTGAGCGCGTCGAGTTCTTCGGTCTCCAAGGGCGAATCGCTGCGCGACACCGCCCTGACCCTGCACGCCGCGGGCGCGGACGCCCTCATCGTGCGCCACCCCGCTTCGGGCGCGGCGCACCAGATCGCGCGCTGGTTCGCCGAGATGGACGAGGCCGCGAGCGGTTACGCCGGTCCCGGCCCCGCCATCATCAATGCCGGTGACGGCACCCACGAGCACCCCACCCAGGCGCTGCTGGACGCGCTGACCCTGCGTCAGCGCCTCGGCGATCTGGAGGGCAAGCGGATCGTGCTGGTCGGCGACATCCTGCACAGCCGGGTCGCCCGCTCGAACGCCTTCCTGCTCAGCACCCTGGGCGCCGAGGTCGTGCTGGTCTCGCCGCGCACCCTGCTGCCGGTCGGTGTGGAAGCCTGGCCCGTGCGGGTCTCGGACTCCCTGGACGCCGAACTGCCCGGCGCGGACGCGGTCATGATGCTGCGCGTGCAGGCCGAGCGCATGAACGGCGGCTTCTTCCCGTCGGCGCGCGAGTACTCGATCCGCTACGGCCTCAACGAGCGCCGCATGAAGATGCTCGACGAGCACGCGGTGGTCCTGCACCCCGGGCCCATGCTGCGCGGCATGGAGATCGGCTTCTCCGTCGCCGATTCCCCGAAAGCGGCTGTGCTGCAACAGGTCAACAACGGAGTCCATATGCGCATGGCGGTGCTGTTCCGCCTGCTGGTCGGAACCGACGAGGTGGTGGCATGAGCATCCTGATCAAGAACGTCCTTCTCTACGGTGAGGGCGACGCGGTCGACGTGCTGGTCGCCGACGGCGAGATCCGTGAGATCGGCGCGGGCCTGAGCGCCCCGGACGCCGAGATCGTCGACGGCAAGGGCCAGTTCCTGCTGCCGGGCTTCATCGACCTGCACACCCACCTGCGCGAGCCGGGCCGCGAGGACACCGAGACCATCGAATCCGGTTCCGCCGCAGCCGCTCTGGGCGGCTACACCGCGGTGTTCGCCATGGCCAACACCAGCCCGGTCGCCGACACCTCGGTCATCACCGACCACGTGTGGAAGCGCGGCCAGGAGGTCGGCCTGGTCGACGTGCACCCGGTCGGCGCGGTCACCGTCGGCCTCGAGGGCAAGCAGCTCGCCGAGATGGGGACCATGGCCGCCGGTGTCGGCGCGGTGCGCATGTTCTCCGACGACGGCCACTGCGTCTACGACCCGCTGATCATGCGCCGCGCCCTGGAATACGCGAACTCCCTGGGCGTGCTCATCGCCCAGCACGCGGAGGAGCCGCGCCTGACCAAGGGCGCCGTCGCCCACGAGGGCCCGACCGCCTCCCGTCTGGGCCTGGCCGGGTGGCCGCGCGCCGCCGAGGAGTCCATCGTGGCCCGCGACGCCCTGCTGGCCCGCGACGCCGGAGCCCGCGTGCACATCTGCCACGCCTCCACCGCCGGCACCGTCGAACTGCTGAAATGGGCCAAGTCCCAGGGTATTTCGATCACCGCCGAGGTGACCCCGCACCACCTGCTGCTCGACGACTCGCGGCTGGAGACCTACGACGCGGTGAACCGGGTGAACCCGCCGCTGCGCGAATCCTCCGACGTGGCGGCGCTGCGTCAAGCCCTCGCCGACGGCGTCATCGACTGTGTCGCCACCGACCACGCCCCGCACGCCGACCAGGACAAGTGCTGCGAGTTCGCGGCCGCCCGTCCCGGCATGCTGGGCCTGGAGACGGCGCTGTCGATCATCGTGGAGACCATGGTCAACCCCGGACTGCTCGACTGGCGCGGTGTCGCGCGGGTCATGAGCGAGAACCCGGCGCGGATCGTGGGCCTGGACGATCAGGGCCGCCCGCTCGCGGTCGGCGAACCCGCCAACCTGGCGCTGATCGACCCGGCCGCCGAATGGACGGTGGAGGCGAACGAACTCGCCTCGATCGCCCGCAACACGCCCTTCCAGGCGATGACCCTGCCCGCGAAGGTGACCGCCACCTTCCTGCGCGGCCGGCTCACCGCCCGGGACGGCAAGATCGTCGCCGGTTAGCGGCGGGTGGGGAACCGAGGAGAACCGTCATGCGACTGCTGCAAGTACTGATACTGCTGGCATTCTTCGTGCTGTGCCTGGGGCTCATGTACTGGGCGTGGACCGGCCGGGCCAAGAAGCAGGCCGGTGCCATCGGTGAACTGCCCGCGGTGCCCGCCGACTGCGGCGCGCAGCTGCTCGAGCCCACCACGGGGCTCTACCTCGGCAGCACCCTCGCCCCCAGCTGGATTCAGCGAATTACGGTGGGCGACCTGGGTTTCCGCGCCACCGCGGAGCTGACCCGGTTCGAACGCGGCATCCTGCTCGAGCGGGATGGCGCGGCGACGATCTGGATTCCGCAGGAATCCATCACCGCGGTGCGCGCCGAGCGCGGGCACGCGGGCAAAGTGATGACAGAAGACGGTGTGCTGGTGATTCGCTGGACGCTGCCGACCGGGACCGAGGTGGATACCGGTTTCCGCGGCGACGACAAAGCGGTGTACCCGGCATGGACCGCAGCAGCTACGAAGACGGGAGACGAGGCATGAGCAGCGGAAATACTGCCGTGATGGTGCTCGAGGACGGCCGCGTGTTCCGCGGGACGACCTTCGGCGCCGTCGGGCAGACCTTGGGTGAGGCGGTGTTCTGTACCGCCATGACGGGCTACCAGGAGACCCTCACCGACCCCAGCTACGACCGCCAGATCGTGGTGGCCACCGCGCCGCAGATCGGCAACACCGGCTGGAACGACGAGGACGACGAGTCCTCGAAGATCTGGGTGGCGGGTTACGCCGTGCGCGACCCCGCGCGCCGCGCCTCCAACTGGCGCGCCAACCGCACCCTGCAGGCCGAGCTGGAGAACCAGAACATCGTCGGCATCGCGGGCATCGACACCCGCGCGGTGGTGCGGCACCTGCGCACCGCCGGTTCCATGAAGGCGGGCATCTTCTCCGGCGATTCGCTGGCCGACTACGAGGAGCTGGTCTCCCGGGTCAACGGCCAGCAGTCCATGCTGGGCGCGGATCTGGCCGGTGAGGTCTCCACCGACGAGATGTACACCATCGACCCGATCGGCGAGCACCGCTTCACCGTGGTCGCGGTCGACCTGGGCATCAAGTCCAACACCCCGCGCATGTTCGCCCAGCGCGGCATGCGGGTGCACGTGGTCCCGTCCAACGTGACCCTGGACCAGATCAAGGAACTGAACCCCAACGGCGTGTTCCTGTCCAACGGCCCGGGCGACCCGGCCACCGCCGACGCGCAGGTCGCGCTGACCCAGGGCGTCCTGGGCGAGGGCATCCCGCTGTTCGGCATCTGCTTCGGCAACCAGATCCTGGGCCGGGCGCTGGGCCGCAACACCTACAAGATGAAGTTCGGCCACCGCGGCATCAATGTGCCGGTCGTCGAACATCATTCGGGCCGGATCTCGATCACCGCCCAGAACCACGGCTTCGCCCTCGAAGGCGAGCGCGGCGAGGTCTTCGACACCCCGTTCGGCAAGGCCGAGGTCAGCCACGTGTGCGCCAATGACGGTGTCGTCGAAGGCGTGCAGCTGGTGAACGGCAAGGCCTTCTCCGTGCAGTACCACCCCGAGGCCGCGGCCGGACCCCACGACGCCGCCTACCTGTTCGACCGTTTCGCCATGCTGATGGAAGGAGCCTGATGCCACGCCGTACCGACCTCAACCACATCCTGGTGATCGGCTCGGGCCCGATCGTCATCGGCCAGGCTTGTGAGTTCGACTATTCGGGAACCCAGGCGTGTCGCGTCCTGCGGTCCGAAGGCCTGCGCGTGTCGCTGGTCAACTCCAACCCGGCGACCATCATGACCGACCCGGAGTTCGCGGACTCGACCTATGTCGAGCCGATCACCTGGGAATTCGTCGAGAAGGTCATCGCCAAGGAGCGTCCCGACGCGATCCTGGCGACCCTCGGCGGTCAGACCGCGCTCAACTGCGCTGTCGCCCTGCACGAGAACGGCATCCTCGAGAAGTACGACGTCGAGCTGATCGGCGCCGACTTCGAGGCCATCCAGCGTGGTGAGGACCGCCAGAAGTTCAAGGACATCGTCGCCAAGGTCGGCGGCGAGTCCGCGCGCTCCAAGGTCTGCTTCACCATGGACGAGGTCCGCGAGACCGTCGAGGAACTGGGCTTCCCGGTCGTCGTGCGCCCCTCGTTCACCATGGGCGGCCTGGGCTCGGGTATGGCCTACAACCACGAGGACCTCGACCGCATCGCCGGCGGCGGCCTGGCCGCCTCGCCGACCGCGAACGTGCTCATCGAGGAATCCATCCTGGGCTGGAAGGAATTCGAGCTCGAGCTCATGCGCGACCGCAACGACAATGTGGTCATCGTCTGCTCGATCGAGAACGTGGACCCGATGGGCGTGCACACCGGTGACTCGGTCACCGTCGCCCCGGCCATGACCCTCACCGACCGCGAATACCAGAAGATGCGCGATCTGGGCATCGCCATCCTGCGCGAGGTCGGCGTCGACACCGGCGGCTGCAACATCCAGTTCGCGGTGGACCCGCGCGACGGCCGCCTGATCGTCATCGAGATGAACCCGCGCGTGTCGCGCTCGTCGGCGCTGGCGTCCAAGGCCACCGGCTTCCCGATCGCCAAGATCGCCGCCAAGCTGGCCATCGGCTACACCCTCGACGAGATCGTCAACGACATCACCAAGGAGACCCCGGCCTGTTTCGAGCCCACGCTCGACTACGTGGTCGTGAAGGCTCCGCGCTTCGCCTTCGAGAAGTTCCCGGGCGCCGACACCACGCTGACCACGACCATGAAGTCGGTCGGCGAGGCGATGTCCATGGGCCGCAACTTCTCCGAGGCCCTGGGCAAGGTGTTGCGCTCGCTCGAGACCAAGGCCACCGGCTTCTGGACCCTGCCCGACGGTGAATGGACCGACGTGCAGGCCATTCTCGACGACCTGAAGGTCCCCACCGAGGGCCGCATCTACCAGGTGGAGCGCGCGCTGCGCCTGGGCGCGAGCATCGAGGACACCGCCGCCGCCTCCGGCATCGATCCCTGGTTCGTCGCCGAGGTCGCCGCCCTGGTGGAGCTGCGTCAGGAGATCATCGACGCCCCCGTGCTGGACGAGCCGCTGCTGCGCACCGCCAAGCACTACGGCCTCTCCGATCGCCAGATCGCCGCGCTGCGACCGGAACTCGCCGGTGAGGGCGGCGTGCGCGAGCTGCGCCACCGCCTGCAGATCCGCCCGGTGTTCAAGACCGTCGACACCTGCGCCGCCGAGTTCGAGGCCAAGACCCCGTACCACTACTCGGCCTACGAGCTCGATCCCGCCGCGGAGTCCGAGGTCGCGCCGCAGCGGGAGCGCGAGAAGGTCATCATCCTGGGCTCGGGTCCGAACCGTATCGGCCAGGGCATCGAGTTCGACTACTCGTGTGTGCACGCCGCGCAGACGCTGTCGGCCGCGGGCTACGAGACCATCATGGTCAACTGCAACCCGGAGACGGTCTCGACCGACTACGACACCGCCGACCGCCTCTACTTCGAGCCGCTCACCTTCGAGGACGTGCTCGAGGTGTACCACGCCGAGACCGAGTCCGGCACCGTCGCGGGCGTCATCTGCCAGCTGGGCGGGCAGACCCCGCTGAGCCTGGCGCAGCGCCTCACCGACGCGGGCGTGCCCGTGGTCGGCACCTCGGCGGCGGCCATCGACCTGGCCGAGGACCGCGGCGAGTTCGGCGATGTGCTGGTCGCGGCGGGTCTTCCGGCCCCCAAGTACGGCACCGCCACCACCTTCCCGCAGGCCAAGAAGATCGCGGCCGAGATCGGTTACCCGGTGCTGGTGCGCCCGTCCTACGTGCTGGGCGGCCGCGGCATGGAGATCGTCTACGACGAGGCCACCCTCGCCGACTACATCTCCCGCGCCACCGAGATCACCCCGGACCACCCGGTGCTGGTCGACCGGTTCCTGGAGGACGCCATCGAGATCGACGTCGACGCCCTGTGCGACGGCGACGAGGTCTACCTGGGCGGCGTCATGGAGCACATCGAGGAGGCCGGCATCCACTCCGGTGACTCGGCGTGCGCCCTGCCCCCGATCACCCTGGGCCGCAGCGATATCGAGGCCGTGCGCCGCTCGACCGCCGCGCTCGCCAAGGGCATCGGCGTCAAGGGCCTGCTGAACGTGCAGTACGCGCTCAAGGACGACGTGCTCTACGTCCTCGAGGCCAACCCGCGCGCCAGCCGCACCGTGCCGTTCGTCTCCAAGGCCACCGCGGTGCCGCTGGCGAAGGCCGCGGCGCGGATCGCGCTGGGCGCCACCATCGCCGACCTCCGCAAGGAGGGCCTGCTCCCGGCCGAGGGCGACGGCGGCACCGTGCCGATCGAGGCCCCGGTCGCGGTCAAGGAAGCGGTCCTGCCGTTCCACCGCTTCCGCCGCCCGGACGGTTCCGGCATCGACTCGCTGCTCTCGCCGGAGATGAAGTCCACCGGTGAGGTCATGGGCATCGACGCCGACTTCGGGACCGCCTTCGCCAAGTCGCAGTCCGCCGCCTACGGGTCGCTGCCGACCGAGGGCACCGCGTTCGTGTCCATCGCCAACCGCGACAAGCGCGCCATGGTGTTCCCGGTCAAGCGCCTGCACGACCTGGGCTTCCGCATCCTCGCCACCGAGGGCACCGCGGAGATGCTGCGCCGCAACGGCATTCCGTGCGATCGGGTGCGCAAGCAGTCCGACAACGCGCCCGACGAGGCCGGCATCGTGGACATGATCAAGGACGGCGACGTCGACATCGTGTTCAACACGCCCTACGGCAACAACGGCCCGCGCGTGGACGGCTACGAGATCCGCACCGCCGCGGTCGGCGCGAACATCCCGTGCATCACCACCGTGCAGGGTGCGGCTGCGGCCGTGCAGGGCATCGAGGCCACCATCCGCGGCGGCATCGGCGTGCGCTCCCTGCAGGAACTGCACGCGGTGCTGCGCGGATGAGCGCCTCCGGCGCTGAGCGGATGAGCGCCTCCGGCGCTGCGCGGACGACCGGCTTCGGGCTACGGCTGCGGGAGGCGATGCGCGCGCACGGACCGTTGTGCGTGGGCATCGACCCGCATCCGCCGCTGCTGCGGGCCTGGGGCCTGAGCGAGGACGCAGCCGGGGTGGCCAAGTTCGCCGACGCCTGCGTGCGGGCGTTCGCGGGCCGGGTCGCCCTGGTCAAGCCGCAGGTGGCGTTCTTCGAAACCTACGGTTCGGCCGGAATGATGGTGCTGGAGGAGACCATCGCGGCGCTGCGGGCGGCGGGCACCCTGGTGCTGGCCGACGCCAAGCGCGGCGATATCGGCTCCACCATGGACGCCTACGCGCACGCCTGGCTCGGTGACGGCCCGCTGGGCAGCGACGCGGTCACCGTGTCGCCGTACCTCGGATTCGGTTCGCTCGCACCGGCTCTGGAGCTGGCCGCGGCCAACGGGCGCGGCGTGTTCGTGCTGGCCGCGACCTCCAATCCGGAAGGCGCGGAGCTGCAACGCATCACCGGCGCGGACGGCCGCACCATCGCCCAGCGCATGGTCGACGACGCCGCCGCGGCCAATGTCGGGGCCGAATTCGGTTCCGTCGGTGTGGTTGTCGGCGCGACCCTGACCGAGGCCCCGGACCTGAGCGCCCTCAACGGGCCCATCCTGATGCCGGGTGTGGGCGCGCAGGGCGGGGGAGCGGACTCCATTCGCGCCCTGGTGCCCGCGCGCGACCTGGGCGCGGTGCTGCCCAATGTCTCGCGTGAGGTGCTGAAGGCCGGTCCGTCGGTGGCCGCGCTGAAGGAGAAGGTCGCCGAGCTGTCGGAGGAGTTCGCCTTCCTGCAGCGCTGATTCCAGAACAGAGTCACTCGCGGCACCGGGTCCGATCCGGTGCCGCGAGTCTTTTCGGAGGGATATCCTCCGCTTCCTTGCCTCGGCGGATACAGTGGCCTCATGTCTGCCGCGATGCCGCCCAAGGGAATTCGCCGTGCGCTCGTCCTGGGTGGAGGTGGTGCGGTCGGCCTGAGCTGGATGGCGGGTGTCGTCATCGCCCTGCGCGCGGCCGGAATCGACCCGGCCGCGGCCGACCGGATCGTCGGCACCTCCGCCGGAGCGGTCGTCGGCGCGGCCCTGGCCGCGGACGTCGACCTGAACCTGCTGCTGCGGCGGCCCTCCACCGAGACCGCCGAACTCGAGCCGATCGAGTTCGACCCGAACAGCTTCGGCGAGATCCTCGGCCTGCTCGGCACGCCCGGTCTGGACCCGGCCGAGGCGCGTCGGCGCGCGGGCGCCCGCGCCCTGGAGATGAATCTCGGCGATCCGGCCACGCACATCGCCCGCATCGGCGCGTTCGTCGGCCACAGCGACTGGCCCCAGCGCGATCTGCTGATCACCGCCATCAGCGTCAACACCGGGGAACTGCAGGCCTGGACCCCCGGCGGCAAGGCCACCCTGCCCGAGGCGCTGGCGTCGAGCACCTCGGTTCCCGGTGTCTTCCCGCCCATTCCGATCGACGGCGTCCACTACTTCGACGGCGGCATGCGCTCACCCATCAACGCCGATCTGGCGGCCGGAGCCGAGCGGATGCTGGTCATCGAACCCCTGGCGCACCTGTTCCCGCACGCCCCCTCCGACCGCGACCTGGGCGGCGCGGCAACGACGTTCATCGTCCCCGACGCCGATGCCATCGCCGCCTTCGGCCCGAACCTGTTCAGCGCGGACGCGCTGGTGCCCGCCTACGAGGCGGGGGTGCGGCAGGGCGGGGAGGCGGCGCCCGGGCTGCGGGATTTCTGGCGGGCCTGAATCGGACCGCTCAGTAGAAAGGTGGGATTTCTCATGTCCGATGCCGCCCTCGGCCTGCTCTCGTACGCCCAAACCCGCATCCTGGTCGACGATTTCGCGTCCAGCTTCCGGTTCTATCGCGACGTGCTGGGTCTGCGACTGAAGGCCGAGATCGAGGGTGACGTGCCCGAGAACGAGGCGGGGCCCTACGCCTGCTTCGCCGTCGGCACGCAGGATCTCGCGCTGTTCACCCGCGCCTACATGGACGCGGCCATCGGCGCCGAGCACCGGCCGCGCGGCGAGATCGATACGGCCGTGGTGGTTTTGCGGGTCGCCGATGTCGACGAGGCGATCGCCGTGCTGCGCGAGCGCGGCGCGCTCGTCGTCGGCGAGCCCGCCGACCAGCCGGCGTGGGGCATGCGCGTGGGCCACGTGCGCGCTCCCGAGGGCACGCTCGTGGAGCTGTGCCAGTACGCGGATTGATCCGATCCTGTTCGCTCTCGGCGAACCATCCGGCGGCCCGATCGAACGCTTGTCCGGATCGACCCGCTCCCGCCCGCCCGGGCGGTGGGCGGGTTCTCGCATGTATCGGCCGGGTTTCGCGCGTCAGCGGCCGCCTGAGGGGCGGAAACGGGCCGCTCGGGCGTCGTCGCCGGTGGCCGCACCGGGTCCGACCTGCATCGAAGGGTGTCTGATTTGCGAGTTTTCAAGGTCTCGGAACGGGCCCCGGTGATGCGCGACACGCGCTACGGATTCGAACGACACGCCGAGAAATCCAAGAAAAATCCAGGTCGCGTGATTACAGCTCGGTCACGGTTTCATGCGGGGCCAGTCCGACCCCTCGAACGCGCGGTCGAGAAACCCAAAAACCCCTGGCCGCAAGGCTATTCGCGGCCGTGCGCGGCCGTGGGGCGCGCCCGGTGCGGCGGCGCCCGCGGCGGTGTGCATCCGGCCCGGTCGCGCGCCGAATCACGCGCTGACCTGGGGGGTGGGTTCGCAATCGGCAAGCGTCGTGGGTACGGTCGCTGAGACCACCGGGTTACCGGAGGTAGATCAAGCAATGAACGATGAGACGGAGGAACCGTGGCCCTTCCCCAGCTGACTGACGAGCAGCGCGCCGCTGCTTTGGAGAAGGCGGCTGCCGCTCGCCGCGCTCGGGCGGAGCTCAAGGAGCGCTTGAAGCGTGGTGGCACCGATCTGAAGACGGTCCTTGCGGACGCCGAGAAGGACGAAGTCCTCGGCAAGATGAAGGTTTCGGCCCTGCTCGAGGCCCTGCCGAAGGTTGGCAAGGTCAAGGCTGCCGAGATCATGAGCGAGCTCGAGATCGCTCCCACCCGCCGCCTGCGCGGACTGGGCGACCGGCAGCGTAAGGCGCTGCTGGCCCGGTTCGACTTCAGCGCCGAATAATCCGAGGGTGGTCGAACACACTCGGAAGGGTCGACTGGTAGTACTGGTCGGCCCCTCGGCCGTCGGCAAGTCCACCGTCGTGCGCTGCGTGCGCGAACGACTGCCCGAATTGGTATTCAGTGTGTCGGCCACCACCCGGGCTCCGCGGCCCGGGGAGGTCGACGGTCAGGACTACCACTTCGTCACCCGCGAGAAATTCGACGCCATGATCGACGGCGGCGAAATGCTCGAATGGGCCGATATCCACGGTGGACTGCAGCGGTCGGGCACCCCGGCCGCACCCGTGCGGGAAGCGCTCGCCTCCGGACACCACGTCCTGATCGAGGTCGACCTCGAGGGCGCGCGCTCGATCCGCGAATCCATGCCGGAGGGCCTGCTGGTCTTCCTGGCCCCACCCAGCTGGGACGAGCTGGTGTCCCGCCTGACCTCGCGCGGGACCGAATCGCCCGAGGTCATCGAGCGTCGGCTACAGACCGCGCGCACCGAACTGGCCGCGTGTGACGAGTTCGACATCGTGATCGTGAACGACCACGTGACCAGCGCCTGCGAGCAGTTGGTATCGTTGTTCGTTAGCACAAATTCGGGGTCCTAGTTCTCGAACCGCGGAACCCGAACATCCGGCTCGTCTTCGAAGTGAGCCGGGAAGCCATCCTTCCGAACAACCCCGCAGGAGCCTTCCTAGTGAGTACGGACCTCAAGACCGTTCCCGCCTACGACACTCCGGTCGGCCTCACCAACCCGCCGATCGACGAACTGCTGGAGCGGACGTCGTCCAAGTACGCGCTGGTCATCTACGCGGCCAAGCGCGCGCGTCAGATCAACGATTACTACAACCAGCTCGGCGACGGCATTCTCGAATACGTCGGTCCGCTGGTCGAGCCGGGTCTGCAGGAGAAGCCGCTGTCGGTGGCCATGCGCGAGATCCACGCCGACCTGCTCGAGCACTCCGAAGGGGAGTAAAACCGCGGTGACCCGAGTCGTCGTCGGCGTCGGCGGCGGTATCGCCGCCTACAAGAGCTGCAACCTCGTGCGCCGGTTCACCGAAACCGGGCACGAGGTTCGTGTCATTCCCACCGAGTCGGCGTTGCAATTCGTCGGCAAGGCCACCTTCGAGGCGCTGTCCGGCCATCCCGTGCACACCGGTGTCTTCGCCGACGTGCCCGAGGTGCCGCACGTGCGCCTCGGCCAGGAGGCCGACCTGGTCGTCATCGCCCCCGCCACCGCGGACCTCATGGCCCGCGCCGCGCAGGGCCGCGCCGACGACCTGCTCACCGCGACGCTGCTGACCGCGCGCTGTCCGGTCCTGTTCGCCCCGGCCATGCACACCGAGATGTGGGAGCATCCGGCCACCCGGGCGAACGTGGCGACGCTGCGCGCGCACGGCGCGACCGTGATGGAACCCGCCTCGGGCCGCCTGACCGGCACCGATACCGGTCCGGGCCGGCTGCCCGAGCCGGAGGAGATCTTCGGTCTGGCCCGTCTGCTGCTCGAGCGCGCCGACGCGCTGCCGCGTGACCTGGAGGGCCGCCGCGTGGTGGTCTCCGCCGGTGGCACCCGCGAGGCGCTGGACCCGGTCCGCTTCCTGGGCAACCGGAGTTCGGGCAAGCAGGGCTACGCGATCGCCCGCCTGGCCGCCCAGCGCGGCGCGCAGGTGACGCTGATCGCGGGCAACACGATCGGCCTGGAGGCTCCGGCCGCCGTCGAGGTGGTGCACGTGACCTCCGCCGACCAGCTGAAGGTGGCCGTCGACAAGCACGCGCTCGGCGCGGACGCCGTCATCATGGCGGCCGCGGTCGCCGACTTCCGGCCGGTCAACGTCGCCGCGTCCAAAATCAAAAAGGGTGCGGGCGAACCGAATTCGATCGAGCTGGCCAAGACACCCGATATCCTTGCCGGGTTGGTACAGGCTCGTCGCGACGGGCACCTACCGGGCACCGCGATCGTCGGCTTCGCCGCCGAGACCGGGGACGAGCACGCCGACGTGCTCACCCACGCCCGGGCCAAACTGGCCCGCAAAGGCTGCGACCTGCTGGTCGTGAACGCCGTCGGGGAGGGGAAGGCCTTCGAGGTCGATACCAACGACGGCTGGTTGCTCGGCGCCGACGGCACCGAGATCGCCCTGGACCACGGGTCCAAGGCCCTATTGGCTAGCCGAGTGCTGGACGCACTCGGTCCCTTGCTCCGCTGAAGCCTCGGCACCGCAGGGTTCGGACGCTCGCCGCGCAGGTCGCGGCGGGTGTCCGAGTCGCAATGTGCTCGTCACGGTGGTGGTTCGCCCCTGTGACGAACATATTGGAATAACCTGAGACAAAGGGTTGTGCGATGGCGCGGAGACGCTACTGTCGCCACCCGATACGAGAAACCCGTTGAGGGAGAGGGAACAACTGTGCGCACGTCTGGCAGCCGCCTATTCACCAGTGAGTCGGTGACCGAAGGTCATCCCGACAAGATCTGTGATGCCATCAGCGATTCCATCCTCGACGCGTTGCTCGCGGCCGATCCGCGCAGCCGGGTCGCGGTGGAGACCCTGGTGACCACCGGTCAGGTGCACGTGGCCGGTGAGGTCACCACCTCGGCCTACGCCGATATCCCGACCATCGTCCGCGAGAAGGTCCTGGAGATCGGATACGACTCGTCCGCAAAGGGTTTCGACGGCGCGTCCTGTGGCGTGAACGTCGCGATCGGCGCGCAGTCGCCCGATATCGCCCAGGGCGTGGACACCTCGCACGAGGCCCGCGTGGGCGGCGAGGACGACGAGATCGCCCGTCAGGGCGCGGGCGACCAGGGCCTGATGTTCGGGTACGCCACCGTCGAGACCCCCGAGCTGATGCCGCTGCCGATCTCGCTGGCGCACAAGCTGTCCCGGCGTCTGACCGAGGTCCGCAAGACCGGCGTGCTGCCGTACCTGCGGCCCGACGGCAAGACCCAGGTCACCATCGAGTACGACGGCGCCATTCCGAAGCGCCTCGACACCGTGGTCATCTCGACCCAGCACGCGGCCGACATCGACCTGGACAACCTGCTGGCCCCCGACATCCGCGAGAAGGTCGTCGACGCGGTCCTGTCCGAGCTGCGGCTGCCCAACCCGCTCGACACCTCCGACGTGCGCCTGCTGGTCAACCCGACCGGCAAGTTCGTGCTCGGCGGCCCGATGGGTGACGCGGGCCTGACCGGCCGCAAGATCATCGTCGACACCTACGGCGGCATGGCCCGCCACGGTGGCGGCGCCTTCTCCGGCAAGGACCCGTCGAAGGTGGACCGCTCGGCCGCGTACGCCATGCGCTGGGTCGCCAAGAACGTCGTCGCCGCCGGCCTGGCCGAGCGGGTCGAGGTCCAGGTCGCCTACGCCATCGGCAAGGCGGCCCCGGTCGGCCTGTTCGTCGAGACCTTCGGCACCGAGCAGATCGACCCGATCAAGATCTCCGACGCCATCGGCGAGGTCTTCGACCTGCGTCCCGGCGCGATCATCCGCGACCTGGACCTGCTGCGCCCGATCTACGCGCCGACCGCCGCCTACGGCCACTTCGGCCGCACGGATGTCGATCTGCCGTGGGAGCGCACCGACCGCGCGGAGAAGCTGCGCGCGGCCGCCGGGCTGTAATTGACCGGCACCCAACAGTTCTCGACGGGAGCGTCGGGCACGGAGTCCCCCTCCGAGCCCGACGCTCCCGCCGTCGTTGGCACCGCTCCCAGCGTCGTTGGCGCAGCACGCCCCATCGCCCGCGTCCTGCCCCTGCTCGAACCCGCCCACCTGGACCGCGATTTCGACTACGTCGTCCCTCCTGAGCTGGACGAAATCGCCCAACCGGGCGTCCGGGTCCGAGTTCGCTTCTCCGGCCGCCTCATCGACGGCTACCTCCTCGAACGCCTCGAAAGATCCGCCCACACCGGCAAACTCGTCCGCCTCGAACGCGTGGTGTCGGGCGAGCGCGTCCTCACCCCCGAGATCCTGAAGCTCGTCACCGCCGTCGCGGCCCGCTACGCCGGCACCCGAGCCGACGTCCTGCGCCTGGCCATCCCGCCCCGCCACGCCAAGGTCGAAACCGAGGGCACGGAGAAGCCCGAAAAGCCCAAGCGCACCACGAAGAAGAGCACCGCCGTCGATCCGGTGACAGCCCCGGGCGGTGTGGTCGACCTCGACGCGATCGCGCCCGCCGGCCCGGCGCAGCCGGGCGATGCGGCCGCCGCGTCGGTCAGCGCGGCACACCGAACCGCTGATTGCATTGCCGCGCAGGCTGATCCGCGAGACGTCGAGGCCGCGTCCGCTGACTCCGACACCGCAGCGACCGGCGGTCTTACTGAGGGTGGCGTGCCCGGCGACGCCGCCGACCCGGCACCGGTCGCCGGTGCTGCGGCTGTGGAGGTGTCCGCGGTGGTCGGCACCATCGCTGATCCGGCTCGCGACGGCGATGTCCTCACCCGCGGCGAGCCGGTCGCCGGTACGGGCTCGGAGCAGGTGCGGACTTCCACGACGGTCGAATCGGCGAGCATCGAGGCCGCGGTCGCTCCTGCGGACACCGCGGACGATCCTGCCGAACAGCACGATCGGTCCGCAGGCGTGGACGAAACCGATGCCACGCCGACGGCATCGAACAGCACGACCGGGCCGAGTGCGGTGAGCGCTGCTTCGCCACAGTCGTGGGTGTCCGAGTTCGCCGAGTGGGGCCGGTATGCGCACGGGCATTCGTTCCTGGGTGCGCTCGCGGCGGGGCGGGGGCCGCGGGCCGGGTGGCAGGCGTTGCCGGGGGAGGATTGGGCCAAGCGGCTGGCGGAGTTGGCGGCGGTGACCGTGCGGGGTGGGCGCGGGGCGGTGATCATGGTGCCGGATCAGCGGGATCTGGATCGGGTGCTGGCGGAATGTGTCGCGCTGATGGGGGAGTCGGCGGTCGGGCTCGCGGCGGGGTTGGGGCCGTCGGCGCGGTATCGGCGGTGGTTGTCGGTGCTGCGGGGGCAGGCGAAGGTGGTGGTGGGGACGCGCAGTGCGGTGTTCTCGCCGGTGCGGGATCTCGGGTTGATCGCCATCTGGGACGACGGGGACGACACGTTCGCCGAACCGCGGTCGCCGTATCCGCATGCGCGCGAAGTGGCCATGCTGCGGGCGCACGAGACGGGGGCGGCGTTCGTGGCGGGCGGGTTCGCGCGGACCGCCGAGGTGCAGGCGATCGTCGAATCCGGGTGGGCGCACGACCTGCTCGCGGATCGGGCCGTGGTGCGGCAGGCGATGCCGCGCATCACCGCGCCCGGCGACACCGACGCGGCATTGGAGCGGGATCCCATCGCGCAGGCGATCCGGATTCCGGCGGTGGCGTTCATGGAGGCGCGCAAGGCGCTCAAAGCCGGTGGGGCAGTGCTGGTTCAGGTGCCGCGGCGCGGCTACATCCCCGCCCTGTCGTGCGCGAAGTGCCGGACCCCCGCGCGCTGCCGCCACTGCAATGGACCGCTGGCGCTGCCGGACTCCGCCCCGGCGTCACGTGGCGCATTGCGCACCGGGCGAGAAGGTGTCGCCGAGGCGCAGAGCCCGGCCTGCCGCTGGTGTGGAATCACCGAGGCCGCGTTCCGCTGCGGATCCTGCGGGTCTCGTGCGCTGCGGGCGGTCGTCATCGGTGCGTCCCGCACCGCCGAGGAGCTGGGTCGCGCGTTTCCCGGTGTGCCCGTGCGGGGTTCGGGTGGTTCCGCGATTCTCGACTCCGTCCCCGAGGGTCCGCAGGTGGTGGTTTCCACCATCGGCGCGGAGCCCCCGGTGCCCGGCGGCTACGCGGTCGCGATGCTCCTGGACGGCTGGGCCCTGCTCGGCCGCGCCGACCTGCGCGCCGCCGAGGACGCCCTGCGTCGCTGGATGTCGGCCGCCGCCCTGGTTCGCTCCGACGGCCGGGTCATCGTCATGGCCGACGCCGGTCTCCCTACCGTGCAGGCTCTGGTCCGCTGGGACCCGGTGTGGCACGCCGGTTTCGAGCTCGACCAGCGCGTCGAGGTCCGCTTCCCGCCCGCGGTCCGTTTCGCCGCCATCGACGGCACCTCCGACTCCATCGCCGAATTGCTCGGCGAGGCCAAGCTTTCCGGCGATGTCGAAGTCCTGGGCCCGGTGCCACTGCCCCCCGGTGCCCGAAAGCCCTTCTCCTCCGGCGACTCTCCCGCCGAGGTGGAACGCATGATCCTGCGCGCCGACCGCTCCGGCGGGGCCGCCCTCTCCCGCGCCCTCACCGCCGCCCAGGCCATCCGCAGCACCCACCGCTCCGACGCCCCCCTGCGCGTCCAGATCGACCCGATCGACATCGGCTAGCGTCGAAACAAGATCAGGGAGTTCCCGGCGCGGAATGATGTCCGCATCGTCGCGCTGACTGCTCCCTGATCCTGTTCAGGCGCTGGTGATTTCGTCGCGGGGGAGGGCGGCGAGGGTGGTGAGGGCGTTCAGGAAGCCGCGGCGGTCGGCGGCGGGGAGTTTCGCGAGCAGGCGATCCTCGCGCGCCTGGATCTCGGTCTGTGCCGCGTCGCGCAGGCGACGACCCTCCGGGGTCAAGGCCAGCAGCCGCGCCCGGCGGTCGGCCGGATCGGGGCGACGTTCGATGAGCCCACGTTCCTGCAGGTCGTCGAGCACCGCGATGATCCGTGTCTTGTCCGCCCCGATCTCCTGGGCCAGCACCCCCTGACCCCGTGCCGGGCCTTCATCCAGATGCAGCAGTACGACATACGCCCACATGGTCAGCCCGTGCCCGGCCAGCACCGGTTGTTCGGCCGCCATGAGGGCGCGGCCCAGGGGGACGATCATCGCTGCGAGGTCCGGACGGTCTGTCATGCGGACCAGACTATGCGGCCAGCCGGTGCGTCCTGTCGATCGTCTCGCCCGCGCGGGTCAGGATGGCGTCGGCGTCGAAGGTGTCGGCCTGCCAGGAGTCGAGGCTGATCCCGATGCGGCCGCGCCAGGCGCGCACGATCTCGGTGTGGACGGGCCAGCGCACGAAGCGGCGCATGTCCCGTTCGGACTCCCATATCGAGATCGAGCCGCCCCGGAACTCCGCGGGCCGGCCCCACAACCACAAACCCACCGCGCCCTGCATGACCGGCCACGTCCGGCCCAATTCCAGCCCCGCCGTATAGATGTCGCGTGCCTCGGCCTCGGAGTCCGCGAGGAAGTCGGTCACGCTGACGAACACCGGACCCGGACGCCGATCGTTCGGGCCGGGATTCCAGGGCATGAGCACGGTGCCTTCGGAGAATGATTTCGTATGCATACGTAGACGATAAGCGTATGCGTACGAAATATTCAACGGTCGAACTCAGCGGAAGGCCGGAGCGACCCGAGCCGCCCACTGCGCGTACCCCGTCGCGGGACGTCCGAGGACCCGCTCGACATCACCGCTGACCAGCTGCTCCTCGGGCGTCGGCTCGCCGAGAATGCTGAGGGTGTGGTCCGCGACGGACTCCGGCATGAAGCGCAGCATGTTGACCCTGGCCTCCGCCCGGCTGAGCTCCACGAACCGCAACGGCTCCCCGAGTGCTTCCGCCAGCGCCTCCGCCTGATCGCGCGGAGTGACGAGTTCGGGTCCGGTCACCGTGTAGCTCTGCCCGTGATGGCCGTCGTGCGTCAGCGCGGCCGCGGCCACGGCCGCGATATCGCCCGGATCCACCTGCGGCAGACCGACATCCCCGAAGGGCGCGGGAATCGTCCGCTCGGCGCGGACCGGATCGATCCAGGCGAACGTATTGGTGAAGAACCCGCCCGGCCGCAGCACCGTCCATTCCAGCTCCGATGCGGCCAGTGCCTGTTCGAAGGCCAGCGTCCGTGCGTATCCGTCACTGTCCGGCCGGGTCACCGCGCCCTGCGAGGACAGGAACACCACGCGCCGGACACCCGCCGCCGCAACGGTTTCCAGCACCTCGGCCGGCGCGGGCCCCTCGACCAGCTGCGCTCCGGTGATGAGCAGGAACACGCTGTCCGCACCCGTCACCGCCTCGGCCAGGCTGTCCAGATCCCCGATGTCGGCGCGGCGGTGTTCGGCGCCGTGGGGGAGGTCGATCGGCTTCTCGCCGCGTGAGACGGCGACCACCTTCTCACCGGCTTCCGCGAGTTCGCGCACGAGCGCGCTGCCGACGTTTCCGGTCGCTCCGGTTACCACGATCATCTGTCTCACTCCTGAGTTAGTTGGCTGACTAAATCGAACATAGGCCACATGACCGGGCGTTGTCTATAGTTAGTCGTATGACTGACTCAGTGGTCCGGCCGGCGGGGAAGCGGGAGCGGCTCTCCGACGCCGCCGCCAAGGTCTTCCACGAACACGGCGTGGAGAAGACGACCATCGCCGACATCGCGCGCGCCGCGCAGGTGCCGGTGGGCAATGTGTACTACTACTTCAAGACCAAGGATCAGCTGGTCCAGGCCGCGATCGGTGCCCACGCGCGGACCGCGCAGGAGGTCATCACCGCGCTGGAGCAATTCGACGCGCCCGCCGAGCGATTGAAGGCGCTGGTGCGCGGGTGGGTCGAGCAGCGGGAGCTGGCCGCTCGATTCGGTTGCCCCTCGGGCACTCTCGCCACCGAGCTCGACAAGCGCGCCGACGGCCTCGACCGCGAACTCGCCGATGTCATGCGCGGCTTGCTCGACTGGATCGAAACGCAGTTCGCCGCCCTGGGGCGCACCGACTCCCGCGAACTCGCCGTCGCGCTGATGGCCGCGTATCAGGGAATCTCCCTGCTCACCAACACCTTCCGCGACCCGGCAATGATGGCGGCCGAGGGCGCGCGCCTGGAACGGTGGATCGACTCACTGGTTCCCGCGGTATAGCCGGGGCCAAGCGTGGCGACAGGTTTCCCGGGAGCGTTCGACGCGGTACCTGTCGGGCCAACGGAAGAATCGCACGGCGTCGCCGCACGCGCCGGATTCGATTCAGGCGGGCTGGGATTGGGCGGGGCGCACACTCCACCGTCCCTCGTCGCGCAGGATGCGGACGGGGTGATCGAAGCAGGCGCTGATGTGGTCGGTGGTGAGCACCCGTTCAACCGGTCCGGCCGCGACGGTGCGACCGTTGCTCAGCAGCATGGCGTGGGTGGTGCCGGGCGGCAGTTCCTCCAGGTGGTGGGTGACCAGGACCGACGCCAGCTCGGGGTGGCTGCGCTGGAGCAGGTCGACTCGCTCCAGAAGTTGTTCTCGCCCGGCCAGATCCAGGCCCGTGGCCGGTTCGTCGAGCAGCAGCAGGCGCGGGCTGGGCATCAGGGCGCGGGCGATGAGGGTGCGGCCGCGCTGCCCTTGGGAGAGGATCTGCCAGTCGGCGTCGCGGCGGTGGGACAGGCCCAGGAGATCGATCAGGCGGGGGGGGGCGGGCCGGGGGGGCGGGGGGGGGCCCCGCGCGCGGGGCGGGCGCGCCCCGGGGGGGGGGCGCCCCGGGGCGGGGGGGGGCGCGCCCC
>NZ_JBHTVV010000002.1:758599-788267 GCF_042792755.1 Nocardia sp. NPDC056611
TGTTTTTGGGCTGGGGGGGGGGGGGGGTGGGGCCCCGCCCGTTGTGTTCGTGCGGGGGGCCCGCCTGGCGGTGGGGGGGGGGGGCCCCCCCCCGGCGGGGGATCAGGGCCACGGTGTTGGTCGCGCCGGTGAGGACGACTTCGCGGACCGTGAGGTCCCCGCTGGGGACGTGGCGCGGGTCGACATGGCCGATCTCCGCCCGCAGCGCGCGCATGTCGACGCGGCCCAATCGCCGCCCGAGCACTTCCACAGTTCCCCCGGTCGGATGTTCGAACGCGCCGAGCATGCGCAGCAGCGTGGTCTTGCCCGCGCCATTGGGGCCCAGCAGCGCCCAGTGCTCACCGGCGCGCACGGTGAGCGAAACCCCTTGCAGGATGGGGTTTCCGCTCCGCACCACCGTCACGTCGTTCACGTTCAGCACCGGGTCCGTCATGTTTCGAGCCTAGCAAACTCCTCAGACAAGTTGAGGAGTAGGGTGAGCTTGACGGTTAGCTCTGTATTTGCTGTGTAGGGTGGCGGCATGGCGATCGACGCGGTGCTGTTCGACTTCTCCGGCACACTCTTCCGATTCGACGACGCGGCCTTCCATGGCGCGCGCCTCACCGATGCCGGCGGCCGCCTGCTCGACACCCACGAGATCGCCGAGATCATGCGCCGGATGACCGCTCCCGTCGGGCAGTTCGTCGAGTTCGACGCCGATGGCCAATACGCCTGGGAGGGCCGGGATCTCGATCCCGTGCTGCATCGCCGGGCCTACCTCGAGGTGCTCGAGCAGTCCGGTGTCCCCGAGCCGCAGGCGATCCGGCTCTACGAACTCATGCGCGACCCCGGGGAATGGTCGCCGTATCCGGACACCGGTGAGGTGCTGCGAGCGCTCCATGAGCGCGGTCTGCGCGTGGGTGTGGTCAGCAATATCGCCTTCGATATCCGCCCGGCCTTCGCCGCCCGCGGCTGGCTCCGATATATCGATGAATTCGCGTTGTCGTACGAAATCGGTGCCGTGAAGCCGGATGCGCGCATCTTCGAGGCGGCCCTCGATGCCCTCGGTGTGGCTGCCGGTCGGGCCCTCATGGTCGGTGACAGCCTGGAGGCCGACGGCGGCGCCAAGGCGCTGGGCTGCGCGTTCGCCCTGGTCGAGCCGCTGCCGACGGACGATCGCGCGACCGGGCTGTGGGATGCGGTCCGCGCGCACGACCTCCTTTCTCCATGGCCACCAAACCAGTCGGTTCGTGTTCCGGTTCACCCTTGCTCCGGATAGATTGTCGATATATCGTCGATAGCAGCAAATGCAACGACGAGCCTTGAGGGAGGCACGACCATGGAACACATGGACAACATCGAACGGGGCCGCGGCCCCTGGCGGCGACGCGGCGACGAGCAGCAGGGCCCCGAACATCCGCGGATGCGTCGAGGTGGGCCTCGCGGCCCGCGCGGTGAATTCGGCCCGCACCGTCACGGCCACGGCCGTGGATTCGGCCCGGACTTCGGACCCGGCTTCGGTCCCGGTCCGCACTTCGGTCGCGGCCGCGGTCGCGGCGGACGCGGCCGGCGCGGCGATGTCCGCGCCGCCATCCTGCTGCTGCTGCAGGAGCGGCCCATGCACGGTTACGAGCTGATCCAGCAGATTCGCGAACGCAGCGAGGATGTCTGGCGTCCCAGCCCCGGCTCCATCTACCCCGCGCTGGCTCAGCTCGAGGACGAGGGCCTGGTGCTCATCGAGAAGGTGTCGGGTCGAAAGACGGCCAAGCTCACCGAGGCCGGACTCGAGTACGTCGAGACCAACCGCACCGATCTGGGCGACCCCTGGCAGGACGTCAAGGACGGCGTCGGCGATCAGGCTCTCGACCTGCGCGGACTGGTCGGTCAGCTGATGGGCGCGGTGGCCCAGGTGGCCGCCGTCGGCACCAAGGATCAGGCGGCCAAGGCGGCCGAGGTGCTCACCGAGGCCCGCCGATCGCTGTACCGGATCCTCGCCGAGGACGACACACCCGAAAAGTGACGGGTCCGAATCACCGGAAACCACCGGGACTTTCGGCTCGAAACCGGTCAAGATCGTGACATGGGACAACAGCGCCCCATGCGATCTTGTGACATGGGACAAAAGAGGAACCGGACGCGTGGTGCATTCCTGCGCCGCGTCGCACCGGTGGGGGTAGTGGCATTGGCGGCCGCCGTGATCGGTACGGCCGCCACCCCGTCGGGGACCTACGCGTGGGCCGAGCCGGCCGCCGCACCGGTCCTGCGGGTGCCTGCTCAGCAGGGGCCGCCGCAGACCGGCCATCTGGCGGCGGCCAAGTATCTGAAAGAGCATCCGGACACCGCGCCCCAGGGCGCCAACGACTTCGGCTGCACACCGACCGCCGAACATCCGCGGCCGGTGATCCTGGCCCACGGCACCGATTCCTCGGCCTACTCCGACTGGTCGGGCCTGAGCCCGCTGCTCGCCAAGGCCGGGATCTGCGTCTTCGCCCTGAACTACGGCGGCAAATCCGGCAAGGACACCTTCGGCACCGAGGATGTGTGGGCCAGCTCCGCGCAGATCGGCGTCTTCGTCGACCAGGTGCTCGCCGCCACGGGGGCCAGGCAGGTGGATCTGGTCGGTTTCTCCCAGGGCGCGAGCGTGACTCGCTACTGGATCAACAAACTCGGCGGCGCGCCGAAGGTCGGGCAGTGGATCGGGATGGCCTCGCCCAGTTACGGCGGGATCATGTACGGGCTGGTGCCGATCGCCGACGCGGTGCCGGGCATCTACAAGCTCGTCGAGTTCGGCTCCTCGCTCGCCGCCGTCCAGCAGGCCGCGGGATCGCCGTTCATCACCGACCTCAACGCCGGCGGCGACACGGTGCCGGGTGTGAAATACACGACCATCGGCAGCCGGGTGGATGAGATGATCCAGCCCAACACCAATATCGCCCTGCGCGGTCCGGGCGCGACCAATATCGTGCTGCAGGATCTGTGCGAGGCCGACCTGACCGGGCATTTCCACCTGGTCTACGACCCGTTCGCGCAGCAGCTGGCGGTCAATCTGCTCGATCCCGGACACGCCGTGACACCGGCCTGCGTGCCGGTGCCGTTCGGCACCGGGATCAGCGATGTCGTGTTGGCGGCGCATTCCTGATCGGGGTGGTCACGGGCGTCCGTAAAATGAGACGACCGTATTCGTTCGCTATCGGGAGCTGCCCGTGACCATCCAGCCTGTCCGCCTGTTCGGCGATCCGATCCTGCGCGCCCGCGCGGCGGAGGTCGAGACGTTCGACCGGGAGGTGCGCCAGCTGGTCACCGACCTCATCGACACCATGTACGAGAGCGGGGGCGTCGGCATGGCCGCCCCGCAGATCGGGGTCGGGTTGCGGGTATTCGTCTACGACACCGGCGACGCCCAGGGGCATCTGATCAACCCGGTCTTCGAGGTCGAGGGCGAGGAGACCCAGACCGGGCCCGAGGGCTGCCTGTCGATCCCGGGCGTGCGTTTCGACGTGACCCGGCCGATGACCGTGCTGGCGCGCGGCGTCGACCTGGACGGCAAGCCGGTGGAGTTCCGGGCCGAAGGGCTGCTGGCGCGCTGCGTGCAGCACGAGACCGATCACCTCGACGGCGTGCTGTTCCTGCAGCGGCTGGAGTCGGCCTTCCGCAAGGAGGCCATGCGCACGATTCGCGAATCGTCTTGGTTCACACAGGGAATCACGGTGCTGCCCGCGTCCGAGATCGGCGGCGGTCGCCGCGCCTCGGCCGGTGGCCGGGAACGGAGCCGCTGATATGCGTCTGGTCTTCGCGGGAACCCCCGAACCGGCGGTGCCGTCGCTGCGGCGACTCATCGAATCCGAGCGACACGAGGTGGTCGGGGTGGTGACCCGGCCCGACGCGGTGGCCGGACGCGGCCGCAAGATCACCCGCTCGCCCATCGGGCAGCTGGCCGACGAGCACGGGATTCCGGTGTTCACGCCGCGCAAGCCGTCCGAGCCCGAATTCATCGCCCAGCTCACCGAACTCGCGCCGGACTGCTGCCCGGTGGTGGCCTACGGCGCGCTGCTGCCCGAAACGGTGCTCGCGATTCCCCGTTTCGGCTGGATCAACCTGCACTTCTCGCTGCTGCCCGCCTGGCGCGGCGCGGCGCCGGTGCAGTCGGCGCTGCTGGCGGGTGATGAGTACACCGGCGCGTCCACCTTCCTGATCGAGAAGGGCCTCGACACCGGGCCCGTCTTCGGCACCATGACCGAGAAGGTCGCGCCCGCCGACACCGCGGGCACCCTGCTCGAGCGTCTGGCCGACAGCGGCGCGGTGCTGCTGGAATCCACCCTCGACGCCGTGGAAGACGGTGCCGTGCAAGCGGTTCCGCAGCCCCTGGACGGCATCTCCTACGCCCCCAAGGTGGAACCGGAAGCGGGGCGCATCCGCTGGGACCAGCCCGCCCTCGCCATCTCCCGCCTCATCCGCGCGGTCACCCCCGCGCCCGGCGCGTTCACCGAGATCGACGGCAAACGCCTCAAACTCGGCCCCGTCGAACTCGTGGAGGAAACCCTCCCGCCCCGCACCATCGATGTGCGCAAGTCCGGCGTCTTCATCGGCACCGCCACCACGGCGGTCCGCCTCACCCAGGTCCAGCCCCAGGGCAAACGCATGATGCCCGCCCTCGACTGGGCCCGTGGCGCCCGCCTGGAACCGGGCACGGTGACCGAATGACCAACCCCGACAACAACCCTCCCCGCCGCCCCTTCCGCCGCTCCTCGGCCGGGTCGGCCGACGACTCGAACCCGACCCGCGGCTCCGACAGCGGTGACCGCCGCGCGGGCTACGGCCGCGGCGATCGCCCGGCGGGAGACCGCGATTCCGGCTCCAACCGCTCGACCGGCGGCCTGCGCGGCCGCGACGGCTACGGGCCGGGCGGTGGCCGTGACTCGGCGTCGAGCGGTCGTCCCTTCGGCGACGACCGTCGTGCCGGATCCGGTGGTCGTGGTCGCTCGGCCGGGGATGACCGCGGCTGGGACCGTTCGAGCGGTGCACGCCGCGGCGACGACGACCGTCGCGGATTCGAGGGGGGAGAACGCGATGCGGGCTCGAATCGTCCGGGCGGAGGCCCGCGCGGACGCTCCTTCGGCGACGACAGTCGCGACAGCGCGGGTCGTGGTGGTTGGGACCGGTCGGGTGGCGGACGCGGCAATGCCGACGACCGTCGCGGATTCGAGGGGGAAGAACGCGATTCGGGGTCGAAGCGATCTTCCGGCGGCCCGCGTGGCCGCGAGGGCTCCGGTCTGGGCGCGGGTCGCGGGCGTGACTCTGCTTCGAGCGGGCGTTCTTTCGGCGACGACAGTCGTGACAGCTCGGGTCGTGGTGACCGGAACGGCGGCTGGGACCGGGCGGGCGGCGGCCGCCGTGACGACGCCGGTCGTGGCGGATACTCCGGCGGAGAACGTGGTTCGGGCCGGGGCGAGGGACCGCGTGGGCGCGAGGCTGCCGCCCGGTCCTTCGGTGACAGCGGCGGTGGCCGTGGCCGCTCGGGCGGGTACGACCGCTCCGGCGGTTCGGAGCGATCCGGCGGCGGGCGTCGGAGCGATGACGGACCCGGTGGATTCGCTGCGAGCGGGCGTGATTCGGGTTCGGATCGGCCGGGCGGCGGCGATCGGCGTGGCGGCGGGCGTGACCGGGCCGACTCTGCCTCGGGTGGCCGTTCCTCCGGCGGCAATCGCGGTGGCGGGCACCATAAGCCGTCCGATCGCGAACGGGCCGCGGGGAAGAAGGATCGGGGCTCCAAGCAAGCCGGTGCCGAGGCGCGCGCGAGTGATCCGGGTGCCGCGGCGGCGCGGCGGGCGGAGAAGGCGGGGGCCGATCCGGTCCGGATCGTGGCGCGGGATGTGCTGCGGGCGGTGCGGGAGCGGGATGCCTACGCGAATCTGGTGCTGCCGGGGTTGTTGCGGGAGCGGAAGATCAGTGGGCGGGACGCGGCGCTGGCGACCGAGTTGGCCTATGGGGCCTCGCGGTCGGTGGGGTTGCTGGACGCGGTGATCGCCGATTGCGCGGGGCGCGACGTCGCCGAGATCGACGGGCCGTTGCTGGATGCGTTGCGGCTGGGGACCTATCAGTTGCTGCGGACCCGGATCGGGGCGCATGCGGCCGTCGATACGTCGGTGGCGCTGGTGCGGGCCGAGTACGGGCAGGGTCGGGCCGGGTTCGTGAACGCGGTGCTGCGGCGGGTGGCCGAGCGCACTCCGGAGGAGTGGGTGGAGCGGCTCGCGCCGTCGGATCCATTGGGGCACTTGGCGTTCGAATTCGCGCATCCGGTGTGGATCGCGCAGGCGTTCGCGGACGCGCTCGGCGCGCGGGCGGGCGAGCTGCGCGACGTGCTCGAAGCGGACGACGCCCGGCCGCTGGTGCACCTGGTGGCGCGGCCCGGCGATATGACCGCCGAGGAACTGGCGCTGATCACCGGCGGCGAGGAAGGTCGCTGGTCGCCGTACGCGGTGTACCTCGACGGCGGTGATCCGGCGAAGCTGGAACCGGTCCGCGAGGGCATGGCCGCGGTGCAGGACGAGGGCAGTCAGCTGGTGGCGCTGGCGGTCACCCGCGCGCCGCTCGAGGGTGAGGACGGCGGTCGCTGGCTGGATCTGTGCGCGGGCCCGGGCGGTAAGACCGCTTTTCTGGCCTCGATCGCCGAGATCGACGGCTTCCGCGTCGATGCCGTCGAACCGGCCGAGCACCGTGCTGACCTGGTCCGAAAGGCCACTCGTGGCATGCCGGTCGACGTGCACGTCGCCGACGGCCGCGACTCGGGCCTGACCCCGGGCTTCGACCGCATCCTCGTCGACGCCCCGTGCACCGGCCTGGGCGCACTGCGTCGCCGCCCGGAGGCTCGCTGGCGCCGACAGCCCTCCGACGTCCGTGACCTGGTCACCTTGCAGCGTGAACTGCTCACCGCCGCATGGGATCTGGTCCGCCCGGGCGGCGTGGTGGTCTACTCGACCTGTTCTCCCCACCTACAGGAGACGGTCTCGGTGGTGTCGGACATGGTCCGCCGCACCGGCGCCGAACAGCTCGACACCCGCGAGCTGCTCCCCGGCGTCCCGAAACTCGGCGACGGCCCCGGCGCCCAGCTGTGGCCGCACCGCCACGGCACCGACGCCATGTTCCTCGCGGCCCTGCGCAAGCCGCTGGACGCGTAGCCGCTCGAACACCGAAAGCCCCTGCGGCGTGATGACCACTCACCGCCGCAGGGGCTTTCGCATGTCCCGTCGGGGTCCGGGGCGCCGTCTCAACCGGTCGCGGCAGCTACCTCGGCACCCACCGCGCCACCGGCAATCCCGTGCGGACCGCCTCCCGCATCGACCTCGCCGTCGAATTCGGCCCGGCCTCGGCGGTCCCAGTGGCCGGTCCACCTGGCCGGCTATGACCCGCCGCGAGCACCACCATCCGAATGACGGAGCGTTCGCCCAGGCGGGTTGCTTCCACCTCGGTTGGCCGGGCCTCTCGCACGCGGGATGTCCCCGCCGGTGGAGCATGCATGTCCGGCTCGCAAGGGCTGCTCGGCCACTGGGATTCGGGTGACATCGCAGATCCACCAGTCGCTGTGCGCCGTTCCAACCCAGGGTGACCGGTGAGTCGAGGTCGCCCGCCTGGAGTGGCGGGGTCACTCGCGGGCGGATTGCTCCCGCAGGCGGGCCAGGGTCTTGGACAGGATGCGGGAGACGTGCATCTGGGAGATGCCCATCTGCTGGGCGATCTGCGTCTGGGTCATGGATTCGAAGAATCGCATGGTCAGGATGCGGCGTTCGCGTTCCGGCAGACCGGCCAGCAGCGGGCGGATGGCGACGTACTCCTCGACACGGTCGAATTGGGATTCTTCCTCGCCGAGGGTGTCGAGCAGTGACGCCTCGGTGTCGCGGCCGACGGAGACGGCGTCGATGCTGCTGGGCTGGTACGCGTTTCCGGCGATGACCGCCTGGGTGACCTCGTCGGCGTCGATGTCGAGGGCGGCGGCGATCTCCTTGGCGGTGGGGGAGCGGCCCAACTGCTGGGAGAGCGCGTCGATGGCGGAGCCGATGCGCAGGTGGGTTTCCTTGACGCGCCGCGGCACCCGCATGGCCCAGGTGTTGTCGCGGAAGTAGCGGCGCACCTCGCCCATGATGGTGGGCACCGCGAAGGACAGGAAGTTGGAGCCGCGGGAGATGTCGAACCGGTCCACCGCGTGCACCAGGCCGACCCGCGCGACCTGGGTGAGGTCGTCGAAAGGCTCACCGCGGCCGCTGAATTTGCGGGCGATGTGGTCGGCCAGCGGGATGCACCGGTTGATCAGCTGTGAGCGCAGGGCGGCGCGCCCCGCGGATCCTGGTGCGGCGGCGGCGAGTTCCTCGAACAGCAGCGCGACGTCGTCGTAGCCGGAGACGGTGCGCGCGACCTCCTCCGCCTCCTCGGCGTCGACGGTCTCCTCGGCGCTGTCCTCGGCCGGTTCCTCGGGTTCGGGGTTGTCGGGGGCTTCGGTGTCGGCGGTCGGATCCTCGGGCCGGGCCGCGTCGTCGGGGGTGGGGAACACGTCTTCTCCGGTCACTACGCCTTCCCCCGGACCCGCCGGAACTCCACCGCCGTCGGGTATCCGGAGATCGCCGGATCGAAGGGTTCCTGGGTGGCGGTGACCTCGTCGCAGAGGGTCCGCAGCACGTGCCAGCCGAAGCTGCGCTGGTCGGGTAGCCCTTCGGCGGCGGCGGTGCCGCGGACCCGCACGATCAGGTCGGACTCGCCGACGGTGAACAGACACTGCAGCGTGGACCCCGGGGCGGCGATGGCGATCAGGGTGGAGGCGGCCTCGTCGACGGCGAGCCGGATGTCGGCCACCTCGTCGAGGGTGAAATCGCTGAGCAGCACCAGGGTTTCGGCGAGTCCGCGCACGATGGGCAACTGGGATACGGAGGCGGCGACACCGATTTCGACCGGTGTGCCGCGCAACCCTTGTTCCGCCGAAATGTTGATCACCCTGTAGAGGCTACCCATTCCGGTGCGCGGCAATCAGCCATTCCCGTGACGCGGGACGCACTCGGTGGTGCCGATAGACTGCCGCGTGTGTGCACCTCTTCCTCCCCGTTCCAGCGTCCGGCCCCGATGATCGCCCCGTCCATTCTGTCCGCCGACTTCGCGAACCTCGCCGCCGAGCTGCGGGCGATCGAGGGCGCGGACTGGGTGCACGTCGATGTGATGGACAACCATTTCGTGCCCAACCTGACGATGGGCCCGCCGATCGTGCAGAGCCTGCTGAAGGTCACCGACATTCCGATGGACTGCCATCTGATGATCGAGGACCCGGAGCGCTGGGCCCCGTGGTACGCGGAGGCGGGCGCCTACAACGTCACCTTCCACGCCGAGGCCACCGACAACCCGATCGCGGTCGCTCGTGACATTCGCGCGGCGGGCGCCAAGGCCGGGCTCTCGGTGAAGCCGAACACCCCGATCGAGCCCTACCTCGAGATCCTGCGTGATTTCGACACCCTGCTGGTGATGAGCGTCGAACCCGGTTTCGGCGGACAGTCTTTCATCCCGCACGTGCTGGACAAGGCCCGTCAGGTGCGCCGCCTGGTGGACGCCGGTGAGCTGCGCCTGGTGGTGGAGATCGACGGCGGCATCAACATGGACACCATCGAGCAGGCCGCCGAGGCCGGAATCGACTGCTTCGTGGCGGGTTCCGCGGTGTACGGCACTCCGGATCCGGCCGCGACGGTGGAAGCCTTGCGGCAGAAGGTGATCGCCGTCGAGGCGGCGTCGGCCCAGTAGCTCGCGGACGCCGCCGGGATCGGCGCTCAGTGCTCGAGGAGCGCTTCGATCACCGATTCCAGCGGCGGCACCGTGTCGGTGGTCTCCGGCGACCGGATCCAGGTGCGGTAGCCGGTGCGCTCGTCCTCGGCGGAGGGGAGCACGACCTGGGCGCCCGGGCAGGCGATGGTGGCGTAGAGCCGGAACAGGGCCGCGGTCACCGCGGTGCTGAGCGTCTCGGGCCGGGCGGGACCGGTGATGAAGGTCCAGCGCCGGGCGCGGGGGTGGTGCACCACCGGCCCGGCCAGATCGGCTTGGGTGAGCCGCTGGCGGACGCGTTCGCCGAGGTCGGCGGGCATGGTGACGGCCCCGTAACGACTGCCTATCTCCAGCAGGATGTGCCGTGATGTCGGATCGATCGATGCCGGCAGGTGAAATTCGCGACGGTACTGCACGCAGCGAACTTCGAGTGTCGAATCGAGAAGCGTTGTCACGCCGCACCCCTGACTGTGCCGATTGTGTTGTGTGCCACCTGGATCCGACCCGCGCGGGGTCCAACTTCCTTCGGTTCGTTTGCTGGCGTAGATCGTCACCCGGCCCGGCCGGCCGTGGACGCGTTGACCGTTCTGCTCTGAACTGCTCGCGGAGAGTTGAACTGTTGGAATCAGCTGCATAACAATCTTGCGACCATTTTCGCTGCCGCGCAAGATTCAGGTGTAAGCGAGTCGTGGATTGGGTAACTCCCGGCGTTGGGCCCGGTCAGGCCATGGATAAATCCACTCGATTCCGATCCTGCAATAGGTGATTCCGAGCAATTCGGGCAATTTACTGATCGCAAGTTGGCTTATGCCCGATTTCGTCCATCCACCGGTATCCAACGCTCCAGTGAACGAGGCCGCATGTCGCCTACGACTGCGCGTCGTTAGGCTGAGGGGGACGGCCGTCCGTGCGGGAATACCGCGTGTGGGGCGCGCTGTTGGCTCGAGCGAGTACGCAGTCGCGATCAGGGAGAGGTACGCATGTTCACAGGCATCGTCGAGGAGCTGGGCGAGATCGTCGCCACCGAGCGGCTGGACGATTCGGCGCGGCTGACCATCCGCGGCCCCCTGGTGACCTCCGATGCGGGACACGGTGATTCGATCGCCGTCAACGGCGTCTGCCTCACCGTGGTGGACCGCGAGGTCGTCGGCGACACGTTCACCGTCGATGTGATGGCCGAGACCCTGGACCGTTCCAGCATCGGCGCCCTGGCCGCGGGTTCCCGCGTGAACCTGGAGCGCGCCGCCGCGGTGAACAGCCGCCTGGGCGGGCACATCGTGCAGGGTCACGTGGACGGCACCGGCACCATCGTCTCGCGCACCCCGCACGAGAACTGGGAGGTCGTGCGAATCTCGTTGCCCGACAGCATTGCCCGCTACGTCGTGGAGAAGGGCTCGATCACCGTCGACGGCATCTCGCTGACCGTCTCCGGCATCGGCGTCGCCGAGGACGCCTTCGCCGACGGCGGCAAGGACTGGTTCGAGGTCTCGCTCATCCCCACCACCCGCGAGCTCACCACCCTGGGCACCGCCCCGGTCGGCACCGTCGTGAATCTCGAAGTCGACATCATCGCCAAGTACGTCGAGCGGCTCGTACAGCGCGGCTGACCGGACCCGCGACGCCGGAGGCGGCGCAATTCGGGCACTGCCTTACTGTAATGAGGCACCTAATTCGAGATGGAGCACAACAGACGTGACCAGGTTCGACACCGTAGAGCGCGCAGTCGCCGACATCGCCGCCGGTAAGGCGGTTGTCGTCGTCGACGACGAGGGCCGGGAGAACGAGGGCGACCTCATCTTCGCGGCGGAGAAGGCGACCCCCGAGCTGGTGGCCTTCATGATCCGCTACACCTCCGGTTACATCTGTGTGCCGCTCACCGGGGCGGACTGCGATCGCCTGGGCCTGCCGCCGATGTACGCGGTCAACCAGGACCGGCACGGCACCGCCTATACCGTCGCCGTCGATGCCCGGGAAGGCATCAGCACCGGGATCTCGGCCGCCGACCGCGCTACCACCATGCGTGTGCTGGCCGACCCCACCGCCAAATCCGATGATCTGACTCGTCCGGGGCATGTGGTTCCGTTGCGCGCCAAGGACGGTGGTGTGCTGCGCCGTCCCGGCCACACCGAAGCCGCCGTGGATCTGGCCCGGATGGCCGGACTCAGCCCCGCCGGAGTCATCTGCGAGATCGTGAGCCAGAAGAACGAAGGTGATATGGCGCGTACCGACGAGCTGCGCGTCTTCGCCGACGAACACGATCTGGCGCTCATCTCCATCGCCGACATGATCTCCTGGCGCCGCCGCAACGAGAAGCACGTCAAGCAGGTCGCCGAGGCCAAGCTGCCCACCGAGTTCGGCGACTTCCTGGCCATCGGCTACGAGAGCGAATACGACGACGCCGAGCATGTCGCGCTGGTGATGGGCGAGATCGGCGACGGCCGCGACGTACTGGTGCGCGTGCATTCCGAATGCCTCACCGGCGACGCCTTCGGCTCCCTGCGCTGCGATTGCGGCCCGCAGCTCGACGCCGCCATGGAGCTGATCGCGAAGCAGGGCCGCGGCGTGCTGCTCTACATGCGCGGCCACGAGGGCCGCGGCATCGGTCTGCTGCACAAGCTACAGGCGTACCAGCTACAGGACAGCGGCGACGACACCGTGGACGCCAACCTGAACCTGGGCCTGCCCGCCGACGCCCGTGACTACGGCATCGGCGCGCAGATCCTGGTCGACCTGGGCATCACCTCCATGCGGCTGCTCACCAACAACCCGGACAAGCGCGCCGGGATCGAGGGCTACGGTCTGAGCATCAGTGAGCGCGTGGCCATGCCGGTGCGCGCCAACAAGCACAATCTGCGGTACCTGCGCACCAAGCGGGATCGGATGGGCCACGACCTGGTCGGCCTGGAAGACCTGGACCTGGGCGAGACCGCGAACTGACAACCGAGAGGGCGGAACAACGATGAGCGGTACCGGCGTACCGGCTTTCGAGCTCGCCGATGCCAAGGACCTCAAGCTGGGGATCGTGGCCTCGCGCTGGCACACCACCATCTGCGACGCGCTGGTCGCGAACGCGGAGAAGACCGCCCGCGAGGCGGGCGTCGCCGACATCACCGTGGTCCGGGTCGCCGGCGCCATGGAGCTGCCCGTGGTGGCGCAGGCGCTGGCCCGCAGCCATGACGCGGTGGTCGCGCTCGGCGTCGTGATCCGCGGCGGCACACCGCATTTCGAGTACGTGTGCGATTCGGTGACCGCGGGCCTGACCCGGGTGTCGCTGGACGAGGGCACCCCGGTCGCCAATGGCGTGCTCACCGTGAACACCGAGGAGCAGGCGCTCGACCGCGCGGGCCTGCCGGGTTCGGCGGAGAACAAGGGCGAGCAGGCGGCCGCGGCCGCGCTGGACGCCGCGCTCACCCTGCGCGAACTCACCGCCTAGTCATGCCCGTCGTCCGGATCTGGAAGCGCGGCGGCTCCGAGGAGGAACCGCCGCGCGACCCCGCGACGACGGAAGGGCCTGCCGAGCAACCGACGCGGGCCGGTAGCGAGCAGCAGAAGCCGGAGTCCGATCCACCCATGGCAGAGACGAAGCCCGACACCGCAGCGAACACCGACGGCGAGTGGGACCTCGAGGTCCGCCCGCGCCACGCCATCATCACCGTGCGGATCGTGGCCGCGGTGCTGGCCGCAGTCTTCATCTTCGGCGGCATCGTGTTGCGCCAGGGCTCCACCGGCGTCAACTTCCGGGTGTCCGATCAGATCGGCCTGGCGGCGTTCGGCCTGGTGCTGGCGGCGGGTGTGCTGACCCTGACCCGGCCCCGGGTGCGGGTCGGCAAGCGTGGGGTGATGGTGCGCAATATCGTCGGCGACAGCGAGTTCGGGTGGCAGGATATCCGCGGGATCTCCTTCCCGGACAAGAAGTCCTGGGCCCGGCTGGAGCTGGTGCATGACGAGTACGTGCCGATGATGGCCATCCGCTCCAACGACAAGATGCGCGCGGCCGAGGCCATGGACCGGTTCCGCGAGCTCGGCGCGAAGTACACCGGCGAGAACAAGTAGGCCATCCGTCGCCGAGCCTTCGTGGCCACGGCGGACGGATGGCTGTGCCTCGCCCGATCCGGTTCGGAATCAGTTCTCCGCGAAGGCTTTCGCGGTCTCCGGCGGTTGCGCGGGGACGGACTGCACCGCGCGCCGCACCGGGATCAGCACCGCGATCAGCGCGGCGACCAGGCACACGACGCTACCGATCAGGAACACCGTGCGGAAGCCGTGCTCGGTCGGGATGCTGTGGCTGCCCATCTGCACACTCATCTGCGCCAGCACCGCGCCGACCACCGCGGCCGAGACCGAGGTGCCGATCGAGCGCATCAGGGTGTTGAAGCTGTTGGCGGCCGCGGTCTCCGACTGCGGCACCGCGCCCATGATGAGCGCGGGCATCGCGCCGTAGGCGAAGGCGACACCGGTGCTGCAGATGATGTTGACCACCACCAGGCCCCCGATGGACCCCATCAGCGGCAGTGCCACACCGTAACCGGCGGCCATGATCAGCGTGCCGGTGACCAGCGTGGTCTTCGGGCCGCGCGCCGCGGACAGCTTCGCGCCGATCGGTGAGATGACCATCATCATGATGCCGCCGGTGGCCATCCACACGCCCATCATCACCATGGACTGGCCCAGCCCGTAGCCGAGCGCCTTGGGCAGCTGCATGAGCTGCGGCAGGCTCAGCTGCAGCGCGTACAGGCCGACGCCGACCGCGATGCTGGCCAGGTTGGTGACCAGGACCTGCGGGCGAGCGGTGATCCGCAGATCGACCAGCGGTTCGGGGGAGCGCAGTTCCCACCAGCCCCACACCAGCAGCAGCACCAGGGCCGCGGCGAACAGTCCGAGGGTCGAGCCGCTGGTCCAGCCCCAGGCCGCGCCCTTCGACACCGGCAGCAGCAGGCATACCAGGGCGGCGCCGAGCAGGAGCGCGCCGGGAATGTCGAAGCGGCCCGACGGTCCTTCGGAGGTGCCCTCGGGGACGACCAGGACGATGAGCGCGGTGGCGATCGCCACGAGAACCGCTGCGACCCAGAACATCACACGCCAGTTGCTGTACTCGGTGACCGCGGAGGCGATCGGCAGGCCGAGCGCACCGCCGATGCCCAGCGACGAGCTGATCAGCGCGATGGCCGAACCGAGGCGCTCGGGCGGCATCACGTCGCGCAGCAGGGCGATGGCCAGCGGGATGGTGCCCACGCCCAGGCCCTGCAGCCCGCGTCCGATGATCATCGGGATCAGCGAGGTCGACACCGCGCACACGATCGAGCCCACCATGATCGGAATGGTCGAGGCGATGAGCATGCGGCGCTTGCCGTACATGTCGCCGAGCCGCCCCGCGACCGGCGTGGCCACGGCCGCCACCAGCAGGGTGATGGTGACGACCCACGACGCGTTCGACGCGGACGCGTGCAGGATTCGGGGCAGGTCGCCCAGGAGTGGGACCACCAGCGTCTGCATCAGTGAGGCGACGACGCCGGTGTAGGCCAGCACCGCGAGGGTGCTGCCGGCGCGTGTGGGCTCCGGCGGGGCGCCGGCAGACCGAGCAGCGGACTCGGGTCTGGTCATAGGGGTTCTCCTCATCATCGATCTATGTGCACTATACACATCACGTGCATGATGCATAATCGATGTCCGGCGCCCGTCACACGTAGGGTGTGGGGACCGCGGAAAGGATGGAATTGACCAAGCCCACCGAATTGCTCGAGTTCGAGACCATGCTGTTCGGCCGGTACAGCCTGATTCCGCGCAAGGGCGACAACGGCCTCGACCGCAGCGCCTATCTGCTGCTCAGTCTGCTGCGCGGGGAGGGGCCGATGTCGATCGGTCAGCTCAGTGACACGCTGGGGCTGGATGCCTCCACCCTCAATCGGCAGACCGCCGCGCTCCTGCGCGCGGACCTGGCCGAACGCATCCCCGACCCCGACGGCGGCATCGCCCGCAAGTTCCGGGTCACCGCCGAGGGGGCAGCCCGGCTCGATGCCGAACGGGCGCAGAGCCTACGGCATCTCGACGAGATCCTGGCAGGCTGGTCCGACGAGGACGTGTCGGCGCTCGCGTCGTTGCTGGCCCGATTCAACGCCGATATCGAGAGCTACCGCGGTAAGCACTGGCCTCGTTCGTGAGGCTCGACCCGTCCGGCTCGCGGTCGGGCGCGCCTGAGGCGGCCTAGCGCGGGCCGCCGAGCACCGCGCCCTCGCGGCGGGGATCCGCGCCGCCGATCCAGCCGTCGCCGTCGCGGACCAGCGCCGAGAGTCCGCTCGATTGCGGCGCCACCGACACCTGATCGCCGGACGCGCGCAGCTTCTGGACCAAGACGTCGTGGTCGCCATTGTCGGTGGCGTTCACCGCCGGATGCTCGCCGCCCACGTTCGTGGTGGGCGTATTGGCCGCGCCGAAGTCGATCATCGACACCGCCTGCTGCGGATTCAGCCCCCAATCCAGCAGGGCCACCAGGGTTTTCACCACGAACTGGATGATCACCGCCCCGCCCGGCGACCCGGTGACATGGCTGAGCGCGCCGCGGCTGCCGTCGGGATTGCGGTCGAACACCAGGGTCGGGGCCATGGAGCTGCGCGGCCGCTTGCCCGCGTCGATGCGGTTGGCGACCGGCGCGCCGTCCTTGTCCCGGGGTTCGGCGGAGAAGTCGGTGAGCTGGTTGTTCAGAATGAACCCGTCCACGAAATGGAAGGACCCGAACGCGGATTCGACCGTGGTGGTCATCGACGCCGCGTTGCCGTCCTTGTCGACGATCGAGATGTGGCTGGTGCCGTGTTCGGGCTGCTGCGGCCCGTTGCCGACCGGGACCGGCCCGAAGTCGCCCGGCTGGGCGGTGCCCAGGCTCTTGCTCGGGTTGATGAGCGCGGCCCGCTGCTTCAGGTAGTTCGGATCCAGCAGGGTCTGCGGTGAATTGCCCGGCAGCGGAACGAAATCCGAGTCGGCGATGTACTTGTCGCGGTCGGCGTAGGCCAGCCGCTCGGCCTCGGCGATCAGGTGCACGGCCTCGGCGGTGGGTTTGCCGCCGTCGCGCGCGGCGCTGCTGTCGCCGGACACGTCGGTCGGTTTCATCGCGGCCAGATCGAAATTCGACAGGATGCCCAGCGCCGCCTCGACGGCGATGCCGCCCGAGGACGGATTCGGCATGCCGCAGATCTCGTGGGTGCGATACGGCGAGCACACCGCGGTGCGCTTCTTGGCCTGGTACGACGACAGATCCGCGAGCGCCAGCAGTCCGGCGGTGCGGCCGCCGGCGGTGGTGGCGGTGGTGTCGACGATGTCGGCGGCGATGGCCCCGGTGTAGAAGGCGTTCGCGCCGTCGGCGGCGATGGCCGAGAGGGTCTTGGCGAAGGCCGGATTCACCAGCGTGGTGCCGGCCTGCTTCGGATTGCCGTCGGGGAGCAGGAAATACGCGCGGGCGGCGTCGTCGCGGGCCAGATCCGCGGTGGACGCGGCGATCTGGGTGGCCATGCGCGGGGAGATCGTGAAGCCGCCGTCGGCGAGGTTCACCGCGGGGGTGAACAGGTCGCGCCAGGGTTGCCTGCCGTGCTCGGTGTGCGCGAGTTCCAGCATGCGCAGCACGCCCGGCACGCCGATGGATCGGCCGCTGGCGCGCGCGTTGGGTTGCGGCACAGTGTGATCGGTGGGGCTGATGTAGCGCAGGTAGTCCTCGGTGGCGGCCCGGGGCGCGGTCTCGCGGCCGTCGTAGGCGTCGACGGTCCTGGTCGCGGCGTCGTAGTACATGAGGAACGCGCCGCCGCCGATGCCGGTGGCCTGCGGCTCGACCAGGTTCAGCACGGTCTGCGCCACGATCAGCGCGTCCGCTGCGGTACCGCCGTCGCGCAGCACCCGGCAGGCGGCCTCGGTGGCGACGGGATTGGCTGTGGAGACCGCGAATCCGCCGGTGCGTACCGGTGTCATGCCGGTCCGGTAGCCGGTGGCGACCTCCGGACGCAGTGCCAGATTCGTGGTACTGGGCCCGGCCGGAACACCGGAGGTGACCGGAGTTCCGTTGGGGGACACCGTGCACGACGCGCTCTCGCTCGTCGCCGACGAACAGGCGGTGAGCATTCCGATCGACAGCAGCAGTGCGGCAGCGCCGCTCCCGGTTCGTCGCAAGCGCCTCATGACCGGACTCTAGCCCCGGGAGCGCGCGGGGGCGGCGGTTTGACCGGTCTGCTCACCTATTGATCATCAGCACTTCCATGGCAATCGCTGATGAATCGGCTCGAATCGCTGCTCGAACAGCTGGAAACGACGGCGCTGACCCGGCCCGGAGCGCCGATACGGCTGTCAGCAAACGACAGGGTACTCTCGGACGGCCTCGTTTCACGATAGCGGAGGGTTAACCCGGCGTATGACCGAGATCCGGACAACTGCCACCAGCCTCAATGCCGAGGACAGCGGCTACCACAAAGCCCTGAAACCCCGGCAATTGCAGATGATCGCCATCGGTGGCGCCATCGGCACCGGCCTGTTCCTGGGCGCCGGCGGTCGCCTCGCCAATGCCGGGCCGTCGCTGTTCCTGGTGTACCTGATCTGTGGCGCGTTCGTCTTCTTCATCCTGCGCGCTCTCGGCGAACTGGTGCTGCACCGCCCGTCCTCGGGCTCGTTCGTCTCCTACGCGCGCGAATTCTTCGGTGAGAAGGCCGCATTCGTGGCCGGGTGGATGTACTTCCTGAACTGGTCCATGACCGGCATCGTCGATACCACCGCGGTCGCCACCTATCTGCACTACTGGGGTCCCTTCCAGCCGGTCGCGCAATGGCTGCTGGCGCTGGGCGCACTGGTCATCGTGCTCGGCATCAATCTCGCGTCGGTGAAGTGGTTCGGCGAGATGGAATTCTGGGCCGCCATGATCAAGGTGCTCGCCCTGGTCACCTTCCTGGTGGTCGGCACCGTCTTCTTCGCGGGGCGGTTCGAGGTGGACGGCCAGGCCACCGGCTTCGGCATGATCTCCGCGGCGGGCGGGTGGTTCCCGACCGGCGTGCTGCCGCTGGTCACCGTCACCTCGGGTGTGGTGTTCGCCTATGCCGCCGTGGAAATGGTCGGCATCGCGGCGGGCGAGACCGAGAACCCGGCGAGGATCATGCCGCGCGCCATCAATTCGGTCATCCTGCGTATCGCGCTGTTCTATTGCGGTTCGGTGATTCTGCTCGCTCTGCTGCTGCCCTATACCGCCTACCAGGCGGGGGAGAGCCCGTTCGTCACCTTCTTCGCCAAACTCGGTGTCGCGCACATGGGCTCGATCATGAATTTCGTGGTGCTCACCGCGGCCTTGTCGAGTTTGAACGCGGGCCTGTATTCGACCGGCCGCATTCTGCGTTCGATGGCGATGAACGGCAGTGCGCCGAAATTCACGGCGCGCATGTCGAGTGCGGGTGTGCCCTATGGCGGAATTCTGCTCACCAGCGGCATCGCATTGTTCGGTATCTGGCTGAATTACATCGTGCCGTCGCAGGCGTTCGAAATCGTGCTGAATGTTGCCTCGCTGGGCATTCTGGCGTCCTGGGCGACCATTGTGCTGTGCCAGTTGAAGCTGTTCTACCTGGCGAAGCAGGGTCTGGCCGAGCGGCCCGCGTTCCGGATGTTCGGCGCTCCCTATACCGGGATCGCGACACTGGTGTTCTTGGGGTTGGTGCTGATCCTGATGGCTTTCGACCGGCCGGTCGGTACGTGGACGGTGGCCAGCCTGGTGATCATCGTGCCCGCGCTCGCCATCGGGTGGCGCATCGCCAGCCCGCGGGTGCTGGCCATCGCCAAGATGCGCGAGGGCTACACCGGGGAATTCCCCGTCATTCCGCCGATCCCCATGGACGACAAGTAGTTTCCGGCTCCCGGTAGTACACTGGGAAACTACCTCCGGACCTGGTCTTTCAACGGCCGCACGCGAAATAGCGTGCGGCCGTTATGTGTTCGAGATCACTATATGCAGAGTGCACCTATCGGCTGTGGTCATGGTCATAACTTCGGGAATGAGATTGTCCGGACTCTGAACATTTGGTTAGCGTCTGGTTCGGCGGGTCGCAGGGGGCACGCCACCAGGGGTTACTCAACGAGGAGTGCTGTGAGTTCGTTATCGGCTGTTGCCGACGAGGTGGAAATGACACCGACAGTCACGGGGAACGGCGTTCCTGCCACATTTTTCGAGCGGGTGATCGACGGCGTGCGGGGGTTGCGCCGCGAGAGCGCTGCGGCCGAGGTGCCCGCCAAGGTTCGCGAAACTCAATTCGCCGCCCTCGGCGCGATGGGGCTCGCGATGCTGCACTGCCTGCTCTCGACCACCGGCGGCCTGGACTGCGTCGCGGGCAGCATCGGCCACTTCTTCGCCGCCTGGGTCACCGGCGGCATGGCGCTGTTGTTCGGCTTGCGGTCGCGCTGGATCTGGGTGACCGCGCTGGGCGTGTCCAGCCTGCAGGTCTTCCTGGGGGTGTTCACCCTGATGTCGGCCGAAATGCCCACGGGCGTAGGGCCGTTCACCGTGCTCGGCGGCATCATGGTCTCGGGCATCGTGCTGGCGCTGCTGCTGCGCCGCGACTGCTACCGCTGGTTCGCCGTCGACTGACGACGGTCGCCGCCCACCGGAATCCGGTGGGCGGCAACCGAAATCGTCACTTCAGGGTGCGGCCCAGGGCCCGGCCCGCGGCCCGGCCGGAGAAGATGCAGCCGCCCAGGAAGGTGCCTTCCAGCGCGTTGTAGCCGTGCACCCCGCCGCCACCGAAACCGGCGACCTCGCCCGCGGCGTACAGCCCCGGGAACGGGGTGCCGTCGGGGCGGATGACCTGTGAGTCCAGATTGGTCTGCAGGCCGCCCAGGGTCTTGCGGGTCAGGATATTGAGCCGCACGCCGATCAGCGGGCCGTGCGCCGGATCGAGGATCTTGTGCGGCGTGGCCACCCGGCCGAGCTTGTCACCCAGGTAGCGCCGCGCGTTGTTGACGGCCATGAGCTGGGCGTCCTTGCTGAACTTGTGCTCGACGTCCCGGTCGCGCGCCACGATCTGACGTTCGATGTCGGCCGCGTCCAGCTGCGGGCCGCGCGAGATCTTGTTCATCCCCGCGATCAGTTCGGGCAGCGTATCGGCGACGACGAAGTCGACGCCGTGCTGCTTGAACGCCTCCACCGGACCCGGGGCGCCTTTGGCCACCCGGCTCTTGAGCGTGAGCTTGAGATCCTTGCCGGTGATATCGGGATTCTGCTCCGAACCGGAGAGCGCGAACTCCTTCTCGATGATCGACTGGGTCAGGATGAACCACGAGTAGTCGTGGCCGGTGGCCAGGATCTGCTTCATGGTGGCATTGGTGTCGAAACCCGGGAAAGCCGGTGCGGTCATGCGCTTTCCGTTGGCGTCGAACCACAGCGACGACGGCCCGGGAATGATGCGGATGGCGTGGTCGGGCCACACCGGATCCCAGTTGTGGATGCCCTCGGTGTAGTGCCACATGCGATCCCGGTTCACGATCCGCCCGCCCGCGGCCTCGGTGATGCCGAGCATGCGGCCGTCGACGTACGCCGGGACGCCCGCGATCATGTGCTCCGGGCACGGCCCGAGTCGCTCGGTGGGCCAATTGCGCCGCACCAGTTCGTGATTGTGGCCGATGCCGCCGGAGGAGACGATCACGGCGGCGGCGCGCACGTCGAACTCGCCGGTCACGGTGCGTGAGGACGCGACGCCGCGGTCCTCGGTGGAAGCCTCCAGCACGCTGCCGCGCACGCCGGTGACGGCGTCGTCCTCCACGATCAGCTCGTCGACGCGATACCGGAACGCGAATCCGACCTGACCGCGCCGCTCGGCCTCGAGCACGGGTTCGAGGAACACGCGCACGACCTCGGGTCCGGTGCCCCAGGTGAGGTGGAAGCGCGGCACCGAATTGCCGTGCCCGTCGGCGGATTCGCCGCCGCGTTCGGCCCAGCCGACCAGCGGCGTCACCCGCAGCCCGAGGTCGTACAGGTACTGCCGCTTCTCGGTGGCCGCGAACTCCACGTAGGCGCGCGCCCACTGCCGCGCCCAGTGGTCCTCGTCCTCGCGGTCGAAGCCGGCCGAGCCCAGCCAGTCCTGCATGGCCAGCTCGAGGCTGTCCTTGACGCCGAGCCGCCGCTGTTCGGGGCTGTCCACGAAGAACAGTCCGCCCAGCGACCAGAACGCCTGCCCGCCCAGGTTGGCACGGTTCTCCTGATCCAGAATCAGGACCCGCTTACCCGCCTTGACCAGCTCGTGCGTGGCGACGAGCCCGGCCAGACCGGCCCCGACCACGATGACATCCGGGTTCTCGATCATGCCCATTTCCTTGGTGTCGAAGTTCGATACACGAATGTATCCAACGAGGTGGCTGCTGTACAGATGCTCGATACAGTCGTGTATCGAGCCGGGTTGTCGGTGGGTCGTGGCATGGTTCGAGTGTGCCGACATCGCCGACCGGATCCCTGTCACTCGCGGCGGCGCGCCGCATCGCACTCGCGGCCCAGGGGTTCGGGTCCGCGCGACCCAGCGCACCGCCCACCCGGCGCACGGTCATGAAGGTCCTCGACAGCACCCGGCTGCTCCAGCTGGACTCGGTGTCGGCGGTGGTGCGGGCGCACTACGCGCCGGTGTTCAGCCGTATCGGGGCCTACGACCGGACCCTGCTCGACGAGGCCGCGTGGGGGCACAGCGCGCGCAAGCCGCGGCAGCTGATCGAATACTGGGCGCACGAGGCGGCGCTGATCCCCGTCCAGGACTGGCCGCTGATGCGCTGGCGCATGGTGCAGTACCGGCACGGGCGCTGGAACGGGATGCGGCAAGTGCTGGAACGCAATCCGGGTCTGGCCGACGATGTGCTCGGCGTCGTCAAGGAGTACGGACCGAGCACCGCGGGGGAGATCGAACGGCACCTGGAGCTGGATCGGCCACGGGCCAAGGACAATTGGGGCTGGAACTACAGCGACACCAAGGTGGTGTGCGAGGCGTTGTTCGCGGCCGGGGAGCTGACCGTGCCCCGCCGGGTCGGCTTTCAGCGGCACTACGACCTCGCGGCCGGCGTCCTACCCGCCGACGTGGTTTCCCGCGAACCGGACGAGGCGGACGCGATCCGCGAGCTGGTGCGGCGCGCGGCCCGGGCGCACGGCGTGGGCACCGAGACCGACTTGCGCGACTACTACCGGCTCACCCGCCGCCAGACCGAGCCCGCCATCGCCGATCTGCTCGACAGCGGGGAATTGGAGCAGGTCACCGTGCAGGGCTGGGACAAGCCCGCCTACCTGCATACCGAGGCCCGCACGCCCCGCCGGGTCACCGGCGCGGCCCTGTTGTGCCCCTTCGATCCGCTGATCTTCTTCCGCGATCGCACCGAGCGGCTGTTCGACTTCCACTACCGCATCGAGATCTACACCCCGGAACACAAACGGGTGCACGGCTATTACGTCTTCCCGTTCCTGCTCGACGGCGAACTGGTCGCGCGGGTGGACCTGCGCGCCGAGCGCGCGAGCGGGCGGCTGCTGGTGCCGGGCGCGTTCGCCGAACCGGGACGCGATCACGCCCGGATCGCCGGGGCGCTGGGCCGTGCACTGCGGGAGATGGCGGACTGGCTGGAACTGGACACCGTGGAAGTGGGCGAAAAGGGCGATCTCGCACCGTGTTTGCGACGCGAGATCGCCTAGCGCTCCAGGCGCGCCCGGATGACCGATGGTTCAGAACGGGCCGTCGGTCCAGGCGTTGAGCACGATGCCGTTCTTGCCCTCGCCCCTGCACTCGATGGTCATGGGGATGAGCGGCCGCGGTGAGTCGCCCACGATGTAGGTGGGGGACTGGTAGCCGTTACCGACCTGCCGTGCCCCGAGGCACTGCACCACCGCGGCGTACCAGGTGTCCGCGGGGCAGGTGAAGGTGGCGGTATCGAGTGTCCGGTCGATACGGCAGGGCGAATCGGCGTGGGCGGCCGGAGCCGCCACCGCGATCAGGCCCGCCGCGCCGATGCCGAGTGCGGAACCGATCGCTAGCGACCGGCGGCGCGGGTGGAGATGGTGATGGTTCGTCATCGATCAGGCTCCCTCGTGTACGGACAGATCAAGCGAAACGGTTCGTCCATACTGACCCGCGAGACCCTCCGCACCGTCGAAACTCGCGGAGATCGATGTTCCGGCGTGGCGCGCTCGATCAGGCCGCCTGCAGGTCGGCCGGGGGATTCAGCACCGCCCCACCACAGAACAGGGTGGGCGCCCGGTACCCGGCGAGCTCCCCGGACACCAGGATCGACGCGTCGGCGGACTCGGCCGTGGCGGGCACGGACACCGCCACCAGGGCGGCCGCGGCCAGGCAAACCGCTCCCACGATGGCGAGTGAGCGGCGGCGAGTACGCAGACGGATCATGTGGGGTTCCCTCTCCTGATGAATGATCTTGTCCATACTTCGTCGCCGAGAGCGCCGCGGATGGGGTGCCGGAGGCTGCGCCCCGGATGGGGTGTCGGAGGCACTGACTAACCTGGACCCGTGGCAGATCCCGCGACCTACCGGCCCGCCCCGGGCACCATCCCCGTCGAACCGGGCGTCTACAAGTTCCGGGACAAGTTCGGCCAGGTCATCTATGTCGGCAAGGCGAAAAGCCTGCGCCAGCGGCTGAACTCGTACTTCGCCGATGTGGCCGGGCTGCATCCGCGCACCCGCCAGATGGTGACCACCGCCGCCGGCGTCGAGTGGACCGTGGTGTCCACCGAGGTGGAAGCGCTGCAGCTGGAATACAACTGGATCAAGGAATTCGATCCGCGCTTCAATGTCCGCTACCGCGACGACAAGTCGTACCCGGTGCTGGCGGTCAGCCTGAACGAGGAGTACCCCCGCGTCTTCGTCTACCGCGGCGCGCGCAAGAAGGGGGTGCGGTACTTCGGGCCGTACGCCCACGCCTGGGCCATCCGCGAGACCCTGGATCTGCTGCTGCGGGTGTTCCCGGTGCGCACCTGCTCGGCCGGAGTCTTCAAGCGGCACAGCCAGATCGGGCGGCCGTGCCTGCTCGGCTACATCGACAAGTGCTCCGCGCCCTGCATCGGCCGGGTGAGCGCGGCCGAGCATCGCGACATCGTGGACGACTTCTGCGACTTCCTCTCCGGCAAGACCGACCGTCTGGTCAAGCAGCTGGAACGCCGTATGCACGAGGCCGCGGACGAGCTCGACTTCGAGAACGCCGCCCGGCTGCGCGACGACGTGCAGGCGCTCAAGCGCGCGCTCGAGAAACAGGCGGTGGTGCTGGGCACCGGCACCGACGCCGATGTCATCGACTTCGCGGTCGACGAGCTCGAGGCCGCGGTCCAGATCTTCCACGTCCGCGACGGGCGGGTGCGCGGCCAGCGCGGCTGGGTGGTCGACAAGTCCGGCGACGCCATCGACGCGGCGGCGGCCGGGGGTGAGCTGCCCGCGCTGGTCGAACAGTTCCTGACCCAGTTCTACGGCGAGCAGACCGCGGTCGCCGCGCAGAGCGGCGACGAGCAACCGGGTGCGGTGGTTCCGCGGGAAGTGCTGGTCCCGGCCCTGCCCAACGATCACGAGCAGGTGCAGCAGTGGCTGTCGGGGCTGCGGGGGTCGGCGGTGCAGCTGCGGGTGCCCCAGCGCGGGGACAAGAAAGCCCTGGCCGAGACGGTGCAGCGCAATGCGCGGGAAGCCCTCGCCCAGCACAAGCTCAAACGCGCCGGTGACCTGACCGCGCGGTCGGCGGCGCTGCAGGAACTCCAGGACACCCTGGACCTGGACAGCGCCCCGCTGCGCATCGAGTGCGTGGACATCTCGCACGTGCAGGGCACCGATGTGGTGGCCTCGCTGGTGGTGTTCGAGGACGGGCTGGCCCGCAAGTCGGAGTATCGGCACTACACCATCAAGGAGGCCGCCGGGGAGGGCCGCTCCGACGACGTCGGCAGCATCGCCGAGGTGACGCGGCGTCGCTTCGGCAAGCTGCGCCGCGAGCTCGACGCCGCCGAGGCCGCCGAGCTCGAATCCGATTCCGAGGCAACCGAACCCGGGCTGCCCGGCATCGACCCGAAGACGGGCAAGCCGCGCCGCTTCTCCTATCCGCCCAACCTGTACGTGGTGGACGGCGGTGCGCCGCAGGTGAACGCGGCCGCGGAGGTGCTCGACGAGCTGGGCATCACCGATGTCGCGGTGATCGGCCTGGCCAAGCGCCTGGAAGAGGTGTGGGTGCCCAACGAGCCGGACCCGGTGATCATGCCGCGCACCAGTGAGGCGCTGTACCTGCTGCAGCGGGTGCGCGACGAGGCGCACCGCTTCGCCATCACCTTCCACCGCTCCAAACGGTCGCGGCGGATGACGGCGTCGGCGCTGGATTCGGTGCCGGGCCTGGGGTCGACTCGCAAGACGGCGCTGGTGACGCATTTCGGATCGGTCGCCAAGCTCAAGGAGGCTACGGTGGAGCAGATCACCGAGGTCCCGGGCATCGGCGTGGCGACGGCCAGGGCGGTCCTGGACGCGTTGCGTCAGCAGTAGAGCGTCGGCGTTTCGCGGCGCGTCGGACGGGGACCCACCGGGTAGAGTGCGACACGCCGAACGGGAAATTTGCGACACGCCGTGTGTGCTGGTCGGGAGCGGAAATCACAGCTGTGTTGCGCTCCCGTCGCTCGCCTGCCGGGTTCGCGGGCGTCGGTGCAGGATGATCGAGGGAACTCCAGACACGAACCGGTAGGACATGACGCGCGTCGAAGACAGCACAGCTACTGCCGAGAACAGCCCGGCAACCGAATCAGGCGAGTCCCAGCCGAATCCCCGCAAGGGGCGGCCCGGTTCCGAACCCGCTCCGGTCGAGGTGGTCATCGTGACCGGCCTGTCCGGCGCCGGCCGCGGCACCGCGGGCAAGGTGCTCGAGGACCTGGGGTACTACGTCGCCGACAATCTGCCGCCCGAACTGATCGGCCGCATGGTCGATCTGGGCCGCTCCGCGGAACCACCGATCCGCAAACTCGCGCTGGTCATGGACGTGCGCAACCGCTTCTTCACGGGGAATCTGTCCGCGGTGGTCGAACAGCTGCGGTCCGCGGGCGTTCGCACCCGCATCCTGTTCCTCGAGGCCTCCGACGACGTGCTGATCCGCCGCTTCGGCTTCGCGCGCCGCCGCCACCCGCTCCAGAGCGAGAGCGCCGACGGCACCCTGACCGCCGGCATCGCGGCCGAACGTCGCCGCCTCGACCCGGTGAAGACTGCCGCGGACGTCGTCATCGACACCACCGCGCTGTCGATCCACCAGTTGCACCGCAAGCTCGAGGAGGTCTACGGCGGTGACGCCGCCACCGTCTTGCAGTTGACCGTGCAATCGTTCGGGTTCAAGTACGGAGTCCCGCTCGACGCCGACATGGTGTTCGATTTGCGTTTCCTGCCGAATCCGCATTGGATTCCCGAACTCCGCGAAAAAACCGGGCAGGACGCCCCGGTCAGCGAGTATGTGTTGTCGCGCCCGGGCGCACAGGACTACCTGAGCACCGCGCACCATCTCGTCGACCTGACGACCGAGGGCTACCGCCAAGAGGGGAAGCGATACATGACCGTGGCAGTGGGCTGCACCGGCGGCAAACACCGCAGTGTGGCGATAGCGGAGGCGCTGGGCGACGCGTTGGCGGGCCGTGCGGCGGAGAGCGATTCGGGTGCCGAACTACCTGGAGATGTGGTGCGCGTGGTCCACCGAGATCTGGGGCGGGAATGAGTGAGAGCACTTCCGGCCGCACCGCCAATCCCGCCTTCGTGGCGCTCGGCGGTGGGCACGGGCTGTACGCGACGCTGACCGCCGTGCGGCGGCTCACGCGCAAGATCACCGCGGTGGTCACCGTCGCCGACGACGGCGGCTCTTCGGGACGCTTGCGCGCCGAACTGGGCATGCTGCCGCCGGGCGATCTGCGAATGGCATTGGTGGCCTTGGCCGAAGAGGCCGACGGGCACTGGGCGCGAACTTTGCAACACCGCTTCGGCGGCACCGGCGCGCTGGCCGGGCATTCGGTCGGCAATCTGATTCTGGCGGGCTTGACCGAGGAGCTGGGCGACCCCGTCGCGGCCCTGGACGAGGCCGGAAAGATTCTGCGGGTCACCGGAAGAGTGCTACCCATGTCGCCGATCGCGCTGACCATCGAGGCGGATGTCTCTGGGCTGGAAGGCGATCCGCGGGTGAGTCGCTGTATCCGCGGTCAGGTGGCGGTGGCGACCACGCCGGGCAAGGTGCGCCGGGTGCGGCTGATTCCCTCGGATCCGCCCGCCTGCCCCGAGGCGACCTCGGCGATCGAGCACGCGGACGTGGTGGTGCTGGGCCCCGGGAGCTGGTTCACGAGCGTCATTCCGCACGTGCTGGTGCCGGATTTGCACGAAGCGCTCCTGCATACGCGGGCGCGGAAAGTGCTGGTGCTCAACCTCGCTGCCGAACCGGGCGAAACGGCCGGATTCTCCGCGGAACGGCACCTGCATGTATTGTCCCAGCACGCACCGGATTTCACAGTCGACCATGTTGTGGTGGACTCAGGTTCCGTACCCGAGGGTAGGGAACGCGAACATCTGGCAAGAGCTGCCGAACAGCTGCGTGCGCGAGTAACCTTCGCTGATGTCGCCGAGGCGGGGACGGACCGGCACCACCCCGGAAAGCTTGCCGCCGCACTGGATCAGGTGATCCGGCAACCTCGGCCGGAATCAGCAGGGCTTCGAGTCGAAGGACGGCATATGGGCCAACGTGTGCGGTCCGGGTTGGGTGGAAAGGAGCGCGTCTCGTGGCGATGACAGCGGAAGTGAAGGACGAGCTGAGCCGGCTCTCTGTATCACAGGTGAGCTCGCGCAAAGCGGAATTGTCCGCGCTACTGCGGTTCGCCGGTGGATTGCACATCGTCGGCGGTCGGGTGATCGTCGAAGCCGAAGTGGATATGGGTTCCATAGCGCGTCGGCTGCGTCGAGAGATCTTCGAGCTGTACGGATATGGCTCGGATGTGCATGTTCTCGGCGCCGGAGGGCTCCGGAAAACCTCCCGGTATGTAGTGCGAGTTTCCAAGGAAGGCGAGGCGCTGGCGCGCCAGACCGGTTTGCTCGACGTGCGCGGCAGGCCGGTCCGGGGTCTGCCCGCGCAGGTCGTGGGCGGCAGCATCGGTGACGCCGAAGCGGCTTGGCGCGGGGCGTTTCTCGCGCACGGCTCGCTCACCGAGCCGGGCCGGTCCTCGGCGCTCGAGGTGAGCTGCCCCGGGCCGGAGGCGGCGCTCGCGCTCGTCGGCGCGGCCCGGCGCATGGGCATCTCGGCCAAGGCGCGCGAGGTGCGCGGCACCGATCGCGTCGTGGTGCGCGACGGTGAGGCCATCGGCGCCCTGCTCACCCGCATGGGTGCGCAGGACACGCGGCTCACCTGGGAGGAGCGGCGCATGCGCCGCGAGGTCCGGGCGACCGCGAACCGGCTGGCCAATTTCGACGACGCGAACCTGCGTCGGTCGGCCCGTGCGGCGGTCGCGGCCGCGGCCCGGGTGGAGCGCGCGCTCGAGATCCTGAGCGACGATGTGCCGGACCACTTGGCCGCCGCGGGCAAGCTGCGCGTGCTGCACCGCCAGGCCTCCCTGGAGGAGCTGGGCCAGCTGGCCGATCCGCCCATGACGAAAGACGCTGTGGCGGGCCGGATCCGGCGGCTGCTGTCGATGGCGGACCGGCGCGCCAAGGAACTCGGCGTGCCCGACACCGAAAGTGCGGTCACCGCAGAGCTGCTCGAAGAGGCCTGAAACGGCCGCGGTGCCGCTTACACTGAGCGGAACCGCACGGTGATTCCGTCCGGAAGCGTCGCAACCCCCCGGGTGCGACGCATACCGGCGGCGGGTGCGAAAATTATGGTTTTAGGATGTTACAGTATGGTATACAAAAATGAAGCAGGCGACCAATACCAAGGTGTTGATAAA